>JADMJJ010000011.1 GCA_018780645.1 Burkholderiaceae bacterium
ATGCCGGGTGGTGTGGGAGGGGCTCGGCCGACAATGGCTGACCCCTATCCCGATCGCCTGGCCTGCGCTAATACTGCCTTTGCCTGGCGGCACACCCTCATTGCATCAAGGAATGAGCAAAGAGCAACTGCTGGTCTTGCACCGATTGATCGTGCGCAATTTTATGCTTGTTCGGATGGCCGCTCCCTGCTGTTTGCGACCCTCGGCGCTAACGCAGCACACAGGCGTGAAATACCGCATGAACAGCCTTCTCACCCCCCTCAAAGCGGGGGCTTTCAAGGGGGCGTTTCCTCTGCATCATTGGGCAAGCAAAAAGTTCCAGCAGTCGACAGTGGATGGCGAGAACAAAGGCTTCGGAGCCAGAGTTCTGCTGGCGACTCTAGGGTTTACCAGGATTTCAAGTGGGTCCTGCCTCTTGCCGAGGGGCTCATGGATGGTGCGGTCGAACGGACAGTCGGACAGTCAGTTGGCGGCTGTTGGCAAGCCTAGTTGCAAGGTTGGAAGTATCTAGTCGAGATGTCAATGTCAGCAAAGCATCCCGCCCATATTCAGCAGACAAGAATCGTTCGGCAGCAGACCGAGGGGAATACAAAATGATCCGGGTTTTCAATCATTACTTGCACAGGCGCACGCTGCTCCAGATCTTTTTTGACCTTGGTTTGATTGTCTTTGCTGTCGTTGGCATCGTGTTGTTGACGGTCGATGGTGCAGCACTTGCTGTGCCTCTGGCCACCACGCATGGCCTGTCGCTCGCGGCATGCATGTTCGTGATCAATTCGGCCTCAGGCTTCTATCAGCCCTCGCACAACCGCTCGCTGAACCAGTCGGTGGCCCGCGCCGTGGTGGCCTTGCTGCTTGCCTTGCCCTTGGCCTATGGAATTTTCAGCTTCCTGCCCAACACCGTGAACGGTCAGGACGCGATCAAAATGGCCGCTATGACGCTTGTTGCTGCCGTGATGGTGCATCGCGTCTATGCTGCTCACGCGTCCTCCAAGTCACGCACTGGTTCGCAGATTCTGATCTTCGGCTCGGGATCCATCGCCAGCTTGGTAGGTCAGACGCTCAAGAACGCTGATCCTCACGCGCAAATTGTGGGCTACTACCCCGGACCCAATGAGGAGCATGCCGAGGTGCCGCGTGGCTTGGTCCTGGATGCGCAGTCGAGCTTGATCGATACCGCCAAGAAGCTCAACGTGGATGAGATCGTGGTCGCCTTGTCAGAGCGCCGCGGCGGCAGTATGCCGTTGCGGCAACTGCTTGACTGCAAGATCAACGGGATTCGCGTTGTCGATATCGCGACATACTTCGAGAAGACGCTTGGTCAGATCAAGGTCAGTCATGTGAATGCGGGCTGGCTGATCTTCGGCGATGGCTTCAACCAAGGCGTGGCCCGTACCATTGGCAAGCGAATGTTTGATGTTGGTTGCTCGCTGTTGATGATTGTGCTGGCCGCTCCGATCATGCTGGTAACGGCTGTGGCCATACGGCTGGAAAGTCGGGGTCCGGTGCTGTATCGCCAGGAGCGCGTGGGCGCCAACAACAAGACGTTCAACGTTATCAAGTTCCGGAGCATGCGCACGGACGCGGAGAAGGACGGCAAACCTCGCTGGGCGGCCGCCAATGACGATCGCATCACGCGCGTCGGAAATTGCATCCGCAAGGTGCGAATTGACGAACTGCCCCAGTTGTTCAATGTGCTCAAGGGTGAGATGAGCTTGGTGGGGCCCCGCCCCGAACGGCCCTTCTTCGTGGACGAGCTGACGAAAGAGATTCCCTACTACGCCGTCCGCCACAGCGTTAAGCCCGGCGTGACCGGTTGGGCTCAGGTACGGTACCAGTACGGCTCGACGGTGGAAGACTCGATCGAGAAGCTGCAGTACGACCTCTACTACGTCAAGAATCACACGCTTTTTCTTGATCTGCTCATTATGTTTGAAACCGTGGCCGTGGTGCTGACTGGTAAAGGGGCACACTGAAGGTTTCGAGTGCCGCGTGTTTGCGGCCCGGCCTTGAGGACACGCATGAGCCAGCTTTGTCTGCGGTATGGAAACTAGCGCCACCGATCTGGCCGCGTTGGGTTATTTGATCGCAGCGCTGGTACATACCGCATTTGCGATTCGCCTTCTCCAGGCGCGCAGTTCCTGGATCACAAGCAGCCCTGCAGCCCTGGCCTTTGCCTGTGGCATCGGTGCGGGCGCCCTCTGGGGCTGGACCGGCTTTGCAATGCAGTACTGGCAGGCCGCATGGTTGCCACAGGGTAACGCGGCCGCAGACCTGCTGCGCTACGCCTGTTGGTTCACCTTCGTGCTGAGCCTGTTAAGCCCCCAGGGCCTTGCGCGCCAGACTGCGGGAATACGGCTGCTCTCGTCTGCGGCGGCGCTGATGTGCGTCAGCACTGCCGCGCTTCTGATCAGCTCGAAGTTGCTATGGACCGATAGCTGGACTCTGACCAAGCTCAGTCTCTACGCTGCCCTGACTCTTCCCGTATTCGGCCTGATCTTGGTCGAACAGTTCTTCCGCAATGTCCCGGATGACTCTCGCTGGAATGCCAAACCCGTGTGTTTCGGGCTTGGCCTTGCGTTTGTATTCGATCTCTATTTCTACTCTCAGGCTGTACTGTTTGGTCGCTATGACGAGGATGCAGTCAGCATTCGCGGCGGTATTCATGCCTTGTCTGTGCCCCTGCTGTATGTCGCTTCAAAGCGCCATGTGGACTGGATAGCGAAGCTGCAGGTCTCGCGCAAGGCCGCTTTTCATTCGGCGACCTTGCTTTTGGCTGGGGTCTATTTGCTCTTCGTCTCGGGAGTTGGGTACTACGTTCGATACTCGGGTGGTGGTTGGGGTAGGGCACTTCAGCTGGCCTTGCTGTTTGTCGCGTTGGTTACGCTGTCAATCATCATGTTCTCCGGCGCGATGCGCGCCAAGCTGCGCGTGTTCGTTGGCAAGCATTTCTTCAGCTATCGCTACGACTACCGCGAAGAATGGCTGCGCTTCACGTCCATGCTGTCGGTGAAGAGCTCGCCCCAGGAAATGGGGGGCTTGGTGGTGCGCGGTCTCGCCAACTTTGTTGAAAGCCCTGGCGGAAGTCTCTGGACTCGCGGGACGTCTGCCATGGAACTTGTCCAATCGGCGCGCTGGAATCTGCCGGCGACGCGGGACAGCGAATCGACGCAATCACCATTCATCCAGTTCGTTCAAAACAGGGAATGGATTGTTGATCTGGATGAATGCCGGGCCTTTCCGGAGCGCCACGGCGAACTCTCGGTCCCAGATTGGCTGCTAAGCAATGCTCAGTACTGGTTGGTCGTGCCCTTGATCGTGGGTGACGAGTTGATCGGCTTGGCGGTGTTGGCCAAGGCGAGGACTTCGATTGAGGTCAACTGGGAGGTGCGCGACTTGCTCAAGACTGCAAGTCGCCAGGCTGCCAGCTATCTGGCGCAGATGCACGCCACCGAGGCTTTGCTCGAGGTTCGCAAATTTGATGCGTTCAACAGGATGTCGGCCTTTGTCGTGCATGACCTGAAAAATATCGTGACGCAGTTGTCGCTGATGATGAAGAACGCCAAGCGCCTGCATGACAACCCCGAATTTCAACAGGACATGCTCGCCACGGTAGAAAATTCCCTGGAGAAGATGCGGCAGCTGATGTTGCAACTGCGGGAGGGTGAACGCCCTCCAGGCGGCGTCAGCGGCGTGGACTTGCTGCCGATAGCTCACCGGCTCGAGAAGGTGGCCTCGGGCCGGGGCAGGGACCTGGAGTTGCAGTTGTCGGACCGGATCGTGACGCGCGGTCATGATGAGCGCGTGGAGAGGGTGTTGGGGCATGTGGTGCAGAACGCCCTCGATGCAACGGCACCGACCGATAGGGTCTGGCTCAAGCTGGAACGCCGCAGCGGCCAGGCGCGCATCGAGATCGGCGACACTGGGCACGGCATGTCGCAGGAGTTCATCCGCGAGCGGCTGTTCAAACCATTCCAGACGACCAAGGCCAGCGGCATGGGCATAGGCGCGTACGAAAGTTTCCAGTACCTGCGTGAACTGGGTGGCAGCATTTCAGTGGACAGTGAAGTGAATCGCGGCACAGTTGTGACCATACTGCTGCCTCTTTTCGAAACCTCACAGAAATCGGATCTGAACATGCTGGGATCAAAGTAAATAGCAATGGAAAAACTACCTCAGCTGCTGATTGTTGAAGACGATCTGGCCCTGCAAAAGCAGATCAAGTGGTCCCTGGATCGATTTGAGTCGGTGGTCGCCAACGATGTGGCCAGTGCATTGATCCAGTTCCGCCGGCACAGTCCCGCCGTGGTGACCATGGATCTGGGCCTGCCTCCCGACCCGGACTCGGTGTCGGAGGGTTTCAAGCTGTTGCAGCACATCCTGGACATCGACCCGAATGTGAAGGTGATCGTGCTGACCGGGCAAAACGACCAGGCGAATGCGCTGCGCGCGATAGCCTTGGGTGCCTATGACTTCTTTGCCAAACCGTTCGATCCAGATCTGCTGAGTCTGACCATCGACCGCGCGTTCAGGCTTTTCGAACTGCAAAGCGAGAACCGGCGCCTGCAGGCCTTGCATCAGCCGGACGCGTTGTCAGGCCTGCTTACCCGCGATGCCGACATGCTGCGCATCTGCCGCACGATCGAGAAAGTGGCTCCCAGCAACGCCACCGTGATGCTGCTGGGGGAAAGCGGCACCGGCAAGGAAGTTCTGGCCCAGGGCTTGCATCAGAGCTCCAAGCGCTCCGGCAAGTTTGTCGCCATCAACTGCGCCGCGATTCCGGAGAATCTGCTGGAAAGCGAGTTGTTCGGCTATGAGAAGGGCGCGTTCACAGGCGCGGCGAAGACCACCCTGGGCAAGATTGAGGTCGCCAACGGCGGAACCCTGATGCTTGACGAGATTGGCGACTTGCCGCTGTCGCTGCAATCGAAGCTGCTGCGCTTCCTGCAAGAGCGCACGATAGAGCGAGTTGGCGGCCGCCAGGAGATACCGATCGATGTGCGGGTCGTGTGCGCGACCCACCAGGATTTGAAAGGACAGATCAAGGAGGGCAACTTCCGCGAGGATCTGTTTTACAGGCTGGCCGAGATCGTGATCGACATTCCACCGCTGCGCTCGCGCCGTGGCGATGCGGTGCTGCTGTCGCATGCATTTCTCAAGCGTTTTGCCCAGGAGCAGCACCGCGGTGCGATGCAATTCAGCGAGGATGCCCTGACGGCCATCGACAACTACAGCTGGCCCGGCAATGTGCGCGAATTGCTCAACGCGATCAAGCGTGCCAGTATCATGGCCGACGGCAATCGGGTCACCTGCGACGATATTGGTTTGACCAGCCCGGCCAAGCAATCAGACGACCCGGAAAAATCCCTCTTTGATTTGCGCACGGTGCGTGAAAAGGCCGAGCGTGAGGCCATTGTCAGCGCGCTGGCACGCACAAATGGCAATATTGCCAAGGCCTCTGAACTCCTCGGCGTCAGTCGGCCGACGCTATATGATCTGATGAATCGCCTGGTGATCAAGTGATTTCTCAATTTCCCCTGAAAACAGGACGGCTGTGAAGTATTCAACAATCCGGTTGGTGATTTGTCTTGTGCTGGGCACATCGATTTTGTCGGCCTGTGATCGCAACGATACAACTGCCATGCTTGCCTCGGCAAATGGCTATATCGCGAAGCGTGACTACAAGGCGGCCATCATCCAATTGAAAAATGCGCTGCAGAGGACACCCGATTCGCCTGAGGTGAGATTCTTGCTTGGCAAGACCTTGCTGGACCTTGGCGATGTTGTCTCGGCCGGCGTTGAACTGCGCAAGGCTTTGGACCTCAAGTATCCCGAGGACAAGGTGCTGCCACCGCTGGCCCGCACGATGCTGATTCAAGGACAGCAGGACGCGCTGTTGAGCGAGTTTGGCGACAAGGTCCTCACTGACGCCGTCAGCGTTGCGGATCTGAAGACCACGATCGCCATGGCTCATGCGTCCCGAGGAAAATTTGCACAGGCCGATGAGGCCTTGGCCGTGGCGCTGGCTGCTGCGCCTGACTACCTGGAGGCGAAGCTTCTGCAGGTGAGGTTGCTGGCGGCGAAGAATGATTTTGACGGTGCGATGAGGCTGGTTGACGCCATCCTTGCCAAGAACCCGGAGGCGACAGATGCATGGCAGCTGAAGGGCGACTTCCTGCTGCATGGCAGGCAGAACGCCGGGGCCGCCATCGAGGCCTATCAAAAGGCTCTGAGTGCGAATTCGGGCAACGCCGGTGCCCATGCCGGTATCTTGAGCATTCATATTTCGAAAAAGGACTTGGCGGCGGCAAAGGCTCAGCTTGAGCAATTCAAGAAGGTCTTGCCGGGCCACCCTCAGGCTAGATATTTCGAGGCAGTGCTGGCCTACGAAAGCCAGGACTTCAAGCAGGCGAAGGAGCTGACATTGCAGTTGCTCAAGCTGACGCCGGACAGTCCCAAGGTGCTGCAGCTGGCGGGCCTGCTTGAACTGCAGGCGGGATCGCTGCTGCAGGCGGAGGTCTATCTGAACAAGGCCTTGCAAGGATCGCCGGGCGAGGTCATGGCTCGACGCCTGCTGGTGCAGACCTATCTTCGCGCTGGGCAGACGGCGAAAGCGCTGTCTACCCTGCAGCCCCTGTTGGAGCAGACCAGCCCAAGCGCGGAAACCCTGGCTCTGGCCGGCGAGGCCCATCTGCAGAGCGGCGATAGCAAGAAGGCCGACGCGTATTTCACGCGTGCCAGCAAGCTGAATCCCAATGACACCAGAAGCCGCACGGCCCTGGCCTTGTCCCAACTCGCCAGGGGCAATGCCGAGGCTGCTCTTGGCGATCTCCAGCAACTGGCGTCGACGGACAAGGGGACCACGGCCGATATGGCTTTGATCAGCGCCCATTTGCGCAGAGGCGAGGTTGCGGCTGCACTGAAGGCCGTGGAAGCCCTTGCCGCCAAGCAACCGGACAAAGCGCTCGCGCCCGAACTGAAGGGGCGACTCCTGCTCGCCCAGAAAGATCCGCTCGCGGCGCGCAAGAGTTTCGAACGGGCGCTCGAGATCGACCCGCTCTATATGCCAGCCGTCATGAGTCTGGCCGCCATGGAGATCAAGGACAACAAGCCGGATGAAGCCAAGAAGCGCTTCGACAAGCTGCTCACACTGGACCCGAAGAACGTCCAGGCCCTGGTGGCGGTGACTCAGCTGCGTGCCAAGGCCGGTGCGAGCAAAGAGGAGGTCTCCGATCTGCTGGCCAATGCGATCAAGCTCAACCCGACGGAACCGGCACCGCGGCTGCTGTTGATCGAGCACAAGGTCAGAAGCGACGAGATCAAGCTTGCCTTGGCTGCGGCTCAGGAGGCTGTCAGTGCGATCCCGCAGGATCCGGCGATTCTGGAGGTGCTGGGGCAGGTTCAGCAAGCCTCCGGGGACCTGAATCAGGCGATCAGCACCTTCAACAAGGTCATCGCGATGCAACCTCAATTGCCGGACGCTTATATGCGACTCGCTGGCGCCCAACTGGCGAGCAAGGACCCCGAGGGTGCGGCCCAAAGTCTGAAACGGGCCCTCGCCATCAAGCCGGACTATCTGCCGGCGCAACGGAGTCTGATTCAGCTGGATCTTGCCGCGGGTCGCACCAAAGAGGCCAAGGCCGCCGTGCGCGCCATACAGCAGCAGCGCTCTGGCGAGACTGTGGGCGAGCTGTACGCCGGAGATGTCGAGGCTGCGCTGAAGAACTGGGCTGAAGCCGCAAACTCCTACAGGGCCGCGCTGGACAAGGGGGCAACCTCCGAACTGGCAGCCAAGTACCACACCGTGCTGCTTGCCGCGAAAAAGACCAAGGAGGCCGACAAATTTGCCGCCGACTGGATGAAGGATCACCCTCAGGATGCGTCGTTCTTCTACTACCTGGGCGACTACGCGCTTGGTCGCGGGGACTACCCGGCGGCGGAGAGCTACTACATGGGCGTGAAGCGCTTGAAGCCCGATCACGCGGTGGCGCTGAACAATATTGCCTGGCTGCTGGCCATGCAGAAGAAGCCCGGTGCGCTGGCCTACGCGGAGCAAGCCAACAAATTGCAGCCTGACCAGCCGGCATTTTTGGATACGCTGGCCTTGATTCTCGCCAGCGAGAACCAGCTGGCCAAGGCCATCGAGGCACAAAAGAAGGCGATCGCGTTGCAGCCGAAACATCCCGGCTATCGATTGAGCCTGGCGAAGATCTACATCCAGAGCGGACAGAAGCCCTTGGCCAGAAGCGAGCTGGAGTATTTGAGCAAGCTCGGTGATGCGGTCAAGGAGAAGGCGGAAGCGGCGCAGTTATTGAAGGCACTTTGAAGCCAGCCTCCGCTGGGGGCAGTAACGGCAAGACTGGGTGTATGCTGTTTCTTCGGTGAGTGGCGAGGTCCCTGCCGAGACAACATCGAAAGATCGGCGCATGAGAAAGTCCTTGAAGTCTGCCTTCAGGAAACAGTTCCATCAGGCGACGCGTCGCCTGTTTGGATTTCTGCCCCGCGGCGCTCGTTTTGCGGTGTTCCGCGCGATGGTCGATTGCGATCCTGCGCCAGACAGCAGGTTGGAACTGAAGATCGCCGACAGCAAGGTCGAGCTGGAGGCTTGCTTTCGCATACTCCACGATGCCTATGTGTCCAGTGGGTTCATGAAGCCCGACCCCTCGGGCATGCGGGTGACCGCCTATCACGCGCTGCCCACGACCACCACGCTGTGTGCGAAATTCGATGGGGAAGTGGTCGGCACCATTTCGATCATCCGCGAGGGCGTGTTCGGATTTCCGTTGCAGTCCATCTTTGACCTGTCGCAGGTGCGGGCCAAGGAGGGCAATATCGCGGAAATATCGGCACTTGCCGTCCATCCCAGCTTCAGAAAAACGGGAGGGTCGATACTCTTTCCGTTGATGAAGTTCATGTATGAGTACTGCACAGAGTTTTTCGATACCCGGCACCTGGTCATCGCCGTCAACCCGAACAAGATCGAATTGTATGAGTCGCTGCTGTTCTTCGAGCGCCTGCAGGAAAATCTGGTCAATAGCTACGATTTTGCGAATGGCGCCCCCGCCGTAGGGGCAACCCTGGACTTGCAGTCCGCCCCGGCCCTGTTCCAATCGGTTTATGGTCGACGCCGTGATCGAAAGAATCTCCACAAGTATTTTGTGGAGACCAAGCTGAAGAATATTCGCAAACCGATCCGAAAATATTTCACCACCAATGACCCGGTGATGAGCGTGGATGTGCTGGACCATTTCTTCAATCAGGTCCATTCCGGATTTGATGCTTTGGACGATAGAAAGAAGCTGCTGCTGAAGTCCATCTACAACCTGCCGGACTACAGTCGTGTCCTGCCGGACATTCCGGACGAACTGGAGTCCCACCACCCATTGCGTCAGCATCAACGCTATTCGATCAAATGCCCGGGGCATGTCGATTTCTTGATCGATGGAAAGGTGCAGCGCTTCGAGTTCAATGTCATCGAGTTGTCATTGTCGGGTTTTCAAGCCGAGTGCCGCTTGGATTTGCCTGAGGCTGTGCCAGGCAGCGCGACCATCAACCTTGGCGAGAATGAGCGCTCCTTCGTCAAGGCCGTCGTGGTGCGGCACAAGCGCGCAGAGTTCACCGGCTATTATGGTTTTCATATCGACGAACCGGATCTGGTCTGGACGCGCTGCGTCCGTGCCTTGGAGCAGGGGCAGATTCACAGCGATCTTGGTGGACTTGACGACATTCCGCGCGAAAGCTACGAAAAGGTCTCGGCATGAGCCAGGGCACTGGCCCAGCCGTTCTTGCCAGCCCGGCGCGGGGATTGCTCAGACAGAACCCGCGATGAGGCGATGGGCTCTGTTGCGCCGCCTTGTGCTCGGGTTTGGCCTGGGGCTTGGCTCTGGCGCCGCGCTGGCCGGGGCGGCCGAACTGATCGTGCAGGTCAAGCCCTCGGTGCTCCCTGTGGGTACTTTCAATCCACTCGACAGCCCTCGCTTCGGCTTTCGAGGGAGCGGCTTTGTCGTCGGTGACGGGAATCTGTTGATCACCAATGCCCACGTGTTGCCCGAGCGCATGACGCAGAGCACGGCACTCGAGCCGAAGCTGGCGGTACTGGTACGCAAGGGGCCGGATAGTGCCGAAATGCGTCCCGCCGCGCTGGTGCAACTGGACCGGTCCAGCGACCTCGCCCTGCTGCGTTTTGAGGGTACACCGCTGCCGGCGCTGCGGCTCGGCGGCCCGCAAACACCCCGTGAGGGGATGGATATCGTCTTTGTCGGTTTCCCGATCGGTGGCGCCCTGGGTTTTTCGCCGGTCACCCATCGCGGCATGATTTCGTCGATTACACCAATTGCCCTGCCCAGTGGCCGTTCACAGCAACTCAATGAGCGCGCGGTGCGTAGGCTGCGCGAAGGTAGCTTCAATATCCTTCAGCTCGATGCCACCGCCTACCCCGGCAACAGTGGTGGACCGGTGCTCAATGTCGAGACCGGTGAGGTGGTCGGGGTGATCAATATGGTCCTGGTCAAGGGCAGCAAGGAAACGGCGCTGAGTCAGCCCTCGGGAATCAGCTATGCCATTCCGGTGAGCTTTGTGCGTGACTTGCTTGGCAGCCCCTGAGCCACGGCCAAAGGCTAGGGCTTCCTGGGGGCGGATCACGTGCGAATGCTCTCGAATTGCCGATCGTCGCCAGTGACAAAGGTCTGTCGGAGGGCTTTACACTAGCCCCTCAATCAAGGGCTATCTTTGCCCTGGACGCTGTGCAAAACTTCCAATCGATTCAAGGGCTTAGAGATCAGTTCAGCGGTGATGGCATGAAATATGCATTCAAAGGCGCTCAAGAACGGTTATTGGGCGTGGCTGCCGGTTCGGGAGCAACGTACTGCTTAGCGCTCTTCATGGCGGCCTGTGGCTAACGAAGTTTCTGTCGCTAGTTCCTCAATGAAATGATGTAGAGGCAGCACTGTGAGTGATAGCAAGAAAAATATGCAGCAAGACCCGTTGGCCGACGCTTTGGGTGCTCAGTCCGAGGCGGACGCGAAGGTCGCAAGGCGCCGGCGTTTCATCAAACTGGGTGCGTCCGCCGTGCCTGTGGCAATGACGCTGGCAAGTCGACCGGTGATGGCCTGGGATTGTCACACCACGTCTGCCTGGGGATCGGCGCAGCTGGCGGCGATGACCGGGAGTGCCAAGACCCGCCTCGACAATACCGGCGTCAGCGGTGCTGAATGCTGGTATGTCAACGACTGGAAGAGCAATTCGAGTACCGCTCCGTGCTGGCGTTCGCTGACCACCAAGCGTTATGGCAGTTCCAAGAGCTGTGCCTACGGTCGGTCGAACTGCATGATTTCACATATCTTCCCGCTGGGCTTGTCTGGCGTGAGCAGCCCGACGACCAAGACCGCATACTCGGTGATTACCGGGTCAGACAATTTCGCCAAGTGCATCACCGTGGCACGATTGAACGCTCTATACGGCGCTGGCGCTTCGAATATCGCGCTTTGCGTTGTCACGGGCGGCAAAGACCAGATACAGGAAATGGCACGTCTGGGCTCGCTGTATGCGCCGCCAAATAATACCGGCGTGGCCTGGTCCAAGTCCGATATCGTCAATTATCTGTACAACAGCTGGCTGGCCCGTTGAGTCCGGCACATTGCCGAGTCTGTCATGGTGCTTGATTCTGCGTCCGCCGGTATTTGGCGCGTCTGCGACGAGGCCCGTGCCGGCATTCGAACGTGGGATGGCGAAAACTCTGCAGTGTTCTATTCGGCCCATAGTGGCGATACGCATCTGATTGATGCGCTGGCGGTTGAACTCCATGAATTGCTCAGTGCGAGGCCGATGAGTGAGCCGCAAATTTTGCTGGCGCTGGCTGACGTCGTCGAGCCGGGCTGCGAAGCGGAGGCCGCCGGTGAGCTGCACGCGCATCTGCTTCGGCTGAAGGGCTTTGGCCTGCTGCGTGAGTCGCTTGATTGAAGGTCTCTGATCTTTCCGAGTCCGATCTGCGCGGATTGCTGAAACAGGGGAATCTGCTGCTGCAGATCTCGCCGTTCGTGGCCAGGATCCGTTCCGATGTGCACAAGGTTGCGCACGAAATTGCCCTGATGTATGGCGACTTCACGGTGTGTCAGCCCGAGGGGTTTGCGGACTTCCATGTCGAGGTGGCGCGCGAGGCCGGCCTGAGGCGCTGGTTCTATCCCTTGGCCAGATTTGCCTTCGATGGCAGGCGCTCCTTCGTGCCTTTGCCCGCGGCGCAGGCCTTTCCGATGATCGAGTGGGGCCTGAACTGGTGCGTGGCCGCCCATGCCCATCAGTATCTGGTGATTCATGCGGCGGTGATCGAGAAGGGCGGTCGTGCCGCGGTCTTGCCCGCGCCGCCGGGTTCGGGCAAAAGCACGTTGTGTGCCGGTCTGGTGAATCGGGGCTGGCGTCTGCTCTCGGATGAGTTGGCCCTCTACGACCTTGCCACCGGTTTGATTCACGGCATGGCCCGCCCCGTCAATCTGAAGAATGCCTCGATCGACGTCATCCGTGCATTTGCTCCCGAAGCGGTGTTCACCGTCCCAGTACCGGACACTACAAAGGGCACGGTGGCGTTGATGCGACCGCCCTCGGCCAGCGTGTTGCGGGCCCAGGAGCCGGTTCGTGCTGCGTGGATCATCCTGCCGAAGTATGAGGCGAACGCTGAGGCGGTATTGAGCGTCCACGGCAAGGCAGAAACCTTCATGCTGGTGGCCGAGCAGTCCTTCAACTACGACGTCCATGGTTTGCGTGGATTCAATGCGGTGGCCGACCTGCTCGATCAGTGCGCGAGCCATACATTCACTTATGGGCACCTCGATGACGCTGTGCGGGTGTTTGAGCGTCTGGCAGCGGAGCCCGCTTCATGAGCACGCGACAGAGCCTGACCGTGCAGGTACTTTTGGCACCGGAGCGAGCCTTCGGTTTGACGATGCCCGAGTGGGATCTGCTGGTGCGCCAGGCCCGACGGGCCAATCTGCTGGCGAAACTCGCCTATGTGCTGCAGGATGGCGGTCGAATTGCCGATGTGCCCACGGCCCCGCGTTTGCATCTGCAAGCGGCCTTGCGCATCGCCGAGCGGCAGCAGCTGGCCCTGCGCTGGGAAGTCGAGTGCATACGGGTTGCCCTGACCGAGGTGCCAGCGCCCCTGATTCTGCTCAAGGGCGCTGCCTATGCCATGGCCGGCCTGTCTGCAGCCCGCGGTCGGATGTTCGCCGATGTGGACATCCTGGTGCCTCGTGAATTGATCGCCAGGGTCGAGAGCGGACTCACCATCCATGGCTGGCGCGGTGAAGACATGGATGCCTATGACCAGCACTACTACCGCCACTGGATGCACGAAATTCCGCCAATGCGTCATGTTCGACGGGGCACCAGCATCGATGTGCATCACACGATACTTCCTGGTACGGCACGGATCAAAGTGAACACGGCGGCGCTGTTCGGAGGCGTTCGGTCGCTGCCGGAGCAAGCGGGTGTGGATGTGTTGCAGCCGGTGGACATGCTGCTGCACAGTGCAGCCCATTTGTTCCACGAAGGCGAGCTGGACAATGGTCTGCGCGACCTGTTCGACCTCGACGGCTTGCTGCGTGAATTTGGCCGGGATCCCGGATTCTGGGCTGCCCTGGTGCCGCGCTCGATCGCGTTGGGTCTGGAGCGGCCGTTGTTCTACGCGCTGCGGTACACGTCGATGATGCTGGATGCTGCGGTGCCGGCCTCGGTGCTTGCGGCCAGCGTGGCCGCTGGAGCGCCCTCGGGTCCGGTGCTGGCCCTGATGGATGCCTGCTATGTCCGCGCACTGCAACCCATGCACGGCAGCTGCGATCGATTCGGGACCTGGTCGGCCCGGATGGCCTTGTATGTGCGATCGCACTGGCTGCGCATGCCCATGCACTTGCTGGGCTATCACCTGATTCGCAAGGCCGTCAAACCGGACAAGACGCTCACCGAGGCCAAGGCCATGGCGCCGCCCGGTGGCAACAAACCTCAGGCCTGAGCGTCGGAGGCTCGGCGTGGCAGCGTGTTGAGCAGGGCTTTGGCTCCTCGCTCGCAGAGTTCGAGAACCTGCTCAAACCCCTGCATATTCCCGTAATAGGGGTCGGGCACATCCTGGCCCGCCAGATCGGGCACCAGATCCAGGAACAACCGCAGCTTGCCCTGGTGCTCGGCGGGGCATAGGCGCTGCAAGTCGGACAGCACGCTCTTGTCCATTGCCAGTATCAGGTCGAAATGACTGAAGTCCTGCGGCTTGATGCGTCGAGAGCGCGCCTTGCTTTGGGCATAGCCGCGCCGCACCAGCACCTGTTGGGCTCTGGCATCGGTCCGCTCTCCGGCCAGACCGGCCATCACTCCGGCGGACCGAAAATGCGGACCACCGGGTGACCACAGTCGCAACGGCCACGGTTTGAGCGGGTGTTGCTGCTGGGCAAGCGACTGTGCGACGACGCAGGCGATCGGTGATCGGCAAACATTGGCCATGCAGACCATCAGGACCTTGAGCATGGTCGGGATTCTAGGCACGGCGGCCGTTGATCGGCGAAGCCTGCATTGGCATAAAGACCACCAGGCAATGGAAAAGGGGCCACAAGGGCCCCTTTTTGTTCTCGACGAGTCGAGATTTACTTCATGCGGCGACGGGTCACGGCACCAGCGCCCAGCAAGGCGATGCCGATCAGGGCAATGCTAGCGGGTTCGGGAACGTCACGAACGGTGGCGTTCGACGACTGGTTGATCGTGAAGTCATACTTCACGCCCTTGACGAAGGTCGCTGTAGCGGAGCTGAGGGCACCAGCATACGAGTAGGTCTTCAGCGCATTGCCGGCTGAGTCGGAGGACCCGAAGCCCTTGTTCAACTCGGCGGGGGTCCACTTCAGGACTTCGTTGCCAATAGCGTCGGTGATCAGGATATTCCAGCCATAGGCTGCCGACGCCGTGCGGGAAACGCCAAGGCTGAATGGGTCAACCCAAGCCTGCAGGTAGGCATCGACGCCCATGGTCAGCGAGCTGGTGAAGGTCGTGCCTACGGTGAAGGAGCCGCTGACAACGCCCGAATTCAGGATGGTTGCGTTGGCGCCGCCAGAGTTCGTCGGGCCGGTCGAAACCGCATTGGCGCGGGTCTGGCCGGAGATGCTGCCACCCAGGGCGGAACCCGAGATGAACATGTCGCCGAGCGCATAGTTGGCAGCGCCAGGTGTGCCGATGTGGTTGGTGGCATTTTCCAAGCCGCCCAACGAGCCGTTGTACAGGCCGGCTGCCGTGGCGCATTGACCTGCGCAGCGATAGCCGACATCGACCACGGCGGCGCCGAAACCAGTGATGCTGGCGCCCGGTCCGGTACCGCCTGCCCCGGAGTAAACGGCTGAGACGCCGTTGTAGTTCGCGCTGGCGGTGCCGGTGCGGCTTTCATTCTCGATCAAGAGAGTCAGGCCGCCGGGCGGGGTCGTGAAACCCAGCGCGGTCACGTTCATGTCGGCGATGCCGACAACACCGGCGTTTGCCGAGAGGGGCGCCATCAGCGATGCTGCTGCGGCGATCGCGATAGCAAGCAACTTTTGTTTCATCGTCGTTCTCCGTGAGGGAAATGGGTAGGTCACGCCGACATATAAGCAGGAGCCGTGCCAGGTAGGCCGTCAATCACTTAAGTCGTTGATTCAACTGAAAATTTTCACTCGATCCTGGCGCTTGGTGCTCGCATCAGTCTGTTCGGTGTAAATTTTGCCGACACAGCGCAAGGACACCAGAGATGTGATTCAGCGGTATCGAGCCGGCGAGACGATGTCATGTTCATCGACGGCCTGACGCAGGCGGCTGCTGAGCGCACCCGACAGCGGATGACGTGCCGCATATGACTGCATCGCGTCGACGCCGAGGCGATAGGGGTAGCTTCCGAGCGCGCTGCCCTGTTCAAGCAAGTCTTGGTAGCAGGCTTTGGCGTCGTGAAGTGCCGCCTTGTCCTGGCGGTTGAATATCAGCGGCACGGTGCTGTCGAACAGCTTGTCGCTTAGGGTTGTCAGTGTGATCAGCGGTTCCATCTTGTGCCGTGGTGCGACCGTTTTCACCATTTCGACAAAGCTGCGTACGCCAACTGGACGCATCGGTACGAGTGGCGCGTACCAAATCAGCCCGCACCCGTCACGGGAGGGGTTGCGTTGCTGGGCCGAAAAAGGTGTGGGGTTGCGCCAATAGGCCAGCGGCAACGCGGTCTCGTTGGGGCGTCCCGCCACCAGGTCCAGGGATTTGGCCAGAGTGGCTGCCGTGGTCGCCAGGCGTCTTCCTCGTGACCCTGGCAGCCAACGCGTCGCCTTCGCCAGCCCTCTGGCCTGACCAGGCGAAAGAAACAGCACGCGGCTGGCCACGCCACGAAGTGCGTCGCGAACTTCCAGTTTGGCTGCGTTGATCATGCGGTCGCTGCCGTAAAGGGTGGCAAAGCCCGTCCATGGGTAGATCTGATACTGGCGCCCAAGGGACTCGATCACCTTTTCTGGAATCAGGCCGTCAGAACCCAGTTGCTGCTCGGGGTAGGGGATGGACATAGCCAAGACCCTGTGGCGATTCATGAGGTTGATGGCGCCAAGCGTGCCGGGCAGGGTGCTCAAAAGGCGCCGGATACGAGCGACGGCTGGCTCAAGGAGGCTGTCTTCCTTCAAGCTGAACAGGCATACCTTTACGCAACTGGGGCGCCTCGCCAGCAGGATTGTCATTTGGGTAACAATGCCGAAGCCACTCTGGGTGAACAGACCGTTCAAGTAAGGGCCGATGCCCCATTTGAACAGCCGAGCCAAGTCAGGGTTGCCTGCTTCGTGAAGGGCGCTTCGATACAAGCTTCCGTCGGCGAGTACGGCCTCAATGTCGGTCACCGCGGCAAAGTGATCGGCAATGGGTGTAACGCCATAGCCGCGTTCGAGCGCATTGCCGAGCAGGCTGCAGCTCGGACCGGCCCCGGTGACCGGAACCAGGAAGTCATGCCCGCCCTCATCGAGGAAGCTGGCCAGCATGCCCTGCGTGACGCCTGGCTCAACCGTCACGACGCCAAGCTCGGCATCGAAATGAAGGATTCGGTCCAGTCCTCCCAGGTCAACGATCACACAGTTGTCTTGCGCCGGCATGGCGCTGCCGTAGCCCCAGTTCCGCCCCGTACTCAGGGGATATACCGATACGCGGCAATGTTGTGCAATGCGCATGACTTGAGGAAGCAGGCTGGCATTGACGATCCGCAGCGCCGCTGGAACTTGCCGACTCACACCGCTGGCGTCGTGCCCATATGCCTGGGCCACCGCTTCACCAAGCAGAACCTGGCCTGGACCCAGCAGGTTTTTCCATGCGGCAATGGCGCCATCCAAATTTGTTGACATTTTCTGCTACTGTGAATTTGTACGCTATTGTTCACGGCGGCGCCGCGGCCGCCTGTGCGATGCTGTCAAACAGTTGTGACATGATAGTCCGTTACAAAATGTCAGCGCCTGGTGCGTGTAGCGCAGGCCCGCGCCATTAAATCTCAGTCAATCTGGATTCAATCCAGTCTCGTTGACCACCATTCGTTTTTGAGGGGACGTGCTTTGAGCAATTTTTCTATTTCTTTGGAGCGGGTGGCTCGCGGCGTGCTGATGGCTGCCTTGCTTGCCACGCTGGCGGCCTGTGCCGGAAATTCGTCCAAGTATCCGGCCGCGCCGGCCTCAGCAGCGACTGCGGACTACAACTACATAATTGGGCCGGGTGACGGCATCAATATTATCGTCTGGCGCAATCCAGAATTGTCTCTGTCCGTCCCGGTTCGCCCTGATGGCAAGATATCAGCTCCCTTGGTGGATGAGTTGGTGGCGCAGGGCAAGACGTCGGCCGAGGTTGCCCGCGATATCGAGAAGCAATTGGGGAAGTATGTGCGTGACCCAGTTGTCACGGTAATTGTGACTGGATTTGTCGGGCCTTACAGCGAGCAGATTCGCGTCGTCGGCGAGGCCGCCAAGCCTCAATTCCTGCCTTACAAGCAGAAGATGACACTGCTCGACGTGATGATTGCGGTCGGGGGATTGACGGATTTTGCGGCAGGAAATGACGCCAGCATATTGCGCAGCGCTGAAGGGAATAAGCAGTATTCTGTTCGAATCAAGGACCTGATCAAGCGTGGCGACGTTTCAGCCAATGTGGAAATGCGTCCCGGTGACATATTGATCATTCCGCAAAGCTTCTTTTGAATTCGACCGTGTCCGTTGACGCGGTTTTCACCCGAGCGCAAGTACAGACTTGCTGGCTTCGGGTCCGTAAGCACTGAGATTGCTTGAGATGGAACTACTGATCAGTCAAATTCTCGCCACTGCGCGGCGCATGTGGAAGTATCGTTGGCCGGGACTCGTGATTGCTTGGGTCATGGCGGCGATCGGTGTTGCGATTGTGTTCCGTGTACCTGATCGGTACGAGGCTAGTGCCCGAATCTATGTAGATACCCAGTCGATACTGAAGCCCCTGATGTCCGGCCTGGCGATTCAGCCCAATGTGGAGCAGCAGGTGACGATGCTGAGTCGGACGCTGATCAGTCGTCCCAACATCGAGAAACTGATCCGGATGGCTGACCTGGACTTGAAAAACCAATCGAAGTCCGACCAAGAGGCCTTGGTGGAAACCTTGACCAAGACGCTCTCGATTCAGAGCACCGGGCGAGACAATCTCTACACCCTTGCATATCGTGATTCCGAGCCAGAAGCCGCCAAGCGAGTGATTCAGTCGCTGGTGTCGATCTTCATCGAGTCGAGCTTGGGTGCCAGCCGCAAGGACACTGCAACGGCTGCGACTTTTCTGAGCGATCAGATCAAGGGTTATGAAGCCAAGCTGGAGGAGGCCGAGACCCGCCTGAAGGAGTTCCGCCTGCGCAACATCAGCATGATGACGGGCGATGGCAAGGACTCGGCATCTCGGCTGACCGAGATGAGTGCCCAGCTTGATCGCGCGAAGCTCGAATTGCGTGAAGCCATGAATGCGCGCGATGCTGCAAAAGCCCAGCTCGAGGGCGAGCACTCCCGCAATGCCAGTGCTGCGACACAGGGCTTGTTGCAGGAGTCGGCCATTTCGATCGCGACGCCCGAGATTGATTCACGCCTGGAGTCACAGCGGCGCAACTTGGACGGGCTGTTGCAGCGCTACACGGAACAGCACCCCGACATCATTGCGACTAGAAAGCTGATCAAGGAGCTGGAAGAGCAAAAACGCAAGGAGATGCAGGAGGCGCGCAAGCAGGCCATGTCGGCCCCCCCGGGCACCGGACCGAACAACACGAATATGGCCTATCAGGAGATCAGCCGCCTGCTGGCCACCACGGAAGTACAGGTGGCGGGCCTGAGGGCGCGAGTGGACGAGTACTCGGGACGGTATGCCCAGGCGCTGAATCAAATGAAGACGGCCCCTCAACTCGAGGCGGAAGGGGCGCAACTGAATCGCGACTACGCAATTCACAAGAAGAACTACGAGGATCTTGTTGCGCGCAGAGAGTCGGCTGCGATGTCGGGCGACCTCGAGGCGGCCTCAGGCGTGGCCGATTTCCGACTGATCGATCCACCCAGAGTGTCACCGCAGCCGGTGTCCCCGAATCGACTCCTTCTTGTGCCCCTTGCCCTGATCGTGGCCTTGGCATCCGGCCTGGGTGCTGCATTCGCAGCGAGTCAGTTGCGACCGGTGTTCCATGCGGCGAGCGAGCTTCGGCAGAAGACAGAGCTTCCATTGCTTGGTGTCGTATCGCTGGTGATGAGTGACGAAACCAAGCGGCGCGAACGTTCGGACATGATTCGATTTTTGGGCGGCGTTGGCGGTCTGGTCGGGCTTTTCGCCATTGGCATGACGCTGATGTTTCTGCTCTCCAGGCAAGCGGGTTGAACACTATGAGCAGTTTGATTGAACAAGCGGCGCAGCGCCTGGAACAACTCAGGCGGGCCGGCGTTGATGTGCCCGCAACTGGTGGGGCGACCGCGGCCGAACCATCGCCATCGGTCCCCGTGACGGCTACGGCGCCTGCGCACCCGGTGTTCACTTCGCGGCATGTCGATCTGGACTTGGCCGCTTTGGATGCCGCATGCATCCTTACGCCCAATGCGCCTCGATCGCACATGGCGGATCAGTATCGGGTCATCAAACGCCCGCTGATCAAGAATGCAATGGGCAAGGGAGCGTCCAAGCTCAATCATGCCAACTTGATCATGGTCACCAGCGCCCTTGCCGGCGAGGGCAAGAGTTTCACGTCGATCAATCTCGCCATGAGTATTGCTGCCGAGTTGGACAACACAGTGATGCTCGTTGACGCAGACGTGGCACGCCCTTCTGTGCTGCGGGTACTGGGTCTGCCTCCGGGACCGGGATTGCTGGACCTGCTGGAGCAGACCGCCGACATGTCCAGCGTGCTGCTGCGTACGAATGTGGACAAACTGACCATACTGCCCAGCGGCACGCCTCACCCTCGCGCTACCGAGCTTCTGGCCAGCGACGCCATGAGCCAGCTGCTGGACGATATGGCGCAGCGGTACCCGGATCGCATCATCATTTTCGACTCGCCGCCGCTGCTTCTGACGACGGAGTCGAGGGTGCTGGCCTCGCACATGGGGCAGATTGTGGTCGTCGTCCATGCTGACAAGACAAAGCAGTCCGACGTTCAGAACGCACTGTCGACCATAGAGTCCTGTCCGGTCAAGATGATGCTGTTGAATCAGGCCCGCACCGACACCACCGGGGGCTACGGGTATGGATACGGCTACGGATACGGGCATGAGAAGCAAGAAGCTTGAGAGGGTTGTGGCAGTTGGAGATGGGCTCGGCCGACAGCTTGGACTGCTCGGCCGACTGAGTGCATGCGCCTTGGGGGCGCTTGCCTGCGCCTCGCAGCCAGTTCAAGCGCAGGACGCCGGCTCTTCGGCCCGCGGATTCAATCTGGCGCCACGGCTGACGTCCTCGGCCACGATCAGCAATGACATCAATCGTCAGGGCGATGGCGCCGCCGATGGGGCCTTGATTCTTCAGCTCAGCCCCGGGCTGCGCGTGAGCAGCAATTCTGGGCGGGTGCGGGGATTCGTCGACTACGCGCTGAGTGGGCTCGGCTATATCAAGAGCCCGGTCAGGGATCAGTTTCAGAATGCGCTGAGTGCGTCCGTGATGGCCGAGGTGATCGACAACTGGGCCTTCGTTGATGTCACTGGGAGTATCACCCAGCAGGCGATTTCTGCATTCGGCAGCCAGGTGGTCGACGGCGGGCAGGGGGAGGGCAACCGTGCGGAAGTCTGGACTGTCAGCGTGTCCCCAAGTTTGCGTGGCACGCTTGGGACGGTCGCGCGCTACAACGCACGGCTGACGATGGGTGCCACCAATACGCGCAAGTCTTCGTTGGCCGATGCCACGAACACGGGCATGCAGATCGGCATCAGTGGTGTGAACGCGCGATCGTTGCTGACCTGGTCTCTTGATGGAGCCCTGCAGCGGCAATCGTTCAAGGAGGGGCGGAGCACGTCCAACGACAACTTGCGTGGAACCTTGCGACTGGCAGCGTTCGACGACTTGCTCCTGAGTGCCAATGCCGGGGTTGACTCCAGCAATTTGCGCAGCAGTGAGCGGGAACAAAAAGGCACCTACGGCATCGGATTGAACTGGACGCCCACCGAGCGGACCAAACTGTCTTTGCAGCGTGACCAGCGCTTCTTTGGTGAATCGCACAGCGTCACGTTTGAGCACCGAATGGCCCGTTCAATCTGGCGCTTCAGTGATTCCAAGGACGTCTCCAACTACACCGGGCAGAGCAATGGTGGAGGTCAAGGCACCAATTACGAATTGTTCTTCGCGCTGTTCGCCTCGCAGGTCCCGGACCCGGCCCAGCGACAAGTCTATGTGATGGACTACTTGCGCAATTTGGGCCTGAGTCCGACTGCCTCTGCTGCCGGTGGGTTTCTGAGCTCGGCAGCCTCGGTCGTGCGTCGCCAGGAACTCTCGCTGGCTTTGTCCGGTGTGCGCGACACGGTGACCTTGCTGGTCAGTAGGACCGAGAACCGCCGCCTGGACAGCCTGAGCCGGGTGCAGGATGACCTCAGCGATTCCGACGTGGTGAGACAGACCGGCCTCAGCTTGGGTTTGTCGCATCGGCTCACGCCGCAGTCGTCAGCCAATTTGACCCTGTCCCAGCAAAACACCTCGGGTGCTTTGACGACACAGTCCACGACCATGCGTTCCATACTTGCGAACTGGACCGCCAATCTCGGTGCCCGTACCTCGGTTTCGCTGGGTGCGCGTTACGTGGTGTTCCATGCAGAGCGAAGTCCATATACGGAAAAAGCTCTTTTCGCCAACCTCAATCGGCAGTTCTGACGCCCATGTATGAAGCCTTCTATGGGTTGAGCAGCAAGCCGTTCCAACTCATCCCCGACCCCAACTTTTATTTTGGTAGCAAGCAGCACCGACGGGCCAAGGCGTATCTGGACTACGGAGTCCTGCGCAACGATGGCTTCATTGTCATCACTGGCGAGGTGGGCGCCGGCAAGACGACGTTGCTGCGTGGATTGCTGGACAGCCTGAACCAGACGTCGGTCGTCACCGGGCATGTGGTGACGACTCAACTGGATGCGGAAGATACGCTGCGCATGGTGGGGGCGGCGTTTGGCGTTCGTGTCAAGGATGTTTCCAAGTCCGAGCTCCTGACCACACTCGAGGCCTTCCTGGTTGCTCAAGCCAGCCAGGGCAAGCGCTGCTTGCTGATCGTCGATGAGGCGCAGAACCTGACCATGCGCGCGGTGGAGGAGTTGCGCATGCTGTCGAACTTCCAGTTCGGCAATCAATCGCTGCTCCAGACATTTCTCGTCGGGCAGCCGGAGTTTCGTGACATCCTCCAGCGGCCGGAGATGGAGCAGTTCAAGCAACGCATTGCGGCCACCTGTCACATCGGACCGCTGGATCAGGAGGAAACCCAGCGCTACATTGAACACCGCCTCAAGTGCGCAGGTTCGACTGGCAAGCCCAGCTTTGACGCCGAGGCGTTCAAAGCCATCTTCGTGGCAAGCCAGGGAATTCCGCGCCGCATCAATTCGATCTGCGATCGGCTGCTGTTGCTGGGATTCATGGGCAACAAGATGCACTTGATGCTCGCCGATGTGAATGAAGTTGTGCGCGACTTTGCCCAGGAGGCCGCTGTTCCGGCAAAGAAGGCCGTCACCGAGCCTGAAACCGATAGCGGTTTCGGCAGGCTGGGGTCTAGCGAAACTGCCCTGGACATCGATCTGTCCCGCCTCAAGCTGAGTTCAAGTGAGGCCGAGAAAATGACGCGGCACCTGGTGGGCTTGGCCAGCGATCAGCAGGGTGACCGCCTCCAGCGCCTTGAGCGCAGCCTGATGCGACTGGAGCGCATCAATATGCAGACCCTGGCGATGCTGCAGAAGCTGGTCAATGCGGTCAAGGACACTTCGGACGAGAGTACGCCACGATGAGCCCGGATGTGTCGGCCCTGCCCAATCGAACGATCACGAATGCCTTGACCATCGATGTCGAGGACTACTTCCAGGTTTCCGCGTTTGCTCCTTATATCGCTCGCAGCGACTGGGAGCAGCGCGAATGCCGTGTCGAGCACAATGTCCACCGCATTCTTGGCTTGTTGCGTCAACACCAGGTCAAGGCGACCTTTTTCACCCTCGGTTGGATTGCCGAGCGCTATCCGAATCTGGTCCGCAGCGTTGTGGCTGAGGGCCATGAGCTGGCCAGTCATGGCTATGGTCATGAGCGCGCCAGTGATCTGAGCCAGGCTGCCTTCAGCGACGACATCACACGCTCAAAGGCGCTGCTGGAGGATTTGTCAGGGAGCGCAGTCACCGGCTATCGCGCGCCGAGTTTCTCAATCGGCACCGGCAATCTCTGGGCCTTCGACAGCTTGGCCAGGGCCGGCTACCGCTACAGCTCCAGCATTTATCCGATCCGGCATGACCACTACGGCATGCCCGATTCGCCGAGGTTTGCCCATCAGGTCCGTGATGATCTGCTCGAGGTGCCGGTGACCACCTTGCGCCTGTTCAACCGCAATCTACCGGCCAGCGGTGGGGGTTATTTCCGATTGCTCCCCTATGCACTGTCGCGCTGGATGTTCAGGCGGGTCAACGCGGTCGACGGGCAGGCGGCGGTGTTCTACTTTCATCCCTGGGAGATCGACTCCGAGCAGCCACGGATAGCCGGCATCGATCGCAAGACCCGCTTTCGCCACTACGTGAATATTGATCGCAATTTTTCCAAGTTGGAACAGCTGCTGATTGACTTCCGCTGGGGTCGCATGGATCGCATCTTCACGGATGCGCAGGCAGGCGGGGTGAGCGTTGGCTGAACTCGAGACGCTGTCCATCAAGCGCCTTCAAGCGGACGACTCATCAACCGCAGCTCGCTGGGACGCCTTTGTGATGGCCTGTCCTCAGGCCACTTTTTTCCATCGGGCCGGCTGGCAGCGGCTGATCGAGCGCGCATTCAAGCACGACACCTACTTTCTGTATGCCGAACAGCAGGGCCGGATTGTCGGTGTCCTGCCGCTGGGCCATGTATCGAGCTGGCTTTTCGGCAACTCATTGATTGGCTTGCCATTCGCCGTGTATGGCGGTGTGGCGGCGGAGACCGATGCCGCTGTCCAAGCATTGGAGCATGAGGCCCAGAGCCTGGCGCGCACGCTTGACGTCGGGTATCTGGAGTTGCGCAACTCCCGGCTCCGTCATGAAGACTGGCCGACCCAGGATCTCTACGTGACATTCAAGCTCGACATCCCGGAGGTACTCGACGACAAGATGCTGTGCATCCCGCAAAAGCGCCGGAATATGGTCAGGAAGGCACAAAAACTCGGACTTCGAGTCGTCGTGGGCGATTCGGTCGAGAATTTTTACCCGGTATTTTCCGAGAATTCCAGGGACCATGGGACACCGGTGATTCAAAAGGCGTATTTCGACCAGATCAAGCGGGTGTTCGGCGATGACTGCGAAATCCTGTCGATTTATACGAGCGGCGGTGAGTGTATTTCCAGCATCTATTGCTTCTATTTCAGGAATGAGGTTTTGGCCTATTACGCGGGTGAGACGCGCGAAGCAAAGCACTGCGCGGCCAATGATCTCAAGTATTGGTCCTTGATGAAGCGTGCTGCAGAGCGTGGCTGCAGGGTTTTTGACCTTGGGCGCAGCAAAAAGGGCACGGGCTCCTTTGAGTTCAAACGCCTCTGGGGGTTTGTGCCACAGCAGCTTTACTATCAGTACGATTTGATTGGGCGCGCCGATATTCCGCAGAACAACCCGATGAACAAGAAATACAGATTGGTCATCGCTGTTTGGAAACGTTTGCCTCTTGTGGTGACCGAGGCGATTGGTCCGATGATTGTCAGGAATCTGAGCTGAGATGGTCAGCGTCAAATCAGGGCATGCAATGCCCGCAAACCCCGGCTGGCGTGTTGCGTCACTGGCGCTGCTGTCGCTGTTGGTCACGGTTTTCTGGGCCTACCGCGACACACTGCTGGCCATGATGGGCATTTGGTGGCGTTCGGAGACCTTTGCCCACGCGATGATTGTTCCGCCGATTTCGCTGTGGCTGATCTGGCGCCAGCGCGGAGTCCTGCTGCGACAAATGCCGCAGCCGTCCCCATGGTTTCTGCTGCCCATTGCATGCGCCGGGCTGGTCTGGCTGCTCGGCGATCTGGTGGCCGTCAATGCCTTGACCCAGCTCGCCTTGGTCAGTCTGCTGGTCTTGGCGGTGCCGGCCGTGCTGGGGCTGCGCGTCACGGGTTCGATCCTGTTCCCGCTGGGCTTCCTGTTCTTTGCCGTGCCCATGGGCGAGTTCCTGATGCCTCAGCTGATGAACTGGACCGCAGACTTCACCGTGGTGGCGCTGCGTCTAAGTGGCATACCGGTTTACCGTGAGGGCCTGCAGTTTGTCATCCCCTCAGGCAGCTGGTCGGTTGTTGAGGCCTGCAGCGGTATCCGCTATCTGATTGCCTCGCTGATGGTCGGCACGCTGTTTGGATACCTGAACTATCGGTCGTTGCATCGACGTCTCATCTTCGTCGCAATCTCCATCGTGGTGCCGCTGGTGGCGAACTGGTTTCGCGCCTACTTGATCGTGATCCTGGGCCATTTTTCCAGCAACCAGCTGGCCGCAGGCGCCGACCATTTGGTCTATGGCTGGCTGTTCTTCGGTTTGATCATGGTGATCATGTTCATGATCGGTGCCCGCTGGGCCGAGCCCGACGGCGTCGAAGAGTCTGCCACGTCAAGCCTTCCGCCTGGACTGTCGGGCCGCATGTCGAGAGCGATGGTGCCCGTCGCGCTGGCGGCCATGACGCTGGTGTTGCTGCCACACTGGGCGCTCTGGTCCTTGACGCAAGCCGAGGCCACCGGCGAGCCACGGTTGCGACCGGTGAACGCGGCGGCTGGCTGGCAGGCAAGCGAGCGTGGCTCGGTCGACTGGGCTCCGGCCTTCTTGAATCCCTCGGCGAGCGCGCGGCAGACCTTCAGCAAGGACGGCCAAGAGGTCGCGCTCCACCTGGACTACTACCGGCACCAGGACTATCAGCGCAAGCTGGTCAGCTCGGAAAACATGATTGTTCGGTCCAACGATCCGCGCTGGTCGAAGGTGAGCAGTGACGTCCTGACGCTGAACCTTGCCGACGGGACCAGTTTGAAGCTGAACCAGGCCGAACTGCGAGGCGCAGCCATAGGCGCATCAGGGGAGGAGCGGCGTCTTGTGACATGGCAGCTGTATTGGGTCAATGGTCGGTGGACTCACAGCGCCGTCATGGCCAAGGCTTATGGTGCCTTGTACCGTGTGCTCGGCCGTGGCGACGATGGCGCCTCGGTGGTTCTTTTCACCGAACGAGACTCATCGGGCAGAGCTCAGGACGCGCTTGAAGCGTTTGTGCGAGAGAATTTGCCTCTCATCGAGGCGAACTTGCGTCTGACCCGCAGCAACGAATAAGCAACTTGAATTAGGGGAAGTTTTCATGAGTACAGTGGCAGTGATCGGCCTGGGCTATGTGGGCCTGCCCTTGGTGGTGGAGTTCGGCAAGCAGATGCGCACCATCGGCTTCGACATCTCGGTGCCCAAGGTGGAGTCTTGCAAGGCCGGCATCGATCCTTCACGCGAGCTCAGCGACGAGCAGGTGAGGGCGGCCACCCTCGCGGTCTATACCGCTGATCCGGCCCTGCTGGCCGAGGCTGACATCATCATTGTGGCCGTGCCGACGCCGGTTGACGACGCACACATCCCGGACTTCCGCCCGCTCATCGGGTCCAGCACCAGCGTCGGCCGGAACATGAAGAAGGGCGCGATCATCGTTTATGAATCCACCGTCTATCCGGGCGCGACCGAGGAGGTCTGCATTCCGGTGCTGGAACGCGAATCGGGCCTGAAGTGGAAGCAGGACTTCTTCGTCGGCTACTCGCCCGAGCGCATCAATCCGGGTGACAAGGAGCATACGCTGACGAAGATCCTGAAGATCGTTTCCGGTGACTCGCCGGCAACGCTGGAAAAGGTCGCCGAGCTCTACGAGAAGATCATCATTCCTGGTGTGCATCGCGCGTCCAGCATCAAGGCTGCCGAAGCTGCGAAAGTGATAGAGAACACCCAGCGCGACCTGAACATCGCGCTGATGAACGAACTGGCCATCATCTTCGACAAGCTGGGCATAGACACCACCGAGGTGCTCGAAGCGGCCGGCACGAAGTGGAACTTCCTGAAGTTCAAGCCGGGCCTAGTGGGCGGCCACTGCATCGGCGTTGATCCCTACTACCTGACTCACAAGGCCGACATGCTGGGCTATCACCCGCAGGTCATCCTGGCAGGACGCCGCATCAACGACGGCATGGGCAAGTTCATTGCAGAGCAGACGATCAAGCACATGATTGCCGCGGGCAGCTACATCAAAGGCGCCCGAGTCAATGTCCTGGGTTTGACCTTCAAGGAGAACTGTGGCGATCTGCGCAACTCCAAGGTGATCGACATCATCAAGGAACTGCAGACCTATGGGGTCGAGGTGTTCGTCAGTGACCCGCAGGCAGAGGCCGAAGAGGCCCTGCATGAGTATGGCGTGCGCCTGCTGCCTTGGGACGATCTGCCTCGCGCCGATGCCATCGTCGCGGCGGTGGCCCACAAGGAGTTTGGCCAGCTGAGCCTGGACGACATCGGCAAGAAGCTGGTCAAGGGCGGCGCCTTCATCGACGTCAAGGCGGCATTTGATGCCCCGGCCATCCTTGCTGCTGGTTTCAAGCTCTGGCGCCTGTGAGTTTGGCGTTCCGAGGCTGACCCCGCCCCTGACCCCCTATGACGACCGATCCACGTCCACTGGTGCTGCACGTGATGCACCGTTTCGATACCGGTGGGCTGGAGAACGGCATCGTGAATCTGATCAATCACATGCCGGAACAGCGTTTTCGGCATGCGGTCATGGCGCTGACCCAGGTCACTGACTTTCGCCGCCGCATACAGCGGCCAGACGTGGAGTTCATTGCCCTGGACAAGCCCCCAGGACACGGCTTCTGGCTCTATCCGCGGGTCTATCGTCTGCTTCGTCGGCTCAGGCCGGCGATTGTGCACAGCCGCAATCTCGCCGCGCTGGAGATGCAGGTGGCCGCTTGGGCAGCCCGGGTGCCGGTGCGCATCCATGGCGAACATGGGCGCGATGTGGGCGACCTCGATGGCAGCAACGTGACCTATCAGCGCCTGCGCCGGGCCTACACACCCTTCGTGCATCACTACGTGGCCCTGTCGCGCGATTTGGCCGGCTACCTGAAGACCAAGGTCCATGTGCCGGAGCCTCGAATCACGCAGATCTACAACGGCGTCGACCTCAGCCGCTTCACGCCGGCTGAGCCGTCGCAGCCGCGAGTCGCGCCGGGATGCCCGTTTTCAGGCTCCAGTCTATGGTTGGTCGGTACCGTTGGCCGCATGCAGACGGTGAAGGATCAGTTGGGCCTGGCACGGGCCTTTGTTCTCGCTCTGGAGCAGCGCCCTGACCTGCGAAGCCGGCTGCGCTTGGTCATGATCGGCGATGGTCCCTTGCGGGAACAGGCGCAGGCGCTGCTGCAGGCCCACGGGGCAGCTGACCTGGCTTGGTTGCCCGGCGAGCGTAGCGATGTGGCGCAGATCATGTCCGGTCTGGACTGTTTTGTGCTGCCTTCGCTGGGCGAGGGCATCTCGAACACCATTCTCGAAGCGATGGCCTGCGGGCTTCCGGTGATTGCGACCGATGTCGGCGGCAATGCCGAGCTGGTCAACCGGGGACACACCGGTTTGATCGTGCCCGCTGCCGATGCGCAGGCGCTGGCCGACGCAATCCTCAACCTGGTCGATGACCCGGCCAAGGCTCAGGCGATGGGGCAGGCCGGGCGCCGCCTGGCGCAACAAAAATTCAGCCTGCCGGCGATGGTGGGTGCCTATCAAGGGCTCTATGACCGGTTGCTGGATCAGCGATTGGGCAAGCCTCTTGGCTTGGCCTCGGCCAATCAGCGGAAGAACTGACATCATGTGTGGAATCACCGGAATCTTTGACACCCGCGGCCAACGCGAGATTGACCCTGCGGCGCTTGCCCGCATGAATCTGTCGCAGCAGCACCGCGGGCCTGACGAAGGCAGCGTGCATATCGAGCCGGGCGTGGGCCTGGGCCACCGCCGCCTGTCCATCATCGATGTGGCCACGGGCCAGCAGCCGCTGTTCAATGAGGATGGCTCGGTGGTGATCGTCTACAACGGCGAGATCTACAACTACCAGTCGTTGATCCCCGAGCTGCAGGCGCTGGGCCATGTGTTCCACACCAAGAGCGACACCGAGGTCATAGTCCATGCCTGGGAGGCCTGGGGCGAGGCCTGCGTGACGCGCTTTCGCGGCATGTTCGCCTTCGCGCTGTGGGACCGCAATCAGCAGACCTTCTTCATGGCCCGTGACCGACTTGCGGTCAAGCCGATGTACTACGCCCTGCTCGATGACGGGCAACTGCTGTTCGGCTCGGAGCTGAAGTCGCTGCTTGCCCATGGCGGCCTGAAGCGAGACATGGATCCGCTCGCGGTCGAGGAGTACTTCGCGCTGGGCTATGTGGCCGAGCCGCGCACGATCTTCAAACAGGCGAAGAAGTTGCCGCCGGCGCACACGCTGTGCATCCGCCGCGGCGAGCCTGTTGGCGATCCCAAGGAATACTGGGACGTCAACTTCACGCTGAACAGTACGATCGGCGCCGATGAGGCCTGCGCGACGCTTGAAGAAAAGCTGCGCGAATCGGTGCGCCTGCGCATGATCGCCGAGGTCCCGTTGGGTGCCTTTCTGTCCGGCGGCGTTGACTCCAGCGCCGTGGTGGCAATGATGGCGGGGCTGTCCGACGCGCCGGTCAACACCTGCTCGATCGCCTTCGACGATCCGGCGTTCAATGAGGCCGCGTTTGCCCAAACGGTGGCTGATCGCTACAAGACCGCGCATTCGGTCGAAATGGTGAAGAGCGACGACTTCGATCTGATCGACACCCTGGCACGTCTGTACGACGAGCCCTACGCCGATAGTTCGGCCATCCCGACCTACCGGGTCTGCCAACTGGCCCGCAAACACGTGACGGTGGCGCTGTCAGGTGACGGGGGTGACGAGACCTTCGGAGGCTATCGGCGCTACCGCATGCACCTGCTGGAAGAGCGCATGCGCTCGGCCATGCCCGATTCGCTGCGCCGGCCGCTGTTCGGCATGCTCGGTCGCGTCTATCCAAAGGCAGACTGGGCGCCGCGCGTGTTCCGCGCCAAGACCACCTTCGAGGGCATGGCACGCAATTCGGTGGAGGCCTATTTCCACACCATGTCCATCTTGCGCGACCCGATGCGCGACCAGCTGTTCAGCACGCGCTTCAAAACCGACATCGCCGGCTACACGGCGCAAGAGGTGTTCGAGCGCCATGCCAAGCGTGCCGGCACTGACGATCCGCTGGCCCTGATCCAGTACCTGGACCTGAAGACCTACCTGGTCGGCGACATCAACACCAAGGTCGATCGCGCCAGCATGGCGCATTCGCTGGAGGTTCGCGAGCCGCTGATGGATCACGAACTGGTCGAGTGGATGGCGACCCTGCCATCGTCGCTGAAGATCCGCGGGCAGGAGGGCAAGTATGTGCTGAAGAAGGCGATGGAGCCTCATCTGCCGTCGGACATCCTGTACCGCCCGAAGATGGGCTTTGCCGTGCCCCTGGCCCGGTGGTTCCGCGGACCGTTGAAGGAGCGCATGCGTCAAGCCGTGCTGGGCCCGCGCCTGGCCGAGACCGGCTGGTTCAACCGCGACTACCTCGAACACCTGATCGACGCTCATCTGGCCGGCACGCGCGACTACAGCGCTCCGCTGTGGACGCTGATGATGTTCGAGGCCTTTCTGCGCCAGGTGCTTGACGCGGCGCCGCCGGTGTCGGCCGCGCCGCAGCAACAGGCGGTGGCCTTGCAATGACCTTGCGCATCCTCCATGTGCTGGACCATTCACTCCCCACGCACAGCGGCTACACCTTCCGCACCCTGTCCATCCTGCGCGAGCAGCGTGCGCTGGGATGGGAGACGCTGCAGCTGACCACGCCCAAGCAGGGCGCGACAGCCGCCCTGCATGAGGATGTGGATGGCTGGCGCTTTCACCGTACGCCCAGCGCAGCGGGCACGGGCCTGGTTGCGCAGATGCGGCTCACGGCCAGGCGGCTGGCCGCGCTGGTGCGCGAGACCCGGCCTGACGTGATCCATGCCCACTCGCCGGTGCTGAACGCCTTGCCCAGCCTGTGGGTCGGTCGCGGCCAGCGCGTGCCCGTGGTCTACGAGATGCGCGCCTCCTGGGAGGATGCCGCGGTCGACCATGGCACGACCACCGAGGGCAGCCTGCGCTATCGCGTGTCGCGGGGCCTGGAATCGTTCGCGCTGCGCCGCGCCGACCAGATCACGACCATTTGCGAAGGCCTTCGCGGCGACATCATGGCGCGCGGCATTGGCGCCGAGCGCATCACGGTGATCCCGAATGCCGTTGACGCCAAGCTGTTCCAGTTCGGTCTCGAGGGCGATGCGCAGCTGCGCAGCCAACTGGGGCTGGACGGTGCCCTGGTGCTGGGCTTTGCCGGCTCCTTCTATGGCTACGAGGGCCTGCACCTGCTGCTGGACGCGGCACGCCGCATGCTGCCGCGCCACCCAAATCTGCGCGTGCTGATGGTTGGCGGCGGCCCGCAGGACGAGGCGCTGCGCGCTCAGGCCGCGGCGGCCGGCCTGCAGGACCGGGTGATCTTCACCGGCCGCGTGCCACATGAGCAGGTCCAGCGCTACTACGAACTGATCGATGTGTTGGCCTATCCGCGCCTGCCGATACGCCTGACCGAGCTGGTCACGCCGCTGAAGCCGCTTGAGGCGATGGCCCAGGGCCGCATGTTCGTGGCCTCCGATGTCGGCGGTCACCGCGAGCTGGTGCGTCATGGCGAGACAGGTTTCCTGTTCAAGGCCGGCGATGCCGCTGCGCTGGAGGCGGCCTTCGAAGATGTGCTGGCCCGGCGCGACAGCTGGCCGCAGATACGCCGGCAGGCGCGGCGCTTTGTCGAGGTCGAGCGCACCTGGACGGCCAGCGTGGCGCGCTACCGCGAGGTCTACGAGCGGGCCTTGGCCCGCCGTCCTCGCATCCAAACCCTTAGCACCTGAGGCAGTCCCAACGTGTGTGGCATTCACGGCATCTACAGACTGGACGGGCAGGGGGTTGAACCCGGCCTGCTGTCGGCAATGGGCAATGTCACCCAGCATCGAGGGCCCGACGACGAGGGCATGCACATTGATGCCGATTGCGGCATCGCGATGCGCCGCCTGTCCATCATCGACCTGGCCGGCGGCCATCAGCCGCTGTCCAACCAGGACGGCAGCCTGTGGCTGGTCTGCAATGGCGAGATCTACAACTACCGCGAGCTGCGCACCGAGCTGCAGGCCAAGGGCTATGTGTTCAAGACCGGCTCCGACAGCGAGGTGCTGCTGCATCTGTACGACGCCGAGGGCGATGAGTTCGTGCACCGGCTCAACGGCATGTTCGACTTCGCGCTATGGGATGCGCGCCGCCGCCGCCTGCTGATAGGCCGTGACCGCATCGGCGTCAAGCCGCTCTATGTGTTGCAGGACGGATCGCGCCTGGCCTTCGCCACCGAGGCCAAGGCCTTGCTGGCGCTGCCGGGGGTCAAGGCCGAGCTGGATCGCAGCGTCGTGGCCAGCTATCTGCACCTGGGCTATGTGGCCGCACCGGGCTGCATCTTCAAGGGCATACGCAAGCTTGCGCCTGCCACCCTGCTGGCGGTCGAGGGCGGCCAGGTGCGCGAGTGGCGCTACTGGCGTTTGCCAACGCAGATCGACAAGGAATCGAGCGAGCAGCAGTGGATCGACCGCGTGCGCGGCCAGTTGGAAGAGTCGGTGCGCATGCAGATGGTCAGCGACGTGCCGATCGGCGCCTTTCTGTCCGGTGGCGTCGACTCAAGTGCTGTGGTCGCCTATATGGCCCGGCATTCGTCGCAGCCGATACGCACCTACTCGATAGGCTTCGAGGGTGGCGTCGCCGAGGCCCTGTACAACGAACTGCCCTATGCGCGCCAGGTGTCGCAGCTGTTCGGCACCCAGCACCGCGAGATTGTCGTCAAGCCCGATGTCGTGGGCCTGTTGCCTATGCTGTTATGGCATATGGACGAGCCGCTGGCCGACACTGCCTTCATCACCACCTATCTTGTCTCGCAGTTCGCGCGCCAGGACGTCAAGGTGATCCTCTCCGGCGTCGGCGGCGACGAGTTGTTCGGCGGCTACCGGCGCTATCTGGGCGCTCATTACGCCTCGCGCTTCCATGCGCTGCCCGCCTGGTTGCGCCAGGCGGTGGCGGCGGGGGCGCGCCGCCTGCCGGCCGACCGCCATTCCGGTCTGCTCAATATGCTGAGGCTGGCCAAGGGCTTTGTGGCCACCGCCGAGATGGCGCCCGACGAGCGCTACCGAAGCTATCTGCAGGTGCTGGGGCGCGATGTGGTTTCCCAGCTGATGCTTGCGCCTTCGGCCTCGGGCCCCGACCCCCTCGATCTGGCCTTTGCCGGCGCCGGCAGGGAGGACGATCTGAACCGCATGTTCGCCGTCGATGCCGAGACCCAGCTGCCCGATGACCTGCTGATGCTGACCGACAAGATGAGCATGGCCGTGTCACTGGAGTGCCGGGTGCCGCTGCTGGACCATGACCTGGTCGAGCTGGCTGCCGCCATGCCGGGCGCCATCAAGATGAAGGGAGGTCGCCTCAAGCACGTGATGAAGGAAGCGTTGTCGGACATCCTGCCCGACGACATCCTGAACCGCAAGAAGCGCGGCTTTGGCACGCCGATGGGGGCCTGGTTGAAGGGCGAGCTGGCGCCGTTGCTGCGCCGCCTGCTGGCGCCCGAGGTGTTGCGCGCGCGCGGCCTGTTCCGGCCCGAGATCGTGGCCGGCTTGATGGCCGACCACGAGGCCAATCGCATCGACGGCACCGACCCCTTGCTGGCCCTGATGAACCTGGAAATCTGGAGCCGAATCTATCTTGACGGGCGCGCGCCGGACGATGTCGCCACCGAGTTGAAGACCTACGTCGCATGAACATCCTCTACATCTGCCACCGCTTCCCGTTTCCGCCCAAGCGCGGGGGCAAGATACGGCCCTTCAATATGATCCGCCACCTGACTGCCAGCGGCCACAAGGTGACGGTGTGCTCGCTGGCCCGCTCAGACGCCGAAGCGGCTGAGGGGCAGGGCATCTCGCCGCATTGCGAGGCCTTCCATATGGCCCGCGTGCATGCGCCGACACAGGCGTTGCGCATGGTGGCGCGCCTGGCCTCTTCCACACCCTCGTCGATGGGCTATTTCTATTCGCCGGAGCTGCAGGCGAAGGTGCGTGAACTGCTGGCCAGCCGGACCTGGGACCTGATCTTTGTGCACTGCTCGTCGGTGGCTCAGTACGTCGAGCATGTCACCGACTTCCCGAAGATCCTGGACTTCGGCGACATGGATTCGCAGAAGTGGCTGGAGTACGCAAACTACAAGCCCTTCCCGCTGTCGCTGGGCTATCGGCTGGAAGGCAGCAAGCTGCAGACCGAGGAGAAGCGTCTGGCCGGACGTTTCGACCTGTGCACGGCGACCACCCGGGCCGAATGGGAGACGCTGAACAGCTATGGCAGCGGCGCCGACACCGACTGGTTTCCCAACGGCGTCGATGCTGACTACTTCAGCCCCGGCGACGAGCCCTATGACGCCGACACGATCAGCTTCATCGGCCGCATGGACTACTACCCGAACCAGGAATGCATGTCGCGCTTTTGCGAGCAGGTCTGGCCAATCCTGAAGGCGCGCCGACCGGCGATGAAGCTGCTGATCGTCGGCGCCGACCCCTCGCCGGCGATGCGCCGCCTGGGTGAGCTGCCCGGCGTGACGGTGACGGGTTCGGTGCCCGAGGTGCAGCCCTATGTGCGCAAATCGGCGCTGATGGTGGCGCCGCTGAACATTGCCCGCGGGACCCAGAACAAGATCCTGGAAGCGATGTCCATGGGTGTGCCGGTGGTCACCAGCAGCATTGCCGCCGGCGGCGTAGACGCGCAGGCGGAGAATCACTTCCTCGTCAGCGATACGCCACAGGAATACGCTCAAGCGATCTTCCGCATTGCCGAAGACCCGGCGGAGCGCCAGCGCCTGGCGGTGGCGGGCCGCGAGCGCATGCTCAGCCACCACGCCTGGCCACGCTCGATGGAGCGACTGGACGCGATCATTGCCCGGGCCGTGAAGAACTTTGCCGATAGAAAAAGAGGTGTTGCATGAAGATCAGTATTTTTGGCCTGGGCTATGTCGGGGCGGTCTCGCTGGCCTGCCTGTCGCGTGACGGGCATGAGGTGATTGGTGTCGACATCGAGCCGGCCAAGCTGGAGCTGATCAAGTCGGGCAAGACGCCGGTGGTCGAAGAGGGCATGGTCGACCTGATGGCCCAGGTGGCTGCAAGCGGCCGCGTCACGGTCACCACCGACGCCCAGCGTGCGGTGCAGGACAGCGAGCTGTCGCTGATCTGCGTGGGCACGCCGTCGGCGCCCAACGGCAGCCAGGACCAGGGCGCGATCCTGCGGCTGGCGGTCGAGATCGGCAAGGCGATCGCGGTCAAGGCCGAGCCCCATGTGCTGGTGTTCCGTTCGACCCTGGTGCCCGGCACTGTCGAAGACGTGCTGCGCCCCATCATCGAGGAGGCCTCGGGCAAGAAGGACGGCGAGGGCTTCTTCCTGTGCTTCCAGCCCGAGTTCCTGCGCGAGGGCTCTTCCATACGCGATTACGACAAGCCGCCGTTCACCGTCATCGGTGCCAATCACGCCTATCCGGTCGAACGCCTGCAGGCCCTGTTCGGCCATCTGCCCTGCAAGTTCCTGCAGACCTCGGTGCGCTCGGCCGAGATGATGAAGTACTGCTGCAACAACTTCCATGCGTTGAAGATCACCTTCGCCAACGAGACCGCGCGCCTGTGCGAGGCTCTCGGCGTCGATCCCTTCGAGGTCATGGACCTGGTCTGCCAGGACACGCAGCTGAACATCTCCAAGGCCTATCTGAAGCCGGGCTTCGCCTTCGGCGGCTCCTGCCTGCCCAAGGACCTGCGCGCCACCACCTATCTGGCCAAGATCCACGACCTGGAACTGCCGATGCTGGCCGGCATACTGCCGTCCAACCGTCAGCACCTGGATGCCGCGCTGAACAAGTTGCTGGCCACAGGCAAACGCAAGATCGGCTTCATCGGCCTGTCGTTCAAGACCGGCACCGATGATCTGCGCGAGAGCCCGCTGGTGACGCTGGCCGAGCAGTTGATAGGCAAGGGCGTGCAACTGTCCATCTACGATCCCGAGGTGCATCTGGCCAGCCTGCTGGGAGCGAACCGCAGCTTCGTCGAGAAGCATCTGCCGCACATCGGCCAGATGCTGAAGGCGGAGCTGGCGCAGGTGATTGCCGAATCCGAGGTGCTGGTGCTGGGCCTGGCGGATGCCAAGGTGTTCGATGTGCTGACGGAGCAGGCCAGGCCCGACCAGGTCGTGCTGGACCTGGTCAATCTGCCCAACCCCGACAGGCTGGCGGCCACCGTCGTCGGCCTATGCTGGTAGGCGTGTTGCGGCAACCAGGCAAGGCGCCGAGTTGGCGCCTCGGGGCATGGCTGAGCCTGGCCGTGCTGGTCTTGCTGCTGCTGTCGCTGTTGCCCTTCATGACCAGTTCAACCGAACTGGTGCGCATGCGCAATGCGCTGGTGCTGGGCGAAACCGCCGGCGTTGACTTCAATTGGACGCCCGCGCAGGTCCCCGCCGGCTTTCTTTCCGAGCAGGGTCCGGCCAGCTCCTTGTTTGCCGACGAGGCGCAGCGCCTGGGCCTGCGCTCGCTGCCCAGCGACTGGGATCGCGTGCTGCTCATCAGCCGCCATCTGCTGGGCTCGCATGCGGTTCTGTATGGTGGCGCGGTGCAGTCCGATCTGGACACCACCTATCGCCAGATCGTCAACGAGGGCAAGGGCTATTGCGGCGACTTCGTGCGCGTCTTCACCGGCCTGGCGTTGGCGTCCGGCATGTCGGTGCGGCCCTGGGCATTTTCCTTCGATGGATTCGGTGGCGACGGGCACATCTTTCTGGAAATCTGGAACCGCGAGCTCAAGCGTTGGCAACTGGTCGATATCTTCAACAACTACTACTTCGTCGACGCGCGGGGCACCATCCTCTCGGCGCTGGAGTTTCGCCAGGCCTTGAAGACAGCGCCGGCATCGCTGCAGCTCAAACCCCTGTTTGCCGGCGCGCGCCCGGGCTATGTGATCGAAGCCAAGGCTTGGAACTACTATGAACGGGGCTTGAGCCAGTGGTATGCGGTCTGGGGGAACAATGTCTTCTCCTACGACAGGGCGGTGCTGGGTCATCAGTTGACCCCGTTGTCCCGCTCGCTTGAGCAATTGAACGCCATTGCCCAGGGCCTTTATCCACCGCTGCTGCTGCTGGACGATGCGGCCAGCCGGGGCGATGTGGCGGCGATGTGGCGCCTTCACCTTCATTTGCGTGTCGTGGCGGGTCTGGGTGCGCTGTGCCTGCTTGCGGGCGCCTGGTGCATGTTCAAGCACAAACAGACGGTCAAGTACGCATCGTGAGCAAGCCCCTGCGCTTCCTGCTGTTTTCAAGCCTCTATCCGAGCAGCGTTCGGCCGGGCCACGGAATCTTTGTCGAGACCCGGCTGCGGGAACTTCTCGGTGCCAGCGATGTGCAGGCGAAGGTCATTGCTCCGGTCCCCTGGTTCTATTCCAGTGACCCCAAACATGGCGTGCATGGACTGATGGCAGCGACACCGCGCCGCGAGCAGTGGCACGGCATCGATGTCCTTCACCCCCGCTATCCGTTGCCGCCGAAGGTCGGCATGCATATCGCTCCACTGAGTCTGGCGCTTGGCGCGGTGCCTGCGGTGCGCCGTCTGCTCGCCGAAGGTTTTGATTTCGACCTGATCGACGCGCATTACTTCTATCCCGATGGAGTCGCTGCCGGGCTGCTGGCCCAGTGGTTCGGCAAACCTTTCGTTGTCACCGCCCGGGGTTCCGATCTGAACCTGATTGCGAACTACCCCTTGCCGCGGCGCATGATGCAGTGGGCCGCTCGCCGTTCCCACGGCGTGATCGGGGTCAGTCAGGCCTTGGCGGACATTCTGTCCGGCTGGGGACTCGATGCCTCACAAGTCCACACCATGCGCAACGGGGTGGACCTGCAACGGTTCTCGCCGGTACCGCCGGCGCAAGCCCGTCAGCGGCTTGGCCTTGACGGAGGTCCCATCCTGATATCGGTTGGCCATCTGGTGGAGCTTAAGGGTCATCATCTGGCGATCGAGGCGCTGGCGGCCCTGTCCGACCAGCACCCGGCTGCCCGTCTGCTGATCGTCGGAGACGGTACCGAGCGCTCCCGTCTGGAGGCCCTCGCGCGGGATCTGGGGCTGACCGGGCGCGTGCGATTTGCGGGCGCGGTGCCGAATCAGGAATTGGCCGTCTGGTACAGCGCCGCCGATCTGCTGATACTGGCCTCCAGTCGCGAGGGCTGGGCCAATGTGCTTCTGGAGTCCATGGCCTGCGGTACGCCAGTCGTTGCCACGCGGGTGGGCGGCAATGCTGAGGTGGTGGCTTGCCACACTGCCGGGCGACTGATCGAGGCGCGTGAGGCCGCCAGCATTGCCGAGGCCGCGAGCTCGCTGCTCGGCTCGCCTCCCGACCGGATGGACGTGCGGCGCTACGCGGAGCAGTTCAGCTGGCAGGCCACCAGCGCGGCCCAGCTGGATCTGTTTCGTCGAGCCGCCGGCCGCTCGAATTTCACTTTGCAGAACGTGTGAGCGATTGATGCGAAACCTCCTGATTGCATCGATTCTCTTCGGGGTGCTGCCCTTCATTCTCTGGCGGGCCCGGATCGGCGTCTACGCCTGGGCCTGGATCGCGATGATGGTGCCGCACCGCCTGGCCTATGGCTTCGTGCAGACCATGCCGTTTGCCCAGATGGTGGCGGTGCTGACCTTGATCAGCACGCTTTTTTCTCGAGACAAGCGGCCGTTTCCGGTCAACAGCATCACCGTCGTCTATGTCTGCTTCATGCTGTGGATGAGCGTGACCTGCCTGTTCGCGATGGGCCGGCCGGAGGTCGTGCTTGATCAGTGGGTCTTTGTGCTAAAGATTCACTTCATGCTGTTCATCACGCTGATCCTGCTGCGAGGCCGGCAGCAGATCGAGATCCTGATCTGGATAACCACCTTGTCGATTGCCTACTACGGCATCAAGGGCGGCGCCTTTACCTTGCTGACGGGCGGCAGTTCGCGCGTCTGGGGGCCGCCTGGGGGCGTGATCTCGGGCAACAACGAGCTGGGCATCGCTCTGGTCATGGTGATGCCATTCATGTACTACCTGCATCAGACCATGCACAGAAAGCTGGGCAGGTATGCGATGGCCGGGGCCATGGCCTTGACCTGCGTCGGAATCTTGGGAACGCAATCGCGTGGTGCGCTGCTGAGCATCGTGGCGATGGCGCTGCTGCTGGCCATGAAGGGCAAGAACCGTATCAAGACCGGCCTGGCGATCCTGGTCCTGCTGGGGGTGGCCATGATGTTCATGCCGGACTCGTGGACCAACCGGATGAACTCGATCCAGACCTATCAGCAGGACTCGTCGGCCATGTCCCGCATCTACACATGGAAAACACTTTGGGCATTGGCGCTGGACCGCCCGATCACCGGGGCGGGCTTTGGAACAGACAACCCGGTACTGTTCTCCATGTACGCGCCGCCTGGAGGGGTTGAGGGCTATCCGGCCAATGTCGTTTTTGTCGCGCACAGCATTTACCTGCAGGCGCTGGGCGAACATGGCTTTCCCGGTCTGGCGCTGTACCTGCTGCTGGGCTTGGTGACCTGGCGCAAGGCCGCCGCGATCATCAAGAGAACGGAAAAGGACCCCGAGTATGCGGACTGGGTGCCGCTGCTGATGCGCATGACGCAGGTCAGTCTGGTCGGCTTCGCCGTCGGTGGTACCTTCCTGACGCTGGTGCACTTCGACTTGCCGTACTACATCATCTGCTACGTTGTGCTGGTTGACGCCACGTTGCGCGAGCGCGCTACGACTGCGGGGCCTCGATCCAGTGCAGGCATCGCCCAGATAAACGATCCGAACTCAACACCATCACGAATACCATGACCACTCTGGCCAACAAGTTGCTGCGCAAGTACTACGACAGCAGTGCGCACCCTTACCGTGTCTTTGAGCGCAAAGTGGATCAGCTGCTGCGCCCGACACATGTCTTGCTCGATGCAGGTTGTGGCCGCACAGCGCCCATATTGAGTCAATATCGGGGGCGCGCGGCGCACCTGGTTGGGGTTGACCTGGTCGAGTTCGTCGGGGCGCCCGATGACATCGAACTGCACAACAGTGACCTCGCGCATTTGCCTCTGGCCGATGCCAGTGTGGACCTGATCATGTCGCGCTCGGTGTTCGAGCACTTGACGGATCCGGAGGCCGTCTACAAGGAGTTCAACCGGGTTCTGCGACCCGGGGGCGCGGTTGTGTTCCTGACTGCCAATATGTGGGACTACGGCACCCTGGTGGCGCGCATGGTGCCCAACCGCATGCACTCGAAGATTGTCAAGAAGGTCGAGGGGCGGGAAGAGGAGGACACCTTTCCGACGGCCTACCGCACCAACACTCGTGGCGCCGTGAACCGTCTGGCCGCAGCCGAGAACTTCCGCGTCGAGTCCTTCGAGTACCTCAGCCAGTACCCGAACTACCTGATGTTCAATGGTGGCCTGTTCTTCCTCGGCATGTGTTTCGAGAAACTGATCAGCCGGTTCGAGATGCTGAAGTACCTGCGCGGCTGGATACTGGTCAGTCTCAGGAAACCGGCCTGACCAGGCGGCACCTCAAGAACCTTCAGCCGACAGGAGCTCCATTGAACGCTCTCTCCCTTGGCCTTGCCGCGAGCGGCACCCGCCTGGCATTCAGCCTGCTGGGGCAGCTCTCGGGGCAGAGGCTCTCGGTGCTCACCTTTCATCGAGTGCATGCGCGGCCCGATGCCCTGTTTCCCGGCGAGCCCGACGCCGATCGATTCGATCAGCTGATGCGCCTCGTCGCACGCAGTTTTCATGTGCTCAGCCTGTCTCGGGCCGCCGAGCATCTGGCACAGGCCAGCCTGCCTCCGCGCAGCCTGGTGCTGACCTTCGATGACGGCTATGCCGACAATGTCGAGGTCGCTCTGCCGATCCTGCAGCGTCACGGGCTGACGGCCAGCTTCTTCGTGTCCTCCGGCTTTCTGGACGGCGGTCGGATGTGGAACGACTCGGTGATCGAATGCCTGCGAGCAAGCACTAGGTCCGGCCTTGACCTCGGTGAACTGGGGGTTGCCACGGCGGTGCCGCTGCAGACGCTGGAGCAACGCCAACAAGCGGTGCAACTGCTGCTGCCGCAGATCAAGTACCTGAATCTTGAACAGCGCGAGGTCGCGCTGGCAAGGTTGCAGAGCCTGTGCGGCGTGGCCACCCTGCCAAAGGACCTGATGATGAGTACGGCGCAGTTGCGCAGCCTGCACAAGGCTGGCATGGAGATCGGCGGTCACACGGTGAGTCACCCGATCCTGACCACGCTGGATGGCGAGCAGGCCGAGCGGGAAATCGCGCTCGGGCGCGAGCGCTTGCAGGAGCTGATCGACCAGCCGGTCCAGGTGTTTGCCTATCCCAATGGCAAACCCGGGCAGGACTACGACGCCAGCCATGTGGCCCTGGTGCGCCGGCTGGGCTTCCGCGCCGCCGTCAGCACGGCCGCCGGTGCGGCCGGCGCTGGCGCCGACCTGTTCCAGCTGCCGCGCTACACCCCTTGGGCCAAGGGCCTGCCACTGTGGGCCGCCCGCCTGGCGTTGAATCAGCGCAGACGTCGTTACGACATGGCCGTGGCGGCCTGAGACGCATCGTCCTGGCCGCGCAGCCACTGCTCCAGCATCATCAGTATCCAGACCATCTCGCCGTAGTAGCCTGGATGGTCCTGCAGATGCGGGCCCATCAATGCCTGCACGAAGTCGGCGCGGACGATGCCCCGAGCCACCAGCCCCTGCAAGCTGTCGAGGGCAAGTCGCTTCAATGCCGGGTCGCGCGACATCCAGGGGCCGTAGGGCAACCCGAAACCCTGCTTCTTCTTGGTGATGATTTCATCGGGAAGGAAGCCGCGCAGCGCCTCCTTGAAGAACCATCTCAGTTTGAAGCGTTTCAGCTTCCAATGGGGATCCAGCCGCATCGAAAAGTCGGCCAGTCGATCCGCCAGCATTGGGTAGCCGACCGCAATGCCGGCCATGGAGGTGGCGCCGCGCACCTTGGGCAGATCGCTGTCGGCCAGTGTGTAGCGCCAGTCGTACGCGAGCATGTGGTTGACCAGACCGACCGGCTGCTCGCACTCGTTCCAGGTCGACCGCATGTGTTGCATCGGCTGCCCGATATCCACCGTGGACAGGAAGTCCGCGGTGAGCACGGTGGCCGGGTTCAGCTGCATCACCAGGTTGTAGTTTTGCAGCCGATCGGGCAGCGGTGACTTGGAATGACGCACGTAGCCGGTCATCTGCCTCAGCCCGGGGATGCGGCGTAATACGCTGGTATCGCCGCAGAACGGCTCGATGGCAGCCCTCAGCCCGGACGGCAAGGCGTGGTAGTACTCGAACACCTTCTGCATGGCGTAGCGGGAGTTGCCGCCAAACAGTTCATCGCCGCCGTCACCGGCCAGAATCTTGTCGCATCCGTCTTCCTTGGCCATCTTGGCGCAGTAGTAGGAGGGCAGGGAGGACGAGTTTCCGAAGGGCTGGTCGTGATACTGGGCCACTGCCGGAATGCTGGCCAGCAGGTCCGCGGGAGTGACGTAGTACTCGTGGTGCTCACAACCGAAATGGCGGGCGGCCAGCCGCGCGTACTCCATCTCGTCATAACCCTCTGCTTCGAATCCGATCGAATAGGCCTTCGGGGCCTGTCCGGTCACTTCGCGGAGCATGCCTGTCACGGTGGAGCTGTCGGTGCCGCCCGACAAGAAGGTGCCGACCGTGCCTTGGCCTGCGATCTCCTCCTGAACGGCGGCCTTGATGATCTGGCGGAAGCTGTCGCGAGCCTCGTCAAAGCCCTGTCGATTTCGCTCATCGAAACGCAAGGGCCAATGGCGCTGCAGATGCGCGCCCTCTCTGTCAATCAGCAGACTGTGGGCCGCGGGCAGACGCCGCACCTTGGCGAAGATGGTGCGCGGCGCCGGAATCATGTGGAAAAACAGGTAGTCGAAGATCGACTGAGAATCAAATTCGGTGCCTCGGCCCTGCACACAGTCAGCACGATTGGAGAAGCTCAGCGTGCGGCCTTCGTCGTGCGAGTAACACAGGGTCTGGATCGCAAACCGATCGACGCAAAGAAACACGGCCGGCCTGAGGCGGTCAATCAGTACCACCGAATAGCCGCCGCGCAGCCTTTGGCAGGCCTTTTCACCATGCCGCCTCCACAGCTGAAGGAAGCCCGCCGCCGGCCCCGAGTTCGCAACGACCTGCAGCGCATCAGCATCGTCAAACTGTGGGTCTCCCAGCAGAACGCAGGCCAGATGCGCGTCACGCGCGATATGGGCGCCATGCAAGGCCAGACTGTCAAGCCAAGCAGTATCCGACGGGGTCGAATCAAACAAGCGGGTCAGATCGATATGTCCTGAGAGTTCGTCCTTCATGGAGTCGGGCAATGTATTTTGAGTGGTCAGGAACAAAGACGTGTTGGATACTCTGCGGCTCACCGCCGGGCCTGGGAACGGCCCGGCATCCATCTATGCGCAAAGGCCTGTCGATTATGTGCGAGCTCCCGTTGCAAGGCCGATGAAACGTCCAATCTTGGCCGGCTTGGCGGCCGTATTCGTGTCTTTTGCCTCAGCGAATGGGCTGTCTGAGCAAGCTGCCGAGCGGCAGGCGCTGAGTGAGCGCCGCACCCTGTATGAAGGCGATGGCGGGGCGAACTGCGAATACTTCTTGCAGGATATTCTGCCCTGGGCACGACGCTCCGGTGATTGGATCGACGCCCAGGGCAAGGCATTTGGCGACAAGGCCTTTGCCGAGGCCTCCTCAGGTCCGGGTGTTGTCGCATTTGAGCTCACCCGCCTGGTTCGTGGATGGCAGGAGTCGCGTGCGCACCGGGGCCAGATATTCATACGTACCGTGGCTGGTAGCGGCTATGCCATGTTTCACAGCCGTGAAGTCAGCAACGTGGCCGATCGACCTTTGTTGGCGCTGGAGTTTGCCGACGGTCACAAGGACTTGTTGAGCCCTTCGGCCGACACGCACACCGAGTGCTCAACCTACAAGTCCAGCGGCCACGCAAGCGTACTGCTGGCAAGCGACAAGAACAACCTGTTGCTGCAGTTCGAACTGCCCCACAGCGACTTGGGCAGAACGCTGAAGCAGGCACGTTTGGTCCTGGTCAGTGCGGGCACACGCGGCGCGCCCGTGCGAGTGGGTGTGTTCCAGACGGCCGTTCCTGACTTCCTCCCCTCTGGCGTGGCGATGAAGGGTCTCGCGGCCGACTTCAGCCTGGACGAAGGCCTGTCCCGGCATCCCGATGTCATGTTTGCTTCCGGCTTCGACGACGAGAAGGCGTGGTTGAGTCACTGGGCACGCGGCGCCAACGGCGAAATGGGGGTCGTGCAGGCCGACGAGGCACGCCACTTTCAGCCATTGCGTGGTGGGGCCTTGCGCATCAATCTCAGGAAGGGCAGCAATATGGGCGCCGACCTGCGCGTGAACTTGGTGGATCACGGCGGCGAACCGGATGAACTGTTCATGCGCTACTACCTGCGGCTTGCGAACGATTGGCATCCCGATGTGGACGGCGGCAAATTCCCCGGTATGGCCGGCACTTACGGCCGGGCAGGGTGGGGGGGGCGCAAATCAGACGGCAGCAATGGGTGGTCTGCGCGCGGCGCGTTTCTACGAGCATTTCCTGCCGATCATCCGATGGCCGGTCTGACCCAACTCGCCACCTATGCGTACCATATGGACATGCCCTCGATCAATGGTGAGCAGTGGATGTGGTCAGGGGCATTGCTGCGGCGCAACCGCTGGTATTGCATCGAACAGCAGGTGCAACTCAATCGCCCGGATCGTGCCGATGGGCGCATGCGGGCCTGGGTGGACGGGCGACTGGTGCTGGACAAGCAAGGGGTACGCTTTCGCGGCGTCGGCACCTTGCATATCGAAACGGCGTGGCTCAATGTCTTTCATGGCGGCAGCGCGGTATCTCCGCACGATCAGCACCTCTACGTGGACAATGTCGTGCTTGCGCGTCGCTATATTGGGCCTTCAGGCCCGGCAAGGTCCGGCACAATTCCGATTGGCGCTGCCCCTTGAAGGGGTTGGCTGGAGAAGGCGAGCCAGCTAAGGGCGACCGCCTTCCCCCTGCGGCCATTCAATCATTTCAGCATGCCAGCCTTGATCGACGATGTCCGCGACTTCACACCCGACGCCCAGAGTTCATGATATTTTTTGGCCCCGAGCCTCGCCGGCCGCCAAGAAACTGTTGAAGACGCCAGGCCTTGAGTTGACTTACCAGGCGCGGGGGGCGTTGTTGCGGGCCTGCGAAGAGCTTGCTGCCGGATCGACTCGGCGCAGCATTCTCGTGCCCGCGTACCATTGTCCTTCGGGCATCACGCCGGCGTTGATGGCCGGTCTGACCCCCGTCTACTACAGGATCCGCCGTGATCTGAGCATCGACTATGAGGACCTGCTGAAGAAGGCCGATGGCGACACCTGTGTCGTGCTGGTGATTCACTTCTTCGGCATCGAGGCCGATCTGAAACCCCTGGCCGCCTTACGCGCGTCGGGCGTAAAGCTGATCGAGGACTGGTCACACTCGTTCCTGCAGGGGGATTTGCCGGAGTTGGCCGGGGGCGCCGATAGTGACTACCGCCTCTACAGCTTCTGGAAGCTGCTGCCATCGGGGGTAGGCGGCGGACTCATGCGCAGCAATGCCAGGATGGAGGGCGCCCGTGAACCGCTTGTCGCAGCACCTCTGCGCCAACGAATCGTGAACTTCAAACTCTTGCTGGAAGAGGCTCTGCAGCACGGGCCAAGGGGCTTGGCCCGCTCCGCCTTTGCTGCCATCGAGGCAGTGCGCCTGGCGCTGAAGCCCGGACAGCCGATGCCTCCGTCTGCCAGGGTGCCGTCAGAGCCCGTTGCCGGCGAGGCCAGGTATCCGGTCGATCGCCGCCTGGCCGGCAGCGCCATGCCGCCGCTTGCCAGGAAGATCATCGAAGCATATGACCATGCTTGGGTGGCGCGGCGCCGGCGCAGCAACTTCCGACGCTATGCCGAGTTGTTGCAGTCCAGAGGTCCGTTGAAGCTGCTCTATGCTTCGCTGCCGGACAAGACCTGTCCCTGGGTGTTTCCTGTGCTGCTCGAAGGGCGCGACTCGATTGACCATCTCTGGCGGGCACAGGGGGTAGCCTTGCACACCTTTGGCATCTACCTGCACTCGAGCCTGTTTGAAAGGACCGACCAGGCCACGGTGGATGACGCGCTGTATCTCGCGACGCACCTGCTTTGCCTGGCGATTCATCAGGACGTCCCGGAGGGTGGGATCGAGCGCTCCGCGGACATCATTCAATCCAGTCTCTTGGAGCACGGCTGACCCATGGGTTTCGACGTTTCGGTAGCTTCGACACATCAGGCCTTCCGGGCCTTGCGCGAGCAGTGGCAGGAACTGGTCCGTGACCAATCTGAGCAGTTGCTGGGCTTGGACGGTACAGCCACCTACGATTGGTTCGAGGCAATTTGCGCCGCATTTCCCCAGGCCGACGATGCTCGCCTCGTCGTCGTCCGGGAGGGTGGAGAGGTGGTGGGCTTGTTGCCCATCATCTGCGAGCAAGGCAATGCCCGATGGCCGCGCCTGAAAGCGCCGACCGAACTCTATGGTGGACGGGTTGGCTTGCTGGTTCGGCGCTTCGACGCCGAACTGACTTCTGCGGTGATGAAGGGGCTCGCTCTCGCGCATCCCGGCTGGACCAGCTTTCAGATCACATTGGTGTCAGGTAGCGAGAGCGCACTGGCCCTGGAGCGATGGTCCCGGGACGAGGGTTTCGCCTTGGTCAGCAGCGACGCGCGCGAATCTCCCTACTTCCCGATCTGCGAGACTGCGGAAGCATTTCAGGCCGGCATCAGCAAAGGACTGCGTCAGTTGCTGCGGACATCGGCCAACAAGTTCAGGGCCTTGGGCGAACTGAAGCACCGGCAGATGCGGGAAGAGGGGCAGTCCGCCGAGCTGATCGAGATCGTGCTCGATATCGAGCGCAAGTCCTGGAAGCACGAGGCCGGTTCTGCGATTACGAACAATCCCCAGCAAGAGCGCTTCTATCGCGAGTTGTTTCCGCGGGCCATGCGTCAAGGGCTGCTGCTCGGGCATGTATTGAGTCTGGACGACACGCCAATTGCCTACAACTTTGGATTGCGCCGCGATGGCGTGTTTTCATGCCTCAAGCACAGCCATGTCCAGTCGATGGACAAGCTGAGCCCCAGCTACCTGCTGAACCTTGCGTTGATCGACAGCCTTCGCGGTGACGGCGTGCGCACCTACGACTTCATGGGGCTGCCCGACCCGCACAAGATTCGCTGGTCCAATGCCACGCAGACCTACTCACGCGCGTGCGTCTTTGTGTTCAATCGAAACTTGGCCGGACGCCTCGCATTCCAGGGGCAGCGCATCAAGAAGAAGCTGGCAGGGATCTCGCAGCGGGACCAAGCCGGAGCGCGAGCCGATTCCGTAGCCGAGGAGTAGCCTTGGCTCCGGGTGCCCTTTACAGCCGTTTCGCTGCCGATGACTGAATCGCGCCAGGAAGCCAGGCGCTTGGCGTTGCAATGGGGCGGACACCGATCGGTAATGAGAACTCGTCGGTGGGGCGCAAATCGTTGATAGGTACGGCGGCTCCACCTGGCATTTCGCTGGCATCGTTAAGCCGGAAATCGAGGTCCCGCGGGGCCTTCAGCTGATGCCTCCAGCCATGGACATCTCCGCGTATTACGCCGGTCAGGCCAGGGCTGCGAAAGCCCAGGCCGATCCAGAGGTTGTTGTAGCTATTGAACTCGAGATCGGCGGCAAACGTTGAGGTCCACGCACGCAGAAACCAAGCAGGGAGCAGTCCGTCATTGATCACGGTGTTGTGCGCCATGTCGAGGCGGTTCTCAGGCCAGAAACGCCCCTCTGCCCCGTAGGCGATCAGTGCCGAGTTTGAGCGGTCGGGTCCCTGTTCAATGATGTTGCCCACGAGGGTGACTTGCCCCCCGTTCGGGAACTCGACTTCATACGAGGCTCGGCCACTCGGCCCGTCGTGAATCAGGTTGTAGTGCAACTCGCTGCGGCGCGCGCGCGACTTGATCAGGTGCCCCACATAGCCGCTTTCGAACCGGCTCCCTCGGATGCGCACCTGGTCTATCTGCCCGACATACAGCAGGTGCGGCGGTGGCTTCGATTGTTGAGGCGCCTTGGCGAACCTGGTGTTCTCGATGCTGAGCACGGCATCGGAGAAGTTGCTGGTAAGGATACCGTTTTGATTGTCTTCGAACACGCAGTCACGGACACTCAGGCTGCCGCGTTCGAAGCGGATTCCCGCCCCATTGCCGTCGGGCACCCGGCTGCCTCGGAATTCAAGATTGCTGACACTGAAGCTGCCATTCCTGATCACCCAGATGGCCTTGCCTTCGGCACTGCGACCGCCCGCCATCAGGACGGGTCTACCGCCTACTCCGCGCAAAGTCAGCTGCTTTTGCTTCCAGACGGCCACGTCACCGAGATAGACGCCCGCAGCGATCTCAATCACGTCGCCGTCTTGGGCAATGTCTGCGGCCTGTGCAATTCGCTGAAGTTCACCTTGCGGCCCGACAGTGATGACCCTGGCCTGGGCCGATAGCGTCAGCAGCATGCATGCCCAGGCGATGAGAGATGGCCCGCACCAAGGGGCGAACCTGGCCCGACATTTCATTCCGCTTCTGTCGGTTGGGTCTTTGACGCACTGAACTTGGCTCGAAGCTTGCCGAAAATCAAGGCGACTTCAGACCAGAAGGGATGGTGGCATAGCTTGAGTGCGAGCAGCCAGACGATCACGGTGCAGGCCCCGCAGCCAAGAAAAACATAGAGGAAGTTGCCTTCCGACTGGGTCACGAAAGTGCTCAGCAGGGCCGCCGGCATGGCCGTCACCAGCGTCACCAGCAGACTCGGCTTGCAGGCAATGACCACCTCACGGAAGTGCAGGCCGATGATGCGGTGCAGGAAGCGGTGGGACACCAGCGCGCCAAGCAGCGCTGCGATCGCCAAACCCCAGCAGGCGCCAGGTAGTCCGAAGGGGAAGACCAGCACCAGGCTGGCCAGACGAAGGCCTTGCACGATGAACTGCAGTCGGTTGCTTTGGTCGATGCGACCTTCGGCGATCATCACCTCGGTTGCCAGCCAGTAGGGCAGCTCCAAGACCGCGACCAGACACAGAATCTGGGCCAAGGCGACCGAGGGCATCCATTGCGGTCCATACAACAAGCGTATGGCCGAGAACGCGAGCAGGCCGATCACCACGAAGAAGGGCCATCCGACGCCGGTGAGCAAGGTGGTCGCCTTCAAGTAGCCAGGCGCGGTGCGTTCGCCCCTGCGCGATTCCTGAGCAAAATACGGCAGACAGATGGGCAGGGCTGCGCGCAGCACGGTGCGATTGAAAATCTCCATCAATCCGTTGGCACGGCTGAAGAATGCCACCGAAGCCATGTCCAGTGCCCGCCCGATGACGGCCTCCGGAGCGCTCTTGCCTATCTGTCCGAAGAAGTAGATGCCCATCGCGTGCTTCGAGAAATGGAAGACATCTGCGAACCCGGTCAGCGACGGCCAGCGGGGGAAGTTCTTCGGTCTGTACAGCACCGAGACGCCCACGGTCACGATCAGGCCGGCCAGTGAGGAGATGGCCAAACTCAGATAGCTCAGACCGGCCAGCGCCCCGATGACGGCGACAACAAAGGTCGTGATATTGGCCAGGAGTCCGGCAATGAAGATTGGGCGGTAGTGGAGTTCACGGCGAAAGAAGGCCATGGTCACGGCCCCGAAGGGCACGAGCAAGAAGTTGATGGCCTGGATGCGCATCACATCGCCCACGCCGCCCTGGTTGTAAAACTTGGCGATCGGCCAACTTGCCGAGAAGAACACCACAGCCATCAACCAGGAGGTCATGATGTTGGCCGCGAATGCGGCGCGGATCTTCTGGTCGGTCAGTACCTTCTCCTGGATCAGGTACTCGCCCAGGCCGAAGTCACGAAACTGGCTGGCCAGTGCAGCCAAGACCGCTGCAACCGCGAATATGCCGATTTCGGTCGGCGTTAGAAGCCGAGCGATGATCAAGGTCGAAGCCAGTTGCAGCACCACGCCGATGTAGTTGTCCGCGAGCTGAAACAAGAGTGAACGACGAATGGAACTCAAATGGATGTCTCGGTTTGGGATAGGGATGCGGGCCGCCAATCGGGCAGTCGCCATTCTCTTTTAGGCCAGTTGCCTGCCCGCGCCCGCAAGCAGCTGGCCCGTCTGCCCGCATCGATTGGGGGCCTCATCTTGGTTTGCTCAGCTGTGCCGAGATCTTGTCCGACCAGGCGTCGGCGGCTCTGTCCAGCCCTCTGGCGTTGAAGTGGCAACCGTCAAATCGACCGTCGATGCCGACCAGGGCGTCTGTGTCTGGGCCGGCAACGAAACGCGGGCCAAGCGCCAGTGCCGCATCAATCGCATTTTGGATTTCGCGGTTTGGCTCCGAGCGGCAGACTGTGGAACGGGCCAACATCAGCGGCGCGCTGACTCCGGCCTGCTCGAGCAGGGTGGCCAGGCGGCGCAGGCCGGCCAGGTAGTTTTCGGCTTCGGTCCGCAGGCGCGCGTCGGCCTCTCCCTGCTGCCAGAGCACCAGATCGGGCCTCAGACCGACATCGTTCAAAGCCTCGATCTGCGCCTTCAGGCGCTTCACAATCGGGCTGTCCGCACGGGTCCAATCGGCGATCGGGCTGGCATCGACGGCAAGGACCGACATGACAATCTGGCGGCCTCCGAGGGCCGGGCTCAAGACGGCCGGGAGACGGCTCCAGATGCTGCCGCCCCTGCCGGTAGCACCCGGGAGCGGATCCTTGGCGAACAGGCAGTCCGGCCCTGACACCATCGCAATCGGCTCCATTGAGGCCGGGCCTGGGCTGCCATGATTGCCGGCATTCGATTGTCCCAGGGCAAGCAACAGCAGCGGCTTGCGCTGCAGCAGCTCCGCACAATTCACACGCGAGTCGTGCCTTACCGGTGCGATGAGTGCAAGCTTGGCCTCGATTTGACGCTCCTGCGTCAGCCTTTGGCGGGCGTATAGCCCCGCTGCCGCAGACAACAGCAGCAGGCCGGCCAGGAGCCAAATCCAAGTGCTACGCCTCACGACCTGCCTGCCCGGTGCCGACGATAGTTGTCGCGTATCCACTGCATGGCCGGCTGCTCGACCCATCGCGTCACGGCGCTGGCGAGGGCCAGGCTGAAGGCAATGGTCATCAGGATTCCCAGATCAATCGGAATGCCCATGCTGCGCAACTGAAGCATGAAGCTCCAGCCGATGTTCTCATGCACCAGATACAGCGGGTAGGAAATCGCGCCCAGCCAGACAAACAGCGGCTTGCGCAGCATCGGCAGCCTGCCGATTGCCGCCAGGTGCACGGTGGCGGCAAGCCCGCAACTCAGCAGGCCGAGGAACCAGGACCCGCTGATCGACAACACCAGAACCGCGCCGACGGCCGTGCCAAGCGAACGACCTCGGGTGGCGGCGTGCCTCGGGCTGTTGATCAGGAAGACACTGATGCCCAGCACGAACCATGGGATGTATTCCAGTATCAAGAGCCTGTACAGCGTCCAGGGCAGGCCGATGCCGAGCCAGCGCTCGGCCAGAAAGTTGGCCAGGCGCAACAACAGCACGGCCCCCAGAAAGAGATGAATCTGGTGCAGGCGCCGCATCCGGTAGAGCAGCAGCATTCCACAGTAGAAGAGCAGTTCTACCTCAAGTGTCCAGTAGGTCCCATCCACATGAGGAATCCGAAACAGGCCGTGGATCATCAGCATATTGCCGAAGGCGGTGCCAAGATCGACGGTTTTGCCGGGCAGGCCCAGCCAATGGGTGAAGGCAAACGTCAGGAAGATGGCGAACCAATAGGCCGGGAAGAGGCGGCTGAAGCGCGACACGGCGAAGTCCATCGGGCGGGTCGTTCTCTCCAGTGTCATGAAGATCACATAGCCGCTGATGATGAAGAACAGGTTGACGCCATAGTGGCCGTAGCCGAACAGCAGGCTGGGAGCCACGGCCGGTGGATAGAGCTCGACAAAGCGCGTGGTGTAGTGGAACAAGACCACCGCCATGGCGGCAATCCCGCGCAGCGCGTCGATCTCTTGGACGCGCTGCGCATGCAGCGTTCGCCCGCTTGGCTCCGCAGCCGCCGTGGCGGCCTGTATCAGGGATTGCATGGTGGTCTGGGTTCTCAACTCGCTGGGGGCGCCACGGCCTTGTCGCGACCGGCCTCGCGGATCCGTTGGCGCAGGCGCGTGACCAGAGGTTTGAGGCTGCGCCACAGAACCTCGCGAACCAGTCCCAGCATGCCCAGCGGCGACCGAGGGTTGTAGGCGATGATGCCCCAGCGCTCACGGCGATCGCTCATCCAGGTTTCCTTGTACGGGTCGTCGCCGATCAAGTAGTCAACCTCGGCCACCTTGTCGACTTCCATGACGTGCTGCATCAGCATCGCCGTCAACAAGGTGCCGGGAGAATAGGCCTTGTAGGCTTCGTCATAGGCGACCTTGTAGATGTCGGCCTTGCCATGCGCGACGATCCAGATCTGGGCCGCAATGGCCTTGCCGCCCAGCCATGCAATGCCCAGGCGGAGCCAGCCTCGCTTGACGCAGACATGCAGCAACCCAGGAACAAAGCCTTGATGCGGTTCGCCCTTCTTCCAGCTTGCCGCGTATACGTCTGCGTAAGCCTGCAGGCCGCGTTCGATGTCTTCATCCTTGATCAGTTCCAGCCAACCGCCATCGGTCGCCAGCTTCTTGGTCATGCGTGAAATGGTGTTTCTCTGCTTGCCCTTGCGACTCAGAAGATAGTTCTTCCAATCACTTTCGACCTTGAGATACCAGTTGCCGAAGCAATAGTAGCGAAAAGGCACGAAGCCTGCGCCGCCCATGGAACTGAGAAGCATCCGGTAGACCTGGGTATTCGGGTCCATAGGCGCCAAGGAAATCGAGTCGACCCGGGGATGGGCCCGACGCACGGCCTTGATCAAGGGCGACAGATCAAAAGCCTTCAGGCCGGGGCGAATCACCGGGGCAAAGAACGCTGTGTAGTAGTTGCTCAGTGACTCGATGCGGGTGGCCAGTGGCTTGCGCGTGGCCAGCAGGGGGAGCGCAGCGACGGGTACATCGTCTTGATAGAGAACGAAGATCTGCACGCCCGGATGGTTGGCGAACACGGTGTCGACGAGATTCTTGTACCAGTCGTGACCGAGCTGAATGCTGATGCTTTCGGCGCTGGTGAAGAAGCGCCGAACGTCGGCCTTGAGGTCGTCCGGATGGCTGAACACCTGTACCGAGTGCCGGGTGGGCGAACTATGTGCGCGCTTGTTCACGCCGACAATCTGCCGGCCGAGGCGCAACGTCGACAGCGCGATCCGCAGGGGGCGGTTTCTGTAGAAGGCGACGTGCTGAATCCAGCGCTGTCCGGTGGCCCAAGCCAGTTGATCGTGGCTGGCATCGGTATAGAACTCGATCCGACCCCCGGCGTGGGTTTCGAAGGCGCGCTCAATGACACGCCGCAGCAGCAGTCGGCCAGGCGCGTAGGCGGAGAATGCCTCGCGATAAGTGGTCTTCAGCATCACGATCATGTGCTCATCGGCGATGGCCAGCCGCGACGCTGCCAAGTCAGTTCCAAACCACAGTTCGAAGGCCATGGCCTGCTTGTTGGCCCCGAATCGACCCATCACCTCCTGGTAGAAGTGCTCCTGGCGTTCGTCGCTGCCCAACGCCGTGCCATGCTGGCCCTTCCAGCCTTCGGCCTCTAGCTGGGCATAACGTGACACGGCAGCGTCCAGTGCCGCTGGCTCGACGATCTCGACATAGCGAGGCTCCAGCTTGTCGACGTTCTTGCGCCGTCGGTAGCGGTCAATGTTCTGTATCAACTTCTTCGGACGGCTGGCCCAGTAACTTGCGTAGTCACCTCGCAGGTCGATGTTCATCGTCAGCGAATGGTCTACGAGATCTGGGTCCGCCGCGCCGAGCGCCAGATTGCCGAGTGCCGGATCGTTGCAGAGAAAGTCCAGTTCGCTGACGAAGCCCGGCAGCAACTGGATGAGTCGGTCCAATTGGTCCGGATGTTGAATCAGCACCGGACCCAGTTGCGCCTGCGCCGGCAGGAAGCTGGTCCACAGGCCCGGCTCGCGTCGACGCAACACGCACATGGCCTCGACATTGCCGGACTGCCGCAGGACGCACAAATACTCGCGCCCCTCACCGTAATGCTTGAGCAGGCTGTCGACGAAATCACTTTGCAGCAGCGGGTGCTGGTTGAACAGGCGCTTGTTCAGTGCATCCCAGGCGCTCGAATGAGCGCCCAGGGAACCCTGCAGCAACTGCACGGTCCAGCCTGTGGCGGCCTGATTCAATGTGGAGCCCAGACTCACTGTGGTGTGACTGTCGGCGCCGAGGCCTTGCTGGCCGCAGCTGCGGCCGGCTCCGCAGCGCCATCGGCTTCGGCCGCAGGATCGGGTTCGCGCCACTTGCCCAGGGCTTTCAGCTGATCGCTCAAGCCGGTGCTGCGCAGGCCCAACTGAAGCGCGGTGTGCGCCTGCGTCAACGCCTTGTCATAGTCCTTGATGTCGAAGTAGATCAGGCCCGCGTTGTAGTGCGTAAAGGCATTGTCCTTGGCCAGCCGGACCGACAACTCCAGCTGCGCGCGAGCCTCGTCGAGACGGTTGTTCTTGTGCAGGAAGATCGCATACAGATTGCGAACAATCGTGTCTTCGGCCTGGAAACGGATGGCACGCTCGAACCAGCACTCAACCGGAAACTCGGCCCCCTTGGGCTGGGCTGACTTCTGCTTCTCGCCCAGGCGCATCATGGCCAGCAGGGCCCGGTGGTGATTGGGGAAGGCCCGCAAGGCAAAGCTCAGGTCACCGCCCATCTCGGTGCTGACTCCACGCAGTCGAGCTTCCGACTCGGCCGTGAAGTGAGCGTCATTGACGAGCTTCAGCAGATGCGCATGCGGGCGGGACTCGCCCGGTGGTGGCTTGAAATGATCCGCGCGGTAGTCGAAGGGGCCGAACCGTCCGGCCGCATTCTGCAGGGAGCCGCAGGCAGCGCTCGATACCTGGGCATGGGCCTGCGGGCAACACGACAGCGCAAGGGCCACGCTCGCCAAGGCCCTTGCCCAGGGCAGCGTGCCGGTTGCAATGATTGACTGATGCGGGGGGGTCATCGAGTGGCTCCGGGCCGGTGGCAAAGGCGTTCTTGACGGGTGAGGATGATGTTACAGGCCTATGGAGGGCTCGACCCGCGCCGGCTCAGCCATGTCAAGGTGTGGTCCTCGACGAGGCGACCTGCCGTGGCGCCGGAGCAGGTGTGATCCAAACCCGGCATGTCATGCCTGGACAGCCGAGGATGATTCAGCGCGGCAGCCCACTGCGGATCTGTAGTGACATACTCGATGAACTCTTTTGCCGTGTAGTCGTTGCCGCTGAGCAGCAGCAGAATATCGCCGTCAAAGCGCCGCCAGGCCTGCGCCATGCGGTCCTGGAAAGAGGTCAGCCGTTGGACCGACTCGGTCGGCTGCAGAGAGAGCCTCAGACTTCGCAGCAGCCCACTGAGGGCATTCATGGCCACCTTGCCACTGAGGGCCTTGAGCCAGAACTCCTTCTGGCGCAGGCGCTGCAAGTAGTAGTGCTTGATCTGAGTCCGCGCCAGGCTGGCCTCGGAACGGACCCATGGATTGAGCAGGCACAGGCCAGCCACCCGAGCGTCCCGTGTCTGATGGCAATACAGCAAGGCCGCCGAGGCAGCGTCGCACAGGCCCCAGAGCACCACCTTCTTGATGGTAGGAATATGCCCTTGCAGGGTGTCGATAGCGGCGGCGACGTCGTCGCTGACACTCTCAAAGTCACGCGGCGAACCTTCGCTGTCGCCCATGCCTCGGTAGTCGAAACGCAGCACGGCGTGGCCAGCTTCGGCAAGGCGACGAGCCAGCATCACGAACTGCCGGTGGCTGCCCACGCGGTACTGAGGGCCACCGACGATGATCACGACACCTGTGCTGGCGGGTGATTCGGGCTTGGCCAGCACACCAACCATCCGTGCGACATCGCATTGCAGTTGAACGGCGATTTCATGAAACGTCATGCGCCGGCCCTTCCTGTCATTCCTGCCAGGCTTGCCGCGAGCAAGCCTGGGGCCTCCTCGATCTCGACGCTTTGCCAGAAACTTGGGCCGCTGACGACCTCGCTGTGAGTCGCAAAACCGGCCTGCTGCCATTGCTCCATCACCTTGACCGAGGCAGGCGCCAGCTGAGAGTCCTCACGGGGCGACAATTCCAGCCAGACCAGCTTGCCTGGCAATGGCGAGGGCTGCAATTGAGCTTGATCCATGCCACGCGTCAGCGCGGGGGCGAGGAGGTAGCCTGCGACTTCGACCGGGCGGCCTGCCGCCAAGTCCGCGCGCAAGGCCTCGACCACGCCTTTGGATCCGCCGTCCATCATGCCGGCGGCGGCCTTGAGACGCAGGAACTGCTGCAGCAGGAGTTTGCCGTTCGTCACGGGCTGCCAGAAGAGAAAGTTGCAGGGCTGCGCCATCTGCTGTGCCGCCTGGGTGGCTATCAGGCAGCCAGCTCGCGTACCCCATAGCCAAAGCGGTGCCCTGGCCTGTTGCTGTATCCATTGGCAGGCCCCGACGACATCGTCGACCCAGGTCTGCCAGTTGGCGTCGCCGAAGTCACCGCTGCTGTCACCGCAGCCCAGCAGATCGATCTGCAGTACGCCATAGCCTGCACGGGCCATGGCGCGAGCCTGAAGCGCACTCATCCTGCGCGTCTTGTTCAACTCTTCCGCGAAGGGGTGGACATAGACGACCAGGCCAAGCGGCGTGGCGGACTCCGCCGGGTGATAGACGCAAAAGCGTTGCCCCGGTGACATCGGCAGAAAGAATGTCTGGCAGGGTTGGGTGCTCACTGAATAGGCCAGGGCGGACGTCGGTTAAAGGAGGCAGCAGCTGAGCTACAGCTTTGCACTGACGAAGTCGGTCAGCGCGCCCACCGTGGCAAATGTTTCACCGTCGATCTCGTCGTCATCCACCATCACGCCGAGCCGCTCTTCGATGCTGGTGATCAAAGCCACCACCGCCATGGAATCGAGCTCCGGCAGTGCGCCCAGCAAATGGGTCTCTCGGGTGAAACTCAGGGCGCGGCCGTTCAGGCTGAGCACCTCATCCAAGATGCGGAGCACCTCTTTATTGACATCCATTGCTTGCGATCCATTCGGGGTGGCATGGGGAGCAGGAATTGTAGGGGTCAAGGCGGGCACGGTGCGCCCATGCATTCGAGGGGAATGAGGCAGATGTCGCGGGCTCGGTCGAACCGAGCCCCACATCATGCTTGCAGCATGGCCGGCGTCGCGGAAAAGCGTCAGTCGGCCCCCGAGAACCGGGGGGGCGAACGTCGGCAAGGCCGCTCGGTCCAAAAACCGCACATCGAGCCAGGCCCTGTGTCACCGGCAGCGTGCGATACTTTTCGGCGGGGGCGGGCAGTGAGCTGTGCTCCGGAGACATCACCCGGCCTGAGGGCCCTCGGATGCGAGCGCATGACCGAATCGAACTTACTGCATGAATTGATCGCCCACTCCGCGCGCAGGACGCCGGAGGCGCTCGCATTGACGCATGGCTCTGCGTCACTCAGTTACGGAGAGTTGGAGCGCCTGGTGGCGCAGCTTGCGGCAGGTCTGATGCGCCGCGGGCTGCAGCGGGGCGAACGCGTTGCCATCTACCTCGAGAAACGCTTCGAATGCGTGATCGCCAGCTTTGCCGCGCCTGCGGCAGGCGCGGTGTTCGTGCCGCTCAACCCTCTGCTCAAACCCGAGCAGGTGGCCTTCATCATGCAGGACTGCGACGTGAGGGTGCTGGTCACCTCACCCGACAGGGCGGGCTTGCTGGCACCCGTGCTCGGGCTGTGCCCGGCGCTGCGCCAGTTGGTGCTGACGGACGAGGCCGCGCCGCGCGAACGACCCGCCATTGATGTGCCATGCCTCGATTGGCGTGAGGTGCTGGATGGCCCGGCCCAGGCCGGCCATCGCGTCATCGACACCGACATGGCGGCCATTCTCTACACCTCAGGCAGCACAGGCAGACCCAAGGGGGTCGTGCTGTCGCACCGCAATATGGTGGCGGGCGCGAAGAGCGTGGCCTCCTACCTGGAGAATACCGCCCAGGACACCTTGCTGGCGGCGCTCCCCCTGTCATTCGATGCCGGTTTCAGCCAGCTCACCACCGCCTTTCATGTTGGCGCCCGGGTTGTGTTGTTGAACTATCTGCTGCCGCGCGACGTGCTCAAGGCTATGGAGCGAGAAAAAGTCACCGGCCTGACCGCCGTGCCGCCGCTCTACATACAGCTTGCGCAGCTGGACTGGCCGTCATCCGTCGCTGAGCGGCTGCGCTACTTTGCCAATACCGGCGGGCGCATGCCGCGCGAGACGCTGGGCCTGCTGCGCCAGCGTGCCCCCGATAGCCTGCCGTACCTGATGTATGGCCTCACCGAGGCGTTTCGCTCCACCTACCTGCCCCCTGCCGAGGTGGACCGCCGGCCCGACTCGATCGGCAAGGCGATCCCGAACGCCGAGATTCTCGTGCTGCGCGAAGATGGCAGCCCCTGTGAGGCCGAGGAGCCTGGCGAACTGGTGCACCGTGGCGCCCTCGTCGGCCTGGGGTACTGGAATGATGCCGAGAAGACAGCCGAGCGCTATCGACTGTTGCCCAAGGGCGCCCCGGGTCGCGAGGCAGGACTGCAACTGCCCGAGTACGCCGTGTTCTCCGGCGACACGGTCAGGCGCGATGCCGAAGGCTTTCTCTATTTCATCGGACGGCGCGATGAGATGATCAAGACGTCGGGCTACCGCGTCAGCCCGACGGAGGTGGAGGAGATCTTGTACGCCACCAAGATGGTCGGCGAATGCGTGGCTTTCGGGGTTGACCATGCCAGCCTGGGCCAGGTCATCCAGGTGATTGCCACCGCGCCCGAGGCTTCGAGTTCGCTTGACATCGCCGGCCTGCTGGCCGAGTGTCGGCGCCGCATGCCGGCCTATATGGTTCCGGCCGGGGTCGAGCAGCAGAACGGCCCGCTGCCGCGCAATCCCAACGGCAAGATCGACCGCAAGCTGCTGTCCGCGGCTTGGCTTGAGCGGGCCTCGGCATGAGCCTCGCGCTCAAGCCACCTCAGCCGCTGTCGGCAAATCCGAGGTTCCCCTATGTCTGAAGCTGAAAACCCGGTGAGCAAGCGTGCCCCGATTCATGCCGCCATGCAGCAGTTCCCTGTCGAGCAGGGCGAGCTGGTGATAGGCGGCGAACGCCTGTCGCTGTTGGCCGCGCGCGTGGGGCAGACTCCGTTCTATGCCTATGACCGTTCACTGCTAAGGCAGCGCGTTGGCGAGCTGCGCCTGGCACTGCCTGCCGGCATCAAGTTGCACTATGCGATGAAGGCCAACCCGATGCCCGCCGTGGTGGGCCTGATGGCAGGCCTGGTTGACGGCATCGACGTGGCCTCGTCGGGTGAGTTGAAGGTTGCGCTGGATGCCGGTGCCGATGCGCGCGAGATCAGCTTCGCCGGACCGGGCAAGCGCGAGGCGGAACTGCGCCAGGCCGTGGCCTCGCGTGTGCTCATCAATGTGGAGTCGTTTCGAGAGCTGACCCTGCTGCAGCGAATATCCGATGCGCTGGGACTGCCGGCGCGCGTGGCCGTGCGCGTCAACCCCGACTTCGAGCTCAAAGGTTCGGGCATGAAGATGGGCGGAGGCCCCAAGCAGTTCGGCGTTGATGCCGAGCAACTGCCTGACTTGCTGGTCCAGTTGGCGCGCAGCGGCCTTGCATTTGAAGGGTTCCATCTCTTTGCCGGCTCACAGAACCTGCGCCCCGAGTCGATTTGCGAGGCGCAGCTCAAGTCGTATGAACTGGCGCTTCGCCTGGCCGAGTTCGCGCCAATGCCGGTCAAGTTCCTGAATCTGGGCGGCGGCTTCGGCATTCCCTACTTCCCGGGCGAGACCCGGCTGGACCTGCGGCCTATTGCCGACAATCTCGCTCGACTGCTGGACCGCGCCCGGTCCGAACTGCCCCAGGCCGAGCTGGTGATCGAGCTGGGCCGCTATCTGGTGGGTGAGGCCGGCGTCTACGTGACCCGCATCGTGGACCGCAAGGTGTCGCGTGGGCAGGTGTACCTGGTCACCGATGGAGGCTTGAATCACCATCTGTCCGCTTCCGGAAATTTCGGCCAGGTGATACGCAAGAACTACCCCGTCACGATAGGCAACCGCGCCGGCCAGGTCGAACGCGAGCAGGCGTCTGTCGTCGGCCCGCTGTGCACACCGCTGGACCTCCTTGCTGACCGCATGGAGCTTCCCGTGGCCCAGGAGGGCGACCTGGCGGTGATCTTCCAGTCTGGGGCCTATGGCGCTAGTGCCAGCCCGCAGGCCTTCCTGGGCCATGGGCCCTGCGTGGAAGTTCTGGTCTAGCCATGTTCAGCATTGAAGCCGGGAGGGGGCAGGTCTATGAGTCTTGAACTACAGGGCGGGCGGCCCGCTATCAGCGTCGTGGCGACGATGTACCGCTCGCGACGCTTTCTGGAGCGCTTTCTCGCCGAATGCCTGCAGGCGATGGAAGCGGTCGGGTGCCGCGAGTTTGAACTGCTGCTGGTCAACGACGGGTCACCTGACGACTCGCTCGACTATGCGATCAGCCGCCGCAAGGACATTTCGCAGCTGGTGGTGGTCGACCTGTCGCGCAACTTCGGGCATCACTACGCCATGCAGGCGGGCTTGCGCATTGCGCGAGGCGAACTGGTGTTCCTGATCGACTGTGACCTCGAGGTGTCGCCACTGATGCTGCCTCAGTTCAAAGACAAGCTGGAGCAATCGGGCTCGGACATGGTCTACGGCTACCAGGAGGCGCGCAAAGGCGGCTTGTTCGAGCGGGCCAGCGGCGGCTTCTTCTATACCGCGTTCAATCTGCTCAGCGATATCAAGATTCCGGAGAACATTGCCACCGAGCGCATCATGACCCGCCGCTATGTGGAGGCCCTGCTGCAACTGGGCGACCGCAATCTGTTTCTTGGCGGCATGATGAGCTGGACAGGATTTCAGCAGCTGGGACTGCCGTTGAAGAAATCGCAGCGCGAAGGCAAGAGTTCATACACCCTGCTGCGCCGCATCAATTTGATGGTCAACGCTGTCAGCTCATTTTCCGCGCAACCGCTGGTATGGCTGTTCAATATCGGCCTGACGATCACCACCTTCAGCTTTCTGTATGCCTTCTATCTGTTGGTGCGCAAGGTCCTGTTCGACGACGCGCTGCTGGGCTTCACCTCGGTGATGGCGCTGACCACGCTGAGCCTGGGCATCATGACGACCGGCCTGGGCATCATCGGCATCTACCTTGGCAAGGTGTTCACTCAGGTGCAGAACCGGCCGACTTACATCGTCAAGGACATCCACAGGTAGAAAGCAAGATGACAGCCATCGCTTCGCTGGACAGCCACAAGAGTTCCTACACGGCTGACTTCCAGTTCTATGAGGAAAACCGCATGGTCCACGCGGCCTATGGGGCGAAGATTGCCGAGCACATCGACGCCTCAAGCGCGGGCGCGGTGCTCAGCTTGGGCATCGGCCACACCGAGGTGGCCAGGGCAATCTTGTCGCGGCTCGGTACCGGACGCTTTTCACGCTATGTCGTCGTCGATGCGGCGCCGCAGATCATCGAGGACTTTCGCGCCAGCATCACGCCGCTGCCTGTCGGCCTGGAACTGGTCGAGGCATATTTCGAAGACTACGACAGCGCTTCGCGCTTCGACCTGATCGAAGCCGGCTTCATCCTGGAGCATGTCGATGACCCCGGCCTGGTCCTGCGCCGTTTGCAGCAACTGCTGGCGCCGGACGGGCGTATCTTCATCGCCGTGCCGAATGCGCGTTCGCTGCACCGACTGATCGGCCATCTGTCCGGCTTCCTGCCCGACATGCACAAGCTCAGTCCGGCCGACCTGGCGCTGGGGCACAAGCGGTATTTCGATCTGGCCAGCCTGCGCAGCCTGGTGCAGGACTGCGGCTACCGTGTCATCAAGGCCGAGGGCATGCTGCTCAAGCCGTTCACGACGACGCAGCTGAACGCGCTGAATCTGGCGCCGGCGGTCTGGCAGGCCTTGCTGCAGGTGTCGGCCGACTATCCGGAGATATCGAACTCGATCTATCTCGAGGTCGCCGCTTCATGAAAAGGCAGGCCACCGCCTTGATCGTTTCCGGCGGCGGTTTCCAGGGACTGTCGCTGGTCAAGGCCTTGCGCGCGCTGCCTGGGGTCAGGGTGCTGGTCGCCGATTGCTACGACGAGAATGTGTCGCGCTACTTCGCCGACGCCTTCTTCGTCGCGCCGATGCTTGGCGAGACGCAGGCGTTCAGCGCCTTCATACTGGAGCTCTGCGCCCGCGAGGAGGTCAGCGACGTGTTCGCCTCGACCTCGCTGGAGCTGGCCGCGCTCGATGCGCTCCGGGCGCGCCTCGACGAGTCAGGCGTGACCTTGCATGTCTCGTCCCCGGCCGTGCTGGCGCTGGGCGCCGACAAGCTGCTGTTCTACCGCTGGCTGGTCGGCCAGGGCCTGGCGGCCTTGCCGTTCTATGCCGACAGTGCCGAGGCGTCGGCGGGTCAGGCCTTGCTCGGCAAGCCGCGCGGCACCTGGGGCGGGCGCGGCCAGGTCCGCTTGCAGGCCGGCCAGGACATCGGGACGGTCGGGTTGAAGGACGGCTCGGCCTATGTCTGGCAGAGCTATCTGCCCGAGTTCGACGAGTATTCGGTCGACTTCGCCATTGACGCGCAGGGCAAGGTCTCGCCGCTCGGGCTGCGCCGTCGCGTGCGCACGCTCGGCGGCTTCGCGATCCTGTGCGAGCCGGGCGCGCCGGACTTCGTCGCGCAGCAGGCGCAGCGCTGTGTCGCGGCGCTGGCCGCCGCCGGCGCGCGCGGGCCGCTGAACCTGCAATTGCTGAGCGTGGGCAACGAGGCCTGGGTGTCGGATTTCAACCCGCGCGCTGGCACGTCGATGCCGCTGAGCCTGGTGCTGGGCTTCAACCCGCTGGCCTTTCTGCTCGGCCAGGCAGGTGCGGCGCCCGCAGTTGCCGATCCGCCACGACCCACGCTGCGCACGTTGCGCATCCTGGACGAGCGCGTGATCGCGGCGCTCGACCTACGTGCGGTGCGCGGTGTCGTGTTCGATCTGGACGATACCTTGTTCGACCAGAAACGCTGGATGCTGGGCAAGCTCGAACTGACCTGGGCCGGCTTGCAGGACCAATTGCCGTCGCGAACCGAATTTCTGGCGATGGCCTTGCGCATCATCGAAGAAGGCAACCGCGCCCATCTGTTCGATGCTTTGTGCCGGGAACTGGGGCTGCCCGACACGGTGTGCAAGTCGCTGATTGACTGCTACCGCCTGGCCGTGCCGACGCTGGACGCGCTGTACGGCGACTCACGGGTCTGCCTGGACCAGCTGCGCCGCCATGGCTACAGGCTGGGCCTGATCACCGACAACCCGGCCGCTTCGCAACGTCAGAAGCTGCTGGCCTGCGGCCTCGGCGATTGCTTCGATGCGCTGATGCTGACCGGCGAGCACGGCATCAGCAAGCCCGATGCGCGTGCGTTCGACGGCTGTGCTCAGGACTTGGCGCTGGACCCGGATCAGTTGGTGATGGTGGGCGACAATCTCTACCGCGATATCGATGGCGCTGTGCAAGCAGGCTACCGCCATGCGTTCCATATCCAGCGCGACGGTGGATTCTTCAATTTCAACCGCAGCAGTTGGGCGCAACTGGTCACGCCGGCAGACCGCTGGAGCACGCTGAATGGCCTGCACGAATTGCATTGGTATCTGAAGAGCAAAAACACGCCCATCGACGCGTTTGAACCGAAGACAAGCAAGCCATGAGACTACTGATGTACGGGGCCGGAGACTTCGCCAGGACCGTTGAGATCCTGGCCCGCGACTGCGGGCACGAGGTGCTGGGCTGCATCGACGACACGGCGCAGAACCCGCACGCTCTGGGGACGTTCAGCGCCGTGTGCGAGAGCCATCCGCCGGCGGACTGTGGCGTGGTGATGGCGATCGGCTATCGCGACCTCGGCTCCCGCTGGAAGGCTTGGCTGCGCTTGCGCGCCGCCGGCTATGCCAGCCCGGCGCTGATCCACCCGCGCGCCTATGTGGCGGCGCAGGCAGTGTTGGCCGATGGCTGCCAGGTGATGGCAGGGGCGGTCGTCGACGTGCGCTCGAGCGTCGGCGAGGCCTCGGTGCTGTGGCCCTGCGCCAACGTCAATCACGACAGTCGCGTCGGTGCGAATTGCTTCGTGTCGCCGTCGGCCACGCTGTGCGGCTTCGTGCAGATTGGTGACGGCAGCTTCATCGGCGCCGGTGCGGTGGTCGTCGACCACTGCGTCGTGCCGCCGCACAGCTTCATCAAGGCCGCGAGCCTGACGCGCGGGCCGCGGCAATGAGCGCAAGTCTTGCATCGACAGCCACGCGCAGCGGCGGCAAGGCGGTGGTGGTGCTGCAGTCGAACTACATTCCGTGGAAGGGCTATTTCGACCTGATCCATGACGCCGACCTATTCGTCTTCTACGACGACGTGCAGTTCACCAAGAACGACTGGCGCAACCGCAACCGGATCAAGACCGCCAGCGGCTCGAAGTGGCTGACGATCCCGGTCGGCACCGGCACCGATCGACAGGTCTGCGAAGTCGAGATGGCAGACCCGCGTTGGCAGAGCTCGCACTGGGACAGTCTGCGCCAGGCCTATGGCAAGCAGCCGTTCTTCAAACACTACCGGCCGTTCTTCGAGGGCGTCTACCTCGGGCAGCGCTGGCACAGCCTGTCGGACCTCAATCAGACGCTGATCAAGCGCATTGCCACGGAGCTGCTCGGCATCACGACCCGCTTCGAGGACTCGCGGGCCTATGCGGCGCAGGGTGCCAAACTCGACCGGCTGCTGCACCTGCTGTCGCTGACCGGGGCGCAGCGCTACATCACCGGTCCGGCGGCGCGTGACTATATCGACGCGGCGCGCTTCGTCGAGCATGGCATCGAGCTGACCTGGAAGGACTACTCTGGCTATCCCGTGTACGAGCAGGCCCACCCTCCGTTCGAACACGGTGTCAGTATCCTGGATCTGCTGTTCAGCGTCGGCCCGGACGCGCCGCGCTACATCTGGGGATGGCGCGAGGGCGGGTCGTCATGAGCCGCCGGACCTTCAAGCAATTGCTGCGCTACGGTGTGATCGGCCTCAGCTCCAACGCGATCGGCTATCTGCTGTACCTGGGACTGACCGATGGCCTGGGCATGGACCCGAAGCTGGCGATGTCGCTGCTGTATGTCGTCGGCGTGCTGCAGACCTTTTTGTTCAACCGCAAGTGGACCTTCGGCCACGAGGGCCGCAAAGCACCGGCGCTGCTGCGCTACTTCGTCGCCTACGGGCTGGGCTACCTGGTCAATCTGCTGGCCTTGTACTTGCTGGTCGACCGCCTGGGGCATCCGCACCAGATCGTGCAGGCGGTAATGGTGTTCGTGCTGGCCGCGATGCTGTTTCTACTGCAGAAATTCTGGGTGTTCCGCCGCCCGGCCGTGTCAAACCAAACCGTGATGGAACGTCAATGATTCCCTTCAACAAACCCTACATGACGGGCAAGGAACTCTGGAACATAGCCCAGGCCCATGCCAAGGGCCATTTGGCCGGCGATGGCGGGTTCACCCGACTGTGCTCAGAGTGGTTGGTCGCCAAGACCGGCGCGCAAAAGGCCTTGCTCACGCACTCCTGTACCGCCGCGCTCGAGATGGCCGCCATACTGGCCAATTTTCAGGCAGGCGACGAAGTCATCATGCCGTCGTACACCTTTGTATCGACGGCGAATGCATTTGTTTTGCGTGGCGCCACACCAGTGTTCGTCGATATCCGGCCGGATACGCTGAATATTGACGAGACCAAGATAGAGGCCGCCATCACGCCTCGCACCAAGGCCATCGTGCCGGTGCATTACGCCGGCGTCAGCTGTGAGATGGACGTCATCATGGACATCGCCCGCAGGCATTCCTTGCTGGTCATCGAGGACGCCGCCCAGGGTGTGATGTCCAGCTACAAGGGCCGACCCTTGGGCAGCATCGGGCATATGGCTGCCCTGTCCTTTCACGAGACAAAGAACATCATTTCCGGCGAGGGCGGGGCGCTGCTGATCAATGATCCGAGCTTCGTGGCCAGGGCCGAGGTCATCCGCGAAAAGGGAACCAACCGCAGCCAGTTCTTTCGCGGGCAGGTCGATAAATACACCTGGACGGATTTCGGCTCGTCCTACCTGCCCAGCGAGCTCATTTCGGCGTTTCTGTGGGCGCAGATGGAAGAGGGCGAGTCGATCACCCGCCGTCGCCTCGAGATCTGGGACATCTACCATCGGTTCCTGGAGCAGGCCGAGCGCCAAGGCAAGATCCGCCGCCCCATCATTCCGGCTGGATGTGGCCACAACGCCCACATGTATTACGTCTTGCTGCCCACCCTGGCTTTGCGCACACAGTTCATCGCGCGGCTGAAGGAGTCCGGTATTGGCAGCGTATTCCACTACGTGCCATTGCACAGTGCGCCATTTGGCCTGCAGGCGGCTCGCACCCATGGGGATATGTTCAATACCACGGACCTGAGCGACAGATTGGTGCGCTTGCCACTTTGGCTGGGACTTGAAGAGCAGCAGGCCGAGGTGATTCAGAGCATTCTGGCTGTGCTTGATTGAGCGCGTCGGAGCCCGTCGCTGCCTGGCTGATTGAATGCAGTCCGAATGCACGCGTTCCGTGGCCAGGGCGGCCGATGCACAACCCCATTTATTTTCCAGGTGAGCCTTGGTGACAGGAATTGAACGACAACGGGCGGCACGTGCGCGGCATGGGCCGCAGCTTCAGGTCCTGGCTGTGCTCGGGCTGGCCGTGCTTCTGGTCTACGGACAGACCCTGTTTTTCGACCGGGTCCTTTTCAATGTCGATCAGGAAACGCACTACCGATGGATTGTCCAGTTTGGCCAGACCCTGCGCGAGGGGGGCTTCTATCCCCGCTGGATGCCCAGGGCAAACCTGGGTTTGGGCGAATTGACCTACAGCGCCTATCTGAGCTACTGGTATTTGGCCGGCGGCATGGTGGCGCTGGGCCTGGATGCCTGGACGGCGATCAAGATGCTGGCTGGCGTCGGCGCCATCATCAGTGGTGCGTCGGTCTACCTTATTTCACGCAGGCTTGTGTCGCACTCGGTCGCCATGCTCGCGATGGTGTTTGCCGTTGTCGCGCCGATGACGACATTCCTGTTCAGCCACTATGCAGCGTTCCCCTGGAATTTCAGTCTCTGCCTGGTGCCCGCGTTCTTGGCGCTGTCCATCAACGAGAACTACTCTGCCAAGCGCTTTGCCGCGCTTGCGCTTTGCACCGCGCTGCTGACCCTGACCCATGTGCTGGTGGCCTTCATGGCGATTCTGAGCGTCTTCCCCGCCATTCTTTTGCAGTGGGGGCGGGCTCGGAAATCTCATGGTGCAAGAGACGGCCTGGTGTGGGGATGGGCGGTATTGTTGGGTGTGCTGCTCGCCGCCTTCCAATTGGTGCCGGCAGTGGCCGCGCGTGGCCTGGTCAATGCAATTCCAGCCTCCGACGCACATTATCTGGACTGGAGAAACAGTTTTGCATTCCCGTTCTTCACCGCCAAGCTGTTCGGGATGCGCTGGTTCTTGATTCAGTGGATTCATTCCTCCGTGATATTGCTGGCCGGCTGCGCCACCTTGTTTGCATTGCGCTTCAGTTCCGAGCCTGAGAGTCGGCTCCGTCGGGTCATACAGGCCCTGGCCCTCGTTTCCTTGACGGCATTGTTTCTTGCGTCGGAAGCGGCCTATCTTGCCTACAAATACATTGAGCCCATGCGCAGCGTGCAGTGGCCCTATCGATTCTTGTCCCTTGCATCGGTCGCTGGCCTGCTTGCGCTGGTACTTGCGCTGGCACTGCGGTATTCGCCTGCCCGAGAGAAAAACGCTCGACGGATGATCGGTGTTTCATTGGCGGTTCCTTTGCTGCTCAGCGTCGCCTTGCAAGTGCAACTGTGGCGCGAGGGTAAGCCCACCCAGCTGAACCTCGCACTGCTGGACCAGAACTTTCATCAGCACGGTCTCGAATTCCGTACGCAAGGTCCGAACTGGGGCCGCTACGTCGCCGACGGCGGACTGGCTGGCCTTTGTGATCGTCAGGGCGCCCAGTGCAAGCCTGTCACCGACAAAGGCCATTTCCGGGTCTGGGACGTCAGCTCATCGAAGGGCGCTCAGCTGCTCTTGCCGGCCTTTGCCTTCCCCGGATGGGCAACGTTGCTCGACGGACAACCAAGCGCGCATGCCATCGATCCGGATACCGGCCTGGTGAGTTTGGACGTTCCAGCCGGTACGCACAGGGTGACGCTTGCCTTCATCGGCCTGCCCGCGGAGCGAATAGGCCAGGCCATGAGCGGTGCCGGCTTGCTGGCCTTGTTCTCCTCGTTCCTGCTGTTTTGGAGCCGGCGCAGGAATCGGTCCGAATCAGGCCCGACTCGGTAGCTTGTCATGAGCCCAGTCGACACTTCGCCCCTCAGCTAAAAGGCTTGAAACCCCAAATGCTCGCCCGTCTTCTATCTCTGACCATCGACAAGCTCTTTTTGGCCTCGGCCCTGCTTGCGATCGTTTCGACGATTTACCTGAGCTTTATGCTGGCCACCGGGCGGATGGGCCTGTCCGCCTTGATCGCGATACTTGGCTCAGCGCTGATTCTCCTGCCTTTGTACCTTTGCCGAAACTCCGATTTTCTCAACCGACTGCTGAGCTATTTGTCCCGCGGTATATCAGAGTCGAAGCGGGTGTTCTGGATCTTGGTTGTTCTGGGTTTGGCGCTGCGCGTTCTTTGGTATTTGATGTATCCCAGTCGACCGCAATCCGATGGCATTGTCTATTTGAGCCTTGCCGATAATCTGGCGCAGGGCCTCGCCTATCTCGATGACCGTGGCGACTATGCCTACTGGCCCCCCGGCTATTCATTTTTTTTGATGCCCTTCGTGTACGCCTTCGGAAAGGCGGCTTGGCTGACCATCGCGCTGAACCTGCTGCTATTTGTCGCAGCGGCCTGGACGACCAAGGGCCTGTTGTCGCAGGCGCTCGGTACGTACAAGGGAAATCTCGCGGTGGCGCTGTTGGCGGTCTGGCCAAACCTCATCTTTTCCGCGCCCGCTGCGTCAAAGGAACTGCTGGCATTGCCTCTGCTGACCGCCGCGGTCTGGACCTATTTGATAGCGGTCGAAGGCAGACGATCGGTTTGGGGATTCTCGCTGCTGACCGGCCTGCTCCTGGGCGCATCGAGCTTGACCCAGCCCTCCTTGATGCTGCTACCGGCCGCCTTCGCGGTTCATCTGTTCGTCGCCCAGGTTCGAGTTGGGCGTGCGTTGGCAGTCCTGGGCTTGACTGTTGCGGGCATGATCATGGTGATCTCACCGTGGTCGAACAGAAATCAGGCGGTATTGGGCGCAAGCGTACCGATATCGACCAATGGCGGCGATGTCTTCTACCGCGCGAATAATGCGGATGCCACGGGCGGCTATCAGGCCAAGGCCGAGGTGGATTTGCGCAAGTTTGGCGAGATCGAACGCGGCAAGCTGGGCTATGAACTGGGGAGCAAATGGATCAGGGAGAACCCCGTTTTGTTCGCCCAGTTGGCCGTCAAGAAGACGATCATCTTCCTGGGTGACAATTCCTATGGCGTCTACTGGAATCTCAAGCGGTCGCTCCATGTCAGCGACGGGCAGTTTGTGCTCTTCAAGGCCGTGTCCAACTTAGGCTGGATTGCGCTGTGGCTACTGATACTCCTCCCTGCATTCAAGACCGGCTGGTCTTGGCGCGCGCCTGTCACGGTCCTGATTCAAACCATATTCCTGTATTTCTTCCTGATCGACTGCGTCTACGAGGCCGGTTCTCGTCACCACATGCCCCTGGCGGGCTTGCTGGCTGTGTTGGTGGCCGGTGTCTTCTCGAGAAGGGCTGGCGAGGTGGGCCAAGGTCCGGGCGAACCGAAGGCGACACCGGTCGCGTAAGTCAGCATGGTTGGCACCGTCCCGCTTCAACTTGCGCGGAACCTCACTCTTTGCTGAACCTGGACGGAATGACCTGATTCAAGAGGTACAGCGGCCTTTGCTTAACCTCATTGAACACCCGCCCCAGGTATTCGCCAATGACCCCGATGAAGACCAGCTGAACCCCGCCCAGGAACAGCACGGTGACCATCAGCGAAGGGTAGCCGACCACCGGGTCACCGTACATCAGCGTCTTGTAGATCACCTTGGTGGCAAAGATGAATGCCACCAGCGCTATAACGAAACCAAAATATGTGGCGACCTTGAGCGGGGCCACGGTGAACGATGTGATCCCTTCAAGCGCGAAATTCCAGAGATTCCAATAGTTCCACTTGGTTTCCCCTGCGGCCCGCGGGTCTCTCTTGTAATAGACGGGTTTGGAGGGAAATCCGACCCAGGCGAACAAGCCCTTCATGAAGCGGTGCTGCTCACGGAGTTTTTCAAGCGATTTGACGGCCCGCCTGCTCATCAGCCGGAAGTCGCCGGTGTCCTTCGGGATCTGTACCCTGCTGACGGATTGGATGAGCCGATAGAACAGGCTGGCCGTCTTCTTCTTCAGCCAGGTTTCCCCTTCACGCTCGGTTCGCACCGCGTAGACGACGTCATAGCCGTCTTTCCACCCGGCCAGCAATTCCGGAATCAGTTCTGGCGGGTCCTGAAGATCGGCGTCAATGATGATGACAACATCGCCGGTGCATTGATCCAAGCCTGCCGTGAGGGCAATTTCCTTGCCGAAGTTTCGCGACAGGTCCACGATCATCAGGTTCTCATCCTGGTCGCGCAATCGATTCATGACGGCCAAGGTGTCGTCGACACTGCCATCGTTGACGAAAACAATCTCGTACGGGTTACCCAGCGCTCTGAGAACGGCTGAGGTGCGGCGATAAAACTCGGGCAATACTTCCTGTTCGTTGTATGCCGGGACGACCACAGAAATGCTGGGAGTCGAGCTTCCGTTCTTGTGCAGTGAAACAGCTAACGAGGTGGCTGGAATACCCATATTCGACTCGCAGAAAAATTGATGACCAGAATCAGGATGGTTGCGACGAACTGCGCAATCATGTAGTGCGTGCCCATCAAGCTAAGCTGGCCAACGATAACGCCATTCAGCAGGACTCCCGTGGCGGCGAGTATCAAAAAACGGGGTATTGCTTCACGGTGGCTGCGCTTGCTTGCAAAAGTGAAGCGCCTGTTGAGGGTGTAATTGACTGCTGCACCTAGTGCCGCGCCCGCCCCGGCGGATAGACCTGGGGCGAAGTCGAACACGGACACAAGCGCGTAGAGCAGCGCATAGTGGCAGAGCGTGCCAAACGCTCCAACAAGGCCAAACCTCAGGAACTGAGAACCTATCTTCTTGCGCATCATAGCCAGGGCTCGGGTGCAGCGAACCGGGAGGCGCTAGACCCCGTAGTAGGCGCGATACCAGGCCACAAACCGCCCAATCCCCACCTCGATCGGCGTGCCCGGCACAAAGCCCACCCAGTCGTTCAGCGCGTCGGTGTTGGCATAGGTCTCGGGCACATCGCCGTCCTGCAGCGGCAGCAGGCGCTTCTCGGACTTCTTGCCGATCGCGTCCTCGATGCAGCCGATGAAGTCCAGCAGGTTCACCGGGCTGTTATTGCCGATATTGAACACGCGGTAGGGCGCATTGCTGGTGGCCGGGTCGGGCTGGTCCGCCGCGTAGGCCGGGTTGGCCTCGGCCGGTCGGTCGAGCACGCGGATCACGCCTTCGACGATGTCTTCCACAAAGGTGAAGTCTCGCTTCATCTTGCCGTGGTTGAAGACATTGATCGGCTGACCGTCCAGGATCGCCTTGGTGAACAGGAACAGGGCCATGTCCGGCCGACCCCATGGGCCGTAGACGGTGAAGAAGCGCAGGCCTGTGGTCGGCAGTTTGAACAAATGGCTGTAGGTGTGAGCCATCAGCTCATTGGCCTTCTTCGTCGCCGCGTACAGGCTGACCGGATGGTCCACGCTGTCGTGCTCGGAAAAGGGCATTGCCGTGTTGCCGCCATAGACGCTGGAGCTGGAGGCATAGACCAGATGCTGCACCTGGGTGTGGCGGCAGCCTTCGAGAATGTTGGTGAACCCCACCACATTGCTGTCGATATAGGCCTGCGGGTTCTGCAGCGAATAGCGTACGCCGGCCTGGGCCGCCAGGTGGATCACCCGATCAAAGCGTTCGGCCTCGAACAGGTCGGCCGTGCCCTGGCGGTCGCCGACGTCCAGCTTGACGAAGCGGAAGTTGGAATGCGGCTCAAGGCGCTTCAAGCGGTCAAGCTTGAGATTGACGTCGTAGTAGTCGTTCAGATTGTCCAGCCCCACGACCTCGTCGCCTCGGGCCAGCAGGCGCAGGGCCGTGGTCATGCCGATGAAACCTGCGGCACCTGTCAACAGTATCTTCATGGTCTGACTCGTGGCTAGGGCAACAAAAAGCCCCTGAACACTTCCGGCGTTCAGGGGCTTGGGTCTTGGCGGAGAGGGCGGGATTCGAACCCGCGGAGGGTTTTACCCCTCACACGCTTTCCAGGCGTGCGACTTAAACCGCTCATCCACCTCTCCGGAACCCAGCATTCTATATCAAGCGGCCATGCATTCTTTCGAGATAAAAAGAGATTTCTCCGAATCGGCACTCATCGCGCCACTCACGGCTTGGGGGCGGCGCCCTTCATCAGCGCCATCGCGGTGCCGATCAAGCCTGCGACCTCGCTCATATTGCCCGGCACGATCATCGTGTTGTTCTTTTGCGCCAGCTGGGCGTAGGCGTCCACCGCTTTCTCGGCCACCTTCAGCTGCACGGCCTGTTGGCCACCGGGCATCTCGATCGAGGCGGCGATCTTGCGGATGGCGTCGGCGGTGGCGTCGGCCACCGCGGTGATGGCGGCCGCCTCACCGAGGGCCTTGTTGATCTCGGCCTGCTTCTCGCCCTCGGAGCGGGCGATCGAGGCCTCGCGCTCACCGGTGGCGATATTGATCTGCTCCTGGCGGCGGCCTTCGGAGGCTGCGATCAGCGCGCGCTTCTCGCGCTCGGCGGTGATCTGCGCCTGCATCGAATGCAGGATGGCCGGCGGCGGCGTCAGGTCCTTGATTTCGTAGCGCAGCACCTTGACGCCCCAGTTCAGCGCCGCCTCGTCCAGCGCCTCGACGACCGAGGTGTTGATGATGGCCCGCTCCTCGAAGGTGCGGTCCAGCTCCATGCGGCCGATCACGCTGCGCAAGGTGGTCTGGGCCAGCTGGGTGATGGCGACGATGTAGTTGCTGGAGCCGTAGCTGGCGCGCATCGGGTCGGTGACCTGGAAGTAGAGGATGCCGTCCACCGTCAGCTGGGTGTTGTCCTTGGTGATGCAGACCTGGCTGGGCACGTCCAGCGGAATCTCCTTGAGCGTGTGCTGATAGGCGAGGCGGTCCACAAAGGGCACCAGAAAGTTCAGGCCCGGCGTCAAGGTGCCGTGGTACTTGCCCAGGCGTTCGACCACCCAGGCATGCTGCTGCGGCACGACCTTGATACTGCGGGCCACGAAGATGGCGGCGATCACCAGCAGAACCAGTGCGACGATTTCCATGAGATTTCCTCCTTGTTGTGTGTGGACTGGATACGGTCAGTGGTCAAGCAGCAGCATGCTGCCCTGCACCGCGCGTATCACGTAGGCGCCGGGCGCGGGTGCGTCCTGGCCCTGGTAGCGCGCGGTCCAGTTGGCGCCGCGGTAGTGGACACGGGCCGTGCCATCGGCATTCCATTGAACCACCTGCACCTGGCCGCCGATGTCCAGATTGACGTCCGGGTTGGTCTCGGAGGGCAGGCTGTGGGGCTGGCCCCGCCGCAGCAAATACCAGGCGGCCACGGCTCCGCCGCCCACCAGGGCCGCGCTGAGCATTTGCCCGGTCGGGCCGGCACCCATGTGCGCGGCAATGGCCGCAGCGGCTGTGCCCAGGGCCAGCATCAAGAGATAAAAAGTGCCCGTGCCCAGCTCGATGGCGATCAGGGCGCCGGTGGCGATCCACCACCAGGTGGTGTCAGCAGTCATGTCCATGTCGTCTCCCCGTCATCAGCGGCGCTGCCGTCAGTGCCATGATGTTGTCCGCAGTGTAGCGAGCGTGCGCTTTTGCGACAGCTTTTGACAGCTTGATCCTGGATTGCCACAGCCGCCCGCATTGGCCCTACACTTCGCCCCTTTCAATTTTTCCGCCCACCGGAGGCACCCGCATGCTGCGCTTTCGTTTCCCCATCGTCATCATTGACGAGGACTATCGTTCCGAGAACACCTCGGGTCTGGGTATACGTGCGCTTGCAGAGGCTATCCAGAAGGAGGGCTTCGAGGTGCTGGGTGCCACCAGCTATGGTGACCTGAGCCAGTTCGCCCAGCAGCAAAGCCGGGCCAGTGCCTTCATCCTGTCGATCGACGATGAGGAGTTCACGCCCGGGCCGGAGCTCGATCCGGCGGTGCTGTCGCTGCGCAAGTTCATTGAAGAGATACGCTTCAAGAACGCGGACATCCCTATCTATATCTATGGCGAGACGCGCACCTCGCAGCATCTGCCCAATGACATCCTGCGCGAGCTGCACGGCTTCATCCATATGTTCGAGGACACGCCGGAGTTCGTGGCCCGCCACATCATCCGCGAGGCCAAGAGCTATCTGGACGGCCTGGCGCCGCCGTTCTTCAAGGCGCTGATGGACTATGCGCAGGACGGCTCCTACTCCTGGCACTGCCCCGGCCACTCGGGCGGCGTGGCCTTCCTGAAGAGCCCGGTGGGCCAGATGTTCCACCAGTTCTTCGGCGAGAACATGCTGCGCGCCGACGTCTGCAATGCCGTCGAGGAACTCGGCCAGTTGCTGGACCACACCGGCCCGGTGGCCGCCTCGGAGAAGAATGCCGCGCGCATCTTCAATGCCGACCATTGTTTCTTCGTCACCAATGGCACCAGCACCAGCAACAAGATGGTCTGGCACCACACGGTGGCGCCGGGCGATGTGGTGGTTGTCGATCGCAACTGTCACAAGAGCATCCTGCACGCCATCATCATGACCGGCGCCGTGCCGGTGTTCATGACGCCCACGCGCAACCACTACGGCATCATCGGCCCGATTCCCGAGAGCGAGTTCTCGCCGGAGACGATCAAGAAGAAGATCGCCAAGAATCCGCTGCTCAAGGGTGTGGACACCAAGAAGATCAAGCCGCGCATCATGACGCTGACGCAGAGCACCTATGACGGTGTGCTCTACAACACCGAAACGATCAAGGCCAAGCTCGACGGCTGGATAGACACGCTGCATTTCGATGAGGCCTGGCTGCCCCACGCCGCCTTCCACAACTTCTACGGCAGCTTCCACGCGATGGGCAAGAACCGCCCGCGCCCGAAGACGGCCATGGTCTATGCCACCCAGTCGACGCACAAGCTGCTGGCCGGCCTGAGCCAAGCCTCGCAGGTGCTGGTGCAGGACTCGCAGGACGTCAAGCTGGACAAGCATCTGTTCAACGAGGCCTATCTGATGCACACCTCGACCAGCCCGCAGTATTCGATCATCGCCAGCTGCGACGTCGCGGCGGCCATGATGGAGCCTCCCGGCGGCACCGCGCTGGTGGAAGAGAGCATCTCCGAGGCGCTGGACTTCCGACGCGCGATGCGCAAGGTCGAGAAGGACTATGGCAAGAAGGACTGGTGGTTCAAGGTCTGGGGCCCGGATAAGCTGACCGAAGACGGCTTCGGCAAGCCTTCCGACTGGATGCTCAAGGCCGACGAGAAGTGGCATGGCTTTGGCGACATCGCGCCCGGCTTCAATATGCTGGACCCAATCAAGTCCACCATCATCACGCCCGGGCTGGACATGAGCGGCAAGTTTGCCAAGACCGGCATTCCGGCCAGCATCGTCACCAAGTTCCTGGCCGAGCATGGCGTGGTGGTTGAGAAGACGGGGCTGTACAGCTTCTTCATCCTCTTCACCATAGGCATCACGAAGGGCCGCTGGAACACCCTGCTGACGGCGCTGCAGCAGTTCAAGGACGACTACGACAAGAATGCCCCGCTGTGGCGCATCCTGCCGGAGTTCGTGGCCAAGTACCCGCGCTACGAGCGCATGGGCTTGCGCGACCTGTGTCAGAACATCCACGAGGCCTATGCCAAGGGCGATATCGCCAGGCTGACGACCGAGGTCTATCTGTCCGACCTGCATCCGGCGATGAAGCCCAGCGACGCGTACGCCCATATCGCGCATCGCAAGACCGAGCGGGTCGAGATCGACAAGCTCGAAGGCCGCGTCACTACAGCTTTGTTGACGCCTTACCCGCCCGGCATTCCGCTCCTGATCCCGGGCGAGCGCTTCAACAAGAAGATTGTTGAGTACCTGCGCTTCACCCGCGAGTTCAACGACGCTTTCCCGGGCTTCCACACCGATGTGCACGGCTTGGTCGAGGAAGCCGTGCCGGGCGCCGCCTCGCGCTACTACGTCGATTGCGTGCGCGACAGCTGAGTGCCTGTTCGATCAATGAAAAGGGGCTCCGCGGAGCCCCTTTTTGCTGCCATTCCTGCCGCGTGCGGCGAGGAGGGGCCGCTTCACCCCTCGGTCAAGGCCACCTTGCTGAAGCCGCCGTCCACATAGGTGATTTCGGCGCTGACGCCGCCGGCCAGATCGGACAGCAGGAAGGCGGCGACATTGCCCACATCGTCGATCGTGATGTTGCGGCGGATCGGCGCATTGGCGGCGAACTGGCTCAGCAGCTTGCCGAAGTCCTTGATGCCCGAGGCGGCCAGGGTCTTGATCGGCCCGGCCGAAATGCCGTTCACGCGAACGCCCTTGCTGCCCATCGCGTGGGCCAGGTAGCGCACGCTGGCTTCCAGCGAAGCCTTGGCCAGGCCCATGGTGTTGTAGTTGGGCACATAGCGCTCGGCACCCAGGTAGGACAGGGTCAGCAGCGAGGCGCCGGCACGCAGGCGAGGGGAGGCCGCCTTGGCCATGGCCGGGAAGCTGTAGGAGGAGATGTCATGGGCGATGCGGAAACCTTCGCGGCTCAGGCCGTCCAGGAAGTTGCCGGCGATGGCTTCGCGCGGCGCGAAGCCGATGGCATGCACAAAACCGTCGAACGCGGGCCAACTCTGGGCCAGACCCTCGAACAGCGCGGCAATCTGCTCGTCGCTGCCGACGTCGCAATCAAACACCAGCTTGGAGCCGAACTCGGCCGCGTATTCGGTGATGCGGTCCTTGAACCGTTCACCCTGGTAGCTGAACGCCAGCTCGGCGCCTTCGCGGTGGCAGGCCTTGGCAATGCCATAGGCAATCGAGCGATTGTTCAGCACGCCGGTGATCAATAGCCGCTTGCCTGCGAGGAATCCCATGTCGTCTCCTAGAACTGTAAAAATCAGCGGCGGATTCTCGCACGCCCAGGGTGATATTCATGGCTCGATCTTGCGGGCACGGTGTTTGCAGGGTACAATTCCGCTTTCGCTGAGAAGCTGAAATTGGGCGGATTCATCCAGCCCATTTTTTTTGGCTGAGTGAAAAACAAGCACTTTTTTGCTAAAAACATCTTGATAGAGACTGGAACCGCCGGGCGCATGAATTGGCAAGCCGCTGTTGAAACTACCGTGACCGGTCTGGGTTACGACATGGTGGATTGCGAACGCACTCCAGGGGGCCTGCTGCGTGTCTATATCGACCTCATGCCCCCCGCCCTGGGCGCCGATGGTGAAGCCCTGTACATCACCGTCGAAGACTGCGAGCGCGTGACCCGCCAGTTGCAGTATGTGCTCGAAGTCGAGGGCTGCGCTTACGAGCGCCTCGAGGTGTCCTCGCCGGGGCTGGACAGGCCGCTGAAGAAAGCCGCCGATTACCTGCGTTTCGCGGGTTCCGAGATTGAATTGAATCTGAAGCTTGCGTTTCAGGGCAAGAAGAAATACCGCGGCCTGTTGTCGGCCGAGGGTGAAGGTTGGCGCCTCGTGTTCAACGATGGCAAGGCTGATCAAGCATTGGATTTTTCCCTCGATGAAGTGCGTGACGCTCGGCTGGTGCCGGTGATCGACTTCAAGGGGCGCCGGGCCAAGCCGGCGGCAACGCCCAAGGGCGCGGCAAACGACGCCGAAGTGGCGGACAACAAGGTTGACGGAGGTCTGGATCAATGAATCGCGAACTGTTGATGCTGGTGGATGCCATCTCGCGCGAGAAGAATGTCGAGCGTGATGTGGTGTTCGGTGCCGTGGAAGCGGCACTGGCCTCTGCGACCAAGAAGCTGTATGGCGGCGAGGTGGACATCCGCGTGGCGGTTGACCGCGACACCGGCGTGTACGAGACCTTTCGCCGCTGGCATGTCGTCCCGAACGAGGCCGGCCTGCAGAATGCCGACGCCGAAATCCTGCTGTTCGAAGCCCAGGAGCAGATTCCCGACATCGAGGTCGAAGACCATATCGAAGAGTCGGTCGAGTCCGTGCCCATCGGTCGCATCGGTGCGCAGGCCGCCAAGCAGGTGATCCTGCAGAAGATCCGTGACGCCGAGCGCGAGCAGTTGCTGAATGACTTCCTGTCGCGTGGCGAGAAGATCTTCGTCGGCACCGTCAAGCGCCTGGACAAGGGCGACATCATTGTCGAGTCGGGCCGCATCGAAGGCCGCCTGAAGCGCAGCGAGATGATCCCCAAGGAGAATTTGCGCACCGGAGACCGTGTCCGTGCCTTCATGGCCGGCATCGACCCGACGCAGCGCGGCCCGCAGATCATGCTGTCGCGCAGCGCGCCCGGCTTCATGATGGAGCTGTTCCATCAGGAAGTGCCCGAGATCGAGCAGGGCCTGCTGGAGATCAAGAGCTGCGCCCGTGATGCGGGCAGTCGCGCCAAGATCGCCGTGCTGTCGCATGACAAGCGCGTCGACCCGATCGGCACCTGCGTCGGCGTGCGCGGTTCGCGCGTCAATGGCGTGACCAATGAGCTGGCCGGCGAGCGCGTCGACATCGTGCTCTGGTCCGAAGACCCCGCCCAGTTCGTCATCGGCGCTTTGGCCCCGGCCAATGTGCAGTCCATCGTGGTCGACGAAGAGCGCCACGCGATGGATGTGGTGGTGGACGAGGAAAACCTCGCCATCGCCATCGGCCGCGGTGGTCAAAACGTGCGTCTGGCGTCGGAATTGACCGGCTGGCGCATCAATATCATGACGGCCGAGGAATCAGCCGCCAAACAGGCCGTCGAAAGCGACGCCACCCGCAAGCTCTTCGTCGAGAAACTCGACGTCGATGTGGAAGTGGCCGAGATTTTGATTGCCGAGGGCTTTACCAGCCTGGAAGAAGTGGCCTACGTCCCGATGCAGGAAATGCTCGAGATAGAAGCCTTCGATGAGGATACCGTCAACGAGCTTCGCACCCGTGCCAAGGATGCGCTGCTGACGATGGAAATCGCCAAGGAAGAGGCGGTCGAGGAAGTGTCGCAAGATCTGCGTGATCTTGAGGGCGTGACCAACGAACTGATCTCCAAGCTGGCCGACGGCGGCATCCACACTCGCGACGACCTGGCCGATCTGGCCGTGGACGAGCTGGTCGAATTGTCCGGCATGGAAGAGGCTGCGGCCCGCACCATGATCATGAAGGCCCGTGAACATTGGTTCACTGCCTGACCCCGCCCGGACCCGCCGCATTGCAACCATCGCACAGCACCGAACGCACGAAGCAAGGACCTTACACAATGGCAGTGACCACCGTCGCCCAGCTCGCCGCAGAGCTCAACCGCCCTGCGAGCACGCTGCTGGAGCAACTGCACTCCGCAGGCGTCAAGAAGGCGTCTGAAGCGGATGCCCTGACCGAATCCGACAAGGAGCGGCTGCTGGACTTCCTGCGCACCTCCCACGGCACAGCCGTCGGCAGCGAGCGCAAGAAGATCACGCTGACGCGCAAGTCCACCAGCGAAATCAAGCAGGCGGATGCGAGTGGCAAGGCCCGCACCATCCAGGTCGAAGTGCGCAAGAAGCGCACCTTCGTCAAGCGCGATGACGTCACTGGCGTGACGGAAGAAACCGAAGCGCCCGAGCAGGACGACGCCGAACTGCAGCGCCGCGAAGACGAGGCCAATGCCCAGGCCGAGCAGCTGCGCATTCAGGAAGAAGAACTGGCCCAGCGCCGCCGCGAACGCGAAGAGGCCGAGGCCCGCGAACGCGAGGCCGCTGAGGCACGCCGCATCGAGGCCGAAGCCAAGGCTGCGGCTGACGCTGCAGCGCAGGCCGCTGCTGCCGAAGCCGCAGCCAAGGCCGCTGCTGACGCCGCCGCTGCCGCAACCGCTGCGGCACCGAAGAGTGGCACCAAAGCTTCCGGCAAGGCCTCGGCCAAGTCGGCGGGCACGCCGGCCCCGGTTGCTGCGCCTTCGACCCCAGTGGTTGAGGCTGTGGCTCCAGCTCCGGTCGAAGCCCCGAAACCTACGCTACGTGTGGTGAAGGCCGTCGAGGTTGTGGCCGAAGAGCAGCAGAAGCAGAACGATCTGGCCCGCCGCCGCAAGGCCGCGGAGGACGAAGCCGCCGCGATTCGCGCGATGATGGCTGCGCCCAAGAAGGTGATGCTGGCCAAGAAGCCCGAAGAACCCAAACCTGCCGTGGCGCCCGCCGCCGTGGCCGGCAAGGAAGGCATCAAGGGCACGATTCACAAGCCCAAGCCCGGCGCTCCTGGCACGACCACGACCACCGCGGCCAAGCCTGGCGACAAGGCCGTCAAGTCCGAGAAGCTGTCTTCCAGCTGGGCCGACGAAGCCGCCAAGAAGCGTGCGCTCAAGACCCGCGGTGCGCCGACCACGGCCGGACGTCCGGGCTGGCGCGCGCCCAAGGGGCGCGGCGGCCGCGGCAATGACCGTGACAACGGCAATTCCTCGGGCTATGTGGCGCCGAACGAGCCGGTGGTCCAGGAGGTGCACGTGCCCGAGACCATCTCGGTGGCCGATCTGGCGCACAAGATGTCGGTCAAGGCCTCCGAGGTCATCAAGCAGTTGATGAAGCTGGGCCAGATGGTCACCATCAACCAGCAACTGGACCAGGAAACGGCCATGATCCTGGTGGAAGAAATGGGCCACAAGGCGCTGGCCGCCAAGCTGGACGATCCCGAAGCCTTCCTGGAAGAAGGCGAGGCCGAGCAGACCCACGAAGAGCTGCCCCGCGCCCCGGTGGTCACCGTCATGGGTCACGTCGACCACGGCAAGACCTCGCTGCTGGACTACATACGCACCGCCCGCGTGGCCGCAGGCGAGGCCGGCGGCATCACGCAGCATATCGGCGCCTATCACGTCGATACGCCGCGGGGCATGATCACCTTCCTGGACACCCCGGGTCACGCGGCGTTTACCGCCATGCGTGCCCGTGGCGCCAAGGCGACCGACATCGTGATTCTGGTGGTGGCAGCCGACGACGGCGTGATGCCGCAGACCAAGGAAGCCATCCACCATGCCAAGGCTGCGGGCGTGCCCCTGGTTGTGGCGATGAACAAGATGGACAAGCCCGGCATCAACCTGGAGCGCGTCAAGAGCGAACTGGTTGCCGAGCAGGTCGTGCCGGAAGAGTTCGGTGGCGACGTGCCCTTCGTTCCCGTGTCTGCCAAGACCGGTGCCGGCATCGACCAGCTGCTGGAGCAGGTGCTTCTTCAGGCCGAGGTGCTGGAACTGACCGCCGCCAAGGACTCCATGGCCAAGGGCCTGGTGATCGAAGCCAAGCTGGACAAGGGCCGCGGCCCGGTGGCCACGGTGCTGGTGCAATCCGGTACCTTGAAGCGCGGCGACGTCGTGCTGGCCGGTTCGAGCTATGGCCGCGTGCGCGCCATGCTGGACGAGAACGGCAAGGCGATCCAGTCGGCCGGTCCGTCCATCCCGGTGGAAATCCAGGGTCTGACCGAAGTGCCGCAGGCCGGTGATGAATTCATGGTGCTGGGCGATGAACGCCGAGCACGCGAAATCGCCACCTTCCGCCAGGGCAAGTACCGTGACGTTAAGCTGGCCCGCCAGCAGGCCGCCAAGCTGGAGAACATGTTCGAGAACATGGGCGCCGGCGAAGTGCAGACGCTGCCGTTGATCTTGAAGGCCGACGTGCAGGGCTCGCAGGAAGCGCTGGCCCAGTCGCTGGTCAAGCTCTCGACCGACGAGGTCAAGGTGCAGATCGTCCATGCGGCGGTCGGTGGCATCAGCGAGTCGGACGTCAATCTGGCGATCGCCTCCAAGGCCGTCATCATCGGCTTCAACACGCGGGCCGATGCCGGCGCGCGCAAGCTGGCCGAACACAACGGCGTCGACATCCGCTACTACAACATCATCTATGACGCTGTGGACGAGATGAAGGCGGCGATGACCGGCATGCTGGCCCCTGAGCAGCGCGAGGAAGCCATCGGCACGGCCGAGATCCGCACCGTGTTCGTGGCCTCGAAGATCGGTACCGTGGCCGGCTCCATGGTCACCTCGGGCCTGGTGCGCCGTGGCGCCAAGTTCCGCCTGCTGCGCGAGAACATCGTCATCTACACAGGTGAAGTTGACTCGGTGCGCCGTTTGAAGGACGACGTCAAGGAAGTGGCCGCCGGTTTCGAGTGCGGTATCAAGCTGAAGAACTACAACGATATCGCCGAAGGCGACCAATTGGAGTTCTTCGAGGTGAAGGAAGTGGCCCGAACGCTGTAAGGCGGATTTGCCCTCACCCTGCAAACCCCGCCTCCTGAAAAGTTGGCGGGGTTTGTGTTTGGCGGCAGCCCATGCAGAGGAATACCCATGCGACATAAACGAGCTATACCCAACCGCGGTTTCCGCATTGCCGACCAGATCCAGCGCGATCTGGCCGAGTTGATTCGCGAGCTGAAGGATCCCCGCATCGGCATGGCCACCGTACACGCAGTGGAGGTCACGCCCGACTATGCCCATGCCAAGGTGTTCTTCTCTGTGCTGGTCGGTGACCCTCAACAGACGCAGGACGCGCTGAACGAGGCCGCCGGCTATCTGCGCAACGGCCTGTTCAAGCGCCTGCAGATCCACACGGTGCCTACGCTGCACTTCCATTTCGACCGCACCACCGAGCGCGCCGCCGAGCTGAGCGCACTGATTGCGCAGGCCAACGCCACGCAAGCCAAGGATTGAGTTTCCAAGCAGCATGAACGCCGTAGTTTCTGAACGTCGCCCCAGGCAGATACGCCGTGCCCTGCACGGTGTGCTGCTGCTCGACAAGCCCCTGGGCCTGTCGAGCAATGACGCTTTGCAGAAGGCGAAATGGCTGCTGCGCGCCGAGAAGGCCGGCCACACAGGCACACTCGACCCCCTGGCCACCGGCCTGCTGCCGCTGTGCTTTGGCGCGGCGACCAAGTTCAGCCAGGTCAGCCTGGACGCCGACAAGGCCTATACCGCCGTGCTGAAGCTGGGCCAGACGACCAGCACCGCCGATGGCGAGGGCGATGTGCTGCAGACCCGTGAGGTCAATGTGACGCGCGAGCAGATCGAGGCCGCCTGCGCGGCCTTCGTGGGCCCGATCGAGCAGGTGCCGCCTATGTATTCGGCGCTGAAGCACGAGGGCAGGGCGTTGTACGAGTACGCCCGCCAGGGTATCGAGATCGAACGCCCGGCCCGCCAGGTATTGATTCATCGCATTGACATCCTGGCCTGGCAGCATGACCGGCTGGAGATTGCCGTGGTCTGCAGCAAGGGCACCTATATCCGCACCTTGGCCGAAGACATCGGCGAGCGCCTGGGCTGCGGTGCCCATCTGAGCGCCTTGCGGCGCACCGCCAGTGGCCCCTTGACGATTGCCTCCGCGGTCACGATTGAGGCATTGACCGAGATGAACGAAACACAGCGCGAAGCCCTGTTGCAGCCGGCGGACAGCCTGCTCAGCGACTGGCCGCGCATCAGCCTTGACGACGCCGAGGCCGGTCGCTTTCTGACCGGCCTGCGTCGCCGCGTCGCTGCCGACGATGCACCCCGGGTGCGCGTCTATGGTCCCCAAACGCATGCCTTCCTGGGCAGCGCGCATATCACCGCTGGCGAGTTGATCGCCGACCGATTGTTGAGTCCCCTGGAGGTGCAGGGCCTCCAACATCCCGAAAGTAGTTTATGAGCAAGCAAATCCGCAATATCGCGATCATCGCGCACGTTGACCATGGCAAGACCACCATGGTCGACCAACTGCTGCGCCAAAGCGGCACCTTCGCCGAGCACGAGAAGGTCGTCGACACGGTGATGGACAGCAACGCGATCGAACGCGAGCGCGGCATCACCATCCTGGCCAAGAACTGCGCGGTCAGCTGGGAAGGTACGCACATCAATATCGTAGATACCCCGGGCCACGCGGACTTCGGCGGTGAAGTGGAACGCGCGCTGTCCATGGTTGACGGCGTGGTGCTGCTGATCGACGCCCAGGAAGGCCCGATGCCCCAGACCCGCTTCGTGACCAAGAAGGCGCTGGCCCTGGGTCTGAAGCCCATCGTCGTCGTCAACAAGGTGGACAAGCCGGGTGCCAAGCCCGATGCCGTGATCAACGCCGCCTTCGACCTGTTCGACAAGCTGGGCGCCAACGACGAGCAGCTCGACTTCCCGGTCGTCTATGCCTCCGGCATCAATGGCTGGACCTCGCTGACAGAAGGCGCGCCCGGTGAGCAGTGGGGCCCCGATATGTCGGCCCTGTTCAACACCGTGCTCCAACATGTGCCCGCCCAGAAGGGCGACCCGGACGCGCCGCTGCAGCTGCAGATCTCGGCGCTGGACTACTCGACCTTCGTCGGCCGCATCGGCGTGGGCCGCATCAGCCAGGGCACGATCAAGCCGGCGATGGACGTGCTGGTGATGGAGGGTCCCGACGGCAAGTCCTTCAAGGGCCGCGTCAACAATGTGCTGACCTTCCAGGGCCTGGACCGGGTCCAGGCCACCGAAGCCGGCCCCGGCGACATCGTGCTGATCAACGGTCTGGAAAACATCGGCATCGGCGTGACCGTGACCAGCGTCGCCGACCCGGCGCCGCTGCCCATGCTGAAGGTCGATGAGCCGACCCTGACGATGAACTTCTGCGTCAACACCAGCCCGCTGGCCGGCCGCGAAGGCAAGTACGTCACCAGCCGCCAGATCTGGGACCGCCTGCAGAAAGAGCTGCAAAGCAACGTCGCGCTGCGCGTTTCGGAAACCGGCGAAGACGGCATCTTCGAGGTGATGGGCCGCGGCGAATTGCACCTGACCATCCTGCTGGAAAACATGCGCCGCGAGGGCTACGAGCTGGCCGTCAGCAAGCCGCGCGTGGTGTTCCACGATGTCAATGGCGAGAAGCATGAGCCTATCGAGCTGGTGACGGCCGACGTCGAGGAAATCCACCAGGGTGGCGTGATGCAGGCGTTGGGCGAGCGCAAGGGCGAGCTGGTCAATATGGAGCCGGACGGCCGTGGCCGCGTGCGCCTCGAGTACCGCATTCCGGCCCGTGGCCTGATCGGCTTCACCAACGAGTTCCTGAATCTGACCCGTGGTTCGGGCCTGATCAGCAATATCTTCGACGGCTACGAGGCCCACAAGGGTGATATCGCCAGCCGCAAGAATGGCGTGCTGATCTCGATGGACGCCGGTGAAATCTTCACCTATGCGCTGGGCAAGCTGGACGACCGCGGCCGCATGTTCGTCAAGCCCAACGATCCGGTCTATGAAGGCATGATCGTCGGCATCCACAACCGCGACAATGACCTGGTGGTCAATGCCACGCGTACCAAGCAGCTGACCAACTTCCGCGTCAGCGGCAAGGAAGACGCCATCAAGGTCACGCCGCCCATCGACCTGACCCTGGAGTACGGTGTCGAGTTCATCGAGGACGACGAGCTGGTCGAAATCACGCCCAAGAGCGTGCGTCTGCGCAAGCGCCACCTGACCGAGAATGAACGCAAGCGTGCTTCGCGCTCCTAAGTCAGTCTGACCATCGCGGCCCCTCGGGGCCGCTCTAAATTCATGAGCCATCGCAAGGCCGTGCTGCTGATGATTATGGTGACCCTGCTGTGGAGCACGGCGGGTGTCGTCTCGCGCCATCTGGACGGTGCGCGCAGCTTCGAGGTCACCTTCTGGCGCAGCGCCTTCAATGCGCTGGCGCTGATCGTGGCGCTGTCCTTCATGCGCGGCACTGCCCTGTGGGGCCAGCTCTTGCGGGCGCCCAGGCAGGTCTGGATCTCGGGCCTGTGCTGGTCGGTGATGTTCACCGCCTTCATGGTGGCCATCACCTTGACCAAGGTGGCCAATGTGCTGGTGACGATGGCGCTGGGGCCCTTGATCACGGCACTGTTCTCGCGCGTGTTCCTCAAGCACCACCTGCCGCTGCGCACCTGGCTCGCCATCCTGGTGGCCACCGTGGGCATTGGCTGGATGTTCGGCCACGAGGCCGGCGGCGGCGATGCGCAATCGCTGCTGGGCGTGCTGGTGGCGCTGGCGGTGCCCTTGTCGGCGGCCGTCAACTGGACTCTGCTGCAACACATCTCGCACGGCAAGGGGGATCCCGAGGCCAGCGACGATGCGCCTATCGACATGCTGCCCGCCGTGCTGCTGGGCGCGCTGATCTCGGCCTTGAGCGTGCTGCCGCTGGCCTGGCCCTTCCAGGCATCGGTGCATGATCTATCGCTGCTGGCCCTGCTGGGCGTGTTCCAGCTGGCCCTGCCTTGCCTGATCGTCGTCAGGCTGACCCGCACCCTGCCCGGCCCCGAGATTTCGCTGCTGGGCCAGCTGGAGGTGCTGTTCGGCGTGCTCTGGGCCTGGGCCTGGGGCGGCGAGCAACTGAGCCCGGCCACCATGGTCGGCGGCCTGATGGTGCTCGGTGGGTTGGCCGCCAACGAAGCGCTGGCCCTGCGCCGGCGCGGTGCCTGATATCCTTTTTCGTTTTCTTTCGCTGGAGACTTCGCCCATGACGGCTTCGCTGGTTCCCGCCCTGATTTCCGACGGTCAGGTGCTCGCCTCGGTCAATGGCTGCCTGGGCGTGATCACCCTGAACCGGGCGACCGCGCTGAACGCGCTGTCGCTGGCGATGATTCGCGACATCACGTCGCTGCTGAAACACTGGGCGCAGGCGCCGCAGATCCAGGCCGTGGTGGTGCTGGGGGCAGGGCGCGAGGGCAAGCCTCCGGCCTTCTGTGCCGGAGGCGATATTCGCTTCTTCCATCAGGCCGCAATGGCCGGCGACGCCGCGCTGGAAGACTTCTTCACCGAGGAATACGCGCTCAACCACCTGATCCACAACTTCGCCAAGCCCTATATCGCCCTGATGGACGGTGTGGTGATGGGCGGCGGCATGGGCATCAGCCAGGGCGCCAAGCTGCGCGTGCTCAACGAGCGCAGCAAGCTGGCCATGCCTGAGACGAATATCGGCCTGTTCCCCGATGTCGGCGGCGGCTGGTTCCTGGGCCAGTGCCCGGGCCGCACCGGCGAATGGCTGGCGCTGACGGGTGCAGCCATCGGCGCAGGAGACGCCATTGCGCTGGACCTGGGTGATGTGTTCGTGCCCGCCGGCGCCTGGACGGCGATGCTGGACGATCTGCTCAAGGGGGATCAGCCCAGTGCCGAACATGTGGTGGCCACGGTGATGTCCCATGCCGAGCTGGCACCCCCTGCCGAGCAGCCCAGCCACCGCGCGACGATCGACAAGCACTTCGCTGCGCCCTCTCTGCCCGAGATCATGGCCTCGCTGGCGGCCGCCGTCGACGAGTGGTCCGCACACACCTTGGCTACCTTGAACAAGCGTTCGCCCCTGATGATGGCCGTGACGCTGGAGCAGCTCAAGCGCGCTCGTAAGCTCAGCCTGGCCGAAGATCTGCGCATGGAGCGCGATCTGGTGCACCGCTGCTTCCATCTTCGCTCCGGTGCGGCCAGCGAGACCGTGGAGGGCATACGTGCGCTGGCCGTGGACAAGGACCATGCGCCGCGTTGGAACCCGCCCCGCGTCGAGGAGGTCAGCGACGCGATGGTGGCGGCCTTTTTCGAGAGCCCTTGGACGCCGGACGCCCATCCGCTGCGTGGGCTGAAGTAGCAAAAAGGGGTCAGGTCTTGCCATGCTCAGCTCACAGCCGTCCGACATCGAAATCGCGCAGGCCGCGACACTGCAGAAACTGATTCCGCTTGCCAGCCGGCGCCTGGGCATCCCTGAGGAGCAGCTGTCGCCCTACGGCCACTACAAGGCCAAGCTGAGCCTGCAGCACATCGCAAGCCTCAAGGCCAGGCCCAACGGGCACCTGGTGCTGGTGACGGCCATCACGCCGACCCCGCCCGGCGAGGGCAAGACCACCACCACGGTGGGCCTGGGCGACGGCCTGAACCTGATCGGCAAGAACACCATCATCTGCCTGCGCGAGCCCTCTCTGGGCCCCTGTTTCGGGATGAAGGGCGGGGCGGCCGGCGGTGGCCATGCCCAGGTGGTGCCGATGGAGGACATCAATCTGCACTTCACCGGCGACTTCCACGCCATCGCGCTGGCCAACAACCTGCTCGCAGCGCTGATCGACAACCACATTCACCACGGCAACGCGCTGGACATCGACCTGCGCCGCATCAGCTGGAAGCGGGTGGTGGACATGAACGACCGCGCGCTGCGCGACATCGTCGTGGCCCTGGGCGGGCCGGGCAACGGCTATCCGCGCCAGGATGGCTTCGACATCGTCGTCGCCAGCGAGGTGATGGCCATCCTGTGTCTGGCCACCTCGCTGACCGATTTGAAGCGGCGGCTGGGCAGCATCGTCATCGGCTACACCAGCGACAAGCAGCCCGTCACCGCCCGCCAGCTGCAGGCCGATGGTGCGATGGCCGCGCTGCTGAAGGACGCTCTGGCGCCAAATCTGGTGCAGACCCTGGGCGGCAATCTGGCCTTCATCCATGGCGGGCCCTTCGCCAATATTGCCCACGGCTGCAACTCGGTGATGGCCACGCAGGCGGCGCTGAAGCTGGCGGACTATGTGGTCACCGAGGCCGGCTTCGGCGCCGACCTGGGGGCCGAGAAGTTCCTCGACATCAAGTGCCGCAAGGCCGGGCTGCGGCCATCGGCGGCGGTGCTGGTGGCGACGGTGAGGGCGCTGCAATATCACGGCGGCGTCGATCCCAAGCTCGCGTCGAGCGCCACCCTGGACACGCTGCGCCAGGGTCTGACCAATCTGGACCGGCACGTCGAGAATGTGCGAACCCACTACGGCCTGCCCTGCATCGTCTCGATCAACCGCTTCAGCAGCGACACGCCCGATGAGATTGCACTGATAGCAGCCCACTGCGCGGCCCTGGGCGTGCAATGCGTGCTGGCCACGCATTGGTCGGAGGGCGGTGCCGGCGCGCAGGACCTCGCCCATGCCGTGGTGGAGGCCTGCGAAAGCGGCGCGGCACGAACCGGTTTGCTGTACGACGATGAATTGGGCCTGTTCGACAAGATTCGCACCGTGGCGACCAAGATCTACCGCGCCGCCGAGGTCACGGCCGACCCCAAGGTGATAGCCCAGCTGCGCGAATGGGAGGGACTGGGCTATGGCCACCTGCCGGTGTGCATTGCCAAGACCCAGTATTCGTTCAGCACCGACCCCAAGCTGCGCGCCGCGCCCAGCGGCCACACGCTGAATGTGCGCGAGGTCAGGCTGGCGGCGGGGGCCGAGTTCATCGTCGCCGTCTGTGGCGACATCATGACCATGCCGGGCCTGCCCAAGGCGCCATCGGCGCAGCGCATCGATGTGGACGGGCAGGGGCGGATCTCGGGTCTGTTCTAGCCACCGGCTAGCTGTTGGCTGTTGCTTGACGCCTGTCGCCGGCTGCTGCGGCCTGTGCGGACGGGCCTGCATCCTGTCGATTTGCTGCGGCCCTGCGCTTGGCATTTGCATACGCTGCGGGCTTCTTGAAGGAAAGCCAGCATGCTCAGCATTCAAAACGTGGTGAAGACCTATGGCCCCAAGCTCCGGGCGGTGGACGATGTGTCACTGGAACTCAAGCCCGGCGTGCTGGGCCTGATCGGCCACAACGGCGCCGGCAAGACCACCCTGATGCAGATGATTGCCACGCTCAACAAGCCCAGCAGCGGCCAGATCCTGCTCGACGGGCAGGACATCGCGAAGAAGCCCGAGCTGATGCGCCGCCGCCTGGGCTATCTGCCGCAGGACTTCGGCGTCTATCCGCACCTGACGGCGCTGGAATTCCTGCAGTACTTCGCGGCGCTGAAGGGCGTGCGCGACCCGGCGCGCGTCCGACGCCTTTTGGAGTTGGTGAACCTGCACGAGCATGGCAAGCGCCTGGCGGCCAGCTTCTCGGGTGGCATGCGCCAGCGCCTGGGCATTGCCCAGGCCCTGCTGAACGACCCGGACGTGCTGATCGTCGATGAACCCACCGCCGGGCTGGACCCGGAGGAGCGGCTGCGCTTTCGCCATCTGCTGAGCGAGATCGGCTTCTCGAAGCTGGTGATTGTCTCCACCCATATCGTGTCCGACATCGAGAACATGGCCCAGCATCTGGCCATCATGCGCCAGGGCAGGCTGGTGGCCTTCGAGACGCCGGAGGCGATCCTGCAGCAGGCCCAGGGTCAGGTCTGGACGGCCGAACTGGAGCTTGGGGCCTACGAGGCGCTGCGCGGCCAGGTCCAGGTGCTGCATGCGCAGCGGCAAGGGCGCCTGATCAGCGTGCGCATGTCCCATGAGCACCGTCCCTGCGCCGGCGCCCATGTCGCCGAGCCCAGCCTTGAAGAAGTGCTGATGTCGCAACGCTATGCGCTGCAGCAACAGCACCCGCTGGGGCTCGCAGCATGAATGCCTTGGCCTTCAAGGCGCTGGTGATCAACGAGCTGCGCCTGCGTGTGCGGCGCCTGAGCACCCTGGTGGTCTTGCTGGCGGTGGTGCTGCTGTCGTGGCTGATGGTGATCGATCCGGCCGGTGGCACGGCGATGATCACGATTGGCGATGCACGGGTCCTGTACGACAGCACGGCGCTGGCGGCCGGCACCGCAACCTTGGGCTCGCTGCTGATGGGACTGGCCGGCTTCTTCCTGCTGCGCGGGCGCAGCCAGGAGGAGTTGCGGGCGGGCAGCGCCGCGGTGCTTGCGGCCACACCGGTGTCAAACGCGCAGCTTCTGATCGCGCGCTGGGCCGGCGGCGTGACCTATCTGTGCGGCTTGATGCTGACCTTGCTGCTGACCATGTTCGTTCTGCATGCGGTACGGGGGGAGGCTGCTTTCGAGCCAGGCGTCTATCTGCAGATGTACACCCTGCAACTGCTGCCCGGCCTGATGTTCGGCGCCGCCATGGCGACCCTGTGCGACGCCTGGGCGCCGCTGATGGGCAAGCGCGGCGATCTGCTGTACTTCGTGATCTGGATCGCCCAGCTGGCCACCCTGCCTGCCAGCCTGGGCCAGCACCGCATCCCGAGCTGGACGCTGCTGGACACGTCCGGCCTGGCCCTGCTGCCCAGCCGGCTCGAGCAGATCACCGGTCAGTCGAACATCGAAATCGGCGCCAGCGAGTTCAACGCCGCGCTGCCGGCGATACAGCTGCCCGCCGAGTTCTGGACCGCGCAGATGGTCGGTATGCGACTGGGCTCGGCCCTGCTGTCATTGCTGCCCCTGCTGCTGGCCCTGCTGCTGTTTCACCGCTTCTCGCCCGACAAGGTCAGGCCGCGGCCGCCAGGCCGGCGCTTGCTTGCCCCGCTGGCATGGTTGCGTTGGCTGACGCGGCCGCTCGGTTCTGCGCTCGGGCGCCTTCTGCTGCCGGCTGCCCGCATGCCGGGTCTGAGCGGGCAGGTGCTGGCCGACGCCCTGCTGACGCTGATGGCCCATCCCGTGACAGTACCACTGGGGGCCCTGGCCATCGTGCTCGGCAGCGTCATTGATGCCGCGCAGCTGCCGGCCCTGCTCGGTGCCGTTGTCCTGGTCTGGGGTGTGCTGATCAGCGACCTGAGCGAGCGTGACCATCAGTCGGGCATGGCCGCCATCGGTGCGGCCGTGCCGGGAGGCTCCGGGTGGCGCTATCTGCGCCAGTGGCTGGCGGGGCTGCTGCTGGGCCTGCTGTTCGCCGCCCCGGTGCTGCTTCGCTGGCTGGTGATGGCGCCGCAGGCCGCGATGGCCTTGCTGGCCGGCCTCGTCGCCCTCAGCGCCCTGGCCAATGCGCTGGGCACCATCACCCGGACGGGTCGCTGCTTCCTGGCCCTGTTCCTGTTCGGCGCCTATGTGTCCAGCCAGGTGAGGACCGTGGCATGGCTCGATGTGGTGGGCATCAACGGAGCAGCCAATCTCGCGTCGATAGCCGCCTGTCTGCTGGTTGGCTTGGCTGCCGCTGCGGCGGGCCATGTCTGGCAGCGGCGCAGCGGCGGGCAAACGGCCTAAGATGGTCAGCTGTCGTCATCCATCAGTCGCACACGATGAGTGAAATCGCCCGCAGGCTGCAGGCCCTGGGTCTGCAGCTACCGCCACCGATCAAGCCGCCGCCCGGCGTGGTTCTGCCCTTCAGCTTCGTGCGCATCATCGGTTTGCGGGCCCATGTGTCCGGCCACAGCGCGCAGAGTGACGACGGCACGGTGGCCGGGCCGCTGGGCAAGCTGGGCCGGGACCTGACCGTGGAGCAGGGCTACCACGCGGCCCGGCTGACTGCGCTGTCCATCCTGGGCAGCCTGCAACGTGCGCTCGGTGATCTGGACCGGGTGCAGGCCTGGGGCCGTGTCTTTGGCATGGTCAATTCGGCTCCCGGCTTTCACAGCCAGCCCGCCGTGATCAATGGCTTCTCCGATCTGATCCTGGCCCTCTACGGCCCCGAGCGCGGTGCCCATGCGCGCAGCGCCGTAGGAATGGCCGAGCTGCCGTTCAATATCGCGGTGGAAATCGAGGCCGAGGTCGAGATAGCCGTCTGAGCCTGCGGACTTGGATGATCTGTGGATGCCGTGCAGAATGCGCCACTGTTCGTCCATGGATGAAAGCACCCTCCATCATGCCCACAAGCACCATTCGAATTCACCGCGTCCTGCGTGCCCCGCCAGAGCGGGTGTACCGGGCCTTTCTCGACGCCGATGCCCTGTGCAAATGGCTGCCTCCGCACGGCTTCAGCGCCAAGGTCCACCATCTGGACGCCACGGTCGGCGGCAGCTACAGGATGTCGTTCACCAATTTCAGTAGCGGTCACAGCCACTCGTTCGGCGGGCAGTATGTGGAGCTGGTGCCCAATGAACGCATCCGGCACACCGATCGCTTCGACGACCCGAATCTGCCCGGCGAGATGCAGGTGACGATTTCGCTGAAGCAGGTCTTCTGTGGCACCGAGCTGAACGTCGTGCAGGAAGGCATCCCCGAGATCATCCCCGCTGAAGCCTGCTATCTGGGCTGGCAGGAGTCGCTGCTCTTGCTGGCTCAGTTGGTCGAGGCCGATATTCCGGGCTGAGCTTTAAGCCAACGATATGACCCTCACCTTTCGCCGGGCCCTGCCGGGTGATGCTCCGGCTTGTGTCGTCATGCGAGGCAAGACCCGCCAGAACGCCATCTCGCCCGAACGTCTGGCTGAGCGGGGCATCACCCCGGTGTCATGGGCGGCCCAGATCGAGTCCGGCCAGCTGCCGGGCCATGTCTGTTTCGATGACGGCGCGCTCGTGGGCTACTGCTTTGGTGATCTCGGTACCGGCGAGGTCGTGGTACTCGCACTGCTGCCTGACTCCGAAGGCCAGGGCCTTGGCAAGATGCTGCTGGACCGAGTGATGCAGGACCTCAGGGCCTGTGGCCATCGGCGCTTGTTCCTTGGCTGCTCCGCCGACCCCGAGAGCCGCTCCTACGGCTTTTATCGCCACCTCGGTTGGCGCTCGACGGGCCAGGCCGATGCGCATGGTGACGATGTGCTGGAGCACCTCGTCAATCAGGCAGACGGCGATGCCTGACGCACCGCAGCGCCGCCTGGCCGCATGGATGCCCGGGGCGCCCCTGGTCCTGTGGCTTGTCCTGCAAAGCGGGTCAGTCGTGGCCAAGGAGGTTTCTCCGATGTCTTCAGCACCCATCTCCGAGCAGTCGGTCGTGCAGTTTCTGCATCATTTCGAGGCGCTGGCCGGGCACAAGGACTTCAGCCGGATCGAAGCCCTGGTCCACGAGCGCGCGTTCTTCCGCTTCAATGACGGGGACTTTGTCGGTCGCCCTGCGGTCAAGCTTGCCTTTGAAAAAACCTGGCAGAGTGGCTACAAGGTCGAGAACGAGCGTTACTACCTGAGCGATGTCGTCGTGCTGTCTGTCGACCAGGCCAGCGCCAGCGTGACCTACAGCTACAACTGGGAAGGTCTGCACGAAGGTCGGCAGTTCCGCATCCAGGGCAGGGGCAGCCGCGTGCTGGTGCGCGGGCCGGAGGGCGGGCTGCAAATCATCCATGAACACCTGAGCCGACTCCCCAAGGTGGTCGAGCCAGGAAGGCCATGAGCAATGAGTGGGACCACAAAATGACAGCAGAGCAACGCCTCGAAGACCTGGGCATCGAGCTGCCGGCCGGCAGCGCCCCGGCGGGCAACTACGCAACGGCGGTGCGCAGCGGCAATCTGCTGTTCCTGTCCGGCAAGGCGCCGCTTCCGGTCAACGGCGTCATGCCAAAGGGCCGGCTGGGCCAGGAGTACACCGCCGACGAAGGCTATGCGCTGGCCCGCTCGGCCTGCACAGACCTGATCGCGGCGATGCGCAAGGCGCTCGGCTCGCTGGACCGGGTGGCCCAGGTGGTCGACCTTCAAGGCTCGCTCAACACCACGCCCGAGTTCGAGGACCATGCCAAGGTGCTCGATGGCGCCTCCGACCTGTTGGCGGCCGTGTTCGGCCCGGCCGGCATGCATGCGCGCTCGGTCATTGGCGTGGCCTCGCTGCGCAAAGGGGTGCCGTTGACGATCAAGGCCGTGGTCGAGGTCAAGCCGGAGTGAGGTGGTGTTCGCCATCGATGTTCTTGAAGCCATTCACCCCCGCCACTCGATTCGCAAGTACCGGCCTGACGCGGTGGGCCGGGCGCAGTACGATGCTCGCCGATTCGCCACTCAGTCAGGCCGCTAGTTTTTTGCGTTCATGCACGACACCCCCGACTACGACATCACCGAATTGCTGCTTTGTGGCTTTTTCATCGCCGGGGCCATCTCCTGCCTGATCTGGGCCGGTGCCTCGCTCTACGAAGATGAATTCTTCACCGCCACCGAAGCGGCGGGGCTGTCATTGATGCTGTTGGGCGGCTGTGCGCACCCGAAGAAGTACCTGTTCGACTGCCTCAGCTTCCCGCTGAGCTTCATTGAGCACAGCGGGCGCGAAACCCCGGTCACGGTGTTTGCGGCCGGTGCCGGGCTGGGCTTGTGGTTGATCGGTCTGGCCGGGAATCACTTTGGCTGAGCGGGGCGAATAGGGGCGGCGCACAAGTCCTGCAGGCGTCTGCTGGGATAATCCAGTTCTCCAGCAGCCGTTCTCCGCCCCGCCCGTGACCGATTCCGCCCCAGCATCGCCCCCGCACAACCCTTGGCGCCTGTCCGTCGCGCCGATGATGGATTGGACCGATAGGCATTGCCGCTATTTCCATCGTCTGCTGACCCACCACACCCGCCTGTACACCGAGATGGTGACCACCGGCGCGCTGATCCATGGTGACAGGCCTCGGCATCTGGACTTCAATGCCGAGGAGCATCCGGTGGCGCTGCAGCTGGGGGGCAGCGAGGCGGCCGATCTGGCGCAGTGTGCCAAGCTGGCCCAGGACTGGGGCTATGACGAGGTGAACCTGAATTGCGGCTGCCCGAGTGAGCGTGTGCAGCGCGGTGCCTTCGGCGCCTGCCTGATGAACGAGGCCGGCCTGGTGGCCGATGGCGTGAAGGCGATGCGGGACATGGTGGACATTCCAGTGACGGTGAAGAACCGCATCGGCATCGACCGTGTCGAGAGCTATGAGTTCGTGCGCGATTTCGTCGGCACCGTGGCCGAGGCCGGCTGCGAGGTCTTCATCGTCCATGCGCGCAATGCCTGGCTGCAGGGCCTGAGCCCGAAGGAGAACCGCGAGATTCCGCCGCTGCGCTACGAGCTGGTCTATCAGCTCAAGCGCGAGTTCCCGGACCTGACCATCGTCATCAATGGCGGCATACAGACCGAGCAAGACATTGCGCTGCATCTGCAGCATGTGGACGGTGTGATGGTTGGCCGCCATGCTTATCACGAGCCCTGGGCGATGAGCCGCTGGGATTCTCGCTTCTTCGGCACGGCCGATCCCCTGGCCTCGCGCGAGGAGGCCGAGGCGCAGTGGCTGACTTATCTGGAACGCCATGTGGCGACGCAGACCGGCGGCCACCCGAACACCTGGCCGCAGGCGATGCGCCACGCGCTGGGGCTGTGGAACGGCTCGGCCGGTGCCAGGCGTTGGCGCCAGGTGTGGTCCGACCACAAGCTGAAACTGGAGCCGCCGGCCGCGGTGGCCGCCCTGGCCACGGCGGCCAGACAGGAAACGTGTCGCTTGCTCGCCGAGAGCGCTACGGCCTGATCGTCAAAGGCGGCGTTCGCTGGCCCGAGCCAGGTAAAACCATTCCTGCCCCGGCTGGGCCTTGGTATTCGGGAAGACGATGCGGCCGGCATCGGGCGCCAGCACCGGCGTGCCATCGTGCCGCGTGCCTATCAGCTGGCCTTTTGCTATCGGATCGAAGCTGACCCAGGTTTGAGCGAATCGGTCGCCTTCGTGCTCTCGGTCCACCACCTCGTACAGCTGCAGCAGCTCGGGCGCCTGCGTCGGTTGATGCAGATCGACCTCCGCCGCGTCGATCATGCCCAGCAGGGCCAGCGTGCGGGTGATGGCCAGCCAGGCCACCTCGGGGGCGTTCGGGTCGTCGTGCTGGCCGCACTCCAAGGTCACGCCGTAGCCACCCTGCGAGCGCATGTACTCGGTCGTGCCGACGCCGTAGTGCGGGTCCTGGTCAAGGCTCTGGCGGCGTGAGCCGTCATTTGGCAGTGCGGCGCGGCGTTGCAGACCCAGCGCATAGGTGCTCAGCCAACCCTCGACAATGCGCGTCGGGCCCAGCGCGGCGGCCATGGCGGCCTCGGCCGCTTCGTGGGTGAAGGGTTCCAGCGGGCCGGCGTTATTGCGCGGGCCCAGCATCACAAAGGGCTGGCCGACGGCATTGAACGAATGCAGGTCCAGCAGCACGTCGTTGGCGGCCAGCCAGGGGCACAGGGCCTGGGCGATGCGGTCCTCGAAGTCCTGCGCGATCACCGCCGGGCGCAGATTGCGGTTCAGATTGCGCTCGCCCTCGCGCTGGCCGCGCTGGTAGGCCAGCGGGTTGACGATGGGGATGGCCGTCAGGGTGCCGCACAGCAGGCGCAGGGCGCCGCTGTCCAGGGCCTGCAGCAGGCGCTCGATGGCGCGGGTGCCGCAGGTTTCGTTGCCATGCACGGCGCCGGTGACGATCAGCCGCGGGCCCGGCAGCAGGCCGGCGAATTGGTGGATGCGAAGATGGGTGGGTTGCATGCTGATGAGCGTGGTTCAGACAGCCGAGGATAGCGCCGGCCGCGGCGTCTCGGGCCAGGTGGCCAGCACCACGCCCAGCAGGGCCAGGCCGTAGGCACAGGCTTGCAACAGGCTCATCGTCTCGGCCAGGAACAGCAGGCCGACCCCGCCGGTGGCAATGGGCAGAAAGACCATGAACACGCCGGCGCGGGCGGCAGGCACCGAGGCCAGGCCGGTCATCCACAGCCAGACGGTGACCATGCTGGCGGCCAGCGCGTAGAACAGCAGAAAGCCCCAGCTCAAGCCTGGCACCGCGGCGAAGTCAAAGCTCAGGGCCTGCCACAACCCCAACGGCGTGACCAGGGTGAAGCCCCAAAGATTGATCAGGGCGCTGATGCGTTTGGCCGACACCTGGCCGGTCAGCTGCTTGCCGACCACCACATAGACGGCCTCGCAGAACACGGCGGCGATCAGCAGCAAGGGCCCCCACAAGGTGCCCTCCGAAGCGCCACCGCTGCGGCTGCTCGCCACCAGGCCAATGCCCACCACGGCACAGGCGATGGCCCCCAGCACGCGGCCGCCAATGCGCTCGCCCAGCACCAGCCAGGACAGCAGGGCCACTGCGGCTGGAATGCCGGCCATGATCACCCCCGCAGCCAGCGCCGAGCTGGCCCTGATGCCGTACAGCATGCAGATCGAGAACAGGAAGTTGCCGATGAAGGATTCGACGAACAGCAGCCTGCGGTCCCGCGCGCTCAGCGGCGGCTCGCCCGCGCCCCGTTTGAGCCAGGGCAGCATGGCCACAGCCGCCATGCCGAAGCGCAGCCAGGCCAGCAGAAAGACCGGAAACACCAGCACCAGCAGCTTGGACAGGCCCACATAGGTGCCCACCAGCGAGGTGCTCAGCGCCAGCGCACCATAGGCCAGCCACGGGACATGGTCCGCCTGTCGACGCATCGATTTCAAAACTGGGCCACGTAGCGCTGCAGCTCCCAATCGCTGACATGGCGGGCATAGCCCAGCCATTCCTCATGCTTGAGGCGCAGAAACTCCTGGGTCAGCTCGGTGCCCAGGGCCTCGGTGATGACGGTGTCGGCCTCCAGCGCGTGCAGCGCCTGTTCCAGGCTTTGCGGCAGCTGGGCGATGCCGCGCTCGCGGATCTGCGGCAGGCCCAGCGCGAACAGATCCTCGTCGCAGGCCCGGCCCAGCGGCAGTTCGCGGTCAATGCCGTCGAGGCCGGCCGCGATCAGTGCCGCCGTCGCCAGATAGGGGTTGGCCGAGGCGTCGGGCAGGCGCCATTCGAAGCGGCCGGGCAGGGTGCGCACCAGGCAGGTGCGGTTGTTCGGCCCATGGGCAATGTGGGCCGGCGCCCAGCTGGTGCCCGACAGCGATTCACCGACCACCAGCCGCTTGTAGGAATTGACGGTGGGTGCGGCGAGCGCGCACAGCGCCGGGGCATGCAGCAAGACACCGGCGATGAAGTGATGGGCCAGCTTGGACAGGCCATGCTCGCGGTCGGTGAACAGGCACTTGGCGTTTTCGCCCTGGTCGGTCCACAGCGATACATGGAAGTGCATGCCGCTGCCGGGCTGCCGGGCAAAGGGCTTGGGCATCATCGAGAAGGTGGCGCCGTACTGCTCGGCGATGGCGTGTGCGGCCATCTTGAACAGCATCAGGTGGTCGGCGCTGCGCAGGGCCAGGTCATGACCGAAGTTGACCTCGTACTGGCCGTGCGCGTCTTCGTGATCGAGCTGCAGCACGTCCAGGCCGCAGGCTTCCAGGGTGTCTTGCAGCGCGCGCAGCAGCTCGGCCTGGCGCGGCAGGCTCTTCAGGTCGTAGGAGGGTTTGTCGAGCCGATCCATCTCGTCAAACGGCAGCCAGCCGCCGCCCTCGGCCGGGCGCAGCAGGAAGAACTCGGGCTCGATGCCGGTGCGGCAATGCCAGCCGCGCTCGGCCAGGCGAGCCTCGGCACGGCGCAAGACCTGGCGCGGGCAGGCCTCGAATGGCTCGCCGTTGACGAAACCATCGCAGACGATGCGCGCGTAGCCCGGCAGCCAGGGCAGGACCTGGGCGGTGCTGGCATTGCCGCGGGCGTAGTACTCGGAGCGCGTGCCGTGGCGCGCCAGGCCGGTGCCCCAGATCGACGGGCCGGAGAAGCCCACGCCGTCGGTCAGCAGCTCGTTGATGTGGCGCAGGGGCACGAACTTGCCCTTGGCCACGCCGAAGATGTCGGTGAACTGGGCGATCAAGGTGTGCACGCCGGCACGGGTCAATTGGTCCAGCAGGTCTTTCATCGTGTACTCCTTGATCTGGCCGAGACCCTAGCTCAGCTGTTGATGCGCAGCCAGGTCGTCTTCAGCTCGGTGTACTTGTCGAAGGCATGCAGCGACTTGTCGCGCCCGTTGCCGCTTTGCTTATAGCCGCCAAAGGGCACGGTGATGTCGTCCTCATCGTACTGGTTCACGTGCACGGTGCCGGCGCGCAGGGCCCGGGCCACCCGGTGTGCGCGGTCAATATGGCTGCTCCAGACGCTGGCCTGCAGGCCGTAGGCGCTGTCGTTGGCCAGGGCGACGGCCTCGGCCTCGTCCTTGAAGCGGATCACGCCCAGCACCGGGCCGAAAATCTCCTCGCGGGCAATCTTCATCGTGTTGGCCACGCCATCGAACACGGTCGGCTCGACGTAGTAGCCGCCGCTCTCGGTGCGCGTCTGCTTGCCGCCTGTGACGGCGCGGGCGCCCTCGGCCTGGCCGGCCTCGATATAGCCCATCACCGTGCGCAGCTGGCCGTCATCGACCAGGGCACCCATCACGGTGCGCCCATCGAGAGGATCGCCCGGCTGGTACTTCGGCGCCTCGGCCGCGACCAGGCTGACGAACTCGTCGGCAATGCTCTCGTGGACCAACACCCGCGACGGCGCGTTGCAGCTCTCGCCCTGGTTGAAGAACATCGCGCCGGCCACCGTCTGCGCCGCGCGCTTGATGTCGTCGAAATCGGGAAAGACCAGGAAGGCCGACTTGCCGCCCAGCTCGTTGTAGACGCGCTTCAGGTTCGAGCGGCCCGCGTACTCCAGCATCTTGCGGCCCACCCGGGTGGATCCGGTGAAGCCCACCGCGTCGACCTGCTCGTGCAGGGCCAGTGCCTCGCCGGCCTCGTGGCCGAAGCCGGGCACGACATTGAACACGCCCTCGGGCAGGCCGGCCTCCAGGGCCAGCTCGGCCAGGCGCAGCGCGGTCAGCGGCGACTTTTCGCTGGGCTTGAGCACCACCGAGTTGCCGGCGGCGAGTGCCGGCCCCAGCTTCCAGGCGGCCATGATCATCGGATAGTTCCAGGGCACGATGGCGCCGATCACGCCCATGGCCTCGCGCTGAATCAGCGCCAGCGCATTCGGGCCGGTGGGGGCGATCTCGTCATAGATCTTGTCCACCGCCTCGGCATACCAGGCGATGCAGCGGGCGGCGGCCGGCACATCGACGGCCAGGCTGTACTGGATGGGCTTGCCCATGTCCAGCGTCTCCAGCAGGGCCAGTTCCTCCTTGGCGCTTAGGATCTTGTCGGCGAACTTCAGCAGCACCTTTTTGCGGGCGGCCGGCGGGCGCCTGGCCCAGCGGCCGTCTTCGAACGCTGCGCGGGCGCTCAGCACGGCGGCGTCTATGTCGGCGGCCTGGCCGCGGGCGACTTCGCCGATGACGCGGCCGTCGATGGGCGAGATGCAGGCGAAGGTCTCGCCGTTGGCGCTGGCCAGGCGCTTGCCTGCGATCAGCATGCGGCCGTCAATTTGAAGCGCGCGGGCGCGCTCGTGCCAGTCAATGCTCATGGACTGTTCTCCTGAAAAGGGGTTGTCGCCCGCATGAAGCGAAGCGCAATGCGGGGGCCTCGGCGCAGCGCCGCAAGCCCCCGGATTGCATCCGGGCTACGGAAGAGTAGTAGCTTAGAAGCTGACCACCACCGAGGTGCCCAGAACATTATTGCTCTTGCGGTATTCGCCAGAGCGTATGTCCATGAACACCGGCAGGCTGGCGCGGTCCATCCGGTACTCGGCCTTGAAGGTCGTGTTCAGGTTGTAGAGGAAGCTCAGGCCCAGCGAGACGGCCATGCGGTTGCTGCCGCGCTCGGCGTCGCCGGCCTGGTCGGGGCCGATGCCGTTGCGGTCGTCGGCCACGGTGTAGCCCAGCAGGCCGCCACCGTTCTTGCGGTTCTGCAGATAGTCGAGGCGGGCGATGGCCTCCCAGCGCGGGGCGAACTTGTTGGCCACCAGGCCCGAGAAACCGTACCAGCGCGAATTGCGCAGCTCGCCGGTGACCGGGTCGGCGGTGATGGCCGCGGCCTTTTGCGTGCCATAGCTCAGCTGGCCCTGCACCGTCCAGTCGCCGCGGATGAAGTAGGCGTCGAACTCGAACAGGTTCACGGCGGTGTCGCGGGTGCTGTAGTCCTCGCCGGTGACCGGGTTGGCGCCATCGGCGCGGAAGTTGGCCGCCTTGCCGTGCATGCCGGCAAAGCCGAAGCCCTGGTACTCGCCGCGCGAGTAGTCCACGCGGTAGACGATGGCCGGGGCCTTCTCGCCCGCCTGGCGCTTGCTGGTGTTGACGTTGGCCAGCATCACCTTGCTCAGCCACTTGCCGCGCGTCAGCTCCATGCCTGCGCCGGTGTACAGGGTGGGCAGGGTGAAGTCATACAGCAGGTTGTGGGTGATCAGCTTGTTCAGCGTCGGCTGCTGATACTCATACCCAGACCAGTCCGGCACCTGGCCGGCAATGAAGCGGGTCTGCAGGTCGCCCAGCGGTATCGACACCGAGGCCTCCTGCACGATCGAGCCCTCGCCGATCACCGAACCGGTGCCGCGGTTGGGGGTCAAGGTCAGGCGGAACTTGGTGCCACCCTCCATCTCCTTCTGGAAGTCCAGGGTGGCCCCGCCAAAGTAGGAGTTGTCGTAGTTGTAGCCGTCGTTGGCCACCGGGTTCAGGAACTGGAAGCCGCCCCGATTCTGGCGCTGGTTGTAGATATATGTCGGGTCTGCAAAGCCGCTGATTTTCAGGTTCTTCAGGCCAAGAGCCTCCTGGGCGTCTTCCAGCGCCTCGGTCTTCACGGCGATGCGGTTGAAGTCGGCCACCTGCTGCTGGGTCATGCCCCACTGGGCCTCGGCGGCGGGTTTGGCAGAAGACGCGGCCTGGAGCTTCTGCTCCAGGCTTTCAACACGGGCGCGCAGGGCGCGCAACTCCTTCAGCAGGTCCTCATTGGACTGGGCGGATGCGGCCATCGGATAGGCACTGGCCAGGGCCAGGGTCAGACAGGCGAGCTTTGCGATGCGCATGGTTCTATCTCCTCTTGGGGTTCCGGGAATCAAAGGGTGTCAGGTCGGGCCGCGCTGGGCGGCGGCCAGGTCTCTGGAGCGCTGGCGCTCCTTGTGGGCAACGAGATAGCTGGCGGCGATCACGCCTATCGACACCAGCACGATGATGACGGTGGCCACCGCGTTGATGCTGGGGCTCAGGCCCAGGCGCGCACGCGAAAAGATCACCAGCGGCATGGTGGTGGCGCCGGGGCCCGACAGAAAGGCCGACAGCACCACATCGTCCAGCGACAAGGTGAAGGTCAGCAGCCAGGCCGACAGCAGCGACTGCGCAATCATCGGCAGGGTGACCAGCGCGAAGACCTGCAGCGGCCGCGCGCCGAGATCCATCGCCGCCTCTTCGAGCTGAGGGTTCAGGTCCTGCAGGCGCGCCTGCACCACCACCGTGGCATAGGCCAGACCCAGCAGCAGATGGCCCAGCCAGATGGTCAGGGTGCCGCGCTCGGGAAAGCCCAGCCAGCGCTGCATGGACACCAGCATCAGCAGCAGCGACAGGCCGACGATCACCTCGGGCATCACCAGCGGCGCACTGACCATGCCGGCGAACAGCGTGCGGCCCTTGAAGCGACGGTACTTGACCAGCGAAAAGGCCGCCAGGGTGCCCAGCACCACCGAGCCGCAGGCGGTGTAGAAGGCGATCTTCAGCGATAGCCACAGACCGGACAGCATCTCTCGGTCCTCGGCCAGGGCGGCATACCATTTCAGGGTCACACCGCCCCATTTGCTGGGTATCGGCGAGTCGTTGAACGAGTAGATCACCAGGGCCAGGATGGGCAGGTAGAGGAACACATAGCCCAGGCCCAGCCAGCCGCGGCCGAAGTATTTGGCGACAAGGTTCATCGCTTGACCTCCTGCGCTTCGGCCTGGTATTTGTTGAACAGGGCCAGCGGCACGATGATCAGCAGCACCATCACGACGGCCACGCTGGAGGCCATCGGCCAGTCGTTGTTGCTGAAGAACTCGTCCCACAGCACGCGGCCAATCATCAGGGTCTGCGGCCCGCCCAGCAGCTCGGGGATGACGAACTCGCCGACGCAGGGAATGAAGACCAGCATGGAGCCGGCGATGATGCCGGCCTTGGACAGCGGTACGGTGATCTTCCAGAACGCCACCCAGGGCGTGGCGCCCAGATCGGCGGCGGCCTCCAGCAGCCGCATATCCATCTTGGCCAGATTGGCGTACAGCGGCAGGATCATGAAGGGCAGGTAGGTGTAGACCATGCCGACCAGCAGGGAGAAGGGCGTGTTCATGAACAGGCCCGGCGACTCGATCAGACCCAGCTGTTGCAGCGGCCCGTCCAGCTTCAGGGCCATCAAGGTCTCGGCCACCCAGCCATGCTCGCTGAGCAGGCCCTTCCAGGCATAGACGCGCAGCAAAAAACTCGTCCAGAACGGCAGCATCACCAGCATCAGCAGTGCCGGCTGCAGGGTCAGCTTTGCGCGGGCCATGAAGTAGGCAAAGGGGTAGCCGATAAACAGGCACCAGAAGGTGGTGGCCGCGGCGTACTTGATGCTGATCAGGTAGGACTTGAAGTACAGATCGTCCTCGGTGATGAAGACGTAGTTGCTGAGCTTGATCGACAGGCGCAGCACGCCATCGGCATAGACGATCAGGTCCTTGAAGCGCACCGTCTCCATCTCGGAGATGCTGATCTTCAGCACGATCAGGAAGGGCAGCATGAAGAACAGCGCCAGCCACAGATAGGGCACGCCGATCACGGCGGTGCGGCCGCGCATCAGACGTTGCAGCAGCCCGGTGCTTTTTGCCGGACTCATTGTGTCAGCACCACTTGCGAGGTCGGCGACCAGGAGGCCCAGACCGGGTCGTCCCAGGTCAGCGGGTCGGCCCGGTGCCGCTCCAGATTGCTTTCGCTGACCTTGATCACCTGGCCGCTGGGCAGCAGCAGGTGGTAGATGGTGTAGGCGCCGAAATAGGCCAGGTCGCGCACCTTGGCCAGCACCTGGTTGAACTCGCCCTCGGGCTTGTCGCAGGTCAGGCGTATCTTCTCGGGCCGCAGCGCCACGCTGACGGCCATGCCGGCGCTGCCGGTGATGCCGTGGCCGACGTAGTGCTTGCAGTCGGCGCAATCAATCACCACATGGTCGGGTTCATCGACGGCCAGCGTGCCTTCCATCATATTGACGTTGCCGATGAAGTCGGCGACGAAGCGGGTGGCCGGCGTCTCGTAGATATCGCTGGGTGCGCCGATCTGCAAAATCCTGCCCTCGCTCATCACCGCGATGCGCGTGGCCATGGTCATCGCCTCTTCCTGGTCGTGGGTCACCATCACGCAGGTCACGCCGACGTCTTCGATGATGTTCACGAGCTCGATCTGAGTCTCTTCGCGCAGCTTCTTGTCCAGCGCACCCAGCGGTTCGTCCAGCAGCAGGAGCTGAGGCTTTTTCGCCAGGCTGCGCGCCAGGGCCACGCGCTGCTGCTGGCCGCCGGACAGCTGGTGCGGTTTGCGCTTGGCGAACTTGCCCAGCTGCACCAGCTTCAGCATGGCCTCGACGCGAGCGGCCACCTCGTCCTTGGGACAGCCATCGCGCTTAAGACCGAAGGCTATGTTGTCCCACACCGTCAGGTGCGGGAACAGCGCATAGCTCTGGAACATCATATTGATGGGCCTGAGGTACGGCGGCAGTCCCGACAGGTCCTGCCCGTTGAGCACGATGCGGCCCGAGCTGGGCGTCTCGAAGCCGGCCAGCATGCGCAGCAGCGTCGTCTTGCCGCAGCCCGACGAGCCCAGCAGCGCGAAGATCTCGCCCTTCTGGATGTCTATGGACACATGGTTGACGGCCACGGCGCCGCCACCAAAGTCCTTCACCACATCCTCGATGCGCAAATAGGCGCCGCCGTCCACCGTTGAGCTCATCGGCCATCCTCCCTGTGCTTGTTCTTAGAGACCGGTCTTGAACGAGGTGTAGATGCGCGTCATGCTGCGGCGCAGGTCGTTGTTGATGGCGTCCGGCACGCCCATCTTCTTCATGTCGGCCTCGGGCGGGAATACGGTCGGGTTGTTCGCCACCTCGGGCTTGATGAATTTGCGTGACTCCTTGTTCGGGTTGGCGTAGAACACCTTGTTGGTCAGGCCCGCATGGACCTCGGGGCGCAGGATGTAGTTGATGAACTTGTGCGCGTTGTTCGGGTGGGGCGCATCGGCCGGGATCACCATGGTGTCGAAGAACAGCACGCCGCCGGACTTCGGAATCAGCGCCTCGATCTTCTGGCCGGTCTTGCCGTCGATGGCGCGCTGACGAGCGATATTGATGTCGCCCGACCAGCCCAGGGCCACGCAGATCGAGCCATTGGCCATGTCATTGATATAGCCCGAGGAGCTGAACAGGGTGACGTGCGGCCGGATCGCCTTCAGCAGCGGCGGCACGGCCTGATAGTCGCCGAGGTTCTTGCTGTAGGGCGGCTTGCCCAGATAGTGCAGGGCGGCGGGCACAACCTCGGTGGCGCTGTCCAGAAAGCTCACGCCGCAGCTCTTCAGCTTGGAGATGTACTCGGGCTTGAACACCAGGTCCCAGGCGTTGTCGGGCATGGGCGTGCTGCCCAGCGCGGCCTTGACCTTGTCCACATTGATGCCCACCGTGGTATAGCCCCACAGCCAGTTGACCATGTACTGGTTGCCCGGGTCCAGCTTGGCGAGCTGGGCCTCGATGTCGGGGTCCAGATACTTCAGGTTGGGTATCTGCGCCTTGTCGATCTTGCGCAGCAGGCCGCCATCGGCCTGAAGCTTGGCCCAGTAGGAGGAGGGCACGACCACGTCGTAGCCGGTCTTGCCGGCGACCAGCTTGGCATGGACGATTTCGTTGTTGTCGAAATTGTCGTAGCGCACCTTGATGCCGGTTTCCTTCTCGAAGTTCTTCAGCGTGTCTTCGGCGATGTAGTCCGACCAGTTGTAGACGTTGATGACCTTCTCTTCTTCCTGGGCCTGGGCCGGCGCGCCCAGCAGCGTCAGGGTGCTCAGCAGCAGGCTCAGGGGCAGCTTGGGGACGGTGGTCAGCTTCATGGGAACGCTCTCCAGATGATCAACAAGGGATGATTCAGTCTATGCCCGGGCAGGCCAGGCCCCTATCCCGCAAAACCCGAGGCTGATCGGGTGGGGAAGGGCCAGGCCTTGCGCGGGCAGCTCAATGAACAGCTAGCAAGATCAGAGCCAACCCCGCGCCTGCACGTCGGCCAGGGTCAGGTCCAGGCAGCGGCGTATCAGGGCCATCAGCTCATCCACCTGCGGGCGGGTGATCACCAGGGGCGGGGCAATGATCATGCGGTCGCCGACGGCGCGCATGATCAGGCCGTTGCCGAAGCAGTGGCCGCGGCAGACCATGCCCACTTCCAGTGCACCGTCGAACAGCTGACGCCTGGCCTTGTCCTTCACCAGCTGCACGGCACCCATCAAGCCGCAGGTCTGGGTCTCGCCCACCAGCGGGTGCTCGGCCAGCTGGGCGAACTGCTCGGCCAGGTAGGGCCCGACGTTGTGCTTGACATGGCTCACGAGGTTGAGCTGGCGTATCAGGCCGATATTGGCCAGCGCCACCGCGCAGGCCACCGGGTGGCCCGAGTAGGTGAAGCCGTGGTTGAACTCGCCACCCTGCTCGATCAGCACCTTGGCCACGCGCTCGCCGACCATCACCCCGCCCAGCGGGATGTAGCCCGAGGTCACGCCCTTGGCGAAGGTCATCAGGTCGGGCTTGCTGCCCACCGTCTCGCAGCCGAACCATTCGCCGGTGCGGCCGAAGCCGCAGATCACCTCGTCGCTGACCAGGAGGATGCCGTACTTGTCGCAGATGCGCTGGATCTCGGGCCAGTAGGTCGTGGGCGGGACGATCACGCCGCCGGCGCCCTGGATAGGCTCGCCGATGAAGGCGGCCACCCGTTCCGGGCCGACGGCGAGTATCTTCTCCTCCAGCCAGCGGGCGGCGGTGAGGCCGAAGTCCTCGCGGCTCTGCTCGCCGCCCAGCTCGTACCAGTGCGGCTGCTCGATATGGGTGATGTTCGGTATCGGCAGACCGCCCTGGGCATGCATGCCGCTCATGCCGCCAAGAGACGCCCCGGCCATCGTCGAGCCGTGATAGCCGTTGTGCCGGCCTATGATGACCTGGCGCTCCGGCTGGCCCAGCACATCCCAGTAGCGGCGCACCATGCGCACCACGGTGTCATTGCCCTCGGAGCCCGAGCTGGTGAAGAACACATGCTGGAACTGCGGCGGTGTCACCTCGGCCAGCAGCTCGGCCAGCTCGATGCTGGGCGGCGTGGCGGTCTGGAAGAAGGCGTTGTAGAAGGGCAGCTCCTGCATCTGCTTGGCGGCCGCATCGACCAGCGCCTTCTGCCCGTAGCCGACATTGACGCACCACAGGCCGCTCATCGCGTCGAGAATTCTGTTGCCCTCGCTGTCGTGCAGATAGATGTTGTCGGCGTCGGTGATGATGCGGGAGCCCTTCTTGGCCAGGGCGGCGAAGTCGGTGAAGGGGTGGAGGAAGTGGGCGGCGTCGGCCTGCTGCCACTCCTTGGTGCTGCGCTTGGCAGCCCGGGACGGTTGTTGAATCGTGCTCATGTTTGGCTCCGTAGCTATGGGCTGATGCGCTCAGACGTGAAGGAGAAGGTGTTCCCGTTCCCAGGGAGAAATGACCTTCATGAACTCCGCATACTCGATTTCCTTGACCTCGGTGTAGACGGTGATGAAGGACTCGCCCAGCACCTCGGCCAGGTCACCCTCGTTGCGCAGCAGGTCCAGCGCCTCGCCCAGGCTGCGTGGCAGTTGATAGTCGCCCAGGTACGCGTCGCCCTTGCATTCCGGGCTGGGGGCTATTCTGTTCTTGATGCCCAGGTAGCCGCAGGCCAGGGTTGCGGCCAGCGCCACATAGGGGTTGGCGTCGGCGCCGATGACGCGGTTCTCCACCCGGCGCGCCGAGGGGCTGGCCACCGGCGAGCGTATGCCGACGGTGCGGTTGTCGGTCCCCCACTGGATATTGATCGGCGCGGCGGTGTTGCGCGACAGGCGCCGGTAGCTGTTCACATAGGGGGCGAACAGGGCCATCGCGGCCGGGATGTACTTCTGCAGGCCGCCGATGTACCAGAAGAACTCCTGGCTGGGCGAGCCATCCTCATTGCTGAAGATGTTCTTGCCTGTCGTGGTGCTGACCACGCTCTGGTGCACGTGCATGGCGCTGCCGGGCTCGTTGGCGATGGGCTTGGCCATGAAGGTGGCGAACATATCATGGCGCATCGCCGCCTCGCGCAGGGTGCGCTTGAAGAAGAACACCTCGTCGGCCAGCTTCAGCGGGTCGTCATGGAAGAAGTTGATCTCCATCTGGCCCGCGCCGATCTCATGGATCAGGGTGTCCACGTTCAGGCCCATCTGTTCGCAATAGGCATACACATCCTCGAACAGCGGGTCGAACTCGTTGACCGCGTCGATCGAATAGGCCTGGCGCGAGGTCTCGGCACGGCCGCTGCGGCCAACCGGCGGCTTCAGGGGGATGTCCGGATCGGGGTTGCGCGCCACCAGATAGAACTCCAGCTCGGGCGCGACCACCGGCTGCCAGCCCTCGGCCGCATAGAGGTCGCAGACCCGGCGCAGCACCGAGCGCGGCGCGAACGGGATCAGCTTGCCGTGTTGGTCGAAACAGTCATGGATGATTTGCGCGGTCGGGTCGGTGGCCCAGGGCACTATGCGCACCGTGGTCGGGTCGGGCCGCAGATGCATGTCCTGGTCGGTGGGCGAGATCACGTCGTAATAGGGGCCGACCTCGGGGAATTCGCCGGTCACGCCCATGGCGACCACGGCCTCGGGCAGGCGCATGCCCCGGTCTTCGGTGAAGCGCTCGCGCGGCAGGATCTTGCCGCGGGCCACGCCGGTCAAGTCGGGCACCAGGCACTCGATCTCCGTGACGCGACGCTCCTTGAACCATTGTTCGAGGTCTGCGAATGTGAATTTGCTGGTTGTCATGTATCACCTGTTTGGCTGAGCCCCGGCTGAAGAGCCGGCGCGGGAGGGCGTTGGGGGTGAAACAGGAGACAGCTAGGTTTCCGGGTCGCGCTGCTGCAATTGCTGGCGGTCTTGATGGAATTGCCGGCAGGCCTGGCCGAAGGCCGTCAGCACGGCCATTGAGGCCGGATTGCTGGCTGCCTGCCACTCAGGGTGCCATTGCACGCACAGATTGAAGCCGCCGGACTGTTCGACGGAGAAGGCCTCGATCAGGCCATCGGGTGCGGTGGCCTCGACGCGCAGGCCCGGCGCCAGCTGCTTGACGCCCTGGCCATGCAACGAATTGACCTGGATGGTGTCGCTGCCGACGATTTGGTGAAGCAGGCCGCCGGGGACGACATCGATGGGATGCACCGGCGCGTACTGCTCCTCGGCGCTGAGGTCCTTGGGCGCGCGGTGGTCATGCAGGCCCGGCTGCTCCTGCACCGCCTGGTGCAAGGTGCCGCCCAGCGCCACATTGGCCTCCTGGAAGCCGCGGCAGATGGCGAACAGCGGCATGCCCAGTTCCAGCGCCTTGGGGATCAGGGGCAGGGTCCAGTCGTCGCGCTCGGTATCCAGCGGCAGCGATGGGTCATGCACGGCCTCGTCGAAATGGCTGGGGTGGACGTTGGACGGTGATCCGGTCAGCAGCACGCCGTCGGCCATGGCCAGCAGCGCGTCCAGCTCATGCGCCGGCACCGAGGGCACGATCAGCGGGGTGCAACCGGCAAGGCGCACGGCCTCGATGTATTTCTTGCCGGCGGCGTAGAACGGGTGGTCGCCGATAGGCCTGCTGCACGCCGGCACCAGCACAATGGGTTTTGCACGACTCATAACATGTCTCTCAAACGGTAATACGCCATGCCCAACACCAGGGCCGGGGTGCGCAGCCAGCGCCCACCCGGAAAGCGGTGATGCGTCAGGCGCGCGAAGGTGTCGAAGCGTCCGGCGTCGCCGGCGATGGCCTCGGCCACCAGTCTCCCAGCCAGGCCGGTCAGCGCCAGGCCGTGGCCGGAAAAGCCCTGCAGGTAGTAGATGCCTGCGTCTTCGGACTTGCCGCTGCGCTGGTCGAGCCGGCCGAAATCGGGCGCGCGGTTCATCGTGATGTCCACGAAGCCGCCCCAGCTGTACTCCAGCTTCACGTCCTCCAACTGCGGAAAGCTCTTGCCCATACGCGCCCGCATGCTTTGCGCCAGATTCGGCGGCGTGACCGTGCTGTAGCTGACGCGCCCGCCGTAGAGCAGCCGGTCATCGGCGGTGGGCCGGAAATAGTCGAGCACGAAATTGGTGTCACACACCGCGGCACGCGACGGTATCAGCTGCTGCATCACGCCCGGTGCCAGCGGGGCTGTGCAGACGATATAGGTGCCCACCGGCATGATGCGTTCGGCAAGCGCCGGTGCCAGATCCTGCAGATAGACATTGCCGGCCAGCAGCACCTGCCGAGCCTTGACCTTGCCCTGGGCGGTATGAACGGTGTTGGCAGTGCTGCCGCGTTCGATGCGCGTCACGGCCGTTTGCTCGAACATCTGCACACCGAGGCCGGCCGCTGCCCGGGCCAGGCCCAGGCTGTACTTCAGCGGATGCAGGTGCCCGGAGCGCGGGTCATAGACGCCGCTGTGAAAGCGCGGGCTCTTGATGTAGTCGGGCAGGTCGGCCGGGCCCAGCCAGCGCAGCGGATAGTCGTAGCGGCTGGCCATCTGCTCGGCCCAGTCCTGCAGCGCGGCGGCCTTGCGGGCATTGATCGCCAGGCCCAGATAGCCGTCCTGCCAGTCGCAATCAATCTGATGCTGCTGGCAGCGCTGCTTGATGATGTCCAGCGCCTCCAGCGTCATGCCCCAGACAGCGCGAGAAGCCTCAAGGCCCAGCTGCGCTTCGATGGTGGACTGCTCGCAGGCCAGGCCGTGAATCGCCTGACCGCCGTTGCGGCCCGAGGCACCCCAGCCCACTTCACGGGCCTCCAGCAGCACGACCTTGAAACCCCGCTCGGCCAGTTCGATCGCGGCGGACAAGCCCGCCAAACCACCACCGACAACGGCCACATCGCATGAGACCTCGTCCTGCAATGGGGGGAACGCCTGCTCGCGGCGCACGCTGGCCGCATAAAAGGAGTTCCGCGTCAGCTCGCGGTCTGTGCTCAGGAGGTTCATAAAGGGTATGCGCTAGGCAAGGTCCTCGGTTGTGTCGTGGTCTGTCAGCGGATCAAGCAGCGCGCTGGATCGCGCCCTTCAGCGTGTCGATGATGTGGTCGATGTGCTTGCGCTCGATGATCAGCGGCGGGCTCAGCGCGATGGTGTCGCCGGTGGTGCGTATCAGCACACCCTTTTCCCAGCAGTCGAGGAAGATGTTGAAGGCGCGCTTGGCCGGCTCGCCGGGCAGGGGGCTCAACTCGATGCCGCCGACCAGGCCGATATTGCGGATGTCGATCACATTCGGCAGGCCCTTCAGCGAGTGCAGGCACTCGGCGAAATAGCCGCCCAGCTCGCCGGCGCGGGTCAGGAGGCCCTCTTCGGCATAGGTGTCCAGGGTGCCCAGCGCGGCGGCGCAGGCCAGCGGGTGGGCCGAGTAGGTGTAGCCGTGGAAGAACTCGATCAGGTGCTCGGGCCCGTTCATGAAGGCGTCATGAATGTGCTGCTTGGCAATCACCGCGCCCATGGGCACACAGCCATTGGTCAGGCCCTTGGCCACCGTCATCAGGTCCGGCGTGACGCCGAAGGTCTGGGCGCCGAAGGGGTTGCCGGTGCGGCCGAAACCGGTGATGACCTCGTCGAAGATCAAGAGGATGCCGTGCTTGTCGCAAATCTCGCGCAGGCGCTGCAGATAGCCCTTGGGCGGAATCAGCACGCCGGTCGAGCCGGCCACCGGCTCGACGATCACCGCGGCAATGGTGCTCGCGTCGTGCAGGGCGACCAAGCGCTCCAGATCGTCCGCCAGATTCGCACCATGCTCGGGCTGGCCGACGGTGAAGGCATTGCGCGCAGCATCGTGGGTGTGGCCGATATGGTCCACGCCGCTGAGCATCATGCCGAACATCTTGCGGTTGCCGACCATGCCGCCGACCGAGATGCCGCCGAAATTGACGCCGTGATAGCCACGCTCGCGGCCGATCAGCCGCGTACGCGAGCCCTCGCCGCGCACGCGGTGATAGGCCAGGGCCATTTTCAGCGCGGTGTCCACCGACTCGGAGCCCGAGTTGGTGTAGAAAACCTTGTTCATCCCGGCGGGCGTCAACTCGACCAGGCGCTCGGCCAGCTCGAAGGCCTTGGGGTGGGCCATCTGGAACGGCGGGGCAAAATCCAGTTCGGCCGCCTGCTGCTGTATGGCCTGCACGATGCGCGGGCGGTTGTGGCCGGCATTGACGCACCACAGGCCGGCAATGCCGTCCAAGACCTGGCGACCCTTGTCATCGGTGAAGTACATGCCGTCGGCGCGGGTCAGCAGGCGCGGCGCCTTCTTGAACTGGCGATTGGCCGTGAACGGCATCCAGTAGGCATCAAGCTTGGCGTCGGTCGGGTTGCTCATTGCGTCACTCCAGAGATTGATTTGGGCGCGGTCATTCATGGTCATTCGCCGCTGGCCCCACGTTCTACAGTCTAGTCAGGGCGGCGCGCAATGTGCTGGCGCAATGCGTGCGGGTTGACCCGTGGTTTCGCAATCTGATGCGATAATTTGGCCGATTCAAGCAACAATATTCGAATCATGGCCAATGCGGTGCAATTGGATGCGATAGACCGTCACATTTTGAACGAGCTCCAGGCGAATGGCCGGCTCTCCAATGTGGAGTTGGCCCAGCGGGTGCATCTGTCGCCCTCGGCCTGCCTGCGGCGCGTCAAACAGCTGGAAGAGCAGGGCGTCATTGCCAACTATGTCGCCCTGGTGGACCCCAAGGTCGTCGGCAAGCAGGGCACCTGCTACACCATCATCAATCTGGAGCGGATGACGACACAGGCGCTGGAGTCCTTCGAGCAGGCCGTGCGCGCCAGCCCCGATGTGCTGGACTGCTTCTATCTGGCCGGCAGCAACGACTACCTGATCCGCTTCGCCTACCGTGACGCCGAGGACCTGGAGCGCTTCCACACCCATGTGCTGATGCACCTGCCCGAGGTGGCCCGCTCCAACTCAATGATGGTGCTGCGCACGATCAAGAAGAGCACGGCATTTCCGCTTTAAGGCCCGTTCCCAGCCGCTGCGGCAGCTGCAGCACGAAGCTGCAGCCCTGGCCCTCGCCGCTGTGTACGGTGAGCCGCCCGGCCAGCAGATTGCTGCCCAGGCTGTGGGCCAGGTGCAGCCCGAGGCCAACCCGGGCCTGGTGAAGCTCGGTGTTGAACGGCTCGAAGATGCGCTGCAGGCGCGCCGCGGCGATGCCCGGGCCCTGGTCGATGATGCTGATGCGGTATTCGTCGCCGACTGCAGCGAGTTGCACCCAGATGCCGCCCGGCCGCTGGTCGGTCTGGCCGTGGACCAGCGCGTTGTCCATCAGCGGGCGCAGCACCCTGGCCAAGACCCCGGGCAGGCCCCAGCCCGCGGGCACCGCGGCCAGCTCCAGATGCAGCTCGACATCCGCCTCGCGCAGCCGCCGCTGCATGGAGGCGGCCACCTGTTCAATCACCGCTGCTGGGGCATAGCTGCAGCAGGCCTCGGCATGGTCCAGCGCCGAGGCTTCCTTGAAGGCCTCCATCAGGTCGTTGGCCAGGGCCAGGGCGTCTTCGCCCAAGGTCGATGCCTGATTGACCAGCGTGACAAAGTCGTTCAAGCGCTGACGGGTCAGCGGCTGCTGCTGTGCTTCGGCGAATTGCCGGCCTTGGGCATGAATGCTGGACATGGCCAGGCGGGCATTGCCCAGCGGCGTGTTGAGGCGGTGGGCAAAACCGGCCATCAACCGGCCCATCGAGGCCAGGCGCTCCTGCCGCACCAGTGCCTCGCTGGCCAGCGCCAGCTGCTCGGTGCGCTCCATCACCCGCAGTTCCAGCTGGTCGTGCGATTGCTGCAGGGCCTGCTCGGCCCGCTCGCGCAGCCGCATTTCGCGTTGCAGCCGGGTGACGGTTTCGCGCAGTTCGTCGTTGCGTGCGGAGACCTCGCGCATCAGCTCATCGGTATGACCGCGCAGCACGCGGTTCTCGCCGGCGAGCTGAGCCGCATGGATGAACTCGGTCATGCCTGCCGCGGCCAGGGCATGCTGCTGCTGAGCTTGCTCGCGATGCAGGCGGGTGAGTTCGTCCAGGCTGCTGCCTATCAGTGCGGCATCGGTTTCGGGCCGCGCGTGGCGCAGCAGGGCCTCGTGGGTCTTGATCAGCACAGCCAGATTGTTGGCGCGCTCGATGTTGCCTATGCTCAGCGCGGCGGCCCAATGCGCGCTGGCCGCCGGCAGATCGCCGCCGTTGTGGGCGATTAAGCCCTGGCAATAGGCCAGCCAGACGCGCGCATTGACGTTCGACAGGCCGACAGCCAGCTCCGGCCGCTTGGCGAGTTCGAGAAAGCGGTCCAACTGCTCCTGGGCCGGGGCGGTCTGCCCCAGCGCGGCCAGGGCAAGGGCCAGATTGATGTGCTCGACCGCGGCGACATCCGCGCTCTCTCCGTCCTTGTAGGCCAGTGCCAGGGCCTGGCCGTACATGTCCAGCGCCGTCTGCCAATGCTCGCTGCCCTGTCCCGTCTCGGCCAGATTCTTGTGGGCCTCGGCCGCGGTGCCCAGTACCCGCATCAGTACCTTGTCTTCCAGCGCCGGGCTGTGATCGAGCCAGCGTGGCGCCAGGGCGATCACCGTCTCGAAATGGCCGCAGGCGTTGAGCAGGTTCATCTGCACCGGCAGCGCATGGATGAGCAGGTTCCAGGCTTGCAACTTCTCAAAGGCCTCAATGGCCTGCGCCGCATGGTGCAGGGCCATGCCCGGCGCGCCGGACAGGCGCAGCGCGCGGCAACTCAGCAGGTGCATCTCGGCCACAGCCCAGGGGTCGGCCTGGTCGCGTACACGCAACTCCAGGTCCAGCACCTGCTGCAGGCGCTCGCTCGACAGTCGAGTGCTCTTGCGCAACGCCAGCAGCGTGCTCAGCACCTCCACCCGAAGGCCGGTCACCATATCGACGGGCCGCTCCCGCTCCAGCGCAGCGACCAGTTCCTGGCATGGCCCCCAGCACATCCGCACATAGGCGTCCCAGGCCTGGGCAATAGCTTCCTGCTGTGCGGCTGGGCGGCGTGGCAGCGGCTGGTTCATGGCGGCGGACCGGGCAGGCTTCTAATGATAAAAACGGCGAGAAGCCGAAGTATCTCCGCTCCGGCACGGTTCAGGGTGGATTTGACGGCCATGGCTCAGGGCCTGGCGCCCGCAAGCACTGCGAGATTGCGCAATGCGATATTGCCATGTCGCATTATGAAAAACAACAATGCTGCAGCGCCGCAAAATTTCTCATCATGAAGATTGTGATTTCATGATGCGGTTTTGAAAACATAAGTCATTGAATTTAAAAGACTAAATATTTAGTCTTATATAAGACATAAGTCTTCCCATGCGGGGATGGCAGGCGTAATCTAGGACCCATGAACTGCCTCGTTTCCTTGTCTCACTGAACCCCGCTGAAGGAGCTGTTATGACCAACCTGACCCGTGACCAGCAAATCGCCGCCCTTGAAAAGGACTGGGCCGAAAACCCCCGTTGGAAGGGCATCACCCGTGGCTACACCGCCGCCGATGTGGTGCGTCTGCGTGGCTCGATCGCCATCGAGCACACCTTGGCCAAGCGCGGTGCCGAGAAGCTGTGGAGCTTGGTCAACACCGAGCCCTTCGTCAACTCGCTGGGCGCGCTGACCGGCAACCAGGCCATGCAGCAGGTCAAGGCCGGCCTGAAGGCGATCTATCTGTCGGGCTGGCAGGTCGCCGGCGATGCCAACAGCAATGGCGAGATGTACCCCGACCAGTCGCTCTACTCGGTGGACTCGGTGCCCAAGGTCGTGAAGAAGATCAACGCCACCTTCAAGCGCGCCGACGAGATCCAGTGGAGCGAAGGTAAGAATGACATCGACTACTTCGCGCCCATCGTGGCCGATGCCGAAGCCGGTTTCGGCGGCGTGCTGAACGCCTTCGAGCTGATGAAGTCCATGATTGAAGCGGGTGCCGCTGGTGTGCACTTCGAAGATCAGCTGGCCGCCGCCAAGAAGTGCGGCCACATGGGTGGCAAGGTGCTGGTGCCGACCCGCGAGGCCGTGGCCAAGCTGGTGGCCGCCCGTCTGGCCGCCGACGTGATGGGCACACCCACCGTGCTGCTGGCCCGCACCGATGCCGAAGCCGGCGATCTGGTGACCAGCGACATCGATGACAACGACAAGCCATTCTGCACCGGCGAGCGCACCGTCGAAGGCTTCTTCCGCACCAACAACGGCATCGAGCAGGCGATCAGCCGCGGCCTGGCCTATGCACCCTATGCCGACATGATCTGGTGCGAGACCGGCAAGCCCGACCTGGCCTTCGCCAAGCAGTTCGCCGACGCCATCCATGCCAAGTTCCCCGGCAAGCTGCTGGCCTACAACTGCTCGCCCTCGTTCAACTGGAAGAAGAACCTGGACGACGCGACGATCGCCAAGTTCCAGCGCGAGCTGGGCGCGATGGGCTACAAGTTCCAGTTCATCACCCTGGCCGGCTTCCACAGCCTGAACTACTCGATGTTCGAACTGGCCCACGGCTACGCCCGCAACAATATGAGCGCCTTCGTCGAGCTGCAGGAGAAGGAATTCGCCGCCGCCGACAAGGGCTTCACCGCGGTGAAGCATCAGCGCGAAGTGGGCACCGGTTACTTCGATGCCGTGACCACGACGATCGAACGCGATGCCTCGACCGCCGCACTGAAGGGCTCGACCGAAGACGAACAATTCTTCGGTAGCAAGCACGCTTGAGCGTGACCGGGACGTAATTACCTAGAGGTCCGGGAGACAAAAGGCCCGCCGCCACAAGCGGTGGGCCTTCCTATTTTTGCGAGGTGCTACATGCTGGCGATCAGCATCTCGCGGTACTCCTCCGCGCTGGCCAGGCGCGGATTGGTCTTGTGGCAATGGTCGGCCATCGCATAGCCGATGATGCGGTCGAACAGGTCGGCGGTGACGCCCATGGCCGCAAGCCCGGCCGGCAGGCCCAGGCGTTGATTCATTTCGGTCAGGGCCTCGGCCACCTCGGTGCCCTTGCTGTCGCAACTGCCCAGGCCCATCGCATGGGCCATGCGCTGCAGGCGCTGCTGCTCTTGCACGCTGGCCGAGCCGGCATTGAAACGCACCACCGCCGGCAGGAACACCGCGTTCAAGGTGCCATGGTGCAGGCGCGGATTGATGCCGCCCAGGCTGTGGCTCAGCGAGTGCACGCAGCCCAGGCCCTTCTGGAAGGCCAGCGCCCCCTGCATGCTGGCGCTCATCATGGCCCAGCGGGCGGCGCGGTCGCTGCCGTCCTTGGTGGCCCGTTCGATGTGCGCCCAGCCGCGGGTCAGGCCATCCAGCGCAATGCCATCGGCCGGCGGGTTGATGGCGGCCGACATGAAGGTTTCCATGCAATGTGCGATCGCGTCCATGCCGGTGGCGGCCGTCAGGCCGGGCGGCAGGCCCAGGGTCAGGTCGGGGTCGCAGATGGCGGCCTTGGGCATCAGGAACCAGCTGTGGAAACCGAGCTTGCGGCCATCGTCGACGATCAGGATGGCGCCGCGTGCGACCTCGCTGCCGGTGCCTGCCGTCGTTGGCACGGCAATCAGCGGCGACACGGCAGCGGTGATGCGCGGGCTGCCGCCTTCGATCGTCGCGTAGGTGGTCATAGCCCCGGGATGGGTGGCGGCAATCGCCACGCCCTTGGCCAGGTCGATGCTGGAGCCGCCGCCGACGGCGACCAGGCCGTCGCAGCCGTTCTCGGCATAGACCTTGACCGCGGCCCGCACGGCCGCCTCGGTGGGGTTGGACGGCGTGCCGTCGAAGACCGCATGAGACAGGTCCTTGAGTCCGGCCAGCGCCTGGTCCAGCACGCCCGCGGCGCGCACGCCGGCGTCGCTGATCACCAGAGGCCGCTTGATGCCCACGCGCTGGCATTCGGAGGCCAGCAAGGCCACCGCGCCATGCTCGAACTGGATCTGGGTCAGGTAGTTGATCAAGGCCATGTCCCGCGTGCTCCTGTGTTGGGTGAACTGAACAAGTATGCTCCGGCCCATTCCGGTTTGAGGATATGGAATTGAGCAGCAAGTTGTTGACCGCCCGCATGGCAGGTGTGCTGGAGCGCATCACCCGCGCCAATCGCCCACCGTTCTATTCGCAAAGCCCCGAAGCGGCCCGCGAGGCCTATACCCTGGGCGCGGAAATCCTTGACCTGCCGCGCGCCAAGCTGCATCGGGTCGAGGACCTGGTCCTGCCCGGCGCCGTGGGCGGCCTGCCGGCGCGTCTCTATGCCAACAGCCAGGAGCGTCTGCCGGTGGTGCTGTACTTCCATGGCGGCGGCTTCACGATCGGCAATCTGGAGACCCATGACAGCCTGTGCCGGCAGCTGGCCCTGCGCAGCGGCGCGGCCGTGCTGGCGCTGGACTACCGGCTCGCGCCCGAGCACCGCTTTCCGGCCGCCGTCGATGACTGCTGGGCGGCGCTGGCCTGGCTGGCCGAGTATGGCCACACGCTGGATCTGGACAACCGCCGCATTGCCGTCGGCGGCGACAGCGCCGGCGGCACCCTGGCTGCGGTGAGCGCCCTGCATGCCCGCGACCTGGGCCTGAAGCTGGCCCTGCAGCTGTTGATCACCCCGGGCACGACGGCTCATGCCGACACCGGCTCGCACCGTCTGTTCGCCAACGGCTTTTTGCTCGACGCGCCCAGCATCGCCTGGTTCTTCGACCAATACATCGCCAAGGGCCAGCGCACGGACTGGCGTTTCGCGCCGCTCTTGGCCGAGGATTTCGAGGGCCTGGCGCCGGCCTGCGTGATACTCGCCGAGTGCGATCCGCTGGTGGACGAGGGCCTGGCCTATGCGGATGCCCTGCGCGCCGCCGGTGTGCCGGTGCAGCTGGAGCTGCACCGCGGCGTGATACACGACTTCATCAAGATGGGCCGCTCGATTCCCGAGGCGCTGCAGGCTCAGGCCGCCGCGGCGCTGGCCCTGCAACAGGGATTCAAGGCATGAACCGCAAAGACTTTCGCTTTCTGGAGCGCCTGCGCGTGCGCTGGGCCGAGATCGACGCCCAGCAAATCGTCTTCAACGGCCACTACCTGATGTATCTGGACACCGCCGTCGGCGGCTACTGGCGCGCCATGGCGCTGCCCTATGCCGACACGATGGCCAGCCTTGGCGGCGATCTCTATGTGCGCAAGTCGACGCTGGAGTACCTGGCCTCGGCCCGGTATGACGATCAGCTGGACATCGGCGTGCGCTGCGCCCGGATCGGCAACAGCTCATTGACTTTCCAAGGCGCGGTGTTCCGCGGCGAGGAGTTGCTGGTTCACGGCGAGCTGGTCTATGTGTTTGCCGACCCCGCGACGCAGACCTCGAAGGCCGTGCCGCAGGCGCTGCGCGAGGTGCTGCAGCGCTTCGAGGCCAGCGAGGCCATGGTCGAGGTCAGGGTCGGCGACTGGGCGACCTTGGGCCAGCATGCCCATGCGATACGCCAGCAGGTCTTTGTCGAGGAGCAGAAGATTCCGGCCCAGATGGAGTGGGACGAGGCCGACGCCATCTGCACCCATGCCGTGGCCTACAACCGCTTCGGCGTGCCGCTGGCCACCGGCCGGGCGCTGGAGCATGTGCCGGGTGTGGTTAAGATCGGCCGCATGGCGGTGCAGCGCGGCATGCGCAGCGGCGGTGTCGGCCGCAGCGTGCTGGACGCGCTGATGCGCAGCGCCCGCGAGCAGGGCTACCGCGAGGCGGTGCTGCATGCCCAACTGAGCGCCGCGCCGTTCTACATCCGCGCCGGCTTTGTGCAGCGCGGCGAGGTGTTCGAGGAGGCCGGCATCGGCCATGTGGAGATGACGCGGGTGCTGTAGGTGACAGCGCCGGCACGCGGGCTGCCATAGGATGGGCGCTACAGGAGAAACCATGACACCCATCCGCGCCTATGCCGCCCTCGAAGCCGGCGGCCCCTTGCAGACCTTTAGCTACGACCCCGGCCCGCTGGGCGAGGACGAGGTCAAGATCCGCGTCGAGCATTGCGGCATCTGCCACTCGGATCTGGCAATGATTGACAGCGAGTGGTTTCCGGCCAGCTATCCGATTGTGCCCGGCCATGAGGTCGTCGGCGTGATCACGGCGCTGGGCTCTCATGCCAAGGGCCGGCAGATAGGCCAGCGCGTCGGCATAGGCTGGCACACGTCCAGTTGCACGCACTGCCAGTCCTGCCTTGGCGGCGAGCAGAATCTCTGCGCCAAGCGCCAGCCCACCATCATGGGCCGGCACGGCGGCTTTGCTGAAAGCCTGCGTGCCCACTGGAGCTGGGCGGTGCCGATTCCCGATGGTCTGGACCCCGCCTCAGCTGGCCCGCTGATGTGCGGCGGTGGCACGGTGTTCCTGCCCTTCGTCATCCACTCGGTCAAGCCGACCGATCGCGTGGGCGTCGTCGGCATCGGTGGCCTGGGGCACCTGGCGGTGAAGTTCGCCCGGGCCTGGGGCTGCGAGGTCACGGCCTTCACGTCCTCACCGTCCAAGCGCGAGGAGGCGCTGGCGCTGGGCGCGCACAAGACGGTGTCCAGCGTCGATCTGAGGGAGCTGAAGGCGGCGGCAGGTAGCCTGGACTTCCTACTGATCACCGTGGGCGCCAGCCTCGAATGGGATGCCTTGATCAACACCTTGGCGCCCAAGGGCCGCATGCATCTGGTCGGCGTCGTCACCGACAAAATGAGCCTGCGCAGCGGCTCGCTGCTGTCCTGGCAGCGCGGTTTGTCGGCCTCGCCGACGCCGTCACCGACGGTGCTGGCCAAGATGCTGGAGTTCTCGGCGCGTCACGGCATCGCGCCGCAGGTGGAACGCTTCGCCATGAGCCGGGTCAACGAGGCGGTGGACCACCTGCGCTCGGGCAAGGCGCGTTACCGGGTGGTCCTCGACGCGGACTTTTAGAGCGTCGCCCGGATGCAATCAGGGACCATCAACGTAGGCACACCGGCCCCCGGATTGCATCCGGGCTACGCGAGGGGTTCGAAGACTTCTATTTGGCGCTGGCCGCCGGGCAGGGCCTGTGCTTCTGCCGCGATCAGCGCCAGCCAGCCGTCCGGCGGCGCGGCGCCCTGGGGCCAGCTGTGAACCTCCATCCAGGTCTGCTGGGCACCGGCCGGAACGGGGCGCTGGAGCAGGCGGCTCTGCAGGCCGGGCAGTTGCAGGCGCAGGGCGGCCTGCAATTGCCGAAACGCCGCCAGCGCCGCCTCCGCCTGCTGCGGCTCCAGCTTGTAATAGACGTAGAGCTCCTGCAACGCTACTCCGTCACGTCTACATCGATGTCATAGGGCAGGGGTCGGGCCTTCAGCTCGGCCCCCGACACACTGCCAAGATGCAGGCTGCCGGCGGCCAGCGCCGCCATCTTCACCTCGGCCAGCAGGCTGTAGCCGCCGGCCGGGTTGGGTGCCACGCCGGCCACCAGCCCGGCAGGCTGTTCAGCATCGCCGCTATGAAAGATCTCCTGGCCGATCGCCGCCGGGGCCTCGCTGTCGAACAGGAAGGTGCGTCGCTTGATCGTGCCGCGGTACTGGCTGCGGGCGACGATTTCCTGGCCCGGATAGCAACCCTTCTGGAAGTTCACGCCGCCCAGCAGCTCGAGGTTGATCATCTGCGGTACGAACTGCTCGGTGGTTGCGCCTCGCACCCAGGCCAGGCCGCTCTGCACGTCCAGCCATTGCCATTGCGCTTCGCTGATACCGGGCAGGGCAGGGGCGGCGGTCTCTGGGCCTTGAGCCAGCAGATAGCGTTGCTGGCCGGCGGCATCGGGCAGGCGGATCGCGTCGCCGCTGCGTTGCCAGACCTCGGCGGGCGCGCCGTCGCCGACAACACCCCACAGCGCGAACTGGGAACTGGCATCGCTGAGCTTGCACTTGGCCCGCAGCACGAACATCGACAAGCGCTTGAGCACCGCCGGCAGCACTTCGGCCGGCATGGCCATCAGCACTTCGTCAGGCGCCGGTTTCCAGGCGATGAAGCTGGCCAGCAGCCGGCCCTTGGCCGAGCAGAAGCCGGCCAGGCGGGCCTGGCTGGCGCTCATCAGCACGATGTCCTGGGTCAGCTGGCCGTGCAGGAACTTGGCCGCCTCTTCGCCGCTGGCGCGCAGCACGCCCCATTCGGTCAGGCGGGTCGCGCCATTGGGAATCATTTGCGTGGTCATGGCCCGATTATCATCAGCGCAGCCCAAGTCCGCCTTCCGACCCGAGAGAACCCGCATGAGGTTTGTGCTGAAACTGCTTTTCTTGCTGCTGGTCCTCGCCGCCGGCGCGGTCGGCGGCGCCTGGTACTGGGTGCAGCAGCCGCTGGCACTGAGCCAGCCCTCGGTCGAGCTGTCGATCGAGCCCAATACCCTGCCGCGCGACGTCGCCCAGGCCTGGGTCACGGCCGGCGTGCAGACCTCGCCGCGCTGGCTCTACGAGTGGTTCCGCTGGTCGGGTCAGGCCAAGCTGATACGGGCCGGTAGCTACGAGATCCACACCGGCACCAGCCCTCGCCAGCTGCTGGACAAGATGGTGCGCGGCGACGAGGCGCTGGAGACGGTCAAGCTGATCGAGGGCTGGACCTTCCGCCAGTTCCGCGCCGCCCTGGCCAAGGCGCCGGCCCTCAAACCGGCCAGCGCGGCGATGAGCGAGGCCGAGATCATGGCCGCGCTCGGGGTGCCGCAGCTGCCGGCCGAGGGCCGCTTCTTCCCCGACACCTATGCCTACAGCCGCGGCGTCAGCGACCTGACGGTGATGCGCCGCGCCCTGCAGGCGATGCAGCGACGGCTCGACGCCGCCTGGGCGCAACGCGCCACCGATCTGCCGCTGAAGAGCGCCGACGAGGCGCTGATACTGGCCTCCATCGTCGAAAAGGAGACGGGCAGGGCCTCCGACCGTGGCCTGGTGGCCGCCGTCTTCGTCAACCGGCTGCGCATCGGCATGCCGCTGCAGACCGACCCGACGGTGATCTATGGCCTGGGCGAAGCTTTCGACGGCAATCTGCGCAAGCGAGATCTGCAGACCGACACCCCCTTCAACACCTACACCCGCGGCGGTCTGCCGCCGACGCCGATCGCCATGCCGGGCCTGGCCTCGCTGCAGGCCACGCTGCACCCGGACGCCAGCAAGGCGCTTTACTTCGTCGCCAAGGGCGACGGCAGCAGCGCCTTCAGCGAAACCCTCACCGAGCATAATCGCGCGGTCAACAAACATCAGCGTGGTTTGAATCAGTGAATTCAGCAGTGAGCTTGAGCGGGAAATTCATAAGCTTTGAAGGTATCGATGGCGCCGGAAAGTCCACGCATATCGCGGCGTTGACCGAGCGCCTGCGTATCCGCGGCGCAGATGTGCTGAACACCCGCGAGCCCGGTGGCACGCCGCTGGCCGAGCAGTTGCGCGAGCTGTTCCTGTACAAGCCCATGGACGGCCTGACCGAGGCGCTCTTGGTCTTCGCCGGGCGCCGCGACCATCTGGTGACGGTGATAGCCCCCGCGCTGGCCGCCGGCCGCACCGTGCTGTGCGACCGCTTCGCCGACGCCACCTTTGCCTATCAGGGCCATGGCCGCGGCATGGATCTGGCCGTGCTGACCCAGCTCGAAACCTGGGTGCTGGACGGCCGGCAGCCCGATCTGACCCTGTGGTTCGACCTGCCAGCCGAGACCGCCGCCCAACGCCGCGCCTCGGCCCGCGCACCGGACCGCCTGGAGCAGCTGGACCTGGACTTTTTCGAGCGCGTGCGCGCCGGCTATGCCGCCCGCTGTGCCCAGTTTCCCGAGCGCTTTGCACGCGTCGACGCCCAGGGCGATATCGCACAGGTCTGGTCGCGCGTCGAGGCGGTGCTGGAGCAGCGGGGGTGGTAAGGGAAGACGGGCAACTGCCCTTGCCCTGGCTGGCCACGCCGCTGCGCGCGGCCCTGGCCTCGGCCCGCTCTCACGCCCTGCTGGTGCAGGGGCCGGGCGGGGTGGGGCAGTTCGAGCTGGCCGTCGTGCTGGCACAGACCTGGTTGTGCGAAGACACGACCCGCGCGCCGGACGCCTGGGCCTGTGGCCGCTGCGTCAGCTGCCGACTGTTCAACTCCCATGGCCATCCGGACTTCCGGCTGCTGATTCCCGACGCGCTGCGCGAGTCGCTGGGCTGGGCACCGGACGAAGCCGAGGGCGCGGCCTCCGAGACCAAGGCCAGCAAGGCCAAGCCCAGCCGCGAGATCAAGGTCGACGCGGTGCGTTCGGCCATCGGCTTTGCGCAACAAACCTCGTCGCGTGGCCGCGCCAAGGTGGTGCTGGTCTATCCGGCCGAGGCGGTGAACCTGATTGCCTCCAACGCGTTGCTGAAGACGCTGGAAGAACCTGCCGGCCAGCTGCGCTTCGTGCTGGCCAGTGCCGCGCCGGATGCCTTGCTGCCCACCATTCGCAGCCGCTGCCAACCGGTGCCGCTGCCCTTGCCGATTGAGGCCGAGTGTCTGGGCTGGTTGCAGGCTCAAGGGGTCGATCAGCCCGAGATCCTGCTGCGCGGAGCCGGCGGCCGGCCTCAGGAGGCCTTGAACTGGGCTCGCGATGGCGTCCAGGCCAAGACCTGGGCGGCGTTGCCCGAGCGCCTGGCCCGAGGAGACGCCACGGCGCTGACCGACTGGCCGGTGCCGCGCGCGATCGACGCCTTGCAGCGCCTGTGCCACGACCTGCTGCGCCGCCAGTGCGGGGCGGCATCCAGCTATTTCCCCGACAGCGCCGTGCCCAAGCTCAGGCATGCGGCACCGCTGCATGCCTGGGGCCAGGCGCTGAAGCAGGCGGCGCGCCATGCCGACCATCCCTTGAACGCCGGCCTGTTGATGGAGTCGCTGTTCGTGCAGGGAAAAGCGGCCATCGCCCAGGCCAGTTTCAAAACCTGACGTTGCCGGCGCTTCGGTACACTGCAGACCATGAGCGAAGCGCCCAACTCCCGCCCCCCGGCCGCTGCCGCAGGCATTGCCGCGCCGGTGAGCACCGCTGCAGGCGCGCGCCCCAGCGTGATACAGCTGGTGTTCAAGGAGAAGACGGCGCTCTACGCGGCCTATATCCCGCTGTTCTCCGAGGGCGGCCTGTTCGTGCCGACCACGCGCGAGTACAAGCTCGGTGATGACATCTACCTGCTGCTGTCGCTGCCCGAAGACCCGCAGCGCTACCCGGTGGCCGGCAAGATCGGCTGGATCACCCCGGCCAATGCCTCCGGCGGCCGCACCCAGGGTGTCGGCGTGCGTTTCCCCTCGGACGAGAAGACGCGGCTGATCAAGATCAAGATCGAAGAACTGCTGGGAACGTCGATTTCGTCGGCTAAACCCACTCAAACCATCTAGCGCCGGTTGAGGACAGAGCTTTCGGCCGCGCTGCGCGCGAGTCTCAAGGTCTGTCCCCAAGACAGAATATGTTCATAGACTCCCACTGCCACCTGAGCTTCCCCGAACTGCGAGGCCAGCTCGACGACATCCTCGCCAAGATGGCCGAGGCGCAGGTCGACCGCGCCATCTGCATCTGCACGACGATGGAGGAGTACCCGGCCGTGCGCGCTGTGGTGGACCCCCATCCTCATCTGTGGGCCACGGTCGGCGTGCACCCCGACAACGAGGACGTACACGAGCCGACGCTGGATGAGCTGGTGCAGGCCGCGGCTGATGCCAAGATCGTCGCCATCGGCGAGACCGGCCTCGACTACTACCGGCTCAACGGCCGCAGCATTGCCGACATGGAGTGGCAGCGCGAGCGCTTTCGCACGCACATCCGCGCGTCCCGGGCCAGCGGCAAGCCGCTGGTGATACACACCCGCAGCGCGGCCGAGGACACGCTGCGCGTGCTGCGCGAGGAGGGCGGCGAGGCAGCAGGAGGCGTGTTCCATTGCTTCACCGAGACCATGGATGTGGCGCAGGCGGCCGTGGACATGGGTTTCTATGTTTCGTTCTCCGGCATCCTGACCTTCAAGAACGCCGGTGATCTGCGCGAGGTGGCCTCACGGCTGCCGCTGGATCGCCTGCTGATCGAGACCGACAGCCCGTACTTGGCGCCGATGCCGCACCGCGGCAAGCTGAACAACCCTTCTTATGTGCCCCTGGTGGCCAAGCAGTTGGCCGAGATCCGGGGCTGCACGATCGAGCATCTGGCGGCGGTGACCAGCGCCAATTGCGAGCTCCTGTTCGGTATTCCGTCATTGGCAGAATCTCATGCGATACCTTAGATATATTGTCTATCTCATTGCTGTGTCAGGATTTTCCTTGGCGCGGGCGGGCGACGTTGAAGACTTCTTCACAGCCATAGGCCGTGACGACGGCCGCCTTGTGATGACCCTGATGATTCGCGGTGTGAATCCCAATGCCCGCGACGCCGAGGGCAATGTCGGCCTGGTGGTGGCGCTGCGCGACGAGTCCTTGAAAGCCGCGGACAGCCTGATGCAGTACCCGGCACTGGACGTGAACCTGGCCAATGCGGCCGGTGAGACGGCACTGATGATGGCGGCGCTGCGCGGCCAACTGGACTGGGTCAAGAAGCTGCTGGTGCGCGGCGCCCGGATCAATCGCGAGGGCTGGGCCCCGCTGCACTACGCCGCGACTGCGGCCGATGGCGAAAGCTCGATCGAGCTGCTGATCAAGGAGGGCGCCGAGCTCAATGCGCGCTCGCCCAATGGCAGCACGCCGCTGATGATGGCCGCCCGCTACGGCCGCGAGAGCGCGGTTGATGCCCTGCTCAAGGCGGGCGCGGACAAGGGCCTGCGCAATGAACAGGGCCTCAGCGCGCTGGACTTTGCCCGTGCCTCCGGCCGCGAGTATCTGTATCCGAGGCTGACAGCGCCCTAGGAAGTTCACTGACACCGGGAATGGGGGGCCGCCCACTGGGCGAATCCTTGCCGCCGCCTAAAGTCGGGGCATGGTTACAAACCGGTAACCGCCTCAACCCCAGGAGCTTCCCCATGCAACAAGCCCAAGCCTGCGCCAACCCGTTTGCGATGATGCTTGACCCGGAGCGCATCCTGCGCGCCGTCGAGGCCTCCGAGCGCCTGAACCACCTGCATAGCCGCATCTGCAGGCCGCTGGACAAGGCCGTCGCTGCCGCTCCCAGCGCCGGCGCCGAGTTCGATCTGCTGGTGGATGGGCTGCCCGACGACGAGCGGGCCTGATCCCCCGGCTCGTTGTCATAGGACTCTTGCATACTGCGGCGCTGAGCCGCCTCTGGCGGTACCGCGTTTCATCCAAGGGTTCCCATGGCCGCCAACGACCGCCAGGACATGTCTTATGCCGCCCTCAAGGTGGCACGCCTGTACTACCAGCAGCAGCTCACCACGGCCGCCATTGCCCAGGAGCTGGGCACCTCGCGCGCCACCGTCTCGCGGCTCCTGAGCTTTGCCAGCGAGACCGGTCTGGTCGAGGTGCGCATCCATGATCCCGCCGCCCAGCCGCAGCAGCTGGAGTCACTCATCCAGCAGCAGTTCGGCCTGAAGGCGATCCAGGTCGTGCCGGTGCCGCCGGGCGCCAGCGAGCAGCAATGCCTGCAGCGCGTGGCCCAGCAGGCCGCCGCCTATCTGAACACCATCGTCGAGCCCCAGAGCGTGCTGGGCGTTGCCTGGGGCACGACGCTGGCCGCCGTGGCCGGCGCGCTGATACAGAAACCGGTGCGCGAGCTGGACGTGGTGCAGCTCAATGGCTCGGCGACCGGCGCCAACTTCGCCAATGCCTTTGGGGAGTCCATTGTCTCGCGGCTGGCGCAGAACTATGGCGCGCGCAGCCACAGCTTTCCGGTGCCGGCCTTCTTCGACTACGCGGCCACCCGCGAGGCGCTGTGGCGCGAGCGCAGCATCCAGGCGCTGCGGGCGCTGCAGGAGCGGGCCAGGGTGCTGGTGTTCAGCATCGGCGCAGCGCGCACTGGCAGCCATGTGCACAGCGGGGACTATCTGGACGAGGCCGAGTTCCAGAGCCTGCAGGCCGATGGCGTGGTGGGCGACATCGCCACCGTGTTCTTCCGCGCCGACGGTAGCTGGCGCGACATCGCGCTGAACGCCCGCAGCAGCGGCCTGGAGCTGGACCGCTTCGAGCGCGCCGAGCATGCGCTGTGCGTGGTCTCCGGCCGCGGCAAGCTGGCCGGCCTGCGCGCCGCGCTGCGCGGCGGCTTCGTCAACGAGCTGGTGCTGGACGAACCGACGGCGATGCTGCTGCTGGAGGAGCCCGGATCGCGCTAGCATCTCCTACCTCGCTTGTAGGAGCTCTTGTGACTGCTTTGTTTAAAGCCGCGGCACTGCCCGCGACGTTGGCGGCCCTGTTCGCCCTCGGTGGCTGTGCCGTGCAGGCGCCGCGCGCGCCGCTGAAGCTGACCGTGATCCACACCAACGACCATCATGGCCGCTTCTGGACCAATGCCGATGGCGAGTACGGCCTGGCCGCGCGCAAGACGCTGATCGACCGCATACGCGCCGAGGTCCGTGCCGACGGCGGCCACACGCTGCTGCTCGATGGCGGCGACGTCAACACCGGCGTGCCCGAGAGCGATCTGCTCGACGCCGAGCCCGACTTCAAGGGCATGGACCTGATCGGCTATGACGCCACGGCCGTCGGCAACCACGAGTTCGACAAGCCGCCCGCGGTGCTGGCCAAGCAGCGCCAGTGGGTCAAGTATCCGCTGCTGGCGGCCAATATCTACAAGGACGGCCAGCGCATGTTCGAGCCCTACCGCGTGTTCGAGCGCGGCGGCTACAGGATTGCGGTGATGGGCCTGACCACCGACGACACGCAGAAGATGGTGTCACCCGACAATATCCGCGGCGTCGTGTTCCGCAAGCCCGCCGAGGAGGCCGCCCAGCTGGTGCCCGAGCTGCGCGCCAAGGCTGACATGGTGATCGCCACCACCCATATGGGCCACTACCCGGACGGCAATCGTGGCGTCAACGCACCCGGCGATGTGGAGATGGCGCGGGCCGTGCGCGGGCTGGACCTGGTCGTCGGCGGCCACAGCCAGGACCCCGTTTGCATGCTGGCCGAGAACCAGCGCAACGAGGCCTATGTGCCGGGCCAGCCCTGCGCCCCGGATCGCCAGAACGGCGCCTGGATCGTGCAGGCCCATGAGTGGGGCAAGTATGTGGGCCGCGCCGATTTCGTCATAGCCGCCGGCAAGATCGAACTGGTGCGCTACCAACTGCTGCCGGTCAATCTGATGAAGAAGCTGCCCGACGGCACGAAGACGACCTACACCACGCCCATCCCGCAGGACCCGCAGATGCGCGCCTTCCTGGAGCCGTTCCAGACCGCCGGCGACACGCGCCTGGGCGTGCCGGTGGGCTCGGTCGACGGCCTGCTCGACGGCGACCGCGTGCGCGTGCGCCGCCAGCCGACCAATCTGGGCGTGCTGGTGGCCAAGGCAATGATGGACAAGACCGGCGCCGACCTGGCCCTGATCAATTCCGGCGGTGTGCGCGAGTCGCTGCAGCCGGGCGCCATCAGCTACCGCGACGTGCTCAAGGTGCATCCGTTCGGCGGCATGCTGGCCCTGGTGCAGCTCAAGGGCGACGAACTGCTGGCCTATCTGCAGGCCGCCGCAAAGATGAGCCCGGGAGCGGGCGCCTTTCCGCAGACGGCGGGCGTGCAGATGCGCATCGTCGGCGGCCAGTTGGAGTCGGCCCAGGTCGGTGGCCAGGCCATAGACCCGCAGCGCACCTACCGGCTGGCGATCAGCGTGTTCACCGCCGCCGGTGGCGACGGCTATCCGAAGCTGGACCGGCATCCCGGCTTCGTCAACACCGGTTTCGTCGATGCCGACGTGCTGCGTGCCTATATCGCGGCGCGCAGCCCGCTGAAGGCGGCGGACTATGAGCCCGGGGACGCGGTGACCCGCCGCTGAGTTACTTGAGCTGCCCGCCGGCCGCTTCGACCAGGCGTCGGTTCAGCTCCCACTCGCGGGCAATGTGGCGGGCGAACTCGGCCGCCGTGCCCCCGGCCGGCAGGTTGTTCACCGCCAGCAGGCGCTGGCGGATGTCGGGCAGTTGCAAGGCCTTGTTCAGCTCGGTGTTGAGTCGCGCCAGCACCGGCTCGGGCGTCCTGCCCGGGGCGAAGATGCCGAACAGCGAGACCAGATTGGCCGGCGCGAAACCCACCTCGGCCAGGGTGGGCACGTCCGGCAGCACGTCCAGCCGGTTCGGCGCGCCAACGGCCAGGGCCTTGAACTTGCCGCTCCTGATGTGCTGCAGCTGCTGCGCGCCGACGTTGGATGACAGCAGCTCGAACTGCCCGCCCAGCGCGTCGTTGAGCTGCTGGCCGCCACCCTTGTAGGGGATGTGGGTGATGTCCGCACCGCTGATCAGCTTGACCTGCTCCAGCACCCTATGCCCGGTCGTCGCCAGCCCTGAGGTCGCCCAGCGCACGCCGCCGGGCCGCGCGCGGGCAAGCTCCAGCATCTCGGCAAAGCTGCCCGCCTTCAGCGCCGGCGTGCCCACGACCAGCACCGGCGTGAACATCACGCCGACGACCGGCGCAATGTCCTTGAGCGGCTCGTAGCCGACCCGGCCCAGATGCGGCGTCAGCACCAGCGGGCTGATGGCCGAGAACACCAGCGTGTAGCCATCGGGCGGGGCCTTGGCCAGCATCTCCATGGCCAGCGCGCCACCGGCGCCGGCGCGGTGCTCGACCAGCACCGGCGTGCCCAGCTGGGCGGCCAGCTTCTCGGCCAGTGCGCGGCTGATCTCGTCGCTGACGCCGCCGGGCGGATAGGCCACCACCAGGTGAATGGGCCGGCTCGGCCAGGTCTGGCCGAGGACGGCGCTGGCAAGCAGGCACAACAACAGAGCGAGCAGGGCCCTCATCGCGCTGCAGCCTGTTGGGCCGCGATCTGCCGCACCAGGTCGATCAATGTGGCGGTGGCGCCCGTGCAATCGCCCTCACGATAGACCAGTGTCAGCGGGGCCTCCAGCTGTGCGCCTTCCAGCAACGGCCGGTAGACGATGGCATCCGGGTGCGCACCGCGCATCGAGGCGGGCACGACGGTGATGCCGGCGCCCGCGGCCACAAGGTTCAGATTCGTCATCATCCGGTCCACCTCGGCCACCACGCGGGGGCGAAAGCCCTGGGCCTCGCACAGAGCCAGCAGATTGGCGTACAGGCCCGGGGCGCCCGGGCGGCGGGCCAGTATCAGGTTCTGGTCACGCAACTGGGCCAGGGCGATCGGCTGGTCGCAGGCCGCCAGCGGATGGTCCAGGGCCAAGGCCACCACCACCGGCTCGCTCAGCAGCGTCTCGAACACCAGGCCCTCGGGCCGCGCCACCGGCACGCGCAGAAAACCGCAGTGCAGGCGCTCGGCCACCAGCGCCTCGGTGATCTCGGCCGCGTTGTTCTCGCTGAGCACCAGCTCGATGTCCGGGTAGCGGCTGCGGCAGGCGCGCAGCGCCTCGGGCGTGAAGCGGTGGGCCGCGGCCGAGCTGGTGAAGCCGACATTGACCGTGCCCAGCCGGCCGCTGGCGATCCGTGCCATGCGCTCGCGCATCGCGTCCACGTCCTGCAGCAGTCGGCGGGTCTCGGCCAGGAACACTCGGCCGCCTTCGGTCAGGGTCACACCTTTGGGATGGCGGTGGAACAGCACCAGGCCGAGCTCGGCCTCCAGCGCCTTGATCTGCTGGCTCAGCGGCGGCTGCTGAATGCCCAAGGCCGCTGCAGCGCGGGTCATGTGGCCGGCCTCGGCCACCGCCTGGAAGTAGCGCAGATGTCGCAGATCCATATAAATTTAGTATTGAGGTGACCGAATCAGTATATTTGACATGAGGTGATCATGCCCTTAACTTCGCTGTCATACCTACAACGGAGACAAGAGCATGAAGCATCTCACCCTCGCCGGCCTGTGCCTCGGTGGCCTGTTGGCCAGCAGTGCCGCGCTGGCGGCACCGACGTCGATTCTGTTCGTCGGCAACAGCTATACCTTCGGCCGGCTGGACCCGGTGATGAGCTACAACTGGGCCAATGTGCACGACCTGACGGCGCCGTTCCAGGCCCTGTACTCGGGCGGCTCCAACGCCTGGGAGCCCCATCCCTGGGGCGGCGTGCCCGGCATCTTCAAGCAATTCACCGTGCAGGCAGGGCTGGACTACGATGTGTCGATCTCGGCCCGCAACGCCGCCTCGCTGCGTGGCCAGTTCCTGAATACCGCCAGCCCCCTGTGGGACCTGCGCGGCAATGTGGCATCGAAGAAGTGGGACACGGTGGTGCTGCAGGAGCAGAGCGACGCGGCGCTGCCCAACGGCATGGGCAAGAATGCCAATCAGGCGACCTTCAATGCCTATGCCGATCAGTTCGAGCGCTTCATTCATAACGGCGCGGCCCAGACCTATACCGAGAGCGCGCTGTTCGGCAGCCAGGCCAAGTGCGTAGCCACCGGTCTGTCGACCGGCAGTTGCAACACCTCGCGGGTGATTCCGGCCAATGCCAACGCCAGCGCAGCCACCAAGGTCTACCTGCTTGAAACCTGGGCGCGGCCGGACATGGTGTTCGCCCACAAGATCACCAAGGCCGATGTAACCCATCCCGATGGCAGCCCAATCGTCGACACCTCGGCCGCCGGTGGCGCGGCCACGCTGTACTACGGCAGCCTGGCGGCGATGACGGCCGACCTGAAGACCTCCTTCCTGGCCAAGGCCGCCAGCAACCCGGGCTTTGCCGGCGTGATACCTGCCGGTGAGGCCTTCCAGATGGCCATCGATCTGGGCCTGGCCAAGTCCGGCGGCTTCTACGATGCTAACGGCGTCTACACCCAGGCACAGGCCGGGGACCTGATGAATCTGTGGTGGAACGACTATCTGCACGCCAGCAAGTACGGCTCCTACCTCAGCGCTCTGGTGCAGTTCGGCAGCATCACCGGTCTGGACCCGAATTCGCTGGGTGCCAACGAGATTGCCGCCGTTGATCTGGGCATCTCCAAGGCCGATGCGCTGACCCTGCAGCACATCGCCAGCGCCCAGCTGGGCTTCCCGGCACCGGTGCCGGAACCGGCTACCTGGGCGATGGCCCTGCTTGGCCTGGGCGCCTTGGCCTACAAGCGCCGTCGCCAGGCATGAGAGCCGCGCCATCCATGGCCGCGGTGGCCTTGCTGAGCGCCTGCGCCCAGCAACCGTTGATCCGCAAAGAGGCCGCGCCAACGGCAAGCGTCTGCCCGGCCAGCCTGGCGGCTATCGCACGCTGCCTGGCCGGGCGCGACAGCTTTGGTGCCCACTACCTGATCGCCATGCCCAACGACTGGAACGGTCATCTGGTGCTGCATGCCCATGGCGGGCCGGCGCTGGGCGAGCCCAAGCCCGAGCGATCGGTCGAGGACCTGCAGCGCTGGGCCATCATGGTCAGGGCCGGCTATGCTTGGGCCGGCTCCACCTTCCGTCAGGGCGGTGTGGCGGTGCGTGCCGCCGCCGAAGACACCGAGCGCCTGCGGCAGATCTTCGTCACCCACGTCGCCAAGCCCAAACGCACCATCCTGCACGGCCAGTCCTGGGGCGCCAGCGTTGCAGCCCAGGGCGCAGAGATGTTCTCGCAAGGCGCGCAGCGGCCCTATGACGCGGTGCTGCTGAGCAGCGGCGTGCTGGCGGGCGGCACGCGCGCCTACAACTTCCGCATCGATCTGCGCGTGGTCTATCAATACCTGTGCAACAACCACCCGCGCCCGGACGAATCGGCCTATCCGCTGTGGATGGGCCTCCCGCCGGACTCCACGCTGACGCAGGCTCAGCTTTCGCAGCGCACCCGCGAATGCCTGGGCCTGGGCCTGCCCACTGCTCAGCGCACGGCGGAACAGCAGCGTAAGCTCGACACAATCGTCAAGGTAATACGCATACCCGCCACATCGGTGCAGGGCCATCTGAACTGGGCGACCTGGCATTTTCGGGACATTGCACAGAAGCGTAGCGGCGGCCGAAATGTCTTCGGCAACGCAGGGGTGCGCTATGCCGGCTCGGCAGACGACGCCGCGCTGAATGCCGGTGTGCTGCGCTACGCAGCGGACCCGCAGGCGGTGGCACAGTTCGGCGCCGATGCCGACCTCGGCGGCCGCATTCCGGTGCCGGTGCTGACGGTGCACGGCGTCAAAGACGCAGTTGCCTTCGTCGAGATGGACCACAGCTTCCGCCAGACGATGGAACGGGCCGGAACGGCCGGCCATCTGGTGCAGACCTTCACCGACGACAGCGAGCACAGCTACCTCAGCGATCCGGCCTATCCGACGCTGATGGGCGCGCTGCTGCGCTGGGTGGAGCTGGGCGTCAAGCCGACGCCTCAGGGCATTGCCAAAGACTGCCCGGGCTTCGAGGCGAAGTTCGGGGCGGGTTGTCGGTTCTTGCCCGACTACGCGCCGGCTTCGCTTGAGTCCAAGGTGCCGGCGCGTTAGGGAAAGGTCAACCGGCCGCGATGGCCGCGTCCATTTCCTTGCAGGAGGGAGAGCAAACGGCCTGGGCGCGGCCCAGCAGCTTGCGGGTCTTCATCAGCGAACGGGTGCGGTGCTTGCCGCACAGATAGCAGGACATCGTGGCGGTGCCGAAGGAGGCTGCGGCCTTGAACGGCGAGCCCGATACCTTGGACTTGTAACGCAGCCCGTCTTCCAGCACGGTCGTTTTCGAATCAGCTCTGGCCATTGGTCAATCCTGGTTGGGGGCGGCGCATGACGCGCTCAATCGCCTCGCGGGCCCTCAATTCTGCCTGGAGTGAAAACTCCAGCGGCGAACGGCACAGGCCCGCGTGCGCGTAGGCGGTATTTTCGTACAACTCCGAGGTGGCCGGGTAAAGGTCGAGAAAAGCCCCGAGTTCGGGCGCTTCGCGCAGGCTTTCCAGCTCCAGCAGCAGATGCTGCACCACAGCGCGGTATTGCGCGGCGCCGATCGGCACGCGGCTGCGCTCCAGGCGCTCCAGCAACTGCGCCAGGGTGTGCGCAACCGTCAACTTGCCCTGGGTGGGCTGACCAGCGGAGGTGGATCGGGTGGTGTTCATGGTCGGCAACTGAGGCCTTGACGGGCGATTTCAAGGCTCCCTTGCGGATTGGGGGATGGGCAGGCGGCTCCGGGAGTCGCTCGGGCAAGCCATCGGCCGGCAGCCTTGACCCGAGGTGAGGGCACCGTCATTCGACTGCCGCAGGCTCGTTTTGCCGGTCAGGCTCCGTGGTGCGGAGGATTTCGTTCAGAACGGAAGTGGCGTAGGTCCCGGCGGGCAAAGCGAACGTGAGCACCAGTTGATCGGCGTGCGGCCATTCCCATGCCATTTCCAACGGCCTGGCCACCAGGGCGCGGCGCTCCTGCTCCAGACCTGCGTGCTCCATGCCGTCGCACAGGGTAGCGTGATGTTCAGCCACTCCCATTTCCAGGGCCTGCGCTTGATCGGTGGTGTTGACGCGGCCCCGTCCCCAGAGCGGTCCGGTGGGCCGGCCCGCCTCGTCCATCACGTCACCGGGCAGGGTCTTGCCCCACAGTCCCTGCTGGATTCGCAGCGCCAGCACTTCATTGAAGACGAAGGAGCGCACCGCCGACAGGTAGATGCCCTTCTTCTTCGGGTTGCGCACGCGGATTTCGCGCGCCAGCATGGCTCTGCCCTGTTCGACGTTGCCACCCTCAAAGCCGAAACGCTGCGCGCCGAAGTAGTTGGGCGCGCCATCTGACGCAACGGCCTTCAGATTGCCCTCGATGGCGTCGCTGTCGCCGGTCACGTCACGCAGCACGATGCGGAATCGGTTGCCCTGCAGATCGCCGGGGCGCAGCTTTTTCACGTGGCGGCTCTGACTCAGTACCTTGAATTCCGGATGCTGAAGCCGGGTCAGGTCGGGTGTCTCGCCCTTCATCTTGCCGTTTGGCAGATAGATGCTGAACCACTGACGGGTGATGGCGTAGCGGTCCTTGAGGCCGGCATAGCCCACGTCCCTTTCCTCCACGCCGGCGGCCTCGGCCAGCTGCTGTGCGACGAAGGCGGTGTTGGCGCCGTTCTTCTCGATGTCGAGCCAGACATGTTCGCCCGCACCGGAGGGCAGCTGCAGCGGCAGTTCGGTCACGATGAAATCCTCGTTGAGGAGTTTCAGCGTGGCGCTGGCGCCGCTGGCCGGATAGGCGTTGGGCCACTGCGGCAAGGTCGTGTATTGGGCGTAGGTCATGAAGGGTCTGACGGTACCAGTTGTAGATGGGGACAGGCTGTCAAACCGACCAGGGGCAGTCCGGACCGTGATTCTCTCTCTAGCCGCATTCCTTGACGAGCGTCACCCGATGCGACTTCACTGGGAACCGTTGCGCGCTGGGACTGGCTGCTTGCGGGTGGCGATGTCAACTCACGGACGCGGCGAGGAGCGGTCGTGCGGCTGCCATCGTCAACGGACGTTCGCTGGTAGCGGCACCTTTGAAGACCGTCCATCCGCGATGCACCAGCCGGTGCTGCCGCGCCATTGCCGCCCTGAATGAAGCCACTATTCGCCACTGTCCGCCGCCATTTGCTGGCCGACGGGGTTCGCATCTACCTGATCTTGATGACGACCTTGCCCCTCGCGCGCCCGGACTCGAGGTAGCGCAAGGCTTCATTGGTGGATTCGAACGGGAACACCTTGTCGATGACGGGGCGGATCGCGCCTTCTTCGATGAGACGGGTAATCTCGTGCAGCTGGGCGCCGTTCGCCTTCATGAAAAGGAAGGCATAGCCTAGACCTCGACTGCGTGCTTTTCGTCTGACGCCTGCGCTCAGCAAGCGCATGACCAGCCTCACGAACCCCGGTGCGCCGATCTGCTTCCCGAACTCGGGGTCAGGTGGCCCGGAGATTGAAATCAGCGTGCCGCCGCGCTTGAGCACACGAAGTGACGTGTCCAGCGCCTTGCCATCCTGGCTGTTCAGCACCAAGTCGTAGTCGCGCAGGACATCTCCAAAGTCCTGGGTCTTGTAGTCGACGACCACATCGGCGCCCAAGCTCTTCACCAGCGCCACATTGGCCGTGCTCGTTGTCGTGGCGACGCTCGCGCCTAGGTGCTTGGCGAGTTGGATGGCGAAAGTGCCCACGCCGCCGGAGCCGGCCTGGATGAAGACCTTCTGCCCTCGCTTCAGCTGGGCTCTCTCGATGAGAGCCTGCCAGGCAGTCAAACCGACCAGAGGAATGGAGGCAGCCTCTTCCATCGTGAGACTTTTGGGCTTGAGCGCCAGTGATGACTCTCTGGCGGGGACAAATTCGGCGAAGCTGCCGATTCGAAAGTCATCAACTCTCGCGTAGACCTCATCGCCCAGCTTGAACTTGCGCGCGTGCGGGCCCGCCTTGACGACGACGCCCGCTACGTCGTGGCCCAGGATGAGGGGCAGGCGATAGGGCAGGATGAGCTTGAACTCGCCGTCCCTGAGCTTGAAGTCCAACTGGTTCACACCGGCGGCGTGGACCTCGACCAGGACCTCGTCGTCGCGCAGATCCGGAACCGGCATGTCTGCCAGACGCAAGGCGCGCTTCTTTGCGTAGCGATCGGCGACGAATGCCTTCATGGTGTTTTTCCCCCGTGAGCTGCGTCGAGCCGCAGGTCCTTCCGGATCACGGCGTCCACCAGAACGGCCGGCGCGTTGACGAATCTCGAATGATGATCGTCATGTGTGAAGTCGAGCAGAGTGGCGATGTTCATCAGTGGGTTCAGTGAGTGGGGGGTAACAGATGCTTGAGCGCCGCTTCTCGCAGGCCGTCTGACAGGCCGGGGTCATCAACGGCACGCGCCAAGAGCAAGGCGCCAACCATCGTGGATAGCATGACGACCGCCCGTTCATGGGCGCTGGGCTGCCCCCAGTCGGGCGACTGACGGGCGACAAGGTCGATCATTTCCTTGATGTGGCGGGTCGCCACGCGACGCACTTCGGGCGTCTGGCGCGAGGTCTCGGAACCCAGCGCTGCCAAGGGGCACCCGAGTTCGACATTCTCGACATGAGCTTTGGAGAGGTAAGCGCCCAGCATGGCGGCCATTGCGTTGCCGGGAGGCTCTTTGGCCACGACATCTGCCGCCGCTGTCGCTGACTCAGCGCAGGCCTTGCCTGCCGCTTCGGCCAACATGGCCTCGCGTGAGACGAAGTGGGAATAGAAGGCGCCATGCGTCAGGCCAGCCTCCTTCATGATGTCTGCGACACCGGTGCCGTCGTAACCACTGCGACGAATGACTCGAGCAGCCACGGACACGATGCGCTCGTGCGTGGCGTCCTTGGCTGCGGCTCTGGCATTCAAAGTTGACTTTCGCATGATGGTCATCATACGTTATTCGAATGACGGCCGCAAGCCAGTGCGGTTCTCGCTGAGGCACTCAGGCGTAAGTCAGACCGACAAGACGGGTCTGGCTCGAATGGCTGCTTGCTGCAGCGTTGCGAGCAGTCGCGCGCTTGTGGCCACCGGTATCAAGCGCTGGTATGCCGCCGACCAGCCAGCCGCCTCGACCGACGGCAACACCCGTAGCGCAGTCGCTCAGAGTCTACGAGCCTGTTCAGGCCGGGCAGCCCGCGCCGCCTCCACTTGAACGTCGCCATAGAACCACCGCCATAGTCTTGGGCCATTGGCTCCCCGCGGCGCGGGCCAATGGCTCCTCTGGGCCATGCGATTCGAAAGGGGTCTGAGCACACTGCTCACACCCGGAAATGGGGTTTTCCTTGCCCCTGCCATTCCTCCCCTTCGAAGCGCCCGCCTGTCCATGAAATCACCGCCGCTGCACCGCCTTCTGGCCCCTGTATTGACTGTCCTGGCCATGGCCACGGCCGCAAGCGCCCAGTCGCTGGATCTGTGGCGAGTGCTGCCCGGTGAGCGGGGCATTCCGGTGATGCCGGGCGACGCCACGCCGGTGGGCGCCACCTGTGTTGACAACGACACGGCCGCGGCGCTTGCCGCGCCGCTGGCCCTGGCCGATGCGATCCGCATCGCGCTATGCAGCAATCCACGCGCGCGCCAGGCCTGGTTCGACGCTGCCGCCCAGGCCGCCACTGTGGGTCTGAGCAAGGCGGCCTACCTGCCCACCGTCAATGCTTCGCTGAGCAAGAGCTATGACGCGGTGCGCACGCCGGGCAGCTACAACAATCAGCGCAGCGGCAACCAGGTCCATGGTGCAAGCCTGACCCTCAGCTGGTTGTTGCTTGACAGCGGCGGCCGGGCCGCCAATGTGCGCCAGGCCGAGCAGAACCTGGCCGCGGCGATGGCCGGGCACGACGGGCTGCTGCAGTCGCTGTTCGTCGGCACCGCGCAGGCTTACTACGAGGCCGCCGCGGCCTCGGCCTCGGTGCGTGCCGCCCGGCAGGCCGAGGACACCGCCCGCGAAAGCGCCCAGGCCGCCGAGACCAAGCTGCAGCTGGGCGCCGCCACGATGGTGGACATGCTGCAGGCGCGCACCGCGCTGTCGCAGGCCACGCTGGCCCGGGTGCGGGCCGAGGGCCAGGCGCGCACCTCGCTGGGCGCGCTGGCCCATGTGATGGGCATCGATGTGCGCAGCCCGCTGCAGCTGGCCGCCGACGCGGATCTTGACCCGCTGGCCAGCTCCGAGCCACCGGTGGCCGAAGACTATCTGCAACAGCTTGACACGCTGATCAACGATGCGCTGGCCGCTCATCCGACCTTGCTGGCCGCCCGCGCCCAACTGGCCTCGGCCGAGGCGCGGCTGGAGGCGGTTCGCAGCGAGGGCTTTCCGTCGCTGACGCTGACGCATAGCAATTTCCGCAACGGCCGGCCGGGCAGCACGCTGCCGACCTCGCTGACCTACGAGCGCATCACCGCGGTGACTTTGAGCTTTCCGATCTTCGAGGGCCTGAGCCGCAACTACCGGATGCATGAGCAGCGCGCGGTGGTCGAGTCGCGCCGGGCCGATCTGGAGGGCGTGCGCTCGCAGGTGGCCTTCGAGGTCTGGCGGGCCTTCGAGGCGCTGCGGGTCGAGACCGGCAGCGTGGCCGCCTCGGCCGATCTGATGCGCAGCGCCCATGAGTCGCTGCTGGCCGCCAAGGCCCGCTACCAGGCGGGCGCGGCCCACACCGTCGATGTGCTGATGGCACAAAAAGATGAAGCCAACGCTCGCCAGGAGCGCATTGCTGCGCTGGCCAGCTGGCGCACGTCCCGGCTGCGGCTGATCGCCGGCCTGGGTCGACTCGGTTTCTGGGCGCTGGGCGCCTGACCCATTCCGCCAAATTCAAGACATCACCAGGGTAGAGGAAGAAACAAATGGCAAAGAAGACCAAGGCTGCGGCCAAGACAAACACGTTGATGTCGGCCGTGGGCCGCCTTATGGAGCAGGCCCTTGGCCGCGAGCCGCAGCAAGCCCCGGCCAAGAAGGCACCGGCGCACCGCCGTCGCCCGGTCGTCGAGACCCTGGAGCAGCGCCTGCTGCTGTCGGCCACGCCGCTGCCGCAGCCGACCTTCAACACCACCCTGAGCTACTCGGCCCTGCCCACCGGCGCGCTGGACGCGACGCTCGAAGTGGTGGACACCGGCGCGCCACACCTGACCCTGCAGCTGCGCAGCGGCGACCGGGTGCTGGCCTCGGAGACCCTGGATGAAAACCTGCGCGTCGCCTTCACCGGCTCGGCCTTCAACGATCACCTGACGATCAAGCTCGACGGCAACACCTCGCCCTATGCGATCAAGATCGACTTCGACGGCGGCACCGATGTGCCCGGCGCCAGCGATGACCAGCTGATACTGGACGGCACCGATGCCAAGGGCCTGTTCGTCAACAGCAGCGACGATGTGTTGATCCAAGGCGCGCTGCAGATCGATGGCGACCTCGATGTGCAGTCCAAGGAGCGCATCGATGTGGCGCAGGGCGCCAGCCTTGCCGCGCAAGACATCCGCCTGGCCGCGCTGGACGAGGCCAAGGCCGGCGTGCTGGGCACCGAGATCCGGGCCGTGGCCGACGCCCAAGTCAATCTGCTGGGCGCCACGCTGACCGGTCGCAACATCAGCATCGATGCGGAGGCCAAGGTCACGCTGGACAGCAAGGACACCGAGCTGTTCGGCAAGCAGTTGAAGCTGGGCGTCGTTGACGCCAAGGCCGCCGCGGCGATTGCGCTGAGCGGTGCCAACCAGATCACCGCCACCGGGACGCTGGCGATGGAGGCCAGCGCCAAGGTTGACACCAAGCTCGCCAGCGCTCCAGACGACAGCAGCAAGAACACCGCCAAGGACGCGGCGGTGGCCATCACGCACATCGACAGCAGTGCGCAGGTGCGGGTCGGCGGCAGCTCGGGCTTAAGCGCCGGCGGCGCGCTGAGCCTGGCCGCCAACAATGCGGTGACGGCGAAGACCACGGCCGACGGCTCGGCCGGCACGGCAGCCGGAGACGCCAAGGGCGCGGTGCTGGCCGCCAGCTACATCCACGGCGACACAAAGGCCGAGCTGGCCGACAGCGCCTCGCTGAGCGGCAGCGCCATTGCCATCAGCGCCAACGCGACGCGCAGCGCCGAGGTGCTGGCCAAGGCCACCAAGGGCGGGGCCGAGAAGTCGGCCGACGGCGCCAACGAGAGCGAGAAGAAGCTGGCCGAGGAAGAGGCCAAGACCAGCGACGGCTCGCTGCAGTTCGCCGCCGCCGTGGCGGTGGGTGCCATCAATGGCCAGTCCCAGGTGCTGCTGGGTGGCAGCGGCGCGCTGACGGCCACCGAGGCGATCACCGTCAATGCCGGCATGGCGCTCAGCGGTCAGGCGGGGGGCTTGAGCACCACGGCCGATGGCTCCAACAAGGAGGCCAGTGGCACAGGCGTGGGCGTGGCGGTGGCCATCAACACCGCCAAGGCAGGCAGCCAGGTGCTGCTCAGCGGCAGCAGCACGCTCAGCGCGACCGGTGGCGTCAACGTCACGTCCACGGCCAGCAGCGCGCAATTCGGCGCGCAGGCGACCTCGGGTGCCTCGCCCACGGGCCTGGGCGTGGCCGGCTCGCTGGCCATCAATGCCGGCGTGCTGAAGGCCGAGGCGTTGATCGCCGCGGGCGCCAGCATCACGGTGGCCGAGGGCACGACCCTGACCCTGAAGGCCGAGACCAGGAGCTCGGACAGCGCCAAGGCGAACGCAAAAACCACGGCCGGCGGCGAGCATGAGGGCGCAGGCGCCTCGGTGGCCATCAATGTGGCCGACACGGTGGCCCGTGCGGCCGTCGAGGCCGGCGGCAAGGTCAATGGCGCCGGGAGCCTGAAGCTCGATGCGCAATCGAGCAACACGGTGGTGACCGAGGCGAAGGGCGGGGCCGAGGGCGGCACCGCGATCACGCCGGTGGCGGCCATCACGCTGGCCCACCACGACACCGTAGCCGAGCTGCGCGGCGATGAGGCCCTGGCGTTGAAAGACGTGGCGCTGAACGCCAAGCACGAGGGTCAGGCCGACACCACGGCCGAGGGCACGCCGACGGGCACGAAATCGGCCCTGGGCATGGCCTTCGCGACCGCCTTTGTGGTGGACAACACCCGCGCGGCGATGGACCGCGCGCTGGTGCTCGGTGGCGCCCTGGACCTGGCCGCCTCGGGCAAGCAGACGACCAACACCACGGCCAAGTCCAGCGTCAAGGGCGGCAAGGCCGCCGACAAGGCGGCCGAGGGCGATGTGGACAAGGAGAAAGCGGCCCAGCGCGCTGCGGCGGACGACATCGCCGCCGACAAGGGCGCGCGCGACAGCGCCGACGCCGGCGCCACCCCCAAGGCCGAAACGCCCACCGGCAATGGCGACACCGAGGGCAGCGACAGCAGCGCGCTGAGCACGGCCGGCGCGCTGGCCGTCAATGTGGCCAGCAGCCGTGTCGATGCCGGCATCACCGTTGGCCGCGAGGTCACGGCCGCGGGTGCGGTGACGATCAAGGCCCAGGCCGAGGCGCACAGCGCGGCGGTGGCTGATGGGACCGTCACCCTGGTCGGCGAAAACAACACGGATCAGGGCGTTGGCGTGGCCATCGCGCTGAACGTCGGCTCGGCCGAGGCCCATGCCTATATGGCCGGCAAGTTGAACAGCACGGGCCTGAGCCTGACCGCAGGCACGCCCGATGAAGCGAAGAACACCAGCAAGGCGGTGGCCACGGCCGGTGCCGGTGGCGGCAAGCTCGGCGCGGCCGGCGCGCTGGCCATCAATGCCGGCTCGGCCAAGACCCTGGCCACCGTCGATCACGCCGCGCGGCTGACCTTGACCGGCGACGGTGCCTTGAGCGTCAAGGCACAGAGCAGCAGCGAACATCTGGCCGAGGCCAAGCCCAAGGAGGTGACCGGCAAGAAGACCGGCATCGGTGCGGCCGTGGCCTTCAATCTGGCCGATGAGAGCACGACGACGCGTATCAACGGCGGCGCCGAGGTCGCTGGCGCGGCCAGCGTGACCCTGTCCGCCGACTCGAAGAACAAGATCACGACCACGGCCGAGGGTGGCGCCTCGGGCTCCACCGCGTTCGTGCCCAGCATTGCCGTCACCCTGGCGACCTTGGACACCTCGGCCGAGGTCAATGGCACGGGCACGCTGGCCAGCAGTGGCGACCTGCAGCTGAGCGCCAAGCATGCCGGCGAGGCGACGACCACCGCCAGCGGCAAGGCCGATGGCGCCGGTGCCGAGGGCGATACCGCCGTGGGCGTGTCGATGGCCATCGGCTCGGTCGGCGACACCACCCGCGCCAGCCTCGACCGCAGGGCGATGCTGGGCGGCAAGGCCGACATCACGGCCAGCAGCCAGCAGAGCGGCACCAGCACCGCCACGGCCAGCGCCAAGGGCGGCAAGCCGGCCGGCGAGACGACCGACGCCAAGGGCGCCGACAAGCAGAAGGACGCGGCACTGAACGCCGCCGACAAGGCCGCCACCTCGGCCGGCCAGCGAGGCGAGAGCGAAGAGCCCGACGCGGCCAAGCCGCCCAAGGCCGAGACGCCCGACAAGGATGCCGATGGCGAGGGCACCTCCAGTGTCAGCGTGGCCGGCGCGATTGCCGTCAACGTGGCCGACAGCCGCACCGAGGCCTATCTTGGCGGCGAGCTGACCGCGGCCGAAGCGGTCGACCTGAAGGCCCTGTCCGACATCGACGGCAGTGCCGTGGCCGACGCCTCGGCCACCATCGCCGCACCGGCTCCCGAGGGGCAGGACAGCAACTGGGGCGTCGGCGTGGCCGTGGCCCTCAATGTGGGCGATGTGGATACGCTGGCCAGCGTGGCCGGCGTCGTCACCAGCAAGGGCCTGAGCGCCACGGCGGGCATGCTGGGCGAGGACGGCAAGCACACCTTCAGCGCCAGCAGCCTGTCCGGCGCCGGCGGCGGCAATATCGGCGTGGCCGGTTCGCTAGCCGTCAACGTGGGCGGTACCGATACGGTGGCCCGCTTGAACGACACCGCGCGGCTGAATATGGTGGGCGACGGCGCGGTCAAGGTGGAAGCCAGTAGCCGCACCGACAACAAGGCCGAGGCCAAGCCCAGGGACGAGGGCGCCGCCGGCAGCAAGACCGGCTTTGGTGCCTCCGTCGCAGTCAACGTGATCGACGAGACTACAAAGGCGACCGCCGAGGGCCAGGCCTTTGTGCAGGGCGCCGGTGACGTTGCGATCACCGCCACCAGCAAGAGCGCGATCATGACCACGGCCGAGGGCGGCGCCGAGGCCAAGGGCGCCGGCGGCACCAGCGTCACCCCGGTGGTGGCGGTGACGGTGGCCAATCTGGACACCATCGCCGAAGCCAAGGGCGCCGGCACGCTGGCCGGCAGCGGCGCGCTGAACATCGCTGCCATTCACAGCGGCGAGGCCACGACCACGGCCAAGGGCAAGAGCACCGGCGAAGACTCGGCCGTGGGCATCTCGGTGGCCGTTGGCGTCGTCAATGACCGCACCCGCGCCGGCCTGGACCGCGAGGCAACGATGGGCGGCAAGGCCGACATCGCCGCCAGCGGCACGCAGAGCAGCACGACCACGGCCTCGGCCAGCAGCAAGGGCGGCAAGGCCAAGAAGGCTGACACGGACGAGAAAGCCGTCGACAAGGCCAAGGACGGTGCCCGCAAGGCCGCCGACAAGACGGCCGCGGACACCGGCAAGCGCGACAGCGCCGAGGCCGGCGCCAGCCCGAAGGCGGCCGTGGCCGACAAGGACGGCAAGGCCACGGGCAAGAGCAGCCTGAGCGTGGCCGGCGCGGTGGCGGTGAATCTGTCGGTCAGCCGCACCGAGGCGACACTGTCGGGCAAGCTGACGGCGGCCGATCAGGCGTCGGTGACATCGCTTGCCGATATCGATGGAGCGGCCGTGGCCGATGGCTCGGCGGTGATCGCTGCGCCCAAGGCAAATGAGCAGGACCCGAGCAACACCGGCGTCGGTGTGGCGGTGGCCATCAATGTTGGCGATGTCGAGAACCGCGCGGTCGTCAGCGGCGAGGTCGCTGCCAAGGGCCTGGCGATCAGCGCCGGCATGGCCGGCACCGAGGAGGAGCCGGGCAAGCATGTCTTCTCGGCCAAGAGCACCTCGGGTGCCAGCGGTGGCGATGTCGGCGTGGCCGGCTCGGTGGCCATCAATGTGGGCGCGGCCAAGACGGAGGCGCTGCTGTCGGCAGACGCCAAGGTGACGCAGACCGGCACCGACGGCGCGGTCAAGCTCACCGCAAAGAGCAGCAGCGAACACAAGACCGAGGCCAAGCCGAAGGCCGAGGCCGACGGCAAGAAGACCGGCGTCGGCGCCTCGGCCGCCATCAATGTGGTGGACGAGATCACCCGCGCTGCCATCCAGGATCAGGCGGCGGTGACGGCCGAGGGCGGCATCGCCGTCTCGGCCGATGGCAAGCGCAGCATCAAGACCACGGCCGAAGGTGGCGCCAAGGGAGGCGATGCCGTCGTTCCTGTCGCGGCGGTGACGGTGGCCCATCTGGACTCGATCGCCGAGATCACCGGCACGGGCGAGTTGAAGGCCGGCGGCGACATCACGCTGAACGCCAAGCACGGCGGCAGTGCCACGACCACGGCCACCGGCAATGCGACCGCCGATGAGACCGCCTTCGGCGCGGCGGTGGCCGTCAGCGTCGTCAGCGACACGACCCGCGCGCTGCTGGACCGCGATGCGGAGGCCGGCGGCGCCATCGCCATCACGGCCAGCAGCAAGCAGGCCACCGAATCGAACGCGACCGCCAGCGCCAAGGGCGGCAAGCAGAAGGACGAGACCGCCGACCCCAAGGGCGTTGACAACCAGAAGGACGGCCAGCGCAAGGCCGCCGACGACCTGGCCGCCGAACGCAGCAAGCGCGACAGCGCCGATGCGCCCAAGAAGGGCAAGGCCGAGGTGGCCGGCATCGACAGCAGCGGCACCGGCAAGTCCGAAGCACTGGCCGTGGCCGGCGCCATCGCCGTCAACGTGGCCGATACCGACACGCTGGCCGCCACCGGCGCCGACAGCAAGCTCAAGGCCGGCAAGACCTTGAGCGTCAAGGCCCAGGCCGACAGCGACGCCAAGGCGGTGGCCGATGGCTCGGCCGTCGCTCGGGGAGAGAACACCGACAGTGGCGTTGGAGTCGCCGTGGCCATCAATGTGGCCGAGGTCAGCAACCGCGCGCTGATCGCGGCCGGCAACGAGATCACGGCCAAGGGCCTGACGGTGCAGGCCACGACCGGCGCCGCAGCCGAAGGCGAAGCCGCACCCGAAATGGGTTTCGAGGCCCGGGCCAAATCCGGCGCCGGCTCCGACAAGGTGGGCGTGGCCGGCTCGGTGGCCATCAATATCGTCAACGCCGACAGCCTGGCCACCGTCGATGGCAGCGCCCGGGTCGCGCTGAAGGGCGGCGACCTGGGCGTGACCGCGCACCAGAACACCCGCAGCGAGGCCGTGGCCGAGCCCAAGGACAAGGGCGTGGAGGCAGGCACCACCGGCGTGGGTGCCTCGGTGGCGCTGAACGTCATCGACACCGAGACGACGGCCCGTGTGGCCGATGGTGCAGCGCTCACCGGCACGGCCGGTGATGTCAGCATCGCCGCCACCGGCAACCAGCAGGTCACGACCGTGGCCAAGAATGGCGCGGCCGCCGGCAAGACCGGCAGTGGCTCGGGCACCGGCGTCGGTGCGGCCGTGGCCCTGGCCATCGTCGATCACGACAAGACGGCCGAGCTGGGCACGGGCGACGCGCTCGCGGCCAGTGGCAAGGTCGAAATCAAGGCCCAGCATGGCCACAGGGCCGAGACCACGTCGAACGCCGATGGTGCCGGCGGCGAAGCCGGTGTTGGCGCCAATGTGGCCGTCAATGTGCTGGACGACCGTGTCACGGCCCGCGCCGCGCGCTCGGTCACCGCCGGCGGTGACATCACCGTGGCCAGCGAGGCGCTGGTCAGCAGCAGCATCCAGGCCCGTGCCAGCGCCCAGGGCTCAGCGGCCGACAGCAAGAAGGCCGATCAGGAGACCGAGAACCAGGTCCAGAACAACCCCAATGTTGATGCCGAGGACAAGGCCGAAGTGCCCAAGGCCCAGGAAGGCGTCGATGAGGCCAATGCCAAGGCCGACAAGGAGGCCAGCTTCGAAACGGCCGACATCGGCGTGGCGGCCGTCGTCAGTGTGACTTCGTTGAAGCTCAGCAACCAAGCGGTGGTCGGTACTGGTGCGGAGCTGAAATCGGTTAGCGGCGACGTCAAGGTCGCCGCCACCACCGATGCCGACGCCACCAACCAGGCGCGCGGCTCGGCGATCAATATGCTGTCCGACAGCAATGTCGGCGTGGCGGTCAGCGTGACCGTGGCCGAGGTGCAGGGCAGCGCCCAGGTGGGCGAGGGCGCCCGGCTGGAAGGCCGCAACGTGGCGGTGACCGCAGGCAATGTGGAGGGCGGCAGCGCCGACTTCCGCACCACCGCAGCCTCATCGGCGGGCGGCAAGGAAACGGGCGTCGGCGGCTCGGCGGCGGTGGCCGTCGTGCATCTGAAGAGCGAGGCCAAGGTCGCGGCGGGTGCCGCGCTGCAGGCCAGCGAGAGCCTGACGGTTTCGGCCACCAGCCGGGTCGGCCAGCAGACGCTGGCGGCCGGCGGTGCCGTCGGCCAGGACAAGGGCGTCGGCGTGGCCGGCGCCGTCACCGTGCTCGACCAGGACACGCTGGCCACGGTGGGCGACAACGCCAGCCTTGATGCGGCCGGCGCCACCACGGTGCGCGCCGATGCAGCGCTGAACCCGCTGCTGGCCGCGCTGGATCCCAAGGACGACATCTTCCTGGTGCCCAAGACCAAGCCGATCAGCTCGGGCGCGGCCGGTGCCGGCGCCAGCGCCGGTGACCTGGGCGTGGGCGGCTCGGTGGTCGTCAACGTCATCGACGGCGTCACCGAGGCCTCGCTGGGCCAGGGCGTCAAGGTCAATCACCAGGTCGTCAATGCGCCGGCCGAGCAGTCGGTCAGTGTGCTGGCCAGCGACAAGACCACCTTGGTCTCGGCGGCCGGCGCGCTGTCCGGCGCCTTTGGCGACGGCGTGGCCGTGGCTGCCGGTGTCGATGTCGGGGTGTTCAACAAACGCACCTCGGCCACTGTCGGCAACGGCTCCGATATCAATGCCCGAGGCGCGATCATCATCGAGGCCGAGAGCCGTGAAGACATAACCTCGGTGGCCGCGGCCGCAGGCCTGAGCACCTCGGTGGCCGTTGCCGCCTCGGTCAGCGTCTATGTGATGGACACCGCCACCGAGGCGGTGACCGGCAACCAGGTCGGCCTCGATGGCGGCCAGGTCAGCGTGCAAGCCCAGGGCGAGCTGAAGAGCGCCCAGGTGGCCGGCCAGCTGGCCCTGGGCAGCGATGCCGGCATCGGCGTGGCCAATACCACCCTGGTGCACAGCGACCGGGTCGAGGCCCAGCTGGGCCTTCAAGCCGACGTGCGGGCCAGCAGCGCCGGTGGTCTGACCGTCAAGGCCAGTTCCAGCGAGCAATTGCTGGGCATTGCCGCCGCGGGGGCGGGCAGCGCCACCGCAGGTGTGGCCGGCTCGGCCGCGATCAATGTGCTGAACGAAACCACGCGCGCCGGCATTGGCGATGGCGCGACGATCCATGCCTCGGCCGTGCAAGTGCTGGCCGACGACCGCACCGAGATGCTGGATGTGGCCGGCTCGGTCAGCTTTGGCGGCACGGCCGGCATAGGCGCGGGCGCCGGGGTCACCAAGCTGTCGAAGAACACCGAGGCCAAGCTGGGCTCAGGCGTCAACGCCGACATCGCGGGGCATCTGCGCGTGCAGGCGCGGTCCAGCGAGGATTTGCTGGCCGTCACCGCCGCCGGTGGTGGCGGTGGCACAGCCGGTGTGGCCGGCTCGGCGGGCGTGCTGGTGGCCGATGTGACGGTGAGGGCCTTTGTCGGCGACGACCCGGCCGACACTGCTGCGTCGCTGGGCGCGGGCCATGTGCAAGCGCACGGCAGCGTGGCCATCACGGCCGACGACGATCTCGATGTGACCAATATCGCCGGCTCGATCGCCATCGGCGGCACGGCCGCCATTGGCGCCTCGGTGGGCGTGCCGGTGGTGACCAAGCGCGTCGAGGCCTTTGTCGGCGGCGGCGCCAAGCTGACGGCCGATGGCCATGCGGCCATGGACGCCGCCACCGGCACGCTGGTCGAGAGCTTCTCTGCCGGTGCCGGCAATGTGGGCGCGGCGGCCGACATCAAGAACGGCAACCGTCCGAAGGCCGAAGACCTGCGCTTCTCGCCCAAGGATATCGGCAGCCTGGACATAGGCAACGACGGCCCGCAGGGCAATGTCGGTGGCGACCCGCTGCTCAAGGGACTGCGCGACACCGCGCTGGAGACCCAGGCCGTGCGCGGCCTGGCCATCAGCGCGACCAACCGCGACAGCATCAAGAACCTGGTGCTGGCCGGCGGTGGTGCCGGCACGGCGGCCATCTCGGCGGCTGCCGGCGTCAATGTGTTCGACACCACGGTGCGGGCGGCGATCGGCAGCAATGCCAGCATCAACGCTGACACCGGCACGGCGGCCACGGGCCAGAGCGTGCAGGTCGGTGCCTCCAGCGACTTCTATCACCTGGAGGTCGGCGGCAGCCTGGCCGTGGCCGGCGCGGCCGGCATCGCACCAGCCGTCGGCGTGACGACGCTGAATATGACAACGCAGGCCCAGATCGGCGCCGGCGCGACAGTCAACGCGCTGGATGACGTGATCGTCAAGGCCCAGGCCGAGGAGCGCCTGGTCATGATCAGCGCGGGCATCGGCGGCGGCACGGCCGGCATCGGCGGCGCGGTGACCGTGCCCATGATCACGACGGCGACGCAGGCCACGGTGGGTGCGGGCGCCAGCGTGATGGCCGGCGGCGACGTCGGCGTGATGGCCAGCGACGACAGCAAGCTGCTGGTCGTGTCGGGTGCCATCGGCGCCGGCACGGCGGGCATTGGTGCGTCGGTGGGCGTGCTGAATCTTGACAAGAACACGGCGGCCGTGGTGGGCAGCGGCGCGCAGGTCGACGCGCTCGGCCTGGGCCAGGGCTTGACCGGCGTGCTGGACGGCACGTCCACCGCCGAGGCGCTGGGCAAGAGCAGCAGCCATGGCCTCGTGGTGCAGGCCGAGAGCAGGGAAGACGTCACCCATCTGGCGATTGCCGCCGGCATCGGCGCGGTCGGCATTGCCGGCGGTGTGACGGTGAGCCTGATCGACGCGGACACGCTGGCCGAGATCGGCCAGGGTGCGCTGATCAACCAGCGCCGTCAGAGCGAGGCCTCGGCCGAGCAGGACGTGGTGGTGCGCGCGGCCGATCAGGTCGAGACGCTGTCGTTTGCCGGCGCCATCGGCGGCGGCACGGTGGGTCTGGCCGGCGCGGTCGACGTGGGCAGCGTCAAGAACGACACCAGCGCCACCGTGCGCAGCGGCGCCCGGGTGGCGGCGCGCGACGATGTGGCCGTGGGTGCCCAGCAGCGGGCCGACAACCAGGGCTTCGCGATCAGCGGCGGTGCTGGCGTGGTCGGCTTCGCCGGCTCGGTGTCGGTGTGGTCCTTGGGCAGCAGCCTGACGGCCGACTACCAGGACAGCCGCGGCGTGCGTGAGAACGCGTTCGAGAACGACAAGAACGAGCGGATGGACCAGCGCGCGGCCGACCAGCTCGGCGCGCAGGGCGGCCAGATCGGCGGCCTGCTGGGCAGTTATGACAAGGGCAACACGGGCGACGGCCGCAACTCGGCCGGCGAACGCCTGGCGCAGATCGGCGGCCAGGCCGGTGCCAGCGTCACCGGCAAGAGCCCCAAGGCCAGCGACTTGAAGAGCCTGATGGCCAGCCAGGCGGCATCGCCGGGCACGGCCAGCCTCGTCGAGGCGGGTGCCGAGATCGTGGCCGGCGACGCGATCAGCGTGCAGGCCGAGGACCGCAGCGACAGCGACTTCACGGTGGGCAGCGGCGCCATCGGCATGGTCGGCGTCGGTGGTTCGGTGGGCGTGCTCAATGTCGCGCACAACGCGCAGGCCATGGTGGCCGGGGACCTGTCCGCCGGAGGCCAGATCAGCATCAATGGCCAGTTGAAGGAGCATGTCGATCAGCTGGGCATTGCCGCGGCCGGCGGCATCGTCGGCCTCGGGGCGGCGGTGTCCATCATCAACGACAGCAGCACCAGCGGCGCGCAGCTGCTCGACGGCGCGGTGGTGCGCCAGGCCGGGGCCTTGAGCGTGCAGGCCAAGTCCGATCAGACGGTGCTCGGTGCGACGGCCGGTGCGGCCATAGGCGCGGTGCCCGTGGGTGCCTCGATCGCCCGCGTCAATATCGGCAATGCCAATGCCACCGATGTGCGGGCCAGCATTGGCAACAACACCCGCATCGGCCAGGACGGCACGGTGGGCCAGATCGACGTCAAGGCCCATGGACGGTTGGACGCCGAACTCGATGTCGCGGCCATGGCCGGCGGCATCGGTGCGTTCACGATCAACTCGGCCGAGATCTATGCCAAGCCCGATGTGCGGGCCAGCGTCGGCGACGGCGGCGAGATCAGCAGCAGCGGCGATCTGAATGTGGTGGCCTCGACGTCGCAGACGGTCGATGCCCAGGTGTTCTCGCTGAGCATTGGCGGCCTGGCCGCCGGGGCCAGCGTCGTCACCGCCGAGCTGGCACCGGTCTTGAGCGCCAGCGCCGGCGGGGAGCTGAATGTGGGCGGGCGGCTGAACATTGCCGCGGCCCACAATGTGGACCCGGCGACAAGGCAGGCGCTGCGCAATGCCAACAATGTGTCGGGTGTTGATCTGCCGGGCGTCTATGCCTATGCCGACGCACCGTCGGTCGCGATTGCGGCGGCCAGCGTTTCTATCGCCAACAGCCGTTCGCTAGCCGATGTGCAGGCCTCGCTGAATGCGGGTGCCAAGGTCTCCGCCGGCAACGGCGTGACGGTCAACGCCGATGGTTTCAACCTGGCCAAGACGCGCGGTGTGGGCTTCAGCGCCAGCGCCGTCGGCGCGGGTCTGCTGAGCGGCAGCGCCACGGCCTCGGGCAATGAACGTGCGCTGATCGGCACGAATGCCCAGATCAGCGGCGCCAGCCTGTCGGTGCAGGCACAGGGGGCCGATCGCGCCGACGCGATGGTCGATGCCACCAATCTGGCCGGCTTCACCAACGCCGGCAAATCGGCCGTGACGGCCACCAGCAGCGGCAAGCTGCAGGCGGAGCTGGGCGCCGGGGCCAAGGTCGGCGTGGCGGGCCAGGTGCAGGTGCGGGCCAAGAGCCTGACCGATGCCGATGCTCGGGCCAAGGCCGTCAATGTCGGCCTGGCCGGCAGCTTCGGCATGGTCAAGGCCGACGTGACGGTGACGCCCACGGTCGCGGCCCTGGCCGCGGCCGGCAGCCAGATCAGCGCCGGCGACGTGCTGATCGAGGCGCAGCATGGCAGCCCGGTCACGTTGGCCGACGGCAGCATCGCAGCGATGGACTCGGCGGCCAACACCATCAGCACCGAGGCGCCCCATGGCCTGGCCACCGGCGACCGCGTGCAGTACCAGCTGCGCAATGGCACGGTGATGAGCGGCATCACGGCCGACCAGTCCTATGGCGTGATCGTCGTCAACGACACCACTGTGAAGCTGGGCAACCCGTTCAAGGCCAGCGATGTGGATGGCAACTACGACACCATCCGGTTTGCCAGCCCGCACGGGCTGAAGACAGGCGAGCGCATGGTCTATAACTTCGCGCCGGACGCCGGTGGTGCTGCCAGTGCCATGGCAGGCCTGGTCGCCGGCCAGGGCTATTACGTGCGCGTGATCGACGCCAACACCGTCAAGCTCGGTAGCAGCCTGGAGGCGGTGACACGCAGCCTGAACGGCTTCGCCAGCTCGGCAGTCAACGCCACCAGCGAGGCCATCACCCTGGCCAACCATGGCTTCGCCGACGGTCAGGCGGTGACCTACCGCGCGCCCTACACAGCGCGCTTCACCGGCAGCGCGGCCGATGCCGATACCGACACCTTGCTGCTCACCGCACCGCTGAACGGCCAGCCGTTCCAGACCGGCGACAAGGTGGTCTACAACACCACCACCCTGGATGGCAAACCGGGCGGCACGGCCCTGGGTGGCATGAGCAGAGGTGGCAGCTACTACGTCTACCGCGTCGATGCGACGCATATCAAGCTGTCGACCCAGGCCATCAAGGGCGACGGCACCGATGTATTCGTCAACCTGACTCGCAGCACCGCGGCGGACGCCTCACAGCACAGCCTGGTGCGCAGCGGCGAGAAGGTCATCGACGGCCTGATCGACGGCCGCAGCTACTACGTCAAGCGCATCGACGCCAACAGCTTCCAGCTGGCCGAGAGCGCTGGCGGTGTGGCCATCAATCTGGGCATGAGCAATGTCTCCGGCACGCACTACATCGGTGTCGAAGGTATTGACCTGAACAGCGCTGGTGTGAAGGGCCAGCACTGGCTGGAACTGGACTTCAGCGGCACCTACTCCGGTGGCGCACGCCTGGTCGGCGCCGGTGGCCTGGTGGCCAATCCGGATGCGCTGGGCATAGACGGCGTGTCCCGCGCCCATGGCGTCGGCCCGGGCTTCGGCCTGGCCATCAGCGATGTCGGCGCCAAGGCCTCGGTGACGATGAAGCCGGTGGTCAGCGCCGGCCTGGGTGCTGGCGCGCAGATAGACGCCAGCGGCAATGTGATCGTCAATGCGCTGAGCCATGTCAATGCCGAGGGCACGACCGGTGCAGTGTCGGGCTCGCTGTTCGCTGGTTTCGGCAACTCGACGACCCGCATCAATCTGGAGCAGACGACCACGGCCAGCGTGGGCGACGGCGCCAAGGTCAACGCCGGCAACCAGATCACCATGGGCAGCGACAGCCGCCAGCAGGCGATTGCCAACGCGGTGGCCGGCGCGGCCGCGGCGGGGGTGTCGTCGGGTGGGGCTGACGCGATCGTCGAATCGCTGCCCACGACCACCACACAGATCGGCGCCAGCGCCCAGCTGGGTGCCAAGGGCGATATCGCCCTGACCGCACGCATGGGCGCACGCGGTGAAGCGACGGCTGACGCGATGGCCTACGCCGCGCTGGGCTCCGGCGGTGCAACGAATGCCTTCTGGGCCGTGGGTCAGGCGCTGAACGATTTCAGCGGCGACGCGCGCAACACCCAGGTCAAGATCGCCGCCGGTGCCCTGGTGCGCAGCGAGAAGAAACTGGACGTGCAGGCCCGTGTTGATGACTCGCAGATCGACGCCCGCTCGGAGGCCTCGGCCGCCTCGGTGGTCTATTCGGACCCGGACGCCAAGGCACGCACGCTGTTCAAGTCGAACGCCAGCGTGGATGTGGCCGCCGGCGCCGAACTGACGGGTGTCAACAACCTCAATATGCAGGCCGTCCATCAGGACGCGAACCTGCACGCCCATGCCTTTGCCGACGGCGGCAGCGCCTTCGGCGGGCCGGATGCCGAGGCCTGGGCCATCCAGCGCCAGGCCTCGCGCATCACGGTGGCCGATGGCGCCAGCCTGGCCAGCAAGGACCTCAATGTCGAGGCCGTCAATGCCGACAGCCTGGCGCGGGCCACCGGCGACGCCAGCGGCTTCTCGCTGGAGGGCTCGGACTTCACCGCCCACGAGACCAAGTCGCGTGTTCGTCATATTGACTACAACGGCGATGTGATCCTGCTGTCGGCACCGACGCCCAAGCTGGTGATCGATGCCGCCGGCAACATCGTCGAGGCGCAGGGCGTCACCGCGACCAGCGAGGCTGGCCGCATTGTCGTGGGCAAGATCGACAACAACGGCGGCATCGGCAAGGCCCGCTTTGCCGTCAATGCCGTGCCCATGGGTCTGCTGCCCGGCAATCTGGGCACGATAGAGGGCACGCTGGGCACGCTGAAGGGCCGCCACAGCTTCGAGACGGTTGAGCTGATCAACCACTCGACCAAGGACCTGTGGGTAGGTGACATCAATCCGGTGGACAGCAGTGGCCGCGCCCAGGTGTCCATTGAGGCGGACATCAACCAGTTCCAGTTCGACATCAGCCATGACTACGGCCCGACGGCCGTGCGCATCGAGAACCTGGCCCAGACCGGTCACGCCAATGTGGTGCTCACTGGGCTGATCGACAACCCGCTGGGCAAAACCACGGTGGTGGCCCGGGCGGGCGACATCCTGTCGACTGCCGCGCAGCTGCTGCGCAGCAACTCGGTGGACCTGCAGGCCGCTGGCCGCATTGGCGCCAGCAACCAGCGCCTGAACATCGAGCTGGTGGCCAGCGCCGGCCGCGAGACCGGGCTGAATGCCAAGGCTGGCGGCAGCATGGCCCTGGGCCTGGGGCTGCTGGACCGTGGCAGTGCCACGCCGGGCCAAATGAAGGCCGGAACGCTGGAGGCGGGTGCCGACATCGATCTGCTGCTGCGACCCAGCCTGCTGCAGACCGCCGTCAGCCAGGTGCTGACGAGCTATCTGGTCGACGTGACCGAGAAGATGGCCGGCGGCATCGGCGGCAGCACGGCCACCTACGAGAACCACTACAAGCCCGACGTCGCCGGACCGGCCTTCGAGCCGCCGCTGGCCATCTTCGCCATCGGTGGCGTCCACGTGGACACGAACGCCACGTTCGCGATGCTCAGGGCCGGCGGCAATATCGTCGTGCAGGCCGATGCAGGCACCACGCGCATCAACATCACCGCCAGCACCGACCTGACCGGCATGGGCCGCATCGACGTGCGCAGCAATGGCACGATCACCTTGACCGAGGTGGACGGTGACCTGCGCGCCGGCGAGATCCGCTCCAGCGCGCACGACGTGACCCTGGTTGCGGCCGGCGGCATTGTCGATGCCGATGGCGACGCGCTGGCCGACGTGGCCGGCAATCGCATCAGCCTGACGGCTCAGGAAGGCGCCATCGGCAACCTGCTGAACGATCTGGAGATCGACTCGCAGCTGTCGGCGCCCGGTGCGCTGAATGCGCTGGCGGCCCGTGATGTGTTCATTCGCGAGACGGCCGGCGGGCTGAACGTCGAGCAGGTGGTGGCAAGCGCGGGCGACGTGCGCCTGAGCACCACCGACACGGTGGCCGCAGACGAGCACATCCTCATCGGCGAGCAGGGTCGCGTTTCGGCGCTGCTGGGCGCAGTGGCGCTGCAATCCGGCGACGCGGTGCTGATCAATGGCAAGGTGCAGACCGGCGGGCGGCTGACCCTGCGCACCGACTACCGCAATGCCGACAGGGCCCAAGGCGGCACGATACGGGTCAACGGCCCGGTGACGGCGGCCGAGTTGCTGATGGAGGGCGAGGACGATGGCGATCTGATGGACGCCTCTTCGGTCAACGTCAAGCTCATCGCCTACGGCATGGGCGGCGATGACGAGATCCGCGGCGGCAGCGCCGACGACCAGCTGTATGGCGGCGACGGTGCCGATGAGCTGGTCGGCGCGGCCGGCAATGACCTGCTGGTGGCCGGCAGCGGCGTCGGCGATGTGCTGCGCGGCGGCGACGGCGACGACATCATTTATGGCTCCAACGACGGTGGCGAAAGCGACCCTGACTTCGGCGACGGCGTGCGCGCCGGTGACCTGATCGAGGGTGGCGCGGGCGATGACCAGATCCATGGCCAGGGCGGTTCCGACTTCATTGACGGCGGCTCGGGCAAGGATGTCATTGATGCCGGCGCGGGCGACGACCTGGTGTATGGCGGCCTGGGCGCCGACAAGGTGTTCGGCCATCTGGGCGATGACACTATCCATGGCGTGGCGCCGGAGGCCGACGACGGCCTGGCCGACGAGCTCAGCGGCGAATGGGGCGATGACCTGATCGTCGGCGGCAGTGGCGGCGACCTGATTGATGGCGGTTTCGGCAACGACCGCATAGCATCCGGCGCCGGTGACGACATCGTGCACACCGGCGCGGGCCTGAACGAGGTCGAGGCCGGCGACGGCAACGACCAGGTCTATGGCTCCAACGATGGCGCCGACCGCATGGATGGCGGTGCGGGCGACGACCGGCTGTACGGCTTTGCCGGCAATGACCAGATCCTTGGCGGTGCGGGCGACGACATCATCGAGGGCGGCGCCGGCGATGACCTGCTGGAGGGCGGTGCGGGCGCCGACCTGATGCTGGGTGGCGCCGACCACGACCGGCTGTATGGCCACTCGGTCAGCGGTGCGGACGAGGACAACGCGGTCGATCAGCTCTACGGCGACTTTGGCACCGGTGGGAACGAGGCCGGCTCGGGCCGGGACAGGCTTGATGGCCAGGGCGGCAATGACCTGCTGTATGGCGAGGGCGGTGACGATCTCATCGCCGGCACCCAGGGCTTTGCTCAGGTCGAAGCCAGCGGTGGTGACAGCAATGTGATCCAGTTCGGCGGCAATGGTGACGATTCCGCCTTTGTGGCTCCTGCGGCCACCGCAGCGCCTGTGCTGCAGGCGATCGACTACACGATGACGCGCGCCGCTGCTAAGCTGCCCGATGGCATCATCCAGCGCGGTCGCTGGGCCGATCTGGGTGGCATGGCGACGGGCGGTGGCCTGTCGGGAACGGGTGGCCTGTCGACCGAGCCGGCCATGGCGGTGGCCAATGGTCAGCAGTTCGTGGTCTGGATCGAAACACGCAACGGCAGCCCTGAAGTTCGGGTTGCGCACCTGGTCAACGGCGCCTGGGTGTCGCTGGGCAGTGCAAGCGGCAGCTCGCTGACGGGCGAGTCGGCTTTCGACGCGCGCATCGCCATCGATGGCACAGGTGCGCCCATCGTGGTCTGGACCTCGGCCAAGGGTGGCCAGCAGGAGATACGCGCCGCGCGCTTCAGCGGCGGCGCCTGGACCAGCCTCGGCACCCTGTCGACGGGCGGACAGGCCGACAGCGCCCAGCTGGTGATGACGGCCGCAGGGCCGGTCGTGATGTGGCTGGACGGTGCGGCCGACGCCAAGACCGTGCAGGCGCGCCGCCTCGAGGGCGGTGTATGGACGGCCATGGTTGCGCCCGTCAGCGGCGCAGCCGTGCAAGGCCTGACCCTGGCCAGCGATGGGGCCAATGTGGCGGCCGCCTGGACGGAGGTCGTTGGCGGCGTCCGTCAGGTGGTGGTCCAGGAGTGCAACGGCACGGCATGGACGGCGCTTGCCGGCTCGGCCAGCGCCGATGCCCAGCTGGAAGGCGCGCTCAGTCACAACACCCAAGCCAGCCTGGCCTATCACCAGGGCCAGCTGTTCATGGCCTGGCAGGCCTTCTCCGATCAAGGGGTCAGCCTGTTGGTGGCGCGATATGACGCGGCCGGCGCTCAGCACTTGCAAGCCGACTTCGGTATAGCTTTCGGCACCGACACGATCTCGCAGCCGACCCTGTCGGCCGGCGGTGACGCGTTGCGCCTGCTGTGGCTGCGCAGCCCGGGTGCCACCGAGCTGGCGACCCAGCTCAATGCAATGCGCTGGAACGGCAATGCATTTGCCGAGGAGGTGCCGGGCGAGGCCACGGGCCGAGGGCTCAGCCTCACCGGCGGCCGTGCGCAGGACCTGGCCGTGGCAACCGACGCCCAGGGCCGCACCAGCGTGGCCTGGGCCGATGCCTTCGGTGGCCAGCCCGAGATCTATGTGCGCGGCATGACGGCCACATTGGGCCGCACCTTTGTGGCCGACTCCTCCAAGGGCGTCAGCCTGCAGGACGTTCTCGACGAGCAGGACCTGGGTGCCGGCGACAGCATCATCATCATCGGCGAGCATGGGGCGATCACCATTGATGCCGATGATGCCGGCGTGCAGCTGTTCGGCGACGACGGCCTGGTGGGCAGCATCACCGTCGGTGCCGGTGCTCACGATGTGCTGCTGTCACGCATGCGTGCCGGCACCATCACGGTGGAGGACGCCAACGGCTTCACCTTGACCGAATCGGTGGTCAAGGGCGTCGAGCTGATCAATGGCAGCGGCGCGCAGATCACGCACAACCAGATCAACGGCATGGTGACGGTCACCGGCGCCGTACAGGGTGCGCTGATAGACCACAACACGCTGCGCGGCCTGAAGGTGCAGGAGGGCAATGAATCCGATGTCGGTGCAAGCGGCCTGACCATCAGTGCCAACACCATCACCGCCACGCAGACCGGCCTGGAGCTGGCCGTGGCCGCAAGCGGCCGCATCCGCGACAACCTGATCAGCGGCGGCAGCACAGGCCTGGACATTGCCCAGACCTTCACCGGCCTGATAGACGGCAACCGCATCGAGAAGGCACAGACCGGTGTTCGCTACAACGCCGGTGCGGCACTGAGCGGCAATGTCCTGAGCCAGAACCAGGTCGGCATCAGCACCAGTGTGTCTGGCGCGCAGGCCTTGGGCTTCGTCGCCGGTTCCGGAGTCAATCAGCTCAAGGACAACGTCACCGGCATCGTCATGAACGGCGCCCAGGTGCAGATGCAGGAGGTCAGTGGCAGCGTGGTTGCCGTGACCGGCAGCGGTGTGCTGGGCGGCAGTTCGCTGGAGCAGGCGATGTGGCTGCACGATAACGAACGCGCGGTGGCCAATTTCGCCGGCTCAATCCAGTACAGCCGCTTCACGGCCAACAGAATAGCCGTCGACGTGACGGCCGACATGGGCGGCCTGCGCGTCACGCACAGCCTGTTCGACCGCAACGTCAAGGCCGGCCTGCAGCTGACCGGGGCCAGCGATGTGCGTATCGCTCAGAACACCTTCTATGCCGCCACCGGGGACAATATCCGTCTGCAGGGCAAGAGCTCGAATGTCGAGATCCAGGGCAATATCCTCTGGGCCGAGGGCGGCTACGACATCTATGTGGCCAATGACTCGCAGGCCGGCTTCTACAGCGACTACAACAACCTCTACAAGAGCGGCGGCGGGGCTCTGGTCTTCTGGACCAAGACCTTCACCGATGTGCTCGACTGGCAGGTCGATGTGGCCCGCTATGACCAGCATTCGATTGGCGCCACCGCCGTCAATCCGGATTGGGCTCGGCCGCAGTTCCGCGACCTGGCTCGTGGCGACTTCCGCCTGTTCGACGCCACGGCCGGTCTGCGTTCCAGCAGCCCCGGTGTCGATGCCGGCAATGCAACGCTGGACATCGGCCAGTCCCTCAGCTATCAGAACCTGCTGAACAACGCCGGCTTCGAGAACGGCGCGGCGGGCTGGACGGTCAACACCGATGCCGGCACCAAGGCCGGCAACGCCTACGAGGGCGGCAAGTATTTCACCGCGGGCAGCGTGGAGCAGGGCTTTGCCTGGCAGAACATCGATCTGCGCGCGGCCGGCTACACCGCCGCCCAGCTGGACAGCGGCAGCCTGGACATCGTGTTCAGCGCCCGCCTGCGCACGGCGGCGCTGGGCGCCAACGAGGCCGGCTCACGCGACACCGGCACGCTGAAACTGAGCTTCCTGGCCGCCGATGGCACGGTGCTGGGCGAGAGCCTGGTCAAGGCCACCAATGCGGCCGACCGCTGGGAGCTGGTCGGTGGACGGACCGGCATACCCACCGGTGCACGCTTTGCGGTGCTGCGCGTCGATGCGCTGCGCAACAGCGGCACGCCCAATGATGTGGCCGTGGACCAGGCCTTCCTGGGGGTGGTGGCCGATGGCTTCACGCCGGATGTCGGTGCCTATGGCGCCGGCACGCACGAGGCCGGCCCCAGCACGGCACGCAAGATCGCCCTGCGCTGGCCCGATCTGTACACCGACTGGGAGAAGAACGAGCCGCAGACGATACGCTGGGAGACCAGCAACAACACGGGCAACTCGCCGGTGCGCATAGACCTGCTGCAGGACACGCCGGATGGCCCCAAGCTGCTGGCCAATATCGCCGCCTCGGTGGCCGACAACGGCCAGTTCATCTGGACGCCCCAGCACAGTGGCATTGACTTCGGCACCAAGGGCCTGCGCATCCAGATCTCGCTGGTCAATGCACCCGAGGTCATGGACCGCGCGCAGGAAACCTTCAGCGTGCCCGAGGATGGCCACAACTTCTATGTGGACGACGGCAGCGATGCCGGCGACGCCTATACCCCGGGCGCCGTGGGCAGCAACCGCAACACCGGCAAGACGGCCGATGCACCGAAGACGAATCCGGTCAATCTGCTGCGGGCCTATGAGTTGCAGGCCGGTGACACGCTGTTCATCGACAGCGGCGACTATCCGCTGATCGACAGCATCGCCGTCAGCGGCAATGCCGATGTCAGCGCGCGGCTGGCCGACGCGGTCGGCCCCGGCATGGGCAAGGACGAGGGCTTCACCATCACCGGCCCGGCGGACGCCAGCCAGATCGCACGCCTGTTCCCGGCCATTGCCGGCGACAAGACGCGCGCGCTGATCGAGCTGGAGGACGCCGACTTCGTGACAGTGCGACACCTGACCCTGGAGAACGCCAACCGCGGCCTGTATGTGCACGATGGCTCGGACGGTTTCCAGGCCAGCGACCTCACCGCCTCGGGCCATGCCAAGGACGGCATCCGCATCGAAAGCGCCACGCCGTTCGCCAGCTTCGAGCGCCTGGTGGCCTTCGACAACAAGCTGCACGGCGTGTTCCTGAGCGGCGGCTTCGCTGCGCTGACCCATTCCAGCGCCTACGGCAATGGCCAGAGCGGTTTCAGCATCAGCGGCCAGTTCACGGCCGCCAGCGACAACCGGGCTTGGGGCAATGATGTCGGCTTCAACTTCGATGGAGGCAAGGGTGCGCTGATCCAGCGCAACACGGCCCACGACAACCGCGTCGGCATCAAGAGCGCCGGTGGCACGGAGGCGCAACGCACGGTGATCGGCGACACCGATCTGAGCAAGGGCAACGGCAATCTGATCTACAACAATCGCGGCGGCGGCATCGAGGCAGACTATGCCCTGATTGCCGGCAACACGGTCTGGGGCAGCACGGCGGGTTGGGGCATCAACAGCAACATCGGTGCGCTGGCGCAGGCCAATGTGGTCCATGGCAATGCCGACGGCATACAGGTCAAGGGCAGCAACAGCCGCATCAGCAACAACCGCGTCTATGCCAACACCGGCATCGGCGTGCAGACCGATCATGGCGAGGTGGCCGAGAACGTCATCTATTCGAACGCCACCGGGCTGAAGATTGACGACAGCCAGGGCTCGACCGCGGGCCGGGTGCGCAACAACCTGATCTATGCCAACAGCCTGCGCGGCGTGCAGATCAGCGCCAACCAGCTTGACTTCATCAGCAACACGGTCATCCAGACCGTCGGCGATGCGGTGCGGGTGGAAGGCAGCAGCAGGAACGTGCGCTTCTACAACAACATCCTCGGCGCCTCGCAGGGTTATGCGCTGTGGGTCGCGGCCGACAGCCAGCAGGGCTTCGCGTCCGACTACAACCTGTTCATGCCCGGTGGCGCTGGCGCGAAGCTCGGTGCCTGGCAGGGGGCAGATCGGGCCGACCTCGCGGTCTGGCGCAGCGCCACCTTTGGCGACGCCAACAGCCTGGTGGTCGACCCCGCCTTCGTGGACATGGACGGTGCCGACGACCAGCTGGGCTATGTGAATGCCCAGTCGGATGGCCGCGACGATGACTTCCATGAAAAGAGCCTGCACGGCGGCTTTGCCGGCGGTGGGCTGGCACCGGTGCGCGGCGAAAGCGGCCTGCCGCAGCTGCAGGCCGTCATGGCCCTGGTCAGCGACCAGCAGTCGGTCACCATAGACCGTGGCCGCGCGGTGGATGCCTTCACCAACGAGCCGGCCAATAGCGGCGGCTACATCAATCTGGGCGCCTATGGCAACACGGCCCAGGCCGGCCGCAGTCCGGCGCAGTTCATCACCGTGCTGGCTCCCAATGGCGGTGAACGCATTGGCCAGAACAGCACCGTCGAGCTGCGCTGGCGCTCGTTCGGCTTCGCGGGCACCGTCAATATCGAGGTGCGGGGGGCCGGCCAGACCGAGTTCACGCTGTTGGCCAGCAACGAGGTCAATGACGGCAGCTATCTGTGGACGGTTGACGGCGAGGCCTTCGATCCGGCCAGCGACTACGAGCTGCGCATCACATCGGTGGCCGCACCCGGCATCACCGACAGCTCGGACGCCCCGTTCGAGGTGCTGGCGCCCATCCACGTCTACTATGTCAACGACAACTCGCTGGTCGGCGACGAGTACAGCTCGGCCATAGGCAATGACGCGAACGACGGCCTGACGCCAGACAAGCCCAAGGCCTCGATCCGCGCGATCCTGGATGCCTATGACCTGAACCCTGGCGACATCATCAAGGTGGACACCGGCAGCTACACGCTGGGCACCAATATCTTCGTCGTCGAGCAGGACAGCGGCGTCGAGATTGTCGGCGCGGCCGAGCACGCCACCGTGATCAACCGCGGTAATACCGGCACGGGCACGGCGGTGTTCGAGTTCCAGGGCGCCGACAAGGTGATACTGCGCAACCTCAGCATCACCGGGGCACAGACCGGTGTGCTGCTCTCGGCCACGGCCGACTCGGATCAGGTCAGCGTCATCGACAGCCAGGTCTACGGCATGGCTGTCGGCATCAATGTGGCCGCCGGCAACGAATCATTCACGCTGAGCGGCAGCGAGGTTCGCAACAACACCGGCAACGGCGTGACGATTGCAGCCACCGACGCCCTGCTGTCGAACAATCTGATTCGCGACAACGGGCTGAATGGCATCACCATCAGCGGCGCCCGCGGCAAGGTGACCGGCAATGAGGTGCGCGACAACGCCCAGAGCGGCATCAACGCCAGCAACACGCCGGCCACAGGTCAGATCAATGCCACGGTGGTCAGCGGCAACAAGGTGTCGGGCAACAAGGCCGCCGGACTGGGCAGTGGCGGCATCGCCGCCAGCTGGAACGTGCTGGTCACGGGCAACCAGGTCAGCGGCCATGTGGGCGCGGGCATTGCCGTCAACGGCGGGGCGGTGGCCAGCGGCAACGAGGTCTCGGGCAATGCCACCGGTATCAGCGTCATCGGCAGCGGCCATGCAGTGGACAACCATGTCTTCGCCAACACCACCGGCGTGTACAGCCTGAACAGCAGCAATGTCATCGCGGGCAACCATATCCACGCCAACACAGGCGTGGGCGTGATGGTCAGCGGCAATCAGGCCGATGTGCGCAACAACCGCATCATCGGCAATGGCGGCAACGGCGTGGTGCTGGACGGCGTCAGCGGCACGCCGGTGGTGGAGAACAACACCATCATCACCAGCACGGCCGACGCCATCGTGGTGCAGGGCAGCAGCAAGAATGTGCGCATCACCAACAACATCCTGGATGTGCGCGGCAGCGGCACGGCGATCAAGGTCAACAGCACCTCGCAGGAGGACTTCCAGTCCGACTACAACCTGTTCGCCCTGGGCGCCAACGCCAAGCTCGGTTCCTGGGAAGGCAAGACCCTGGCCACGCGCAGCGACTGGTTCTACGAGCTGGGCCAGGACAAGAGCAGCCTGACCGCCAACCCGGGCTACGTCGATGCCGATGGCGCCGACGATCAATTCGGCACGGCCGACGACGATGTGCACCTGCGCACCGACTCGGTGGGGGTGGACCGCGGCAACCCGGCCAGCGCCTACGGCAACGAGCCGCAGCCCAATGGCGGGCGCATCGATCTGGGCGCCTATGGCAACAGCAACGAAGCCACCGCCAGCGCCGAGCAGACGATACAGCTGCTGGGTCCCAACGGCCTGGACAAGCTGGAGGCAGACCAGGCGGTGACGGTGAGCTGGCGTTCGACAGGCATTCCGGCAGGCGCGAGCCTGAGCCTGGAGCTGTCACTCGATCTGGGCCAGACCTGGACCACCATCGCCAGCGGCCTGGGCGTCAATGCCCAGGGCCTGGGCCAGACCAGCTGGACACCGACCGGCGAGACCCAGGGCAACAAGGCCCTGCTGCGCATCAGCGCCGAGCTGCCACAGCAGACGGTGACCGACACCAGCGACGAGGCCTTCCTGATCGCCAACGGCGGCACCGACTACTACATCAACGACGGCTCGACCGCCGGCGACGAGTACACATCAGCCATCGGCGACAACGCCAACTCGGGCAAGAGCGCGGACAAGCCGATGGCCAGTCTCGCAGCCCTGCTGCGCGCCTATGACCTGAACCCGGGCGATGTGATCCATGTGGACAGCGGCAACTACCAGCTGGCCACCAATATCGTCATCGACGCGCAGGACTCCGGCGTGCAGATAGCGGGTGCGGTGCAACCGGGCCATGCCACGGTGCTGAACCGTGGCAACACGACCAGCGGCACGGCGGTGTTCCAGTTCCTCGGGGCCGACAACGTCACCCTGCGCAATCTGAGCCTCACCGGTGCGCAGACCGGCGTGCTGGCGGCGGCCGGGGCGGACTCGGATCATGTCACGGTGCTCAACAGCAAGGTGTTCGGCAACAGCGGCGCCGGTGTCTCGGTGGGTGCCGGCAACGAGTTCTTCAAGCTGACCGACAGCGAGGTTCACGGCAACTCGGGCAATGGTGTGAACGTGGTGGCCACCGATGCAGAGCTGGCCCGCAATACGGTGCGCAACAACAGCTCGGTCGGCATCAACCTGACCGGCGCGCGCGGCAAGGTGCTGGACAACCAGGTGCGCGACAACGGCCAGAGCGGCATCACTGCGGGTGACTCCGGCCTCAGCGGCGCGAACATCGTGGTCGTGCAGGGCAACACCGTCACGGGCAACAAGGCCTCGGGCCTTGGCGCGGGCGGCATCGTCGGCACGGGTGGCGTGCGCATCAGCGGCAACCAGGTCAGCGGCCATGTGGGCGCGGGCATTGCCGTCAACGGCGGGGCGGTGGCCAGCGGCAACGAGGTCTCGGGCAATGCCACCGGTATCAGCGTCATCGGCAGCGGCCATGCAGTGGACAACCATGTCTTCGCCAACACCACCGGCGTGTACAGCCTGAACAGCAGCAATGTCATCGCGGGCAACCATATCCACGCCAACACAGGCGTGGGCGTGATGGTCAGCGGCAATCAGGCCGATGTGCGCAACAACCGCATCATCGGCAATGGCGGCAACGGCGTGGTGCTGGACGGCGTCAGCGGCACGCCGGTGGTGGAGAACAACACCATCATCACCAGCACGGCCGACGCCATCGTGGTGCAGGGCAGCAGCAAGAATGTGCGCATCACCAACAACATCCTGGATGTGCGCGGCAGCGGCACGGCGATCAAGGTCAACAGCACCTCGCAGGAGGACTTCCAGTCCGACTACAACCTGTTCGCCCTGGGCGCCAACGCCAAGCTCGGTTCCTGGGAAGGCAAGACCCTGGCCACGCGCAGCGACTGGTTCTACGAGCTGGGCCAGGACAAGAGCAGCCTGACCGCCAACCCGGGCTACGTCGATGCCGATGGCGCCGACGATCAATTCGGCACGGCCGACGACGATGTGCACCTGCGCACCGACTCGGTGGGGGTGGACCGCGGCAACCCGGCCAGCGCCTACGGCAACGAGCCGCAGCCCAATGGCGGGCGCATCGATCTGGGCGCCTATGGCAACAGCAACGAAGCCACCGCCAGCGCCGAGCAGACGATACAGCTGCTGGGTCCCAACGGCCTGGACAAGCTGGAGGCAGACCAGGCGGTGACGGTGAGCTGGCGTTCGACAGGCATTCCGGCAGGCGCGAGCCTGAGCCTGGAGCTGTCACTCGATCTGGGCCAGACCTGGACCACCATCGCCAGCGGCCTGGGCGTCAATGCCCAGGGCCTGGGCCAGACCAGCTGGACACCGACCGGCGAGACCCAGGGCAACAAGGCCCTGCTGCGCATCAGCGCCGAGCTGCCACAGCAGACGGTGACCGACACCAGCGACGAGGCCTTCCTGATCGCCAACGGCGGCACCGACTACTACATCAACGACGGCTCGACCGCCGGCGACGAGTACACATCAGCCATCGGCGACAACGCCAACTCGGGCAAGAGCGCGGACAAGCCGATGGCCAGTCTCGCAGCCCTGCTGCGCGCCTATGACCTGAACCCGGGCGATGTGATCCATGTGGACAGCGGCAACTACCAGCTGGCCACCAATATCGTCATCGACGCGCAGGACTCCGGCGTGCAGATAGCGGGTGCGGTGCAACCGGGCCATGCCACGGTGCTGAACCGTGGCAACACGACCAGCGGCACGGCGGTGTTCCAGTTCCTCGGGGCCGACAACGTCACCCTGCGCAATCTGAGCCTCACCGGTGCGCAGACCGGCGTGCTGGCGGCGGCCGGGGCGGACTCGGATCGCATCAGCGTCATCGCCAGCCGGATCTACAGCAACACCAACGGCATCAGCATTGCCGCCGGCAATGACGACTTCCTGCTACGTGATTCGGTGGTACAGGGCAATGCCAGCGGCGTGTCGATCAGCGCCGATGGCGGCCTGATCGACAACAGCGAGATCCATGGCAACACCGGCAGGGGCATCTATGTTTCCGGCAACAGCGCGGGTCGCGTCATCACGGTGCAGAACAGCCGCGTGCATGACAACGGCGGCACCGGCATCGACGCGCAGAACCACACGCGGGTGGTCGGCAACCAGGTCTACAACCACCTGGCGACATCCACCCATGGTGTGGCGCTGAGCGGCGCCAATGCCGAGGCCTCGGGCAACAAGGTCTTCGGCAATCTCAGCGGCATACGCGCCGATGGCAACGCGCTGGTGCTGAACAACGAGGCCTACAGCAACGCCACCGGCATCACACTGAGCAACGGCACGTCACGCGGCAACCGGGTCTACAGCAACTCCATCGGCCTTGCCGATACCGGCAGCGGCCAGATCGAGAACAACCTGATCTATGCCAACACCAATGCCGGCATCGTCATCACCAATGACCGTGGCACGCAGGCAGTGCGGAACAACACCATCTACCAGGAGGTGGGTGATGCGATCCGCGTCAACGGCAGCAACGCAAAGCTCTACAACAACATCATCTGGGTCAACAGCGGCTACGGCGTCAACGTCATCAGCGGCGGGGCCAGCCTGAAGTCGGACTTCAATCTGTTCCACACGCCGCTGGCGGGCGGCAACGTCGGGCTGATCAATGGCACGCAGTCCGGCAGCCTGGCCGCCTGGAGGCTCGCCTCCGGCCAGGACGCCGGCAGCAAGGCCGGCAGCCCGATGTTCCTGGATATCGACGGTGCCGACAATGTGCTGGGCGACAAGGGCGTGACGACCGGCGGCGGCAGCGACGACAACTTCGGCCTGCGCGCCGGCTCGGCCGCCATCGACGCGGGCAGCATGTGGACGGGCACCGGCCTGGACATCGAAGGCCGCCCGCGCCGTGACGACCCCAGCACGGCCAACACCGGCGAGGGCCTGCCGCTGTACGTGGGCAGTGCGATGGGCGGCAGCAGCTTTGCCAATGTCGGCACCAAGCTGCCGCTGCGCCACACCGACAGCTCGGCCCTCGTCAATCTGCCGTTCGAGTTCACGTTCTACGGCAAGACCTACACCTCGGTGCGGGTCGATGTGAACGGCTTCCTGCAGTTCGCCGGCCCCGATACCGGCAACAGCAACAGCAACACGCTGGACGGTCTGCTGCGCAATGCCCGCATTGCGCCGCTGTGGGACAACCTGGCCACCAACACCGCGGACACCAGCCGCGACGTCTATGTCGACAAGAGCGTCGCCGGCCAGGTCACGGTGCGCTGGGCCGCGGTGCAGGAGGGCACGGCCAATGTGGTGAACTTCTCGGTCACGCTGTTCAGCGACGGCCGCTTCCGCTTCGACTACGGTCAGAGCGCGGCGGGGCTGACACCGACGGTGGGCGTCTCGGCCGGCAATGGTCAAACCTATGTGCTGGCAGCCTATGACGGCCAGTCCAATCTGTCGAATGCGGCGTCCCTGATGTGGGAACCCAAGCCGGGTCTGGACTTCCATGACATCGGCGCCTACGAGTTCCAGGGCGATTCGCAGGACCGCACGGCGCCCAAGGTCGTCAGCATCTCGAATCTTCCCGTTGACGGCGGCAATATCAACCAGCGCTTCAGCAGCCTGCTGATCAAGTTCAGCGAGGCGCTGGACGGTGTGTCGGCGCGCAGCGCGGCCAACTACGAGCTGCGCTCGGCAGGGGCCGACGGCCTGTTCAACACGGCCGACGACCAGCTGATTGCCTTGAAGCCCGGCTACTCCTATCCGGCGACCGACCTCACGCTGCAGCTGGTCAACGGCCCTCTGGCCGATGGCCTGTACCGACTGACCCTGGCCGGTAGCCTGTTTGACACCGCCGGCAATGCGCTGGACGGCAATGGCGATGGCACCGGCGGCGACGCCTATGTGCGCACCTTCAGCATCAACCGCGCCGCGGCTCCGCTGCAGATCAGCAGCTTCACGCAGACCGACTCGGGCTTCAAGCTGCGCTTCACCGAGGCCGTCGATGCCGCCAAGCTCAATCTGTACAACGGCCAGAGTGATGCGCCGGGTGCCGCCAGCGGCGCCAGCGACCTGATCGTCACCGGCCCCGGTGGCGCGCTGGTGGCGGGCAGCCTGGTGCTGGATGCCGACGGCAAGGGCTTCACCTTTGTGCGCACCGGCGGCGTGCTGGGCGAGGGCGCCTACACCGTGAAACTGGCCTCGCGCGACGACGGCGTGACGACGAAGATCGGTGCGCTGCTCGACGGCGATGCCGACGGCACGGCCGGTGGCAACTATCAGAAGAGCTTTGTCGTCGCGGCCAGCAATGCTGCGGTGTTGGGCATAGGCGAAGTGGCGCGCGGTCCGGGTCAGACCCTGGCCATCGCGGCTTCCGGGTACAACTTCCCGCTGACCCTGGACAACGCCGCCGGTGCCACCCGCATCAGCTTTACCCTGAACTATGACGCGGCGCTGCTGAACATCACGGGCCTTACCGGTGGCACTCTGCCGGCGGGCAGCACCGTCGATGTGGACCTGACGACGCCGGGCCAGGCCAGGGTCACCATCGTCGCCGCCAGCGTGCTGCCGGCCGGCCGCATCGTGTTGGGCCATCTGCAGGCCATGGTTCCTCAAAGTGCCCCTTATGGCTCTTCGAACCTGTTGACCCTCGGCGACGCGCAAATCGACAATGGCACCAAGCCAGTGAAGAGCGATGCAGGCCTCCATGTGGTGGCCTATATCGGCGACGCCAGCGGTGACGGCGGCTATGCGGCGGTGGACAGCCAGCGCATCCAGCGCGTGGCGGGCAAGCAGGACAGCGGCTTTGCCGCCTGGCCCTTGCTGGACCCGCTGCTGCTGGGCGACATCACGGCCAATGGCGCGGTGCAGGCCAGCGATGCGGCGCGGCTGAACCTGCATCTGGGTGGTGTGGCGCAGAAGGAGATCCCCGCGATCCCCGTCAAGCCCACCGTCCAGGGCGTGTCGCTGAGCCTGGACCGCAGGCCCACCGGCTTCGATCTCGGCGCGGCCGATGGCGCCTGGCTCGACAGCTGGGTGGCCGAAGCCCAGGCACCGGCCAGGAAGGTCAATGCCTGGACGGTGAGCGCCGCACCGGCGGTGGCAGTCGAATTGCGCAAGTCCTGACCCTTGAAACTTGAATTGACAGAACGGAATCCTATGAAAGCCTTCGCTTCCCTGCTCCAGAGAACCTTGCTACCGCTGGCAGCCTCGCTGGCGATGCTGACCACGTCCAGCCAGGCCGCCATCACGCTGACGCCGGTGCAAAGCCCAGTTCTGGTGGCGCCGGGCGCCCAGGCCCAGGTCGAATTCAAGGTCGATTTCGGCGGCGACCCGCTGGAGCTGATCAGCTTCGACCTGGGTCTGGTCTACGACGCCGCGAAGCTGAGCCTGGACATGGCACCGACCTTCCAGTACGGGGGGCCGGCCCCCGACTTCAGTGCCGGCAGCTTCGTCGGCAATGCGCTGCCGGGTGTCTACGTGATCACCTGGGCGCTGGGCGCGCCGCCGTTCCCCGATCCTTTCGTGCTGCCCACGTTTGCAGGCGAGGGCGTGCTGCGCTTCTCGTTCACCAACACCGGCCTGAGCAGCGGCAGCACGGCACTGATACTGGGCCTGGCCTATTCGACCTTGGACGAGGACCTGGAGGCCGGCACCGTGGCCACAGTCAGCGCGCTTGCCGTGCCAGAGGCGCAGACCTGGCTGCTGTGCCTCGCCGGCTTGGCGGTGATCGCCGTGCCGTTGCGCCGCCGCAACGCCCAGGGTTGAAGTGAAACGGATCGACCTGTCAAAGGGTGGAGGTGATTTGCGCTTCGCCGCTATGGGGTGGCAGAGGGGTCGGGGGGCCGGACAGAGCGGGCTGAAGCTTGGGCCGGTCCTGGACGGACTGGCCTCCAGCTTCTCTATGCCCGCCCTGTCCGACCCCCCAACCCCTCTGCGGATGCGCTGGTGCCCGCCAACACCGGTTGCAGCAGGGACGAGGGCGTGCCGGCTGCAGCGGGCATCAAGAAGCCGGAGTTCGACCCGTTCAGGGCGAACAAGGCTTCAGCCCGCAGCGGCCGGCGCGCCCTCGTCCCTGCCGCTTCACGTTTCATGTGTCGTGTGTCGCGCCAAACGCGGTGGAGAACTGAAATGATGAGTGCCGGTGCAGCTTCGGCCCGGGTGGTGGGCGCGGTGGCCAGCGAGCCACGGGTGATGGCCAGCTTCGGCGTGGGCGATGAGCCCGAGATGGCGACCGACTTCTGGTCGCTGCTGGCCAATGCGCGCACCTCCGAGCAGCTGTGCCGGGCCTGGCTGGGCATTCTGTGCCAGTGGATACCGGGCACCCAGGCGGGCCTGTTGCTGCTGCACGAGCAGGGCGACAGCTATGCACCGGCGGCCGTCTGGCCCGACCCGGAGCGCGACATGGCCTTCATGGCCGGCATCGCCCAGCAGGCCTTGGTCGAGCGCCGTGGCGCGATGCAGGACGAGGGCGACGGCCTGGCGCAATGGGCCTATCCGCTGCTGGGCGCCCAGCAAAGCTATGGCGTTGTCGTGCTCCATGTGGTGGTGCGCGGCGATGCCGCGATGCGCGAGGCGCTGCGCCTGCTGCACTGGGGCGCCGGCTGGTTGACCGGCCTGTTCGACCGCCGCCAGTTGCTGGAGCGCGAGCACAAGCTGGGCCGCTCGGGTCTGCTGCAGGACCTGCTGCTGGGCGTGATGAACGAGGCCGCGGCCGACGATGCCGCGCGCTGGGTCGTCAACCGACTGTCCCAGGCGCTGCCCAGCCGCAGCGTGATGCTGGCGCGGGCCGACAACAGGCAGATCGAGCTGGTCAGCGTCTCAGGGTCGGCCGGCTTCGATCAGCGTTCCAATCTGCTGTCGGTCGCCCGCGAGGCAATGCGCGAGGCGGTGCTGCTGGGCGAAGCGCAGTGTTTTCCGACGCCCGGCAGCGCGCACGAGGCTCCGCTGCTGGCCGCCAGTGCGCTGGCCGACTATTGCCGCGAGGCTGGCGCCGCGGCGGTGATGGTCTTGCCGCTGCAGCATCAGGGCCAGACCCATGCCGCGCTGCTGCTGGCCTTCGACAGCCCACCGACCGCCGAGCTGTACGACTTCGTGCAGACGGCCGCCCTGGCGCTGGCGCCCGGTCTGGCCCTGCACAGACTGGCGCGCCGCAAGCTGGCCACCCATGCGCACAGTGCATGGGTCGAAGCGCGGGCCGCGCTGCTGGGGCCACGTCATGCCGGCCTGAAGCTCGCCGGCCTGAGCCTGTCCGTGGCGCTGGCCCTGGCCGCGCTGGTGCCGGTGCAGCACCGCGTCAGCGCACCGGCCACCATCGAGGGCCGCGTGCAGCGCGCCGCTGTCGCGCCCTTCGGCGGCTTCGTCCAGGAGGCCAAGGCCCGCGCTGGCGACGCCGTCAGGCAGGGCGATGTGCTGGCCCGGCTGGACGACCGTGAGCTGAAGCTGGAAGACTTGAAGTGGACCGCGCAGGCCGAACTGACCGAGCGCAAGCTGCGCGAGGCCATGGCCCGTGCCGACGCGGTGGCCGTGCGCCTGGCCCAGGCCGAGCACCAGCAGACGCAGGCCGAGCTGGCCCTGGTGCGCGAGCGCCTGGCCCGCACCAGCATCGTCGCGCCCTTCGACGGCGTGGTCGTCAAGGGCGATCTGAGCCAGCAGCTCGGCGCGCCGGTGGAGCAGGGCAAGGTGCTGTTCGAGATCGCGCCGCTGGACAGCTACCGCGTGGTGCTGAAGGTGGACGAGCGCGACATCACCCGGTTGCGCAGCGAGCGTGCCGGCGAGCTGGTGCTGAGCGGCCTGGCCGGCGAGCATTTTGATTTGCGGGTGGCCCGCATCGCACCGGTGGCGACGACGGAGAACGGCGTCAATGCCTTCCGCGTCGAGGCGGCGTTGAACGCCTCGCCCGCCCAGCTGGCACGCATACAGCCCGGCATGGAAGGCGTGGCCAAGGTGGAGGCTGGCGAGCACAGCCTGCTGTGGGTCGGCCTGCACCGCTTCATCGATGGCGCGAGGTACACCCTGTGGTCGCTGGGTCTTTGAGTACGGCAGCGCCGGATCGCCTCGGCGCCCAGCTGGTCAACAGCCACTGGTACCGTGTCGCACCGCTGGCGCCGCGCCTGCGCGATTCGTTGCGCGTGCATCTGCACCGCTACCGCGAGCAGCTCTGGTACGTGGTCGAGGACGGCATCAACGGCAAGTACCACCGCTTCGATGCGCCGGCGTACCGCATCATCCAACTGCTCGATGGCCGCACGACCCTGGAGCAGCTGTGGCTCAGGCTTGCCGCCCAGGCCGGCGAGCACACGCCCAGCCAGGAGGAGATCCTGGCCCTGCTGGGCCAGTTGCACGGCCTCGATCTGCTGGCAGCCGATACGATGCCCGACCTGACCGAGCTGCGGGAGCGCGAGGCGAGGCAGTCGCGTCAGCGTTGGCGTCAGCGCTGGCTGAACCCGATGGCCATACGCCTGCCGCTGGTCGATCCCGACCGCTTGCTGGGCCGCATGGTCGGCGCGCTGAGCCCCATCCTCAACCGCTGGGGCGCGCTGGCCTGGATCGCCTTTGTCGCGCCGGCCCTGCTGCTGGCCGGTCTGCACTGGCACGAGCTGACGCAGAACTTCGGCGAGCAGCTGCTGGCCATGGACAATCTGCTGCTGCTGGCCCTGCTGTTCCCGCTGGTCAAGGTGCTGCATGAACTGGGCCATGGCATCGCCTGCAAGCTGCATGGCGGCGAGGTGCACGACATGGGCGTGATGCTGCTGCTGTTCCTGCCCGTGCCCTACGTCGAGGCGTCAAGCGCCTGGACCTTTGCCGACAAGAGCGCCCGCATGCTGGTCGGTGGCGCCGGCATGTTGGTGGAGCTTGCGGTGGCCGCCCTGGCCTTCTATCTGTGGCTGCTGCTGGAGCCGGGTGTCGCCCGTGCGCTGGCCTATGACGTGGCCGTGCTGGCCAGCGTCAGCACCGTGCTGTTCAACGGCAACCCGCTGCTGCGCTACGACGGCTACTACATCGCCAGCGACGCGCTGGAGATACCCAACCTCGCGCCACGGGCCAGCCAGTACTGGATGTATCTGATCGAGCGCTATCTGCTGAAGCGCGAGCGCGCCCATTCTCCGGTGGCGGCCCGGGGCGAAGCGGGCTGGTTCCTGTTCTACGCGCCGCTGTCCTTCGCCTACCGGCTGATCGTGATGTTCTCGATCGCAGCCTTTGTGGCCACGCAGTACTTCGTCGTCGGCATGGCGCTGGCGGTTTGGAGCATGGTCACCGGCCTGGGTGTGCCCTTGTACAAGGCGCTGGCCTGGCTGCAGCGCATGGTGCTGAAGAACGAGGCAGGCTCGCCGGCTCGCCGCGCCGTGCTGGCGGCGCTGGCCGCGCTGGCGCTGCTTCTTGGTGTGCTGCCTTTGCCCTATCGCACCCAGGTTGATGGCGTGTTGTCACTGCCCGAGCGCGCCCAGCTGCGCGCCGGTCAGTCCGGTTTCGTGGACGCGCTGGTCGCGCAGCCTGGGCAGTGGCTGGAGCCGGGTGATCTGGTCGCCCGTCTGCAGGATCCGGCTGTGGACCGTGTGCAGGCGGTGCAGGCCGCCCGCGAGGAAGCGGCCCGCGCCCGGGTGGATGCGGCCCTGGTCGATGATCCGGCCCGCGCCGAGCAGTTGCGCGTCGAGCTGGCCCGCGAGCTGGCCGCCTCGGCCCACCACCAGCAGCGGGCCGACCGGCTGGAGATCCGCGCCGCCACGTCCGGCCGGCTGTGGCTGGACGGCGCCAGCGATCTGAGCGGCCGCTATTTGCGCGAGGGTCAGCTGCTGGGGCATGTGATGCCCGACGAGCCGGCGCGGGTGCGCGTGATCGTCGATCAAGGCGCGGCCGAGGCGATACGCCGGGACGGCAAGACCGAGATCCAGCTGCGCTTGCCCTTCGATGTGGACCGGGTCTGGAGCGCGCGCATCGTCAGCGCCGTGCCGGCCGCCAGCCATGAGCTGCCCAGCGCCGCGCTGGGCCGCCAGGGCGGCGGGGCGGTGCCGACCGATCCGCGCGACGAGAGCGGTCGCAAGGCCCTGGTCTCGCACTTCGAGTACGAGCTGGCGCTGCCGGCCGACTTTCCGCACCGCCTCGTCGGCGGCCGGGTCGCGGTGCGCTTCGTCCATGCGATGGAGCCGCTGGCACCACGGCTGTGGCGCGGCGCGCGGCGGCTGTTCCTGAGCTATTTCAAGGCATGAGCGCCGCGCCGGGCCGCCCCAAGCAAGCTCGCTCCCGCCTGGCGGGACAGGCCGCAGGCCGAAGGGTGCACAAATGAGCACTGCGTTTGCGGAGCTTGGCATGGCCGACTGGCCGCCACGCCATGTCGAGCTGGCGCCCAGCCTGTTTGCCGAGCGTGCGCAGACCGGCATCTCCGCGCTGGACCGATTCGCTACGACGGCCCTGCTGTCGCTGCGCCCCAGGCCGACGCGCGCCCAGCAGGCGCTGCTGGCGGCCGCGGCTGCGGCAGCGTCGGCAATGACCCCGCTTGACGATGCTGCCCTGTGCGAGGCCGCCCGCCGCGCGGCCAAGGCCGCCTTCGCCAGCCTCGATGAGGCGGCTGCCGCGCGGGCGCTGGCCGCGCTGTCGGAGGCCTCGTTCCGCGCCTTGCGCCTGCGCCCGCATCCGCCGCAGCTGCTGGCCGCCTGGACCATGATCCGCGGCTCCCTGGTCGAGCTGGACACCGGCGAGGGCAAGACCCTGACCGCCGGTCTGGCCGCCAGCTTTGCCGCGCTGGCCGGCGTGCCCACCCATGTGGTCACGGTCAACGACTATCTGGCCGAGCGCGATGCGCAGACCATGCTGCCGCTGTACCGCTTCTTAGGCCTGACGGTCGGCGTTGTGCACAGTGGCGTGGCGCAGAACGAACGTGCGCGGCAGTACGCCCAGGCGCTGACCTATTGCACCAACAAGGACCTGGTGTTCGACTACCTGCGTGACCGGGTCAACGCCCGGGGCCTGCACAGCCGAGCGCAGATGGCGGTGCGCCAGCTGCATGGCGGCCTGCAGGCCCGCGAGCCGCTACGGCTGCGCGGCCTGCATTTCGCCATCGTCGACGAGGCCGACAGCGTGCTCGTCGATGAGGCGCGCACGCCGCTGATACTGTCGGCACAACGCGAGGGCAAGGGCGATGCGGAGGTCTATCGGCAACTGCTGGACGCCGCGGCCGCGCTGGAGTGCGATGTTCACTACGAGCTGCCGTTGGCCGAGGCGCGGATCGAACTGCTCGCCGCCGGCCGTGCCCGGTTGCACCAGCTGGCCGAGGCTCATGTCGACACTCAGGCTGAGGGCTCGGAAGTCTGGCGCACCCCCTGGATGTTGGAGCACTATGCATTGCAGGCCCTGCGTGCGCTGCATCTGTTCAGGCGCGACCAGCACTATGTCGTTCACGAGGGCAAGATCGTCATCGTCGATGAGTTCACCGGCCGCATGCTGCCCGACCGGACCTGGGAGCAGGGCCTGCACCAGATGGTCGAGGTCAAGGAAGGCTGTGCCGTCAGCGGCGGCAATGTGACGCTGGCGCGCATCACCTACCAGAGCTTCTTCGCCCGCTATCTGCGTCTGGCCGGCATGAGCGGCACGATACGCGAGACCGCCCGCGAGATGGCCTGGGTGTTCGGCCAGCCCTGTCTGCGCATCGAGCCGAACCGCCCGTCCAGGCGCCAGGTCTTGCCTCCGCGCTTGCTGCCCGATCAGGCGGCCAAGCTGGCGGCGGTGGTTGAAGAGGTCAGGTCCATGACTGCGCAGCAGCGGCCGGTGCTGGTGGGCACGCGCTCGGTGCGTGGCTCTCTGGCGTTGAGTGCGGCGCTCAGCGAGGCGCGCATCGTGCACCGCGTTCTCAACGCCTTGCAAAATGCCGACGAGGCCGAGCTGGTGGCCGAGGCGGGCGCCCCCGCCGCGGTGACGGTAGCCACCAATATGGCCGGCCGCGGCACCGACATCCGCCTGCACGAACATGCGCTGCGCCAGGGCGGCCTGCATGTGATCCTGACCGAATGGCACGAATCCTCGCGCATTGACCGCCAGCTCTACGGCCGTTGCGCGCGCCAGGGAGATCCGGGCAGCGTGCGCGCCATCGTCGCGCTGGACGACGAGCTGATCCTGCGCCATGCCGGCGCGGCCGTGATCGCGCTGGGCCAGCGACTGGGGCAGGGCGCATGGCCCGTCTGGGCTATTGAAGCGCTGCGGCGACAGGTGCAAAGTCACGCCGAAGCCGCCAATGCGCGCCAACGCCGCGCAACGCTCAAGCAGGACCAGCAGATGCGCCATCAGCTGGCGTTCTCGGGCAGTGCGGAGTAGCAAACCAGGTAGCCCATGAATCCCTTTCGCCACGCCTTCCCGGCCCTACTTTTGGCCTTGCTCGCCAACGCCCAGGCGGCAGGCCGCGCCAACGAGTTCGACGGCCTGATCGAGCCCTCGCAGACGATAGACATCCGCAGCCCGGTGGTCGGCCTGATCGCGCAGGTCAATGCCGCACGGGGCGGGGTGGTCAAGAAGGGCGCGGTGATCGTCAGCCTGGACACCAGCGTCGAGCGCTCGGCCGCCGAGCTGGCCCGCTACAGATCAACGATGGACGGCGCGGTCAAGGCCGGCGACAGCCGCGTGCAGTATGCCGAGCGCAAGTTCAAGCGCCGTGCCGAGCTGGCCGAGAAGAACTACGGCACGGCCCAGGAGCGCGAAGACGCCGAGGTCGAGCAACGCATTGCCCAGGCCGATGCGCAGTCGGCCCGGGAGAACAGGCAACTGGCCAAGCTGGAGCTGGACTACGCCAGTGCACAGGTCAACCAGCGCCAGCTGCGCAGTCCGATCGACGGGGTGGTCATCGAGCAGGGCCAGTACCCGGGCGAGATGACCGAGCCCAGCGACGGCAAGAAACCTATTTTGCGGCTGGCGCAGATCAACCCGTTGCGGGTGTCGGTGCTGCTGCCGGCGGCGCTCTACCCGAAGCTGAAACTGGGCATGAAGGCCGAGGTGCTGCCCGAGAAGCCGCTGGATGGCCGCCTCCCGGTGACGGTGACGATGATCGACAAGATCATCGACGCGGCCAGCGGCACCTTCCGCGTCCACCTGCTGTTGCCCAATGCCAATGGGGCGCTACCCGGCGGGCTGAAGGCCAGGGTAGTGTTTTCGGAATTGCCTCAGTAGCCAGCCTTGCGGTCGACCGCCAGCGGCTGATTCAAACCAGCGCGCGCGCGGCGCAGCGCGTCCAGGCATTGCTCGGCCACCAGCGCCCGGCGGGCCTCGCCGGCAATATGTGGCGTGGCCAGCACCTTGGGGTGCTCCCAGACCCAGTTGTCGGGCGGCGGCGGCTCGCGCTCGAACACATCGAGCGCCGCCGCAGCCAGATGTCCCTCGTCGAGCAGCGCGCGCAGATCGGCCTCGACCAGATGGCCGCCGCGGCCGACATTGATCAGCATCGCCCCCGGCGGCAACTGGCCCAGGGTCTGGCGGTTCAGCAGGCCCTGGGTGGCCGCGGTCAACGGCAAGGTGCAGACCAGCAGATCGCTCTGCGCCAGCAGCAGCGGCAGCTCGGCATCGCCGGCAAAGCTCTGCAGGCCCGCGAAGTTCTTTCGGCTGCGCCCCCAGACCGCCACCGGATAGCCCAGCGGCACAAAGGCCCGCGCCACCGCCTGCGCGACCTCGCCCTGGCCCAGGATGCCGACCCGGCATTGCTGGAACGGCCGCACCGGTCGCCGGCCCCATTCGCCGCGCGCCTGCTGGGCCTCGAACAGCGGCAGCTCGCGGGTGAAGCGCAGCGCGCAGGCCACCACATACTGCGCCAGCATCTGGCCCTGCTGCGGATCGACGATGCGTGTCACCGGCAGGTTCGCAGGCAAATCCGGCGCTGCCAAAAGTTTCTCGACGCCGGCACTGATCGCGCAGATCACCCGCAGATTCGGATAGCGGGCCAGCTGGCCGGGTTTGAGCCGCCAGGCCAGCAGCGCCTCGACCTGCTCGGGCGGCGGGGTGTCGGTTTCGTCCCAGACAGGAACGTCAGGCGCTGCCGCGCGCAGGGCAGCGACGAAGGATGCAGAGGGCAGCGGATCGCTGAGCACCAGGATGGCCATCTCAGTGGCTCTCCCGAGTTTGTCTTGGGACACACGAGATGTTGAAGCGGCAGGAACGAGGGCGCGCCAGCCGCTGCGGGCTGAAGCATCGTCCGGCCCTGAACGGACGGAACTTCGGCTTGCCCGCTGCGACCGGCGCGCCCTCATCCCTGCTGGCACCGGGGTGCTGATTCGCCAAAACGCGATACGCGCGGCGGCCACCAGCGCATCCGCAGAGGGGGTGGTGGGCCGGCGACGGAGGGCATAAAGAAGCTGAAGGTCGGTCCGAAGGGACCGGCCCAAGCTTCAGCCCGCAGTGGCCGGCCCTCCGCCCCCTCTGCCGCCCCATCGCAGCGAGACCCCAAGGATCGACATCCAATCGCGAGTCGAAAAGCTGCATCTCAGTCCACCGAAACCTTGGCCTGCCGAATGACCTGACCCCACTTGGCCGTCTCGCTGGAGATGAAGGCGCCGAACTCGGCCGGTGTGCCGCCCATCGGCACGGTGCCCATCGCTTCGAGCTTCAGTCTTACCTCATCGGTGCGCACGATCGCGTGCACCTCGTCGGCCACCCGTTTGATGATGGCCGCCGGCGTGCCGGCCGGCGCCAGGAGGCCAGCCCAGGTGCTGCCGGTGAAGCCCTGGACGCCCTGCTCGATGAAGGTGGGCACCTCCGGCAGCGCCGGCAGGCGCCTGTCGCTGGCCACGCCGATCAGGCGCACCTTGCCGGTCTTGCCGGGGTTGATCAGGCCCGATGCGGCATCCAGAAAGAGCTGGATCTGCCCGCCCATCAGATCGGTCAGGGCCGCCGCCGCGCCGCGGTAGGGGATGTGGACCATATAGCTGCCGGTCAGCGCCTTCAGCAGTTCGGTGCTCAGATGCGCGGCCGAGCCATTGCCACTGGAGCCGAAGCTGATCTTGCCGGGGTTCTTCTTCGCGTAGGCGACCAGCTCGGCCGCGGTCTTGAACGGCGCGTCGTTGTTCACGGCCGCGACCAGCGGCGAGAGGCCGATCAGCGACACCGCGGCAATGTCCTTGGCGGGATCGTAGGGCAGCTTCGGATACAGGCTGGTGTTGGCGGCATAGGCGGCAATCACGACGGCAAAGGTCGTGCCATCGGGCGCCGATTTGGCCAGCGCATCGACGCCGATCACGCTGTTGGCGCCGGGCTTGTTGTCGATCAGCACCGTCTGGCCCAGACGCTCCTGCAGCTTCTGCGCGATCAGCCGCGCCGTGATGTCGGTGAAGCCGCCGGGCGGGTAGGGCACGATGATCTTGATCGGCCTGGCAGGCCAGGCCTGGGCCTGGGCCGAGGGCAGGGCGGCCATTGCGGCCAGGCCCAGGGCGAAGTCTCTGCGCTTCACGGTCATGCTTTTGTCTCCTTGGTGTACTTGTCTCTGAGCTCGCGCTTGAGCACCTTGCCGATGGCGCTGCGCGGCAGCTCGGCGATGCTTTGCACATCGCTCAGGCGCTGGGTCTTGCCGACGCGTTCGTTGAGCCAGCTGCGCAGTTCGGCGTCCGGGGTGGCATCACCGTTGCGATGGACGACAAAGGCCACTGGCGTCTCACCCCACTCGACACTGGGCACGCCGACCACGGCCACATCGGCCACGGCCGGATGCTGGCGCAGCTGCGCTTCGAGGTCGCTCGGGTAGATGTTGAAGCCCCCGGAGATGACCATGTCCTTCTTGCGATCGAACAGCGTCAGAAAACCCTGGTCGTCGAAGCGGCCGATGTCGCCGGTACGTATGAAACGCTTGCCGTCTGCGGCGAACCACTCGGCCTCGCGGGTCTTCTCCGGCTGGCCGTGGTAGCCGGCCATCATGCCGGGCGAATGGCCGACCACCTCGCCGGCCTCACCGGCAGGCACTTCGGCGCCAAGCTCGTCGATCAGCCGCATGTCATGACCCTCGCTGGGGCGGCCGACAGTGTGCAGCTTGTCCGGGTGCAGATGCGCCTCGAGGATGCAGGTGCCGCCGCCCTCGGTCATGCCATAGAACTCGACCAGGCCGCCGGGCCAGCGCGCCAGCACATCGCGCTTCAGCGCGGCCGAGAACGGTGCGCTGGTGCAGAACTTGTACTGGAAGGCGCCGAGATCGAAGCTGTCGAACTGCGGCAGGGCCATGATGCGCTGGTACTGCACCGGCACCAGCATCGTGTGCGTGACGCGGTGCTGTTGCGCCAGCGCCAGATAGCCCGCCGCGTCGAATTTGGGCATCAGCACCAAGGTGCCGCCGAAGGCGATGGTCGGGAAGAACACGACCAGCGTGGTGTTCGAATACAGCGGCGTGGCCAGCAGGGTGGTCTTGCCCGGCCCATAGCCAAAGGCAGCGCCGCGCTGCACATGCATCCAGCGCATGCCGTGCGGCTGGACGATGCCTTTGGGCGTGCCGGTCGTGCCCGAGGAATAGATGATGTTGAAGGGCGCTTCGGGTGCCAGCTTCACCGGCTGCGGTGTGCTGCCTGGCGGTGCCAACCAGTCCTCGAAAGCACGCCCCGGCGCGTCAGCATCGAGCGCGATGCAACGCGGCAGCGCAAGACCCGGCACCAATCTGGCGGCCGTCGCATCGACGAACAGCCAGCGCGCCTGTGCGTCGGCCAGCATCGCCGCAAAGTCCACCGGCGTGACGGACGGCGCCAGCGGCGCCACCACCACACCGGCACGCAGCGCACCGAGAAAGATCGCCGCCTGCAGTGGCGTGGACAGGCCGCACAGGGCGATCGCCTCGCCCGGCGCCACGCCATCGCGCTGCAGGGCGCTGGCGATGCGGTCCACCAGCGCATTCAGTTCGCCATAGCTGTAGCGCCGCTCGCCCTGGATCAGCGCGGGCTGCTGCGGCCTCGCCGCCGCATGGTCGTGCAGCAGCTCGGCGATATTGCGAAACGGCGCGTCAGCCATGCGCGCGCACTACTTGGCCGCCAGGCCCAGGCGCTCGATCAGCGCCTTGTCCTTGGCATAGGTCTCGACGGCCCACTTGCGATAGTCGTCGCCATTGCGGTACCACATTGCCTGGTTCAGCTGATCCAGCAGTTCGATGTGCTTGGGGTCGTCCATGGCCTTCTTGTAGGCGTCGTGCAGCGCCTTGACGACGGCGGGGTCCATGCCCTTGGGGCCGACCAGGCCGTAGGGCGAGGTCGAGACCACGCCATAGCCCAGCTCCTTGGCCGTGGGCACCTGCGGCCAGCGCTTGGTGCGCTCCTCGCCGAATGTGGCCAGCAGGCGCATCTGGCCGCCGTCGACGAATTTGTCCCAGCCGCTGGCATCGCTTTGCGCCATGACATGGCCACCGAGCAGGGCCTGCTGCAGATCGGCATTGCCCTTGAAGGGCACATGGTTCAGCTCGACCTTGGCATTGCCGGCCAGCTCTTCCATCAGCAGGTGCGGGCTGGTGCCGGCGCCGGTGGAGCCGTAGTTGATCTGGCCCGGCTGCTTGCGTGCGGCCTCGATGTACTCGTTGAAGCTCTTGTAGGGCGAGTCGGCGCGCACGGTGAACCCGAAGGTGTAGCCCGACACGCCGATGATGAAGCTGAAGTCGTTCAGCGGATGCCACTGCGTCTTCTGCATATGCGGAATGCGCAGCATGCCCAAGGGGAACTGGGCAATCGTGTAGCCGTCGGGCTTGGCCGTCATGGCCATCGTGCCCGGGCCGAGGGTGCCGCCGCCGCCAGGCTTGTTCTCGATCACGATCTGCTGGCCCAGGTGCTTGCTGGCGATCTCGGACAGCGCGCGCAGATGGCGGTCGGTGGAGCCGCCGGGGGGCCAGGGCACGACCAGGGTCACGGCCTTGGCCGACGGATAGGTCTGCGCCTGCAGCGCGCCCCAGGGGGCCAGCGCGGCAGCGGCCGTCAGCAGCAGGAGCCCGCGGCGCAGGGGGGAGGGGGCTTTGATCGTCATGGTCTTGTCTCCGGTTGTGTCTTGTCTTGTCAACTCTTGGCCGCGGCCTGCTCCTGCAGCTCGCGCCACATCACCTTGCCGCTGCCCGACTTGGGCAGGGCGGCAACGAACTCGACGATGCGCGGGCTCTTGTAGTGGGCCATCTGCCCGCGCGACCAGTCGATGATGTCCTGTTCTGTCACCGCTCCGGCCTGGCCGGCCTTGAGCACCACCAGCGCCTTGACGGTCTCGCCGCGCCGCTCGTCGGCCACGCCGATCACGCAGGCTTCCTGGATCGCCGGGTGGTGGTACATCAGCGCCTCGACCTCGGCCGGCCAGACCTTGAAGCCCGAGGCATTGATCATCCGCTTGAGCCGGTCGGTCATGAAGAAGTAGCCGTCCTCGTCGATGCGGCCCAAGTCGCCGGTGCGCAGGAAACGCTTGCCGTCGATCTCGACGAATGCGGCCGCCGTGGCCTCGGCATTGCGCCAGTAGCCCTGCATCAGCTGCGGGCCGTGGATGACGATCTCTCCGGTCTCGCCCTGTGGGACTGCCTGCAGGCTCACCGAATCAACGACGCGCGCATCGACATCGAACACCGGCACACCCAGGCATTGCGGCTTCGGGCTATGCGGCGGGTTGATGTGGGTGGCGGCCATGGTCTCGGACATGCCGTAGCCCTCGACATAGTCCAGCCCGGTCAGGCTCTTGAGCTTGGCGCAGATGGCGGCCGGCATCGCCGCCCCGCCGCCGCGTATGCCGGCCAGGCTGCTGAGGTCGTAGTCGGCCAGCTTCGGGTTGGCCAGGAAGTCGATCATCATCGTCGAGATGGTCTGCCAGACGGTGACCTGGTAGCGCTGTATGCACAGGGCCGCGGCGTCGCGGTCCCAGCGCGGCAGGATGACGATGGTGGCGCCTATGTACAGCGGCCCGTTGAGGCTGCCCGACAGGCCGGTGACGTGGAAGAAGGGCAGCACCGACAGATAGACCGCATCCTGCGTGCGGCCGAACCAATTGATGCCGCCCACGGCCGTGCTCATCACGCTGCGATGGGTGTGCATGCAGCCCTTGGGCTGGCCGGTGGTGCCCGAGGTATAGGGCATCACGCAGAGGTCATCGGCGCCGGCGGTCAGCGGGCCGGGGTCACGGCCGGCGGCCAGCATGTCGGCCCAGGTCGTCAGGCCCGGAGCCGACGCGGTGGAGCAGGGCGCGCTGACGAACCCGGGCACCGCGAACGAGGCCGGCTGGCGCAGATAGTCGCTGTAGGTGGCGACGATCAAATGCCTCAGCCCTGCCTGCCCCAGCTGAGGCTGCAACTGCGCCAGCAGGTCTTGCGCCACGAAGGCGGTGTTCGCGCCGCTGTCGGCCAGGTAGTGGCGCAGCTCCTCGGCCTGGTTCATCGGATTGACCGGCACCACCACCGCATTGGCGCGCAGGATGGCGTAGAAGGCCAGCACCCATTGCGGGCTGTTCTGCATGAACAGCAGCACCCGGTCGCCGGGCTTGACGCCGCAGTCATGCTGCAGATAGCCGGCGATGCGCTCGGCCTCGCGCTTGAACTCGGCAAAGCTCAGCGTCGTGTCGTAGAAGACGATGAAGGGCTTGTCCGGATAACGCGCCGCTGCCACCTCGACATTGAAGAACAGATTCGTCTGCGGCACGCTCAGATGCTGCGGCAGACCTGGTGGCCAATGCTTCAGGTGGGCTTGCATCGTGGGCTTCTGAGGACCAATCTTGATATTCCGCTGAGTGGAACGCTGCGGCCAGTTTAGGGAGGCCCGGGGTCGCTGTAAATCGACCTAAGGGTAAGAGCTGATGTGAATGGCGCCGCTGTGGTCGCATCGGCGACAGGATTCGACTTAATATTCCGCTGAGCAGAAAATTAGGGAGATTCGATGGGCAGAAAGCGCAGCACCGGTCTGGCGCCGGCGACCCAGGCCGATCCGGCCGAGGACCGGCGTTTCGTCACCGCGCTGGCCCGTGGCCTCGAGCTGCTGCGCTGCTTCAAGCCGCAGGACCGCTGGCTGGCCCATCAGGAGCTGGCGCGGCGCACCGGCCTGCCGCAGGCCACCGTCTCGCGGCTGAGCTTCACCTTGACCAGCCTGGGCTATCTGCGCCACCGCCCGGACAGCGGCGAATATGCGCTGAGTCCGGCCGTGCTGTCCCTGGGCTTCAGCGTGCTGACCAACTTCGAGGTCGGCCGCATCGCCCGGCCCTTCATGGAAACGCTGGCCGAACACACCCAGGCGGCCGTGTCGCTTGGTGTGCGGCACGACACGTCGATGGTCTATGTCGCCCATTGCCGCAGCACGGCGCGCCTGATTCTCGGCCTTGATGTCGGCACGCGCCTGCCGCTGGCCGAGACGGCGATGGGCCGCGCGATGTGGTGCTGCATGGCGCCCGGCATGCGTGCGCTGTTGGCCCAGCGGCTGGCAACACTTGACCCGCCACGCTGGCCGCAGCGGCAGGGCGCCTTGCAACAAGCGGAGCAGGACTATGCCCGCCGCGGCTATGCCAGTTCAGAGTCGGAATGGGAGAGCGAGATCGCGGCCATCGGCGTGGGCGTCGATCTGGGCGATGGCCGCGAGCCGCTGGCCTTGACCGTCGGCGGCGCGGCGGCCAGACTGACCGGCGCCCTGCTGCACGAGAACTTCGCTCCGGCGCTGATTCAATGCGGACGCGACATCACGGCAGCCATTCAGGCCGCGGACTGGAGCGATTGAGTCCCGGCGGCTCGGCGCGCCGGTACGATGCGTGCCATCGCATCCCGACAGGCCAGCCATGAGCTCCGACGAAAACAAACCGAATGTGCCGCTGGAAAAGCGAGTTCTGCTGCTGCTGGTGCTGGCGGTGTCGCTGGCCTTCGGCGGGATACTGCTGCCGTTTTTTGGCGCCATCCTGTGGGGCGCCATCATCGCGCTGCTATTCGCGCCGCTGTACCGGTGGCTGCTGCCGCGACTGAAACAACGCCGCACCACCGCCGCGCTGCTGACCCTGCTGGCGGTGCTGCTGATCGTGGTGCTGCCGTTTGCGATGGTCACAGCATCTTTGGCGCGCGAGGCCGCCCTGGTCTATCAACACATACAGACCGGCGAGTGGGATCCGGCCCAGTACCTGCGCAATGTGTTCGATGCGCTGCCGGCCTGGATGGCGAGCCTGCTCAATGACTTCGGCTTCAGTGACTTCGATGCGCTGCAGCGCCGGCTGGTGGCCGCCCTGGGGCAGGGCAGCCAATTCATCGCCACCCAGGCCTTCAGCATCGGCCTGAACACCTTCGATTTCGGCGCCCATCTGGTGATCACCCTCTATCTGGCCTTCTTCCTGATACGCGACGGCCGGGGCGTGGCCATTGCCGTGCGTGACGCCATTCCGCTGGCGGCCGAGCACAAGCGAGAGCTGACCGGCAAGTTCATCACCGTGGTGCGGGCCACCGTGAAGGGCAATCTCTTGGTGGCAGCGATTCAGGGGCTGCTCGGCGGCCTGGCGTTTTGGTACCTGGGCGTCGGCGCGGCCTTGCTATGGGGCGTGCTGATGGCCTTCTTGTCCCTGTTGCCGGCGGTCGGCGCCGCACTGGTCTGGGTGCCCGTCGCAGCCTTCTTCGTCATGACCGGCGCCATCGGCAAAGGCCTGGCCCTGGTGGCCTACGGCGTGCTGGTGATCGGCCTGGTGGACAACTTGCTCAGGCCGATTCTGGTCGGCAAAGACACCCGCATGCCCGACTACCTTGTGATGATCACCACGCTGGGCGGCATGGCCGTGTTCGGCATCAACGGCTTCGTCATCGGCCCGGCCATCGCGGCGATGTTCATTGCGGTGTGGCATATCTACATAGTGGCAAGGGCCTCAGGCGAGGCCTAGCGCGGCCTGCTTTGGTGACGGATATTTGGGTGACAATGATTGTTATGTCAACTAACGTATGGCGCCGATCCCGGAACCGCCTTCAGAGGTATCTGATACCGACATGCTCCCCAATTCTGCGGTTCTCCTGAAGTGAGCTTGTCATGGCTCATCGCCGCGCACACCCCGGGCCTGTGCTCCGTGGGCGTGCCGAGGCAGCAGAACTTTGCATCGGCCACGCGGCGCGGCGTGGGCGCCGACGCTGCGCATGTGCTGCAGCATCTGCAGCGCTATTTGCAGGCGGCGTAGCCCATCGCCGCATCAGCCGCAGCAGCGTGCCGGCGCAGCAGCCACCGCAGCGGCGGTGCCACAGGACTTAGGTCCACAGCCCCCCTTTTCCGGCGCTGGCACCGCAGACGCTGCCGGCGCGGCGACGACCGCCGGTCCCGCGCCGCAGCAACTGCCGCCGGCCGAATCCGCTTCCGGCGCTGAACCCACGCTGCAGACGCCGGTCTCCGGCAGGTCGAGCTCGACACGGTCGGCCGCTTCCAGATCGCCGGCCAGAGCCGCCGCCACCGAACGGGCCTGTTCGAAGCCGGTGGCCATCAGGAAGGTCGGTGCGCGGCCATAGCTTTTCACGCCCAGCGTGTAGAAGCCCGGCTCGGGATGAGACAGCTCGCGGTGGCCGTGCGGGCGCACGGTGCCGCAGCTGTGCAGGTTCGGGTCGATCAGCGGCCCCAGGGCCTCGTTCGACTCCAGCCACGGGTCCAGCTTCAGCCTCAGCTCGCTGCTGAGGCTCAGGTCGGGGCGCTGGCCGGTGGCGCTGACGATCTCATCGATGCCGGGCACGTGCACGGCTTGCCCCTGCGCATCAATGCCTTCGACGGTGATGGCACCGTTCTCGCGCTTCAGGGCGGTGATGCGAAGGCCGCTGAAAAACTCCAGCGCGCCGCTGTCTCGCAAGGCCTTCAGCTGGCTGCCCAGGCGGCCTCGGGCCGGCAGGGCGTCGGCGTCACCGCCGCCGAACACGCGCGCCAAGGTCGGCGTGCGCACGGCCCAGGCCAGGCGCGTCTTGGGTTCTTCTGTGGCCAGGTCGGCCAGGGCCAGCAAGGCATTGGCGGCCGAGTGCCCTGCCCCGACAACCAAGGTGCGCTTGCCGGCATAGCGCTCGCGCAGCGGGCCGCTGACGTCGGGAATGCCGTAGAAGATCGCGTCGGCCAGCTCGCGCTCGCCGAGGGCCGGCAGCCCATTGCTGCCGATCGGGTTCTGCTGGCCCCAGGTGCCGGTGGCGTCAATCACCGCCCTGGCGCGCAGCTCGATGGCCTGTCCCTCGCGCTCGACCCGGATCACGAACGGCGCCTTGTCGCGGCCCACTGTCTTGACCTTGTCGAACCCTTCGCGGCTGATGGCGATGACGCGGGTGTTCAGATGAAGGGCTGCGGCCACCTGAGGCAGCGCTGCGAAGGGCTTGAGCACCCGCTCGACGATCTCGCTGGCCAGCGGCAGTTCTTCCGCCGGTGGTGCCTGCCAGCCGGTGGGCGCCAGCATTTTGGCCATCACCGCATCCACGTCATAGCGCCAGGGGGAGAACAGGCGCACATGGCCGTAGTCGAGCAGGCTGCTGCCGACCGACGGGCCGGCCTCCAGTATCAGCGGCATGATGCCACGCGCTATCAGATGCGCCGCAGCGGCCAGGCCGACCGGGCCGGCACCCAGCACGGCGACCGGCAGGTCACCGGCCTGTGGCTTCCCGTCGGCAATGAGGGTCAGAGACATCAGCGCGGCACAGCTCGGGCAGGCGCCCTGGAACTCGGCAGACGCCTGCAGCGCTTTCGGCGCCAGCTCGCGCGGGCCGCGCTTGAAGCCGAACTGGGCGAAGTACTCGGGCGCCGTCACGCTCAGCAGATAGATCTGGCGAATGCCTCGCCGCCTGGCCTCGTCGAGGATCAGGCCGACCATGGCCTTGCCGACGCCCTGGCGATGCAGGCCCGGCGCCACCGCGACCGAGCGCAGCAGCGCGATGTCGCCATAGACCTCGGCACCGGCCGTGCCGATGGCTTCACTGCCGCTGAGGGCCAGCACATAGTGGCTCAGGTGTGCCTGGGCACCATCGAGCGGCAGCTTGTTGGCCGCCAGCAGGGCGGAGATCTGAGGCCAGTCGGCGGCGCCGGCCTGGCGCAGAGAGATTTGGTTCAGAGACATGATGAAGATTCCTGACGTTTGGTGGCGGGCAGACGGCATAGGGCGCTGGTGAACGCGCGCAAGACCTTGGGCAGCAGGGAGCGGTACATGGTTGTGTATAGCACCTAAATGACGCAATGAAAGGGCTCTGCATCGAGCCCTTGGTGGGTGACGGATCTGGCTGCTGCCAGGCCCTTCAATTCCATATTAGTGGAAATATAGGAATGATGCAAGCCAGCCTCACGTCTCGTGCATTCGCCTTGGTGACCCCAAGGCATTCGTCCGACACAATCCGCAGCACAGGGAGGCACCATAACCATGGCCAAGAAGACCGGCGGGCAATCGCCTGCACAGCACCTCGCCGACGCTCACGATCTGATCCGTGTGCAGGGCGCGCGGGTGAACAACCTCAAGGACGTCAGCGTCGAAATCCCGAAGCGCCGCTTGACGGTGTTCACCGGCGTGTCCGGCTCGGGCAAAAGTTCGCTGGTGTTCGGCACGATTGCTGCCGAGTCGCAGCGGATGATCAACGAGACCTACAGCGCTTTTGTGCAGGGTTTCATGCCGACCTTGGCGCGGCCCGAGGTCGATGTGCTTGACGGGCTGACGACCGCGATCATCGTTGACCAGGAACGCATGGTCGCCAACGCCCGCTCGACGGTCGGCACCGCCACCGATGCCAACGCCCTCTTGCGCATACTGTTCAGCCGGCTCGGCAAGCCGCACATCGGCTCGCCCAACGCCTTCGCTTTCAACGTGCCCTCGGTCCGGGCGGTCGGCGCCATCACGGTGGAGCGCGGTGCCGGCAGCAAGACGGTGAAGCAGAGCTTCAACCGCCTGGGCGGCATGTGCCCGCGCTGCGAGGGCATGGGGTCGGTCACCGACATAGCGCTAACCCAGCTCTACGACGACAGCAAGTCGCTCAACCAAGGGGCGCTGACGATTCCCGGCTACAGCATGGACGGTTGGTTCGGCCGCATCTTCAACGGCTGCGGCTTCTTCGACCCGGACAAGCCCATCCGCAAGTTCACGAAGAACGAGCTGCACGACCTGCTCTACAAGGAGCCGACCAAGATCAAGGTCGACGGCATCAACCTGACCTACGAGGGGCTGATCCCGAAGCTGCAGAAATCGATGCTGTCCAAGGACGTGGAGGCGATGCAGCCGCATATCCGCGCCTTCGTCGAGCGGGCCGTGACCTTCACGACCTGCCCCGAGTGCGCCGGCACGCGGCTCAGCGAGGCCGCACGCTCTTCGCGTATCAAGAAGCTCAATATCGCCGAGGCCTGCGCGATGCAGATCAGCGACCTGGCCGCGTGGGTGAGCGGCCTCGACGCCCCGTCGGTCGCCCCGCTGCTCGGCAAGCTGAACCATGCGCTCGACGCCTTTGTCGAGATCGGGCTGGGCTATCTCTCGCTTGACAGGCCCTCGGGCACGCTGTCGGGCGGCGAGGCGCAGCGCGTCAAGATGATTCGCCATCTTGGCTCCTCGCTCACCGATGTGACCTATGTTTTCGACGAGCCCACCGTCGGCCTGCATCCGCACGACATCCAGCGCATGAACGCCCTGCTGCTGCGGCTGCGCGACAAGGGCAACACGGTGCTGGTCGTCGAGCACAAGCCGGAAACGATAGCGATCGCCGACCATGTGGTCGACCTCGGCCCCGGTGCCGGCACGGCCGGTGGCACGGTCTGTTTCGAGGGCAGCGTCGAGGGGCTGCGGGCCAGCGCCACCCTCACCGGCCGCCATTTCGACGACCGCGCCGCGCTCAAGAAGGCGGTGCGAAAGCCCGCCGGCAAGCTTGCGATTCGCGGCGCGAAGGCGCACAACCTGCGTGATGTCGATGTGGACATCCCGCTCGGCGTGCTGGTCGTTATCACCGGCGTCGCCGGCTCCGGCAAGAGTTCGCTGGTGCTCGGGTCCATCCCCGCCGTCGAGGGCGTGGTGTTTGTCGACCAGGGCGCCGTGCGCGGCTCGCGCAGGAGCAACCCGGCCACCTACACCGGCCTGCTCGACCCGATACGCGCGGCGTTCGCGAAGGCCAATGGCGTCAAGCCGGCGCTGTTCAGCGCAAATTCCGAGGGCGCCTGCCCCGGCTGCAACGGCGCCGGCGTGATCTTCACCGACCTTGCAATGATGGCCGGCGTTGCCACCACCTGCGAAGACTGCGAGGGCAAGCGATTCCAGGCCCAGGTGCTGGAATACAAGCTGGGCGGCCGGGACATCAGCGAGGTGCTTGCGATGTCGGTGACCGAGGCCCGGGACTTCTTCGGCGCCGGAGAAGCGCGCACACCGGCCGCGCACGCCATCCTCGAACGGCTGGCCGACGTGGGCCTCGGCTACATCAGCCTCGGCCAACCGCTGACCACCCTGTCAGGCGGCGAACGGCAACGGCTCAAGCTGGCCACGCACATGGCCGAGAAGGGCGGCGTCTATGTGCTCGATGAACCCACCGCAGGTCTGCACCTGGCTGACGTCGAACAGTTGCTGGGCCTGCTCGACCGCCTGGTCGATGCCGGCAAGTCGGTCATCGTCATCGAGCACCACCAGGCGGTGATGGCCCATGCCGACTGGATCATCGACCTCGGCCCCGGCGCCGGGCATGACGGCGGCCGCATCGTCTTCGAGGGCACACCTGCGGCTCTGGTCAAGGCCCACACCACCCTCACCGGCCAGCACCTCGCGGCCTACGTTGGCAGCCTGTAGCCACCGTCAAGGGCGTGCTGAGCGTCGACAACCATATGGTTGTGGCCAACGGCTGATCGGTACTGGGCCGCGCGGCCCGCTTGCATGATCAAGCCATTTCCATAATAATGAAAATATGGAAGATGTGGATGTGATCAAAGCACTGGCCGCCCTGGCCCAGCCCTTACGCCTGAAGGTGTTCCGGGCGCTCGTGGTCGCCGGCCCCGCCGGCATGACGCCCGGCGCCCTGCAGGAGGTGTTGGAGGTTCCGGGCGCGACGCTGTCATTCCACCTGAAGGAATTGGCCAGCTCCGGGCTGGTGACACAGGAGCGCGCCAGCCGGAACTTGATCTACCGCGCCCACTATGCTCAGATGAACGAGCTGCTCGGCTACCTGACCGAGAACTGCTGCGGCAACCAGGCCGCCTGCACACCGCCCAATACGTCTGCCGCCTGCCCCTGCTGAGTTGCGTTCGCAGCCGGCACCTCATAGCCCAACTCACGCCGTCATGTCCCACCACGTCTCGATCTATCACAACCCCGCCTGTGGCACCTCGCGCAACACCCTGGCCCTGATTCGCCACGCGGGCATCGAGCCCGAGGTGATCGAGTACCTGAAAGCGCCACCAACAAGAGACCGGCTGCGGCAGCTGGTGCAGGCCATGGGCCTCTCGGTGCGCGATCTGCTGCGCGAGAAGGGCAGGCCCTATGCCGAGCTGAATCTCGGCGACCCGGCCTTGAGCGACGAGCAGCTGCTGGACTTCATCCTGCTGCACCCGATCCTGATGAACCGCCCTGTCGTCGTCACAGCGCTGGGCACGGCCCTGTGCCGGCCGTCCGAACAGGTGCTGGAACTGCTGCCGGTGCCGACGCTGCCGCCCTTCACCAAGGAAGACGGCGAAGTCGTCACCGACACCGGAGCCCGCCGTGCTTAAGACCCCGCCCACCTTCCCCGCCCTCGACGCCGGCCTGTTCGATGTGCCGACCCAGCAGCGCCTCACCGCTGCAGCGCCCTCGCAGCACCGCCCGCGCTTCCTGATGTTGTATGGCTCGCTGCGGGCACGCTCCTACAGCCGGCTGCTGACCTTCGAGGCCGCGCGCCTGCTCGAGGCGATGGGCGGCGAGGTGAAGATCTTCGACCCTGCCGGCCTGCCGCTGCCCGATGACGCGCCCGACACCCATCCCAAGGTGCAGGAGTTGCGCCGCCTGGCCGAGTGGTCGGAGGGCATGGTGTGGTGCTCGCCCGAGCGCCATGGCGCGATGACCGGGGTGATGAAGTCGCAGATCGACTGGATACCGCTGAGCTCGGGGGCCGTCCGGCCGACCCAGGGCAAGACGCTGGCGGTGATGCAGGTGTCCGGCGGTTCGCAGTCCTTCAACGCCGTCAACCAGATGCGGGTGCTGGGCCGCTGGATGCGCATGGTCACGATACCGAACCAGTCCTCGGTGGCCAAGGCCTTTCTGGAGTTCACCGAGGAGGGCCGGATGAAGCCCTCGGCCTATTACGACCGCGTGGTGGACGTGATGGAGGAGCTGTTCAAGTTCACCCTGCTGACGCGCGATGCCAGCCCCTATCTGGTGGACCGCTACAGCGAGCGCAAGGAAAGCGCCGAGCAGCTGTCCAAACGGGTGAATCAGGCGGCAATCTGAGATTCGCGGGGCGTGCCCCGCTTTCTTGGATCGACTGGTTGCCATTGACAACGATATGCCCGGCCGCTATGGTGCAACAAAATAGTTGCTATACGCCACGACATGCCCACAATCCCAAACGAGAGCCACACCGGCAGCCTGCTGCGCGAGGTCGCGCGCCTGTACACCCGGGCGCAACGGGTGGTGGCCGACTGCTGCCACACCACCAACACCCAATGCCATCTGCTGACCGAGCTGGGGCGTTCCGGCCCGGTGCCGCTGTCCGAGCTCGGAACGCGGGTCAGTCTGGAGAAGAGCTGGGTGTCGCGTGCGGTGGAGGCCATGGTCGCCCGTGGCCTGGTGAGCAAGGAGCCGAACCCACTGGACGCCAGGAGCTGGCTTGTCACGCTCACCGCCGAGGGCCGGCGCACCGTCGATGAACTGAACCAGACGCTTGATGACCATGCCGAGCATCTGCTCGGCGCCTTGAGCGAGCGCGAACGCGCCGCCGTCGAATCGTCTCTGCTGTTGTTGATGAAGGCCTTGCGCGAAGACACCGCCGCCAATTGCTGCCTCCCGCCGCCGGAACGCAAAGAATCCAGATGAGCACCCAGGCCGACACCCCGCCCCGCCAGATCGGCACCGTCGCTGCATTGGGCACAGCACAAACCCTGGCCTGGGCCTCGTCCTACTATCTGCCGGCCATGCTGGCTGCACCAATGGCGCGCGATCTGGGGGTGAGCACGCCAACGGTGTTCGCGGCCTTCTCGGCGGCGCTGATCGTCTCGGCCCTGCTGGGCCCCCATGCCGGCAAAACCATAGATCGGCTGGGCGGACGGCCGGTGCTGATGGGCACCAGCGTGATCTTTGCCCTGGCGTTGATGGCGCTGGGCCTGGCCCAGGGCGCGGTCGGCCTGTTCGCGGCCTGGCTGCTGATGGGCGTGGCGATGGGCAGCGGTCTGTACGAGGCGGCCTTCGCGGCGCTGGTGCGGCTCTATGGACGCGAATCGCGGAATGCGATCACCGGCATCACCTTGATCGCCGGCTTTGCCAGCACGGTCGGCTGGCCGCTGTCCACGCTGCTGGAGGCGCAGTTCGGCTGGCGCGGCACCTGCTTTACCTGGGCGGCGCTGCATCTGCTGGTGGGTCTGCCGCTGAATTGGCGGCTGCCCCGGGCCGTGGCGCTGGCACCTGCCGCACCGGCGATGGTGGGTCAGGCGCCAGTCGCCGAGCCACCAGCCTCGCGCCGGGCGGTGTGGTTGTTGGCCTTTGTGTTTGCCGCCACCTGGTTCACCAGCACCGCCATGGCCGCCCATCTGCCCCAGCTGCTGCAGGCCGGCGGGGCGAGCCTGGCGGCGGCGGTGGTCATCGGCGCGCTGGTGGGGCCGGCCCAGGTGGCAGGGCGGCTGCTGGAGTTTGGTTTTCTGCGTCGGGTTCACCCGCTGTTGTCGGCCCGGCTGGCGGCCTTGATGCATCCGATCGGTGCAACGCTGCTGACCCTGTTCGGCGCGCCGCTGGCGATGGTGTTTGCCCTGATGCATGGGGCAGGCAATGGCATCCTGACCATTGCCAAGGGCACCCTGCCCCTGGTGCTGTTCGGCCCCCAGGGCTATGGCCAGCGCCAGGGCCTGATAGCAGTGCCGGCGCGCATGGCGCAGGCGCTGGCGCCCTGGTTGTTCGGCATCTGCCTTGCCCGCTGGGGCGCCCAGGCCCTGTGGCTGACCGCCGCTCTGGGCCTGGCGGCCTTCTGCGCTCTGCTGCTAATGCCAAGGCCGGCGGCCGATTGAGCCACCGGCCCGGTCAGCTCAGCGGCCCTTGCGCTGGCGGCGCGCGGCCCAGCCCAGCAGGGCCATGCCGGACAACATCAGCGCATAGGTCTGCGGCTCGGGCACGGCCACGGTGATGCTGAAGGCGTCGCCGACCTGGTGGCCGCTCAGGTCCAGCGTCCAGTTGGCCGCACCGGCCTGCAGCAGCGGATTGCCGATGTAGAAATCGGTCGTCACGCCGGGACCGCCGAAGCTGGCCCAAATTGCGTCGCTGCTGCTGCCCGTGGCCAGCACCGGCTGGAAGCCGTCGGTCGTGACCGTGCCGACGGGCGCGGCGAAGCGGGCACCGTCGAGCCTGACGCTGGCCTTCTCGAAGCCCAGACCGGACAGATTGCGCACCAGGGCATTGAAGCTGAGCGCGTTCTGGGCCAGGTCTTGCGCCTCGACGACAAAGTTCAAGGTCACCGTCGCACGGGTGGCGAAGTCGATGTCGAAAAACAGCTCGCTGGAGGTGGCAAAGCTGGCGTCCACGCTGGCGGACCCCGTCGCGCCGTTGTAGATGGCGGCCTGGCTGTGCGCGGCCAGGGCCAGCAAGGCGCCGGCGATGAGGGTGGTCTTCATAGTTGAATCCTTTGATGTTTTGAAATGCAGCGGGCTCAGAGCGCGCCCTTGGCCCAGGGGCCGGTGATGGCGAAGGTGATGCCGGGAGTCTGGATGTTCACGAACAGGAAGCGGCCGGTCGGGTCGAAGCAGGCACCGCAGAGCTCGGAGCCGCGATGGTTGCCGGCCAGGCTGCCGAGCTTGCCCGCGGCCGTCAGCTGGGCGGCGTTCACGTTGACGTTGTTCTTGGCCAGAATGAAGGTGTCGCCTTCCGGGCTCAGACCCATCAGGCGGCTGCCGAAACCGAATGTGTCGGTGACACCGCCGCCGTCTTCGCAGATGACGATGCCGCCGCGCGGGCTGACGCACAGGTTGTCACCGGCGTCGCCCACCAGCTCCGAGGCGCTGGCATAGATGCAGACCAGGGTCTGGCTGGCCAGATCAAGCTCCCAGATCGCACCGCGGCCGACATTGCCGCCCGAGGTGTCCATCACGAACATCTTGCCGGCGAAGTACCAGATGCCCTCGCCGCGGTTCATGCGCAGGCCGCCCTGCTGCCAGCCCTGCACAAAGGGACCTGCTGCGTTGGTGATGGCGGCGCCGTCCGGGCCGGTGGCGTTGCCGCGGTTCTGGTCCGGGTTGGCAATGTCCACCCACTCCAGCTCATAGCTCTGATCGAGCTGGGCCGGCGCGATGTTCCCGTTGTTCAGGCCCTTGACCTTGGCCATCTGCAGCTTGCCGCCCTGAGCCAGGCTGCCCAGCGCGCCCTGGGTGACGGTCGGGATGTAGCGGTAGAAGCCGGACTTGCCCGAGCTGTCCTCGGTCAGGTAGGCGATGCCGGTGGAGGGGTCGATGGCGACCGCCTCGTGGGCAAAGCGGCCCATGCCGATGATGGGCTCGGCGCTGGTCTGCGACGCATCGGCGGCGCACTCGAACACATAACCGTGCTTGCGGCCCTGGCTGCTGGCCGAGTCGGATCCCACTTCCTCGCAGGTCAGCCAGCTGCCCCAGGGCGTGATGCCGCCGGCGCAGTTGGTGCGGGTGCCGCCGAGGTTGGCGTCGGTGCGGATCCAGTTGCCATCGCGGAACACCAGATTGGTCGTGCCGCCGTTGGAGTAGCTGCTGCCCGAGGTGCCGCTGTCGTACACGGCCGGTGCGCCGAAGTGGCTGGCATCCGAGCCCGTGCCGACCTCGTGGTTGCGTATCAGCACCAGCTCGGTGCCGCGGCCGACGCGGCGGCTGGTGACCACGCCCATACCGTCGTGGGCGCGGGGTGTCGGCTTGCCGTTGCTCATCAGGTCGCCGGTCCAGCCAAAGCTCTTGTAGCTGAAGCCCGCAGGCAGCTGCAGCAGCGGCAGGCCGGTGATCAGGTCATCGACCGGGGCGATAGGGCCATAGGGGCTGTCGACCAGCAGGGTGTTGCCGGCGGCCTGGGCCTCGCGGCTGTGCAGGGCGCCGAGGGTGGCGATGAAGGGCAAGGCGGCGGCGGCCGATGCGCTTTTCAGCAGGTGGCGGCGCGAGGGGGCGAAGTTGTGTTCGGACATGGCTTGTGGCTGTTCGCTTGGATGGAGGGCGCGGTCGCTGTCGTTGGACTGAGGCGTCGGCGACTTTGCGTTACGGGGCATCCGCATGGCGGCGGCTTGCGAATGGCGGCAGTGTCGGAGGCCGAGGTTTCAGGAAGAAGACAAACCTGCGACAGGCGCGGGCATTGCGCCATCGCTGATGGCTGAGGTTTGCCGGTGGCCTTGGGGCCGGCAGCCGTCGGACCTATTACGGACAGGGATCGCTCTCGCTACCGGACCTACTTACAGCTCCGCGCAGAGAAACCCAGCCGAGGAAACCGTCCCATGCGCCATTGATGCAGCCGTTGATACGACGGCAAACTCCACTGGCGCCACCGCGCGGGGGAGCTCTTTGCATCTTTGAAACCTTGATGGTGACTTCCCTTCTTTCCTTGGAGGGCGTGTCCTACGTAAGGCGACACCTATTCCCGTTTCTCGCAGGCAAAGGAACAGGAGCAGCAGAACGCGCGATCGGATCGCTCAGCGGTGACTCAAAGCCGAGCGCTGATCGTTGCGTCGCATGACCACACCTTCCTGGCCGAGCTTGGGCTCACTGATCTGCTGGTGGCTGGCACGGGCGGTTGGATGTTGACATCAGTGGAACGATTGGGTACCAGGCTGCTTTCGAGCCGACAGCGGTCGCGGCAGCGAGCAGATCGAGTCGGCCGCTGCCGCTGCACCTTCGCCGCTGCACCAGGCAAAGTCGGCGGTCGTTGCAGGCCCGGATGCTTTTTCTGGTGACACCGGTTAACCATGCGCCCATGGACATCGCCGTCATCGGTGGCGGCATTGCTGGCTTGGTGGCCGCGTGGCAGCTGTCGCGGCGTCACGCGGTGACCTTGTTCGAACGCCATGCGGTGCCGGGCTTCGTGGCCAGCTCGGTGGCGCTGGACGCCACCATCCCTGCCCAGCGCATCGACGTGCCGCTGCGCGTGTTCTACCCAGGCTACTACCCGACGCTGACCCGCCTGTACGCGGAACTCGGCGTGGCCACGGATCCGGTGGATTACGCCACCACCTTCAGCGATGGCGACGGCTACGCCTACTTCCGTTGGCGCAACGCGCGTGTTGGTGGCTGGTCGATGCCCTATGTGCTGCCGCAGGACGTGGCCAGCGCGCGGGGGTGGCGCATCGTGCAGGGCGCGCTGCGCTTCCAGAGCCGGGCGCGCGCGGCGCTGGCGGCCGGGGGCCTGGACGGCGCGAGCATCGGCGAGTTCGTCGCCGCCGAGCGCATCACCCCCGAGTTCGTCGACGGCCTGCTGCTGCCGGCCATCGCCACCATAGCCACCTGCAGCACCGAAGACGCGCGCGCCTACCCGGCTGCGGTGGTCGCCGGCTATGCCGCCGCTGGCGTGGCGCGCCAGAGCGTGCGCCGCGCGCGCGACGGCGCCGACGCGGTTGCCGCGAGGCTGCTGGCAGGCATCACACGCGTGCAATGCGCGGCCGGCGTAGTGGCCGTTCGGCGCCAGCCGGGGGCGGCCTCATCGACCCGAGATGCCGGTGCCGGGCGGGTGACGGTGCAACACGCCGCGGGCGAGGAGGCCTTCGACCATGTCGTGTTCGCCACGCAGGCCAACCAGGCCCTGACCTTGCTGGCCGACGCCGCGCTGGACGAGACCGCGGCGCTGGCCGCCTTCCGCTACCGCGCGCTGGAGGTGCTGATGCACCGCGACACCGGGCTGATGCCCCGGCGCCGCGCCGACTGGTCACCGGTGAACGCCCGCGTCTGCGCCGAACATGAGCAGCCGGAGAGCACGATCTGGATCAACCGCGTGCAGCCGGGTTTGCGCCATGCCGAGCCGCTGTTCCAGACCGTGATGCCGCAGCGCCCGCCGCGGGACGGCAGCGTGATCGGCCAGGCCCGCTTCGAGCGTCCGCTGGTCAACCTCGGCAGCGCTGCGGCCTTGGTCTCGCTGCAGGAATTGCACGCGCAGCCAGAGCGCCGCGTGTGGTGGTGCGGTTCCTACGCCGAAACCGGCGTGCCCCTGCTGGAAAGCGCGGTGCGATCAGCGCTGGCGGTGGCCGCGAGGGTGGAGGCAGCGGCAAGCCCTGCCCCCGCGCGCTTCAGGCAAACGAATCGGCCATCAAGGCCCTGAACCACTCGTTCATGTCCTCGAAGTTGTCCTTGTTCCACCCGGTGGAGGCAGCCGAGCTGGCGGCCACGGACTTCATCGTCCTTGACAGCGCGTCGTACTGGAACACCACGGACAGCCAGGAGGCCTGGGTGCGCGTGATGGTCGAGAAGCAGGCCGAGTTGGTCACCGGAGCCGCATCGGGGGCAACACCCGCGAAGTAGCGCACCAGGGCATCGGCGCAAATCTTGGCCTCCTGGTTGGCAATGTGGCCGGCCTTGGGCTGCGTGGTGGCGCTGGAGTCACCGATCACGTGGATGCGTGGCGCATCCAGGCTGGCATAGCTCAGCACATCGACCAGCGCGAACCGGCCATTGGTGGCCGTGGCCAGGCCGGTCTGCTCGATCAGCTTCCCGGCCCGCTGCGCAGGGATCAGGTTGATCACATCGCCGTGCACCGCGCCGCCATTGGTGTAGAGCATCATCTGCGACTCATCGACCGAGGAGATCTCGACGCCGCGGTGGTACTCGATCACATTGGCGTGCAGCCCGAAGAAGGCTTTCGAGAAGTTGTCCTGCTCGACCACGATGTCGGGATTGGCGTCCAGCACCAGCAGCTTGCTGCGCGGCTTCTTCGCCTTCAGCCAGTCGGCCAGCAGACAGGCCCGCTCATAGGGGCCGGGCGGGCAGCGGTAAGGCGTTTTCGGAATCGTCAACACCACGGTGCCACCGGCCTTCATCGCGCCCAGCTGCTTGGCCAGCAGTTCGGTCTGAGCGCCGGCCGACCAGGCATGGGGCATCAGGCTCGGGTCATTCTGGCCCGGCAGTGCGTCGAATCGAATGCCCGGCGCAAGCACGATCTTGTCGGCCGTGAGGTTGCTGCCGGAGGCCAGCCGCACCGACCCCGCCGCCGCATCGACGGCCAGCACCTCGTCGAACACGAGCTTGACGCCATGGCGCTGCTGCAGCGCCTCGTAGCCGAAACGCAGACTCGACAGGGAGCGCTGGCCGGTCAGCACCAGGCTGCTCATGATGTTGGACAGATAGGCCGGATTGCGTTCGATCAACGTCACCTCCAGCGTGTTGTTGCTCCATATGCGCAGATACTTGGCCACCGTGGCGCCGGCCATGCCGCCGCCGACCACGATGACCCGCCCGCCGGAACTCGCGGCCCGGCCGGACAGGGGATGCAAGGCACCGGCGGCAGCCGCAGCGGCCAGACCGGCCTGGAGAATTTCACGTCGTTTCATTGCGAATTCCTGGTTTGATTGGAAGGTTCAGCGCTGGGTCGAGAACCACTTCGACATGGCGCGCAGCTGCGCGTCGGTGTAGCCCATGGCGTGCTTGGTCATCAGGCCCTGCCCCTCCTTGCCGGACTGCATCTCCTTGAGTTCCTTGTAGATCTCGTCGCTCGACTCGCCCGCCAGACGCTCGAAGCCAGGCCCCTTGCCGTTGGTGCCGTGGCACTGAAAGCAGTTGGACGCCAGCAGGCGCCCGGGGGGCGGTACGGCGGCCTGCGCCCAGGCGCCGGAACAGGAAATCAAGGCCAGCATGAGTGCGCCGGTCTTGACAGATTGCATGCATCGCATAAGGACTCCTTGCAGGTTGGTGAGAGTGCGCCGGGCCTCAGGTGTAGCTGGGCGATGCTGTCGAAATCCTGTCGGAAACGCGCTGTTACGCCGGATGCCATTGCGCTTTGCCTTTTGTCAAAGACGGCTGAAGGAATGTCCGCACACTGGCGGCTCTTCATCCATCGAAAGGATCGACCTGCATGCGCATCCTGCTGGTCGAAGACGACCCCGGCCTGCGCGCCAGCCTCGCCGAAGCCCTGCACCGCGATGCCTACAGCGTCGACGCGGTCGAACGCGCCGAGGCCGCGCTGCAGGCCCTGGGCGACACCACCTACGATGCCCTGCTGCTGGATATCGGCCTGCCCGGCATGGACGGCCTGAACCTGCTGGCCAGGCTGCGCGCGCAGGCGCTGCGGATGCCGGTGATGCTGATCACGGCCCGCGACGACTGGTCGGACAAGGTGCGCGGGCTGGATCTGGGCGCCGATGACTATCTGGCCAAGCCCTTCATGCTGCCCGAACTGCTGGCGCGGCTGAGGGCGCTGCTGCGGCGCTCGCAAGCCAGTGCGAGCGGCGACCTCGCTCTGGGCCGCCTGCGCCTGGGTGTGGCCGAGCAGACCGCGACGCTGAATGGCCAGCCGCTGCCGCTGACCCGCAAGGAGTGGGCCCTGCTGTTCGAGCTGGCCCTGAGCAGCCCGAAGATCGTCACCAAGCGCAAGCTCATCAACAGCCTCAGCCACTGGGAAAACGAGCTGAGCGCCAATGCCATCGAACTGCATATCTCCCGGCTGCGACGCAAGCTCGTCGGCTCGACGCTGGAGCTCGAAACGATCCGGGGGCTGGGCTACAGGCTGATCGACACACCGACCGCAGGCAGCCCCGCGGACCGATGCGCATGAGCGCGGTGGCCAGCGCTCTGGGCTCGGGTTTGCGGCGGCTCCCGCTGCGCACACGCCTGCTGCTGGCGCTGGGCCTGTCGCTGACGCTGGTGCTGGGCGCGGCCCTGCTGCTCGATTTACGCGGCACCGAGCGCCTGGCCGATCAGGCCTTTGATCAGGCCCTGCTGAATACCGCCACCGCGCTGGCCGCCCGGCTGGAGATCGACACCGACAACGACCTTGAGGCTGACCTCCCGGTCTCGGCGCAGGCCCTGCTGCAGGCCGATCCGCTGGACCGGCTCTATCTCGCCATCTTCGACGGCCCTGGCAAGCTGGTCTGGGGGGATGCAAGGCTGGTGCCCCATGCCGGCGCGAGCGCCGACCCGCTCAGCACGACGGGTAGCGCCAGTCTGGACCAGCAGCCCGTCCGGGTGCTGGTGCTGCGCAGGCAGGGCCCCGGGCAACGCGCGGTGATCGTCGTGGCCGAAACACTGAACAAGCGCCGCGACGCCAGCGCGCAGATGCAGATGCGCTCGCTGCGCCTCGGCCTGGCCATGCTGCTGGCCGCCCTGCTGGGGCTCTACCTCAGCACACGCAGCGTGCTCGCCCCGCTGGAGCGCTTCACGCGCGACATCACCGGTCGCGCCCATCGCGATCTGCGACCCTTCGATGTCGAGCAATCCGGGGCCGAGGTGGCCGCCCTGGCGCAGGCCTTGAACCTGCTGATGGCACGGCTGCGCGACTCCGCCCATGCGCAGCGGGCCTTCATCGGTGACGCCGCGCATCAGCTGCGCACGCCGATCGCGGCGCTGTCGCTGCAGCTCGAAATGGCCATGCAGGACCATGCGACCGTCCTGTGCGGGCCGGAGCAGGACCAGCTCCTGCTGCGGCTGCAGACGATGCAGGCGCTGGTCGGCCGCCTCCAGCACATGGTGCAGCGCGTGCTGAGCCTGTCCAGGGCGAGCTCCGAGGCAGGCAGCAACCAGGTGCCCGCTCCGGTGGACCTGGCCGATGTGGCCGAGGCCTGTGCCGGCCTGTTCGTGGATCGCGCCCGCCTGGCCGGCATTGACCTCGGCTTCGAGCTGCTGCCGGCCGTGGTCGTCGGCTGGGAGGGCGAACTGCAGGAACTGCTGTCCAATCTGATCGACAACGCGCTGAACCACGGCGGCGGCCGGGTCACCGTGCGTACGCGTGACCTGGCCCCGGGCGCGCTGCTGGAAGTCGAGGATGAGGGACCTGGCTTCGACGCCGATCTGGCGGCCACGGTGTTCGAGCGCCACCGCCGCGGCTCTGACAGCAGCGGTGCCGGGCTGGGCCTCTCGATCGCCCGTGCCATTGCCGAGCACCATGGCGCACAGCTGACGCTTCAGGCCCGCGACGACGGTACCGGCACGGTGGCGCGGCTGGTGTTCGGGCCGCCGCCCAAGACCTGACAGCCAACCGGCCCCAGGCCGAGCGCCTGCCACAGGATCATGCCGGCAATGGTGCGATTGCGCGTGGCGATCAGCCTGAGCACCGCGATCCATCGCGTTGACCTTGTGATTGCTGAGCGGCGAGGCCTGGATCGCCTCCAGCAGCCCAGGGTTGCGCTACGGCCAGCTCACCAGCCTGGCCAACTCGGTACCGCCAATCGGTGGCCGGGTCAGCCAGGGCACGATGAAGCTGCGCCTGGCCAGTCCGGCCGCCATGCGCGCCATCTGCTTGCGCTCGCCGTCCAGGCGCACCGCCAGCAGGGGGTCTTGCGTGCCGGCCGCCAGCACGCTCTTGTTCAGCACCCAGGCATAGGGTTCGATGCCGGCGCGGCGCAGGTCATCCTGCAGCGCGGCGGCCTGCGATACCGGCGTCACTTCCGGCAAGGTCACCAGAATGATCTTGGTGTACGCACCGTCCTGCAAACGCATCAAGGGGGTCACGACGCGTGCGGCGCCCGACCCTTCGAACTCGCGCATCATCTGCCGGTGGTAGGCACCGGTGGCATCCATCAACAGCAGCGAATGCCCGGTGGGCGCGGTGTCCAGCACGACAAAGGCGCTGCGTGCCTCGCTGACGATGCGCGAGAAGGCGTGGAAGACGGCCACCTCCTCGGTACAGGGCGAGCGCAGGTCTTCCAGCAGTAGTGCCTGCTCCTGCTCGTTCAAATGGGGCGACTTGGCCGCCATGATCTTGTCGATATAGCGCTGCGTCTCGACCTTGGGATCGATGCGGTCCACGCGCAGGCCCGGCACCTCGCCGTCCAGTGTGCCGGCCAGGTGGGCGGCCGGATCGGTGGTGCTCAGGTGCACGGTCTTGCCCCGTTGCACCAGGCCTATGGCCAGCGCGGCGGCCACCGTGGTCTTGCCCACGCCGCCCTTGCCCATCACCATGATCAGGCCATGGCCGGTGGCGGCCAGTTCATCGGCCAGGGCGGCGAGCCCCTGACCGCCCTCAGGCTGAACCATGACAGGCCTCGACGTGACGGTTGCCATGTCGCCCGCGCCGCCGCGCAACAGCGCCCGCAGGGCCGGCAGACCCACGGTGTCGAAGGCGCGCAGCGGCACGCTGTCTTGCGGCAGTTCGCGCAGCGAGGTGGGCATCTCGGCCAGGGCCTGCTGGCCAAGGGCCTCGATGGCGCAGGCCACCGCGTCACCGCGTTCGCTGGCATGGAATAGGCCGTTGATCGCCAGCCGCTGGTTGTTCAGGCCCAGCAGGCGCAACTCTTCCGAGGTTCGCGCCGCCTCGGCAATGGCGCCCCTGTCCGGCCGGGTCACCAGCACGACGGTCGTCAGCACCGGGTCGCTGAGGGCCGCCAGCGCCGCCCTGAAGCGCTGCTCCTGCAGCTTCAGGCCCGAGTGCGGCCCCAGGCAGGAGGCACCCCTGTCATTGCCTTCGAGAAAGCCGCTCCAGGCCTTGGGCAGGCTGAGCAGGCGCAGTGTATGGCCGGTCGGTGCGGTGTCGAAGACGATGTGGTCATAGCGCTCGGCGCGGCCGGACAGCAGCGAGGCGAACTCGTCGAACGAGGCAATCTCCGTCGTACAGGCGCCGGACAGCTGCTCGCGCACCGTGGCCAGCTCAACGTCCGTGGCGACCTCGCCCATTTGCGCCAGCACGCGCTGCCGGTAGGACTCCGCCGCTGCGTCGGGGTCGATGTTCAGCACCTCAAGGCCCGGTGCGCCAGGGACCGGCGTGGGAAGGTTGCACAGGGTGATGCCCAGCATCTCGTCGAGATTCGATGCCGCGTCGGTACTGACCAGCAGCACCCGTCTGCCGGCGTCGGCCAGGGCCAGCGCCGTGGCGGTGGACAGCGAGGTCTTGCCCACACCGCCCTTGCCGGTGAAGAACAGATGGCGGGTGGCCCGGGCGAGAAAACCCGGGGCCTCGGACAACGGCGTCTCGATTATCAACAGGGACTCCTCGGAACCGGTAGGCATGGCTCAAGCATGCACCCGAACCCGGGCTAGGGCTTGAGCCGCATCAAGCCGCGCCGCGTTCGTACCAGCCCTTGCTGGAATTGACCCAGCGCACCACCAGCAGCATTACCGGCACCTCGATCAGCACGCCGACCACGGTGGCCAGCGCCGCGCCGGAGTCGAAGCCGAACAGGCTGATCGCGGCGGCCACCGCCAGCTCGAAGAAGTTGGAGGCGCCGATCAGCGCCGAGGGACAGGCCACGCTGTGCGACTCGCCGGCGCGGCGGTTCAGCCAATAGGCCAGACCGGAGTTGAAGAACACCTGTATCAGTATCGGCACGGCCAGCATCGCAATCACTAGCGGCTGCTTGATGATGGCCTCGCCCTGGAAGGCGAACAGCAGCACCAGCGTGGCCAGCAAGGCGGTGATGGACCAGGGGCCGATGCGCGCCAGCGTCGCATCGAAGCTGGCCTGGCCCTTGGCCAGCAGCAGCTTGCGCCAGAGCTGGGCGATCGCCACCGGAATGACGATGTAGAGCACGACCGATGTGATCAGCGTGTCCCAGGGCACGATGATGGACGACATGCCCAGCAGCAGGGCCACGATGGGCGCGAAGGCGAACACCATGATGGCGTCGTTCAACGCCACCTGTGACAGCGTGAACAGGGCGTTGCCGCCGGTCAGCCGGCTCCAGACGAAGACCATCGCCGTGCACGGGGCCGCGGCCAACAGTATCAGGCCGGCCACATAGCTGTCGAGCTGATCGGCGGGCAGATAGGGGGCAAATACCTGGCGGATGAAGATCCAGCCCAGCAGGGCCATCGAAAAGGGCTTGACCGCCCAGTTGATGAACAGCGTGATGCCTATGCCCTTCCAGTGTTGGCTGACCTGATGCAGCGACCCGAAGTCCACCTTCAGCAACATCGGGATGATCATCACCCAGATCAGCAGGCCCACCGGCAGATTGACCTTGGCGTACTCCATGCGGCCGACGGCCTGGAAGACGCCGGGCATCAGCTGCCCGAGCACGATGCCGGCCGCGATGCACAGCAGGACCCAGACGGTCAGGTAGCGCTCGAACAGGCTCATGGGCGCAGGGGCGGTGGGCTTCTCAATGGCGAATGTGGTGCTCATGCTTGTCTCAGCTGCGGCCGATTTCGATCAAGGCGGCCTGCAGCGCTGCCCTGTCCATGGTGTCAAGAGGCAGGGCCAGCAGCTGCAGCATGCGGTAGCCTATGGCCTGGCGGGTCAACTCGAAGGCGCGGCGCTTGCCTTCGTCGCCGCCCTCGGCATTCGATGGATCAGGATAGCCCCAGTGCACCTTGACCGGCTGGCCACCGTCCGGGTTGCTGCCGAAGAACACCGGACACTGCTCGGCGGCGGCGCTGTCGCAGACGGTGATCACGATCGACAGCGCGGGCGCGCCGGGCGCCGTGAACTCGTCCCAGCTCTTGCTGCGATAGCCTGTGGTCGCGATGCCCGCGTTGTTCAGCGCCTCGATGGCAAAGGGATTGAGGCGACCGCTCGGCGCACTGCCGGCGCTGTGCGCGACAACGTCGCGGCCCAGCCGGGCCGCCAAATGGTTGAGCATGCCCTCGGACAGCACGCTTCGCGCCGAGTTGTGCGTACAGAGAATCAGGATATGAGTGCTCATCAATGGTCCGTTGTTCTTTGGGGTCAGGCCTTGCCGAGCTTGTGCAGCTCCTGCTGCAACGACATCGCGTCGAGCCGCTCCAGCGGCAGCGCCAGCATCAGTTCGATGCGCCGTTTCAGTATCACGGCTGTGTCGGTGAAGGCGCGCAGCTTGATCTCGTCCGGGCCCTGCACCGCAGCGGGGTCTTCGACGCCCCAGTGCGCGGTCATCGGCTGGCCCGGCCAGACCGGGCAGACCTCGCCGGCGGCCTTGTCGCAGACGGTGAAGACGAAGTCCAGATCGGACGCCCCCGCCCCGGCGAACTCGTCCCAGCTCTTGCTGCGGAAGCCGTCGGTCGGAATATGCAGCCTTGAGAGCGTCTGCAGCGCCAGCGGATTCACCTCGCCGGCGGGATGGCTGCCGGCAGAAAAGACCTGAAAGCGTGCCCCGCCCAGATGCCGCATCAGGCCCTCGGCGATGATGGAGCGTGCCGAGTTGCCGGTGCAGAGAAACAGCACCTTATAGGTTCTTTCCGTCATAGGGCAGCCTGGAAGAATATGGGATTGGACGGGCGCTGGCAGCTGGGCACAGCGAATCTTGCAAACAATTTCATATTTCTATCTTAATGGAAATATAGGGCAACCATAGCAGGCGAATATGTCAGTTTCATGACGGGCAGACCCTGATGCATCGCAAGCGTTGCCCGCCGGTCTTGCGCAAAAATACGCACAGCTGATCGACAAGTATGGAGTTGCCCATGTACCAAAGCCTGCTTGTGCCCATCGATGGCAGCGCCACCGCCGAGCGCGGTCTTCAGGAGGCGATGGAGCTGGCCGAGCGGCTGCAGGCCAGGCTGTGTCTGCTCCATTTGATCGACGAGTCGCCGTTCGACATGGAACGGGCGCCGGCCAACGCCTATCAACAGGCGCGTCTGCATTGGCAGCGCGTGGGCGAGGCGCTGTTGACCGAGGCGCAGCAAAGAGCCAAGGCCCGCGGCATTGACTGCAGCATCCTGTTGCGCGAGGCCGGTCAACAGGGCGTGGCGGAGGCCATCATCGACACAGCAAGGCAGTGCGGCTGCGACATGATCGTGATGGGCACCCATGGCCGCCGCGGCCTGAGCCGGCTGACCTTGGGCAGCGATGCCGAGCTGGTGCTGCGCAGCAGCCCCGTGCCGGTGATGATGGTGCGCCAGCCCGAGCCCTGAGTCTGAGCTGCGGCCCTATGATGGGCGGCCACAGCTGCGGAGACTTACCATGGGCTTTAACATCGGAGGGTGCCTGACGGGGCTGGCGATCCTGCTGAGTGCCTCGCTGGCGCAGGCGCAACCGGCCGTGCGCGTGGCCTCGAAGATCGACACCGAGGGGGCGCTGCTGGGTCAGGTCTTGCTGCAGGTGCTGCAGGCCGGTGGCATCAAGACCGAGAACCGGTTGCAGCTGGGGGCCACCAAGATCGTGCGCACGGCGCTGACCGCCGGCCAGATCGACCTCTACCCCGAGTACACCGGCAACGGCGCCTTCTTCTTTGCCGACGAGAAGCACCCGGCCTGGAAGAGCGCCAAGGAGGGCTACGAACGCGTCAAGGCGCTGGACCTCGAAAAGCATCGCCTCGTCTGGCTCGAGCCGGCGCCGGCCAACAACACCTGGGCCATTGCCGTGCGCCAGGACTTGGCCAAGGCGCATCAGCTCATCAATCTGGAGCAGTTCGGCCGCTGGATCACGGCTGGTGGCCAGTTCAAGCTTGCGGCCTCGGCCGAGTTCATCGAGCGCTCGGACGCCCTGCCCGCCTTCCAGGCCGCCTATGGCTTCAAGCTGGCCCAGAACCAGCTGTTGACACTGGCCGGTGGCGACACCGCGGTGACGATCAAGGCCGCGGCCGAGAAGACCTCGGGCGTCAATGGCGCGATGGCCTATGGCACCGACGGCTCGCTGGCAGCGCTGGGCCTGGTGGTGCTGAGCGATCCCAAGGGCGTGCAGCCTGTCTATGCCCCGGCACCGGTGATACGCGCCGAGACGCTGGCGCAGTACCCGCGCATCAAGGAGTTGCTGGCGCCGGTGTTCAAGTCATTGGACGGCCCGACCCTGCAGATGCTCAATGCCCGTATCGCCGTCGAGGGGCAGGACGCCAGACAGGTGGCCGCCGCGTATCTGAAAGCCAAGGGCTTTGTCAAATAGGCCTCGCAATCCCGTGCAGGCGGCTTTGATGGCGCTGGGCCTGGCGGCGGCGTTGAGTCTGGGCTTTCTGAGCCATGCGCCGAACCGGCTCGCCAGCGGACGGGCGATTGCGCTGATCGAGCTGGCGCCCGCGTTGCTGGCGTTGCCCGTTCTGCTGCTGATCATGGGTGTCTTCATGCCGCCCACGCGTCGCTGGCAGCTGGCGTCTGCTGTGGGCAATGCAGCACTGCTGCTGGGTCTGTTGTGGACCGCCGGTGATGCCGCCACGCACCTGGCCGAAGGCGCTACGCTCGCCCGCACCTCGCTCGGCGCAGGCTTCTGGGTGCTGGCCGCTGTTTGCCTGCTGGCGATCGCAGATGCGCTGCAGGGCTGGATCGCAGCCGTCGTTGCAGCGGGTCTGGCTTGCGGCCTGGCCCTGCTGCTGGCCGGTGGCAGCTTGGATCAGCTTGCATTGATGAAGGAATACGCCAACCGCCAGGAGCTGTTCCATGACGCGCTGCGGCGCCACCTTCAGATCGTGCTGACCACGCTGCCGCCGGCCCTGTTGATCGGCCTGCCGCTCGGAGTGGCCGCGGCGCGCAGCCAGCGTCTGGGTCAGGCGCTTTTCCCGGTGTTGAACCTGGTACAGACCATCCCCTCGATCGCCCTGTTTGCCCTGCTGATCGCTCCGCTGGCGCTGCTCGCCGCGGCTTGGCCGCAGCTTGGGCGCTGGGGCTTTGCAGGCATTGGCCTCGCGCCGGCGGTGCTGGCCCTGGTGCTTTACAGCCTGCTGCCCATCGTGCGCAGCACCGCCGCCGGGCTGCAGCAGGTGCCCGCGGCCGTGCTGGACAGCGCGCTAGGGATTGGCATGACCCCGCGGCAAATCTTCTGGCGCGTTGAAGTGCCGATCGCTCTGCCGTTGCTGCTGGCGGGCCTGCGCGTGGCCACCGTGCAGACGGTGGGGCTGGCGGTGGTCGCGGCGCTGATCGGCGCCGGTGGCCTGGGCAGCCTGATCTTCCAGGGTCTGCTGAGCAGTGCCGCCGATCTGGTCCTGCTGGGCGTGCTGCCGGTGCTGGCGCTGGGGCTGCTGGCCGATGCGATGTTCAAGGGGCTGGTCCGGATGTTGGCGCAATGATCGAGTTCCAGCAGATCGGTCTGAGCCTGGGCGGGAAGCCGGTCATCGCCGAGGTCTCGCTGCGCATTGCGCCGGGCGAGTTCGCGGTGCTGATCGGGCCATCGGGTGCGGGCAAGTCCAGCCTGCTGCGCATGGTCAACCGGCTGCTGGAGCCCGACCGCGGCCAGGTGCTCGTTGGCGGCGTGCCGGTGCGTGAGCTGGAACCGACCGCGCTGCGCCGGCGCATCGGCTATGTGATCCAGTCCACCGGACTGTTCCCGCACCGCACGGTGGCGCAGAACATGGCCACCGTGCCCGGCCTGCTGCAGTGGCCGGTGGCGCGCATCGCCGCGCGCACGGCCGAGTTGATGGCCCTGCTGCACCTGGACAAGGCCCTGGCCGAGCGCTACCCGCATCAGCTGTCGGGCGGCCAGCAGCAGCGCGTCGGCGTGGCGCGGGCGCTGGCGGCCGACCCCGAGATCCTGCTGATGGACGAGCCCTTTGCTGCGCTGGACGCGGTGACGCGCCGCGCGTTGCAGGCCGAGCTCCTGCAGATCCAGCGCAGCACGGGCAAGACGGTGCTGATGGTGACCCATGACCTGGACGAGGCGCTGCGCCTGGGCACTCGCATCCATCTGCTGGACGGTGGCCGGCTGCTGCAAAGCGGCACGCCGCTCGAGCTGATGACCCGGCCCGCAAGCCCCGAGGTGTCCGCCTTCCTGGGGCTGACCCTGGGCGACCCGCCGGGCCGCGAGCCATGAAGACCGGCCGCGACCCGCTGGTCTGGGCCTCGGCTGCGCTGGCCCTGCTGACGCTGGGCATGGCGCAGACCAGGCCGCTGTTCGCCAGTTGGTTCCCCGAGCTTGACCGGCCGCTGTACGAGCAGGACTCGTTCGCCGCCCTGCTTGGCGCCCATGTGCTGATCGTGGCCCTGTCCAGTGCCGCGGCCACGCTGGTCGGGGTGGGGCTGGGCGTGGCGGTCACGCGGCCGGCCGGGCGTCTGTTCCGGCCCCTGCTTGAGCGGGTGGCGGCCCTGGGCCAGACCTTTCCGCCGGTGGCGGTGCTGGCCCTTGCCGTGCCGCTGATGGGTTTTGGCGCGGCGCCGGCCCTGCTGGCCCTGGCCCTGTACGGCCTGCTGCCCATCGTCCAGGCCACGCTGGCCGGGCTGGACGCCGTGGCGCCCGAGCTGCGCGAGGCGGCCCTGGGGTCAGGCATGAACCCCGGCCAGGTGCTGCGCCAGGTGGAGCTGCCGCTGGCCCTGCCGGTGTTGCTGGCCGGCGTGCGCAGCTCGGTGGTGATCAATATCGGCACGGCGGCGATAGCCTCGACCGTGGGCGCCAAGACCCTGGGCTCGCCCATCATCATCGGCCTGAGCGGCTTCAACACCGCCTATGTGATCCAGGGCGCGCTGCTGGTCGGCCTGCTGGCGATCACGGTGGACCTGATGTTCGAGCGCCTGCTGCGGCATGCCAGGGCCTGGCAGCTGCGGTGAACGCTCAGGGATTCTTCACCGGCATGATGTGTATGCCCTGTGGCGCCAGCTGCAGAAACAGCGGGCTGCCGGGCGCCAGGGCCAGCTGGCGCGCGTAACGGGTGGTCAGCTCCAGATGCAGCAAGGCATGGGGCGCGCCCTGCAGCCGGCATTCGATGGTGGTGATCTCGCCCAGGCTGCGGCTGCGCTCCAGGGTGCAGGCCACCGCATTGGGGCCCTCGGGCGGGCGCAGATGCACCTGCACATGCTCGCCGGCAATCACCCATCGTACCGGCGTGCCGTCATCCAGGCGCCCCTTGTCGGCGGTGTGCAGATCCAGGCCGGCCTGCCCGTCGCCCCAACGCAGCCTGGCCTGGCCAGAGCCGGCCTTGTGGAACACGCCAGAATGGATGTCGCGCAGTCCCACCAGCGCCGCCACACGGGCATTGCGCGGGCGTGACATCAGCTGCTCCGGCGGGCCGTCCTGCAGGGTCTGGCCGGCCTCGATGATGCACATCCGGTCGGCCAGCAGGCGCGCCTCGCGCAGATCGTGGGTGACCATCATGATGGGCACGCCCACCCGCTCGCGCAACTTGATCAGCTCGTCGTACAGGGCCTGTCGGGTCGGCTGGTCTACGGCGGCAAAGGCCTCGTCCAGCAACAGCACGCCCGGGCTGCGCGCCAGGGCGCGGGCCAGGGCCACGCGCTGCCGCTGGCCGCCCGAGAGCTGGTGCGGCCGGCGTGCGGCCAGGCCGTCGAGCTGCATGTCCTGCAGCAGGCGGTGGGCGGCGTCCTTGCCGCTGCGGCCATCGGCGCTGCGCGGCAGCGCCAGCCGGACATTGTCCAGGGCGCTGAGATGCGGAAACAGCGCATAGTGCTGGAACACCATGCCCACCGGCCGCCGCTCGGCCGGCACCTTGACGCCGCGCGCGGTGTCCAGCCAGACCGCGTCGCCCAGCTCGACACGCCCCTGCTCAACATCGAGCAGCCCGGCGATCGCGCGCAACACGCTGGTCTTGCCGCTGCCCGAGGGGCCGACCAGGGCCAGCAGCTCGCCCTGCGCGCAATGCAGCTGGACGTTCAGCGCGATCGGGCCGGCCTGGTGGAGTTCGAGCTTCAGCATGGGGCGATCTCAGCCGCGCGGTCCCGGCCCGCGCCTGCGTGTCAGCCAGGCGGTGCTCAGCAAGGTGGCCAGCGACACCGTCAGCAGGGTGGCCGACATCAGGCCCGCGGCCTGCATGTCGAAGCCCTGCACGCGGTCGTAAATGGAGATGGCGATGGTCTTGGTTTCGCCCGGTATGCTGCCGCCCACCATCAGCACCACGCCGAACTCGCCCAGCGTGTGGGCGGCCGTCATGATCAGGCCACTGAGAATGCCGCGCCAGGCCAGCGGCAGCTCGATATGCCACAACGTGCGCCAGGGGCTCAGGCCGCAGCTGCGGGCGGCGTCATAGAGCTCGGCCGGAATCGCCTCGAAGGCGCGTTGCATCGGCATCAGCGCGAACGGGATGTTGAAGATCAGGCTGGCCAGCAGCAGGCCGCCGAACGAGAACGCCAGCGTCTGGCCGGTCAGCTGCTGGTAGAGCTGGCCCAGCGGCGATGCTCCGCCCATGGCGACCAGCAGGTAGTAGCCCAGCACCGTGGGCGGCAGCACCAGCGGCAGCGCCAGCAGGGCCTCCGCCAGCGGTCGCAGCGGGTGGCGGCTGCCGGCCAGCCAGCGCCCTGCCAGCACGCCCAGCGGCAGCAGTATCAGGGCGGTGGCCAGCGCCAGCCAGACGGAGAGGCGCAGCGCCTGCCAGTCCATGCCTATTGCTCGCCCGGCAGGGCAAAACCGTGGCGCATGAACACCGCGCGCGCCGCAGGCTGCTGCAGATAGGTGTGGAAGGCCTGGGCCACGGCGCCGGCCTTGCGGGTCAGCACCATGCGCTGGCGCAGCGGCTGATGCAGGGTCTCGGGAATCAGCACCGCGCTGCCCGCCCGGCCGAACTGAGGTGCCAGCGCCAGCGAGTAGGCAAAGATGCCCGCCTGGGCGGAGCCCGACACGGCGAACTGTGCGGCCTGGGAGACGTTCTCGCCCAGCACCAGACGGGGCTGTATCGTCGTCCAGAGATCCAGGCTCTTCAAGGCCTCCATGGCGGCCCGGCCGTAGGGGGCGTGATCGGGGTTGGCGATGGCGAACTTGAGCACCCTGCCCTCACCCAGGGCCCTGCGCAGCTGGACCAGTTGCGGCTCGAACGCCGTGTCGGCCGGTACCGGCGAGCCCTTGGGAATGAACAGCACGATGCGGCCGATCGCATAGAGCCGTCCACGGTCCGGGGTCAGGCCTTGATCGGCCAGCTTGAAGACGAAGTCCTCGTCGGCCGACAGGAATAGCTCGAATGGCGCGCCCTGGGCGATCTGGCGGTAGAAGTTGCCCGATGAACCATAGACCAGCTTCACCGCCTGGCCCGAGCTGGCCTGGAAGGTGGTGGCGATCTCGTCCAGCGCGAACTTCAGGTCGGAGGCGGCGGCGATGGTGGGCTCGGCCTGGGCCGGCATCAGCAGCACTGCGGCGAGGATGCCGAACAGCCGTCGCGCCAGGGTCTGGAACAGGGTCTGGAAAAGGGGCAGGTTCATCCGTGCAAGATGGGGCTCAGGGATTGGTGGTCGCCGCCATTGTCGCCCGGCCGGTGGCCGCCTCATGGCGCTCAAGCGGATGGCCGGCCTCGGACCAGGCATCCAGGCCGCCGGCCAGCGGCCGCACCCGCGTCAGGCCCTGTCTGACCAGCAGGCCGGCGGCGCGGGCCGCCGAGGCGTCATTGGGACAGTTGCAATAGAGCACGATCTCGCGCCCTGCGGGCCATTCGGCGGAGCGGCGCAGCACCTGGTCGAGCTCGACGGCCAGGGCGCCCGGGATGCGGCGCGGGTCGATCTCGCGGCCCGCGGCCGAGCGCACGTCTATCACCAGCGGGGCCGGGTCTTGCGCCATCAAGTCGCGCAACTCCGCCACGCCGATGCGCGCCATCGCCACGTCGCGCGCAAACATTCGCCGCCGCAGATAGCGCTGCGCGGCAAAAATCAGCAGCAGCACGGCCAGCGCGATCAGTGCCGCCTTGCCCATGCCGGTCAGCAACTCCAGCACCTGCTGGATCTGGCCGCTGAAAGCTACGCCCAGACCAAGGAACAGCAGCGTCCAGATCGCAGCGGCTAGGCTCTCGAAGGCCAGAAAGGCGCGGTTGGACATGCCCAGAGCGCCGGCCATCGGTGGGGCCACGACCGAGATGCCGGGCAGGAACTTGGCGGCGATCAGCGAGGTACCGCCCCAGCGGGTGATGAAGGCCTCGCTCTGGCGCACGCAGGAGTCGGGCGACAGCGAGATCCGGCACAGCAGCTTCAGCACCCGGTAGCCGTAGCTGCGGCCGGCCAGGAACCAGGCGCCATCGCCCAGGATGTTGGCCAGTATCGAGGCGATGAAGGCACCGGGCAGCGAAATCTGACCACCCACCGTCAGCGCGCCGACGACGACCAGAAACGGCGAGGCCGGCACCGGCGCACCCAGGCGCGCCGCCAGGGTGACCAGCAAGACCAGGCCGACGCCATGTTCAATCAGGAGCGCAATCAGATGTTCCAAGATGGGTTCGCCGAGTGGGTTCGGTCCAGCATAACCGAGCCGGACTTGAGGCTACAATCGCGGCTCGTCAGGAGAGAGCTCTCTATATGAGAGCCGCCGAAGGCGCAGAGGCAGGTGGCACAAGCACGGCTTCGAACGCTCAGGCAAAAGGACTGATGAAGCGCCCTGATTTGGGCGTTCCTCACTGGAGAGAGATGGGTTTCGAGCCCATCCACCGAAGGGGCAAGCTGGTTCCACCATGGACCGGCCAATCTCTCAGGTAAAGCGGACAGCGAGGGCATTCCCCCACCGAAATTCGGTGGTTGAACAGTTTGCCCTCGGAATCTCTCATATGTCTGCTGCTGAACTCCTCAAGACCCCCTTGCACGCGCTGCACATCGAACTCGGCGCCAAGATGGTGCCCTTCGGCGGCTACGACATGCCGGTGCAGTACCCGGCCGGCGTGATGGCCGAACACAAGCACACCCGCGCCGCGGCCGGCCTGTTCGACGTCTCGCATATGGGCCAGGTCCGCCTGCTCGGCGCCGGCGCCTCCGCCGCACTGGAAACCATAGTCCCCGTCGACGTGATCGACCTTGGCGTGTTCAAGCAGCGCTACGCCCTGTTCACCAACCCGCAAGGCGGCATCCTCGACGATCTGATGATCTGCCGCCGCCCGGACGACCTGTTCGTCGTCGTCAACGCCGGCTGCAAGGTGCAGGACATCGCCCATATGCAGGCCACCATTGGCGACAAATGCCAGGTGCTGCCGCTGCCCGACCAGGCGCTGCTGGCGCTGCAAGGCCCGCAGGCGGTGACCGCGCTGTCACGCTTGAACCCCGACGTCGCCAAGCTGACCTTCATGACCGGGGGCTTCTTCGAGCTCGACGGCATCGCCACCTTCCTGACCCGCTCCGGCTATACCGGCGAAGACGGCTTCGAGATCTCGGTCGCCGGCGATCAGGCCGTGGCCCTGGCCCGCAAGCTGCTGGCCCAGCCCGAGGTCATGCCAATAGGCCTGGGCGCCCGCGACTCGCTGCGCCTCGAAGCCGGCCTGTGCCTGTACGGCCATGACATCAATACCGAGACCACGCCGGTCGAGGCCTCGCTGACCTGGGCGATCCAGAAGGTGCGCCGCGCCGGTGGCGCCCGCGCCGGTGGCTATCCCGGCGCTGCGGTGATCGACGAGCAACTGGCCCAGGGTGCCAAGCGCAAGCGCGTCGGCCTGGTCAGCAGCGAGCGTATGCCGGTGCGCGAAGGCGCCAAGCTGGTGGCCGAGGACGGCACCGAGCTGGGCGTGGTCACCAGCGGCACGCTTGCCCCCACCGTCAACAAGCCGGTGGCGCTGGGCTATCTGCCTTCGAGCCATGCGGCGCAGGGCACGGCCGTTTTCGCGATCGTGCGCGACAAGCGTGTGCCGATGACCGTCACCTCGACCCCGTTCACGCCCAACGGCTACTACCGCGGATAAATTCGGCGGCTGATTCACTTTTTCACCAAGACAACGGAGCACCACATGAGCATCAAGTACACCGCCGACCACGAATGGGTCCAGATCGAAGCCGACGGCACCGCCACCGTGGGTATCACCGTCCATGCGCAGGACGCGCTGGGTGATGTGGTCTATGTCGATCTGCCCGAGGTCGGCAAGAGCTATGCCGAGAAGGAAGTGGCTGGCGTCGTCGAATCGGTGAAGGCCGCAGCCGACGTGTACATGCCCGTCGATGGCGAGATCACCGCCGTCAATGAAGACCTGCGCAATGACCCGGCCCTGGCCAACACCGACCCGCTGAAGAGCGGCTGGTTCTTCAAGGTCAAGCTGAGCAATCCCGCCCAGCTGGACGCGCTGATGGACAGCACCGCCTACGACGAGCTGGTCAAGAACAGCTGATCGTCTTGGTAGCCCGGATGAAATCCGGGATCTTTCTTTGCCCCGCACTCCGGCCTGTGGCCTCCCTGCGGGCTACGTGAGTTTTATTGGCGCGGCTTGCCATAAGTAAGCCCAGCGCCCCCAAGGATTGCCATGTTGAAGTCTGCCCACAAGCCGCTTGCCGAACTCGAGAACAGTGCCGAATTCCAGGCCCGCCATATCGGCCCGGATGCCACCGACGAGGCGCTGATGCTGTCGGTGATCGGCTCGGCCTCGCGCCGCGCGCTGATCGAAGCCATCGTGCCCCGCTCGATTGCCCGCGCCAATGCGATGCAGCTGCCCGCCGAGCTGACCGAGGCCCAGGCGCTTGCGGAACTCAAGGGCATCGCGTCCAAGAACCAGGTGCTGAAGAGCTTCATCGGCCAGGGCTATTACGGGACCCTGACCCCGGGCGTGATACTGCGCAACGTGCTGGAGAATCCCGCCTGGTACACCGCCTACACGCCCTACCAGGCCGAAATCTCGCAGGGCCGCATGGAGGCGCTGGTCAACTTCCAGACCATGATCTGCGACCTGACCGGCATGGCCATCGCCAACGCCTCGATGCTGGACGAGGCCACCTCGGCCGCCGAGGCGATGACACTGGCCGCCCGCGTGGGCAAGAGCAAGAGCCAGACCTTTTATGTGGCCGATGACGTGCTGCCGCAAAGCCTGGAAGTCATACAGACCCGCGCCAAGCCGCTGGGCATCAGCGTTGTCGTCGGCCCTGCCGATGCCGCCGGCCAGACCGAGTGCTTTGCCGCGCTGGTGCAATACCCGGGCGTGACCGGCCGCGTGCGCGCGCTGCAGCCGATTGCCGATGCCGTCCACGCCCAGGGCGGCCTGCTGATCGCCGCCGCTGACCTGCTGGCGCTGACCCTGATCGCCTCGCCCGGCGAACAGGGCGCGGACATCGCCATCGGCACGACCCAGCGCTTCGGCATGCCGATGTGCAATGGCGGCCCGCACGCCGCCTATATGGCCTGCAAGGACGAATACAAGCGCTCGCTGCCCGGCCGCCTGGTCGGCTTGAGCATCGACTCGCACGGCAAGCCTGCCTACCGCCTGGCGCTGCAGACCCGCGAGCAGCACATCCGCCGCGAGAAGGCCACGTCGAACATCTGCACCGCCCAGGTGCTGCCTGCCGTCGTAGCGAGCATGTATGCCGTCTATCACGGCCCGCAGGGCCTGAAGCGCATCGCCCTGCGCGTGGCCAGCTACACGGCCATCCTGGCTCAAGGTCTGAAGTCGCTTGGCTTCACCTTGACGCACGAAACCTCGTTCGACACGCTGGAAGTCAACACCGGCGCAAAGACCGAGGCCCTGCTGGCCTGGGCCGTTGGCGCCGGCATGAACCTGCGCCGCGCCTCGGCCACCTGCATCGGCATCTCGCTGGACGAAACCACGACCCGCGCCGATCTGCATGGCGTGCTGGCGGTGTTCGCCGAGGGCCGTCCGGTGATCGGCTTCGACTCGTTCGAGAAGGGCATTGCCGCGCTGATCCCGGTCGAGCTGGCCCGCTCCAGCGCCTACCTGACGCACCCGGTGTTCAACACCCACCATTCCGAAACCGAGATGCTGCGCTATCTGCGCATGCTGTCCGACAAGGATCTGGCGCTGGACCGCACGATGATCGCGCTGGGTTCCTGCACGATGAAGCTGAACGCGACCAGCGAGATGATTCCCATCACCTGGCCCGAGTTCGCCAACATCCACCCGTTCGCGCCGCGCGATCAGCTCAAGGGCTACGAACTGCTGGACGAGCAGCTTCGCGCCTGGCTGTGCCAGGCCACCGGCTATGCGGGCATCTCGCTGCAGCCCAATGCCGGCTCGCAGGGCGAGTACGCGGGCCTGTTGATCATCAAGGCCTGGCATGAGGCGCGTGGCGAAGCGCACCGCAAGATCTGCCTGATTCCCGAGTCGGCCCACGGCACGAACCCGGCCTCGGCCCAGATGGTGGGCATGCAGGTGGTCGTCACCAAGTGTGACAAGGAAGGCAATATCGACCTGGTGGACCTGAAGGCCAAGTGCGAGCAGCACAGCGCCAATCTGGCGGCCATCATGATCACCTACCCGTCGACGTACGGTGTGTTCGACACCCAGGTCAAGGAGATCTGCGCGCTGGTGCACAGCCACGGCGGCCGCGTCTACGTTGACGGCGCCAACATGAATGCGCTGGTCGGTGTGGCGGCTCCGGGCGAGTTCGGCGGTGACGTCAGCCACCTGAACCTGCACAAGACCTTCTGCATCCCGCACGGCGGTGGCGGCCCGGGCGTCGGCCCGGTCTGCGTGGTCGCCGATCTGGTGCCCCATCTGCCGGCGCACCGCACGGCCGGCATCGGCGGCGAGGCGGCCATCGGCGCCGTGTCCGCCGCGCCGCTGGGCAATGCGGCCGTGCTGCCGATCAGCTGGATGTATGTGCGCATGATGGGCGCCGAGGGCCTGCAATCGGCCACCGAGGTGGCCATCCTGTCGGCCAACTATGTGGCGGCGCGCCTGGACGGCTACTACGACATTCACTTCAGCGGCAATATCGAAGGCGTCAAGGGCGGCGGTGTGGCCCACGAGTGCATCCTCGACCTGCGCCCGCTGAAGGACAGCTCCGGCGTGGGCGCCGAAGACGTGGCCAAGCGTCTGATCGATTACGGCTTCCATGCGCCCACGCTGAGCTTCCCGGTGGCCGGCACGTTGATGGTGGAGCCGACCGAGAGCGAATCAAAGGCCGAGCTGGACCGCTTCTGCGACGCGATGATCGCCATTCGTGGCGAGATCGAGAAGGTCGAGCAAGGCACCTGGAGCCGCGAGGACAACCCGTTGATCAACGCGCCGCATACCGCTGAGCATCTGATGAAGGCCGACTGGAGCCATGGCTACAGCCGCGACGAGGCCGCCTATCCGGTGAACAGCCTGCGCCGCGTCAAATATTGGGTGCCGGTCGGTCGCGTGGACAACGTCTATGGCGACCGCAACCTGAGCTGCAGCTGCCCTCCTGTCAGCGACTACGCTTGACTCTGCCGCACACCGACTGATCTGGCGGCCATGTCCTCACAAGGGACATGGCCGTTATTCCATCTGACCGATTCCTGAAGGAGCACTACCGTGGCCATCTCCGTATTCGACCTGTTCAAGATCGGCATCGGGCCATCGAGCTCGCACACCGTCGGCCCGATGCGCGCCGCCCGCCTGTTTGCGCTGCGCCTGCGTCACGAAAACGTGCTGGAGCGCACCACCCGCGTGGTCTCGCAGCTGTACGGGTCGCTGGGCGCCACCGGCAAGGGCCACGGCAGCGACAAGGCGGTGCTTCTGGGCCTGGCCGGCCATGAGCCGGACACCGTCGATGTGGAGGCCGTGCCGCAGATACTGGCCGGCATACGCGAGGGCTCGAAGCTGCTGCTGCTGAACGAGCATGAGATCGCCTTCGACGAGGCCAAGGACCTGGTGTTCTTCCGCCGCCAAAGCCTGCCCTTCCACGCCAATGGCATGCGCTTCGCGGCCTATGACGCCCAGGGCGAGCTGCTGCAGGAGCGCACCTACTACTCGGTCGGCGGCGGCTTCGTCGTCAGCGACGAGGTGGCGCACGACGGCAGCAAGCAGAAGGTCATCGCCCCCGACACCGCCGTCCTGCCCTACCCCTTCCACAGCGGCGACGACCTGCTGCGCCTGTGCGCCGAGCACGGCGTCAGCATTGCCGAGCTGATGCGTCGCAACGAGCGCCACTGGCGCAGCGATGCCGAGACCGAGGCCGGCCTGATGCGCATCTGGAAGGTGATGCAGGAGTGCGTTGTGCGCGGCTGCCGGACCGAGGGCGTCCTGCCCGGTGGCTTCAAGGTCAAGCGTCGCGCCGCCCAGCTGTACCGTGACCTCACGTCCAACCCCGAGGCCGCGCTGCGCGACCCGCTGCAGGTGATGGACTGGGTGAACCTCTATGCGCTGGCCGTCAACGAGGAGAACGCCGCCGGCGGCCGCGTCGTCACCGCGCCGACCAACGGCGCGGCCGGCATCATCCCCTCGGTGCTGCACTACTACACCCGCTTCGTGCCCGGCGCCACGGAGCGCGGGGTCTATGACTTCCTGTTCACCGCCGCGGCGATCGGCATCCTGTACAAGGAAAACGCCTCGATCTCCGGCGCCGAGGTCGGCTGCCAGGGCGAGGTCGGCGTGGCCTGCTCGATGGCCGCAGGCGCGCTGTGCCAGGTCATGGGCGGCACGCCCGAGCAGGTGGAAAACGCCGCCGAGATCGGCATGGAGCACCACCTGGGCCTGACCTGCGACCCCGTCGGCGGCCTGGTCCAGATCCCCTGCATCGAACGCAACGCGATTGCCTCGGTGAAAGCCATCAACGCCGCCCGCATGGCCATGCGCGGCGACGGCACCCATTTCGTCAGCCTCGACAAGGTCATCAAGACCATGCGCGACACCGGCGCGGACATGATGACCAAGTACAAGGAGACGGCGCGTGGCGGGCTGGCGGTGAATATTGTCGAGTGTTAAACGGAGAGGTAGCCCGGATGAAATCCGGGGCGTCGACCGTGAATCAAGCTACAAACCCCGGATTGCATCCGGGCTGCGATCCGTCGAAAGCAAGAGGCGCCAATCGTCGTTTCTGCATGCGCGGGAATGCCGCCAACCTTCGCTGAAACACCGGAGAAAACCATGTTCAAGAGTATTGCCCTAGGCCTCGTTGTTCTGATCGCCGGCCTGCTCGGCTACGCGAGCACACGCCCAGACACCTTCAGCGTGCAGCGCCAGATCACCATCAAGGCGCCGGCCGAGAAAATCTATCCGCTGGTCAACGATTTTCACCAATGGACCGCCTGGTCGCCCTGGGAGAAGCTGGACCCGACGATGACGCGCACGCACAGCGGTGCGCCCGCAGGCAAGGGTGCCGTATACGGATGGAAGGGCAATAAGGATGTGGGCAGTGGCCGCATGGAGATCACCGACACCACAGCCCCCAGCCAGGTGCAGATCAAGCTCGACTTCTTCGATCCCTTCGAGTCACAGAACAGCACCACCTTCAGCTTTCAGCCCCAGGCCGATGGCAGCACCCAAGTGGTCTGGGTGATGCAGGGGCCGATGAACTATGTCTCCAAGCTGATGAGCGTGTTCGTCAGCATGGACAAGATGATTGGCAAGGACTTCGAGACCGGACTGGCGAATATGAAGGCGGCGGCGGAGAAGTAGTCGCCATGCAAAAGGCCCGCAGCTGCGGGCCTTTGTTCGCTTGAATCGGCCGCTTACTTCTTCGCGCGAATCTTGGCCAGCTCGGCCTGGGTCTCGTTCCACAGCTCCATGCCGATATTGGTCGCGATGCCGGCATTGATGTGGGTCAGCTTGTCGCGCATGCGGCCGCTTTCGGCCGGGCTCAACTCGGTCACCTGCATGCCCTTGGCCTTGAGTTCACCCAAGGCCTTGGAGGCCTCTTCGCGCGTGTCCTTGCGTTCGAAGTCGCGGCTGATCACGGCGGCTTTCTGCAGCACGGCGCGTTCGTCCTTGCTCAGGCCGTCCCAGTACTTCTTGCTGACCAGCACGATCCATGGCGCATAGACGTGATTGGTCACGGTCAGGTACTTCTGCACCTCGTAGAACTTGGCCGACAGGATGGTGTTGTAGGGGTTCTCCTGACCGTCGACGGCCTTGGTCTCCAGCGCGGTGAACAGCTCGGAGTACGGCAGCGGGATGGCGTTAGCCCCCAGAGTCTTGAAGCTGTCCAGATAGACGGCGTTCTGCATCACGCGCAGCTTGATGCCGTCCAGGTCTTCGAGCTTGGCGACCGGCTTCTTGTTGTTGGTCAGGTTGCGAAAACCGTTCTCCCAATACACCAGGCCGACCAGACCCTTCTCCTCGAGCTTGGCCTTGACCTTGTCACCGATGGGGCCGTCCAGCAGGGCATCGGCTTCCTTGGTGTTGTTGATCAGGAAGGGCGTGTCCCACAGCGCCATTTCCTTGGTGATGCCCACCAGGGTGGCGGTCGAGCCGACCATCATCTCCTGGGCGCCGCCGATCAGTGCCTGCTGCATCTGCGTGTCCGGACCCAGCGCCGCGCCGCCGATGGCGCGCAGCTTCATCTTGCCGCCGGAGAGCTTCTCGACGTTCTCGGCCAGCACCTTGGTGGCGCGGCCCTGGTTGCTGGCCTCGGCCAGACCGTAGCCGAAGCGTATCAGGCGGGGCTTGATGTCCTGCGCCTGGGCGAGACTGGCGCCGAAGGCCAACGATGCGGCCGTCAAGGCCAGCAGGGTGCGACGAAATTGGTTCATGAGGTCTCCTTGGGGATGGGAAGAATCAGCGCATCCACGCCACCGGCGCGATGACGATCTGCGGGAACAGGGTGAACAGGATCAGGATCAGGGTGTAGGTCAGCAGGAAGGGGTTCACACCCTTGATGACCTGGTGCATGGGCATGCGCCCGACACCGGCCACGACATTGAGCACCGTGCCCACCGGTGGCGTGATCAGGCCGATGGCGCCGTTGAGCACGAACATCAGGCCGAAGTAGACCGGATCGATGCCGGCCTTGACGGCAATCGGCAGCATCACCGGCGCGAAGATCAGGATCGTCGGAGTCAGGTCCAGCGCGGTGCCTATCAGCACCAGGGTGACCATCATCACCGCCATCAGCAGGCGCGGCGACTCGATCAAGGTGCCCAGCCAGCCGGTCAAGGTGCCGGGCAGATCGGCCAGCGTGATCATGTAGCTGGCCACCTGGGCGCCGGCGCACAGGAACATCACCACCGCCGTGGTCTTGGCCGCGCGCACCAGCACGCCATGGAACTGGCCCAGGCTCAGCTCTCGATGGATGAAGAAGGCAATCACCAGCGCATAGAAGGCCGCCACCACGGCCGCCTCGGTCGGCGTGAACAAGCCCGACTTCATGCCGCCGATGATGATGAAGGGCATCAGCACCGCCCAGAAGGCCTTGACGGTGGCGCTCAGGCGCTCCTTGATCGGGAGCGCAATACCGGCCGGCAGAGCTATCTTGCGCAGCTGCAGCTTCCAGGCCACGATCAGCCCCAGGCCCATGATCAGCCCGGGCACGATACCGGACAGGAACAGCGCCGAGATCGAGGTATTGGTCGTCACGCCATAGATCACGAAGGGCATGGACGGCGGGATGATGGGGGCGATGATGCCGCCCGAGGCAATCAAGCCGGCCGAGGTGTGCATGGGGTAGCCATGCGCCCGCATCATCGGCAACAGGATGGTGGCCAGCGCTGCGGTGTCGGCCAGGGCCGAGCCGCTCATGCTGGCCATCAGCACCGAGGCCCCTATGGCCACAAAGCCCAGGCCGCCGCGAATGTGGCCCACCCAGGCCTGGGCCATGGCGATGATGCGCCGGCTGATGCCGCCGGCATTCATCAGCTCGCCGGCCAAAATGAAGAAGGGCACGGCCAGCAGCGGGAAGCTGTCCACGCCGGCCACCAGGTTCTGCGCCAGCAGCTGCGTATCCCAGAAATCCAGCGACCAGGCCATGGCGGCGCCGGTCAGCACCAGGGCAAACGCCATAGGCATGCCCATGCCCATCAGCACCAGCATGCCCAGGCAGAAGATCACGAAGGCCAGCGCCTCATTGCTCAAACCCATCATCATCAATCACTCCACATCGACGTGATGGCCGAAGTCCAGCGGCGCGCGGCGCAGCAACTCGACCAGGGCCGTCAGGCCGATGGCCAGCGAACACAGGAAGGCCGGCAGCGGCAGCAAGGCGCTGGAGTAACCCAGCACCACCGAATGGCTGTCCAGCCCCACCACCACCTGCTGCCAGGCGCCCCAACCGACCAGCGCGCAGGCCAGCACGACGGCCGCGCGTATCAGCAGCGTCATGGCCAGCATGGCGCGCGGCTTGTTGCGCAGGGGCAGCAGCAGGCTGGTGAAGGCCATGTGCTCGCCCAAGGGATAGGCCGCAGCTGCGCCGATGAACACCATCCAGACGAAGAGCAGGCGCGACAACTCCTCGCTGGCCGCCACGCCGCTGCCAAAGCCGTAGCGCAGCACCACATTGATGAAGACGGCCGTGGCCATCACCGCCAGGCAGGCCGCCATCGCGCCCTCGCTGGCGCGTTGCCACCCAGGTTTCTTCAGGGTTTCCGCTTTCATGCGCCCTCTCCCTTCGCCCAGGCCAGGGCCCGGTTCAGTTGCTCGCCACGGCTCAGTGCGGCGTCGACGCTCAGCACGCCGGCCTCGCCGGTCGGCGACTCCAGGGCCGCGAACTGGCTGTCCACCAGGCTGACCGGGAACAGGTGGTCGGCGGCACGCTCGGCCACGCGCTGAAGCGACAGTTCGCGGGTGATCTCCAGAAACACAAAGCCCAGGCCCGGGCTGGCGGCCCGCAGACGTTCACGGTAGGCCCGCTTCAGCGCCGAGCAGGCCAGCACCACGCCGTCGGGATGGCGCACCAACTCGGCGCCCAGGGTGTCCAGCCAGCCGCTGCGGTCCGCATCGTTGAGCGGAATGCCGGCCCGCATCTTGGCGATCGAGGCCGGGGCGTGGTGGGCATCGCCCTCGATATAGGCCCAGCCCAGGGCCTCGGCCAGGGCCAGGCCCAGACTCGACTTGCCGCAACCGGCCACACCCATGACAACCAGGCTCTGCATTTGGATAGCGCTATCCTGTTGATTCAAACAAAAGGCGATGCTGGATCGCCAAGGGCCGTTCGGTTCGGGACATGCGGCGTTAACACGCTTGCACCGGAAGATCGGATAGCGCTATCCTAGGCGCAAGTCGCAACGCACCATATCAGGGAAAACACGCACCAATGACCGGCAGTCCCGCACCAACGCGCCGCCCCCGCTCCAGCGGCCGGGCCACCTTGGCCGACGTGGCCCAGGCCGCCGGCGTCAGCCCCATCACAGTGTCGCGCGCGCTGCGGGGCGAGCGGGCCGTGGCGCCCGACCTGGTCGAACGCGTGCAGAAGGCCGCCCAGCTATTGGGCTATGTGCCCGACCCCGCTGCCCGTGCCCTGGCCTCCAGCCGTAGCTCCCATGTGGCGGTGCTGATTCCGCTGCTCAGCAATGCCCTGTTCGTCGATCTGCTGGACGCCGTGCAGCGCAGCCTGCTGCCCGCGGGGTTCCAGACATTGATCGGCGTCACCCACTACGACCCGGCCGAGGAAGAGGCCTTGCTGCGCAGCTACTTGCTGCATCGCCCGGCCGGGGTGATCGTCACCGGCTTCGACCGCACAGAAGCGGTCAAGCAGCTGATCGCCGGCAGCGGCGTGCCCTGCGTGCATGTGATGGAAACGGTGGCCGCGCCGGGCATCTACAGCGTAGGATTTTCCCAGTCGGACGCCGGCCAGGCGATGACCCAGCATTTGCTGGACAGCGGCCGGCGGCGCATTGCCTTTGCCGCCGCCCAACTGGACCCGCGAACCTTGCAGCGCCTGCAGGGCTATCGCAAGGCGATGCAGTCCGCCGGCCTGGCCGATCCAAGCCTGGAATGGCTGAACCCGCAGCGCTCGTCCTTGGCTCTGGGCGGCGCGCTGTTCGAGCAGATCCGCCGCGAGGCGCCCGATGCGGACGCCATCTTCTTCAACAACGACGACCTGGCCCAGGGTGCCCTGCTGGCAGCGCTGCGCCTGGGCGTCAAGGTGCCTGCTCAACTTGCGGTGGCCGGCTTCAACGACCTGACCGGCAGTGACCAGATGCTGCCGCCACTGAGCACCGTGCGCACGCCGCGCAGCGCCATTGGCGCCGAAGCGGCGAAGATGCTGATGGCCCTGATGCGTGGTGAGACGGTGGCGCAGCCGCAGCTGGATCTCGGCTTCGAGATCGTGCGGCGGGGCAGCAGCTGAAGTGACGGGATCTAGCCGTCCAGATTGATCTTCGCGACCAGTTCCGCCAGCACCGCGTCGGCCTTGTCGTTGGCGATCTGGCAGGTGCCGGCCGCCTGGTGGCCGCCGCCGCCATAGCTGAGCATCAGCTCGCCGACATTGGTCTTGCTGCTGCGGTCAAGAATCGACTTGCCGGTGGCCATCACCGTGTTCTGCTTCTGCAGGCCCCACATCACATGGATGGAGATATTGGTCTCGGGGTACATCGCATAGATCATGAAGCGGTTGCAGGCGAAGATGGTCTCTTCGCCCCGCAGGTCGAGCACGGCCAGATTGCCGTGCACCGTGGTGCAGCGCTCGATCTGCTCGCGCGCCTGGGCCGTGTGCTGGAAGTACAGGTCCACCCGCTCGACCACATCGGGCAGGGCCAGGATCTCGCCGATATCGTGGTCGGCGCAGTACTTGATCAGGTCCATCATCAGCGCGTAGTTGCTGATGCGGAATTCTCGGAAGCGGCCCAGGCCGGTTCGCGAATCCATCAGGTAGTTCAACAGCACCCAGTCGCTGGGGTCGAGGATTTCCTCGCGGCTGAACTGGGCCGAGTCGGCCTTGTCCACGGCGTCCATCATGGCGTCGCTCATGCGCGGAAACGCCGCCTTGCCGCCGTAGTAGTTATAGACCACGCGTGCCGCCGACGGCGCATGGGCCTCGATGATGTGGTTCTTGCGCTCACCGGTATTGCGCACCGTCTCCGACTCATGGTGGTCGAACACCAGATGGGCGCCGGGCACATAGGGCAGATTGGTTGTGATGTCGCGCTCGGTGATGGCGATCTTGCCGTCCTGCATGTCCTTGGGATGGACGAAGGTGATCTCGTCGATCAGCTTCAGCTCATTGAGCAGCACGGCGCAGACCAGGCCATCGAAGTCGCTGCGGGTGACCAGGCGGAATTTCTGTTGTTCTTGACTCATGGGGCGTCCTATCTCGGCGGGGAACGGTATCCCGCATGATAGGCAGCGCCCTCCCCCAGCGGCGGCCCGCTGCCAATGGCTGATGGCCCATTTGAAACAATAGTTAACGCTTGGCCGACCCTTGCATAGCGGCAGCCTACATTGGAACGAAAAAAGGGCAGCGCTCGGCTGCCCTTTTCGGTGGCAAAGCTCAGTTTCACTCCGCCGGCACTGCCGCCATCCCGTCGTCGGATGCCGCTGCCTGTGCCTTCCTGGCCGGCTTGCGCTCACGCACAAGGTAGGAATACAGCACCGGCACCACGACCAGGGTCAGCAGCGTCGAGGTGATCACGCCGCCGATGATGGCCCGGCCCATCGGTGCCTGGATCTCACCGCCCTCGTTCAGCGCAATGGCCATGGGCAGCATGCCGAAGATCATCGCCATCGTCGTCATCATGATGGGGCGCATCCGTATCAGCCCGGCCTGCAGCAGCGCCTCGGGCACGCTGGCCCCGGCCTTGCGCGCATGGTTGGCGAAGTCCACCAGCAGAATGGCGTTCTTGGTCACCAGGCCCATCAGCATCACCAGGCCAATCATCGAGAACACGTTCAAGGTGGAGCCGGTCAGCAGCAGGGCCAGCATCACGCCGATCAGCGACAGGGGCAGCGAGGCCATGATGGCAATCGGCTGCACAAAGCTGCCGAACTGGCTGGCCAGCACGATGTAGATGAAGATCACCGCCAGGCCCATCGCACCCAGCAGACCGTTGAAGGCCTCGGCCTGCTGCTTGCCGGCGCCGTCCACCATGAAGCTGGTGCCCGGGGGCAGCTCGGTGGCCTTGATGATCTTCTTCACGTCGTCATTGACCTCGCCCGAGGTGCGGCCCTGCACGCCGGCGTACACCGCCTCGCGGCGCTGCAGGTTCTGGCGGCGAATCACCTCAGGGTTGAAGACCGGCTCTATCGTGGCCACTTGGTCCAGCGAGATCGGCGAGCCGTCCTTGGCGAAGGCGATCGGCAGCTTGTTCATTTGCTCGATGCGCTCGCGCTGTTCGCGCGGCAGGCGCAGCAGCACCTCGACCTGGTTGCCGTCCGGCGTGGTCCAGTAGGTCGCGACATCACCATTGACATAGGCGCGCAGCGAGGCGGCGATCTGTGGCGCGGTCAGGCCCAGCTCACGCACGGCCGAGTCCTTCAGGCGCACGGCGAAGGCCGGCAGGCCGGGCTTGACCGTGGTTTCCACGTCCACCGCGCCGGGCACCTTCTTGATCTTCTCGACCAGCTGGTTGGCGACCTGGGTCAGCACTTCGGGGTCGCTACCCAGGATGGTGATCCAGACCGGGCGGTCGAAGCCCACGCTCATCTCGACGCCCGGCAGCTTGGCGATCTCGTCGCGGATCGCGTCCTCGATCTGCTTCTGGCTGCGCTTGCGATCGGCGCGGTCGGCCAGCGAGATATTCAGCACCGCCTGGTTGCGGCCGGTGGCCATGCCCTCGCCGGTGCTGCCGACGACGGTGGACACGGTCTTGATCTCGGGGAACTTGGCCAGCAGCTCCTCGACCTGCAGCACCTTGGCATTGCCGCGCTCGAGGCTGGACGCCACCGGCATGCGCAGCGTCAGCTGGGTGAAGCCCTGGTCGGTCTGCGGCACGAACTCGCTGCCGACCAGCGGCGCCAGGCCCAGGGCGACGACGAAGCTCATCACCCCGCCCATCACGACCAGACCGCGCGGCGTGATGGTGGCCAGGCGCAGGCGGCGTGCCTGTGTGCGGTCACGCTTGCCATCGGCCGAGAACGGCCGGCCCCAGACCGGAATCGGCAGCACGAACAGGCGGTAGCGGCGGCCCGAGAAAGCCCAGTGGATCAGCCGCTCGTAGGCACCATGCATCCAGTCCATCAGCCGGTCGGTGCCGCCAATCAACTGCTTGAACACCGGCAGGCGCTTCAGGCGCTCGCTCGGGGGATCCTTCCAGATCGAGGACAGCATCGGATCCAGTGTGAAGCTGACGAACAGGCTCACCAGCACCGCCACCGCCACCGTGATGCCGAAGGGGTAGAAGAACTTGCCGATGATGCCGCCCATGAAGGCCACCGGCACGAACACGGCGCAGATGGCAAAGGTGGTGGCCATCACCGCCAGGCCGATCTCGTTGGTGCCGTCCTCGGCGGCGCGGTGGTGGTCCTTGCCCATGCCGACGTGGCGCACGATGTTCTCTCGCACCACGATGGCGTCATCGATGAGCAGGCCTATGCACAGGCTCAGCGCCATCATCGTCATGAAGTTCAAGGTGAAGCCGAAGGCATGGATGGCGATGAAGCTGGAAATGACCGCGATCGGCAGCGTCAGGCCGGTGATGATGGTCGAGCGCCAGCTGTGCAGGAACAGGAAGACGATGGCCACCGTCAGCAGCGCGCCTTCGATCAGCGTGTGCTTCAGGCCGGTCAGCGAACCCTTGACGAAGTCGCTATTGGCATAGATCAGGCGCAGCTCGGTGTCCTTGGGCAGCTGCTTGCGCAACTCTTCCATGGCCTCCTTGACGGCGTCGCCGGTAGCGACGATGTTGGCGTCCTGCTGCTTGAAGACATTGAAGGTCACGGCCGGCGAGCCATTGATGCGGGCCACGCTGTCGGCCTCGCGCTCACGCTCGACCAGGGTGCCCAGGTCGCCCAGGGTCAGTACCAGATTGCCGCGGCGGGCCACGACCATCTGCGCGAACTGCTTGGGGTCCTTGACGCGGCCTTCTACGCGCAGGATGGCGTCGGCATTCTTGTCGGACAACAGACCCACCGGCTGATCGGCATTGGCCTCGGCCAGGGCCTTGGAGATTTCGGCCGGCGTCACGCCATAGGCGCGCAGGCGCAGCGGGTCGAGATCGATGCGCACCTCGCGCGTCACCATGCCACCCACCTCGACCTTGGCCACGCCCTCGACGCGGCCCAGGCGCTTGGCGATGATCAGCTCGCTGAACATCGACAGCTCGCGGGCCGGGCGGGTCTGGCTCATCAAGGCCATCACCACCACCGGCTGGGCGTTGTCGGCCTGGAAGCGCGACACCGTCGGCGCCTTCACGTCCTTGGGGAAGGCCGCCTGCGCGGCGGCGACCCGGTCACGCAGGTCCTGCATCGCGCGGTTCATGTCGGTGTTCAGGGTGAACTCGACGCTGGCCTGAGCACGGCCCTCGAAGCTGCGCGACTGGATGCGGTCCACGCCGGCGATCGAGTTCATCGCCTCTTCGAGCGGCTTGGCGACTTCGCGCTCCACCGCCTCGGGGCTGGCACCGGGATAGCGCACATCGATCCAGGCACCGGGCAGGGAGATGTCGGGCATCTGCTCGACACCCAGCTTGGCGTAGGAGAACAGGCCCAGCACGCACAGGGCCACCATCACCATGGTCGCGAAGACCGGGTTCTGGATGGAAACACGGGTCATCCACATGATCGCCGCTCCTTATTGTTGTTATTCAGTTGCCGGTCGAACCGGTGGCCGCGCTGGCGACCCGGGGCTTGGTCGCCACGATCGAGGCCTTGGCGCCCTCGCGCAGATTGTCGAAGCGCGCGCCCAGCACCTGGGCCTCGGCCGTCAGGCCCTGCAGCACCTCGACCCGGCCTTCGCGGGTGTCGCGGCGGCCGGTGGTGACGATGCGGCGCACCAGGGCGCCCTTTTCGATCATCCACACATGTTCCTGGCCGGCCGTGCTGCCGATGGCGGCGATGGGCACGGTCAGGCGCGAGGCCTCGTCGCTGATGCTGACCTTGCCGGTGGCGTATTGCCCGGCGCGGAACTGCTCCTTCGGGTTGGCGAGTTCAAGCGTCACGCCGATCGAACGGGTGCCCGGCTCGGCGGCCGGGGCGATGCGGGCGATGCGGGCCTCGACGGTGCCATCATTGCCCTCGATCTGCACCTGCACCGGCATGCCGGGCGTCAGGCGGCTGACCTCGTGCGTGCCGACCGAACCGGCCAGCTCCAGCTTGGCCAGATCGACGATGGTCAAAACCTGCTGCTCCATCGCCAGCTTTTCGCCGGGCAGCGCGTGGCGCTTGGAAACCACGCCGCTGATCGGCGCCAGTAGCGCGGCATTGCGCACGCTGAGATTGCTGCCTTCCAGCTGCGCCTTGGCCGACAGCCATTGCGCGCGGGCCGCTTCCATCGCGGCCTTGGAGGTTTCCAACGCGGTCGGGGCGATGAACTTCTGCGCTGCCAGGCCCTCGTTGGCACGGTGCTGGCGTTCGGCCTGCTCGGCCTGGGCGCGGGCCGATTCGACCGAGGCGCTGCGCTCGACGACGCGCTGACGCAGCTCTTCCAGATCGACCTGGCCCAGCACCTGGCCGGCCTTGACGCGGCTGCCTTCGGCAACGTTCAGGCTCAGCAGCGTGCCGGCCGACTTGGCACGCACCACGGCGGTGCCGGGCGCGACCAGCGGGCCGGAGAACTCGATCACCGAGGAGATGCTGGCCTGGGTGGGCCGCACCACCTCGCTGCCGACGAATTCAAGCGCGGGGGACGGCTTCTCGCCGCCCTCCTTCTTCGACTTGGCCGAGGCCTGGTCGCTGGTCAAAAAGAACGCTGTCGCACCACCCGCCACGAGCACCGCGGTCATGCCGCCAATCAGCCACTGCTTGCGCATGGTCATCCCCTCTTGAATTGGACTCGATCTGAACAAACTGCGCGCAGTGTAGGGTCGCACTTTGCAATCAAAAGGCCAAGTGCGACGAATTGCTGATATCCGGTGATGGGCTGCAACCGGTGCCGACAAGGCCTCAGCCGGCAGCGACGGCCGGGCAGTTCAGTTGCATGCTGCGCCAGCAGCACCCAGCGGCCAGCGAGGCGGCCACGGTGGCGGCCCAGAACACGCTGGCATAGCCAAAGTGGCTGGCCAGCGCGGCGCCGCCCAGGCCGCCGATCACGCCCGACAGGCCGTAGCCAATAAGCGAGTACAGCGCCTGGCCGCGGCCGCGCAGGCGGCCGGGGAAGTAGCGCGAGATCAGCGCGATGCAGACGGTGTGCTGGGCGGCAAAGGTGATCGCGTGCAGGCATTGCGCGGCCACCAGCACCCACAGCTCGGCACCGAAGGCCGCGGTGGCGGCAAAGCGCAGCGCCGAGGCCAGGGCCGCGGCGAGCAGCCAGCCGTGCAGCGAGACACGGTCCAGCCAGCGGCCCTGGAACGCGAACCAGATGATCTCGACCAGCACCGACACCGCCCACAGCCCGCCGACCACCGGCTTGCTGTAGTTCAGCGAGTCCAGATAGAGGCTGAAGAAGGCATAGAGGCTGGCGTGGGACAGCACGGTCAGCGTCAGGCCGGCAAAGAACCAGCGCACCTCGGGCTTTGCCAGCACCTGCATTACCGGCGGCGCCGGAGCATGGGCGTGGCGGGCCTCGTCGTGATGGGCGGGCAGGCGCCAGGCCATGATCAGCATCACGAGCAGGCTGCCCAACACCACCCAGGGGAAGTAACCCATGCCTACGCGCTCGAACAGCGCACCGAACACAAGCACCGAGGCCATGAAGCCGACGCTGCCCCAGACGCGCACGCGGCCATAGCGCTTGGCATCCATGCCGCCCTCGCGGGTCACCAGTTGCGAGGCCACCACCGTTTCGGTCAGCGGCACGATGGCGGCATTGAAGGTGAACATGGCGAGCACGGCCAGGCCCAGGGTCCAGACATTGAGCGGCAGCAGAAAGGCCAGAGCGCTGACCAGCGTGGCCGCGCAGGAGAAGCGGATCAGCCTGACCCGGTCACCGCTGCGGTCGGCCAGCGTGCCCCACACATAGGGGGCGAACAGCCGCGTCCAGCTCGATAGCGAGGCCAGCATGCCCAGCGCGAACACCGACAGGCCCTGCTCCTTGTACCAGAGCGGAGCGAAGGGGCTGAACAGGCCGACATAGGCAAAGTAGGCGCAGGACAGGCTTGCGCAGGCGAACAGGGTTTGCCGGGACTGCTCGGCGCTGAGGCTGCTGGGCATCCGCCGAGATCAGTTGTGCGCAGCGATCGCCGGCACCGGCAGGCTCACGTCACCGCATTGCGCGCGGTGGCGCAGCGCATGGTCCATCAGCACCAGGGCCAGCATGGCCTCGGCGATCGGGGTGGCGCGTATGCCCACGCAGGGGTCGTGGCGGCCGAAGGTCTCGACCGTGGTCGGCTCCAGCTCGCGGTTGATCGAGGCCCGCGGCGTGCGTATCGAGCTGGTTGGCTTGATGGCGATGTCGACACTGAGGTCTTGCCCGGTGGATATGCCGCCTAGCACGCCGCCGGAGTGGTTGCTGCGAAAGCCCTGCGGCGTCAGCTCGTCGCCATGCTCGCTGCCGCGCTGGGCGACGCAGGCGAAGCCGGCACCGATCTCCACGCCCTTGACGGCATTGATGCCCATCATGGCGTAGGCGATGTCCGAGTCGAGCTTGTCGAACAGCGGCGCGCCCAGGCCCACGGGCACGCCGGTGGCCTCCAGGTGGATGCGCGCGCCGACGGAATCGCCGCTCTTGCGCAGCGCGTCCATATAGGCCTCCATCTCGGCGATGGTGCTGAGGTTGGCGGCGAAGAAGGGGTTGCGCGAGGTGTGCTCCCAGCCCTCGAACGGCACCTTCAGCTCACCGAGCTGTGTCATGCAGGCGCGGAACTGGGTGCCGTATTTCTCGAACAGCCACTTGCGCGCGATCGCACCGGCGCCGACCATGGGCGCGGTCAACCGTGCCGACGAGCGGCCGCCACCGCGCGGGTCGCGCAGGCCGTATTTGCGCCAGTAGGTGTAGTCGGCATGGCCGGGGCGGAAGGTGTCGAGGATGTTGCCGTAGTCCTTGCTGCGCTGATCGGTGTTGGGTATCAGCAGACAGATCGGCGTGCCGGTGGTCTTGCCTTCGTAGACGCCGGACAGAATCTGCACCTGATCGGGCTCGTTGCGCTGCGTCACATGGCGCGAGGTGCCGGGGCGGCGGCGGTCCAGCTCGGGCTGGATGTCGGCCTCGCTGAGCGCCATGCCGGGCGGGCAGCCATCGATCACGCAGCCTATGGCCGGGCCATGGCTTTCGCCGAAGTTGGTGACGCAAAACAGTTCGCCGAAAGTACTGCCGGACATGGGGATTCCTGGGTGAGCGGAGTCCGATTCTAGAGCTCTGCGACGGGGCACAGCCGTGACGATGGGCGATACAGCGCTCCTTCAGACGCTCAGCGAATCTTTTTTCAAACTGCCGAATCCTTTTTGAAGCCCGGCGCCTCTAGGTCATGGTCAGCCACTTCAAATCAGGACCCGGACATCATGTTTTTCATCAAACGCAATCTGCCCCGTTGGGAACGCGCTCTGCGCATCGTCATGGGTGTCGCTGTCGGCACAGCCGTCTTCAGTGGTTTCACCTCGGGTATCGTCACCTGGCTGGCCATCGGCACCGCGGCCACCCTGGTGCTGACCGCCTTTGTCGGCTTCTGCCCGGCCTGCGCCATGGTCGGGCGCCGCTATCTGGAGAGTTGAACCATGATCCGTGCCGAAGCGCATCTGATAGAAGCCGCATCCCGGGGCGACTCGGGCGCCGTGGCCAACCTGCTGGTCGTGTGCCAGCCCGATCTGAAACGCTTCGCCCGGCGCACCTGCTCGACCACCGAAGACGCCGAAGACGCGGTGCAGATCGCGCTGTGGCAGCTCTACCGCAAGATCGGCGCCCTGCGCACCGTGGCCACCTTCGCCACCTGGATGTTTCGCATCGTCGAGCGCGAGTGCTACCGGCTCTACCGCGGCCGCAGCAAGGCGGAAGACCTTGAGGAGTTGGCGCCGCCAGACATGCCCTGCGCGCCGGCCGTGCCCACCGATCTGCGCCTGGACCTGGTGCGTGCGATGGAGCGGCTCAGCCCGCCCTATCGAGAGGTGCTGCTGCTACGTGATGTGCATGAGCTGACGGCGCCCGAGGTGGCCGCCCAGCTGGGGCTCAGCCTGGAGGCGGTGAAGAGCCGCCTGCACCGGGCGCGAGGCCAGGTGCGCGAGCATTTGCTGGCCAGCGGCTATTGGCTGAAGGACGGCGCTCTTGAGCCCCGCGCCCTCGACGCCGATGGCCACCATCAAAAGGCCATATAGCGCCCGGGCCGGTGGTTCACCGCCAGCGAGAAGTTCATTGCCGCCGCGGCCAGCACTGACAGGGCCAGCCCCTGGGCATCGATCCAGGGCCAGGCGGCCAGCAGGATCATGGCGTCGATGGCCATCTGCACGATGCCCGCGCGCCAGCCAAAGCGCTCCTGCAGCCACAGCACCAGCACGTTCAGGCCGCCCAGGCTGGCGCGGTGGCGGAACAGCATGATGAAGCCCGCGCCGACCAGCAGGCCGCCGGCGATGGCCGCGAACAAGGGATGCACCGACCGAAGGTCGATCCAGTGCGGCAGCAGCTCGCTGAGCAGCGACAGCAGGCTCACCGCGGCCAGCGTCTTCAAGGTGAAGCGCTTGCCCATGCGCCGCCAGGCCAGCCAGTAGAACGGCAGATTGACGACGAACAACAGCGCGCCGAAAGACAGATCGGTCGCGTAATGGGCCAGAAAGGCCAGGCCCACGGTGCCGCCGGTGACCAGGCCCGCCTGGCGCAGCAGCAGCAGCCCGATGGCGACGAACAGTGTGCCGGTGAGCAGCGCCTGGGCATCGTCAAACAACGTGTGGCGTGGCGGCATGGCCGGGGTGGCAACGTTCATTCCACGATACCGGCCATGAAGAACTTGATCAGGCCCTTGGCGGCAAAGCCGATCAGCCCGACACCGAGGCCCAGGAACAGCACAAAGGTGCCGAAGCGTCCCGCCTTCGATTCACGGGCCAGCTGGAAGATGATGAACACCATATAGAGCATGAAGGCGCCAACGCCGAAGCTCAGGCCGAACCAGGAGATCTGCTCCTCCGTGTAGCCGAACATCAGGGCCGCTCCCGCAAGCCGGACGTATCAACCAGGTCCCGGTAGGCGTGCCAGCTGGCGTGGGCGAGCCAGGGGGCGACGACCACCAGGCCCAGCAGCACACTCACAATCCCCAGGCCCGTCAGCGCCAACAGCAGGGCCGCCCACAGCGCCATCGGCAGCGGGTGCTCCATGACCACGCGCCAACTGGTGAACACTGCGCCGAGCACGCCGATCTGGCGATCCAACAGCAAGGGAATGGCGACCACGCTGGAGGCGAACACCGGCGCGGCCAGCACCGCGCCCAGGCCCAGCCAAAGTTCGAACAGATGGCCCTGCTCGGCCAACACCACATGGCGCAGAAAGTCGGTAGGCGTATTGACCAGACCCGGCGCCAGGCCGGTGATCAGCGAGGCCGAGGTCATGACCCAGCCGGTGCCGGCAAAGGCCAGCAACAGGCCGAACACGATCAGCCGGCCATCGTACGGCTTCCAGGCTGCCATGGCGGTGTGCAACGACGCCTTCTCGCCCCGCTCCAGCGCGCGGCTGACGGCGTAGAGGCCGGTGGCCAGGATAGGAGCGACCAGCAGAAAGCCCGAGAAGGCGCCGGCCAGCAACCAGAACTTGTGCCGCGCCAGCCAGAACAGCAGCGCGCCGAACAGGGCCAGCGCCAGGCCATGAAGCAGGCCTGGCAAGGGGCAGCGCATCAGATCGGTCCAGCCGCGGGCCAGCCAACCCAGGGGGCGAAGGGCCGGGATGCGGCGCACGCCGAAGCTGCGCGACTCCTGCAGGGCTTTTTGAGCGAGACGATGGGTCATTGGGGGGCTATGCTGACATCAGGAAGGAAAATTTGGCTTGACGCAAGACAAGCCCTGGCGATGGTGCCATGGTGATACTTGACCAAAGCCAGGGACTGTGTCTTCAACCAGGAGATTGCCATGCGCCACCCGCTCGTCAGCTGTGCGGTCCTTGCCTGTCTCGCACCCGGTGCGCACGCCGTCGAGAAAGTCGTGCTGTTCGGCGACGACGACTATGCGCCCTATGCCTTCGTCGAGAACGGCGAGTTCAGGGGCATGTATGTCGAATTGCTGGGCAAGGCGGCCGAACTGCTGAAGCCCGCCTATGACGTGGAGCTGCGGCCCCGGCCCTGGAAGCGCGGGCTGGCCGATCTGGAGAGCGGTGCCTCGCTGGGGCTGTTCCCGCCTGGCCTGAAACGCGAACGGACCTATATCGCGCCCTACTCGGTGGTCCTCTACCGCGAGACCGTGGTGCTGTTCTGCAATCCCGAGTTCATGTCCAAATCGCGCAGGCAGTTCCCGGACGACTTCACCGGCGTGACCGTGGGCGTCAACGCCGGATTCCTGCTCTCGGCCCGGCTGATCGATGCCGCCAAAGCCGGAAAGATCGTCTTGTCGGAGGCCAAGGGCAACGAGCCCAACCTGAAGAAACTCGCCGCCAAACGCATCGACTGCTATGCCAGCGACCGCGGCGCGGCCCTCTACACGGCCAAGAAATTGGGGGCAGACCCTGATTTCAAGGGCACCAAGCTGGTCGAGGCGGTAGAGCTGTCCGGCGAGGACACGTTCATCGGCTACAGCATCAAGCACAACCCGCCGTACAAGGCCGACTTCATTGCCAAGATGAATGCTGCGCTGGAGACGATCAAGCGCAACGGCACGGCGGCCAAAATCGAAAACAGCTACCTGAGGTAGCTGTCTGGGTTCTCAGGTTTTGCCGTCCTCGGCCGGCGCCTCTTGCTCGACCGGCCAGTCGCGGATATAGGCCTTGAGCATGCGGTTCTCGAAGTCCTGGCTGTCCACCACCGCCTTGGCCACGTCGTAGAACGAGATCACGCCCATCAGGGTACGGCCGTTGAGCGCGGGCATATAGCGGGCGTGGCGGCCCAGCATCATGCGGCGCACCTCGTCGATCTCGGTCTCGGGCGTGCAGGTCAGCGGATGGTCATCCATCACCGTGCGCACAAGCAGGGTGCCGACGGTGCCTCCATTCTTGACCACCGCCGCGATCACCTCGCGGAAGGTCAACATGCCCACCAGGTCGCCATGCTCCATCACCACCAGCGAACCGATATCGCTTTCGGCCATGGTCGTGACCGCCCGGGCCAGGGTTTCATCGGGTGACACGGTGAACAGCGTGCCGCCTTTGACGCGCAAGATATCAACGACTTTCATGGGGGTCTCCTCGCCCTGGATGGCTCAACATGGCTGCGAATCTTGTGGCCAACATAGCACACAATCGAGGCCATCAACACCTCGGAGACACCATGTCTGGTTACGCCGATCCCGGCTTTGACACACTGGCCCTGCATGCGGGCACCGCCCCCGATGCGGCCACCGGCGCGCGCGCCGTGCCCCTGCATTTGACGACCTCGTTCGTGTTCGAAAACAGCGAACACGCCGCCGCGCTGTTCAACATGGAGCGGCCCGGCCATGTCTACAGCCGCATCTCCAACCCGACCACGGCCGTGTTCGAGGAGCGCGTGGCCGCCCTCGAAGGTGGCGCCGGCTCAGTAGCCACCGCCAGCGGCCAGGCCGCCCTGCACCTGGCGATAGCCACGCTGTGCGGCGCGGGCTCGCACATCGTGTCGAGCAGCGCGCTGTACGGAGGTTCGCACAATCTGCTGCACTACACCTTGTCGCGTTTCGGCATCGCCACGACCTTCGTCAAGCCGGGCGATCTGGAGGCCTGGCGCGCGGCGATACGCCCCAACACCAAGCTGCTGTTCGGCGAGACCCTGGGCAACCCGGGACTGGACGTGCTGGACATCCCGAACATTTCGCAGATCGCCCACGAAGCCGGCCTGCCGCTGCTGGTGGACTCGACCCTGACCACGCCCTATCTGATCAAACCCTTCGAGCACGGCGCCGATCTGGTCTATCACTCGGCGACCAAGTTCCTGTCCGGCCACGGCACGGTGGTCGGAGGCGTGCTGGTCGACAGCGGCCTGTTCGACTGGGACGCGGCCCATGCCAAGCACGGCCTGTTCCCCGAGCTGTGCGAACCCTATGCCGGCTTCCACGGCATGACCTTCACCGAAGAGAGCACGGTGGGTGCCTTCCTGCTGCGCGCCCGCCGCGAGGGCCTGCGCGACTTCGGCGCCTGCATGAGCCCGCACACCGCCTGGCTGATTTTGCAGGGCATTGAGACGCTGTCGCTGCGCATGGAACGCCATGTGGCCAATGCACGCAAGGTGGCCCAGTTCCTGGCCGCGCACCCGCTGGTCGAGAGTGTCGGCTATCCCGATCTCGAATCGCACCCCAGCCATGCCTTGGCCAAGCAGCTGCTGCCGCGCGGCGCCGGCTCGGTGTTCAGCTTCAATCTGAAGGGCAGCCGGAGCCAGGGCAAGGCCTTCATCGAGGCACTGAAGATCTTCTCGCACCTGGCCAATGTCGGCGACTGCCGCTCGCTGGTCATACACCCGGCCAGCACCACGCATTTCCGCATGGACGATGCGGCGCTGGCCCAGGCCGGCATCACCGCCGGCACGATTCGGCTGTCTATCGGCCTGGAAGATGCCGACGATCTGCTGGACGATCTGAAGCGCGCACTGAAGACCGCGGAGAAGGCGCAATGAAGCTGATCGTCAACAACGTCGAGGCCTATGCCTACACCGGCGGCAAGCCCTTTGACCCCGCCCTGCCCTGCGTCGTCTTCATCCACGGTGCCATCCATGACCACAGCGACTGGACCCTGCTGGCGCGCTGGTTCGCGCACCATGGCCACAGCGTGCTTGCGGTCGATCTGCCGGGCCATGGACGCAGTGTGGGCCAGCCCTTGGCCGACATGCCGGCACTGGCCCGCTGGGTGCTGGCCCTGCTGGACGCGGCCGGCGTCGAGCGTGCCGCGCTGGTCGGCCACAGCATGGGTTCGCTGATCGCGCTGGCCGCGGCCGGCCAGGCACCGCAGCGTGTCAGCCATTTGGTGATGCTGGGAACGGCCTATCCGATGAAGGTCTCGGACGCGCTGCTGGCCTCCGCCCGAGAGCGGCCGCTGCAGGCCATCGATATGGTCAACAGCTTCTCGCACTCGACCTGGGCGCCCAAGCCCTCCTATCCCGGTCCGGGCACCTGGCTGCATGGCGCCGAGCGGGCGCTGATGCGGCGCACCCAGGCGGGGCAAACGGGCCTCAATCTGTTCGAGCATGACTTCCAGCTGTGCAACAGCTACGACCAGGGTCTCAATGATGCTGCCAGGCTCACATGCCCCAGCACGTTGATACTGGGCGCCCGCGACCAGATGACCTCGCCGAAACAGACAAAGGAGCTGGCCGCCGCGTTGAAGGCCAAGGTGCTGACGGTCGACGCTGGGCATTCACTGATGACGGAGGCGCCTGAACAGGTGTTGAATGCGATGAGGCAGGCGCTGGGCGCCTGAACCAGGAGCATGGCGATGGACAGCAGCAGCACGAGAGACCCCAAGGCCATGCGGAGCTTTGCGGAGTTCTACCCCTTCTACCTGAGCGAACACCGCAACCCGACCTGCCGGCGCCTGCACTTCCTGGGCAGCACCCTGGTGTTGGTCTGCCTGGCGATGCTGCTGACCACCGGCCAACTGCGCTTCGTGCTGTATGCGCTGCTGTGCGGCTACGGCTTTGCATGGATAGGCCATTTCGGCTTCGAGAAGAACAAGCCGGCCTCGTTCAAGCGCCCGCTGTACAGCTTTATGGGCGACTGGGCGATGTACAAGGACATCTGGACCCGGAAGGTGCCGTTCTAGCCGCCGTATTCAGTCCTGCCCCCACCGGCAGCAGCGGTAGGCCAGGCCCAGCCCCACCGAACTGCCCTGGCGCTGGTGGACCAGCGGGCTAAGCGCCGCATCCGACAGCAGCCGCGACACCCCGGCCGAGCCGAACAGAATCCAGCGCGAACTCAGGGCGTGGGTGAAGCCGACGCCGGCGTGTACGTCGCGCAGACCGGCGCCCGGACTGAAGACCGGCAGGCCAGATGCGACTGAGCCCGCAGGGGTGATGCCGAAATAGCTCTGATGGTTGCGCGCCGTGCCTGCGGTGATGCCGGCGCCAGCGGTCCATTCGGTGTGGCGGGTCTGGCGCAGGCGGTAGCCGATGTCCAGGTTCAGGATGCCGCCGCCCTCGCGCCCCAGCAGGTCTTGCGACCAGGCGGCCGAGGCCAGCCACTCGGGCGCGAGCGCATAGCTGCCGAACAGGCGCGCACGTAGCGTGCGGGGTACATCGGGCAGACCCTGCAGCCGCACAGAATCCTTGGAGCTGCGGCCGCTGTCCACGCGCAGCGCCAGGCCGAGGCGCAGCGCATCGCTTTTGACCAAGTCGGTGCTGGCGCCCGGCCCCTGGACCTCCTCGCCGAAGCCCATCACCTGACCGGCGCCCGAGCTGCTGATGCGCCAGCGCCCGTACTGCAGCGCCCACAGCGGTGACAGATGACTCTTGTTGTTCGGCGCACCCGCATACTCGGGCTGGCTGCTGATCTGGGCTCCGAGCACGTAGTGCAGGCGAGGCGTTTCGACGACCTGGGCATGGCCAGCGCCGGCAAGGACCGACCCCAGGAGTAGCATGCCGAGTTGGAGGCGGAATCGGAAGCTGCGGCTCATGATCAGACCAGCATAGCAGCGCGTTCAGGCCGGCGGGATCGCCGCCTTGAGGTGCATCAACATATCCTTCACCATCGCCTTCAGATCGTATTCGGCCCGCCAGCCCCAGTCGGCCTGGGCGGCGCTGTCATCTATCGATTGGGGCCAACTGGCGGCGATCGCCTGGCGGAAGTCGGGCGCGTAGCCGATTTCGAAGCCGGGCAGCTCGTCGCGGATGGCCGCCGCGATCTGCGCCGGGGTGAAGCTGACCCCGGCGAGGTTGTAGCTGTCGCGCTGCTTGACGGACGTTGCCGGAGCCTCCATCAGCTCGATGGTCGCGCGCAGCGCGTCGGGCATGTACATCATCGGCAAGGCCTGGCCCTCTTCGAGGAAGCAGCTGTAGCGGCCGCTCTTCAGCGCCTGATGAAAGATGTCCACCGCATAGTCGGTGGTGCCACCGCCGGGCGGGGTCTTATAGCTGATCAGGCCCGGATAGCGCAGGCTGCGCACATCGACGCCGTGATTGGCGTGGTACCAGGCGCACCAGCGCTCGCCGGCCAGCTTGGAGATGCCGTACACCGTGGTCGGGTCCATCACGGTGGACTGGGGTGTGTTCTGCTGCGGCGTGGTCGGGCCGAAGGCGGCGATCGAGCTGGGCCAGAAGATGCGGTCCATATGCATCTGGCGCGCCAGCTCCAGCACGTTCAAGAGGCCCACCATATTCAGGTTCCAGGCCCATTGCGGATGCTTCTCGCCGCTGGCCGACAGGGCCGCAGCCAGGTGGTAGATCTGGGTGATGTCGTGGCGCTTGGCCACCTCGGCCAGCGCGCCGGCATCGGTCACGTCCAGCATCTCGTGGCGCAGGCCGGGCACGCGGCCGCTGGGGGCCACATCGCTGGTGATGACGCTATCGAAGCCGTGTTTTCGCGCCAGGGTCAGCGCCAGCTCGGTGCCGATCTGGCCGTTCGCACCGATGATCAAGATCTTGGGGCTCATGGATGCGTCCTTCAGGCGATCAAGCCCAGCTCGCGGCCGGCCTGTGTGAAGGCCGCCACCGCCTGCTCCAGCTGCGCGCGCTCGTGGCCCGCAGAGACCTGCACGCGGATGCGCGCCTGGCCCTTGGGCACAACCGGGAAGAAGAAACCGACGGCATAGACGCCCAGCTCCAGCAGGCGCGCGCTCAAGGCCTGGGCCTTGACGGCGTCATAGACCATGATCGGCACAATCGGATGGGTGCCGGGCTTGATGTCGAAGCCGGCGGCCTGGATGGCGGTGCGGAAGTACTGGGTGTTGGCTTCGAGCTTGTCGCGCAACGCTGTCGAGGCTTCCAGCAGATCGAGCACGGCAATGGAGGCGCCGACGATGCTGGGCGCCACCGTGTTGCTGAACAGATAGGGGCGCGAACGCTGGCGCAGCAATTCGATCACCTCCTTGCGGCCACTGGTGAAGCCACCCGAGGCGCCGCCCAGGGCCTTGCCCAGGGTGCCGGTGACGATGTCGATCTGGCCAAGCACTCCTCGGTACTCGTGCGTACCCCTGCCCTTCTCGCCCATGAAGCCCGAGGCATGGCACTCGTCTATGCCCAGCAGGGCCCCGTAACGGTTGGTGATCTCGCGGATGGTGTCGAGCTGGGCAATGCTGCCGTCCATCGAGAACACGCCGTCGGTGAAGACCAGCGTAAAGCGGGCGCCAGCGGCCTTGGCCTCTTCGAGGCAGCGCTCCAGATCGGCCATGTCGTTGTGCTTGTAGCGGTAGCGCTTGGCCTTGCACAGGCGGATCCCGTCGATGATGGAGGCATGGTTCAGCTCATCGCTGATGACGGCGTCCTGCTCGCCCAGCAGCGGCTCGAACAGGCCGCCATTGGCGTCGAAGGCCGCGGCGTAGAGGATGGTGTCTTCGGTGCCGAGGAAATTCGACAGGCGCTGCTCCAGGGTCTTGTGCAGATCCTGCGTGCCGCAGATGAAGCGCACCGACGACAGGCCGTAACCATGGGTGCGCAGCGCCTCGTGGGCCGCCTCGATGACGGCCGGGTGGGACGACAGGCCCAGGTAGTTGTTGGCGCAGAGGTTGATGACCTCGCGGCCGTCCTGCGTGTGGACCAGAGCGCCCTGGGGCGTGGTGATCACGCGCTCGGTCTTGTACAGGCCGGCCTCGCGTATGCCGGCCAGCTCGGCCTGCACGTGCGCATAGAAGTCATCGCGGGTGGTCATGGTCGGGCTCCTGGTGCACAATCGTGCAAATCCGTTAAACAGAACATAGTTCGATATATCGAACCGTCGTGCAGTATCTGAGATTTGCTTTTTCAGGTCAAGCCACTTTGCCTCAAAACTCAGCCATGTCCATTGCCAGCCAAGACGCACTAGAGCCACCCCGTGTCGGCGCCACCTTGCAGGCCATGCGCCAGGGCCAGGGCCTGTCGCTGGACGAGCTGTCGCGCCGCGCAGGGGTGTCCAAGTCGATGCTGTCGCAGATCGAGCGTAACCAGGCCAATCCGACGGTGGCCGTGGTCTGGCGGCTGGCCAATGCCCTGCGCGTCGAGTTGTCCGAGTTGCTGGGCGGTGAGCGGCCGGCGGCCCCGGCGATCGAGACTGTCCCGGCCCATGCCACGCCGGGCATGAGCAGCCCGGATGGCCTGTGCCAGCTGCGCATCCTCGGGCCTATCGATCTGGCCGGCCAGTTCGAGTGGTACGAGCTGACGGTGCAGCCCGGCGGGGCGCTGGAGTCAGCGGCGCACGAGCCCGGGTCGCGTGAGCATCTGAGTGTGCTCAGCGGCAGCCTGGAGGTCAGTGCGGCGGGGTCGGTGCAGAAGCTGAAGGCCGGCGAGACGGCGCGCTATGGCGCCGATGGAGCGCATGCGATACGGAACACGGGCAAGACGGTGGCGACGGCGCTGCTGGTGGTGTTGCACAGCTGATCGTGGCCCCGGATTGCATCCGGGCTACAAATCCCCCGTAGCCCGGATGCAATCCGGGACTCAGTCAAGCAAGTCCGCCAGCGTCGCATCGGTCAAATCCCCGCGTCGCCAGACACTCTCCAGATGGGGCGTGCGCACCAGCAGCAGAGCCTGTAGCAGCGGTGAGGCCGGCGTCTTGGCCGGCTCGCACAGCAGGGTCAGGCGTTGATCGCCCGCCTCCTCCAGCCGGGCGGTCCAGTCCAGCTCCTGCAGCACGTCGAGCACTGGCTCCAGCTGCAGCGGGTCGGTCTGCAATTGGTCGGCCAACTCCAGCGCCGACCAGCCATGGGCCGCCTCGCTGCGGGCCTCACGCAGTTGCCGCAGCACGCGCAGCGCCAGCTCGAAGCGATAGCCGGGCTCCTCGATCTGGCGCACGACGCGCATCTGCAGGCTGGGCGCATAGGCCGCCACCACAGCGCCCAGCAGCATGATCACCCAGCCCAGATAGATCCAGACCAGGAAGATGGGCAGGCTGGCGAAGGCGCCATACATCGTCGAGTAGGTCGGCACCTGGCTGACGTACCAGGCCAGCGCGCGCTTGGCGAGCTCGAAGCCCGCCGCGACGAACAGGCCGCCGGCCATCGCGTGGCGCCAGCGCACATGGGTGTTGGGCACGTAGTGGAACAGGCCGGCCACGCTGATGGCCAGCACCACGAACTCGATCAGATTGAGCAGAAAGCTCAGGCCCCCGGGCAGCGCGCTGACGAAACCCTTCCCGGCCGACAGCGCATAGCTGGTCAAGGCCAGGCTTGCGCCCAGCAGCAAGGGTCCCAGCGTCAACGCAGCCCAGTAGACCAGCACACGCTGGGCGATGGGCCGCGGGCGCTGCACCCGCCAGATGGCATTCAGCGTGCGGTCTATCGTCAGCATCAGGGCCAGTGCGGTGAACACCAGCACCACCAGGCCCACCGAGCCGACGCGGTTGGCCTTGCTGGCGAATTGGGTCAGCGCCCCCAGCACCGGCTTGGCGATATTGGGTGGTATCAGGCTTTGCAGAAAGTACTTCTCCAACGCGATCTGGAAGGACGAGAACATCGGGAAGGCGGTGAACAGGGCCAGCATTACCGTCAGCAGCGGCACCAGCGAGATGAGGGTGGTGAAGGTCAGGCTGCCGGCGGTAAGGCCCAGGCGGTCGTCGCGGAAGCGGATGCGCAGCGTGCGCAGCGTGTCCCACCAGGGCCAGCGCTGCAGCGTGGCCCAGGTGGCGTTGGCCTGCTGCAGCCATGCGCGCGCCTTGTCTTGGGTCGATGGAGGAAGAGCGTTCATGCTGGCTATGATGCCAGCCATGTCTGCCCCCATCTCTCCAAGCGCTGCCTCGCCGCTTTCGCTCCCCTCCCCCAGCGCCCGCCAGAGCCGCCTGCTGGCCCTGATCAGCCTGCTCGCCTTGATCGCCCTGTGCCTGGCCTGGGAGCTGTGGTTGGCGCCCACCGGTCGCGGCACCCTGGCGATCAAGGCACTGCCCTTGGCGCTTGGCGTGCTGGGCGTCTGGCGCTACCGGATGTACACCTTCCGCTGGTTGAGCCTGCTGGTCTGGCTCTATGCCGCCGAGGGCTGCGTGCGTGCGTACGGCGATCGCGGCATCAGCGCCCAGCTGGCCGCCGCCGAAGTGGCACTGAGCGTGCTCTTGTTCGTTGCCTGCGCCTGGCATGTGCGCGGGCGCTTGAAGGCCGCCAAGCTGGCCGCCGCTGGAGTTTCATCATGAGCGCCGTTTTGCTGCAAGCCTTGCGCGAGGCGCTGGGCGACAACCATGTGCTGAGCGAGGGGGACTTGTCTGCCTATGAGCTGGACTGGCGCAAGCGCTTCCAGGGCAAGGCGCTGGCCGTCGTGCGGCCGGGCTCGACCGAGCAGGTGGCCCTGGTGATGAGGCTGTGCGCCGAGCATCGCGTGGCCGTCGTGCCCCAGGGCGGCAACACCGGCCTGGTCGGCGGCTCGGTGCCCGACGCCAGCGGCAGCCAGATACTCCTGAGCCTGCAACGGATGAACAGGGTGCGCGAGCTGGACCGCGCCAATCTGACGATGACGGTCGACGCCGGCTGCGTGCTGCAGGCGCTGCAACAGGCGGCCGACGAGCAGGGTCTGCTGTTCCCCCTGAGCCTGGCCGCCGAGGGCAGCTGCACGATAGGCGGCAATCTGGCCACCAATGCCGGCGGCACCCAGGTGCTGCGCTATGGCAATACCCGCGAGCTGTGCCTGGGGCTGGAGGTGGTGACGGCCGTCGGCGAGGTCTGGCAGGGCCTGAGCGGCCTGCGCAAGGACAACACCGGCTACGACCTGCGCGATCTGTTCATCGGCAGCGAGGGCACGCTGGGCATCATCACCGGCGCAACCCTGAAGCTCTATCCGCGGCCACAGGCCAGGATGACGGCGCTGGCCGCCTGCCCTTCGCTGGAATCGGCCCTTGCCCTCTTGGGCTTGGCCCAGCAGCGCGCCGGCTCAGGACTGACCGGCTTCGAGCTTATGGGCGACTTTGCCCTGTCTCTGGTGCGCAAGCACTTCCCGCAGCTGCCTCAGGCACTGCCACCCTGCCCCTGGACGGTGCTGCTGGAGATTTCGGACTCCGAGTCCGAGGCCCATGCCCAGGCGCTGTTCGAGGGCCTGCTGGAAGCGGCGCTGGAGAGCGGCGTGATCGAGGACGCGGCCGTGGCCTCCAGCCTGGAGCAGTCCAAGGCGCTGTGGCATGTGCGCGAGTCGATTCCGCTGGCCCAGGTCGAGGAGGGCCTGAACATCAAGCATGACATCGCCCTGCCGGTGTCGCGCATCCCCGAGTTCGTGGCCCAGACCGACGCGGCGCTGAACGCCGCGTTCCCCGGTGTGCGCCTGGTCAACTTCGGCCACCTGGGTGACGGCAATCTGCACTACAACGTACAGGCTCCCGAGGGGGGCTCGGCGGCCGATTTCCTGCGCGAGCAGGAGCATGCGGTGAACGCCATCGTTTTCGATGCGGTGATGGCCTTCCAGGGTTCGATCTCGGCCGAGCATGGCATAGGCCAGCTCAAGCGCGAGGAGCTGGCGCAGCGCAAATCGCCGGTGGCCCTGGGTTTGATGCGGGCGATCAAGCAGGCGCTGGACCCGCAAGGGTTGTTGAACCCCGGCCGGGTGCTCCAGCCCGCAAGATCTATTGAACTGGCCCCTTGCGGGCCACCGGCAGCGGCAGCTGCGCCACCTCGATGCCCTCGTCCAGCAGGGCGGCCGTGTCATCGGCCGTGGCGCTGCCGCGAATGCCGCGCAGCTCGGCCTCGCCGTAGTGGATGCGGCGGGCCTCTTCGGCGAACTGGTCGCCGACGTCCTCGGTGTTCTTGATCACATGGGCGACGGCCTGCAGCCACTGCGCCTGCATCTGTTCGTTCACCGCCGGTGCTGGAACTGGCACAGCAGCGGGCGGCGAGGATTTGGCGGCAGGGGCCTCGTCCTGCTCGGGTTGCCGTGCGCCGCCGCGCAGATGCGAGACATTCAGCCGTGGCGCGCTGGGCAGGCGGGTGATCTGCTCATTGCCGCAGATCGGGCAGCTCAAGAGCTTGCGCTGTTGCTGGGATTCATAGTCGTCACCCGAGCCGAACCAGCCTTCGAAGCCGTGGCCGTGGGTGCAAGACAGATTCAGTACCAGCATGAACGGATCATAGAGCGAATGGCCGCGCTGCTCAGGCGACGGTTTGCCAGCGCAGGGGCCAGGCGCCCGCCTGCCAGCGCTGCAGCCATTGCAGGCCGATCAAGGTCTTGGCATCGGTCATCGCGCCGCTGCAGGCCAGGGCGTCGAGCTCGGCCACGCTGCAACGGGTGAGCTCAAGAAATTCGCCCTCGTCGAGACGTTGCTCGCCCGCCAGTAGGCCACGGGCAAAGCAGATGTGTATGCCCTCGTCCGAATAGGCAATGGCGTTGTGCAGCACGCCGGCATAGGCCCATTCGGTGGCGCGGTGGCCGGTCTCCTCCAGCAGTTCGCGCTGGGCACAGGCCAGCGGCGCCTCGCCGGCGTCGAGCTTGCCGGCCGGAAACTCCAGCATCACGCGCTGCATCGGATACCGGTACTGGCGCTCCATCAGCAGGCGCCCGTCGTCCAGCAGCGGTATCACCATCACCGCACCGGGGTGCTTGATGTACTCACGACCGGCCTGCTTGCCGTCGGGCAGTTGCACGATGTCGCGCCATACATCGAGAAAGTGGCCGCGGTAGACCTGTTCGGTCGAAACGCAGGTTTCGATCAGATGGGAGTCTTTGTCTTCAGCGCTCATGCCAGCCCTTGCGCAGATAGCACCAGACAAAGCCGGGGAAACCCAGGGTCAAGTAGAGGCAGAAGAAGGCCGCGTAGAACTCCCAGCCCTGGGGCTGGCGCTGGCCCTGGCGTGCCTCCAGCAGGAAGCCCAGGCCGAGGGTCAGGCCGGCCAGCAGCAGCAGCTCCAGCAAGCGCCAGCCAAAGGGCTTGGGATAGCGTTTCGGCCCGACCAGCAGCACGCGTGGGCTGAAATACGGCAGATTGGCGGCCAGTGCTGCAACAAGCAGCACCAGCCAGACGGCAGCGCTCTGGCCCATGTCAGTGAGTCGGCTTTAGGTGGCCAGTGCCTTGACGATGGCCTCGGCGCACAGCGCCATCAGGCCGCCGGGCAGCAGTCCGAAGCCCAGCACAGCCGCGCCATTCAGCGCCATCACCGCACGAACATCACCGGCGGGCTTCAGCGGGGCCAGGTCGGTGGCTTCCTCGAAGAACATCACCTTGACGATGCGCAGATAGTAGAAGGCGCCGACAAGCGACAGCACCACGGCCAGCACGGCAATGCCGATGTAGAAGCTTAAGCCCGTGGTGACCAGGGCCTGCAGCACCGACAGCTTGGCGTAGAAGCCAGCCGTGGGCGGCACGCCGGCCAGCGAGAACATGAAGATCGTCATCACGCCGGCCAGCCAGGGGCTGCGGCGGGCCAGACCGGCCAGATCGCTGATGTTCTCGGCCTCATGGCCCTGGCGCGACAGGATCATGATCATGCCGAAGGTGCCCAGGGTCGTCAGCACATAGGTGACGACGTAGAACATGGACGAGCTGTAGGCATTGGCGGCAGACAGGGTCGTGCCATTGACCACGCCGGAGGCCAGGCCCAGCAGCATGAAGCCCATCTGCGCGATCGTCGAATAGGCCAGCATGCGCTTCAGGTTGGTCTGCGCGATGGCCGCCAGATTGCCCACCAGCATCGACATCACCGACAGCACCAGCAGCATCTGCTGCCAATCGACCGCCAGCCCCATCATGCCGTCCACCAGCAAACGCAGGGTGATGGCAAAGGCTGCCAGCTTCGGTGCGCCGCCCAGCAGCAGGGTCACGGCCGTAGGAGCCCCCTGATAGACGTCGGGCACCCACATATGGAAGGGCACGACACCCAGCTTGAAGGCCAGACCCGAGACGATGAAGACCACACCGAACACCAGCACCGCCTTGTTCGGCTGGCCGGAGCTGATGACCTCAAAGATCTTCGGAATCGACAGCGAACCGGTGGCGCCGTACATCATCGACATGCCATAGAGCAGGAAGCCGCTGGCCAGTGCGCCTAGCACGAAATACTTCATCGCCGCTTCGGTGGACACCGCATGGTCGCGGCGCAGGGCCACCAGCGCGTACAGCGACAGGCTCATCAGCTCCAGGCCCAGGTAGATGACCAGCATATTGTTGGCCGACACCATCACGCTGATGCCCAAGAGCGTGAACAGGCTCAGCGAGAACAGCTCGCCCTTGAGCATGTCGCGGCTCTGCACATAGGGACGCGCATAGACCAGGGTGATGATCATCGCGATGGCCGCGAAGAAGCCCAGCAGATGGCCCATCGGGTCGGTGACGACCATGCCCTGCACGCCGTACATCGTCTCGCCACGGTTGAAGTAGCTCAGGTGCAGGGCGGCCACGGCGGCCAGCGACACCTGCGTCAGCCAGTAAGTCGGCGTGCGGCGCTCGTCCTTGACGAACAGATCGACCAGGGCCACGACGCAGGCCATGATCAGCAGCAGGATTTCGGGATAGACCGGGAGCCAGTTCATGTTGTTCATTTCAGGTCTTGATCAGTTGGGGATAGGGCTTGCCGTGACCGGCAAGGACTGTCCCGCAATCAGTTTTGGTTGCGCCACATGCTTCAGCAGCGCATCGACCGAGGTATGCATCACGTCGGTAAAGGGCTTCGGATAGACACCCATCCAGATCACCGCCACGGCCAGCACGGCCATCATCAGGAACTCGCGGGCATTCAGGTCTTGCAGCTCACGCACATGGTCGTTGCCGATGGCACCGAAGAACACGCGCTTGTACATCCATAGCGAATAGGCCGCACCGAAGATCAGGGCCGTGGCTGCCACCGCACCGATCCAGAAGTTGAACTGCACGCTGCCCAGAATCACCATCCACTCGCCGACGAAGCCGCCGGTGGCAGGCAGGCCGCAATTGGCCATCGTGAACAGCATCGCGAAGGCCGCGAACTTGGGCATGGTGTTGACCACGCCGCCATAGGCCGCGATCTCGCGCGAGTGGACGCGGTCATAGAGCACGCCGATGGACAGGAACATCGCGCCGGAGACGAAGCCGTGCGAGATCATCTGCACCAGGCCGCCGGACACACCCAGCTCGTTGAAGATGAAGAAGCCCAAGGTGACGAAACCCATGTGGGCGATCGACGAATAGGCGACCAGCTTCTTCATGTCCTTCTGCACCAGGGCGACCAGGCCGATATAGACCACGGCGATCAGGCTGATGGCGATGATGAACCAGGCATGCTCGCGGCTGGCATCGGGGGCGATGGGCATCGAGAAGCGCAGGAAGCCGTAGGCGCCCAGTTTCAGCATGATGGCGGCCAGCACCACCGAGCCGCCGGTGGGCGCCTCGACGTGGGCATCGGGCAGCCAGGTGTGCACCGGCCACATCGGCACTTTGACGGCGAAGGCGGCGAAGAAGGCGAAGAACAGCAGCGTCTGCGCCGGCATGGGCAGCGGCAGCTTGTGCCAGTCCAGGATCTCGAAGCTGCCACCCGACTGGAAATACAGGTAGATCAGGGCGATCAGCATCAACAGCGAACCGGCCAGCGTGTAGAGGAAGAACTTGAAGGCCGCATAGACGCGGTTCGGCCCGCCCCAGACGCCGATGATGATGTACATCGGGATCAAGGTGGCCTCGAAGAACACATAGAACAGCAGGCCGTCCAGCGCCGAGAACACGCCGACCATCAGGCCGGACAGGATCAGGAAGGCGCCCATGTACTGGTTGACGCGCTCGGTGATCACCTCCCAGGCGGCAATCACCACGATGATGGTGATGAAGGCCGTCAGCGGCACGAACCACAGCGAGATGCCGTCCACGCCGAGGTGGTAGTGCACATTGAAGCGGGCAATCCAGGCCAGCTTCTCGCTGAACTGCATGGCCGCCGTGGCATTGTCAAAACCGCTGATCAGCGGCAGGGTGACCAGGAAGCTGGCCAGCGCCGCGATCAGCGCGACCCAGCGCACGGACTTGGCCTGATCATCGCGGCCCAGGGCCAGCAAGAGCAAACCGGACGCGATAGGCAACCAGATGGCAAGACTCAACAAACCCATTCTTATTCTCCGCCCGAGTAGTGGCTCAACTCAAAGACCCAGGAAGGTCTTGAGGTTGAGGTAGGGCCACAGTTGCCAGGTCATCAAACCGATGACGCCAAGAATCATGACCAGCGCGTACCAGTACAGATAGCCGCTCTGGAACAGTCGCACCAGGCCGGCCACACTGCCGATGCCGCGTGCCGAGCCATTGATGATCAAACCGTCGATCAAGCCCTGGTCGCCGCCCTTCCACAGGCCGGTGCCCAGCAGGCGGGTGCCCGCGGCGAGCACGTTCTCGTTGAACCAGTCCAGGTAGTACTTGTTGTCAAGCAGCTTGTAGATCGGGCCTGAGGCGTTCTTGATCGCGGCCGGAATGGCCGGCTTGACCATGTAGAACAGATAGGCCGTGACCACGCCACCCAGGGCCAGCCAGAACGGCAAGGTCATCAGGCCGTGCGTGGCCATGGCCACCGCACCGTGGAAGCCTTCGGACAGCTCCTTCATGGCCGGATGCAGGGCGGTGTTGACGATGATGGCGTCCGTGAAGAAGTCGCCGAACAGCATCGGCTGGATCGTCAGATAGCCGATCACCACCGAGGGAATCGCCAGCAGCACCAGCGGCGCCGTCACCACCCAGGGCGACTCATGGGGGTCACGGTGCTCGCCATGGTCGTCATGATGGTCGTGCTCGCCCGGGAAGGGCTTGTGGTGGAAGCGTTCCTTGCCATGAAAGACGAGGAAGTACATGCGGAAGGAATAGAAGGCGGTGACGAATACGCCGATCACGACCGCCCAGTAGGCCCAATGGGCCGCCGGCAGATGGCTGGCGTGCACGGCCTCGATGATGGAGTCCTTCGAATAGAAACCCGAGAACAGCGGCGTGCCGATCAGGGCCAGCGAGCCCAGCAGCGAGGTAATCCAGGTGATGGGCATGTACTTGCGCAGGCCGCCCATATTGCGGATGTCCTGGTCATGGTGCATGCCGATGATGACCGAGCCGGCGCCGAGGAACAGCAGGGCCTTGAAGAAGGCGTGCGTCATCAGGTGAAACACGGCCACCGAGTAGGCCGAGGCGCCCAGCGCCACCGTCATATAGCCCAGCTGCGACAGCGTCGAGTAGGCGACGACGCGCTTGATGTCGTTCTGGATGATGCCCAGAAAGCCCATGAACAGCGCCGTGATCGCACCGATCACCATGACGAAGTTCAAGGCGGTGTCCGACAGCTCGAACAGCGGGCTCATACGGGCGACCATGAAGATGCCGGCCGTCACCATTGTGGCGGCGTGGATCAGCGCCGAGATCGGTGTCGGGCCTTCCATCGAATCGGGCAGCCAGACGTGCAGCGGGAACTGGGCACTCTTGCCCATCGCGCCGATGAACAGGCAGATGCAGGTCACCGTGATCAGCATCCACTCGCTGCCCCACAGCGGCATACTGAAGCTCAGCTTGGCCAGCTCGGGCGCCTTGGCAAAGGCCTCGGCATAGCTCAGGGTGCCGGCATAGGCGACGATCAGGCCAATGCCCAGGATGAAGCCGAAGTCACCGACGCGGTTGACCAGAAAGGCCTTCATGTTCGCGAAGATGGCCGTCGGCTTGGTGTACCAGAAGCCGATCAGGAGGTACGACACCAGGCCCACCGCCTCCCAGCCGAAGAACAGCTGCAGGAAGTTGTTGCTCATCACCAGCATCAGCATGCTGAAGGTGAATAGCGAGATGTAGCTGAAGAAGCGCTGGTAGCCGGGGTCCTCTTCCATATAGCCGACGGTGTAGATGTGCACCATCAGCGACACAAAGGTCACCACGCACATCATCATGGCCGTCAGGCCATCGACCAGGAAGCCGATCTCCATCTTCAGACTGCCAACGCTCATCCATTCATAGATGGTGGCATTGAAGCGGGCGCCGTCCTGGACCACGCTCCACAAGGTCATTGCCGACAGGATGAAGGCGATCAGCACCCCCAGGATGGTGACGGTGTGCGCGCCGCGGCGGCCCACCTGCTTGCCGAACAGACCGGCGACGACGGCGCCAACCAGCGGAGCCATCGGCACCGCGAGCAGCATGTTCTGTGAAAGTTGTGCAGACATGTTCTTGTGCGCCTCGCTCAGCCCTTGAGGGAGTCGAGTTCATCGACATTGATGGTGGACCGGTTGCGGAACAGCACGACCAGAATGGCCAGGCCGATGGCCGATTCCGCCGCCGCCACGGTGAGGATGAAGAAGACGAAGATCTGACCCGCCATATCGCCCAGGTAATGCGAGAAGGCGACGAAATTCAGGTTAACCGCCAGCAGCATCAGCTCGATGGCCATCAGCAGCACGATCAGGTTCTTGCGGTTCAGGAAGATGCCTATCACCGACAGCGCGAACAGGATCGCGCCCAAGGTCAGGAAATGGCCCAGTGTCAAAGCGCCCATATCACGCGGCTCCCTTGTTCGATGCGTCGGGAGCGGCAGGAGCATCGGGGGCCTCCACCACGGACTTCATCTTGATGATCTTCAGGCGGTCGCCCTTCTTCACCTTGACCTGATCGGCCGGGTTCATCGCTCGTGAGTCCTTGCGCTTGCGCAGGGTCAGGGCGATGGCGGCGATGATGCCCACCAGCAGCAGCACGGCAGCAATCTGCAGCGGGTACAGATAGTTGGTGTAGAGGTCGATGCCCAGCAGCTTGGTGTTGCCCAGCTTTTGCGCCGCGGCGCTCAGGGTCGGCGCCTCGGTCAGGCGGAAACCACCCATCAGGATGGCCGCCATCTCCAGCGCGATCAGTGCGCCGACGATGCCGGCCAGCGGCAGATGCTTCCAGAAGCCCTGGCGGATGCTGTCGGTGTTGATGTCCAGCATCATCACGACGAACAGGAACAGCACCATCACCGCCCCGATATAGACCAGCACCAGGGTGATGGCCAGGAACTCGGCCTTCAAGAGCATCCAGATGCAGGAGGCGGTGAAGAAAGCCAGAATCAGGAACAGCGCCGAGTGCACGGTGCTGCGCGCCGTGATGACGCGAAACGACGCCAGCAAGAGAATGGCGGAGAAAACATAGAACAGCGCGGTCGTGGTATCCATAGGGTTCCAGCAAGCGGTCGGAGATCAGGCAGGCGCCCGATCAGCGGTACTTGGCATCGGCCTCCTTTTCGGCGGCGATCTTCGGTTCGTAGCGGTCACCGACCGCCAAGAGCATGTCCTTGGTGAAGTACAGGTCACCGCGCTTCTCGCCGTGGTACTCGAAGATGCTGGTCTCGACGATCGAATCGACCGGGCAGCTCTCTTCGCAGAAGCCGCAGAAGATGCACTTGGTCAGGTCGATGTCGTAGCGCGTGGTGCGGCGCGAGCCGTCGTCACGCACTTCGGACTCGATGGTGATGGCCATCGCCGGGCACACGGCCTCGCACAGTTTGCAGGCGATGCAGCGCTCTTCGCCGTTCTCGTAGCGGCGCAGAGCATGCAGGCCGCGGAAACGCGGCGACAGCGGCGTCTTCTCTTCCGGGAACTGCACCGTGATGTTGGGCGACAGGAAATGCCGGCCGGTCAAGAGCATGCCCTTGAACAGCTCGGTGAGCATGAAGCTCTGCACAAAGTGCTTGAAGGAGGTGACTGCAGAAGACATATCAGAGACTCCGCCGAGCCGCCTCAAGGAGGCTCGCGCCCCCCTGGGGGGCAGTGAACAAAGTGAACGTGGGGGCCGTCGTCATGTCACTTCCAGATGTTGAAGGGGGACTGAATCCACAGGCCCACGACGACCAGCCAGACCAGGGTGACCGGGATGAAGATCTTCCAGCCCAGACGCATGATCTGGTCATAGCGGAAGCGCGGGAACGTGGCCCGCACCCACAGGAAGGTGGTCACGACGACAAAGGTCTTGATGCCAAGCCAGATCCAGCCCGGGATGAAGTCCAGCGCGGCGATCGGCGACAGCCAGCCGCCCAGGAACAGGGTCACGGCCAGGATGGAGACCAGTATCATGTTCGCGTATTCGGCCAGGAAGAACATCGCGAAGGCCATACCCGAGTACTCGATCATGTGACCGGCGACGATTTCCGACTCGCCTTCGACCACGTCGAACGGGTGGCGGTTGGTTTCAGCCAGACCCGAGATGAAGTAGACGACGAAGATGGGCAGCAGCGGTAGCCAGTTCCAGGACAGGAAGCTCAGGCCCATGTCGGCGAACATGCCCTTGCCCTGGCCGAGCACGATCTCGCTCATATTCATCGTGCCGGCAACCATCAGCACCACTACCAGGCAGAAGCCCATGGCGATCTCATACGACACCATCTGCGCCGAGGCGCGCAACGCGCCCAGGAAGGCGTACTTCGAGTTCGAGGCCCAGCCGGCGATGATCACGCCGTAGACCTCCATCGAGGTGATGGCCATCAGGAACAGCAGGCCGGCGTTGATATTGGACAACGCGACCTCGGGGCCGAACGGAATCACCACCCAGGCGGCCAGCGCCGGCATGATGGTCATCACCGGACCGAGGAAGAACAGGCCCTTGTTGGCCGCCGTCGGGACGATGATCTCCTTGAAGATCAGCTTCACCGCGTCGGCGATAGGGGTCAGCAGGCCGAAGGGGCCGACACGGTTGGGGCCGGGTCGGATCTGCGACCAGCCGATGGCCTTGCGTTCCCACAGGGTCAGGTAGGCGACGCAACCCATCAGGGGTGCGACCAGGACCACGATCTTGATCAGGTTCCAGACCACGGGCCAGAAGCCGCCCAGCAGCGAAGATCCGAATTGATTCAGGCTGTCTATCATCGTCACACCTTGGCGATAGAGAGTTCGCCGAACATCGCACCGAGTGCGGCGGTGTCTGCGAGGCCGGCCGGCACACGCGCGGTGTTGGCCGGCAGGGCTGCGTCATGGCGGGCGGGCAATTGCACCGAGGCGCCGTTCTGCGTAACCGTCACCTTGTCGCCGTTCTGCAGGCCCAGCTGGGTCCACAGCGCGGTCGGCAGGCTGGCGACGGCCGCGTTCTTGGCATCGGCCGTCAGCTGCAGCGAGGTGGCATGGCGCACCAGGGCGTCGGTGCTGTAGATCGGCACGTCGGCGATGCGCTCAATGCCGCTGGCTGCGGCGCCGACCTTGATCGCGGCCTGCGTGCTGTTGTCCAGACGCGAACTCATGTCCATCTCCACACCCAGCGCGGCACTGCGCACCTGCTCCGAGGTCTCGAAGTCGAAGTTCGGCAGGCCCAGCATGGTGCCCAGCACGCGCAGGACCTTCCAGGCCGGACGGGTCTCGCCCTGCGGCTTGACGACACCCACAAAGCTCTGCACGCGACCTTCGGCATTGACGAAAGTGCCCGAGGTCTCGGTGAACGGCGCGATCGGCAGCAGCACATCGGCCTGCTCGAAGCCAGTCTTGAAGGCGCTGAACATCACGACCATATCGGCCTTGGCCACGCCTTGCAGCGCGGCCGAGGTGTTGGCCGTGTCGAACTGCGGATCGACGTTGAGCAGCAGCGCGGCCTTCAGCGGCGACGCGGCCGACAGCATCTGGCCGGCGTTCAGACCACCCTGCCCTGGCAGCGCGTTGACCAACTGCGCGCCTACCGTGTTGGCGGCGGCGCCCAGATAGCCGACCGTGGCACCGGTTTGTGCAGCGATCCAGTTGGCAAGCGCCAGCAGGCTGGCGGCCTGCGGATGTTGTGCTGCGGCATTGCCCAACAGCACGGCCTTGCGCTGGCCGGACAGCAGCGAGGCGGCGATCGCCTGGGCCTGAACGGTCGCGGTGCCGGCGGCCGGAGCCGTTGCACCATTGCTTTGTGCGATCGCGGTCGCGATATTGGCCAGGGCCTGCGTCCAGGCGCTGGGTGCGACGGTGACGCGCTGCGCCACGTTCATCAGCCAGTCATCGGCTGTTGCGTGGACGCTGTGGATCTTTGCGCCATGGCGGGCAGCTTGGCGCAGGCGCTGGGCAAACAGCGGATGGTCCTTGCGCAGGAAGGAGCCGATCACCAGCACGCGATCCAGCTGCGACAGCGAGGCCACCGAGCGGCCCAGCCAGTGCGCCTTGCTGGCAGGTGCGGCGTTGCTGAAGTCAGCGGCATGGGTGCGGAAGTCGATGTTTTCGCTGCCCAGGCCGCGCACCAGCGCAGCCAACAGGTGCAGCTCTTCGACGGTGCTGTGGGCCGAGCCGATTGCGCCAATGCTGGCCGCGCCATGCTGGGTCTTGATCTGCTTCAGGCCGTTGGCGACATATTCCAGCGCGGCGGTCCAGTTGACTTCCTTCCACAGTCCGGCCTGCTTGACCATGGGCTGGGTCAGGCGCTGATCGCTGTTCAAGGCCTCGTACGAGAAGCGGTCGCGGTCGGCTATCCAGCACTCGTTGACGTCTTCGTTCTCCAACGGCACGACGCGCATGACGCGGTTGTTCTTGACCTGGGCGATCAGGTTGGCGCCGGTCGAGTCGTGCGGGCTGACGGTCTTGCGGCGCGACAGCTCCCAGGTGCGGGCGCTGTAGCGGAAGGGCTTGCTGGTCAGCGCGCCGACCGGGCAGATGTCAATCATATTGCCCGACAGCTCGGAGTCCACCGAACGGCCGACAAAGGTCTGGATCTCGGCATGCTCGCCGCGGCTGGTCATGCCCAGCTCCATCACGCCGGCAATCTCCTGGCCGAAACGAACGCAGCGCGTGCAGTGGATGCAGCGGCTCATTTCTTCCATCGAGACCAGCGGGCCGATGTTCTTGTGGAACACCACGCGCTTTTCTTCGGTGTAGCGCGAGCTGCTGCCGCCATAGCCGACGGCCAGATCCTGCAGCTGGCACTCGCCGCCCTGGTCGCAGATCGGGCAGTCCAGCGGGTGGTTGATCAGCAGGAACTCCATCACGCCCTGCTGGGCCTTGATGGCTTTCTCGCTCTTGGTGCGCACGATCATGCCCTGCGTCACCGGCGTGGCGCAGGCCGGCATCGGCTTGGGCGCCTTCTCGACGTCCACCAGGCACATGCGGCAGTTGGCGGCAATCGAGAGCTTCTTGTGATAGCAGAAATGCGGCACATAGGTGCCGGCGTTTTCGGCTGCATGCATGATCATGCTGCCTTCCAACACTTGCACTTTCTTGCCGTCGAGTTCAATTTCAACCATAGCTAGTCCAGGCCTCAGTCACTTGCTTCAGGCCGCCGCGGGGGCCTGTTCGATCAGGTGCACAAACTCGTGCTTGAAATGCTTGATCATGGCCCGCACCGGCATTGCCGCCGCGTCGCCCAGGGCACAGATCGTGCGGCCCTGAATGTTGTCGGCCACCGAGTTCAAGAGGTCGATGTCTTCCATGCGGCCGTGGCCATTGGCAATGCGCTCGACCATGCGGTACATCCAGCCCGTGCCTTCGCGGCAGGGTGTGCATTGGCCGCAGGACTCGTGCATGTAGAAGTAGCTCAGGCGCAGCAGGCTCTTGACCATGCAGCGGGTGTCGTCCATCACGATCACCGCCCCCGAGCCCAGCATTGAGCCTGCCTTGGCGATGGAGTCATAGTCCATCGTGCATTCCATCATCACGCTGGCCGGCAGCACCGGCGACGACGATCCACCGGGAATCACCGCCTTCAAGGTACGACCCTTGCGCACACCGCCGGCGAGCTCCAGCAGCTTGGCGAACGGCAGGCCCATGGGCACTTCGTAGTTGCCCGGACGTTCGACATCGCCCGAGACCGAATAGATCTTGGTGCCGCCGTTGTTGGGCTTGCCGATTTCCAGGTATTGCTGGCCACCGTTGCGGATGATCCAGGGCACCGCGGCAAAGGTCTCGGTGTTGTTGATCGTCGTCGGCTTGCCGTACAGGCCGAAGCTGGCCGGGAATGGCGGCTTGAAGCGCGGCTGACCCTTCTTGCCTTCGAGCGATTCGAGCAGCGCGGTTTCTTCGCCGCAGATATAGGCGCCGAAGCCGTGGAAGGCGTGCAGCTGGAAGTTGAACCCGCTGCCGAAGATGTTGTCACCGAGGAAGCCGGCGGCGCGAGCCTCTTCCAGCGCAGCCTCGAAGCGGTCATAGGCCTCGAAGATCTCGCCGTGGATGTAGTTGTAGCCCACCGAGATGCCCATCGCGTAGGCGGCGATGGCCATGCCCTCGATCACGATATGCGGGTTGAACATCAGGATGTCGCGGTCCTTGCAGGTGCCTGGCTCGCCCTCGTCCGAGTTGCAGACCAGGTACTTCTGGCCCGGGAACTGGCGCGGCATGAAGCTCCACTTCAGGCCGGTCGGGAAGCCCGCACCGCCGCGGCCGCGCAGGCCCGAGGTCTTGACTTCGGCAATGACTTGGTCCTGGGTCATGCCCTCGCCATCGCCACCCTTGAGAATCTTGCGCAGTGCCTCGTAGCCACCACGGGCGACATAGTCTTTCAGCGACCAGTTCTTGCCGTCCAGGCCCGCATAGATCTGCGCGCCGACATGGCGGTCATGGAAGCAGGTCTCGGTGCCCGTGGCCCGAAATTTGGAGAGATCCAACATCGTCATGGTCCGTTCAGGCGTTGGCGTTGGTCTTGAGCAGGTCCAGCAGCTCGTCCAGCCGCTGCTCGCTCATGAAACTGCACATCTGGCGGTCGTTGACCAGCAGCACCGGCGAGTCGGCGCAAGCGCCCAGGCATTCGCTCTTCTGCACGGTGAACAGGCCGTCGGCGGTGGTGCCGCCCTCTTCGATGCCCAGCTTGCTGCAGACATGGTCCAGCGCCGTCTGGCCGTCGCGCAGTTGGCAGGGCAGATTGGTGCAGACGTTCAGCTTGAACTTGCCCACCGGCCGCTGGTTGTACATGTTGTAGAAGGTGGTGACCTCGTGCACCGCGATAGGCGCAACTCCGATGTACGCCGCGATCGCATCCTCGCTCTCGCGCGACACGAAGCCCTGCTCCTGCTGCACGATGGACAGGCAGGCCATCACGGCCGAGATGCGCTGATCGGCCGGGTACTTGGCGACCTCGCGATCAAAGCGAGCGCGGGTGGCGTCGGAAAGAATGTATTCGCTCATCGGTCAATCTCACCAAACACGATGTCCATCGTGCCAATCACGGCCACGGCATCGGCAATCATGTGGCCACGGGCCATTTCGTCCAGCGCGGCCAAGTGCGAGAAGCCGGGCGCGCGGATCTTCAGACGGTAAGGCTTGTTCGCACCGTCGCTGACGATGTAGATGCCGAATTCGCCCTTGGGATGCTCGACGGAGGCATAGGCCTGGCCTTCGGGCACGTGGAAGCCTTCGGTGAAGAGCTTGAAGTGATGGATCAGTTCTTCCATATTCGACTTCATGTCCACCCGGGACGGCGGTGCCACCTTGTGGTTGTCGGTGATCACCGGGCCGGGGTTGGCCTTCAACCAGGCCACGCACTGCTGGATGATGCTGTTGGACTGGCGCATTTCCTCGACGCGCACCAGATAGCGGTCGTAGGTGTCGCCATTCGTGCCCACCGGCACGTCGAAGTCCATCTTGTCGTAGACCTCGTAGGGTTGGGTCTTGCGCAGATCCCAGGCAATGCCGGAGCCACGCAGCATCGGGCCGCTGAAGCCCAGGTTCAGCGCGCGTTCCGGCGTGACCGTGCCGATGCCGACCGTGCGCTGCTTCCAGATGCGGTTGTCGGTCAGCAGGGTCTCGTAGTCGTCGACGTTCTTCGGGAAGCGCTTGCAGAAGTCCTCGATGAAGTCCAGCAGGGAGCCCGAGCGGTTCTCGTTCAGGCGCGCGATCGTCTTGGCGTTCTTGATCTTGCTGACCTGGTACTGCGGCATGCTGTCCGGCAGGTCGCGGTAGACACCGCCCGGGCGGAAATAGGCCGCGTGCATGCGCGCACCCGACACCGCCTCGTACATGTCGAACAGATCTTCCCGCTCGCGGAAGCAGTAGATCAGGATGTTCATCGCGCCGCAGTCGATGCCGTGCGCACCGAGCCACAGCAGGTGGTTCAGCAGGCGTGTGATCTCGGAGAACATGACGCGGATGTATTGCGCACGCAGCGGCACATCGACGCCGATCAGCTTCTCGATCGCCAGGCAGTAGGCATGCTCGTTGGACATCATCGACACATAGTCGAGGCGGTCCATGTAAGGCAGCGATTGGATGAAGGTCTTGCTCTCGGCCAGCTTCTCGGTCGCGCGGTGCAGCAGGCCGATATGCGGATCGGCGCGCTGAATGACCTCGCCATCGAGCTCGAGCACCAGGCGCAGCACGCCGTGCGCGGCCGGATGCTGGGGACCGAAGTTCAGGGTGTAGTTCTTGATATCAGCCATAGAAGCCTCAGGCAACGCGCAACGCGCGGTGGCCGGAAATACCTTGGGAAGAGGAACGCGGCAGCTGTGCCATCTCAGTGCAGACCGCCGTAGTTGTCTTCACGGATGATGCGCGGCGTGATCTCGCGCGGCTCGATGGTGACGGGCTGGTAGATGACGCGCTTCTGCTCCGCGTCATAGCGCATCTCCACATGGCCGGTGGTCGGGAAGTCCTTGCGCATCGGGTGGCCGATGAAGCCATAGTCGGTCAGGATGCGACGCAGGTCTTCGTGGCCGTCGAAGATGATGCCGAACATGTCGAAGGCCTCGCGCTCGAACCAGCTCGCCGAGTTCCACACCGGGGTCAATGCATCGACTCGGGGCAGATCGTCTTCCGGGCAGTTGACGACAAGGCGCAGGCGCCAGTTCTTGCTGATCGACAGCAGGTGAGAGACCACGGCAAAACGTGGCCCCTCGTGCAGGCCGTCCTTGTAGGTGCTGTAGTCCAGGCCGCACAGATCCATCAGCTGCTCGAAGCGCAGCTCGGGATGGTCGCGCAGGGTGGTGGCCACCTCGGTGTAGTCCTTGGCCGCGACGGTCAGGGTCAGCTCGCCCAGGGCGCTGGTCAGCGACTGGATGCGCTCGCCGAGCACGGTCTGCAGGGCTTGCTGGAGGGTGTCAAGTTTGCTCATCTGTGCCGGCCCTCAGCGCGCGATCGTGTTTTCACGGCGGATCTTGGCCTGCAGCTGCAGGATGCCGTAGAGCAGCGCTTCCGCGGTGGGCGGGCAGCCGGGCACATAGACGTCGACCGGCACGATGCGGTCGCAGCCGCGCACGACCGAATAGCTGTAGTGGTAGTAGCCGCCGCCATTGGCGCAGGAGCCCATCGACAGCACCCAGCGCGGCTCGGCCATCTGGTCATAGACCTTGCGCAACGCCGGCGCCATCTTGTTGCACAGCGTGCCGGCCACAATCATCAGGTCCGACTGGCGCGGGCTGGGGCGGAACAGCATGCCGAAGCGGTCGATGTCATAGCGGGCCGCGCCCGCATGCATCATTTCCACCGCGCAGCAGGCCAGACCGAAGGTCATCGGCCACAGCGAGCCGGTCTTGGACCAGTTGATCAGCGTGTCCACCGAGGTGGTGACAAAGCCTTCTTTGAGAACGCCTTCAATACCCATGTCTAATTTCCATTCAGTCGAGGCAGGACAGAGTCCGGATCCAGTGCGAACACCAGACTAAAGACACCACTCACTCCCAATCGAGGGCGCCTTTTTTCCACTCGTAGATGAAACCCACGACCAGAATGCCCAGAAAAACCATCATCGACCAGAAGCCCACGGCCCCGATTTCGCGCAGCGACACCGCCCACGGAAACAGGAAGGCGATTTCCAGGTCAAACAAGATGAAGAGGATGGCGACGAGGTAGTAGCGCACGTCGAACTTCATGCGCGCGTCTTCGAAGGCTTCGAAGCCGCATTCGTAGGGGGAGTTCTTGGCGGCGTCCGGGCGGTTGGGGCCGAAGATGAAGCCCAGCACCTGGGGCGCAATACCGACCGCCGTGCCGACCAGGATGAAGAGGATGACAGGCAGGTACTGGTCCAGATTCATGGGGAATGCTCTTTTATGGCGTTGGCTAGAACTTCAATCATCCGGCAAGGCCCATGCACCGCGCATCGACCGATGACCCATCAAGCGCAACGGGCGCGCCGCCAACGCCCATTATGGTCGCTTGCGGCTTACGCCCGCTTGTCTCCCGCTACGCCTTTCTTGATTGGCGTCATGACCGGGCACTGCACCTGAACTGAAACTGACAGACAAGGCGCCGGATCAGGCCCTTGCATGCGCTTGCTCAGAATTTCGAAACTGGTGCCGTCGGCGAGACTCGAACTCGCACAGCTTTCGCCACTACCCCCTCAAGATAGCGTGTCTACCAATTTCACCACGACGGCATTTTTGAGTGCTTGAAACGCATGAGGCTGGCATTTCAAACAGCCTCGTATTCTAGACCGAAATTACCCTTGGTCCGGGCACTTTCCTCTGAAATATGCGCTGAATCGCGAGGCTGTCTCCGTATCGCACAGGCAGTGCAAGAGACGACCTCGCTGCGATCTGCGTCTCTTACTTCGAGGCGGCCGGAGCGGGCACCGCAGCGGCGGGCAAGGCACCAGGAATGCCGGTCGGGACTGCCGGATTCAGGGCACTGGCGGCAACGCCAGGCGCGCTGGCGGCCGGAGCAGCCTTGTCCAGGATGGAGCTGGGTTCGCCGGACGCCATCGTGTGGCTGCCGAAATAGGCCATGCCCAGGGTGCAGGCAAAGAACAGCGTAGCCGCCACGGCCGTGGTACGCGAAAGGAAGTTGGCGCTGCCGGTGGCACCGAACAGGCTGCCCGAGGCGCCGCTGCCGAAGGACGCGCCCATGTCGGCACCCTTGCCGTGCTGGATCAACACCAGGCCAATCATGGTCAGCGCGCTCAGCATTTGCACGATCAGCACCAGGTTCATCAAGATCTGCATTTCAACTCACTCCAAGTTCGATATTCAGTGTTGGCGCGCCCATCGGGTCACGCCAGTCATATTTTGTGTTGGCCGATCAGCCTGCCGCTCGGCAGATGGCGCTGAAGTCGGCCGCCTTCAAGGCTGCACCGCCGATCAGGCCGCCGTCGATGTCGGCCTGGCCAAACAGGCTGACGGCGTTGTCGGGTTTGACGCTGCCGCCGTATAGGATGCGCATCGCATCTGACTTCTGCGTTGCAGCATGCAGCTGCATGCGCAGCACGGCATGCACCGCCTGAGCCTCTTCCGGCGAGGCCGTCAGGCCCGTGCCAATGGCCCAGACCGGCTCATAGGCCAGCACGATCTCGCCGATGCAATGGGTCAGCGTGTGGATCACGGCAGCCAGCTGACGCTTGACGACCGCCTCGGTCTGGCCGGCCTCGCGCTCGGCACGTGTCTCGCCGACGCAGACGATGGGAGTCACGCCATGGGCCAGCGCAGCCTTGGCCTTGTCGGCGACCAGTTGGTCGCTTTCATGGTGGAAGGCGCGGCGCTCCGAGTGGCCGACGATCACATAACGGCAGCCGACATCGGCCAGCATCGCCGCCGAGACCTCTCCCGTGTAAGCGCCCTGCTCGTGCGCCGAGCAATCCTGGGCGCCGAAGCTCATGGCCTGGCCGGTCAGGGCCAGCGCGGTTTCGGTGATGTACGGAAACGGCACGCAGACAGCCACATCGGCATTCCACGGGCCAGCCTCACGCAGGCCCGACAGCAGTGCCGCATTGCTGGCCCGCGAGCCATGCATCTTCCAGTTGCCAACCACCAATTTCTTGCGCATGTTCATACTCTCCGGGATTTCATGGCCAGGTGAGCACGATCTTGCCGACATGCTCGCCCGACTCCATCAATTCATGCGCCTGGGCCGCCTGCGCGGCCGGCAGGGTCTTGTAGACGACCGGCTTGATGACGCGCTGGTCCAGCAAGGGCCAGACCCGCGTACGCAGCGATTGCGCCAGTGCCGCCTTGAAGGCCAGGCTGCGCGGACGCAGGGTCGAGCCGGTGATCGTCAAGCGGCGGCGCAACAGCAGGCCCGCATCCAGATTGGCCTGCACCCCGCCCTGCACCGCGATGACGACGATGCGGCCGTCTTCGGCCAGGCACTGCACGCCACGCTCGATATAGGAGCCCGCCACCATGTCCAGAATCACATTGACGCCACGACCCTCGGTCAGACGCAAGGCCTCCTCGCGGAAGTCCTGTGTCTTGTAATTGATCGCCGCATCCGCGCCCAGATCCAAGCAGGCCTGACACTTCGCGTCGCTGCCGGCCGTGACGATGACCGTCGCACCAAAGGCCTTGCCAAGTTGGATGGCGGTGACGCCGATGCCGCTGGTGCCACCGTGGATCAGCAGCGTCTCGCCGGGCAGCAGACGCACCCGCTCGAACACATTCGACCAGACGGTGAAGAAGGTTTCCGGCAGGCTCGCCGCCTCGACGTCGCTGAAGCCCGCGGGTACCGGCAGACATTGCGCAATCGGCGCCACGCACAGCTCGGCATAGCCGCCGCCGGCAACCAGCGCACAGACGCGGTCACCGAGCTCGAGGCCAGCCGCCGCCAACTCCGCCGCATCACCGGCGGTGATCTCGCCGGCAATCTCCAAGCCGGGCAGGTCGCTGGCCCCAGGGGGGCTGGCATACATGCCCTTGCGCTGCAGCACGTCCGGGCGGTTCACGCCAGACGCGCGCACGCGCACCAGCACCTCCCCTGCCCCGGCAACGGGATCGGGTCGGGTGGCGAGCTGCAGCACCTCGGGGGCGCCAAAGCGGGTGATTTCTATGGCTTGCATGGAAGTCTTCCAGGGGTGAGGACCTCAGCCCTCACCCAGTCGGCTTACTGCTGTTCCGGACGGTCCAGCAGCGCCTTCATCGACAGCTTGACGCGGCCCTTCTCGTCGGTCTCCAGCACCTTGACCTTGACCACCTGGCCTTCGGTCAGGAAGTCGGTGACCTTCTCGACGCGCTGGTGCGCGATCTGGCTGATGTGCAGCAGGCCGTCCTTGCCGGGCAGCAGGTTGATCAGCGCGCCGAAGTCCAGGATCTTGACGACCGGGCCTTCGTAGATCTTGCCCACTTCGACTTCGGCCGTGATCTGCTCGATCTTCAGCTTGGCCAGGTCGGCCATGGCGCTGTCGGTCGAGGCGATCGTGATCGTGCCGTCTTCGGCGATGTCGATCTGCGTGCCGGTCTCTTCGGTCAGCGCGCGAATCACCGCGCCACCCTTGCCGATCACGTCACGGATCTTCTCCGGATTGATCTTCATCGTGTACAGGCGGGGTGCGAACTCCGACACCTCGGTCTTGGCGACACTCATCGCCTCGACCATCTTGCCCAGGATGTGCAGACGCGCTTCCTTGGCCTGCGCCAGTGCGACTTGCATGATTTCCTTGGTGATGCCCTGGATCTTGATGTCCATCTGCAGGGCGGTCACGCCGGTGGTCGTGCCGGCCACCTTGAAGTCCATGTCGCCCAGATGATCTTCATCGCCCAGGATGTCGGTCAGCACGGCGAAGCGATTCGCGTCCTTGATCAGGCCCATGGCGATGCCAGCCACGTGCGCCTTAAGCGGCACGCCAGCGTCCATCAGAGCCAGGCAGCCACCGCAGACCGAAGCCATTGACGAGGAACCATTCGACTCGGTGATTTCCGAGACCACGCGCATCGCGTAGGGGAATTCGGCACGGTCCGGCAGCACGGCGACCAGCGCGCGCTTGGCCAGGCGGCCGTGGCCGATTTCGCGGCGCTTCGGGCTGCCGACACGACCCGTTTCGCCGGTGGCGAACGGAGGCATGTTGTAGTGCAGCATGAAGTGTTCGGTGAACTCGCCGGCCAGCGCGTCGATGCGCTGTGCGTCGCGCTCGGTGCCGAGAGTCGCGGCGACCAGGGCCTGGGTTTCACCACGGGTGAACAGCGACGAGCCGTGGGCGCGCGGCAGCACGCTGTTGCGGATCTCGATGGCACGCACGGTGCGCGTGTCGCGGCCGTCGATGCGGGGCTCGCCGGCCAGGATCTGGCTGCGCACGATGCGCGCTTCGATCTCGAACAGCAGGCTTTCGACTTCGACCTTGTCGAAGGCAACACCCTCGGCGCTCAGCGCGGCGAACACCGAAGCGTTGGCGGCGCGGCAGGCTTGCGTGCGAGCCTGCTTGGAGCGGATCTGGTAGGCGGCGCGCAGGGCTTCCTCGGCCAGGCCGTTGACCTTGGCGATGAAGGCTTCGTCCTTGGCAGGCGCCTTCCAGTCCCAGGCCGGCTTGCCGGCATCACGCACCAGGTCGTTGATCGCGGCAATGGCGATATTGCCCTGCTCGTGACCGAACACCACGCCACCCAGCATGATCTCTTCGCTCAGCTGGTCGGCTTCGGACTCGACCATCAGCACGGCGGCTTCGGTGCCGGCGACGATCAGGTCCAGCTTCGATTCCTTCAGCTGCGATTGGCTGGGGTTCAGCACATAGGCGCCGTTGATGTAACCCACGCGGGCCGCACCGATGGGGCCATTGAACGGGATGCCCGAGATCGCCAGCGCGGCGCTGGAAGCAATCAGCGAGACGATGTCGGCTTGAACTTCAGGGTTCAACGACAGCACGTGGATCACCACCTGCACTTCGTTGTAGAAGCCTTCCGGGAACAGCGGGCGGATCGGGCGGTCGATCAGGCGCGAGGTCAGGGTCTCGAGTTCGCTGGGGCGGCCTTCACGCTTGAAGAAGCTGCCGGGGATCTTGCCGGCGGCATAGGTCTTCTCGAGGTAGTCGACGGTCAGCGGGAAGAAGTCCTGGCCGGCCTTGGCTTCGGTCTTGGCCACCACGGTGGCCAGCACCATCGTGCCATCGACATTGGCGACCACGGCGCCGGAAGCTTGACGGGCGACTTCGCCGGTCTCCAGGGTGACGCTGTGCTCGCCCCATTGGAAGGTCTTGGTGACTTTGTTGAACATGCTCATTGTCGTTTCTCCGTTTGTATCAAGTGCCTTGGGGCGGCAACTCAAGCCCGGAACAGCGACAGAAGGCGAGATGCCATTCCAGCGAAATTAGCGTGCGCGGTGGGGCACGAAACGTCGGTGGAATGACACATCAGCGCCGATATCCGTCGAGTTTTCCAAAAACAAAGAGCCTGTGCTGGAGCATCCAGACAGGCTCTTCTTGTTCATCTTGAACTTACTTGCGCAGGCCGAGTTTCTGGATCAGCGCGGTGTAGCGCGATGCGTCCTTCGACTTCAGGTAAGCCAGCAGGCTCTTGCGCTGATTGACCATCTTCAGCAGACCGCGGCGACCGTGATGGTCCTTCAGGTGGGTCTTGAAGTGGGGGGTCAGGTCGTTGATGCGGGCCGTCAGGATCGCAACTTGCACTTCGGGCGAACCGGTGTCGCCGGCGCTGCGCGCATTGTCTTTGACGATTTGTGCCTTGTTCAGGTCAGCTACTGCCATGAGGATTTCCTTTATTGGCGGAAAAGCCGCACGGTGGCGCTGCCACTCGAACGGTTTCCAGTTGAACTTGCGGTTACGGGTGAAACCGACCCATACCGTGCTGTAAATATCCACCCCAAGTTGGGGCGAACTGCCGGATTATAGCCCGATTTGTGTCGGCGATCAGCGCAATGCCTTGCGCAGTCGCTCCAGGCCCTGATCGAGCCGGGCGGGGTCGCGAGAGGCAAAGCACCAGCGCAGCCAGCCTTCGCTCTCGGCGCCAAAGGCCGCACCGGGTGCCAGGCCAAGCCCCGCCTCGCTGACCAGGCGCTTGGCCAGGGCCAGCGAGTTGTTTTCGCCCTCGATGCGGAAGAAGGCATACATGCCGCCCAGCGGCGTGGCCACCTCGACGCCAGGCATCGCCGCCAGGGCCGGCAGCAACCGGTCGCGGCAGGCCTGCATCCGCGCCCGCAGTTCCGGCACGAATCGATCTGCCTGGGCCAGGCCCGCCAGCGCGCCGCGCTGCACGAACACCGGCGCGCAGGAGGTGTTGTATTCGATCAGCTTGCCCATCGCGTCCAGCAGCTCGGCCGGCAGCACCATCCAGCCCAGGCGCCAGCCGGTCATCAGAAAGCTCTTCGAGAAGCTGTGCACGACGATCAACCGGTCCTGCGGGTCGGCAATGTCCAGAAAGCTCGGCGCGGTGCGTGCGCCATCCGGGTAGTACAGCCGCTCGTAAACCTCGTCGGCGATGATCCAGGTGCCGGTGCGGCGGCAGTGCTCCAGCAGGGCCTGCTGCTCGTCGCGGGTCAGGGTCCAGCCGGTCGGGTTGTTTGGGGCATTGACGATCAGGGCGCGGGTCTGCGGTGTGATCGCCGCCAGCAGCTCGTCCAGATCCAGTGTCCAGGCGCCCTGCTTCGGATGCAGCGACACACGCTTGACATTCGCGCCGAGGATGGCCGGCTGGGCGGTCAGATTGGGCCAGATCGGCACCACGGCCACAACCTCGTCGCCCGCGTCCAGCAGGGCCTGCATTGCCAGCATCAGCGCGCTGACGCCCGAGGAGGTGACGGCGATGCGGTCGACGCCGACGGGCCGGTGAAAGGCGCTGGTGTAGTCGGCCAGCGCCTGGCGCAACTCGGGCAGGCCCAGGTTGTGGGCGTAGAACGTTTCACCGCGCTGCAGCGAGGCGGTGGCCGCCTCGACGACGAAGGCCGGCGTCGGCTCATCGCTCTCGCCGAACCAGAAGGCCAGCACATCGCTGCGACCCATCGCCGAATTGGCGACCTCGCGAATCTTGGAGCCGGGGAGTTGCTGGATGACGCTGCGCATGGGTGACCTCCGCTCAATGAGTGGGGCGAATCATCGCGCACTGGTGGGGCTGCTCGGCCTGGGCCGCATCCACATAGCGCACGGTTCTGAAGCCATAGCCCGAGGCCTCGTTGTCGAAGCGCACTCCGGGCGTGCCGGCCTTGCGCATCACGCTGACGTAGAGCGGCTGGATGAACTGGTGATCGGCGGCACGCATCTGACCCTGATGGACGCCACCTAGCGTGCGGCCGTCGTAGCTCAGGCCCTCCATCGCGCGGGCCACGGCCGTTGGATCAATGCTCTTGGCCCGTTCCATGCCGGCCACCAGCACCTCGACCATCGCCTGCATGCGGGCGTGGACGTAGTCGTCTTCTGGTCTCGGGAAACGCTGGCGGAAGCTCGCATAGAACTTGTCGGATGCCGCCGTGCCCACATTCGGATGCCACTCGGCCACCGCCAGCACACGATCGACTCCCGCTTCGCCGATGGCCGCCGGTGCACCCAATCCATTCCCGTAAAAGGTGAAGAAGCGCGCGTCCAGCCCGACCTCCTTGGCCGCCTTGATCAGCAGGGTCAGGTCATTACCCCAGTTCCCGGTCAGCACCGCCTGCGCGCCGCTGGCCTTGATCTTGTTGGCATAGGGGATGAAGTCCTTGATGCGGCCGATCGGATGAAGTTCATCGCCGACGATGGCGATGTCGGGCCGCTTGGCGGCGATCATCTCGCGGCCCTTGCGCAGCACGTGCTGGCCAAAGCTGTAGTCCTGGCCGATCAGGTACATCTTCTTGATCTGGCTGTCGGTCTTCAGCACATCGGTCAGCGCGGCCAGGCGCATATCGGCATGGGCGTCGAAGCGGAAGTGCCAGAACGAGCACTTCTCGTTGGTCAGCGCCGGATCGACGGCCGAGTAGTTGAGGAACAGCGCGCGCTGCGCGGGCATGCGCTCGTTGTGCTTGTTCAGCGCGTCGATCAGCGCAGCCGCCGTGGCCGAGCTATTGCCCTGCAGCACATAGCCAGCCTTTTGATCGATGGCCGCGCGCAGCACCGACAGCGCCTCCTCGGCATTGCCCTTGCTGTCGAAACGCAGCAATTCCAGCGGCCGAGCACCCCCGGGCAACTTGACGCCGCCGCGCTGATTGACCCGCTCGGTGGCCCACAGCAGATTGCGGAACACCGCCTCGCCGGCATTGGCAAAGGGGCCGGAAAGGCCCTCGATCATCGCCAGCCTTATAGGCTCGGGTTGCGCTTGCGCGCTGCTCAAGAGACCCAGCAGAGTGAAAGCGAGAGACGCCAGCGTGCGGCGGGTAGGGCGAGAAGTTGAAGTCATCTGAGGCTCAAAACCCTTGGGGGGCTTGAATACAAAAAAGCCGCTCCCAGGTATGCAGCATGGGCTGCAACGGCTTTGGTTTCGACGCAGCGTTGTCTTGTTGTCATTGTAGGAGTCATCCATGTTTTTGCTTCCCGTTCGCCGTCATACCCCCGCGTTCTCCCGTTCGCTGGACCGCCTGTTCGACGACAGCTTCGACCGCTTTCTGAACGCCGCCGCCAAGGCCGAGCCCGTCGCTCCGGTGCGCACGCCGGCACTTGATGTGACCGAGACCGACACCGCCTATCTGGTGCAGCTGGACATGCCCGGCATTGCCAAGGAGCAGGTGAAGATTTCCATCGACGGCCGCCGCGTCAACGTGGAAACCGAGACCGTTCAAGCCGCCGAGAAGAAGGACGAGGCCAAGGTGCTGTACCGCGAGCGCTCCACCGCCAAGTTCGCCCGCAGCCTCGTCCTGCCAACCGAGGTGAACCAGGCCGAGTCGGTGGCCACAATGGAAGGCGGCGTGCTGACCTTGACCCTGACCAAGCGCCAGCCGGCCAGCGCAGCGACCTTGAGCGTTAGCTGAGACTCAAGTCCCAGCGGGGCTTCACATCGAACGCCCCGCCCTGCTCCAGCCGCGCCTGGCCGCTTTGCAAGCGCATCGCGGCGGCCATGGCGATCATCGCGCCGTTGTCGGTGCACAGGTGCAACTCGGGGTAGTGCACGCGAATGCCGCGCTTGGCGCAGGCCTTGTTGAGCTGCTCGCGCAGCTTGGCATTGGCACCCACGCCACCGGCCACGACCAGGCGCTTCAGGCCTGATTCCTTCAGCGCCAGCAGCGATTTGTGCACCAGCACCTCGACGATGGCGGCCTGCGTTGAGGCCGCCAGATCGGCGAGTTGCTGTGGTTCAGGTGAATCGCCCAGTTTCTTGATCTGGGTCAGCACGGCGGTCTTCAGGCCCGCAAAGCTGAAGTCTGGCTTGCCGCTGCGCAGCATCGGCCGCGGCAGGTCGAAGGCCTTCTCGTCGCCGTCTTGAGCCAGACGTGACAGATGCGGCCCGCCCGGATACGGCAGGCCCATCAGCTTGGCGCTCTTGTCGAAGGCTTCGCCAGCGGCATCGTCAATCGTTTCGCCCAGCATCTCGTAGCTTCCGACCTGGTCCACGCGCATCAGCTGCGTGTGGCCACCGGAGACCAGCAGCGCGATGAACGGAAACTCGGGCGGATCGGCCGACAGGAACGGTGACAGCAGATGCCCTTCCAGGTGATGCACGCCCAGGGTCGGCTTGCCCAAGGCTGCGGCCATGGACACCGCCACGCCGGCACCGACCAGCAGGGCTCCGGCAAGACCCGGCCCCCGCGTGTAGGCGATGACATCGATCTCGCTCAGCGCCATGCCGGCCTCGGCCAGCACCTGGCGCGTCAGCGGCAGCACGCGGCGGATATGGTCGCGCGAGGCCAGCTCGGGCACCACGCCGCCGTAGGCCTGGTGCATGTCGATCTGGCTGTGCAGCGCCTGTGCAATCAGCGTCGGCGTGCCCTGCGGCTGCACATCAACGAGCGCCACACCGGTTTCGTCGCAGGACGATTCGAAGCCCAGAACCCTCATGGCCGACTCAGTGGCCTTCCTTGGCGTGGTTGATCGAGTACTTCGGTATCTCTATCGTCACATCGGTCTGCGACAGGATGGCCTGGCAGCTGAGCCGCGAATTGGGCTCCAGGCCCCAGGCGCGGTCCAGCAGGTCTTCCTCGCTGTCGTCCATCTCGCCCAGCGAGCTGAAGCCCTCGCGCACGATCACATGGCAGGTGGTGCAGGCGCAGACCATGTCGCAGGCATGCTCGATGGCGATGCCGTTCTCAAGCAGCGCTTCGCAGATGCTGGTGCCGCCGTCGGCCTTGATGCTGGCGCCGTCCGGGCAGTACTCGCTGTGCGGCAGGATCTTGATGATGGGCATGACGTTACCTTCAGATTTGTTCGACGTTGCGGCCGGTCAGGGCCTGGCGTATGCCACGGTTCATCCGTTCGGCGGCAAAGGCCTCGGTGCCCTTGGCCAGCGCCTCGACGGCTGTATCGATGGCGGCGTTGTCGTCGCCCGTCTCGACCTGGATCAGCGAAGTCAGCAGGGACTCGATCGCTTCGAGCTCATCGGGTGCGAGCAGATCGCCATCGGCCTCCAGTGCCGAGCGGGTGGCCAGTCGCATGCGCTCGGCCTCAACCTGGGACTCGCGCAGCGCGCGGGCCTTCATATCGGTCTCGGCCGTGGCAAAGCTGTCGCGCAACATCGTTGCAATCTGGTCGTCGGACAGGCCATAGCTGGGCTTGACGACGATCTTGGCCTCGACGCCCGACACCGTTTCCTTGGCGAACACGCTCAGCAGGCCATCGGCATCGACCTGGAAGGTGACGCGGATACGCGCCGCACCGGCCACCATGGGCGGAATGCCGCGCAGTTCGAAGCGGGCCAGTGACCGGCAATCGGTTACCAGCTCGCGCTCGCCCTGCACCACATGCAGGGCCATCGCCGTCTGGCCGTCCTTGAACGTGGTGAAGTCCTGCGCCTTGGCCACCGGAATCGTCGCATTGCGCTCGATGATGCGCTCGACCAGGCCGCCCATGGTCTCGAGACCCAACGACAGCGGAATCACGTCCAGCAGCAGGATGTCGCCGTTGGCGGCATTGCCGGCCAGCTGATTGGCCTGGATCGCGGCGCCCAGCGCCACCACTTCATCGGGATTCAGATTGGTCAGCGGCGTCTTGCCGAACAGGCCGCCCACGGCCGTCTGCACGCAGGGCATGCGGGTCGATCCACCGACCATCACCGTGCCCTGCACATCGCCGACCTTCAGCTTGGCGTCGCGCAGCACGCGCTTCACGGCCGACAGGGTGCGATCGACCAGCGGCTTGGCCAGCGCTTCGAACTGCTCACGGGTCAGCTCGACGGCGAGTTCGCCGTCGTCCAGCGGGCTGCGCAGCCAGACGCTGGCCAGATTCGACAGGGCCTCCTTGGCCGCCCGCGCCGCGACAAGCACCGCCCGCTTGTCGTGCGCGCTGCTGATGCTGCGGCCGGCCTGGGCCAGGGCCCAATCGGCCAGCGCGCGGTCGAAGTCATCGCCGCCCAGTGCCGAATCACCCCCGGTGGCCACGACCTCGAACACGCCGCGGCTCAGACGCAGCAGCGAGATGTCGAAGGTGCCGCCGCCGAGGTCATAGACCGCATAAAGGCCTTCGCTGGCGTTGTCCAGGCCATAGGCGATTGCCGCCGCCGTCGGCTCGTTGATCAGGCGCAGCACGTTCAGGCCAGCCAGCTTGGCCGCGTCCTTGGTCGCCTGGCGCTGGGCGTCGTCAAAATAGGCCGGCACGGTAATCACGGCGCCGAACAGATCGTCATTGAACGTGTCTTCGGCGCGGAAGCGCAAGGTGGCCAGAATCTCGGCCGAGACCTCGACCGGCGACTTCAGGCCGTCCCGCGTGTGCAGGCCCAGCATGCCTTCGCTGTCCTCGAAGTGGTAGGGCAGCTGCTTGCGCTCGGCGATATCGCGCAGCGCACGGCCCATGAAGCGCTTGACCGAGACGATGGTGTTCTCGGGGTCCAGCGCCTGCTGGTCCAGGGCCTCCTGGCCGATCTGCCGGCGGCCTTCGCCGAGGTAGCGCACTGCCGAGGGCAGTATTACGCGGCCGGCGGCGTCGGGCAGGCACTCGGCCACGCCGTTGCGCATGGCAGCCACCAGCGAATGGGTCGTACCCAGATCTATGCCCACCGCGTAGCGGCGCTGGTGCGGGTCGGGCGACTGCCCGGGTTCGGATATCTGTAGCAGGGCCATAAAACTCTCAGGATTCCAACTGTTCCAAGCGCCGATTGACGTCTTCGCGGAAGCGGGTGATGAACATCAGCGCGCGCACCTCGGCCGAAGCGGCAGCCGCGTCGTTCTGTTCGTCCAGCAGCACGCCGATGTGTTGCAGCAGCGCATGCTCGCGCTGCAGCACCTCATCATCCAGCGCCTCGACCTCGGCCACACCCGTGGCTTCATCGAGCGCCTCGCGCCATTCCATCTGCTCCATCAGAAAGCTGGCGGGCATCGCAGTGTTGTTCTCGGCATTGATTGGCGCGCCGAGCAGCTCGCACAGATAGGCGGCTCGGGCCAGCGGATCACGCAGGCGGCGATGCGCCTCGTTGACGCGCACCGCCCATTGCATGGCCAAGCGCTGTGACGCGGCCCCCTCGGCGGCAAAGCGATCGGGATGGACCTCGGACTGCAGCGCCTTCCAGCGCTGGTCGATGTTCGCCCGGTCCTGCGCGAAGCTGCGCGGCAGGTCAAACAAGGCAAAGTCGTCGTCGTCGAGTTTCATGTCCAGCTTTGTATCGAAGCCAAAGTACCCAAGAAAAAGGCGCGGCCAACAGCCGCGCCTTTGATCAGCGAGGCGAGACTTTACACGCGGAACGATTCGCCGCAGCCGCAGCGGTCCTTCTCGCGCGGGTTGTAGAACTTGAAGCCTTCATTCAAGCCCTCGCGCACGAAGTCCAGCTCGGTGCCGTCCAGATAGGGCAGGCTCTTCGGGTCGATCAGGACCTTGACGCCATGGCCCTCGAAGATCACATCCTCGGGCGCCACGTCATCGGCATACTCCAGCTTGTAGGCTAGGCCGGAGCAGCCGGTCGTCTTGACGCCCAGGCGCACGCCCACGCCCTTGCCGCGCTTGGTGATGTAGCGCGACACATGGCGGGCCGCCGCTTCGGTCAGAGTGACTGCCATTGCTTGCCGCCCGCTCAGTGCGAATGCTTGGCGCGGTAATCGTCCACCGCCGCCTTGATGGCGTCTTCTGCCAAGATGGAGCAGTGGATCTTCACCGGCGGCAGGGCCAGTTCTTCGGCGATCAAGGTGTTCTTGATCTCCAAGGCCTGGTCCAAGGTCTTGCCCTTAACCCATTCGGTGACCAGCGAGCTCGACGCAATCGCCGACCCGCAGCCATAGGTCTTGAACTTCGCGTCTTCGATCAGGCCGGTGGCCGGATTGACCTTGATCTGCAGCTTCATCACGTCGCCGCAAGCCGGCGCGCCGACCATGCCGGTGCCTACCGTGTCGTCACCCTTTTCAAAGTTGCCGACGTTGCGGGGGTTCTCGTAGTGATCAACGACTTTTTCGCTATATGCCATGGTAGTTCTCCTGAATCAGTGCGCAGCCCATTGGATGGTGCTGATATCGATGCCGTCCTTGTACATATCCCACAGCGGCGAAAGCTCGCGCAGCTTGGCGACGCGGTCTTTCAAGGTGCTGACGGCGTAGTCGATCTCTTCGACCGTGGTGAAGCGGCCGATCGTCATGCGCAGGGATGAATGCGCCAGCTCGTCGCTGCGGCCCAAGGCACGCAGCACATAGCTGGGCTCCAGGCTGGCCGAAGTGCAGGCCGAGCCTGACGACACGGCAATGCCCTTCACGCCCATGATCAGCGACTCGCCTTCCACGTAGTTGAACGAAATGTTCAGGTTGTGCGGCACGCGACGCTCGAGGTCGCCATTGACGAACACCTGCTCGATGCCGCTCAGCCCGTCCAGCAGCCGCTGGTGAAGCATGCGGATGCGCTCGATCTCGGTGCCCATTTCCAGCTTGGCCAGGCGAAAGGCCTCACCCATGCCGACGATCTGGTGCGTGGCCAAGGTGCCCGAGCGCATGCCCCGCTCGTGGCCGCCACCGTGCATCTGCGCCTCCAGGCGCACCCGCGGCTTGCGGCGCACGAACAGCGCGCCTATGCCCTTGGGGCCATAGGTCTTGTGCGAGGCCAGGCTCATCAGATCGACGGGCAACTGGGTCACGTCGATCGCAACCTTGCCGGTGGCCTGGGCCGCATCGACGTGGAAGATGATGCCCTTCTCGCGGCAAATATTGCCGATCGCAGTGATGTCCTGGATCACACCGATCTCGTTATTGACGAACAGCACCGAGACCAGGATGGTGTCGGGCCGTAGCGCGGCCTTGAACTTGTCCAGGTCCAGCAGGCCGTTTTGCTCGACATCAAGGTAGGTGACCTCAAAGCCCTGACGCTCCAGCTCGCGGCAGGTGTCCAGCACCGCCTTGTGCTCGGTCTTCAGGGTGATGATGTGCTTGCCACGGGTCTTGTAGAAATGCGCCGCGCCCTTGATGGCCAGATTGATCGACTCGGTGGCGCCCGAGGTCCAGACGATCTCGCGGGGGTCGGCATGGATCAGCGAGGCAACCTCCTCGCGGGCCTTCTCGACGGCCGCTTCCGCTTCCCAGCCCCAGGCGTGGCTGCGGGAGGCGGGATTGCCGAAATGCTCGTACAGCCAGGGCACCATGACGCTGACGACGCGCGGATCCACCGGCGTGGTCGCGCCGTAGTCCATATAGATCGGGAAATGAGGGGTCATGTCCATGCGGTGAAAACTTCTTGGAAAGAATTACTTCGTGAAGGCATTGCCCAGCGCGAACACCGAGTTCGGCGCGGTGATGCGAATCGGTTTGAGCACGGGCTGGGAGGAGATGGCGCGCTTGATCGGCGACTCCTCTATCGTCACGCCCTTGGAGAGCTGGTCATCCACCAGCTTCTTCAGCGAGACGGAGTCCAGGTACTCGATCATCTTGGCGTTCAGGCTGGTCCACAGCTCGTGGGTGATGCAGCGGCCGGTGTCTTCGCCCATGCAGTTCTCTTTGCCGCCGCAGCCGGTGGCGTCGATAGGTTCGTCAACGGCGACGATGATGTCGGCCACGGTGATCTCGCTGGACTTGCGACCCAGCGAATAGCCGCCGCCCGGGCCACGTGTGCTTTCCACCAGCTCGTGGCGCCGCAGCTTGCCGAACAGCTGCTCCAGATAGGACAGGGAAATCTGCTGGCGCTGGCTGATGGCCGCCAGGGCGACCGGGCCGTTGTTCTCGCGCAGCGCCAAATCGATCATCGCGGTGACCGCAAAGCGACCTTTGGTGGTGAGACGCATACAAAACTCCTTTGGCCTTGTGGGCCTCTGGGTAAACCCCTGCGGGTTGACCCGGATCTAAACTCCCTCGCCAGGGCTCTTGGAGCGCACGGGTTAACCCGTGGCAATGTCCGAGCGATTAAGTCAATTATAACAGAGTCCGACTAATTTAGTCGGCATTAGCCCCGTGGGGCCTTTAGGTGGCGCCCACCGGGCGTCAGCGGCCTGGGCGCGCAGCGGCAATCGGCACGATGTTGTCGTGCGCGCTGCCACCAAAGGCGCGCTCGCGTAGCTGGGCCAACTGGTCGCGCACACGGGCCGCCTTCTCGAACTCCAGATTGCGAGCGTGCTCCAGCATCTGCTTCTCCAGCAGGGTGATGCGCTTGCTGAGGTCCTTCTCGGACAACTCTTCCAGCTCCACGCCGCTGGCGCCGAGCAGTTTCTGGTCGTCCCGGCCTGATTTCTCGGAATAGACGCCGTCTATCATGTCGCGCACCGACTTCTTGATGCTGCGCGGCGTGATGTTGTTCAGTGTATTGAAGGCGATCTGCTTGGTGCGGCGGCGCTCGGTCTCGTCGATGGCGAGTCGCATCGAGTTGGTGATGCGGTCGCCGTACAGAATGGCCTTGCCGTTCAGATTGCGGGCAGCCCGGCCTATGGTCTGCACCAGCGAACGCTCGGCGCGCAGGAAGCCTTCCTTGTCGGCGTCCAGAATCGCCACCAGTGAGACCTCGGGGATGTCCAGGCCCTCGCGCAAGAGGTTGATGCCCACCAGCACATCGAACAGGCCCAGGCGCAGATCGCGCAGGATCTCGACCCGCTCGACCGTGTCCACGTCCGAGTGCAGATACCGCACCTTGACGCCGTTGTCGCTGAGGTAGTCGGTCAGTTGCTCGGCCATGCGCTTGGTCAGCGTTGTGATCAGCACGCGTTCATTGACCTCGACGCGCAGGCGTATCTCCTGCAGCACATCGTCCACCTGGTGCGTGGCTGGTCGCACCTCGACCACCGGATCGACCAGGCCGGTCGGACGGACCACCTGCTCGACCACCTGGCCGGTGTTGTCCTTCTCGTAATTGCCGGGCGTGGCCGAGACGAAGATAGCCTGGCGCATCTTGCGCTCGAACTCCTCGAACTTCAGCGGCCGGTTGTCCAGCGCGCTGGGCAGGCGAAAGCCATACTCGACCAGGGTGGTCTTGCGCGCCTTGTCGCCGTTGTACATGCCGCTGAACTGGCCGATCAGCACATGACTTTCGTCCAGCAGCATGATGGCGTCGGGCGGCAAATAGTCGACCAGCGTCGGCGGCGGATCACCCGGATTGGCACCCGACAGATGTCGCGTGTAGTTCTCGATGCCCTTGCAGTGGCCAACCTCCTGCAGCATCTCCAGGTCAAAGCGGGTGCGCTGCTCGATGCGCTGCGCCTCGACCAGCTTGCCCTCGGCAACGAACTGCGCCGAGCGGTCGCGCAACTCCTGCTTGATGCCGTCCATGGCTGCCAGCACGCGCTCGCGCGGCGTCACGTAATGGCTGCTGGGATAGACCGTGAAACGCGGGATCTTCTGGCGGATCTTGCCGGTCAGCGGGTCGAACAGCTGCAAAGCCTCGATCTCGTCGTCGAACAGCTCGATGCGTATCGCCAGCTCGGAGTGCTCGGCCGGGAACACATCGATGGTGTCGCCGCGCACGCGGAAGGCGCCGCGCGAGAACTCGGTCTCGTTGCGGGTGTACTGCATACGTATCAGCTGGGCGATCACGTCGCGCTGGCCCATCTTGTCGCCGACGCGCAGGGTCATCACCATCTGGTGATAGTCCGCAGGGTTGCCGATACCGTAGATCGCGCTGACCGAGGCCACGATCACCACATCGCGCCGCTCCAGCAGGCTCTTGGTACAGCTCAGGCGCATCTGCTCGATGTGCTCGTTGATCGCGCTGTCCTTCTCGATGAACAGGTCGCGCTGCGGCACATAGGCCTCGGGCTGGTAGTAGTCGTAGTAGCTGACGAAATACTCGACCGCGTTCTTCGGGAAGAACTCGCGAAACTCGCTGTACAGCTGGGCTGCCAGGGTCTTGTTCGGCGCAAACACGATGGCCGGCCGGCCCAGCCGCGCGATCACATTGGCCATCGTGAAGGTCTTGCCCGAGCCGGTCACGCCCAATAGGGTCTGGAAGCTCAGGCCGTCGTTGACACCCTCGACGAGCTGCTGGATGGCCGTCGGCTGGTCACCCGCGGGCGGGTAGGGCTGGAACAGCTCGAATGGCGAATCGGGGAAGGAAACGAACTCGCCCTCGACGGCAGGCGCGGGGGCAACAACATCTTCAAGCATGGCGACTCCGGGGGAACCCGTAGAATTCTGGGCAGCCCGCCAGCGTAACCGAAGGCGGCGCCGCCTTCAAATCACCCACCCGCCGAGTACCCCCATGTCCTTGTTTGCCGCCGTCGAACTCGCTCCCCGTGACCCCATCCTGGGCCTGAACGAACAATTCAATGCCGACCCGAACCCCAACAAGGTTAATCTGGGCGTCGGCGTCTATTTCGACGAGAACGGCAAGCTGCCGCTGCTGAAATGCGTGGCCGAGGCCGAACGCCAGATGCAGGAAGCCGCCAAGCCGCGCGGCTATCTGCCGATTGACGGCATTGCCGCCTATGACAAGGCCGTGCAAGGCCTGGTGTTCGGTGCCGACCACCCGGTGCTGGCCGCCGGCCGCGTGGCCACCGTGCAGGCCGTGGGCGGCACCGGCGGCCTCAAGGTGGGCGCCGATTTCCTGCAAACGCTGAACCCCAAGGCCAAGGTGCTGATCTCCGACCCGAGCTGGGAAAACCACCGCGCGCTGTTCACCAATGCCGGTTTCACCGTCGAAAACTACCCCTATTACGACGCCGAAGCCCGTGGCATCAAGGTTCAGGCGATGCTGGACGCGCTGAGCGCCGCCGAGACAGGCACCATCGTGGTGCTGCACGCCTGCTGCCACAACCCGACCGGCTACGACCTGACGCCCGCGCAGTGGGATGCCGTTGTGGCCACCGTCAAGGCGCGCGGCCTGGTGCCCTTCCTGGACATGGCGTACCAGGGCTTCGGTCAGGGCATCAAGGAAGACGGCGCCGTCGTCCATCAATTCCTTGACGCCGGCCTGTCCTTCTTCGTCGCCACCTCGTTCTCGAAGAGCTTCTCGCTGTATGGCGAGCGCGTCGGCGCGCTGAGCGTGGTCTGCGAGAACAAAGACGAGACCGCCCGCGTGCTGAGCCAGCTGAAGATCGCCATCCGCACCAACTACTCGAACCCGCCCACCCATGGCGCCCAGGTCGTGGCCACGGTGTTGACGAATCCCGAGTTGCGCGCCCAGTGGGAGCAGGAGCTGGCCAACATGCGGGTGCGCATTCGCGAGATGCGCGTCGCCCTGGTCGAGCAGTTGAAGGCCGCCGGCGTCAAGCAGGACATGAGCTTCGTGACGCGCCAGCAGGGCATGTTCAGCTACTCGGGCCTGAACCAGGCGCAGATGCAGCGCCTGCGCAGCGAATTCGGCATCTATGGCGTCGATTCCGGCCGTATTTGCGTTGCGGCGCTTAATCTGAAGAACATTGTTGCGGTGACTCAGGCGATGGCGGCCGTGATCGCCGGCTGAACGCCAAGAACTGGAATTTGGGCGAACTGCGACCGGAATCAGTGGCGGAATAGGCAATTTGGGGGTAATCGCTAGGATTGCGTAAGCTTGGCGCTGCCCTCAACTTCCTAGAATGGTGCAACGCACAATATTGGCCCATGCCGCTTGTGTCGAGTATCAGGATCGTCGCTTGCCAGACCTCTGGCAGCACATTGCCATAAGGGACTCACCATGCTGTACCAGCTCTATGAAACCCAACGCGCATTGATGAGCCCGTTCTCGGAGTTCGCTGCCGCCACAGCCAAGCTCTACGATCACCCGCTGTCGCCGTTCGCGCACACGCCGCTGGCCCAGCGCATCTCGGCAGGTTGCGATCTGGCCCACCGTCTGGCCAAGGACTACGAGAAGCCCGAGTTCAACATCAAGTCCATTTCCGTTGATGGCATTGATGTCGCAGTGCAGGAGCAGGTCGCGTTGACCAAGCCTTTCTGTCGCCTGCTTCGTTTCAAGCGCTTCACCGATGATCTGGATGTGCTGGGGCGCATGAAGGACCAGCCCACCGTGCTGGTGGTGGCGCCGCTGTCTGGCCACCACTCCACCTTGCTGCGCGACACCGTGCGTCAGTTGCTGAAGGACCACAAGGTCTTCATCACCGACTGGACCGACGCCCGCATGGTGCCCGCCGAGGCCGGCGCCTTCCATCTGGACGACTACATCGAATACGTGCACGAGTTCATTCGCCTGGTCGGTGCCGACGCCCATGTGATCTCGGTCTGTCAGCCCACCGTGCCGGTGCTGGCCGCCATTTCGCTGATGGCCTCCAACGGCGAAACGACCCCACGCACGATGACGATGATGGGCGGCCCCATCGACGCCCGCAAGAGCCCCACCGCCGTCAACAACCTGGCGATGAACCGCAGCTTCAGCTGGTTCGAGAACAACGTCATTTACCGCGTGCCGACCAACTTCCCGGGCAACGGCCGCCGCGTCTACCCAGGCTTTCTGCAGCACACCGGCTTTGTGGCGATGAACCCGGACCGCCATCTGAGCTCGCATTACGACTACTTCCTGGATCTGGTGCGTGGCGACGATGACAGTGTCGACTCGCACCGCGAGTTCTACGACGAATACAACGCGGTGCTGGACATGCCGGCCGAGTACTATCTGGACACCATCAAGACGGTGTTCCAGGACTTCGCCCTGGTCAATGGCACCTGGATGGTCAAGGGCCAGCTGGTGCGTCCCGAGGACATCACCGGCACCGCGTTGCTGACCGTTGAAGGGGAGCTGGACGATATCTCCGGCGCCGGCCAGACCCGTGCCGCGCACGGTCTGTGCTCGGGCATTGCCGTTGAGCACCAGTTCCACTACGACGCCGAAGGCGCCGGCCACTACGGCATCTTCTCGGGCCGCCGCTGGCGCGAGAAGGTCTATCCCCATGTGCGCGACTTCATCCAGCGCTATGAGGAATCGGCCCGTGCCGGTGAAGAAGCCGCGGCCGTGGTCAGCAAGGCTGCGGCGAAGCCTGCAGTGTCTGAACCGAAGAAGCCGCGCCGCAGCGCCCAACCGAAGGCCTGATGACCGCAGCGCTGACCCAGGAGTCCCTGGTCGAGGCCATAGACAAGGCCTTGCCGCAGACCCAATGCACTCGCTGCGGCTTTATCGATTGCCGGGCCTACGCCCAGGCGGTGGCTGCCGGTGAGGCGCACATCAACCAGTGCCCCCCGGGCGGCAATGAAGGCGTACAGCGTCTGGCCGCCCTCACCGGCCGGCCTGCGTTGCCACTGAATCCGGTCAACGGCCTTGAAGGCCCGCGCCAGCTCGCCATCATCGACGAGGCCTGGTGCATAGGCTGCACCCTGTGCATCAAGGCCTGCCCGGTGGACTGCATCGTCGGCGCAGCCAAGCAGATGCATGTCATCGTCAACGAACAGTGCACCGGCTGCGAGCTGTGCATTCCGGCCTGCCCGGTGGACTGCATCTCGCTGCTGCCGGTCACGCCGGGGCGCAGCGGCTGGCAGGCTTGGAGCGCCGGCCAGGCAGAGCAGGCCCAGGAGCGCTACGAGTTTCACCAGCTGCGTGTGGAGCGCGCCAAGAGCGACAACGCCGAGCGCCTGCTCGCGAAGGCTGAAGCCAAGCTGGCCGATGTGGCGGCCGCGTCACGGCTGACCGACGCCGATGCCTTGGAGAAGAAACGCGCCGTGATCCAGGCCGCCATCGCACGCGCCAAGGCGCAGCGCCGTTAAGCTTGGCAGCCATGAACTCCAGCCAGATCCAGACCTTTTTCGAGACCTTGAAGCAGGTCAACCCGAGTCCGCAGACCGAGCTGGAATACACCAATGTGTTCGAGCTGCTGGCCGCCGTGCTGCTGTCGGCCCAGGCCACCGATGTTGGCGTCAACAAGGCCACACGGCGGCTGTTCCCGGTCGCCAACACGCCGGCCAAGGTGCTGGCCTTGGGCGTCGACGGCCTGAGCGACTACATCAAGACCATAGGCCTGTACCCGACCAAGGCCAAGAACCTGATCGCCACCTGTCGCATCCTCGTCGAACAGCATGGCGGCAAGGTGCCGGGCACCCGCGAAGCGCTGGAGGCCTTGCCAGGGGTCGGGCGTAAGACCGCCAATGTGGTGCTCAACGTTGCCTTCGGCCAACCGACGATGGCAGTCGACACCCACATCTTTCGCGTCTCCAATCGCACCGGCCTGGCGCCGGGCAAGGACGTCTTGGCCGTCGAGCAAGGCCTGTTGAAGCGTGTGCCGGCCGCCTATCTGGTCGATGCCCATCACTGGTTGATACTGCATGGTCGCTACGTCTGCCAGGCTCGCAAACCGCAATGCGCTCGCTGCGCGGTGGCCAGCTGCTGCGACTTCCCCGACAAGACCAGGGACTGAAGCGACCCCTCCCCGCGGTGGGCACATAGAATGCCATTGCGACCCCTCCAATCAGACCACGCCATGCCAACCCTTAACGACCTCACCGAACGGGTGGAACGCTTGCTGTTGCGCCACGACGAGCTGAAGCGCACCAATGAGTTGCTGCGCAATGAACTGGCCAGCGTCAACCATGAGCGAGACAACCTGAAGTCGCGGCTGGCGGCGGCCCGTGCGCGCATCGATGCGCTGCTGGAGCGCTTGCCCGTGGAACCGGTGGATGAAGGAAAGGTCGGCCAATGAAGCAGATGGAAGTCACCATCATGGGCCAGGGCTATGTCCTGGGCTGCCCAGAGGGCGGCGAGGTCGCGTTGCAGAAGGCCGTGGCCAGCGTCGACCAGGAAATGAGCGCAATACGCGATGCCGGCCGGGTCAAGGCGCGCGAGCGCATTGCCGTGCTGGCAGCGCTGAACCTGGCCTATCAGCTGGTGGAGCGGCCCGAGGCCAGCCAGAGTCCATCGGCGGCGGCCGTTGGCAACGCTGCATCCGAGCTACCGGAACTGGAAGAACTGATACGCCGCGTTGACGAGGCACTGGGTCACGACGGACAGCTGCTCTGATTCGTGCAGCTGAGTAAGCGCGCGAGCCCGCATTGCAAGCAATATTTCAAGGCTTTTTTCCTGCGGGCTCATCGGAGCAGGCCCCTTCCCCGCCGTAGAATTCAAACGTCCACTGCGTTCGCGAGAGCTTTATATTTCCTTGACCGATGCTCTTTGAGCAGGGGCTTGGAACATCGTTTGGCTGGTGTGATCATCTCGCGTCAGATGAACCCGAAGTCAGACTGACCTCGCCCACCTGAACCCCAGGTTCAGGAATGCGGCTCTTGGCTCGTGGTGGACACCTTTCACATCTCCGCCCTCGTCGGACCATGAACTATTGGTTGATGAAAAGCGAGCCCGACGAGTGCTCGATAGACACGCTGGCCCAGGCGCCCGCGCAAACCGTTCCATGGATAGGCGTGCGCAACTACCAGGCCCGCAACTTCATGCGCGACGAGATGCGCCTCGGCGATGGCGTGCTGTTCTATCATTCGTCATGCCCCGAGCCTGGCATCGCCGGCCTGGCCGAGGTGTCAGGTCTTGCCTATCCGGACGCGAGCCAGTTCGACCCGCAAAGCCCCTATTTCGACGCCAAGTCCCGGGCAGATGCGCCGCGCTGGTTGAACGTCGATGTGCGCTATGTGAGCAAGACGGCACTGTTGTCGCTGAAGCAGATGCGAGCCTGCCCCACACTGGCGAGCCTGCGTGTGCTGCAGGCCGGCAACCGCCTGTCCATCACGCCCGTGACGGCGCAGGAGTGGCGGGCCGTACTCGCCCTGCTGGAGCCCTTGTGACCATCGAACCGACGCTGCTGATCGAACTGTTGATATTGGGACTGTGCACCGGCTTTCTGGCCGGCCTGCTGGGCATAGGCGGCGGCATGCTGATGGTGCCGTTCCTGACCCTGATACTCACCCAGCGCGGAGTCAGCGCCGATCTGGCCGTCAAGATGGCCATCGCCACCTCGATGGCGACCATCCTGTTCACCTCGATCTCCAGCGTGAGAGCGCACCACAAGCGCGGCGCTGTGCGCTGGGACCTGGTCAAGGGCCTGGCTCCTGGCATTGTGCTGGGTGGCCTGATCGCTGGCGCCGGCGTGTTCGCGGCGCTCAAAGGCAACTGGCTGGCCCTGTTCTTTGCCGCTTTTGTCGGCTTCTCCGCTACGCAGATGCTGCTCAACAAGAAGCCTGCGCCGAGCCGGCAGATGCCGGGCATGGCCGGCCAATTGGGGGCCGGCGGTGGCATCGGCTTCATTTCGGGACTGGTTGGCGCCGGCGGCGGCTTCATCTCGGTGCCCTTCATGACCTGGTGCAATGTGTCGATGCACAACGCCGTCGCCACCAGCGCGGCGCTGGGCTTCCCGATTGCGCTGGCCAATACCTTTGGCTATGTGGTGGGAGCCCGCAATATGGTCAACCCTCTGCCGGGGAGCTTCGGCTATCTCTACCTGCCGGCGCTGGTGGTCATCGCCATGGCCAGCGTCAGCATGGCGCCGCTGGGCGTGAAGGCCGCCCACGCGCTGAATGTGGCGCAGCTGAAACGCGTGTTCGCGGGCCTACTGTATCTGCTGGCCGCCTACATGCTTTACAAGGGCCTGGCCTAAACCGGCTCGAAGCGTATCGTCGCCAGGGCAACGTGATTGCCGCCGCGACGTTGCGCGTCTTGCAGCGCCAACTCACTGGCCTGCATCAGTTCTTCCTGGCTGGATGCCGTGTGCGGGAAGCTGGCCACACCCATCGACACCGACATCCCCAGGTCCTGACCTTGCAGCACGACGATCTGGCTGGCGCATTGGCGGCGCAGCTGTTCCATTCGCGCGTGGGCGGTGGCCAGGCCCACGCCTGACAGCAGCACGGCGAAATGCTCATCGCCAACCCGGCACGAGGCATCCATCGCGCGGGTGTTGTTGCGCAGCAGCCGGCCCAGGCCTTCTAGCAGGCTCAGATGTGCGGTCTCACCCAAGGCTGCCGCCGCCGCACTGGGTGGGTCAAGGGCAATCAACACCAAGGCAAACTCGCGATGCTCGCGGGTGGACAGGTCGACCTCTCGCCTCAGTTGGTCTTCGAACTGCGCGCGCAGATAGAGGCCCGTCGTCGCATCCCTGCCGCTGCCCAGCTGCAACTCCCGCCGCATCTGCTCATTGGCGGCCTGCTGCTGCTCAAGTTGCTCCAGCGCCCGCTTGAGCAGGGCGTCCTGCAGCCGCTCCTGGGTTCGATTGACCCACACGGCGCCCAGATGGCCCGCACCCAACGGCAGCCGGGTAACCGTGAACTCGCGCTTGCGGCCCTCGCGCTCCAACTTGTGCTCGCTGAGCACCTGCGAGCGTTGGGCCAGCACAGCCTGCTCGGCCTTGCGCATCGCGTTGGCCTCGTCAGGGCTCATCAACTCGGCGTCGCTGGCGCCGAGCAGTTGCTCCAGCGGGCGATCGAACAGCTGCGCTGCCCCTTCACTGCCGAACACGTAGCGACCGGATTGCACTCCCTTGACCAGCAAGACGCCACCGGCGGCTTGGAGCAAGGCCTGCATCAGCGCCACCGTCTCCGCGTTTGGCGAGCCAATGAGGTCGAGCAAAGTAGCCAGCTCTTCCGAGGCCATCGGGTTGTCGGTGCGCAGAGGGGCGAGGTGGTCCATTGAGTATTTTCAACTTGGCAGAGCCGTTGGAATGGGTCTCGCAGGGGGATGCTCTATGTTCCTGCGCCCGTCCAAGCAGTTCAAGTGCCAAAGGGCTTTCTGTAACGGTTCCCCCCTAAATTGAAGGCAACAGGGTGATGGTATCCAAGCACTGCAAGGTTTCAGCCCACAAAAGGGGGGCATTTCGGAAAAGTTTGAAAACCCGGCCTCAAGCGTGCGAAATGCAATGCTTTTGCCGGTTCTTGGCATTTGCCTATTGCTTGACAGATGGACTGAATCGCCCGGTCGGGGCCATTTCTCGGGCCCTTTGAAGGCGGCCTGATAATCGGGCCATGCGAAAGATCGATCAAACCCGGCCAAAGTTCCCCTTATCCAGTTTGCAGGCCGGCCAGATCCATGACCCGGTTTGATCTGGTCGTCGTCGGTGCCGGTGCTGCGGGCCTGTTTTGCGCAGGCATCGCCGGCCAGCGCGGCCTGCGCGTGCTGCTGATCGATCACGCCGACAAGCTGGCCGAAAAGATACGCATCTCCGGGGGCGGGCGGGCGAACTTCACCAATCGCGACGCCGGACCGGCCAACTTCCTGTCCGAGAACCCCAATTTCTGCCGCTCGGCCCTGGCCCGCTACACGCCGGCCGACTTTGTGGCACTGGTGCAGCGCCATGGCATTGCCTTCCATGAAAAACACAAGGGTCAGCTGTTCTGCGACCACTCGGCCGAGCAACTGATCGCCATGCTGCTGAGCGAATGCGAACAGGGCGGCGTGCAACGCTGGCAACCCTGTCGTGTGGCCGCGGTGCGCAAGACCGAGGCCGGCTTCGAGCTCGACACCGACCGCGGCGCCGTGCAGTCCACTCGCGTGGTGGTGGCAACTGGCGGCCTGTCGATCCCCAAGATCGGCGCCAGCGACTGGGGCCACCGACTGGCCCAGCAGTTCGGCCATCGCATCGTGCCGCTGCGCCCGGGCCTGGTGCCGCTGACCTTCGCTCCGGCGGCCTGGGGGCCTTTTTCCAATCTGGCGGGCCTGTCGCTGGAAGTGGAGGTCCGCACAGGCAAGGGCAAGACGCGCGGTCACTTTGTCGAGGATCTGCTGTTCACCCATCGCGGGCTGAGCGGCCCGGCCATTCTGCAGATCTCGAGCTTCTGGGCCGATAGCCAGCCGCTGACGATAGATCTGGCGCCCAACCAGGATCTTGCTGCACTGCTTTTGGCGGCCAAGTCCACGTCGCGCCGGCAGCTCAGCAACGAGCTTGCCGCCCACCTGCCCCAGCGTCTGGCCATGGCCTGGCTGGAGCGGCAGCGGCTGGACGCCAGCCTGGCCATGCCCCAGGCCAAGGACAAGGACCTGCAGGCCCTGGCCCAGCGCCTGCAGGCTTGGGAGCTGCAGCCCGATGGCACCGAGGGTTACCGCAAGGCCGAGGTCACCTTGGGCGGCGTTGACACGCGAGAGCTTAGCTCGCAAAGCATGGAGAGTCAGAAGGTGCCCGGCCTGCACTTCATTGGCGAAGTGGTGGACGTCACCGGCTGGCTTGGCGGCTACAACTTCCAGTGGGCCTGGGCCAGTGCGGCGGCCTGCGCCGGTGCCCTGCCCCTGCCCGAGCAGTGAGCTCCTGGCTGCGCCAGGTGGCTGATCTTGGCAATAGTGCAAAAATAAGGCTATAATCCCGCTCTTTGCTGGCAAACCCCGCGCGTCGATTCGGAAGCGGATTCCGGAAATTCCGCTTTATGGTAGAAAACCTACCGAGCGAACACCGAGCGCACAACTGAAGGATTTCCCTTTTCATGACCACGATTCGCGTCAAAGAGAACGAGCCGTTCGACGTCGCACTGCGCCGTTTCAAGCGCACCATTGAAAAACTGGGTCTGCTGACCGAACTGCGCGCACGCGAGTTCTATGAAAAGCCCACCGCTGAACGCAAGCGCAAGAAGGCAGCCGCCGTCAAGCGCCACTTCAAGCGCGTGCGCAGCATGCAGCTGCCCAAGAAGCTGTACTGATTCTTCAGCGCTTCACGCAGAATAAAGCCCGCACGGGACGCCGTGGCGGGCTTTTTCTTTGCCTGCGCGTCCTCGACATAGCACCTGAAAGCACACCATGAGCCTGAAAGACCAAGTCACCGAAGACATGAAGAACGCGATGCGCGCCAAGGACAGCGCCCGCCTCTCCACCATCCGTTTGCTGCTGGCCGCGGTCAAACAAAAAGAGGTCGATGAGCGCGTGGTCGTCGATGACGCGGCGCTGATAGCCATCGTCGACAAGCTGATCAAGCAGCGCAAGGACTCGATCAGCCAGTTCAGCGCCGCCGGTCGCCAGGACCTGGCCGACAAGGAAAGCGCCGAGCTGCTGGTACTGGAGGCCTATCTGCCGCAGCGGCTGAGCGCCGACGAGATCGACGCCGAAGTGGCGGCCATCGTGACCGGCCTGGGCCTCAGTGGGCCTGGCGCCATGGGCAAGGTGATGGGCGAGGTCAAGGCCAGGCTGGCCGGCAAGGCCGATATGGGCCTGGTTTCCGCCGCAGTCAAGAAGGCACTCAACAACTGACAGGGAAGGTTTGAACATGCAACTTCCGATCAATCAAATCGCCGCCGACGTCTGCGTGGCCCCGCAACTCGACGCCGCCGCGATGCAGGAGCTGGCAGATCAGGGCTTCAAGAGCGTGATCAACAACCGCCCGGACTTTGAGGGCGGGCCAGATCAGCCGACCAGCGCTGCCGTGGAAGCCGCCGCCCGCGCCGCGGGCCTGGAGTACCGCTATCTGCCGGTCAACGGTGCCTACCAGTCGCCCGAGGAGATCGCGCAGTTCCAGGCACTGCTGGACAGCTTGCCCCGCCCCATTCTGGCGTTCTGCCGATCGGGTGCACGATCGACCAGGCTGTACGCGGCCGCGACGCAGCGCTGAGTCGATCAATCTCCAGTGCCCGACCTAGGACTTCCCCTAGGTCGGGTCATCGTTAAGGCTGCATTCAGTCCCTGGCTCTTACATTCCGACATGGCAGGCCGCTGTGCGCACGCCCGCGCGGCCTTCGACCATGACAACAAGCATGTACCCAGGAGATATTGGTGTCGCCACTACTCAAACTGTCTGCCCTCATCGACGGGCTGAATCGATTCATAGGCCGCTGGGTGATCTGGCTGGTGCTGGCGTCCACTGTCATCAGCGCCGTCAATGCCATCGTGCGCAAGGTCTTCAACTACAGTTCGAACGCCTTTCTTGAGGTGCAGTGGTATCTGTTCGCGGCCTCCTTCCTGCTCGCCGCCGGCTACACGCTGCTGAACAACGAGCATGTTCGCATCGATGTGATCGTCGGCCGCTTCTCCAAGCGGGTGCAGATGTGGGTGGATGTGTTCGGTTTCGTCGTCTTCCTGATGCCGGTGTGCATCACCATCCTGTACCTGGGCATCCCGTTCTTCCTGCAGGGCTACCACTCGAATGAGATGTCCTCGAATGCCGGTGGCCTGATCCTGTGGCCGGTCTATGCGCTGATACCGCTGGGCTTTGGCCTGCTGATGCTGCAGGGCATCAGCGAGTTGATCAAACGCCTGGCGTTTTTGCAGGGCCTGATCGAGGACCCGACCAAGAAAGCGGTGGCCATGACGGCCGAAGAAGAACTTGCCGAGGCGATCCGCCAGCAGGCAGAAAAGTCGAAAGCCTGAGGGAGCGCCACACATGGAATTCATTGCTGCCAATCTGGCCCCCATCATGTTCGCGGGGCTGGTCGTCTTCTTGCTGATGGGCTTTCCGGTGGCCTTCAGCCTCGGTGCCTGCGGCCTGTTCTTCGGCTTCATCGGCATTGAACTGGGGGTGCTCCCGGCCTCGCTGATGCAGGCGCTGCCTTTGCGCATCTTCGGCATCATGCGCAACGACACTCTGCTGGCCATTCCCTTCTTCACCCTGATGGGGCTGATACTGGAACGGTCCGGCATGGCCGAGGATTTGCTCGACACCATAGGCCAGCTGTTCGGCCCGATCCGCGGCGGCCTGGCCTTCGCGGTGATCTTTGTCGGCGCACTGCTGGCGGCCACCACCGGTGTGGTCGCCGCCTCGGTGATCTCAATGGGACTGATCTCGCTGCCCATCATGCTGCGCTACGGCTATGACCGAAGGGTGGCAAGCGGCGTGATTGCCGCTTCGGGCACCCTGGCCCAGATCATCCCGCCCTCCCTGGTGCTGATCATCCTTGCCGACCAGTTGGGCAAGAGCGTCGGCGATATGTACAAGGGTGCCTTCCTGCCCGGCTTCATCCTGACCGGCCTGTATGTGTCCTACATCATCGGCGTGGCCATCTTCAAGCCCCAGTGGGTGCCGGCATTGCCGCTGGAGGCCCGCTCGATACGCGAGGACAACGGCAAGAGCGGTCTGCTGTCGCTGGGGCTGCTTGCACTGGCCTCGACGTCCGCAGCGGTCTACTTCGGCCAGCACTATGCCGAGGTGGTGAGTTATTTCAAGGGCGAAGTCGTGGCCACCGTGCCGACCGACGAAACCATTGTGGTGGCCATGTCGGTGGGCGTCGGCCTGGCCTTCATCGCCTCGGTGCTCAACAAACTGCTGCGCCTGGGCCTGCTGTCGAAGATGGCCGAGCGGGTGACCTTTGTGCTGATCCCGCCGCTGGCGCTGATCTTCCTGGTGCTGGGCACGATCTTCCTGGGCATTGCCACGCCCACCGAGGGTGGCGCCATGGGTGCTCTGGGGGCATTCCTGATGGCCCTGGCGCGCGGCCGTATCTCGTCCAAGCTGATGGTGCAGGCGCTGACCTCGACCACCAAGCTGGCCTGCTTCGTCGTCTTCATCCTGATCGGCTCGACGATCTTCAGCCTGTCCTTCCAGGGCGTTGACGGCCCGGTCTGGGTCGAGCACCTGCTGACCGGCCTGCCGGGGGGCCAGATCGGCTTCCTGATCTTCGTCAATATCCTGATCTTCGTGCTGGCCTTCTTCCTGGACTTCTTTGAACTGTCGTTCATTGTCGTGCCGCTGCTGGCGCCGGTGGCAGAGAAGCTGGGCATCGACCTGATCTGGTTCGGCGTGCTGCTGGGCGTGAACATGCAGACCTCGTTCATGCATCCGCCATTCGGCTTCGCGCTGTTCTATCTGCGCAGCGTGGCACCGGCCAGCGACTACATCGACAAGCTCACCGGCCGCACCATAGGCAAGGTCAGCACCGGCCATATCTACTGGGGGGCGGTGCCGTTTGTGGTGATCCAGATCATCATGGTGGCGCTGATCATCGCCTTCCCGAACCTGGTTTCGGGCGGCCTGGGCAAGGCGGCCGACCTGGACACCAGCAATGTGGTGATCGAGGCCCAGCCGCAGAACACCGACCAGACCGAGATGGACGCCAATGCCCTGTTCGGCCCGGCCGGTGGCGCCTCGGCGCCGGCATCGGAGGTCAAGCCCTGAACTGCTGAGGCGTCGCAAGCCTCAATATGAACCGCGACCTGTGAAGGTCGCGGTTTTTTTCGGCCCCAAAAGAATAGAGCCCCGAACGCTTCGGCGAACGGGGCCCGTAACCAATAAGCAGAGCGGGGCACCGGGCCCCGTGGCTCAGCTCAGAGCTTTTGCGACTGCATGAAGTCGTCGAAACCGGCTTCGGCAAAGCGGAACCAGAGGTTCTGCTCGCGACGGAAGGCCGAGTAGTCCTCGTAGACCTTCTTCCAGTTCGGGTTCTTGGCCGACAGTTCGGCGTAGACGGCCATCGACTCCTTGAAGGCCGCGTCCAGCACGTCCTTGGGGAAGCGGAACAGCTTGGAGCCACCGGCGACCAGCTGACGCAGTGCGGCCGGGTTCTTCGCGTCGTACTTGGCCTGCATATCGGTGTGAGCGACCGCGGTGGCCGCTTCGACGATTGCCTTGTACTCAGGCGTCAGCGCCTCGAACGCCTTGTTGTTGATGAAGAAGTCCAACTGCGGACCACCTTCCCACCAGCCAGGATAGTAGTAGTTCGGCGCGACCTTGTTGAAGCCCAGCTTCTGGTCATCGTACGGTCCCACCCACTCGGCGGCGTCGATGGTGCCCTTCTCCAGCGCCTGGTAGATCTCGCCACCGGGGATGTTCTGAGGCACGCCACCCATGCGCTCCAGCACGCGGCCGGCGAAGCCGCCGATGCGCATCTTCATGCCCTTGATGTCGGCCAGGGACTTGATTTCCTTGCGGTACCAGCCACCCATCTGGGCGCCGGTATTGCCGCCCAGGAAGTTGACGATGTTGTACTGCTTGTAGAACTCGCGCATCAGCTTCAGGCCATTGCCCTCCACCATCCAGGCCGTCATCTGACGGCTGTTCAGGCCGAAGGGGATGGCGCAGCCCAGGGCGAAGGTTTCGTCCTTGCCGAAGAAGTAGTACGGTGCCGTATGGGCCATCTCGACGGTGCCGTTCTGCACGCCGTCCACCACACCGAAGGCGGGCATCAGTTCGCCGCCGGCATGCACGGAAATCTGGAACTTGCCGCCGGTCATTTCCGAGACCTTCTTGGCGAACACATCGGATGCGCCAAAAATCGTGTCGAGAGACTTGGGAAAGCTCGAGGCCAGACGCCAGCGGATATTGGCCTGCGCGTGCACGACGGCAGGCGCGACACCGGCGGCCAGGACACCGGCCAGACCGGCTTGTTTAACAAAGGAACGGCGTTCCATCATGAGGGCACTCCTTGGGGGATGAAAACATTGAGCGAAGCAGATTCTAGGGTCGCCCCGACCCGCACCTAGCGGGGAAAACCCAGGGCGAATAGCCGTTGCAAGTGCCTCAACTGCCGACCCGTTGTAAGCACTCCGTCAGCTTCCAGCCAGTTTCATTTTCTCGATCAGCACCGAGCCTATCGTCTTGGTGCCGAGGGTGTAACGATCCGCGCCGACGGCGACGATCTGCCTGAACATATCGGGCAGGTTGCCGGCAATGGTGATCTCCTCGACCGGGTACTGGATGCGACCGTTCTCGACCCAGTAGCCGCTGGCGCCACGCGAGTAGTCACCAGTCACGTAGTTGACGCCCTGCCCCATCAGCTCGGTCACGAACAGGCCGCGGTGCAGCTTGCGCAGCATCGCCTCAAGGTCATCACCCGGGGCGGTCAGGCGGCTGGTCAGGCTCAGATTGTGCGAGCCGCCGGCGTGACCGGTGGTGCGCAGGCCCAGCTTGCGCGCCGAGTAGGTGGACAGGAAATAGCCCTGCACCACGCCGGCCTCGACGACCTTGCGTGCGCGGGTGATCACGCCCTCGTCATCAAACGGCGAGCTGCCCTTGCCCTTGAGCAGATGGGGGTCCTCGACCACGTCGATGTGCGGGGCCAGCACCTGCTTGCCGACGCAGTCCACCAAAAAGGTGGCCTTGCGGTACAGCGCGCCACCGCTGGTGGCCTGGACATAGGCGCCAAGCAGGCCAGCAGCCACGGTGGACTCGAACAGCACCGGCACCTCGCCGGTGGGCACGCGGCGGGCCTTCAGGCGGGACAGCGCGCGCTCGGCGGCGTAGCGGCCCACGGCTTCGGGCGAGGCCAGCTCCTGCGCGTCGCGCATCGAGCTGTACCAGGCGTCGCGCTGCATGCCGTTGCCCCGCCCGGCGATAGGTGCCACCGACAGCGAATGCCGCGAACTGGCATAGCCGCCGCGAAAGCCGCGCGAATTGCCGGTGATGAAATGCGATTGCTGCGCGGACACGCCGGCACCCTCGGAATTGGTGATGCGCTTGTCCACGCCAAAGGCGGCGGCCTCGCAGCGCATCGCGATCCGGGCCGCCTCTTCAGCGGTGATCGCCCAGGGATGGAAAAGATCCAGCTCGGGGCGCAGCTTCGGATCAAGGGCCAGGTCTTGATCGTCGGGCAGGCCGGCCATCTCGTCCTCGGCGGTGAAGCGGGCGATGTCGTAGGCCGCGCGCACCGTGTCTTCCAGCGCCTTGCGCGAGAAATCCGAGGTGCCGGCATTGCCGCGCCGCTGGCCCAGATAGACGGTCACACCCAGCGACTTGTCGCGGTTGCGCTCGACGTTCTCAAGCTCACCCTTGCGTGTGGACACCGACAGGCCCACGCCCTCGGAGGCCTCGGCCGCCGCATCGGAGGCACCCAAGGTCTTGGCATAGGCCAGCGCATCGTCCACCAACTGCTGGAACTGCGCGGGAGACCAGGCAAAGCCGCTGTCGGCACGCGAGGAAACGGGAGGGGTCTTCTTGGAGGGTCGTGACATGGTTGCCTGGGCAGCGATGGGATCAGCCGGCATCATACCGAGCCAGACGATGGAAAGACCCGCTTGGTATCATCCTCCCCTCCCCGCTGGCCCCTGTCCGACTTCACGCGAAGCCGGCGCTTGACCGAATCCATGAAAAGCCCACCTACCTATCAAGCGTCCGAGAACCCCTTCGACGACGAACGCCCCAGCAAGACCAAGATGAAACAGGCCTCGCACGAGCTGCAGGCCCTGGGCGAGGACCTGGTCAGCCTGCCCGACAGCCGCATCGCGCCGCTGAACCTCAGCGAGACCCTGCTGGCCGCCATCCAGGAATACCGCCGCACCCGCTCGCACGAGGGCAAGCGCCGCCAGATGCAGTTCATCGGCAAGCTGATGCGCCACACCGATGCCGAGCCGATACGCGAGGCGGTCGCAGCGATGAAGCTGGGCGTGGCCCGCAATGCGCTGGAGCTGCACGAGGCCGAACGCTGGCGCGCCGAGCTGATCGCCAGCGACGACGCACTGACCCGCTGGATGGCCGAGTTCCCGGCCACCGATGCGCAGCAGCTGCGCAGCGTCGTGCGCTCGGCCCGCAAGGATGCTTCGCTGGTGCCCGAAAAGCGCAGCGGCCGCGCCTACCGCGAGCTGTTCCAGCTGATCAAGCAGGCGCAGATCGAGGCGGCCGGCGGTGAACAAGAACAGGACGAGCCCGGCGATGAGTGACGCTTACGAGCCGGTGCGCATAGGCCTGGTGTCGGTCAGCGACCGCGCCTCGACCGGCGTCTATGAAGACAAGGGCCTGCCCGCGCTGCGCGACTGGCTGACGCGCGCGCTGCGCAACCCGATCACGTTTGAGACCCGGCTGATCCCGGACGAGCAGGCCGGCATCAGCGCCGCCTTGATCGAGCTGGTGGACCAGGCGCAATGCCAGCTGGTGCTGACCACGGGCGGCACCGGCCCTGCGCTGCGCGACGTCACGCCCGAAGCCACGCTGGCCGTGGCGGACAAGGTGATGCCCGGCTTTGGCGAGCAGATGCGCCAGATCAGCCTGAACTTCGTGCCGACGGCGATCCTGTCGCGCCAGGTGGCGGTGATACGCAAGCAGGCGCTGATCATCAACCTGCCCGGCCAGCCCAAGTCGATTGCCGAGACGCTGGAGGGCCTGCCACTGGCCACGCCCCCGGTGCCCGGCATCTTCGCCGCCGTACCCTATTGCCTGGACCTGATTGGCGCGCCCTACCTCGAAACCGACGAGGCGGTGGTCAAGGCCTTCAGGCCGAAATCGGCTATTCGGGCGCGCTGATCACGGCTACTTGACGAGCTGGGTCAGTCGCGCCGCGTCGAAGGACTCGTCCTTCTGCGCATCTTTGGGTACGCAATCTGGTTTGCCGGCCTCCGACAGCTGCGCGATCGCCTGCCACAGCAGCGCGATCTGATGCTCATGGCCCGACGCGTTGTCTATCAGCCCCTTCATCGCCTGGGCCACCGGGTCATCGCCCTGGGTCACGCCATAGGCCGAGAAGCCCAGCTTGGCGGCCACCTCCTCGCGCTTGGCATCGGCCTGGGCCTCGATGATGCGCGCCGGGTTGCCCACGGCCGTGGCGCCCGCAGGCACCGGCCGTGTCACCACCGCGCCGGAGCCGACGCGCGCGCCGGCCCCGACGGTGAAGCCGCCCAACACACAGGCATTGGCGCCGATGATCACCCCGGCCTCCAGCGTCGGATGGCGCTTGGCGCCCTTGACCAGCGAGGTGCCGCCCAGGGTCACGCCCTGGTAGATCGTGCAGCCGTCGCCGATCTCGGCCATCTCGCCGATGACGATGCCCATGCCGTGGTCGATGAACACCTGCCGGCCTATGGTCGCGCCGGGGTGGATCTCGATGCCGGTCAGAAAGCGCGCCAAGTTCGAGATGAAGCGGCCCCACCAGTGGAAGCCATGGCGCCAGCAGGCATTGGCCCAGCGGTGCATCAGCAGCGCATGCAGACCCGGATAACAGGTCAGCACCTCCCATGACGAGCGCGCGGCCGGGTCACGTTCGAGGATGCAGGCGATGTCTTCTCTGAGGCGCGCAAACACGGCGGGCTTCCTCTGGTCTGATGTGGGCTGGGCAGTGTAGCAACCGGTTTTGTGCGCCGTCCGGGGCAGTCCAATGCCCTTGAGCTCAACCGGGCTTGCCGCGATCTTTGACCATCGCCTTGGCAATGCCTCGCAGGATGTGGATTTCCTCATCGGCCAGTTGGGCGCGGTTCAGCAGCTGGTTCAGCCGCGGCATCAGCTTCTTCGGCGCGGCCGGGTCCAGGAAGTCGATCTCGACCAGGGCCTGCTGCCAATGCGCCAGCAACCCCTGCACGGCCGCCGCCGAGGCGAACTTCGTATCCGCGATACGCCCTTCGACCTCGAATCCGCCCAGGGCCTGGCGCCATTCGTAGGAGATCAGCTGTATCGCCTGGGCCAGGTTCAAGGAGCCGTAGCTCGGGTTCGTCGGGATGCTCAGCACCGCATGGCATCGATAGACGTCCTCGTTGCTCATGCCATAGCGCTCGGAGCCGAACACAAAGGCAACGCGCTGGCCGCTGGCCGCGAGTTCGGGGAATAGCGCGCGGGGTGCATGGGTCGGCGGGCCGAAGTCGCGCGGCGTCATGGCCGTGGCACAGAGGTAGCTGACGCCGTCCAGCGCCTCCTCCAGCGTCTCGACGATGCGCGCCCGGGCCAGGATGTCGGCGGCTCCGCTGGCCATGGCGATGGTCTCTTCCTGGCTCAGCACATCGGCAAAACGGGGTTTGACCAGCACCAGATCGCCGAAGCCCATCACCTTCATGGCCCGGGCGGCCGAGCCCACATTGCCGGGGTGGCTGGTCTGAACCAGGATGAATCGTGTGGAATCGACGCTCAAGGGCTTTGCCGGCAAGGTAAAATCAACATTATCCCTAGCTTGCCGCTAGCGACCCGCTCTTTTCCTCCGCCAAGTCCCGACTCCCAACGCCTGCAGGTTATACGCATGTCCACTCAAGCCGCACTCCATCCCATGCTCAACGTTGCCATCAAGGCAGCGCGCGCGGCAGGTTCCATCATCAACCGTGCCTCCATGGATCTGGACTTGCTGAAGGTCAACACGAAGTCGCCCAACGACTTCGTGACCGAGGTGGACCAGGCCGCCGAGCGCGTCATCATCGAAACGCTGCTGACCGCCTACCCGGGCCACGGCATCCTGGCCGAAGAGTCGGGCCGAGAGCATGGCTCGGCCGACAGCGAATACGTCTGGATCATCGATCCTCTGGACGGCACCACCAATTTCATCCACGGCTTCCCTGTGTATGCCGTGTCCATCGCCCTGGCCTTCCGCGGCCAGGTGCAGCAGGCCGTCGTCTATGACCCGACCCGCAACGACCTCTTCTATGCCTCCAAGGGCCGCGGCGCCTACCTGAATGACAAGCGCCTGCGCGTGTCCAAGCGCGTGCGCATGGCCGAGGCGCTGATCGGCACCGGCTTTCCCTTCCGCAAGGGCGACAACTTCAAGCGCTACGTGAAGATGTTCGAAGAGGTGATGCAGCAATGCGCCGGCCTGCGCCGCCCGGGTGCGGCCGCACTGGACCTCTGCTACGTGGCCGCCGGCTACTACGATGGCTTCTTCGAGACTGGCCTGCAGCCCTGGGACGTGGCCGCAGGCTCGCTGATCATCACCGAGGCCGGTGGCCTGGTCGGCAACTTCACCGGCGAGTCGGACTATCTGTACCAGCGCGAAGTGGTCGCCGCCAATCCGCGCATCTACGGCCAGCTGGTGCAGACCCTGGCGCCCTACACCCGCGTGATCAAGGAAGAAGAAGCTGCCGCCGAGGCCAAGGCCGAAGAGCAGACGGCCGCCGCTGCAGTTGCCGCCGCCGAGACCAAGAAGAAGGCACCGGTACGCTTGCGCAAGGCCGACTTGGCTTGATCAGAACGGATAGTGCCTCTCACCGGTCTGCACCGTCACCCAGCGCAGTTCGGTGAAGGCCTCGATACCAGCCTTGCCGCCGAAGCGGCCATAGCCGCTGCCCTTGACGCCGCCGAACGGCATCTGTGCCTCGTCGTGCACGGTCGGACCGTTGACGTGGCAGATGCCCGACTCGATGCGCTTGGCCACCTGCAGCGCGCGGCCGATGTCGCGGCCGAAGACGGCGGCCGACAGGCCGAACTCGTTGTCATTGGCGCAGGCCACCGCCGCCTCGACGCCATCAACCCGCACGATGCACTTGACAGGGCCGAAGGTCTCCTCGCGGTAGATGCGCATCGCCGGAGTCACATGATCCAGCACGGTGGCGGCCATCAGGGTGCTGTCGGCCTTGCCGCCGCACAGCAGCTGGGCGCCAAGGGCCAGCGCATCGTCTATCAGCGCATTGCAATGCGCTACCGTGCCCATGCTGGCCACCGAGCCCAGCACCACCGGCGCCGGCTGGCGCGGATCGCCCAGCGGCAGCGAGCGGGCGCGCTTGACGAAGCGCGCGGCGAAGTCATCCGCCACCTTGCTGTCCACAATCAGGCGCTCGGTGGACATGCAGATCTGGCCCGAGTTGGCAAAAGCACCAAAGACCGCTGCGGCCACGGCCGCATCGAGATCGGCATCGTCCAGCACCAGCAGCGGGGCCTTGCCTCCCAGCTCCAACAGCGCCGGCTTCAGATGGGCGGCGCAGGTGGCGGCGATCAATTTGCCGACCCGCGTCGAGCCGGTGAAATTGACCCGCCGCACGGCCGGGTGGGCGACGATGGCCTCGACCACGGTGCCCGCGTCGGCGGGATCGTTGGTCAGGTAGTTCAGCACCCCGGCGGCGAAGCCGGCGTCCTGGAACGACTCGATGATCAGCTGGTGCGTGCGCGGGCACAGCTCGCTGCCCTTCAGGATCACCGTGTTGCCGCAGGCCAGCGGCGTGGCGATGGCGCGCACGCCCAGGATCACCGGCGCGTTCCACGGGGCGATGCCCAGCACCACACCGGCCGGCTGGCGCATGCCCATGGCCAGCAAGCCGGGCACATCGGATGGGATCACCTCGCCGCTGATCTGAGTGGTGAGTGAGGCTGCCTCGCGGATCATGCCGGCCGCCAGATGCACATTGAAGCCGGCCCACATCGCCGAGGCGCCGGTCTCGGCCGCCATGGCGGCGGTGAACTGCGGCGTGCGCGCCTCCAGCGCGTCGGCGGCCTTCAGCAACAGCGCGCGGCGCTCGCCGGGGCCGGTCTGGCTCCAGCCGGCGAAGGCCGCCTCCGCCGCATCGGCGGCGGCGCGAGCGTCGGCGGGGCTGGCGGCGGGCGCGCGGCTGGCCACGCTGCCGTCCAGCGGGTTGCGGCGCTCGAAGGTGCGCCCGCCCTCGGCGCTGACGGCCAGGCCCTGTATCAGCATGCTGCATTCGTTCATGGTCGGTTTCTCCTCGTTCGATGTTGATGGGGCCGCGGCCCCCTGGCCCAGATAGGCATGGCGGATCACGCTGGAGCGGGCCAGCAGCCGCGCCGGCCCGCTCGCCACCAGGGTGCCGCGCTCCAGCACATAGCCGCGGTCGGCCACGGCCAAGGCCTTGCGCACGTTCTGCTCGACCATCAGCACGGTGGTGCCCTGGTCGGCGATGCGGCGGGCGATGGCCAGCAGCTCGTCGACCATGCGCGGCGCCAGGCCCAGCGACGGTTCATCCAGCATCAGCAGTCGCGGTGCGCTGACCATGGCGCGGGCCACGGCCACCATCTGCTGCTCACCGCCGCTCATGGACCCGGCCAGCTGCCGCGCCCGCTGGGCCAGCTTCGGAAAATCGGCAAGGGCCTGCTGCACACGGCGTGCGCGCTCGGCCGCGCTCTGCAGCCAGCCTCCCAGCTCAAGGTTGTCGAGCACGCTCAGCTGCGGGAACAGCTGGCGGCCCTCGGGCACCAGGACCAGACCACGCCGGACGATCTCGGACGGCCGTGCCTCGGGCGCAATCGCCTGGCCGTCGAGCAGCAGCTGGCCCTCGCGCTGTATCAGGCCGGCGATGGCCTTCAGCAAGGTGGTCTTGCCGGCACCATTGGGGCCGAGGATGACGGTCAGCCCAGGCTTGGCTTCCAGGCTCAAACCGCGCAGCACCTGGAAGCCGCCATAGCCGGCGCTCAAGCCTTGGATCTGCAGATGGGCGGCGGCTCCGCTCATGCCGTTTCCACCATCTCGTCACCCAGATAGGCCTCGACCACCTCGGCATTGCGCACCACCTCGGCCGGCGTGCCATCGGCGATCTTGCGGCCCTGGTGCAGCACCAGCACCCGCTCGACATGGCGCAGCAAGATGCCGACCGCATGCTCGATCCAGATCACCGTCAGATCCAGCTCGCTGCGCAGGCGCGTGATCAGCAGCGCCATCTGCCGTAGCTCCAGTTCGCTCAGGCCGGCGGCCACCTCGTCGAGCAGCAGCACGCGCGGCCGCGTGGCCAGGGACATGCCGACCTCCAGCAGGCGCTGCTGCGAGGGCGTCAGGGCGCTGGCCGGCCGGTGCTGATGCTCGCCCAGGCCGATCAACGCCAGGATGGATGCCTCGTCGCGCAGCCATGGCGGCACATCCTTGCGGTGGCGACCGGCGCACTGCAGCCCAAAGCCCACATTGGCCGCCACGCTGAGTTCGTGAAAGACCCGCGGTGTCTGGAAGCTGCGCGCGACGCCATGCTCGGCGAAGCGGTGCGGCGCCGCGCCGGTGAGGCGCTGGCCGCCGGTATAGAGTTCGCCGCTGGTCGGCGCGTTGATGCCCGACAGCGCGTTGAAGAAGGTGGTCTTGCCGGCACCGTTGGGACCGATGATGCCCACCAGCTCGCCGGCACCAAAGGCCGCGCTGACCGCATCGACCGCGGTCAACCCGCCGAAGCGCACGGTCAGCTCTCTCGCTTCGAGCAGCGGGTGGCTCTTCATGAGTCTCTCCACCGCCGGGGCAGGCGCAGCGAGGCCAGACCGCCGGGCAGATATAGCACGCACAGTATCAAGAGCAGGCCCAGCGACATCATGTAGACCTGGGGCATCTGCAGGCGCAGGGTCTCGGCCAGCAGACTGAACACCACGGCGGCGATCAGCGGCCCCCACAAGGTGGCCGCGCCGCCGATCAGCGCGATCAGCACGGTCTGGAAGCCGATGAAGGGGTTGAACACCGTGTGCGGGTCGATGTACGTCCAGCGCACGCTCATCGCCGCGCCGACGGCGCCGGCAAAGGCGGCGGTCAGCGCGAAGCCGGCAACCTTGACCAGGCGGGTGTTGACGCCCAGGGTCTGGGCGCGTTGCTCGTCGGCGCCAATGCCCGCCAGGGCCAGGCCGAAGCGGCTGCGCCGTATCAGCATGGCCGACAGCAGGGCCAGCACGGCCAGGCCCAGCATCGTGAGATAAACCGTGTCGCGCTCAGGCACCACGGACAGCACCCGACCGACGGTTCCGCTGACCTGCTTTTCCCAGAAGGTCACTGCGTGGCGTATCAGCTCGGTCATGCCGAAGGTCAGCACCGCGAAATAGGTACCGCGCAGATGCAGCACGGCCGCGCCCGTCACCAGGGCCACCAGGGCCGCCACGGCCGCGCCCAGGGCGACCACCAGCAGCCACGGCAGATGCTCCAGGCCCAGCGCCCCGGCATAGGCGCCGAGGCCGAAGAAAGCCGCCGTCGCCAGCGACATATAGCGGGTCTGGCCGCAGAACGTGCTCCAGCTGCTGGCCAGCGCCGCGTACATCAGGCAGCTCAGCGCCATCGATACGGCAAACTCGCTGCCGTAGTGCGGCAGCGCCGCCGCCCAGCCGGCCAGTGCGAGCAGTATCAGCAGGTCGCGGTGCAAGGGCTTCATTTGCGGGTGAACAGTCCGTTGGGCCGCCACAGCAGCACGGCGATGAAGATGGCATAGGACAACAGCGCCTTCAGCGAAGGGCTGGTGTAGTGCATGCCTATGGCCTCGATCACGCCCAGGCCAAGGCCGCCTATCAGCGCACCAGCCATGCTGCCGAAGCCGCCCAGGGTGATGACGATCAGCGCCGTGACGGTGTACGGCTCACCCATCGACGGCGAGATCGTGTACGTCATCGACAGCAGGCAGCCGGCCACGCCGGACAGGCCCAGGCCAAGCGCGAACATGGCCGGGTGCAGGCGCTCGGTGTCTATGCCCACCAGCTGCGCTCCGGTGGGAGACTGCATCAAGGCGCGCACGCCCTTGCCCAGCAGCGTGTAGCGCAGCAGCGCTATCAGCGCCCCGCTGAAGACCAGAGCCAGCGCCAGCAACAGCAGCTTGTTGGCAGCGAACTGCGCGCCGCCAGGACCACCAAAGGCCACAGGCTCGGTCAGGTAGTCATAGCCGCGCAGATCGCCGCCCCAGACGTACTGGGCGAAGTTCTGCACCAGAAACATCAGACCGAAGCTAACCATCAGCGCCCGTGCCTCGAACACCTCGACCGTGGGCGAGCTGCGCGTCAGCGGCCGGAACACCAGCCGGTGCACGACCAGACCGAGCAGCCCCAGCAACACAAAGCTCAGCGGGATCATCAGCAACGGCGACAACCCAAGCGACTCGTGGGCCGCCCAGGTCAGGAAGGCGCCCAGCATCAGGAACTCGCCATGGGCGATGTTCAGGATGCGCATCAGCCCGTACTGCAGGTTCAGCCCCAGGGCCACCAGCGCATAGATGCCGCCGGTGATCAGCCCCGAGGCGATCAGCTCCAGCCAGCTGCCGAGATTCATGCAGGCTCAGCTCCAGGCCGGCTTGGGCGCAATCAGCGTGGCCGTGGCATTGGCCTTGGGCCAGACCACCTCGAACTCGCCCTTCTGCCACTGGCCCACCGTGCCGGGCGTGCCGATGTTCTCGCTGCCCTGGAATCGAATCGTGCCCAGCATCGTGGGGTGCGCCGTGCCGGCAACGAACTCGCGTATCGCCTTGCGGTCCAGCCCGACCTTGGCCACGGCGGCCGTAAGTATCTCCAGCCCGGCCCAGGTGGCGCCGCTGGCCCAGCGGTCGGGCTCCTTGGCGGCGCCGAACTTGGCCACATGGGCATCGAAATAGGTCTTGGCGGCGGCGCCGCTCTTGCTGTTCCAGCTGCCCATGCCCAGCACGCCCTCGGCGCCGGCCTGCATCACATTGCGATAGAGCTGGAAGGCCGTGCCCACCGAGCCATAGAAGAAGCGCGGGTTGAAGCCAATCTCCTTGGCCTGGCGGCTGGCCAGAATCGTGTCGGGTGGATAGGTCAGGCCGATGAAGGCATCGGGCGCCTTGTCCTTGATAGCGCGCAGCACCGGGGACAGATCCTTGACGCCCAGCGGATAGCTCTTGTCCTCCAGCAGCTGTATGCCCGTGCCCTGCAGCGCCACCTTCAGCGCCGCGTAGTTCTCCAGGCCGAACAGATCGTCCACATAGATGGTGGCCACGCTCTTCACGCCCTGTGCTTTGAGCATCTCCACCAGCGCATTCATCATCGGCGCCGGCTGCTGCAGCAGCGAGAAGAAGTACGGCAGCTTCATCTCGATCAGCCGGCGGCTCAGCGCGGTCGGCCCCAGCATCGGATAGCCCAGGCGGTTGGCCAGCGGCGCGACGGCGAAATTGGCATTGCTGCCCCAGGGCGCCAGTATCAGGTCCACCTTGTCGCTGCTCATCAGCTTCTCGAAGCTGCGCACGCATGTTTCGATATCGCTGCGGTCGTCCGAGCCGATCAGCTCGATCATGCGTCGCTGGCCCTTGACCATCAGGCCGCCGGCGGCGTTCTGCTGTTCGGCCCACAGCAGATAGTTGGGCTCCTGGCTGACCTGGGCGCCTGTCGTCCAGGGCCCCGTGCGAGCGATTGCGTAGCCGACGCGCACCGGCGCGCCTTGCGCACGCACGAGGGCCGGAAAGGCCGAGCCGAGGGCCGCGGCCTGGATCAGGGTGCGGCGCTGCAGGCCGCCGTGGCGCTGTTGTGTCATGTTTGTCTCCAGTCGCCGGCTTGATGACCGGTCGTGGGCGGATTCTGGGCAGTGCTTGGCCCGCCTGCTTGACCGGCCGTAGCGCCGCACTTGTCTATCCGTGCAGGGCGGCTACTGACTTACCCCAGGTGCGGGCAAGCGCTCTTGAGCCGCAGCGCGTCAGCCGATACCCTGCAAGCCACAACCGGCCCGGGGAGCTCAGCGATGCCCGTCAGCAGCCTGCAGATGAACACCGACCAGGTCGCTCCGGCCGAGCGCGCCGGCTTCTGGTCGGACTGGATCGCGCGGCTGTTCATGGGTCTGAAGTCGGACAGCTATGGCGATGCCGGCTTCGACGGCCGCATGAACAGTCTGCGTGCCGGCGACGTGGTGCTGACCCGCCTGGAGGCGAATCGCCACCGCGTTGTGCGCTCGGCTCAGCTGGCGCGCGCCTCCGAGATCGGTTATCTGAAAATCGTCGCGCCCTCCGTGGGCTGCGCCGGTGTCGAGCAGCAGGGCCGCGAGGCCTGGGTCACGCCGGACCAGTGGAGCATCTACGACACCACCGACAGCTATGCGGTGGCCAATCCGGTGCGGGTCGAGCATCTGATCGTGATGCTGCCCAAGTCGGCCCTGGCAGAGCGCGGCCTGGCACTTGATGCGCTGATGGCACGGCGCCTTGGCGGCAGCGGTGGGGTGGCGCGGCTGGCTTTGGAGACGATGCGCAGCGCCTACCGCGAGCTGCCGACGATGAGCGACAGCGCCGCGCAGGGTGTCGGCGAGGCCATCACCCAGCTGGTCCACCTGGCACTGCTGGACCTGGCCGGCATACAGACCGCGCAAAGCCAGCGCGAGGCGCTGCGTGAGCGCATCAAGCAACACGTCGGCGCCCATCTGGGCGACCCGGCCCTGAGCGTCGATGGCATCGCCCTGGCCCTGGGCTGCAGCCGCCGCCAGCTCTACAACGCCTTCGCCGAAGAGAGTGACGGGGTGGCCGGCTACATCCTGCGCCGCCGCCTCGAAGCCTGCCGCAAGACCCTGGCCGACCGCGCCAGCGACGCCCGCTCGCTGACCGACATCGCCTTCAGCTTCGGCTTCTCAAACATGGCCCATTTCAGCCGGGTGTTCCGCAGCCATCTGGGCATGGCGCCCAGCGACTACCGGCGCGGGGCGGCTGCGCCTTGAGGCCGGTCACCTAAGATGTCGCCCTTTGAGCCCTTGAGGGATGCCTCGGGCCCCTGCCGCGAAATCTAGCCAAGTCATTGATGTCAAAAGAAAATTCCAAGCCGGCCGCAGCTCAGGAGGCGTTCGAGAAGCACACGCCGATGATGCAGCAGTACTTCGGCCTGAAGGCGGACCATCCGGACAGTCTGCTGTTCTACCGGATGGGCGATTTCTACGAGGTCTTCTTCGATGACGCCCGTCAGGCCAATGCGCTGCTGGACATCACCCTGACGACGCGGGGCCAGAGCGGCGGCCAGCCCGTCGTGATGGCCGGCGTGCCTGTCCACGCGCTGGAAGCGTACCTGGCCAAGCTGATCAAGCTGGGCGTGCCGGTGGCGATTGCGGAGCAGGTGGGCGACGTGGCCACGGCCAAGGGGCCGGTCGAGCGCAAGGTCGTGCGCGTCGTCACCCCGGGCACCGTCACCGACACCGAGCTGCTGGCTGACAAGCAGGATTCGGTGCTGCTGGCGCTTTCGACCCAGGGACGCACCATCGGCCTGGCCTGGCTGAGCATGACCCAGGGCCAACTGGGCATGGGCGAGTGTTCAGAGCGCGAACTGGCCGGCTGGCTGACCCGTCTGGCACCGGCCGAGGTGCTGGTGGACCGCGACAAGGTGCCCGCACCGCTGGTCGCCGCCCGTGTGCCGACCACCTACCGGCCGGCCTGGCAGTTCGATGCGGGCCTCGGTAACCGCAAGCTGTGCGAACAGTTGGGCGTGGCCAGCCTCGCCGGCTACAACGCGCAGAGCCTGACCGCCGCCCAGGCCGCCGGCGCCGCACTGCTGAGCTATGCCGAGCACACCCAGGGCCGGGCCCTGGCCCATGTGCAAAGCCTGGAAGTGCAGCGCAGCAGCGATCTGCTGGACCTGCCACCGGCCACGCAGCGCAATCTGGAACTGACCCAGACGCTGCGCGGCGAGACCTCGCCCACCCTGCTGTCGCTGCTGGACAGCTGCCGCACCGGCATGGGCAGCCGCACCCTGCGCCATTGGCTGCTGCATCCGCGGCGCGAACGCACCGAGGCGCTGGCCCGGCATGAGGCGATCGAGTCGCTGATTGCCAATGGCTTCGAGCCGCTGCGCCAATGCCTGCGCTCGGTCTCCGATGTCGAACGCATCACCGCTCGCATCGCGCTGCGCCAGGTGCGGCCCCGTGAGCTGACCGGCCTGCGCGCTACGCTGCAGGTGCTGCCCGAGCTGCGCGCCAGCTTTTGCGAAAACGGCGCCCTGCTGAACCTGATGTCGGCCGGACTGACGCCACCCGCCGAGATCGAGGAGTTGCTGCGCCAGGCGATTGCCGAGGAGCCGGCCGTGCTCTTGCGCGATGGCGGCGTGATCGCCACCGGCTTCGACGCCGAGCTCGACGAGCTGCGTGCCATTCAAGGCAATTGCGACGACTTCCTGATCGCGCTGGAGACCCGCGAGCGCGCCCGCACCAACATCCCCAATCTGCGCGTGCAGTTCAACCGCGTGCACGGCTTCTATATCGAGGTCACGCAAAGCCATGCGGACAAGGTGCCGGCCGACTACCAGCGCCGCCAGACCCTGAAGAATGCCGAGCGCTACATCACGCCCGAGCTGAAGGCCTTCGAGGACAAGGCCCTGTCGGCCCAGGAGCGCGCGCTGGCCCGCGAGAAGCTGTTGTTCGAGCAGGTGCTGGACGCCCTGCAGCAACAGCTGGCCCCGCTGAGCCTGTTGGGCCGCTCCTTGTCCAGCCTCGATGTGCTGGCGGCGCTTGCCGAGCGCGCCACCACACTGCAATGGTGCCGGCCAGAGTTCGTCAGCCAGCCCTGCATCGAGATGGAAGCCGGCCGCCATCCGGTGGTCGAGATGCGGCTGCAGGAGCTAGGGGCCGGCGAATTCATGGCCAATGACTGCCGGCTCGATGCCCGCACGAAGCTGCTAATGATCACCGGCCCGAATATGGGCGGCAAGAGCACCTTCATGCGCCAGGTGGCGCTGGTGGCCTTGCTTGCGGCGATGGGCTCCTATGTGCCCGCCAGCAGCTGCCGCTTGGGACCGATGGACGCCATCCACACCCGCATCGGCGCGGCCGACGACCTGGCCAATGCGCAGTCCACCTTCATGCTGGAGATGACCGAGGCGGCCGCCATCCTGCACAGCGCCACCGACCAATCGCTGGTGCTGATGGACGAGATCGGCCGCGGCACCTCGACCTTCGACGGCCTGGCGCTGGCCGGCGCCATCGCAAGCCATCTGCATGACAAGAACCGCGCGTTCACCTTGTTCGCCACCCACTATTTCGAGCTGACCGAGTTTCCGGTCAAGCACGACCGGGCGCTGAACATGCATGTGTCGGCCGCCGAAAGCGGCGACAGCATCGTGTTCCTGCACGAGATCCAGCCCGGGCCGGCCAGCCGCAGCTATGGCGTGCAGGTCGCGCGGCTGGCGGGCATGCCGGCGGGGCTGGTGCGGCAGGCGCGTGCAACACTTGAAGCGCTGGAGGCGAGAGCCAGCGAATCGCAGGCGCAGATCGATCTGTTCGCCGCGCCGCCGGCCGAAGCTGTGGCTGAGGCGGCCGGACCGTCGTCGCTGGAACTGGCGCTGGCCGATATCGACCCGGACGCGCTGAGCCCGAAGGAGGCGCTCGACGCCCTGTACCGCCTGAAAGCGGCGGCCCGGGCATGAAGGCCAAGCACCTCCCCAGCGGCGCCAAGCACCTGGTGTTCGCCCATGGCAACGGCTTCCCTGGCGGCTGCTACCGCCAGCTGTTCGAATCCTGGCAGCGCGCCGGCTGGACGGTCCACGCCATCGACCGCTTCGGCCATGACCCGCGCTACCCGGTCAGCAGCAACTGGCCCCATCTACGCGACCAGCTGATCGAGACAGTCGAGCAGCAGGCCACGCAGGCCAAGGCGAAGATCATGCTCGTCGGCCATTCACTGGGCGGCCTCGTCAGCCTCAAGGCCGCCTGCAAGCGACCCGACCTGGTCCAGGGCCTGGTGATGCTGGACTCGCCCATCATCAGCGGCTGGCGGGCGCACAGCGTGCAGGTGATGAAGGCCACCCGGCTGATGCCCCGCGTGTCGCCGGGCAAGATCAGCCAGCAGCGCCGCCATGAATGGCCGGACCGCGCGGCCGTGCTGCAGCATTTCGCCAGCAAGCACGTCTTCAAGCGCTGGGATCCGCGGGTGCTGGCCGACTATGTCGAGGCCGGCTTCGAGGAGCAGGACGGCAAGACCGTGCTGCGCTTCACCCGCGAGGTCGAGACCCGCATCTACAACACCCTGCCCCACAACCTGGACGCGATGCTGCGCCGTCATCCTCCGCAGTGCCCGGTGGCTTTTGTCGCCGGTACGCAGTCGATCGAATCGCGCCAGGGCGGGCTGGAAGCGGCCAAGGCATTGGCCAAGGAACGCTTCGTCTGGTTCGAGGGCACGCACCTCTACCCGTTCGAGCGACCCGACGACACCGCGGCTCTGGTGCTCGACTTGATGGAACATTTGCAGCGTGTGCCCGGTTGAGTGCGGGCGCATCGATATAATCACGCTTTACCACCACAGCGTTCTCCAACGCTGCACGACATGACCAAGTTCGTCTTCGTCACCGGCGGTGTGGTGTCCTCGCTGGGTAAGGGCATCTCGTCGGCATCTTTGGCTGCGATTCTTGAATCGCGTGGCCTCAAAGTCACCCTCATCAAACTCGATCCGTACATCAACGTCGATCCGGGCACGATGTCGCCGTTTCAGCATGGCGAGGTGTTCGTCACCGACGACGGTGCCGAAACCGACCTCGACCTCGGCCACTACGAGCGCTTCATCACCACGCGCATGAAGCGCAGCAACAACTTCACCACCGGCCAGATCTACAAGTCGGTGCTGGAGAAGGAGCGCCGCGGCGACTATCTGGGCAAGACCGTCCAGGTCATCCCCCATGTGACCAACGAGATCCAGGACTACATCCGCCGTGGCGCGGGCGTGGGCACACCGGAAGCGGTGGACGTCGCCATCGTAGAGATCGGCGGCACGGTGGGCGACATCGAATCGCTGCCCTTCCTCGAGGCGGTGCGTCAGATGAGCCTGAAGATGGGCCCGCACAACACCGCCTTCGTGCACCTGACCTATGTGCCCTGGATTGCCGCCGCCGGCGAACTGAAGACCAAGCCGACGCAACACACGGCCCAGAAGCTGCGCGAGATCGGCATCCAGGCCGATGCGCTGCTGTGCCGTGCCGACCGTCGCATCCCCGACGATGAGCGCGAGAAGATCTCGCTGTTCACCAATGTGCCCGAGTACGGCGTGATCTCGGTCTGGGACGCCAAGAGCATCTATATGGTGCCGCGCATGCTGCATGAGCAGGGCCTGGACCAGCTGATCTGCACCAAGCTGCAGCTCAACACCAAGCCGGCCGATTTGAGCCGCTGGGACAAGCTCGTGCACGAAGTCGAGCACCCCGGCAGCGACATCACCATCGCAATGTGCGGCAAATACACCGACCTCAGCGATTCCTACAAGTCGCTGAACGAGGCGCTGCGCCACGCCGGCATCCACAACCATGCCCGCGTCAACATCGAGTATGTCGATTCGGAGACGCTGAGCACGGACAACGCCGACCAGCTGGCCAAGTTCGATGCCATCCTGGTGCCCGGCGGCTTCGGCAAGCGCGGTGTGGAAGGCAAGATCCTGGCCGCGCAGTATGCGCGCGAGCACAAGATCCCCTACCTGGGCATCTGCCTCGGGATGCAGGTCGCGACGATCGAGTACGCGCGCCATATGGCGGGCCTGACCGGGGCCAACTCGACCGAGTTCGACCCCGAGTCGCCGCACAAGGTGATCGCGTTGATCGACGAATGGCAGGAGGCCGACGGCACGATACAGAAGCGCGACGAGAAGTCCGATCTGGGCGGCACGATGCGCCTCGGCGCGCAGAGCTCGGACGTCAAGCCCGGCACGCTGGCCCATGAGATCTACGGCCCGGTCGTCACCGAGCGTCACCGCCACCGCTACGAGGCCAACGAGAAGTATCTGGACCAGCTGCAACAGGCCGGCCTGGTGATCTCGGCCATCACGCAGCGCGAGAAGCTGACCGAAATGGTCGAGCTGCCGCGCGCGGTCCACCCCTGGTTCGTCGGCGTGCAGTTCCACCCGGAATTCAAGTCCACGCCCTGGGGCGGCCATCCGCTGTTCATCAGCTTCATCAAGGCGGCGTTGGAGCACCACCAGGCGGCCACCGTGCCCGCCGCAGCCTGAGAGGAACGAACATCATGAAGCTCTGTGGTTTCGATGTCGGCCTGGACCAGCCCTTCTTCCTGATCGCCGGCCCCTGCGTGGTCGAGTCCGAGCAACTGCAGATCGATGTGGCCGGGCACCTGAAGGAAATCTGCGCCTCGCTGGGCATCAACTTCATCTTCAAGTCCAGCTACGACAAGGCCAACCGCTCCTCGGGTGCCTCGTTCCGTGGCCCGGGCATGGACCGTGGCCTGGAGATACTGGCCCAGGTGAAGAAGCAGCTGGGCGTGTCCATCCTCACCGATGTGCACACCGAGGCCGAGGTGCCCCATGTGGCCTCCATCGTTGACGTGCTGCAGACACCGGCCTTCCTCAGCCGCCAGACTGATTTCATCCGCGCCGTCGCCCAGAGCGGCAAGCCGGTGAACATCAAGAAGGGGCAATTCCTGGCCCCGCATGACATGAAGAACGTCATCGACAAGGCCCGCGCCGCCGCGCGCGAAGCGAACCTGCCCGATGATGTGTTCATGGCCTGCGAACGCGGTGTCAGCTTCGGCTACAACAACCTGGTGTCGGACATGCGCTCCTTGGCCATCATGCGCGAGACCGGTGCGCCGGTGGTCTTCGACGCCACGCACAGCGTGCAATTGCCCGGCGGCCAGGGCACCAGCTCGGGCGGCCAGCGCGAGTTCGTGCCGGTGCTGGCCCGTGCGGCCGTGGCTGTGGGCATCAGCGGCCTGTTCATGGAGACGCACCCGGACCCGGCCAATGCGCTGTCCGATGGCCCCAACGCCGTGCCGCTGAAGCATATGCGCGCGCTGCTGGAACAGCTCGCCGCGCTGGACCGCGTGATCAAGACCCAGCCGCTGCTGGAAAATGACTTCAGCTGCTGAGAGATCGTCGATGCCCTCTGCCTACATCCTTGCCAACGTCCAGGTCACCAACCCAGAGCAGTACGAAGAGTACAAAAAGCTTTCCAGCGCCGCGATGCAGGCCTATGGCGCGGAAGTCTGCGTGCGTGGCGGCAAGGTCGAGCTGCTGGAGGGCGACTGGACGCCCGAGCGCGTCGTGCTGCTGAAGTTTCCCAGCCTCGAAGCGGCCCGCACCTTCAACGACTCCCCCGAGTACGGCAAGGCGCGCGCCGCACGCCAGGGCGCGGCCATCATGCGCATGGTTTTGATCGAGGGCGTTTGACGCGCCCTCCCCCACCACAAGATTTGAACTTTGACACCGGAGAGACTTGAATGAGCGCCATTGTTGACATCGTCGCCCGCGAAATTCTGGACAGCCGCGGCAACCCCACCGTCGAATGCGACGTGTTGCTGGAGTCCGGCACCATGGGCCGCGCCGCCGTGCCCTCGGGCGCCTCCACCGGCTCGCGTGAAGCGATCGAGCTGCGCGATGGCGACAAGAAGCGCTACCTCGGCAAGGGCGTGCTGAAGGCCGTCGAGCACATCAACACCGAGATCTCCGAGGCCATCCTCGGCCTGGACGCTTCCGAGCAGGCCTTTCTGGACAAGACCCTGATCGACCTGGACGGCACCGACAACAAGTCGCGCCTGGGCGCCAACGCAATGCTGGCCGTGTCCATGGCCGTGGCCCGCGCCGCGGCCGAGGAGTCCGGCCTGCCGCTGTACCGCTATTTCGGCGGCATGGGCGGCATGCAGCTGCCGGTGCCGATGATGAACGTGATCAACGGCGGCGCCCACGCCAACAACAGCCTGGACCTGCAGGAGTTCATGATCATCCCGGTCGGCGCACCGACCTTCCGCGAAGCGGTGCGTTACGGCGCCGAGGTCTTCCATGCGCTGAAGTCCATCCTGCATGACAAGGGCATCAGCACGGCGGTAGGCGACGAAGGTGGCTTCGCCCCCAGCGTGGCCAGCCATGAGGCCGCCATCCAGCTGATCCTCGATGCGATCGACAAGGCCGGCTATGTGGCCGGCGAGCAGATCGCCCTGGGCCTGGACTGCGCCGCCAGCGAGTTCTACAAGGACGGCAAGTACGTGCTGTCCGGCGAAGGCCTGAGCCTGACCTCCGAAGAGTGGACCAATATCCTGGCCACCTGGGTCGACAAGTACCCCATCATCTCGATCGAGGACGGCATGGCCGAGGGCGACTGGGAGGGTTGGAAGATTCTCACCGACCGTCTGGGCAAGACGGTGCAGATCGTCGGCGACGACCTTTTTGTCACCAACACCAAGATCCTGAAAGAAGGCATAGACAAGGGCATTGCCAACTCGATCCTGATCAAGATCAACCAGATCGGCACCCTGACCGAGACCTTCGCCGCGATCGAGATGGCCAAGCGCGCCGGCTACACGGCCGTCATCAGCCACCGCTCGGGCGAGACCGAGGACTCGACGATTGCCGACATCGCGGTGGGCACCAATGCCGGCCAGATCAAGACCGGTTCGCTGAGCCGCTCGGACCGCATGGCCAAGTACAACCAGCTCTTGCGTATCGAAGAGGACCTGGGTGACGTCGCCAGCTACCCGGGCCGCGCCGCCTTCTACAATCTCCGGTAATTCCTACTCGCGATCCGCGCCCGCGTGAAAATCCTCAGCGTCATCCTCGCCGCCTTCCTCATCGCCATCCAGGGTCAGCTCTGGTTTGGCAAGGGAGGCGTCACCCGGGTGGTGCTGCTGGAGTCAGATCTTGCCAAGCAGCAGGCCGCCAACAAGCAAGCCCGCGCGCGCAATGAGCAGATCGAGGCCGAGTTGCGCGATCTGCGCGAAGGCCAGGAGATGGTCGAGGAAAAGGCCCGCTTCGAGCTGGGCATGGTCAAGCCGGACGAGATCTACGTCCAAGTGCTTCATACCAAGCGCTGATGGAAGCGCTGCTACAAGGCCTGCAGCCCATCCTGGCTGCGGCCTTCACCCTTTGGGGCAGCCCAGTCACCTGGCTGGAAATCACCGCCTTTGCGCTGGCGATCTGGATGGTGATCTGCAATATGCGGGTCAACCCGCTGGCCTGGCCCCTGGCCATCGTCAGCTCGCTGCTCTACTTCCTGCTGTTCTGGTCGGCCAAGCTCTATGGCGACGCCTCGCTGCAGATCGTCTTTGTCGTCGTCGCCTTCTGGGGCTGGTGGCAATGGCTGCGCGGCCATGACGCCAGCGGCCAGGCTTTGCGGGTACGCAGCCTCGGCCCACGTGGCCGGCTCATCGCCTTGCTGTCCTTCGCGCTGAGCTGGCCAGCGATAGGCTTCTACCTGAGTCGCTACACCGACACCGACGTGCCCTTCTGGGACGCCTTCCCCACCGCCGGCAGCCTGGTCGGCCAATGGTTGCTGGGACGCAAATACGTCGAGAACTGGCCGGCCTGGATTGCAGTCAACACCGTCGGCGTGGCACTGTTCGCCTACAAGGGCCTGTGGTTGACGGTTGTGCTCTATGCCCTCTTCACCTTGATGGCCGCTTTCGGTTGGCGCGCTTGGATGCGGATGACTCATGAGCTCCGCTAAGCCTCTGCTGATCGCCATCGTCGGCGCCGAGAGCACCGGCAAGACGCTGTTGTCGATGGCGCTGCAGCAGGCGCTGATCGAATCCACCGGCCTGCGCTGTGCCGTCGTGCCCGAGTACCTGCGCACCTGGTGCGAGACCGAGCAGCGCACTCCCGAGCACCATGAGCAGGCCACCATTGCCGAGCACCAGATCACATTGATCGACGGCGCCGCCGCTACGCACGACGTGGTGCTGTGCGACACCACGCCGCTGATGACCGCCGTCTACAGCGAACTGCTGTTCCACGACCGCTCGCTGCATGCGCTGGCCCAGGCCTTCCATCTGCGTTGCGACCTGACCCTGCTGACCGCCCTGGACATCCCCTGGGTGGCCGACGGCCTGCAGCGCGACGGCCCCCATGTGCGCGGCCCGGTGGACGCTGCCGTGCGCAAGACACTGCTCGGCGCCGGCCTGGGCTGGTCGGTGGTTGCCGGCACCGGCCAGGCCCGCGTCGAGGCGGCGCTGAACGCAATCACGCCGCTGCTGCTCAGGCGCCAGGCACCCCGCGCCGGTCTGCTCACACGGCTCAACGAACGCCAGGCCTCCTTCCCGGAGCAGCGCTGGCTGTGCGATTGCGATGTGCCCGAATGCGAGCATGCCTCGCTGAATTCGACACCCACTGCCTGAATATCGCGCCGCACGGTGCGATTCAATATAAATACCATTTTTGGCAATTCCCGCCTGCCTTCGGCTATCCGTGGTCGTCGCTGGATCTAATTGGTATTAACTACACGAATCAGCATATTCGATAAATCCTCACCGCAATGCGTGAGTCGCATTGCCTTGCAATCCTTTGAATATTCGCGTATTCGGCACTCAAACCCGGCGCGGCGTGATATCCGGCGCAGACTTCGATAAATACCAATTAATACAATTGGTCTCAATCTGGAGTTTGCTGAAAGAAACTCCATCCCCCAGCGCCTCTGCAAATGGAGTGAATACCATGCGCCGCTTATCCGCACTGCCCCAAGCCAGCCGATACCGAGGCTTCACCCTGGTCGAATTGATGATTGCCCTGGTGGTGGCCGGCGTGCTGGCCGCCGTGGCCCTGCCCGCCTACTCCGGCTTCATCAACAAAAGCCGGGCGCGCGATGCCGGCGCAGATCTGGCCGCGCTGGCGTTGAATATGGAAAACAGCTTCCAGCTGCAGCTGGCCTACCCGGTCAATGCGGCGAGCACGGTGGCCAGCACCGCCAACTTCACCGCCTGGTCGCCCACCCAGGCCAGCCACTTCAACTACACCCTGGTCAGCACGGCCACCAGCTACACGCTGACGGCAACCGGCAAGTCCAGCCTCAATGGTTGCGTCGTGACACTGACCCATGCCAATGCCCGCAACGCCAGCAGCGCCTGCGGCTTCACGACATGGTGAGCCGCCGCCAGGCCGGCTTCTCCATGGTCGAGCTGATGGTCACGGTCACCATCATGCTGCTGCTCGCCCTGGCCACCACGCCCTTCACCCGTGCCTGGGCCGACAAGGCGGCGGTGCAGCAGACGCAAGGCCAGATGCGCCAGGCCCTGGCCCAGCTGCGCTCGCAGGCGCTGCGCAATGCCAGCGCGGCCAGCACAGGGCCGGCAGCGGTGCTGGTCAGCCTGCAGGGGCGTCTGTGCGTGTTCAGCGGCGCGCCGGCCACGCTCAGCTGCGAGTCCGCTGGCTGGAGCGCGGTGCCGCCGGCCGCCATCACCGTCAACGAGGCCACCAGCCAGTGCCTGGCGCTGGACAGCGCCGGCCTGCCTCTAAGCAGCACCATAGGCGACACCGCTTGCGCCACCGACTTCGTCTACAAGATTTCACGCGGCGCGGAGAACCCCGATGGACAAGCCTTCTAGGCCTCGTCAAGCACGCCGATGCCAGCGCGGCGACGCCCTGGTCGAGTCCCTGGTCGCCATCGTGCTGCTGGGCGTGATCGGCCTGGGGCTGGTGTTCGCGCTGGGCTGCACCCTGGTCGCGCAGAAGTTCCACAAGGGCCAGAGCCTGGCTGTACAGGGCATACGGGCCGAGCTGCAACGCACCGGCGTGGCCAGCGGCTGCCCAATCAGCGGCAATGCCAGCCAGACCGGCGAGCTGGTGCTGTCACCGGAGCAGACGCTCAGCGGCGTAACCAAGAGCTGCACCATCACGCCGGTCAGCGTCAGCGTCAACGGCGTGCAGAAGAACACCCAGCTGCCGCTGATCAGCTACGCCGTGCAGTCCGACACCCGGCTCGGCCCGGGCACCTTGATGGTGAGCAATTGATGGGCCGCCAACAAGGCCAACAGGGCATGAGCCTGGTCGGGCTGATGGTGGGCATGGCGATCTCGCTGCTGGCCATTCTCGGCGCGCTGTCGCTGCACAAGACCGCTTCGCGCACCCTGTTTGGCGCCGGCGGGCTGGTGGTGAGTGCCAATCAGGACGGCCAGCTCGCCTCGGGCCTGCTGACGGCCCAGATCGCGCTGCAGGGCGCCGGCTTCGGCCTCGCCGCGCCGGCCGCCAACAGCCAGTTGCTGCTGCTCACCGGCGCCTCGTTCGACAGCGAGACCTTCAAGCTGCTGGGCACCAAGGCCGACATCAATGCCACGGCCCAGGACGGCAATGCGGTGGTCTGGGTGCAGAACCCCGGGCTGTCCGCCGACGCCGGCCAGCACCGCTGCATGGCCCTGCTGTCCGAGCCGGAAACCAAGGCCTTTTACCTGCTGCAAAGCAATGGCGCATGCCAGCCACTGGCCAACCAATGGAGCCAGATCACCTGGAAACGCCAGACCCTGGTGGGCGCCGGACTGCTGGGCCAGCCCGTCGGCCTGAGCGCGCTCAATGCCGGCGCCTGCTGGCCCTATGGCGCCCTGCCCGAGGCGATTGCCAAGATCGCCCCGCCCTCGGCCGCGGTCAGTGTGTCCTTGAGCTATGCCTCCAGTGTCACCGGCAGCGGCAACACCTACACCAGCTGCCTGGCCAATCTGAGCTCCTGATGAACTCGATACGCAACTCTTCCTTCCGACGGCAGCGCGGCCTTTCATCGGTGTTGTTCCTGATGATCAGCGGCCTGTCGCTGGCAGCCATGGTGTTTGGCGCCGCCCACCATGTGCGCGGCTCGCAGGCCCAGTCGGTCACCGTCCATGCGCTGACCCAGGCCCAGCTGAAGGCCTGGGGCGGGGCCGAGGCGCTGCGCCAGTACCTGATGCAGCTGGGCGCCACCGACGCCGCCAAGCTGGAGCCCAATCAGGCGGTGGCCTTTGGCGGGATCAACGGCGTCAGCGCCAAGGTCAGCTCAGCGCTGGCCAGCGACGCCACAAACTGCGGCGGCGGCACCCGTGTCGGCTTCGACATCACCGGCGCAAGCGGTGGTGCAAATGCGTTGCTGGCGGCCGTCTTTTGCATCAAGGGCAGCGGCGGCTCGGGCGGTGGCGGCCCCAAGGCCGCGATCAATATCAAGGGAGACCTGGAGCTCAGCGGCGACCTGAAGGTGATTGGCGGCGACAAGGCCCGCGTCGTCGTCGACGGCAAGGTCAGCGGCAGCGGCAGCCTCAGCGGCGCCTCCTTCCTCTATGCCTCCAGCGACGTCTCGCTGGGCGGGGCCACCGGCTTCGAGACGATCTTCTCGGAAGGCAGCATCAGTCTCAGCGGCAGCGGCCTGTACAGCAGCCTCAGCGCAATGAAGGATGTGAAGCTCGTCGGCGGCGTACAGGCCGGCACGATCAGGGCCAATGGCAAGGTGACATTGGAAGGCAACCAGGTCACCGAGCTGAATGCCATCGGCGATGTGGTCTTGAACGGATCAAGCCTTGGCCAGCTCAGAACGCGCGGCAAGGTCACCGCCTCCAATGCCAACATCAGCGGCAACGCCAGCGTGCAAGGCAGCTATGCCGAAAGCAGCGACGGTGGCGTGGCCAGCGGCGAGCACGGGGTCAGCCCTCCGAAGGCCAACAAGGCGAAGGTCAATATGACGCTTGTGCCCGGCCTGCAGGTGACCATCACCCCCCTCACCGGCACCACCATCAGCAAGCCGGGCTTCGACGCCTACGCCTACAAATCGCTGGCCAACTACGCCTTCGAGCGCGACGGCGAAAACACCATGGTGACGGTGCGCGCCGTCACCGGCATCGCCGACGGCACCTACCACCTGGCGGGCGCGGGCGACAAGCGCGACTACCTCTGCAGCACGGCCAGCTACAGCGCGTCGACCTGCCTGGCCAAGATCTGCGCCGGCTACTCCGAGTGGAACAGCTGCCTCAGCTACAACAATGGCAGCTGGGCCATCAATGGCGAAGGCATGGCGCCCGGCATCGTCTGGTTCAAGGGCAATCTGGTGGCCGGCCAGGGCACCTACTACAACAGCTGGATCGCCACCGGCAATCTCACCACGGCGGCCAACAATGTGAGCTATGCCGTCAACTATGCGGGCTATGCCCATGTCTGCAACAAGGCACCCTACAAATCGGTGGCGCCGAGTAATTTCTGCAAGGCCGGTTCGTCCGAGCTGCAGCCGGTGGCAGCCGGCAATATCGTGTTCGGCGCCGGCGGCAAGCTGAACGGCAGCTACAGCGGCGGCAAGATCAATCTGAGCGCCTCCAACGAAGTCTACGGCGACGTGCTGGCCGGTGACATCCTGGAAACCGGCGGCAACACCCGCATCCACGGCTATGTCTCGGCGGCCAGGCTGGGCAGCAACGCCGGCAACAGCCACTTCGGCGCCAGCACCCAGATCGATCTGAGCAATTTGCCGGTCACGTTCAAGCCGGGCGAGGACGATGCGGTGGCCGTCATCCCGGCCACCGTCCATCTGCTCTGGTCGAGGTATCGCTAGTTACTGAACCGCTGTGCTGCCGGGCGCCTGCCGGTGCACGGCGGTGAACAGCTCGCCCACATCGACCGCGTCGAAGCGGTACTGACGGCCACAGAACTCGCAGCCGACCTCGACCTCGCCGCGCTCGGTGATGATGCCGTTGACCTCGTCCGCGCCGAGGCCGCGCAGCATATTGGTGACACGCTCGCGCGAGCAGCTGCAGGAGAAGCGCGGCTGCAAGGGCTCGAACTGCAGCACCGACTCTTCCCAGAACAGGCGGCGCAGGATGGTGTCGGCGTCCAGCGTCAACAGCTCCTCGCGAGTCAGCGTGGCAGCCAGATGGGCGATGCGGTTATAGCCCTCGTTGAGGCCGATCTCGTCTTCATTGCTGGCGTGCGCGCCGCCCAGATTGCCCTCGCCCTGCATGGGCAGGCGCTGGATCAGCAGGCCGGCAGCCATGTCATCGTTGGCGGCCAGTATCAGCTTGGTGTCCAGCTGCTCGGACTGCAGCATGTAGTGCTCCAGCACCTCGGACAACTTCTGCAGCGGCTCGCGCTGGTCGCCGTGCAGGGGCACCACACCCTGGTAGGGTTGCTGGCCCGGCTGGGGATCATTCGGATTCAGGGTGATGGCGCAGCGGCCCTGGCCGTGCAGATTCAGCATGGCCTCCAGGCCCGCACCCTCGGGCACATCGCCCACCACCTTGGCCGTGGCGCGGAAGGTCAGGTCCGGCTGCACCTCGGCCACCGCCAGCTTGACCGGGCCGTCACCGAACACCTGCAAGGTCAGCGAACCATTGAACTTGATGTTGGATTGCATCAGGGTGCCGGCGGCCACCATCTCGCCCAGCAGCTCGCGCACCTCGGTCGGATAGGGGCCGGTGACGACGCGCCGCTGCAGCAGTTCGCGCCAGCTTTCGGTCAGCCGCACCAGCATGCCCCGCACCGGCAGGCCTTCAAACAGAAACTTGTGCAATTCACTCATCAAGAACTCTTCTTCAGCCCGGCCTTGTAACGGCGGGCATTGGCCACATAGCCGGCCGCGCTGAGGCGCAGGCCTTCGATTTGCTCCGGTGTCAGTTCGCGCACCACCTTGGCGGGGCGGCCCATGATCAACGAGCCGTCCGGGAACTCCTTGCCTTCGGTGACCAGCGAGCCGGCACCGACCAGACAATATTGGCCTATCCTGGCGCCATTCAAGACCACCGACTGGATGCCTATCAGGCTGCCATTGCCCACCGTGCAGCCATGCAGCATGACCTGGTGGCCCACCGTCACCTCTTCGCCAATGGTCAAAGGTGAGCCGCGGTCCGAGTGCAGCACCGAGCCGTCCTGGATGTTGGTGCCGCGACCGATACGCATGGGCTCGTTGTCGGCGCGTACCACACAGTTGAACCAGATGCTGGCATCTGCGCCCACCTGCACATCGCCAATCACCTGGGCACTGTCCGCCACCCAGGCGGAATCGTCGATCTGGGGGGCGACGTCGCCCAGGGCATAAACGGTCATGAGGTTTCCTGGCGCAAAGCGACAATTCTACGGATGCCGGCCGGGTCAGGGGCAGGGAAGGCCTTGTCGCATGGTTCGCCGGCTAGCATTGCAGGGCCAGCAGCTCGGCCTCGTCGAAGCCCGCGGCCCGGCGTGCTTCCATATTGAACGGCGCGCGAAGCTTGGGCGCGTCATAGGTCTTCACCAGCTCGGCATAGGTGCTGATGGGGTCCAGCCCGCGCTGCTCGCAGACCCAGCGGTACCAGCGGTTGCCGGCGGCCACATGGCCGATCTCGTCGCGCAGTATCACGTCCAGTATCTCGCCGGCCCGTATGTCACCGGCCCCGACCAGCTTGCGCTTCACCGCAGGCGAGGCGTCGAGGCCGCGCGCCTCCAGCGTGCGCGGCACCAGCGCAATGCGAGCGAGGATGTCGCCCTTCGTGCGCTCGGCCATCTCCCACAGCGCGTTGTGGGCCTGGAACGAGCCATAGTCGAAGCCCCTCTCGACCAGTTGATTGCGCAGCAGCGTGAAGTGCTGCGCCTCCTCCTGCGCAATGCGCACCCAGTCGCGGTAGAAGGACTCCGGCATGCCGGGGAAGCGCCAGACGATGTCCAGCGCCAGATCGATGGCATTCAGCTCGATATGGGCGATCGAGTGGATCAGCGCCGCCCTGCCCTCGGGCACACGCAGCGAATGATGCTTGAGCTGGGTGTGGCCCACCAACTCGGGCCTGGCGGGGCGGCCGGGGATGCCGACGGGTGCGTCGATGACGGCATCGGCGCCTATCGGTAAATCGAGGCTCAGGCCCAGCGCACTGGAAGCCTTCTGGACGGCTTCGGTGGCGAGCAAGGGGGCCAGAACGGCGGAACGCAGGGTATGCATGCGGCGATTTTAGAGACTACAGCGTGTAGTCGCCGCTGGCCTCCGGTTGGAACAGCACGGCAAGCACTTCGGCCGCACGTGCCTCGCCGCTCGGCGTGACCCAACGCGCCGTGGCCCCGACGCACAGGCCCAGCAGACTCGCGCCCACCGGCGACGTGACCGACACAAAGCCGGCAGACGGGTCGGCATCGGAGGGATAGCACAGCGTCAGCTGGTAGCGGCTGCCGACGAGGCTGTCCTGCAGCCTCACCTGCGAATACATCGTCACGATGTCCGGCGACACGCTGCGCGAGGGTACGAGGCGGGCCATTTCAAGCGCGTCCTCGATGTCTTCCGTTTCATGCCAAGCAGCGCCTGAGCGCAGTTGCCTGGTCAGCTTGAGGAGCCGTGTGTGATCAAGTTCGGTGAGCGTGCGCTCATGGTGGTTGGAGACGTGCATGGTGCATTCCTGTCGAAGCAGGCCCGCTGCCTGGATCGATCAGGCACGGACCATTGCGCGGGACGGGTGCCCGGCGATCGAAGGTTTGCGCAAAAGGGGTGAAGGTGATCGCCGGGCTCAGGAATGTCCGACGACTGGATATCGCACTGCAGCGGTGGAAGAGCCCGTGGATCTCATGACGTCATTGTAGGAGTGACCCGCACTCCCCCCTTGAATGGCCGCACCGGCATTGCCGATATGACCCAAGCCTGTTGACTAAGCCGCCTGTACGCGACCTCGGCGCAGCAGGGCCGCCACGCCGATCAAGCCGGTACCGAACAGCCAGCCGCTCGAGGGCTCCGGCACCGGCGCGGCAAACGCGGTGGTGATGGCCTGACCGCGCACGTTCTCGTAGGCGAAGGCATTGAGCGTGATGCTGTAGTCCTTGTTCACCGTGATGTCCGCAAAGCCGTAGAAGGTGTCGCTGCTGGAGGCCCCGCTGGGGTCGCGAATCGTCAGGCCGAGAAAACCGCGGCCGGGTGCCCAGTTGCCGTAGCTTGGCCCCAGGTCCGTAAAGCCGGCCCCCGGGTTCTGATAGCCGGTGCCCGCACCGATGGACTCGCCAACGCCGAATCGGGCCGGATTCAGATTGCCGGCCGAGGCATAGATCACGCCATTGCCGCGCGAGAAAAAGCCCTGGGTATAGACCCTCGCCTCGGCCGAGCCTGAGGAGGTGTCGCCGAACAGGAAGAACTTGCCGTCCTCGAACAGACTGGCCGGGAAGAGGTAGCCACGCGTCTCGGCATAGCCCGACAGGGGGTTGAACCAGACGCCGGTGCCGTCGCAACAGGCACCGCCGGGGTTGAAGCCGCTGTTCAGCGCAGCGGCGGGCTGCGTGTAGACCACGGCGGCGTCAGCCAGTGTTGGCGCGAGCGCCGTGGTTGCCAGGGACAGGGCCAAGAGACTTGCACGCATGCTGTTTACCTCGATGTGGAAAGCCGGGACCGCAGCAAAGTCTCACATGGCAGGGACAGGTGCGCCTCCCGGGATAAACCCCAGGCCCAGTCCGTCGCCACCGTCCTCAGGCCGCAGTGACCGGCAGAGGCCGCGGCTCGCGCCGCCGGCGCCGCGCCACAAAGGCCGTCAGTCCCAGGCCTGCCAAGCTCAGGGCCTTGGTCGCGGGTTCGGGCACCGGCGCGAGGAACACCCCGGAGGCCGAGCCGTAGGACCAGCCGGCCGGCAGGGTCTGCGTGACGGTTGCCGTGTTGCTGAAGTCCATGGTCACGGCGCATTCATTGCATCCGGCATCGACATAGGTGACCAGGCTGAAACCGATCCGGTCCTGGGCCATGCCATTCACCACCGGCAGGGTCAAGGTCAGCGAGACGTCGAAGTTCGTCGGCCCCGGATGGTTGCTGCCGTACTGTTGGCCGGCCCGATGATTGAGGTCGGAGATGCTCGCGCTCCAGTAGCCCGCCCAAAAGTTCAAGTCCATGTGCTCGCCGGTGACAGCACCGGAGACGTGCAAGGTCTCGGTCACCTGCACCGTGCCGCCGACGAAGCCGGCCGGCGCGAAGAAGGTCAGCGTGTCATAGAACGATGTCGCCGCAACGCCCACCCCTACTCGCCCCAAGGCCTGAGCGTACGAGTGCAGGGCGCCCTTCATGATGTCCACCGAGGCAACGCCTTTGGCCGCGGAGTAGAAGACATCATTGCCGTCGATATAGGGGGTGGGCGCCATCTGCGCCAGGCCACTGGCCATGGTGAGCCCGGCGCCGTCCAGTTCAAAGTCATCGCGGTCGCCGGCGGCAATGGCGGCATTGCTGATCCACACGCCGAAGGCCGGCGGGGCCACCTGCGCGGCCTGAACGGCCATGGGCGCCAACCCGCTCAGCGAGGCAATGGCGGCCAGAACCCATGTCGAACTGCGTCTTGCAAACCTGCACTCGTTTCTCAATTCAAGCTCCTCGGCGATCAATGGATGTCCCATCGTTTCGATCTTGAACCCGGCCTCGCCAGTGGCATTGACACGGAGCAATCTCGGCGCAAAGGCTGGGAATGCGCCCCGGCTGCAGCCAGGATCGGTGATGCGCCAGCTAGAATCCGGGTTTTCCCTGAAGGCCTGCCTTCTCGCCTCCATCGAGTCCGCCCCTTGACCCGCCTCAACGCCAATCTATTGCTGATCGCCATCGCCCTGATCTGGGGCTCGGCCTTTGTGGCGCAAAGCCAGGGCATGGCCGATGTCGGGCCGATGACCTTCACCGGCGTGCGCTTTCTGATCGGTGCGCTGGTGGTCTCGCCGCTGATGTGGCGCGAGTGGCGGGCCCTGAAGGCGCGCGGCTTGGCGCTCAACCGGGACGATGGCGCCAAGATACTCGGCCTGGGCCTGCTGCTGACGATGGGCGCGGCGATGCAGCAGATCGGCCTGCTCCACACCACCGTCACCAATGCCGGCTTCCTGACGGCCCTCTACGTGCCCCTGGTGCCGCTGCTGTCCTGGCTGCTGCTGCGCGAGGCACCGCACTGGTCGGTCTGGCCGGCCGCCAGCGGCTCGCTGATCGGCACCTATCTGCTGTCGGGCGCGCACAGCCTGAACATCAATGTCGGCGACCTGTGGGTGATGGCCTCCGCCCTGCCCTGGGCCGTTCATGTGCTGCTGGTCGGCCGGGTGGCCGACAAGATGGCCGCGCCCTTTCTGGTCGCTGGCGGCCAGTTCCTGGTCTGTGGCCTGGTCAGCCTGGGCTGGGCCGGGGTGGCCGAACCGATCACCTGGTCCGGGCTGGAAGCCGCCGCCTGGCCCATTGTCTACACCGGCGTGCTGTCGGTGGGCGTGGCCTTCACCGCCCAGGTGATTGCGCAGCGCTACGCCCAGGCGCCCGACGCGGCCATCATCCTGTCGTCCGAGACCCTGTTCGCCGCCGCTTTCGGCTATCTGCTGATGGGCGACCGGCTCGACGCCACCGGCCTGCTCGGCTGTGCGCTGATCTTCGCCTGCCTGCTGCTGGTGCAGCTGGCGCCGATGATTCGGCAGATGAGGCGCTGGGCGCAGGCTTGAGTGCGGCGCTCCCGGATTGCATCCGGGCCACATCGGGTTCGTAGCCCGGATGCAATCCGGGGGTCACAAGCCGCCAACGAAGTAGCGCTTCAACCCCGCCAAAATCATCTCAACCGCAATTGCGGTGAGCACCAGCCCCATCAACTTCTCCAGCGCCGAGACGACCGAGTCGCCCAGCAGCTTGCGAATGCGATCGGACAGCAACAGCGTGATGCCCGAGATCAGCATCGCAGCGGTCAGCGCACCGACCCAATCGAGCATGCGGTCGGGTTGGCGCGAGGCCAGCAGCAGCACGGTGGCCATCGCCGATGGGCCCGCCAGCAGCGGCACGGCCAGCGGAAAGATCAAGGGCTCCCGGCCATCGCCTTCGGTGCCATAGACCCCGCCCTCGGTGGCGAAGATCATGCGGATGGCGACCATCAGCAAAATTACGCCGCCGGCCACCTCCAGGGAGCGTTCGGACAGGTGCATGACGCGCAGGAACGCATCGCCGGCGAACATGAAGCCCAGCAGCACGCCGAAGGCGATCGCCACCTCGCGGAAGGCCACCCGGCGCCTGCGCTCGGGTGCGACGCTGCGCATGATGGGGATGAACACCGGCAGGCTGCCCAGGGGGTCGAGCACCAGCAAAAGCAATATCAGGGCGGACAAGAAGCTGTGATCCATGGGGCGCTATTGTCCCGCATGCACCAGCATCACCCGCGCGGATGGTGGTTCGCGTGCAGAACCTTCAGCCGCTCCCGCGCCACATGGGTGTAGATCTGCGTCGTCGACAGGTCCGAGTGGCCCAGCAGCAGTTGCACCGCGCGCAGATCGGCGCCATGGTTCAGCAGATGCGTGGCGAAGGCATGGCGCAGCGTGTGCGGAGACAGCGGCACGGTGATGCCGGCCAGGGCCGCATACTTCTTGATCAGGTTCCAGAACATCTGACGCGTCATATGGGACGAGCGCACGGTGATGAACAGCATGTCGCTGGCCTGGCCCTTCAGCAACAGGGCCCGGGCCTCCTGCAAATAGCGCATCAGCCAGCCGTGCGCCTCTTCGCCAAAAGGCACCAGCCGTTCCTTGGCGCCCTTGCCGGTGACGCGCAGCACGCCCTCGCCCAGACCCACATGCACGCTTTTCAGCAGCACCAGCTCGCTGACGCGCAGGCCGCTGGCATAGAGCAGCTCCAGCATCGCGCGGTCGCGCAGGCCCAGCGTCGTTGCGGTGTCGGGCGCAGCCAGCAGGGCGTCGACCTGCAGCTCGCTGAGCGTCTTGGGAATGCGCGCGTTCTGCTTGGCCGTCTGCAGCCGCAGGGTTGGGTCGGCGGTCAGCAGATGCTCACGCAGGGCCCAGCGGAAATAGCGCTTGAAGACCGTCAATCGGCGATTGGCCGAGGTCGCCTTGCTGCTCTCATGCCGGGCGCTGGCATAGGCCAGCAGATGCAACTCGGTGCTCTGGTCCAGCGCCAGCTGATGGTTGGCGTCCAGCCAGTCGGCATAGAGGCTCAGATCGCGCCGGTAGGCCGCCAGGCTGTTGGCCGCAAGACCGTCCTCCAGCCACAGGGCATCGAGAAATCGGTCTATGCTGGCCTGGCTCAGCACTCGGCTCAAGGCAGGGTCAGTCGAGCTTCAGCTTCTGCTGCTCGACGACCTTTTTATAGACATCGAACTCGGCCCTGATCTGGACCGCGAATTCGGCCGGCGTGTTGGCCACGATCAGCGAGCCGGTGTCCTCGATGCGCTTCTTCACTTCGGGCAGCTCGACGGTCTTCTTCACCGCGTCATGAATCTTGTCCACGACCTCCTTCGGCAGACCCTTGGGGCCATAGATGCCGTAGTAGGCCATGCGGTTGACCGGCTCCAGGCCCACCTCCTTGAAGGTCGGCACGTTGGGCAGCTGGCTCAGGCGCTGCGGCGCGGCCACGACGATGGGGATCAGGCGACCGTCCTTGATGAAGGGCAAGGCCGAGGGCAGGTTGTCGAAGATCATCGGCACCTGGCCCGCCACCGTGTCATTCAGCGCCGGACCGGCACCACGATAGGGAATGTGGGCGACGAACACGCCGGCCAGATTCTTGTACAGCTCCATCTGCAGATGGCCGATGCCGCCGGTGCCCGAGCTGGCAAAGCTGTACTTGCCGGGGTTCTTCTTGAGTTCGGCGACGAAACCCTTGTAGTCACGGGCCGGAAACGATGGATGCACGGCAATCACATTGGGCGTGGCCGCGACATTGGTGATGGGCGTGAAGTCGGTCAGCGGGTTGTACGGGATCTTGGGGTTGATGGCCGGGTTGGCCGCCGTGGTCGAGACCGTGGCCATGCCCAGCGCATAGCCGTCCGGCGTGGCCTTGGCCGTTTCGTTGGCGCCGATCGAGCCACCGCCGCCGGCCTTGTTCTCGACGATCATCGTCTGGCCCAGCGCGGCATTGATCTTCTCCGCCAGCACGCGGGCGACGATATCCGTCGTGCCGCCCGGCGCGAAGGGCACGACCAGGCGGACCGGCTTGTTCGGATAGGACTGGGCCATGGCCCAGGGCGCTGCCAGCAGGGAGGCCGCAAGGGCGGTGCTGGTGATCAAAATGGAACGGCGCGTCATTGAGGTCTCCGACTGTGGTGTTTTGCGGTGATTGTCCCCAGCATCCTACCGGATACCCTACGCAACTCTACGTAGAGCGTGGCTCCGGGACGGGAAGCCCCAGCATGCCGGCCTTGAGCTTCCTGTCCACCGGCTGCTCGCCCAGAAAGACCTTGAGGATGGCGCCGTACAGATCCGCACCGGGCAGCGGCTCCCCGGTGATCCTGCCGTTGACGCTGAGCACCAGGCCCTTGTCCGGCAGATAGTCCAGATTGATCAGGTCCTTGCGGCTGACCTTGCCGATGCTGCGCAGATTTGTGTTCAGCTGGGCCACCCGATCGGCCACGGCCAGGCGTTCGGCCTCGCTGCAATTGCGCTGCACGCCCTTGTTGATGGCCTTGACGAACTCCTCGGCGCCAACGCTGATCTGCAGCAGCATGCGGATCTGCACACGCTTTGGACCGGTATTGGCCAGCACCTCGCTGGGCTGCTGAGACTTGCCGCTGAGGTAGAGCGCCGCCGAATAGCCCTTCAGCACCGCCACCGCGCGCATGCCCACGCCATTGAGCACCAGGGGCACCCCGCCGAGTGTGACGCTCTCCGGCACGTCGAAGCCCTCGTATTGCAGGGCCCAGGCTGGCGCGGCCATCAGGCCCGCAGCGCAGACGGCTCCGAGCAGCAGGCCGCGACGGCCCTTGTTTACATCCAAACACTTCCGCATTGCGGGAAACTCCTTCAACAGCGATAGCCGAGCCAGCTTAACGCGAGGCGGTGGTCCGGCGCCGACCGCTACCTCAAAGCCCTGGCTTTTGCGCCGATGGGGCGCTTCACGCGGGCCGTTGCGCCAAGGCCCAGGCAATATGCTCCGCCAGCAGCTCGCTGGCGCCTGCCCTGGCCTCGGTCAGCGCCAGGCGCAGCGCCGGCACCTCCTCGGACCGCAAAGCATTGCCTACGGCGACCGCCAGATTTCGCCGCCATCGGGCATGGCCGATGCGGCGTATCGCGCTGCCCTCGGTGTGGCGCAAGAAGGCCGGCTCGTCCCATTGCCACAGCTGCAACAGGGTAGGCGCGTCGAGCTCCGGCCGGGCGTCGAAGTCCGGCAGGGTCGCACGCTGGGCGAACTTGTTCCAGGGGCAGACCAGCTGACAGTCATCGCAGCCGTAGATGCGGTTGCCCATCGCCGCGCGCAGCTCCAGCGGGATCGGGCCGTCCTGCTCTATCGTCAGGTAGGAAATGCAGCGTCGCGCATCGACGCGATACGGAGCGACGATGGCCCGGGTCGGGCACACATCAATGCAGGCCGTGCACTGGCCACAATGCGCGCTGGTCGCATCGGTCAGAGGCAGCGGCAGATCGACGAACAACTCGCCGAGAAAGAACATCGAGCCCGCCTCGCGGTGCAGGGCCAGGGTGTGCTTGCCGCGCCAGGCTATGCCGCCGCGCGAGGCCAGCTCGACCTCCAGCACCGGCGCCGAGTCGGTGAAGCAGCGATGGCCGAAGGGGCCGATCTCGGCCTGCAGGCGCTCGGCCAGCTGCTGCAGACGGCGGCGCAGCACCTTGTGATAGTCGCGGCCCCGGGCGTAGATCGACACCTGGGCACGCTGCGGCTCGGCGACGCCCTCCCATTCGATCGCCTGCCAGTCGGCCGGGGTGGCGGCCGGCAGATAGTCCATGCGCAGGCTCAGCACGCGCAGGGTGCCGGGCACCAGCTCGGCCGGCCGGGCGCGCTTCATGCCGTGCGCCGCCATGTAATGCATGCTGCCGTGAAAGCCTGCGGCCAGCCAGGCGGCAAGACCTGGCTCCGCATCGGACAGATTGATGTCGGCCACGCCAATCTGTGAGAATCCCAGCTCACGGGCCCAGCCGCGGAGTTGCTCAAGCAGAGCCTGCGCATCGAGGTCGGGAGGGTCGTTCTTGGGGTGGTGCATTTGTCGATTCTAGAAACACGCGAATATCTATGGTCCGATGAGGCCGCTTGCGAGGCCTTTGCCAAGCGCTTGAGCCGCCAGCCCGACCTGTTCAATGCCTGCATCGAGCTCCACGGCGGCCTGGGTGCCGGCAAGACCACCTTCGTGCGGCATCTGCTGCGTGCCCTGGGCGTCAGCGGCCGCATCAAGAGCCCCAGCTACGCGGTGCTGGAGAGTTACGAGCTGCCGCAAGGCATCGCCAGCCACTTCGACTTCTACCGCTTCAGCGATCCCCGCGAGTGGGAGGACGCCGGCTTTCGCGAGATCTTCACCAGCCCCGGCCTGAAGCTGTGCGAATGGCCCGAGAAGGCCGAGGGCATGTTGCCCGAGCCGGAGTTGAGCGTGTTCATCGAGACCATCGCCGACGAGGTCCGCCGGGTACGCATCGAGGCGCATACAAGCACAGGGCAGGCGCTGCTGCAGGGGCTGGACGCCCTATGAGCCTGAGCCTTGAACGCCGCCGCGCCCTGCGCACCATGGGCGCCCTGGTGCTGGGGCTGAGTGCCCGGCATCTGGCCTTTGGCGCCAGCATCGTGGCTGTGCGCGTCTGGCCGGCCGAGGACTACACCCGCGTCACGCTGGAGTCCGACACGCCCTTGGCCGCCCGCCACTCGTTCGCAGAAAACCCTGACCGGCTGATCATTGACATCGACGGCCTGGAGCTGAACCCGGCGCTGCGCGACCTGGTCAGCAAGGTCAAGGCCGATGATCCTTACATCGCCGGCGTGCGTGTCGGCCAGTACCAGCCCCGCGTCGTGCGCCTGGTGCTGGACCTCAAGGAGGCTGTGGCGCCTCAGGTCTTCACCTTGGCGCCGGTGGCGGCCTACCGCAACCGGCTGGTGTTCGACCTCTATCCGAAGCAGGAGCGTGATCCGCTGCTGGCCCTGATACGCGACAAGGAGGCCGCCGAGCAGCAGGCCGCCCAGGCGGTGCGCGACGCGTTGGGCGACTTCATAGGCCGCGTGGACAAGCCCGCGCCCCTTGCCGCCAAATCAGCCTCGGCACCTGGCTTGCCCGCTTCGGCCCCCGAGGTGCAGACGCCCAAGCCGCCACCGGCCGTGCCACCGCAACCGATGACGCAGGGCCGGGTGGACCGCCTGATCGTCGTCGCGCTGGACCCCGGCCATGGCGGCGAAGACCCGGGTGCCGTCGGCCCCAGCGGGCTGAAGGAAAAAGACGTGGTGCTGGCGGTGGGCCTGCAGTTGCGCGACAAGCTCAACGCGATGCCCAATATGCGGGTGATGATGACGCGCGACGCCGATTTCTTCGTGCCGCTGCACGAGCGGGTGCGCAAGGCGCGGCGTGTCCAGGCCGACCTGTTCGTCTCCATCCACGCCGATGCGTTTTTCACGCCCAAGGCCCGCGGCGCCTCGGTGTTTGCGCTCAGCGATGGTGCGGCGACCAGCACGGCCGCCCGCTGGATGGCCAATCGGGAGAATGCCGCCGATATGGTGGGCGGCGTCAATGTCGCCGTGAAGGACGCCACGGTGCTGCGCGCACTCCTCGACATGAGCACCACCGCCCAGATCAAGGACAGCCTGAAGCTGGGCAAGGAGGTGCTGGGCCAGATCAGCAAGGTCGGCCGCATGCACAAGGGCCAGGTCGAGCAGGCCGGTTTTGCGGTGCTGAAGGCGCCGGATGTGCCGTCCATCCTGGTCGAGACTGCCTTCATCTCGAACCCGGAGGAAGAGGCCAAGCTGCGCGACCCGGAGTTTCAGCAGCGCCTGGTCGAGGCGCTGGCCACCGGCATCAGCCGCTATTTTGCCAAGAATCCCCCCTTGGCACGGCACCGTACCGTCTCTTAAGGCGCGGCGGCGGAGCCCTTGCGCTTGGCCTTCCAGCCGCCGTAGATCGCAAGCAGGCCAGGTATCACGATCATCGCCCAGATGATCTTTTCCAGGTGCTGCTTGACCCAGGGCACGTTGCCGAAGGCATAGCCCAGGCTGGTGATGCCCACCACCCACAGCAGGCCGCCGGTGACGTCGTAGAAGGTGAACTTGCTGCGCGTCATCTGCGCTACGCCGGCGACGAAGGGAGCGAAGGTGCGCACGAAGGGCATGAAGCGGGCGATCACGATGGTGACACCGCCATGGCGCTCGTAGAACTCGTGGGCACTCAAGAAGGCCTGGCGATTGAAGAAGCGGGACTGCTCCCACTGGAACACCTTGGGGCCGAAGTAGCGGCCGATCGCGTAGTTGGTCTGGTTGCCGGCGATCGCCGCCACGCTCATCAGCCCCATCGCGATCGGCAACTCCAGCAGGCCGGTGCCGCACATCGCGCCAACGATGAACAGCAGCGAGTCGCCTGGCAGAAAAGGCATCACCACCAGCCCGGTCTCGACAAAGATAATCAGGAACAGCAGGGCGTAGATCCAGGCCCCGTAAGCGGCCACGAAGGTGATCAGGTAGCGATCAACGTGGAGGATGAAGTCGATGACGAGGCTGAATATTTCCATGGCGCGCATTATCACCATCTGCCGTGACGCCGTGGGGAGGCCTCCTACAATCGAGCGATGAATGATGTCAGTTCCCCCCTGCGCCGCGTGATCCGTGAGCTGCCCGATGAGTTGATCAGCCAGATTGCGGCCGGCGAGGTGGTCGAGCGGCCCGCGTCGGTGGTGCGCGAGCTGGTGGACAACGCGCTGGACGCCGGCGCCACGCAGATCAGCCTGAAGCTGCAGGCCGGGGGCATACGCAGCATCGTCGTCGAGGACGACGGTGCGGGCATACCGGTCGAGGAACTGCCGCTGGCCCTGCGCCGTCACGCCACCAGCAAGATAGGCTCGCTGGACGATCTGGAGCATGTGGCGACGATGGGTTTTCGCGGCGAGGCCCTGGCCGCGATCTCCTCGGTGGCCGAGATGGCCATCGCCAGCCGCACCGCGCAGGATGCGCACGCCAGCCGGCTCGACGCCCGCTCCGGTGAGCTGAGCCCCAGCGCCCGCGCGGTGGGCACCAGCGTCGAGGTGCGCGAGCTGTTCTTCAACACGCCGGCGCGGCGCAAGTTCCTGAAGAGCGAGTCGACCGAGCTGGCGCACTGCGTCGACGCTGTGCGCCGTCATGCGCTGGCCCGGCCCGATGTCAGCTTTGCCGTCTGGCACGAGGGCAAGCTGGTCGAGCAATGGCGGGCGGCCAGCTCGCAGCAGCGGGTGAAAGACGTGCTGGGCAGCGACTTCGAGGCCAGCAGCCGCGAGCTGATGCTGGAGCGGGGCCCGATGCGTGTGTTCGGCCGCGCCGGCCTGCCCGAGGCTTCGCGCAGCCGCGCCGACATGCAATACGTCTACGTCAACGGCCGCTTCGTGCGCGACAAGCTGATCGCCCACGGCATACGCTCGGCCTACGAAGACGTGTTGCACGGCAATCGCCAGCCGGCCTATGTGCTGTTCATCGACATTGCACCGGAGCTGGTCGATGTCAATGTCCACCCGACCAAGATCGAGGTGCGCTTCCGCGATGGCCGCGAGGTGCATCAGCAGGTGCGCCATGCGGTGGGTCAGGCGCTTGCCCTGTCGCGGGCACCGAGCACCGAAGCGACCGCAAGGGAGCAGGCTGCATTAGCTGCGCCGGCGCCGGCCCAGTGGAAGGTCGCCGAGCGCGCGCCGCAGCACTGGGCCGCCAGCGCCACCCAGGCCGCGTTGGGTCTGGCCGATCTGGCCACGCTGTACGGCCAGCAGCAGGCGCCCATCCCGGTGGCCAGGCCCCGTACCGATGAGTATGAGGTGCAGCGCCCGCCGACTTTGCCCAGCCATGCGCCCAGCCCTGCCCCGGCCTCGGCCGCCGAAGGCAGCTGGCCGCTGGGTCGGGCGATCGCCCAGATCGGCGGCGTGTTCGTGCTGGCCGAGAATGCCCAGGGCCTGGTCATCGTCGATATGCATGCGGCTCACGAGCGCGTCGTCTACGAGCGGCTCAAGGCCAGCCTCGGCGCCGCGCAGATCGAATCGCAGCCCTTGCTGATCCCGGTCAGCTTCGCCGCCACACCGCAGGAAATCGCCACCGCCGAGGCCCATGCCGACAGCCTGCTTCGCCTGGGCCTGGACGTGGCGCCGCTGTCCGCCAAGGCGCTGGCCGTGCGGGCACGCCCGGCTCTACTCTCCGGCGGCGATGTGGTCGAGCTGGCGCGCAGCGTGCTGGCCGAGCTGAGTCAATTCGATGCCAGCCACGCGATCGAGCGCGCCCAGCACGAGATCCTGGCGACGATGGCCTGCCATGGCGCGGTGCGCGCCAACCGGCAATTGACGCTGGACGAGATGAATGGCCTCCTGCGCGACATGGAGCGCACCGAGCGCGCCGACCAGTGCAACCATGGCCGGCCGACCTGGCGCCAGCTGACGATGAAAGAGCTGGACGGGCTGTTTATGCGGGGCCGCTAGGCGTAAACCCCGAGCCATGGTCCAATCGGACCCTAGCTAAGCAGATTTCATGGCCACCCTCACACTCAAGAAAAAAGCCGCCGCCGTTGGCAAGACCTTTGGCCGCGCACCGATACGCGGCCGCGGCATTGCCAATCCGCGCCCGACCATCGCCCAGGCGCAAAAGGAGCGCCAGGAGCGTGAAGAGCGCTACCAGGCGCAGCGCCGCGACGGGGGCCACCGGCCGCCGGATCGTGAACCGCGTGAGTTCGGCCGCGATGCTGGTGCCCCCCCGCGCCCCCGCCCCGCTGGCGCCCATGCGCCGGACCGCCGCGACGGCCCGCCGCCCCGACGTGACGAGGCCCGCGGACCCCATCGGAATGAACACCATGAGGGCCCGCGCGGCCAGGATCGCCCCTATGCCAAGCCAAGCAGCCGCTTCGCCCATGAAGACCGCAACCGCCCGGCCGAGCCGCAGCGCGATCTGAGGCCCGGCCCCCGTGGCTATGGCCCCGATCCTGGCCGCCCGCGTGAAGACCGGCACCCGGAGCGCAGCCAGGACAGCCGTGGCGGCTTCGGCGCCCCGCGCCATGAGGGCCCGCGCGCCCACAATCCCCATCAAGGTCCTGCCCCTGCGGCCAAACCGCAGCGCAACACGGGCACCAGTGCCGGTGGCATCGTGCGTGGCTCCCGCGGCCAGGACCGCGGTCCGGCGCGCCCGGGCCGCGAGGAACGTGTCAACGAGCCCGGCCGACCGCGCCAGATGCCCCGTGCCCATCAGGGCGCACCACTGACGCCCAACGAGGAAGGTGACCGCCTGTCCAAGCGCATGGGCGAGCTGGGCCTGGCCTCGCGCCGCGAGGCCGATGACTGGATAGCAGCCGGCTGGGTCAAGGTGGACGGCAGACTAGCCGTGCTGGGCCAGCGCGTCGGCCGCAACGTCAAGATCGACATCGATCCCGCCGCCCGCACCCAGCAGGCGCAGCAGGTCACCATCCTGCTGCACAAGCCCATCGGCTACGTCAGCGGCCAGGCCGAGGACGGCTATGAGCCCGCCTCGGTGCTGGTGCAGCCGCAGAACCGCTGGGACGACGACAGCTCCCAGGTCAAGTACCACGAGGGCCACCGCCGAAGCCTGGCCCCCGCTGGTCGGCTGGACATCGACTCGACAGGCCTGCTGGTGCTGACGCAGGACGGCCGCGTCGCCAAGCTGCTGATCGGCGAGGACTCGACGATCGAAAAAGAGTATCTGGTGCGCGTGGAGGCGGTTGACCCGCAGGGCGATAAATTGCTGTCCGCCGAGGGCCTGGCCCTGCTGAACCACGGCCTGGAGCTGGACGGCGAGAAGCTCAAGCCGGCCAAGGTCAGCTGGATCAATGACGATCAGCTGCGCTTTGTGCTGCGCGAAGGCAAGAAGCGCCAGATCCGCCGCATGTGCGAGCTGGTCGGCCTGAAGGTGGTCGGCCTGAAGCGTGTGCGCATAGGCCGCATCAATCTGGGCCATCTGCCGGTCGGGCAATGGCGCTATCTGGGGCCTTGGGAGCGCTTTGATTGATCACCCGCGCTGAGCGGGGCATGACTGCGCCTACGGCGGTCTTGGCTCTCGCCTTGCTGCTGGGCCTGCAACCGGTCACTACCGACGTCTATCTGCCTGCCCTGCCCGCCCTGCGCGCCGATCTGAGCGCGGCGATGGGCGCGGTGCAGCTGACCCTGTCGGCGCTGATGGTCTGCTTCGGCCTCGGGCAATTGCTGCTGGGGCCGCTGGCCGACCGCATCGGCCGCCGGCCGGTGCTCCTCGCCGGCTTGGCGCTGTACACCCTGGCCGCGGCCCTTGCCGCGCTGTCGCCGACGATCGAGATGGTCATCCTGTGCCGCGCCGTGCAGGGTCTGGGTCTGGCCGCGGCCGTGGTCTGTGCCCGGGCGATGCTGCGCGATCTGTACGAGCCGCAGCAGGGTGCGCAGATCATGGCCAAGGCGCTGACCGGCCTGGGCGTGATCGCTATGCTGAGTCCCTCCCTGGGCGGGCTGGTCGCGGCGCACTTTGGCTGGCGCGCAGCGATGGGCGTGATCGCGGCCTTCAGCGCCTGCGCGTTGCTGTTCATCGCGCTGCGGGTACCCGAGACGCTCAAGGGGCGCAATCCGCAGGCCACCCGGCTGCTGCCCCTGCTCGGCGCCTGGCGCCAGATTGCCCGGCATCCGACCTTCGTCGCCTACGGCCTGCTGACCAGCCTCAGCTATGGCGCGCTTTACAGCTTTCTGGCCGGCTCGTCCTTCATCTACATCGGCCTGCTGGGTGCCTCGCGCCCGCACTACGGCCTCTTGGTCGGCGCCTGCTCGGGCATCTATGTGCTGGGCACGCTGTGGTGCCGGTCCATGCTACGCAACAAGACGGTGCCCGAGGCGATCGCACGCGGCGCCTTCTTCACGCTGGCCGGTGCGCTGGCCATGGCGGCTTTGGCCCTCGGTGGCGAAGCCAGCCTGATCAGCGTCACTGCTGCCCAGGCGCTGTTCATCTTCGGCCATGGCGTGCTGCAGCCCTGCTCGCAGGCCGGGGTGGCCGGCCCCTTCCCGCGCCATGCCGGTGCGGCCTCGGCCTTGTCGGGCTTTGCGATTGCCGCCACCGCATTCGGCGTCGGTGCCTGGCTAGGCGTGGCGCTGGACGGCCGCATCGCCCCCTGGGCCTGGACCATCGCCGGCTTTGCCGCCCTGAGCGCGCTGACCTCCTGGACCCTGGTGCAGCGCCTGGGCCGGCCCGCCGCTGCAAGCGCAGCCTCTGCAACCACCTGACGAATCGCACATGCCCTTGCTCGACGTGAAAGGGCTGGCCAAGCACTACGGCGCCAGCCCGGTGTTCGAATCGGTAACACTGCAGCTGCAACCCGGCGAGCTGGTAGCACTGCTGGGTGAATCTGGCGTTGGCAAATCGACCCTGCTGAATTGCATTGCGGGGCTGGACACTTTCGATGCCGGCAAGGTGCTGCTCGACGGCCATGACATCGGCCAGATCAGCGAGCAGGCCCAGGCCTTGCTGCGGCGCTCGCACCTGGGCTTTGTGTTCCAGGCCTTCCATGTGTTGCCCCATCTGAGCGTGGCCGACAACATCGCCCTGCCCCTGCTGCTGCTCCAAAAACCCGACCCGGCCCGCGTGGAGCAGATGCTGGATGCCGTGGGCCTGAGCGCGCTGGGCGAGCGCATGCCGCGCCAGCTCTCCGGTGGCCAGTTGCAGCGCGTGGCCATTGCCCGTGCGCTGGTGCACCGCCCGCGCCTCGTGCTGGCCGATGAACCCACCGGCAATCTGGATCCCGACACGGCCGAGCAGGTGCTGGACCTGCTGAAGGCGCAGACCCAGCAAGAGGGCGCCGCCTGCCTGCTGGTGACCCATTCGCAACGGGCGGCGGAGCGGGCGCAGCGCGTGCTCAGGCTGCACGCCCACGGCGTGACCGAGGCACAGTGAAACTCCTCCCTTGGAGCTGGCTGCGCCAGCTGTCCTGGCCGGCCGCACGCCAGCATCCCTGGCGCCAGGCCATGGCCATTGTCTCGATTGCGTTGGGTGTTGCCCTGGCCTTCGCCGTGCACCTGATCAATGCCTCGGCGCTGGCCGAATTCGCCTCGGCCGTGCGCTCGGTCAACGGCCAGCCGGACCTGGTGCTGCGCGGCGCCGCTGGCGGCTTCGACGAGCAGCTGTATGCCCGCATCGCCGCCCATGCTGACGTCAAGCTCGCGTCGCCGGCCATCGAGGTGCAGACCTATGTCCTGGATGGCGCCGGCCAGCGCTTTGCGTTGCGCATCATCGGGCTGGACCCGCTGCTGGCCGCCCAGCTGGCACCGGGCCTGATGCCGATACCGGCGGCCGGTCGGGCGATGAGCCCCGCCGCCTTGTTCGCCCCCGATGCGCTGTACCTGAACCCCGCCGCCAGCGGCAGGCTTGGCGCCGCGGCCAAGACGGTGAAGGCCCAGTTCGGCGACCAACTGCTGCCCTTGAACATCGCCGGCAGCATCGCCGCCGAGGGTTCGCCCATGGCGGTGATGGACATTGCCGACGCGCAACTGCGCTTCGGGCGTCTGGCGCGACTGGACAGCATCGATCTGCGGCTGCAGCCCGGCACCGACCAGGCTCGCCTGCTGCAGGACCTGGCCCTGCCCGCCGGCGTGCGCGCGGCAAAACCGGACGAGGCGGTGCAGCGGATCTCCAATCTGTCGCGGGCCTACCGCGTCAACCTGACCGTGCTGGCCCTGGTGGCGCTGTTCACCGGCACCTTTCTGGTGTTCTCGGTGCTGTCGCTGTCGGTGGCACAGCGGCTGCCGCAGCTGGCCCTGCTGGGCGTGCTGGGCCTGTCATCGGGCGAGCGGCTGCAGATGATTCTGCTGGAGACCTTGGTGCTGGGCCTGATCGGCAGCGCCATGGGCGTGGCCCTGGGCACCGGCCTGGCAGCGACGGCGCTGCAGCTGCTCGGCGGGGACCTCGGCAGTGGCATGCTCGGCGGCGCGCAGCCCCGGCTGCAGTTCAGCGCCTGGGCGGCGCTCGGCTATGGCGGCCTGGGCGTGCTGGCAGCCCTCGTCGGTGGCTATCTGCCCGCGCGCTGGGCGCAGGGCATGGCCCCGGCCCAGGTGTTGAAGGGACTGGGCCAATCGGATGTAGGCGACGCCTCCCGGCACCTGAGCTGGCTGGGGCCGGTGCTGCTGCTGCTGGGCGCCGGCCTGGCCCAGCTGCCGCCCTGGCATGAGCTGCCGCTGGCCGCCTACGGCGCGGTGGCGGCCCTGCTGATCGGCGGCATTCTGTGCGTGCCCGAGGGCGTGGCCCTGCTGCTGCGCCTTTGTCCGAGGCCACGCCATGCGCTGGCCCTGCTGGCGCTGGAACGCGCGCGTGACCAGCGCCACAGCGCGACGGTGGCCGTGGCCGGCGTCGTGGTCAGCCTGAGCCTGGCGGTGGCCCTGACGGTGATGGTGGGCAGCTTTCGCGGCTCCATCATGCTGTGGCTGGACACCGTGCTGCCGGCCGAGCTCTATGCCCGCACTGCCGACCGCAGCGCCGCCAATGACACCGCTTTTCTGCCGCCCAGCTTCATCGAGGCGGCCCGCCGTCTGCCCGGCGTGACCCGCGTCGAGGCGCAGCGCACGCTGCCGCTGCTGCTGGACCCGCAACGCCCCGGCGTCGCGCTGATCGCCAAGCCGCTGGACGCGAAAGACCCGCGGCTGCCGCTGATCGGCCCCGTGCTCGCGGCCAGGCCGGGCCTGCCCTCGGTCTATGTCAGCGAGGCGATGGTGACGCTGTACCAGGCGAGGCCAGGCAGCGCCTTCAAGCTGCCGCTGCGCGCCGACCAGGCGCCGGTCGAAGTCTGGGTGCGCGGCGTCTGGCGCGACTACGCCCGCCAGCAGGGCTCGGTGATGATGGACGCCACCGAGTTCATGCAGCTGACCGGCGACACGCGCAGCAATGACATTGCGCTGTGGCTGGCGCCCGGTGCGGCGATGGCCCCGGTGCAGGCCGGGCTGCGCGCGCTGCTGCCCGACCCCTCGCTGATCGAATTCGCTTCGGCACGCGAGATCCGCGAGATGTCGCTGAAGATCTTCGACCGCAGCTTCGCCGTCACCTACTGGCTGCAGGCGGTGGCCATCGCCATTGGACTGTTCGGGATCGCCGCCAGCCATTCGGCCCAGGTGCTGGCCCGGCGCAAGGAGTTCGGCCTGCTGGCCCATCTGGGCGTGACGAAGGGCCAGATCCTGACCCTGGTGGCGATGGAGGGCGCGGTATGGACCCTGGTCGGCACGGTGCTGGGCCTGGCCCTGGGCCTGCTGGTCAGCATGGTGCTGGTCTTCGTCGTCAACCCGCAGAGCTTCAACTGGACGATGGAACTGCATGTGCCCTGGCCGCGGCTGGGCGTGCTGGCCGCCGCCGTGCTGCTGGCCGGCACGGTGACCGGCGTCATCGCCGGGCGCAGCGCCGCCCGGCGCGATCTGGCGCAGTCGGTCAAGGAGGATTGGTGATGCAACGGCGTGACCTTCTGCTGGCGCTGGGCACATTGGCCCTGAACTCAGGTTCAACGGCAGCGGCGCTGGGCGTCACGCGGCGCCCGCTGCGCTTTCCGGCCGACTTCGGCTCACACCCCGACACGCATATCGAGTGGTGGTATCTGACCGGTGCGCTGTCACCAGGTGGGGCCGATCCGACCACCCCCACCCATGGCTTCCAGCTGACCTTCTTCCGCTTGCGCACCGCCGTGGATCCGGCCCACCCCAGCCGCTTTGCCGCCAAGCAGCTGCTGATGGCCCATGCGGCGCTGACCGATCTGTCGGCCAAGACCCTGCGCCACGACCAGGCCCTGGCACGCAGCGGCTTCGGCCTCGCCGAGAGCAGTGAGCAGGACACCGATGTGGTCCTGCTCGGCTGGCGTCTGCGCCGCCATCCGACCACCGGCTACCGCGCCCAGCTGAATAGCGAGCGCGCCAACTTCGCGCTGGTGCTGGACCTGAAGCCCACGCAGCCGCTCCTGCTGCAAGGTCAGGCCGGCTACTCGCGCAAGGGTCCCGAGCCCGGTGCTGCCAGCCACTACTACAGCGAGCCGCAGCTGCAGCTCTTGGGCGAGCTGACCGTCGATGGCAAGCGCCAGCCCGTCCAGGGCCGGGCCTGGCTGGACCATGAATGGAGCAATCAGCTGCTGGGTTCCGGCCCGGACAGCGCCATCGGCTGGGACTGGACCGGCATCAATCTGCTGGACGGCGGCGCGCTGACGCTGTTCCGCCTGCGCCGCGCCGATGGCAGCGTGCATTGGGCGGGCGGCAGCTACCGCGCCGCGGGGCAGACGCAGGCCCGCGACTTCGCGCCTGCCGAGGTCACGCTGCAGCCCGGCCGCACCTGGAAAAGCGCCCGCACCGGCGCCGTCTATCCGGTCAGCTGGCGGCTGAACACACCCATCGGCAACTTCGAAATGCACGCCCTGCTCGACGACCAGGAGCTGGACGCCCGCAGCAGCACCGGCACGGTCTATTGGGAAGGCCTGTCCGAGCTGCTGGACGGCAGTGGCCGCCGCGTCGGGCTGGGCTATCTGGAGATGACGGGCTACGCCGGGCCGCTTAGATTTGGCTAAAAGTATCTATACATTGGTCATCTGAATTCCCAACAATTTCACTGGAAGACTGGTGTAGTATTTTGCGAGAAAATCTATTCACCAATCAATGACACCGTCGTCTCATCTGGCTCCAGCCCTGCTGGCCGTGCTGCGCGAACTCGGTGGCCTGGCTAGCAGCAGCGAACTGCAGGCACGGCTGGCCGTGAGCCAGCCGACGGTGTCACGGGCGCTGAAGGCGCTGCTGCAGGCCGGCGAGGTGCGCAAGGTCGGTGCGGCGCGCTCGCAGCGCTATCTCCTGCCGCGCGAAGTGCCGGGCGTGGGCCGCGAGGTGCCGGTGATGCGGGTGGACGCTGAAGGGCTGGTCACGCCGTTTGCGCGCATCGTGCCGCTCAGTGGCGGGCGTTTCTGGGTGGACGAGGCCGATGGGTTGAGCCAGTTGCACGAAGGCCTGCCCTGGTTTTTGACCGATCTGCGGCCGCAGGGCTTTGTAGGGCGCGGTTTTGCCCAGGCTCACCCCGAGCTGCGCTTGAGCCAGGACCCGCGCTACTGGAATGATGACGAGGTGCTCAAGGCGATGGCACTGGCCGGCGAAGACCAGCCGGGCAATCTGATCGTCGGCGAGGTGTCGCTGCAGCGCTATCACGCACAGGTCGAGCGACCGGCGGGCGAAACGTCCCGAGACGACTACCCGCACCTGGCCGACCTGGCGATGCAGGGCACGCTGCCGGGCTCATCAGCCGGCGGCGAGCAGCCAAAGTTCTGCACCCGCAGCCAGGGCCGCCATGTGCTGGTCAAGTTCTCGCCGGCCGGCGACTCGCCCAGCGACCAGCGCGGCGGCGATCTGCTGGTCTGCGAACACCTGGCCCTGCAGACCTTGGCCGAGGCGGGCCTGCCTGCGGCGCGTACCGACATCTTCGAAGGCGGGGGGCGGGTGTTCCTGGAGGTCGTCCGCTTCGACCGCAGCACCCGGGGCCGCGTCGGCATGGTGTCGCTGCTGGCCTATGACGGCGAGTACGTGGGCCAGATCGACAACTGGGCGGCCACGGCCGAGCGCATGGCCGCGCGCGAGTTGCTGACCCGGCAGGACGCCACCCACCTGAGCCTGCTGGAGGCCTACGGCGTGCTGATCGCCAACACCGATCGCCACTACGGCAATATCACCCTTTTGCTGGACGGCGACGACTGGCGACTCTCGCCGACCTACGACATGCTGCCCATGCTGTATGCCCCGGTGCACGGTGAGTTGCTGGAGCGCGACTTCGGCGCCCGGCCGCTGCAGCCAACGGCGGCCACCTTGGCCAGCTATCCCGAGGCTCTGCGTTTGGCGATCCGTTTCTGGTCCGCTGCGGCGCTGGACGAACGCATTTCCGTCGGCTTTCGTGCCATCGCGCAGGCGAATCAGCTCATTCTGGAGCGGCTCCATGCGCCCCCGCTGCCCTCAATGCCTGCGCCCTGAGCGCGCCTGCGTCTGCGGCCTGGCGCAGGTGGTGGAGCACCAGGTCGAGGTGCTGATACTGCAACACCCGCTGGAGCAGTTCCAGGCCAAGGGCACGGCACGCCTGGCTCAGCTGTGCCTGCCGGGCAGCGTCTTGCAAGTGGGCGAGGTCCATGAGCGGCCGGCCAATCCGCGGGGTAAGTACGAGCTGCTGCTCTACCCTGACACGGCGCTTGGTCAGGGGCTGGCGACGACAATGCCGATGGACGAGACCAGGCTGCAGCCCGCCAGCGGCCTGCGCCTGTGCGTCATCGACGGCACCTGGCGCAAGAGCTTGAAGATGCTGCACCTGAACCCCTGGCTGCAGGCCCTGCCGCGCCTGGCGCTGCAGGCTGGACCGCCATCGCAGTACCGCATCCGCCGCGCCCATGCCGAGCATCAGCTGTCCACGCTGGAGGCCATCGCCCTGGCCCTGCAGCAGCTGGAGGGCCGGGAGATCACGGCCTTGTGGCCCGTGATGCAGGGTTTTCTGGCGCAGCAGGACGCGCTCGTCACCGGGCGCTGATGCCTCAGCCCTTGAGCTTGGATTGCGCCGGGCCTTCGCCAGCCACAAGCCCCTTCCGGGCCTTGTGCGCGGGCTCAGGCCTTTGTGCGGCGCCGCGCCATGCCACCGATGGCCACCAGGCCGGCCATCATCAAGGCATAGCTGCCGGGCTCGGGAATGGCCGCCACGGTGATGTCCAGCAAGGGCGGCGCAATCGCCGTGTTGCCGCCATAGCCCAGCTCGCCGACCAGGGTGGCCGCGCCGGTCAACAGGTTGATGGCGTAGAAACCGCTCTTGCTGATGTCGCCATCGGTCAGCGAGGCATAGGCCATGCCGGTGGCGCCGCTGATGTCGAAGCCGGTCACATTGCTGGTGTTCATGCCAAGCGAGCCGACCGCCACCAGCGTGCCGTTGTTCGGTGGGTTCTGGACATAGAGCATGTCGGTGGCGCCGTCGATGCCGTACAGGGTGGTGCCGGTGGCCGGGTTGTTGTCGTTGTTGGCGTAGGCCGCGGCAGCGATGCCGCTGGCCGGGCCATTGAGCATCGCGTCGGTGGTGGTGTTGCCGCTGGCCACATTGACGCGCAGGTTCTGGCCCGCATTGCTGGTGATGCGCAGGCGGTCCACCACCGGGTTGAAGTCCACCCCGTAGGAGCTGCCCATCAGGCCGGAGAAGGGGCTGCTCAGATCGGCCGGATCGGCAGCCAGCGAGGCGACGAAGGTGGCCGCACCGGTCATGGCGTTCAAGGTGTACAGCCGCGCATCGCTGCTCAGGCCGTAGATCTGACCGGTGGCCGGGCGCAGGTCTATGCCCAGGATGCGCTCGTTGGCGGCCATCAGACCGCTGATGTTGACGGCCATGCCCGACCAGGTGGGCATGCCGCTATCGAAGCTGACCAGGGCATTGGTGGTGGTCAGGCCGACAACGGTTTCGGCCTGGGCGGCGGCGCTGGCCCCCCAGGCAGCAGCGACGGCGGCTACGGACAGCGCCAGGCGCCGGATGGGCAATCTGAGATGAGTCATGAATCCTCCTGAACAGGTTGAACAAGGACACTTCGCCGCGGAGCGGCAATGGCCTTACGCAGCCGGGTTCAGCTTGGATGCAGACTGGATGCCCGAGGGCGCGCCATCAGGTGCGCTGATAGCTCGGCTTGCCGGCGAACAAGCCATCGCCGGCGCGCACGCAGTTGCGTCCGGCGGCCTTGGCGGCATAGAGGGCCACATCGGCGTCGTGGATCAGGTGGTCCACCGTGACGTGCTCCGGGCGCATCGCCGCCACGCCGACGCTGATGGTCACGCTGACGGATTGCCCCTCCCAGTCCAGCGACAGGCGCTCGATGCAGTCGCGCATGCGTTCGGCCACGTCGATGGCACCCAGCGGGTCGGTTTGGGGCAGGAAAACGATGAACTCCTCGCCGCCGAAACGGGCCAGCACATCGGGCTGGCGCAGGATCTCCATCAAAGCCTCGGCCACCGCCTTGAGCATTGCGTCGCCGCACAGATGGCCGAACTGGTCGTTGATGTTCTTGAAATGGTCCACATCCAGCAGGAGCATGGCCGCGGCGGTGTCGTAGCGCTGGGCTCGCGACCATTCACGCTCCAGCAGGTCGAGGAAGTGCCTGCGGTTGTAAACCCCGGTCAGCCCGTCGCGGGTGGCCAGGCGCCGCATATGCCCGTGCTCGGTGTCCAGATGACGCACCAGGCTCATGCACGCAAAGCCCAGCAGCGGTGTGATCACCAGGCAGCAGATGCTTGAGAACAGCGCCGCCAACCAGCGATCGCCCTGGCCGATCAGGGTGATGGCCAGTTGCGACACGGCCACCGCCCCGGCCCAGGCCAGCAGGGTCAGGAAGGCGGTGGAACGCCCCACGCCCAGGCGCAGCACCAGGCGGCTCAGCCAGGGCAACCAGACGGGTGGAGCGGATTTCGGAGGCTGCATGCGGACGCCAGCATCGAGGCTGGAAGTGGCGAATATGACAAGAAGTCTATTCGACCACAGCCTGGGCCGCGGAGCAGGTCGCCGGTGGCGGGTTCAGTGCGCGCCTCCAGCATCCACCGCCGCCCCAACCCGCGGCGGCCGCTTGGTCAGCCAGATCATCGTGATCAGGCACAGGAACAGCACCGCCGAGCCGAGGAAAATGTCGTCCGCCGCCCGGGTAAAGGCCTGCTGGTCGATCAGCCGGTTGACCTGCAGCAGGCCCTGCTCGGGGCTGAGCCCCGCGGCGGCAAGCTTGCCCAGCATCTCGGTGGTCACCGGGTCGCCGACGGCCAGCCGCTCGGTCAGATGGGCGTGATGCAGCGCGGCGCGGCTCTCCCACAGCGTGGTGGCGATCGAGGTGCCCATGGCGCCGGCGGTGATGCGCACGAAGTTGGACAGGCCGGCGGCGGCCGGCATGCGGTCCGGCGTCAGGCCCGACAGCGCGATCGTCGTCAACGGGATGAAGAACAGCGCCATCGCCGCGCCCTGCAGGATGGTGGGCACCATGATGCTGGCGAAATCGGTCTGGGTGGTGAAGTTGGAGCGCATCCACAGCACCAGGGCAAAGCCGATGAAGGCCAGGCTGCCCATCCAGCGCGGGTCCATGCGCGAGACGTTCTTGCCGACGATGGGTGACATCAGAATGGCCAGAATGCCCACCGGCGCCAGCGCCATGCCCGCCGTCGTCGCCGTGTAGCCCATGTACTGCTGCAACCACAGCGGCAGCAGCACCACATTGCCGAAGAACAGGCCGTAGGCGATGGACAGGGTCACGACGCCGAACAGGAAGTTGCGGCGGCCGAACAGACGCAGGTCCACCACCGGATGCTTGTCGGTCAGCTCCCAGACCACGAACACGGCGAAGCCGACCAGGGCGATCACGCCCAGGATGACGATCATCTCGGACTCGAACCAGCTCTCTTCCTTGCCCTTGTCCAGCATCACCTGCAGGGCCGCCACCCACAGCACCAAGAGGGCCAGGCCGACCGAGTCGATAGGCAGCTTGCGTATCACCGTCTCGCGCTTGCGGTAGATGCTCCAGGTCAGGCCGGCGGCGATCAGCCCCACCGGCACGTTGATGTAGAAGATCCAGGGCCAGGAGACGTTGTCGGTGATCCAGCCGCCCAGCAGCGGCCCGACCACCGGCGCCACCAGGGTGGTCATGCCCCACAGCGCCAGCGCCGTGCCAGCCTTCTCGCGCGGGTAGCTCGATAGCAGCAGGGTCTGCGACAGCGGAATCATCGGCCCGGCCACCAGCCCCTGCAGCACGCGGCAGGCGATCAGCATCTCCAGCGACATCGCAAAGCCGCACAGCCAGGATGTCAGCACGAACAGCAGCACGCTCATCGTGAACAGGCGCACCGCGCCGAAGCGCTGCGTCAGCCAGCCGGTCAGCGGCACCGAGATCGCATTGGCCACGCCGAAGCTGGTGATGACCCAGGTGCCCTGATTCGGGCTGACGCCCAGATCGCCGGCAATCGCCGGCAGCGACACATTGGCGATCGACGAGTCCAGCACATTCATGAAGGTCGCCAGCGACAGCGACAGCGTGCCCAGCACCAGGGCCGTGCCGGCCAGCGGATTCAGCGGAGCCGATGGTGGTGCGGCCGTGGCATCAGACATGGCGTGCGATTTTTGCCGGCGCATGGGCCGGGCCGGCATGCTGGCGGATGATGCGCGCCACCTCGGCATTGGCTTCCTGGTCCGCGCGGTCAAACACCTGGGTCTGGCTGGCCGGGGCGTTCGGGTTGGCCTCGGCCAGGGCCTTGCCGTCTTGCGAGGCCACGTCGACGGTCACCACCGTGGACAGGCCCACGCGCAGCGGATGCTCGGCCACGTCCTTGGCGTCCAGGGTGATGCGCACCGGCACGCGCTGCACGATCTTGATCCAGTTGCCGGTGGCGTTCTGCGCCGGCAGCAGCGCAAAGGCCGAGCCGGTGCCTGCGCCGAGGCCGGCAACCTTGCCATGGAACTCGACCTTGCTGCCGTATTGGTCGACCACGACCACGGCCGGCTGGCCGATGCGCAGCTTCTGCAGCTGGCTTTCCTTGAAATTGGCGTCCACCCAGGGCTGGCCCAGGGAGACCACGGCCATCAGCGGCGCCCCGGCCTGCACACGCTGGCCCAGCTGCACATTGCGTCGGGCGACCCAGCCATCGATCGGCGCCGGCAGCACGCTGCGCTGCACGGCCAGATAGGCCTCGCGCAACTTGGAGCTGGCGCGCTGCACGTTCGGGTGCTCCTGCACACTGATGCCATCGGTCAGCACCTGGTTGGAGGCCAGCTGGTCGCGGGCGGCCTGCACGGCCGACTGGGCGGCGGTGACGGCGCTGCGTGCGGTGGCGACGGTCGCTGTGGCGTGCTGGTACTCCTCCTTGCCGACGGCACCGGTGGCGACCAAGGGCGCGCGGCGCTGGGCGTCGTCCTGCGCGCGGGCCAGTTCGTTCTGCAGGCGAGCCAGATCGGCCTCGCGCACGCGGACCTGGGTCTGCAAGATCGTGTTGCCGGCAAACAGCGTGCGCACCTCGCGCACCGTCTGCGCCAGCTGGGCCTGGGCCTGCTCCAGCGCGATGCGGGCATCCGCCTGATCCAGGCTGACCAGCGGCTGGCCGGCCTTGACGAAGTCGGTGTCGTCGGCATGGATGCTGCGCACCGTGCCGCCGACCTGCGGCGTGATCTGCACCACATTGGCCTGCACATAGGCGTTGTCGGTGCTCTCGAAATGCCGGCCATGCAGCCAGTGGAAGGCAAACCAGGCCAGCAGGGCCAGGGCCACAAGGATGGCGATGCTGAGCAGCGCGCGACCCCGCGTGCGGGCCATCTTGGAGGTGTCGGTGGTCATTTTGGACTTCGGTGGGGTGTGGTTCGGGTCGGGCCGTTCAAATCGCGGTGGCTTGCCAACCGCCACCCAGGGCCTTGATCAGCAGCACATGGCTGTCCAGCCACTGGGCCTGGACCTCGCTGAGCGCGCGTTGCTGATTGACGAGGGCGATGTCGGCATAGATCAGGGTGAGCGCATTGCCCAGGCCGGCGGCCTGGCGCTGGCGGGCGAGCTCGCGGGCCGAGGCCACGCTCTGCATGGCCTGCTGCTGCTGCTGCACCTGGGCAGCCAGCGATTGCACGCTGCTAAGCGCGTCGGCCGATTCATGCACGGCGCTGAGCACGCGGGCGTTATAGCCGGCGACCGCGGCGTCCAGTTCGGCCACATTGCCATGCAGCTGGGCGCGCAGTCGGCCGGAGTCGAAGATGGGCAGGCGCAGCGCCGGGCCGAAGCCGCCCTGCAGGCTGCCCGACTTCAGCAGATTGTCGAAGCCGATCGCGTTGAAGCCGACGAAGGCGGTGAGGTTCAGGTTCGGATAGAACTGGGCGCGGGCGGCGGTCACGTCCTGGGTGGCGGCCTCGACGCGCCAGCGTGCGGCGGCCACGTCCGGGCGGCGGCCCAGCAGGTCAATGCCCAGCGGCGCCTGGGCGGCGTCGCTCAGCGCGGCGGGCAGTTTGGGCAGAGCGGGTGCCAGGCCATCCAGCGCCTCCATGGGCTGGGCGCTCAGCGCGGCCAACTGATGGCGCAGCAGGCTGATCTGCTCCTGCAGCGCCTGCTGCTGGCGCTTCAGCTCGGGCAGCGGTGTCTGCGCCTGGCGCAGCTCGATCTGTGTGTCCAGGCCGGCGCCCACGCGCTGGGCGATCAGCTCGGCCGAGCGCTCGCGCAGGGCCATCAGGCGGTTCAGATGCTCGCCCTGATCCAGCAGTCGCGCCAGCGCCAGATAGCCGCGCACCACCTGGGTGCTCAGCACGATGGCGGCGGCCTCGCTTTCGGCCTGGGCGGCACGATGCGTACCCAGGGCCGCTTGCAACTGGGCCTGGTTGCGGCCGAAGAAGTCGAAGTCCCAGGACACGCCGGCCTGCAGATTGGCGGTGGTGCGCACGCTGCCGGCAATCGGCTTCGGCACCAGGCCGTGTTCGGTATAGCGCTGGCGGGTGGCATCGATGCCGACGCCGGTGACGGGTTCGCCCAGGGCGCCCGCGCCTTCGGCGAGCGCCGAGGCACGGTCCAGACGTGCAGCCGCCACTTGCAGGTCAGGGTTGGTGGCCAGCGTGCGCTGCACCAGCGCGTCTAGCTTGGCATCGGCAAGCGCCTGCCACCAGGCGCTGGCCACCTCAGGGGTCCTGGTCTGGTCGGCCAGACGGAGGCTGGTGGCCTCGGTGAGCTGGTTCTTCGCAGGGATGCTGGGAATGTTGACGCAACCGCCAAGCATCAGCACGGCGGCCGACACCACCGCCAGCACAAATGTCATCGAAGTAAGGGGGGCATGCGTGCGCATGGTTCAGTCTTCTTTCTTGTTCGGGTGGGCACGCATCGCCTCTCCATTGGCGAGCATGCGCTTCAGGAACTGCATCAGCAGCTGCCATTCCTGATGGCTGAAACCGGCCAGATGGCCATTCATGACATCGGCCAGCACGCCGGGCACCAGGGCGGCGCTGCGCTTGCCCTCTTCGGTCAGCGCGACGTGGACGACGCGGCGGTCCTCGATGGAGCGTTCACGGGAGCACAGGCCCTTGCGCTCCAAGCGGTCGATCAGTCGTGTCACCGCGCCGGCGTCCATGCTCAGATCGCGCGCCAGCTCGGCCGGCGTGCAGGCGCCCATTTGATGCAGGCGCAGCAAGGGCTTCCACTGTGCATGGGTCAGGTCATAGGCCTCCAGGTGCGCATCGGCCTGCTGGACGATGGACTGCATCACCTGCTTGATCACCAAGCCGACGCTTGCCTCCGGACCGTAGTTCTCTTTGGAGTAGAAAGCGGCAGCCTGGGGCGCCGCGGATGGGTCGGTTGACATGCGGCAGAATGTATTTGCCTAGGCAACCATTGTCAAGGCAACGATCTGTTCCAGTTTCAGCAACAATGCTCGCGAAACGCCTTGCGGCCCAGCCTCTACACTGACCCGATGTCCGAAACCCTGAACACCGCCCTTCCCTCCAACAAACGGCTGGAAGCCACCGCCCCGCCCCGCTCGCTGAGTGGCCTGCTGCCCTTTCTGCGCCCCTACCGCGGCCGCATCGCCATGGCCGGTCTGTTCCTGCTGCTGGCGGCCGTCACCACGCTGGTGTTTCCGCTGGCGCTGCGCTCGCTGATCGACCAGGGCGTGGTGGCCACCGACCCTGGCGCCCGGGTGATGGCCCTGCAGGGGCATTTCCTGGCCCTGTTTGCCGTCGGCGCGGCACTGGGGCTGTTCTCGGCCGGGCGTTTCTATATGGTCACCTGGCTGGGCGAGCGGGTCACCGCCGACCTGCGCAATGCCGTCTATGCCCATGTCGTCAGGCAGAGCCCCGAATTCTTCGAGAGCACGCAGACCGGCGAGGTCTTGTCGCGCCTGACCACCGACACCACCGTGGTGCAGACCGTGGTCGGCTCCAGCCTGTCGATGGGCCTGCGCAACACGGTGATGGGTATTGGCGCGCTGGTGATGCTGATCATCACCAATCCCTATGTGATGACACAGGTGCTGGGCATCTTGATTCTGGTGGTGCTGCCCTCGCTGTATTTCGGCCGCCGCGTGCGCAAGCTCAGCCGCGCCAGCCAGGACCGCGTGGCCGACTCCTCGGCCATTGCCGCCGAGGTGCTGAATGCCGTGCCCGTGGTGCAGAGCTACACCCAGGAGGCCCGCGAGGCGCAGCGCTTCTCGGTGGCCACCGAGAACGCCTTCGACACCGCGCGCAAGCGCACGCGGGTGCGCTCATTCCTGGTCGCCTTCATGATCACCGCCACCTTCGGCGCGCTGCTGTGGGGCCTGTACCAGGGGACGCAGGCGGTGGTGGCCGGGAGCATCACGGCCGGCCATCTGGGCCAAACCGTCGTCTATGTGATCCTGCTGGTGAGCAGCGTGGCCGTGCTGTCCGAGGTCTATGGCGATGTGCTGCGGGCGGCCGGCGCCACCGAGCGCTTGATGGAGCTGCTGAACAGCAAGTCCCCCGTGGCGGAACCCGTGCAACCGCGCGCGCTGCCCGCCGTCAACGGCGGCTCGGCGATCAGCTTCGAGCATGTCGGCTTCAACTACCCGTCGCGCCCGCTGCAGCAGGCCCTGCATGACTTCTCGCTGCGGGTGCGCCCCGGCGAAACGGTGGCCCTGGTCGGCCCCAGCGGCGCTGGCAAGAGCACCGTGTTCCAGCTGATGCTGCGCTTCTACGACATCGGCTCCGGCCGCCTGACCCTGGATGGCGTGCCGGTGAACCAGGCCGCGCTGAATGACTTGCGCCACCGTGTCGGCATCGTGCCGCAGGACAGCGTCGTGTTCTCGGTCAATGCGATGGAAAACATCCGCTACGGCCGCCCCGAGGCCAGCGACGACGAAGTCATCGCCGCGGCCAGGGCCGCCTTCGCCCACGACTTCATCACCGCCCTGCCCGAGGGCTACCAGACCTTTCTGGGCGAACGCGGCGTGCGTCTGTCCGGCGGCCAGCGCCAGCGCATCAGCATCGCCCGCGCGATCCTGAAAAACCCGCCGCTGCTGTTGCTCGACGAGGCCACCAGCGCACTCGACGCCGAGAGCGAGCGCATGGTCCAGGCCGCGCTGGAGACCGCCATGCAGGGCCGCACGACGTTGGTCATCGCCCACCGCCTGGCCACGGTGCAGAAGGCCGACCGCATCGTCGTGCTCGAGCATGGCCGCATCGTCGAGATCGGCACGCACGCCGAGCTCAGCGCCCAGGGCGGGCTATATGCGCGGCTGGCGGCGTTGCAGTTCGATACCGGCCACTAAAATCCGCCGAATGACACGTCCCATCCGCTCCCAATACGAAGACTTCATGCGCCACGTGCGCGACAACGGTGTGCTCAAGACCGACCGCACCGGCACCGGCACGACCAGTGTGTTCGGCCACCAGATGCGCTTCGACCTGAACGAAGGCTTTCCGCTGATCACGACCAAGAAGGTGCACCTGAAGTCCATCATCCTGGAGCTGCTGTGGTTTCTGCGCGGCGACGGCAATGCGAAATGGCTGCAGGAGCGCGGCGTGACGATCTGGGATGAATGGGCCAAGCCGGACGGTGACCTCGGGCCGGTGTACGGCGTGCAATGGCGCAGCTGGCCCGTGCCGGGCGGCGGGCATATCGACCAGATCGCCGAGGTGGTGAAGGCGCTGAAGACCAACCCGGACTCGCGTCGCATCATCGTCAGCGCCTGGAATGTGGCCGATCTGTCGCAGATGGCCTTGATGCCCTGCCACGCCTTCTTCCAGTTCTATGTGGCCGACGGTCGTTTGAGCTGCCAGCTCTACCAGCGCAGCGCCGACATCTTTCTGGGCGTGCCCTTCAATATCGCCAGCTATGCGCTCTTGACCCATATGCTGGCCCAGCAATGCGACCTGGCCGTCGGCGACTTCATCTGGACCGGTGGCGACTGCCACATCTACAGCAATCACAAAGAGCAGGTGGAGCTGCAACTGTCCCGTGCGCCCCACCCCTACCCCACGCTGAACATCAAGCGCCGGCCGGCATCGATCTTCGACTATGAGTACGAAGACTTCGAGGTGCTGGACTATCAGCACCATGCTGCGATCAAGGCGCCGGTGGCGGTATGACGGTGGTCACCCTGATCGCCGCCGTGGCGCGCAACGGCGCCATCGGCCGTGGCAATGATCTGCTGTTCAAGCTGCCGGAAGACCAGAAGCACTTCCGCACGGTGACGATGGGCTGCCCGGTCATTATGGGCCGGCGCACCTGGGACTCGCTGCCGGCGCGCTTTCGGCCGCTGCCCGGCCGTCGCAATCTGGTGGTCACGCGCAACACCGCCTGGCGTGACGATGGCGCCGAGGCCTTCACCTCGCTGGAGGCAGCTTTGGCCGCCGTGGCCGATGCGCCCAAGGTCTTCGTCATCGGCGGTGGCGAGCTCTATGCGCTGGCCCTCCCGCTGGCGCAGGAGCTGGTGCTGACCGAGGTCGATGCCGAGGTGCAGGGAGATATCTTCTTCCCCGCCTGGGACCGCAGCCGCTTTCTTGAGACCTCGCGCGCCATCCGCCAGGCCGACGGTTTGCGCTATGACTTTGCGCACTACACAAGAATCAACTGAGGGAATCCACGGTGTCAAACCAATGGGCCTTCTACCAGGCCAAGAGCGGCAAACAGAACCTGGCCGAGCTGGCCGCGGTCCTGGTGGCCGAGGACAGGCGGGCTCGGCACGTCGAGGAGATCGCGCTGTCGGCCTTGCACATCTGAGCTTTGCGGGCGCGAGTGCGCCCGCCGGTGGCCCGGCCCAGATTGCGCAGGTTCATCATCGACTGCGCTGCAAGCCCTATGCTCAGGCCCCATGAATGATCGAATCAAGCTGATCCTGCAGCAGATGGCGGCCCTGGATGAAGAACTGCGCACCGCGGTTCACGAGCAGGAAAGCCGGATGTTTTTCAAGATCAAGGGCAAGCGCATCGAGTTCGAGCGCTCGGTGAAGGAGGCGCACATCAAGCTGCGCACCGGCTTGTTTCGCTGGTTGGTGACCAACCGTCCACTGAACCTGATCACCGGCCCGCTGATCTACGGCATGGTGATTCCGCTGCTGATGCTTGATCTGTGCGTGACCCTCTACCAGTGGGTGTGCTTCCCGATCTACGGCATCAACAAGGTCAGGCGAAGCGACTACCTGGTGTTCGATCGACGCCACCTCGGCTATCTCAATCTGATCGAGAAGTTCCACTGCACCTATTGCGAGTACGGCAATGGCCTGATGGCCTATATGACCGAGATCCTCGCGCGCACCGAACAGTATTTCTGCCCGATCAAGCACGCGCACAAGGTGCTCAGTACACACACGCGCTACAACCGTTTCCTCGACTATGGCGAGGCCGAGGCCTATGAGGCCAAGCTGGAGGAGTTCCGGCTGGCACTGGGGCGACCAGAGTCCTGAGAAACCTCCGCGCTCGGACCGGGATTCATTGACCCGTCCGGCACAGGCCGCGCGACAATGTGGGCACGCCGCGCGGCTACCATCGGTGGCAGCCGCCCTTCCCTCACGACCAAGACCTCGATTCGCCAATGAAACTCGCCACCTGGAATGTCAACTCGCTGAACGTGCGCCTGCCCCAGGTGCTGGACTGGCTGGCCGCCAATCCGGTCGATGTGCTGGTGCTGCAGGAAACCAAGCTCACCGACGACAAGTTCCCGACGCTGGAGATCGGCGAGGCTGGCTACCAGGTGCACTGGTTCGGCCAGAAGACCTATAACGGCGTGGCCCTGCTGAGCCGCACTCCGGCTCTGGACGTGGTGAAGAACATCGTCGGCTTCGACGACACCCAGGCGCGCGTGATCGCCGGCACCGTGGATGGCGTGCGCGTGATCGGTGCCTATTTCCCCAACGGCGAGGCGCTGGACAGCGACAAGTTCGTCTACAAGATGGCCTGGCTGGACGGTCTGCGCGCCTGGCTTGCCAACGAGCTGAAGACGCATGAAAAGCTGGTGCTGATGGGTGACTTCAACATCGCCCCAGAAGATCGCGACTGCTATGACCCAGCGGCCTTTGTGGGCCTGACCCATTGCTCGCCGCAGGAGCGCGCGCACTTCCAGGCCCTGCTCGATATGGGCATGGTCGATGCCTACCGCATGTTCGACCACCCGCCCAAGAGCTACAGCTGGTGGGACTACCGCAATCTGGGCTTTCGCAAGAACCAGGGCCTGCGCATCGACCATATCCTGGTCAGCGAGACGCTGCGCCCGCAGGTCCAGGCCTGCGAGATCGACAAGCTGCCGCGCAAGAACGAGCGGCCCAGCGACCATGCGCCGGTGGTGGTAACGATTGCTTAGGCCGGGGGAATGTTGAACACCTGGCGCAGATAGGCCAGAAAGGTCTGGTCGTCGCACATCGTCTTGCCCGGGCTGTCCGACAGCTTGGCCACCGGCTGGCCGTTGCAGCGGGTCAGCTTCATGACGATTTGCAGCGGCGTCAGGCCCATGTCGTTGCTGAGATTGGTGCCGATACCGAAACCGAGCTGGGTGCGGTCGGCGAAATGGCGATAGAGGGCCAGCGCGGCGGGCACATCCAGCCCATCGGAGAACACCAGTCGCTTGGTGTGCGCATCGATGCGCAGCTTGGCGTAATGGGCCAAGGCCTTCTCGCCCCAGACGTATGGGTCGCCCGAATCATGGCGCAGGCCGTCGAACAGCTTGGCGAAGTAGAGGTCGAAATCGGCCAGGAAGGCGTCCATGCCGACCACATCGGTCAGGGCCACGCCGAGGTCGCCGCGGTACTCCTGCACCCAGTCTTCCAGGGCCGCCTTCTGATGGTCGCGCAAGCGCACGCCGGTGGCCTGGTAGCTCTGCAGATACTCATGCGCCATGGTGCCGATCGGCACCAGATCCAGGTCGCGCGCCAGCAGGACATTCGAGGTGCCCTTGAAGTACTGCGGCAACTCGCGCTTCAAGGTCGCCAAGACTTCGCGGTGCCAGTCGCCCGAGAAGCGCCTGCGCACGCCGAAGTCGAACACCTCGAACGGATGGGCGCGCGGCGGCTCGTCGCCAAAGGCGCGCAGCTGGGCGATCTTGTTCCGCAGCCGGCGGCGGCCCTCGGTGCGGGCGGCCTCTTGGTCGAAACGGCGGAAGTACAACTCGTTGACGATGGCCAGCACGAATATCTCGAAGCCCATCACATGGACCTGCGGGCCGCTGGCGACAATGCGCAAGTCCTGGCCCTCGGCGCTGACCGAGATGAACTCGCGCTGGAAGCGGAACAGGCGCAGAAAGTCGACAAAGTCCGACTTGATGAAGCGCAGCCCCTTCAGGTAGGCCAGTTCACCGAGGCTGAAGCCGAGGCTGCACAGATGGTCGATCTCGCGCTCGACCTCGGGCAGCAGCTCGGCCAGCGGAAATGCGGTCTCGTTGCGGCACAGAAAGCTGTACTCGGCCTGGGTCTGCGGATGGCGATGCAGCATCGTCTGCCACATCGTGAACTTGTAGAGATCGGTCTCCAGCAGGCTCTGGATCACAGGCGTCATGGGAACTCTTTCAACATTTCTGCGCTGGTCGCCTGGCGCAGGCCGCGCTCGCGCATCGCCGCGAAGAAGGCCTGCTGCTGGGCCTCGAAGCCGGCCACCGGGCTCATGCAATCGGTCAGCAGCACCAGGCGCTCCAGGCGCCCGCCGGGCAGGTGCTGGGCCAGGTGTTCGGTCGTCGCCCTGACGCAGTGACTGGAGGCCTCGCCGGCGATCAGCAGCAGCTCGGCGCGGTCCAGCCGCGCCAGCAACTCGCGGTTCAACTGAGTGCCTTCATCGTCATCGCTGGGCACCTCGGCCTGCAGCGCGCTGTAGTGCTCGGTCCAGGGGTTGCTGCCCTTCAGCACCTTGTGCACCGACCTGAGCCGACGCTGCTCCCAGCCGTTGTAGGCGGCTCGCACATCGGCATGTACCGCCTGCCCCCAGCTGCCGATCTCGCAATGCACCGGCCAGACCATCAGCGTGTAGCGGCCGGTGGCCTCCAAGGCGTCGAGATAGGCCAAGGTGCGCGGCAAGGCGGCAGCATCTCGCGGGCTGAATGCGCCGGTCCGCACCTGTGCGGCGGTGATCTCGGTGAACGGCAAGACCTGACCCGCCCAGAAGGCCGGGTGGGCGATGTCGATGCGGTGGTGCGAATCCAGGGTGATCGTGATCTCGTCAATCGCGTCGCTGGCGGCGCGTATGAGACCAGCCAGGCGCTGCATATCGCCATGCGCACCCGGCACAGGCAAGGCCGGCCTCAGCAGGCCGCCTTGCACCGGGTCGGGCGCCAACCAGGCCTCGGGCAGGTCGCAGAAATCGTTCTGCGCGTCGATGATCAGGAGCTGTGTGTTGGCAAGCATCATGGCGGCAATGTACCCGTTCAGGCGTTCTTGTAGGTCTGCAGGTGGATGCTGGTCTCGGTGGCGCCAATGCCCTTGATCAGGCGTACCCGCTCCAGCACATCGGCCAGTTCTCCCAGGGTGCTGGCGCGCAGCTCGGCCAGCAGGTCCCAGCGGCCATTGGTGTCGAAAAGGCGCGACACGCCGGGCTCGCCGAGCAGGATGCTGATGACCTCGCGGGTCTTGTTGCCCTCGACGGCGATGCTCATCCAGGCGGTGATCTGGTTGGGCGTCACGTCAGGCCTGAGCGTGACCGTGTAGCCGACGATCACGCCGGCGTCCTCCAGCTTGGCGATGCGGTTCGTGACCGTGCCGCGCGAGACCTTGAGCTTGTGCGCAAGAGTGGCGACGGTGGCGCGGGCGTCCAGGCGCAACAGCGCCATCAATTGCTGGTCAAGAGTGTCCATCGAGGGTCTCCAATCGACAGTGATTCTGCCATTTTGGCAATTGCAAATGCCGAAATGGCAGAACACCGTCACTTATTGCGCATTTCTTGTGCTTCTCGCTAACACGCCGCTTGAGAAGAATCAGGCCATTGCAACAGCCGAGACCGCCTATGACGACCCTTCTGACCACCCGGGACATTGCCCAGATCGTCCAGCGCCTGGGCATTGATGCCTGCCTGACCCGCTTGGTCGGTTATCTCGAAGCCGACTATCTGCGCTGGAACGAGTTCGACAAGACCCCCCGCGTGGCCGCACATTCGCAGGACGGAGTGATCGAGCTGATGCCCATCGCCGACGCCTCGCTCTACAGCTTCAAATACGTCAACGGCCACCCGAAGAACACCCGCCTGGGCCTGTCCACCGTGATGGCCTTCGGCGCTCTGGCCGACGTGGCCACCGGCCGCCCCGAGCTGCTGACCGAACTGACCCTGACCACCGCCATGCGCACCGCCGCCACCTCGGCGATGGTGGCCCGCCAACTGGCAAGACCCGACTCCAAGACCATGGCCCTGATCGGCAATGGCGCACAAAGCGAATTCCAGGCACTGGCGTTTCACCATCTGCTGGGCATCGAAGAGATCCGCCTCTTCGACATTGACCCGGCCGCCACCGCCAAGCTGATGCGCCATCTCCAATCCGTGCCCGGTCTGAAGCTCACCACCTGTGCCAGCACAGCTGAGGCCGTGCGCGGCGCCGACATCGTCACCACCGTCACCGCCGACAAGACCAATGCCACCATCATCACACCGGAGATGATCGAGCCCGGCATGCACATCAACGGTGTCGGTGGAGACTGTCCCGGCAAGACCGAGCTGCACCGCGGCGTGCTGGAGCGGGCGAAAGTCTTCGTCGAGTACGAGCCGCAATCGCGCATCGAGGGCGATATCCAGCAGATGCCCGCCGACTTCGCCGTGACCGAGTTCTGGCGCGTGCTGAACGGGCAGGCCAGCGGCCGCGACGACGTCAGTCAAGTCACCGTGTTCGACTCCGTCGGGTTTGCGTTGGAAGACTTCTCGGCCCTGCGTTTCCTGCGCGACAGCGCCCGCGAGCTCGGTCTGGGCAGTCAGGTGGCATTGATCCCGGAGATGGCCGACCCGAAGGACCTGTTCGGCCAGCTGCACCTGTCGCATGGCAGCGAAACAGTGCGGCGCGCCGCCTGAACGTGGCCGCATCTGATACTTCCTGCCGGCAAGGGTTCGTGATCAAATGCTCACAACCCTGGCTGCCCGTGGGAGGCACTGGCGGCACTTGACGCAGATCATGTCGACCGTACAGGGGTGGTTCAAGCTTGAGTCGCTCCTGGCAGTTTTCCAAGCATCGTCTTGCTTGATGCCCGAGCGCCATCGCCCCGGGAGTGCAAGACTATGCGCCAGAACCTTCCTGTGACGAAGACGGAGTACCCGTTTCCTTCCGGACAGACCTTGGTCTCCACCACCGACCTGAAGGGCCGCATCCTGCACTGCAACCCGGCCTTCATCGAGGTCAGCGGTTTCCAGCGCACCGAATTGCTTGGCCAGCCGCACAATATGATTCGCCACCCCGACATGCCGGAAGAGGCCTTCCGGGATATGTGGGAGACGATCGCCTCCGGCCAGCCCTGGTCGGCGCCGGTGAAAAACCGGCGCAAGAATGGCGACTACTACTGGGTCATGGCCAACGTCACGCCGCTGATGGAGGGCAATCGCCCGGTCGGCTATATGTCGGTACGCACCGAGGCGACTCGGCCGCAGATCCAGGCGGCGGAGAGTCTTTACGCCCTGATGGCCAAAGAGAAGGCATCAGGCCGCGTCGTGCATGCGCTGCACCGCGGCTATCTTCAACGGCAGGACGCCTGGGGACGCATCAAGGCCTGGCTGACTCCCGGTCCGGTGGCGCAGTCCGCGCTGCTCTTCGCCGCCGTCGGCCTGGGAGCCTGGGCTGCCGTTGCCGTCACAGGTGCAAGCTCGGTGCTGGCCGTCCTGCTGGTGATCGCGTTGCTTTCCCTGGCTGGTGCCTGGCTGTCGCTGCGCATGGCCAATGCGCCCATCGAGGGACTGCTGTCCTATGCCAACCGTCTGGCCGCTGGCGACCTGACACAGAGCCTGACCCTGTCCGGCACCGGCCAGGGCGCCGCACTCGGGCGGGCGCTAGGTCAGCTGACGGTCAATATGCGCGCCATCGTCTCCGACACTCGCGTCGAGCTGGAGAGCATGTGTGCCTCGACCCGTGAGATTGCCAATGGCAATCAGGATCTGTCATCGCGCACGGAATCGCAGGCCAGCAGCCTGCAACAGACGGCGGCGACGATGGAAGAGATCACCGGCACCGTGCGCCAGAGTTCAGCCTCGGCCAAGCAGGCCTCGGAAGTGGCCACCAAGCTGACGGCCATCGCACAGCGCAGCAGCGACTCGGTCCACCATGTCAGCGACACCATGGGCGAAATCTCGGCCTCTTCGCACCGCATCGGCGAGATCATCCAGGTGATCGAGAGCATTGCCTTCCAGACCAATATCCTGGCGCTGAATGCTGCCGTTGAGGCAGCACGTGCCGGCGAGCAGGGCCGTGGCTTCGCCGTGGTGGCGGCCGAGGTGCGGGCACTGTCGCAGCGCACCTCGGGCGCGGCCCGCGAGGTCAAGCAGCTGATCACCGAGTCGGCCGAGAAGGTGCAGGCCGGCGAGCGGCAGACGCAGCAGGCCCGCGCCAGCATCGATGAGACCCTGGAGGCAATGCGTCGCTTCGAGGGCCTGATCGGCAACATCAACACCAGCTCGGGCGAGCAGCTGACCGGCATCTCGCAGATCAACGAGGCGGTCAGCCAGCTCGACGGCATCACCCAGCAGAACGCAGCGATGGTCGAGCAACTCGCCGCCTCGGCCAATTCGATGCTGGGTCAGGCCCAGGATGTGGTGCAGGCGGTGCGTGTGTTTAAGCTGCGGGCCAGCGACACGATGGCGCCGCCACCCGACGCCGTGGCGCTGCGCCGCGCCGCCGCTATCCACTGAGCAAGTCCACAGGGCAACGCGGTTCGACGACTTGCCGCAGAATCCCGGCTCCAACAAACTCCCGGGTTCTCGAATGAAATATCTGCACACCATGGTGCGCGTCGCCGATCTCGACGCCTCGCTGCGCTTTTACCGCGATGCGCTGGGCCTGGAGCTGGTCTCGCAGCGCGAGTATCCGCAAGGCAGGTTCACGCTGGCCTATCTGGCCGCGCCCGGCGACCATCAGGCGCAAGTCGAGCTGACCTTCAACTGGGACGCGGAAGACTACGGCGGCGCCCGCAACTTCGGCCACATCGCTTTTGCAGTCGATGACATCTATGCCGCCTGCCAGCGCCTGCAGGACCATGGCGTGCTGATCAACCGCCCGCCGCGCGATGGCCGCATGGCTTTTGTGCGCTCGCCTGACAACATCTCGATCGAGCTGCTGCAGGCCGGCACGGCCCTGCCGCCGGCCGAGCCTTGGGCGTCAATGCCTAACGTTGGCAGCTGGTAAGTCAGTTCGAGCGTAGCGCGCTGGCCTCGCGGGCCAGCCGCGTGATGCGCGCCCAGTCCTTGCTCGCCACTGCATCGGCCGGCGTCAGCCAGGAGCCGCCGCATACCTTGACATTGGGCAGGGCCAGGAATTGCGGCGCCGTCTCCACAGTGATGCCGCCGGTAGGGCAGAACACAACATCGGTGAACGGGCCGGCCAGCGCCTTCAGCATCGGTATGCCGCCGGCCGCCGTGGCCGGGAAGAATTTCAGGAAGTAATAGCCGTCGGCATTGGCCTGCATGACCTCGCTGCCGGTGGCCGTGCCGGGCAGCAGCGGCAGACCCATTTCGCGACAGGCCAGGCCGATCTCGCTGGTGTAGCCGGGGCTGACGGCGAACTGGCAGCCGGCGTTCTTCGCCGCCTGGGCATCGGCCACGCTGCGCACGGTGCCGGCGCCGACGATGGCTTCGGGTACCGCCCGGGCGATCGCTTCCAAGCATTGCAGGGCCACCGGCGTGCGCAGCGTGATCTCCAGCACCTTGACGCCGCCATCGACCAGGGCCTGGGCCATGGGCACGGCATCGGCCAGGTTCTGGATCACGATCACCGGGATCACGGGGCCATGCTTGGCCAGTTGCAGCGTATTCAGCATCATTTGTTCCTTGTTCGATCCAATCTCGGCCAGGCTCAAAGCCAGGTGATGGCGCCTTCTTCGGCCGTCAGCACATTGCGGCGCATGCCGCCAAACAGCTCGCGGCCCAGGTCATGGGCATTGATCTCGGCCTGCGCGTCGCTGAGCTGAGCCTGCTCGCGCCGCGCCCACTCAGCGGCATCGACCAAGGCCTGCAGCGTACCCGTCGTCGCATCCAGCCGAATCAGGTCCCCGGTGCGCACCTTGCCCAGCGGCCCGCCGGCCAGCACCTCGGGACTGACGTGGATGGCCGCAGGCACCTTGCCCGAGGCGCCGCTCATGCGGCCGTCTGTCACCAGGGCCACCTTGTAACCCTTGCCCTGCAGCACGGCCAGCGGCGGCGTCAGCTTGTGCAGCTCGGGCATGCCATTGGCGCGCGGGCCCTGGAAGCGCACCACGGCGACAAAGTCACGCTCCAGCTCGCCGGCCTTGAAGGCCTGCTGCAGCTGCTCCTGGGTGTCGAACACGATGGCCGGCGCCTCGATCACATGGCGGTCATCGGGCACCGACGAGACCTTGATCACCGCCCGGCCCAGATTGCCGGTCAGCAGCGCCAGGCCGCCGGTGGGGCTGAACGGCGCGGCTGCCGTGCGCACGACGCTTTCGTCTGAACTGGCGGCGGGCAAGGCAGTCCACTTCAGCGCACCGCCCTCGCTGTGAGGCACCGTGCAGTAGGCCGACAGACCACGCTCGTCGACCGTCGCCACATCGCCATGCAGATAGCCGCCATCCAGCAGTTCGCGCAGCACCCAGCCCGGGCCGCCGGCAGCCTGGAACTGGTTCACATCGGCCGATCCGTTCGGATAGACATGCGTCAGCAGCGGCGTTGCCTGCGACAGCTCGGAGAAATCGGTCCAGTCGATCAGGATGCCGGCCGAGCGGGCCACCGCCACCCAGTGGATCAGGTGGTTGGTCGAGCCGCCGGTGGCCAAGAGAGCCACCATCGCATTGACGATCACCCGCTCGTCGACCAGGCGGCCGATGGGCGTGAAGCGCGGGGTGCGCTGGGTGATACCCAGCACCGTGCGCACCGCCTCGCGCGTCAGTTGCTCGCGCAAGCCGTCGTGCGGGTGGATGAAGGCGGCGCCGGGCACGTGCAGGCCCATCGCCTCGAGCAGCATCTGGTTGCTGTTAGCCGTGCCGTAGAAGGTGCAGGTGCCGGGGCCATGGTAGGCCGCCGATTCCGACTGCAAGAGCTCGTCGCGCCCGACCAGGCCCTGGGCGTATTGCTCGCGCACCTTGGCCTTGGCACTGTTGGTGATGCCGCTGCTCATTGGCCCGGCGGGCACGAACACGCAGGGCAGATGGCCGAAATGCAGGGCGCCGATCAGTAGGCCCGGCACGATCTTGTCGCAGACCCCCAGGAGCAGCGCGGCGTCGAACACATCATGGGTCAGCGCGATGGCGGTGCCCATGGCGATGCTATCGCGCGAGAACAGGCTCAGCTCCATGCCCGGCAGACCCTGGGTCACGCCGTCGCACATCGCCGGCACGCCGCCGGCCACCTGTACCGTGGCACCGAGCCTGTGCGCCTCGTCGCGGATCTGCGCCGGAAAGGACTCATAGGGCTGATGGGCCGACAGCATGTCGTTGTAGGCGGTGACGATGCCGATATGCGGTGCCCGCTCGGCGACGATGCGCAGCTTGTCGTCAGCCGGCATGGCGGCGAAGGCGTGGGCGACGTTGGCGCAGCCCATGCGGTCGCTGCCGCGCGGCCGTGCGACGGCCTGATCGACGCGCCGAAGATAGGCGCTGCGGGTCGGCGCGCTGCGTTCGCGGATGCGCTGGGTGACTTCAACAAGAACTTGTTTCATGCGGGTGTCGCGGCAAGCGCGTCGATGTAACCAATATATTGATTATCAGGTAACCAAGTTACATGCGTCAATGTCGAGGGCGTTCTTCGCCCCTTTGCTGGGCGATCCGTCGTCGCCGCCAGGGCCCGGCGCTATGCTTCAATTTGATGACACCCCTGCTGCTGCCGTGGACGCCTCAAGCCATTCCCATCAACTGACACTGCGTGACCCCCAACCGCTGCTGGAACGCACCCTGGCCCAGTGGGGCGGTCGAGAGGACCTGTGGCTGTTCGCTTACGGCTCGCTGATCTGGCGCCCGGACTTCCACGCGCAAGAGCAGCGCAGCGCCCTGCTGCACGGCTTTCACCGGGCCCTGCGCATGCGCTCGCGGGTCAACCGCGGTTCGCCCCAGGAGCCGGGCCTGGTGTTTGCACTGCTGTCGGGCGGGTCCTGCCGGGGCCTGGTCTACCGTATTGGCCAGGCCGAGGCAGAAGCCACCTTGACCCGGCTGTGGGCGCGTGAAATGCCCACTGGCGTCTATGACCCGCAATGGGTAGGCTGCCGCACCGCGGAGGGCGAGGTCAAGGCGCTGGCCTTCACCTTGTCGCGGCGCAGCCCGGGCTGGACCGGGCCGCTGGACGACGCCCGGCTGCTGCACATCTTCAGGCACGCCCAGGGGCGCTACGGCAGCACCCTGGACTATCTGTTGCAAACTGCAGCGTCGTTGAGCGAACACGGCATCCATGACCGCGAGGTGCAGCGCCAGGTGGCCCTGGCACGCCGGCATGGGCTGGCCCCCTAAGGAATCACGCGGTCGAGCGAACCAGGCGCAGCCGGTGCAGGTCTTCCTGGGTATCGACGTCCTGCAGCACACCGGGGTCGTCCAGCTCGACGCCGACGCCTGGAAAACGGGCCACGATGCGCCGCGCGCCCTCATCACCGGACAACTCGGTCAGCTCCGAGTACAGCTCGGCGCTGAAACCGACAGGGTGGCCGCGCCGACCCCGGTACTGCGCATAGGCTATCGGTGACTGCTCCAGCGCCGCCGCCACCGCCAGCAGGCTGGATGGCTGCACCAGAGGCATGTCGCCCGGCAGAATCAACCAGGCGGGCGCCTGACTGCTGGCGCTGACGCCGGCTGCAATCGAGTGCCCCATGCCGAACGTAGCCGTTTTGCCGACAGCGGAATCAGGGACGATCACCACATCGCGCGCGGCCACGACACGCCGGACCTGGGGCGCAAGGCTTTCGGTGGTCACGACCAGCACCTGAAGCTGCGACTCGATGGCATGACCTATCGTGGCGGCCAGGACCGTTTCGGTGCCCAAGGCCTGTTCCAGCTTGTGCCCGCTGCCCTTGAAGCGCTCTCCACGCCCCGCAGCGAGCACGACCACAACGGGTCGGCGTTTCATTCATCTACCCCTGATAGGCCCTTGAACTGCTTGCCGGGATGTCACCCCCGGGGATGAGCGCAAGCATGAAAGCTCGGGGCCTTGCGGGCTAGTGGGGCCAATACTTAAGGGCTTTGCCCAGGGCCACCGGCCCCCGCTCAGGTCCAAGCTGAGCGACGCGCTCACATGCAGCATACTGGGCGCATGAGCAAACTAGCCGATCTGCGCAAGAGTTACGAACTGGGCGAGCTGGACGAGGCCAAGGCGGCCAGCGAACCGCTGAAGCAATTCCATCTATGGCTGGAGCAGGCCCTTGAGGCCGAAGTGCCCGAGCCGAACGCGATGACGGTGGCCACGGTCGGCGCCGACGGGCGCCCGTCGACCCGCATCGTGCTGATCAAGGGTTTTGATGAGCGGGGCCTGGTCTGGTACACCAACTACGACAGCCGCAAGGGCCGCGAGTTGACCCTGCACCCGTTTGCCGCGCTGCAGTTCCATTGGGTGGAGCAGGAACGGGTGGTGCGCATCGAGGGCCGGGTCGAGCACACCACGGCCGAAGAGTCCGACGCCTACTACCAGTCCCGCCCGCTGGACTCCCGCCTGGGCGCCTGGGCCTCGCCGCAAAGCCAGGTGATCAGCTCGCGCGCGGTGCTGGTGACCAACGCCGCCAAGGTCGCGGCCCTGCATGGCCTGCACCCACCGCGTCCACCGCACTGGGGCGGCTACCGCCTGATGCCCGAACGCTGGGAGTTCTGGCAGGGGCGCAAGTCGCGCCTTCATGACCGGCTGGTCTATCGGCAGCAGGATGGGCTGTGGATCAAGGAGCGGCTCGCTCCTTAACAGCTACAGTCAGTTGGGGTCGGAGCTTGCTGTGGACAGCAAGGTCCAACCCGCAAGTATCAGAATCTGACCTGCACCCCCGTCTGAACGCTGCGCCCCGGCAGCGGCGACAGGCCCCGCATCTGCAACATCGAGCTTGAGCTGTAGGCCAGCGCGTTATTCAGGTTGTCCAGCTTCAGGAACCAGGTGGCGTCGCTGCTGCCGAGGCTGAATTGCCGCGTCAGGGCTGCCTTCAGCATCGTGTAGCCGGCGGTGGCCTGGTCCTGGGCATTGACGCGGTGCTGTGCATTTGCACGCCGCAGCTCCAGCTTCATGCCCCAGGGGCCATGCCTTGCCTCCAGGGCCAGTCCGGCACGCAGCGGGGCCAGGCGGGGCAGCGGCTCGCCGCTGTCCAGATTGCGGCCCTGCAAGGCGTCGAGCTGGCCGCTGAGGTCCAGCTGCCAGTCGCGGCCCGTGAGCGATTCGGGCAGGCGGTGGCGGGCCTCCAGCTCGAAGCCCTGCAGCCTGGCCCGCACCGCCTTGAAACGGTACTCGGGCGTTTCGCTGACGCCGCCCTCCTCGTCCGTCGTGCTGACCAAGGCGCCAGTCGCATCCAGCGCAATGAAACTGGCAAAGCGGGTGCTGAAGATCTGGGCGCGCACCAGGCTGTGACCCTGCTGCCACTGCAGGCCCAGATCCAGCCCGCGGGCGCGCTCCAGGCCCAGATTTGCATCGCCGATCTCGAAGCTGCCGGTGGCCAGGTGCAGGCCATTGGCATAGAGCTCATAGTAGACCGGAGCGCGCTGGGTACTGCTCAGATTGGCGCTCAGCGACCACTGCTCGTCGAGCTTGTAGCCGGCGCTCAAGGAGGCGCTGCGGGGCGCAAAGCTGCGGCTGCTGGCGGCACCGAAGCGGGGCTCCTCAGCGCCCGCCTCGTCTCCCAGCGAGCTGACCTTGACGCTCTCCGCACGCAGGCCGACGCCGAGACTCAAGGCGCCTGCGCTCCATTGCTCCAGGCCGAACAGGGCGCTGGAGCGGGTGCGTGTCGAAGGAACAAATGCCTCCGCACCCAGGGCCGAGAAGTCGCTGCTGTCCAGCTGCAGTCCAAGCACGCCACGCACCGCACCGAGCGGCGCATGCTCCAGCTCGAGCCGGCCATTGCTGCCCCGGCTCTTGAAGGTCGTGCCCACCTCGCCCGTACCTTCCACCTCCTGATGCTCGTAGCTGGTGCGGCTGGCCTGCCAGCTCAGGCGGCGCAGGGGCGCCTGCTCGTCCCGCCATTCACCGGCCGTGGCCAGGCGCTGGCTTTGCATGCGGATGATCACGTCGGGCTCGATCGTGATGCCATAAGTGTTGCGGTAGTCGTCCACCGACACGCCCGCGTAGCCTTGTGCAAAGGTCGCCGAGGCGCCCAGCGCACCGCCACGCGCCTCGGATGCCGAGTTGCGCACGCGGGTGCTGGGCGCCAGCGTTTCGCCATCGATGACACCGCTGAAGCGCGGCACGCGCAGGTCATTGCTGCGGCGGTCGAAGGCATCGGCATGCAGGGCGAAGGCCTTGTTGCCGGCCTCCACCAGCATCGAGCCGCTGCGCTCGTTGGCGGCACCGCCCAGGCGCAGCTCGCCCTGGCCGCTGAGGCCGCTCAAGGCCGTTTTCGGGATGCGGTTGTCCAAGGTGTTGACCACGCCACCGACGGCGCTGCCGCCATACAGTAAGGCGGCCGCGCCGCGCAACACCTCGACCCGCTCTATCACCAGCGGGTCGATGGGCAGCGCATGATCGAAGCTGAGGCTGGACGCATCGACCGAGGCGCCCGAGTTGCTGAGCATGCGCACGCGGTCGCCATCCAGCCCGCGTATCACCGGGCGGTTGCTGTTGGGTCCGAAATAGCTGGACGACACACCGGGCTCCTCGGCCAGGGTCTCACCGAGGCTGCTGCCACGCTTGAGCAGCAGTTGCTCGCCGCTGAGCACGCTGGCCGGCGGACTCAGCTCGTTGTTGCGCAGTGGGTTGCCGGTGATCAGCACCGGCTTCAAGGTTGATACGGCGGCGGCGTCGCCGACCTGCGCCAGGGCGGGCACGCTCAACAGGCATGCCAGGCTCAGCAGGCTGAGGCGGGGAACAATATTCGTCATGACAGTAACTCCATGGCGGCGGCCCGCGCGCAGCAATGTGCGCTCGCAGGGCCGCGGCCAACAAGAAAGGCAGCCGACCCGGGGCCGGTGAGCGGCCACCCGGGTCAGAAAGGGATCAGCGGGGAAGTTGTCAGCCCAGCGCGGGAGGTGCGCGGGCGGGGCTGCGCCAGAACGGCGCAGGATGGGCCGCGGCCAGACGTATCAGCGTCTGCAGGCCCTGGGGCGTGGCGGCCCCGAACTCAAGGCTTTGGGCGGTCAACCCATCGCCATGGCACAGCTGGTCGAACAGCTGGCACTGGATGCTGTGCTCGGCGTGGCCGGCAAAGTCACCGGAAGCTTGGACCGCCGCCTTCAGCACCAGCGACGCCGTGCCGACCTGGGCGTGGACGACCCGGTGTGCCAGGCCCAGGCTCTGGCTGCCCAGCAGTACCGCGCACAGCAACAGCGCCCACAGCCACGAGGGCTGTGGGCGCTGCTGAGGGCTCAGGCGGCTGGATGTCATCATCAAACGGCGATCGTCACTCGGTCGCTTGCGCGTCGGTTACGCGATAGAACATGCCGTACGGGTCGGCCTGGAGCACCGCCATGCGGCCCTCGACCACCACTGGCTCCAGCGTGTACTTGACCGGGTTCTTGGTCTTCACCTCGACCAGGCCTTCCGGGCCGGACGGCACGCAAAACGAGCAGCTGGTGGGCACCGAGGACAGCAGGAAGTGGCGTTGCTTGTCACCGGGCTCCAAGGGCAGCATGAAGCCCTGGATCTTCACCGTCTGGTTGTTCAGCGCCTGCAAGGGCTTGGGGAACTCGGGGATGAGCTTGTTCTTTTCGGCCTTGGTGGTGACTGAACTCAGCAATTGCCAGGAGACGATCCCTTCACGCTCCTGCAGCGGCTTGAACGGGCTGCGCGGGTCGTGGAAACCGGGGCCCTGGCCGACCGGCGCCTGGGCCTGAGCCGCCAACAGGCTGGCGCTTAACGCGGCGGCGAGGAGAAGTGGCTTCAGCTTGCAGATCATGATCGTTCCATTCCTTCAAAAAACTCAGCGCGGCGTCTGCAACAACTGGGTGACGTCAAGCCGGAAGGCGGACCAGGCCGGCAAGGCCGCACCGAGCAGGGCCAGCAGCACGGCCAGCGCTGGCACGCTCCACTCCCAGACCGACCACCAGGCACCGGTGACCGCGATCGAGTGCTGTGCGGCCAGCAAGAGCCCCAGGCCATGGGTCAGGCCATGACCCAGTGCCAAACCTAGCACCGTCGCCAGAATGGCTAAGCATAGCGCCTCAGCGGCCACCAGACCGGCCACCCGTGCGGGGGGCGCGCCGAGCATGCGCATCATTGCCAGATCGTTGCGGCGCTCACGCACCGCATGCAGCATGGCCACGAATACCGACAGCCCGGCCGCCAGCAGCAGCAGCACGCCAAAGCCCCGCAAGACCTCGGTGCCGGCACCGACCATGCGCAGGAGCCGCGCCGTCTCCAACGCCGGTGCGGCCGCCTGCAGGCCCGGCTGGGCGTTGACCCAACGCGGCAGCATCGCCGCGCCCAGTGGGCTGCGGTAGCTGACGAGGGCCATGGTGACTTCGCGTTCGGCGTCGTCATGATCCTCGTCATGTGCTTCGTCATGTTCATGGACGGCCCAGACCGACTCCAGTCCGGTCAGCACAAGGCGGTCCAGCACGGAGCCGCTACGCGCCAGCACACCGACGACCGTGTAGCGACGGTCTTCATGGGCATCGCCCTGCCCCGCCAGGCCATGAGAACCGGCGAACTGGGCACCGACGGCCAGGCCGCTGCGCTGGGCCACTTCGGCGCCAAGAACGGCCTCCAGCGGCGCCTGCCAGACGCGCCCGGCCGCCGGCTTCGCCTGATAGAGATCCAGATACTCGGGCGTGCTGCCGACGATGCGGTAGCCCTGCAGGCTGTCGCCCAGCGACAGCGGGATCGCCCGCGCCACCAGCGGCTGCTTGCGCAACAACTCCATGGTCGCCAGCGGGATATTGCCGGTGGGCACGTCCAGATGGAACACGCCGGCCAGCATGATCTGCATCGGGCTGCCCTTGGCACCGACAACCAGATCGATGCCGGCCAGATCGCGCGTGACGGCCTGCTCGACCTGCTCGCTGACCAGGATCACGAAGCTGATCGCGCCCAGCCCCAAGCTCAGCAGCAGCAGATTCAGCGCCGCCGTCAAGGGCTGCGACCACAGGTAGCGCCAGGCCAGCGCGATCAAGCGACTCATGTCGGCGCCTTGTTCAACTGGAGCAACTGCGCGCCGGGCAGCGCCTGGCTCACCCGCGCGTCGTGAGTGGCCAGCACCAGCGTGGCCCGGCTCAGCGCAGCGAGCTCGGTCAGCAGCCGCAGCGCCTCGGCTGCTGCCTCGTCGTCCAGGCTGGCCGTGGGTTCATCGGCCAGCAACAGGCTGGGGCCGCGCAGCACCGCCCGCGCCAGCGCCACCCGCTGCGCTTGGCCGACGCTGAGCTGATGCGGGCGGCGAGCGGCCAGGCCCTGCAGGCCCAGGCGCTCAAGCAGCTCGGCGATGCGAGCGGGCTGCACCGACTCACCGGCACAGACGTACGGCAAGGCCAGGTTGTCGGCCACGCTCAGGGCCGCGCTCAGATGCAGGCGCTGCGGCACAAAGCCCAGATGGGCACCGCGCCAGGCATCGCGCTGGCGTGGCGACATCGCGCCCACATCGACCCCGCCGACCCGCACCTGGCCGGCCGTCGGCGTCAACAGGCCCGCCATCAAGGCCAGCAGGGTGGACTTGCCCGCGCCCGAGGAGCCGCGCACCAACAGCGTGCTGCCGGCCGGGGCGCTCAGATCGGCAAAGCTCAGTCGGGGTCCGTCGCGGTAGTGGTAGTGCAGATCCAGCAGTTCGATCACGTCTCAGCCCTTGCGCAGATGAGCCTTGAAGGTCTTGCGGAATTTCTCGACCTTGGGCGCGACAACGAAGGCGCAATAGCCCTGCTCCGGATGCTGGGCAAAGTAGTGCTGGTGGTAGGCCTCGGCCGGCCAGTAGTTGGCCTCGGCCTGCAGCTCGGTCACGACCTTGCCGCCATGGGCTTCCTGGGCCTCGGCCAGCACCTCGCGGGCCACCGCCTCCTGCTCCGCGCTGTGGAAGTAGATGCCCGAGCGGTACTGCGTGCCCACGTCATTGCCCTGGCGGTTCAAGGTGGTCGGGTCATGAATGTTGAAAAAGATCTCCAGCACCGCGCGCAGAGGGATCTGGGCCGGGTCAAAACGCACCCGCACCACCTCGACGTGGCCGGTATGGCCCGAACACACCTGCTCGTAGTTTGGCTGGACCACATGACCATTGCAGTAGCCGGACTCGACACCCAGCACACCCTGCACCTGCTCGTAGACGGCCTCGGTGCACCAGAAGCAGCCTCCACCGAGGGTGATGGTGTCGGTGGCTTGCGTGTCGCTCATGGCTGCATCTCCTTGCAATTGTTCAGGCGGCAGCATAGCGATGTCTTGTTGCTCAATGTTTCTCCAGCGACAAGACCACACGGGGCGTCCAGTTGGCGTCGTCCTCGGCCGCGGCGCGCAGCGTGGGCGCGGCCAGGAACAGGCGCGCATTGGGCAGGCCGCTGGCGATCAAGGCATCACGCACCGCCACGCCGCGCGCCAGCGCCAGCGCACGGGCCGACTCGGCCGTGACGAGATGGCGGGCCTTCAGCATCGCTTCCGTTTCCGGCAGCGGCAGGTCTTTCAGCAGGCCGACCAGATTGCGCGGCCGGCCGGGGATGTCGCTGTTCTTGTAGAGCACCCGCAGCAGCCGTTCGCGGTCGCCCGGCGTCAGGCTCGGCTCCTGCTGCGCCGCCGCCGCTCCGGCCGCAGTCTGAGCGCGCTGCAGCTCACGCCGGCGCTCGGCGAGCAGGCGTTGCTCCAGGTCAGCCGCCTGGATCGCATCACGCTCGGACTGCGGATCGGCCGCGCCGGTCACCGTCATGCTCAGGCCGGGCCGGTCCTGCAGGGCCTTGGCGACCTTGGCCAGGGTCGCCTGTCCCTGCTCGCTCAGCACCGCGCTGCCCGGCAGGAACTCGGCATAGCTCAGGTCCGGCCCACCGCCGCCCATCAGCAGCGAGAACGGCGATGTCAGCGCCTTGCCCAGCAGATTCAGTATCAGCTTGAGGACAATGCCGCTGACGCTGAACTGCGGGTCGTTGACCGAGCCGCTGACCGGCAGGCGCACGTCGATCACCCCGCTCGAGTCCTTCAGCAATGCCACCGCCAGCAAGACGGGCAGCTTGGTCGCCTCGGGGCTGTCCACCCGCTCGCCAAAGGTCAGCTGGTTCAGTATCACCTGGTTGCTGGCCTCCAGCTTGCCATCGGCCTGGATGCGGTAGTTCAGGTCCATGGACAGCTTGCCGCGCTCGATCGCATAGCCGGCGTACTTGGCCGCGTAGGGTGTCAGCGGCGCCAGTTCCAGATCGCTGGCCTTGGCGGCGATGTCCAGCATCAGCGGCTGGGCGCTGGGGTTGAGGCGGCCGCTGACCTCCAGCGCGGCCGTGCCAGCCACCGTGCCACGCAGCTCCAACGCCGCCATCTCGGTGCTGTCCGAGCGGAAGGCCCCGAGGCTGCCCTGCAGATTGGTGATGTCGGCGCGGTAGTTGGGCCGCACGAACTGGTCGCTGAAGTCCACCCGGCCCTTCAGCAGCTTGGTGCTGGCCACACTCAAGAGCAGTGCCGGCGTTGCTGCCGCCGCCGGTTCACTGGCGGCCTGGGCCACGGGGGCCGCTTCGTGCACCACCCTGACCTCGCCCAGATTGAAGCGTCCCTGCTCGCTGACGGCCAGCCGGGCAAAGAAGTCGCTGAGGCTCAGCTCGGCAATGTCTAGCCTGGGCGCCGCACCGGGCAGCAGCGCGAGCTTCAAGCCCTTCAGATTAAGCGCCTGCCAGCTCAAGAGGTCTTCTCCTGTGTGGCGCTGGCTCAGCTTCAGGTCAGCGACCAGCACATCACCCTCGGCGCTGGCCTGCAGGCCCTGGCCCGCAGCCAAGCTGACGGCAAAGTCGCCGCGGTAACCGAGATCGCCATGCTGCAGACTCAGGAGCAACTCCCGCTCAAGATAGCCGTCAAGCCCCTGAATCGGCAGACGATCCAGGCGCAGGCTGCCCTTGGCGGCCAACGGCTGCAGGCCCAGGCTGCCGCGCCAGTCCAGACTGCCCGTGTCCGAAGCTGCGGCGGTGGCCTGGCCGGGCCGCAAGGCGCCCAGCCGGGCCTGCAGGCGCAGCGGCGCCATCGCGCCGGCCTTGCCGCCGATGTTCAGGTCCTGCAGCTCCAGGCGCAGACCGTCCACCAGATAGCGCACCGGCACATCGTCGACGCCATCGCCGGCCTGCGCGTCGCTAAAGGCCAGGCGGCCGTCCTCGACACGCAACGTTGTCAGCTGCACGGCCCAGGGGGCGGAGGCCGGGGCCGAAGTTGCGGTTGATGCCGCTGAGGCCGGTGGCGCCGCCGCCCAGCGCTCGACATTCCAGCCGCCGCTGCCGGCCCGCTCCAGGCGCGCGCTGGGCGACTTCAGGCTCAGTGCACCGATCTGCAGTTGGCGCGTGGCCAGATCCACATGCGTGTCGACCAGTTCCAGGCGCTTCAGGCCCAGGGCCGGCGCCGTGCCATCCAGGGCCTGGAAGTTGTCGAGGTTGGCCCGCTGGATCTCCAGGCCCAGCTTGGCCTCGCCGCCGGCAGCTTGCATCCAGCTCACGCGCGCTTGCACGCCCAACTGGCCCTGCAGCTTCAGTGGCGTGGCCTGTTGCAGATAGGGTGCGAGCCAGGCCAGTTGCAGGCCCTGCAGCTGCGCCTCGATCTGTGCACTGGCGGGCCTGATCTGGCCTTGGGCCTTGAACTCAGCGGCGGCGGCAGCGGCTTTGGCGGCCGAGGCCAGCCGCCCCGACAGCTGCAGGTCGGCCTCGGCAGCCAGCGGATAGGCCAGGCCCTTCAGCTCCAGCGCCAGCTCATCCACGTTCAGCGCCGCCCCCGGTCCACCGGCTTGGTCGCGCCAGTGCAGCGCGCCCTGCTGCAGGGCGAAACGGTCCAGGCTCAGCTGCCAGCCGGGCGCGGCCTTGTCGGCGGGAGGAGCAGCGGTCGCCTGAGCACCGACACCCGGCAGCTTCAAGCCACCCGAGCGCATCCGCAGCAGGCTCATTCTGGGCGCCTCCCACTGCAGCTCGCCGAACCGGGCCAGTTGGCGCAACGGTTGCAGGTCCTTGAGGCTCAGATTCAGCCGCTTCCATTCCAGCCAGGGCTGGTCATCGGCATGGGCCAGGGCCCAGTCGCTCAACTGCAGCCGGCCGCGCAGGCTGATCTGCGGTGCGGCCTTGTCTGCCTGGGCAAAGTCCAGTTCCAGATCGGTCGTCACGTGGCCCTGCAGCAGCTTGACCGGCAGGCCCTTGGGCAGATAGCCGAGATAGGGCCGCAGGTCGAGCGCGTCCAGATGCAGTTTCAGACTCGTTTCCTTGCGCTGATCAAAGGGCGTGGCAATCGCACCCGAGTCAAAGGCCACGCCATTGAGCACACCGGCCAGCCGTGGCTGGACCTTGACCTTGATGTGCGTGTCGAGATTCGACAGGAATGGCAGATCCAGCTTGAGCTGGCCGAGTTCGTGGGTCCGGCCTGCCGGCCGGTCGTCGAGCAGCAGCCTGCCGTCGCGCAGTTGCAGGTTGTAGAGCGCAAACTGCGCGGGTCTGTCATCGGGCCCGGGCGGCGGGCCGGCTTGCAGGCGCTGCAGCAGGTCGTCGATGCTGTAGTGGCCTACGGCCGTGCGCGCCAGGCGCAACAGCGGCTGGTCCAGGGTCAGCGCATCAATCACCGGCGCGCGGTGCCAGAGGCTGGACAGCGACAGATTGGCCGCGAGGCGTTCAACTTCCAGCAGCGGCGCATCGCCGGGCGCGGCGCCCGCCACCTGCAGGCCGCGCAGGGTCAACTCCATGCGCCAGGGCTTGAAGTCCAGTTGCTGCACCGTGACCGAGCGTCCCAGGCTTTGCGTCGCCAGCGGCACGATCTGTTGCCGAATCAGCCAGGGCAGCAGCCAGATGCTGGACAGGGCCAACAAAAACAGCACCACCAGGGCGGCCGCCCCGGCCTTCCAAGCACCACGCCAAATTCGCAAAACGGCTCCAAGCTGAGAACAGACCCGAAACTGTACCGCGGCGGCAGACGGCCGGACGTCCCGCCATCAAGTGCACGAAAGCTGCAACAAAAGTAAGCAACCGTGCCTCCCCGGCCCGGCTTGCCCGCTCGCGCCGGCTACATCCTGATGCAGTGCCCGATGACCGGCACGTGACAATCGAATCGTCCCTCCCACCACCGGTCCGCACCACCGCCAATGAATGCCCTGCTCGAAGCGCTCGCACTGCAATCCCTGAAGCCCTTCATCACCGCGCTGCTGATGCCTCCGGTCCCGTTCCTGATCTTGCTGTCGCTGGCCGCGCTGATGCTATGGCGCAAGCATGCCGCCGGCTGGCTGCTGGTGCTGTTCAGTGCGACGGGACTGTGGTTGAGCCAGAGCGAGGCCGCCGGCCAGGGGCTGGCTCGGGTGCTGCTGCGATCACAGCCGGCATTGGACGTGGACGCACTCTCCGCCCTGGCCAAGGACCCGCAAACGCGAAAGTCCGTCAGCATCGCCGTGCTGGGCGCCGGCATCGAGCCCTATGCACCCGAGTACGGCGTGGCCAATCTGAGCTCACACTCGCTGGAACGCCTGCGCTACGGCCTGTGGCTGGGCAAGCGGCTGGGTGTGCCCGTGGGCTTCTCCGGCGGGCACTCCCAAGGAGCCAGCGACGACGACACCCCCGAGGCCCTGGTGGCCCAGCGCATCGCCAGCCAGGAGTTCGGCCGCAACCTGCAGTGGGTCGACCCCTACGCCAAGGACACTCATGAGAACGCGCTTCGCAGCCTGCTGCTGCTGCGCGAGACCGGCGTGCGCAAGGTGATAGTCGTCACACACGGCTGGCATATGCCACGGGCACTGAAGGCCTTCCAGGCGCTGGCCGGCAGCGAGATCGAGATTGTTGCCGCGCCCATGGGCATGGGCGTCTCGGCCAAGGTCAGCAGCCAGCGCTGGTTGCCCTCGGCCCAGGGCGGCCAGACGGTGCGCCTGGTGCTCAAGGAATGGATGGGGGCGCTGTCAGGAGCCTGATTGGCCCCAAATCTGCAGCCCATAAACGACGAACCCCTCTCGACCGAAGTCGGGAGGGGTTGGACGGCTTACGCCGTCTTTGGGGCTCCAGGTCATTGCCCTGGGGCTCCTGCCGCGCAGAGACTGCGCCAGCGGATAGGCCTGCATCGCAGGTAGTGGAAGACTAGGCGAGCGAACTCCCGGCTTCAAGCCAGAACGGTCATATTTTTGACATCAGCGCGTCAAACAGATGCGCCACCCGTTGCTCCACCTCGGCCGGCATGGTGATCGTGCGGCCCCATTCGCGCGTGGTCTCGCCGGGCCATTTATTGGTGGCGTCCAGGCCCATCTTGCCACCCAGGCCGCTGACCGGCGAGGCAAAGTCCAGGTAGTCGATCGGCGTCTGCTCGACCAGCGTGGTGTCGCGCACCGGGTCCATGCGGGTGGTGATGGCCCAGATCACTTCCTTCCAGTCGCGGATGTTGACGTCGTCATCGGTGACAACAATGAACTTGGTGTACATGAACTGACGCAGAAAGCTCCACAGGCCGAACATCACCCGCTTGGCATGGCCCGGATAGGCCTTCTTGATCGAGATCACGGCCATGCGGTAGCTGCAACCCTCGGGGGGCAGATAGAAGTCGACGATCTCGGGAAACTGCTTTTGCAGTATCGGCACGAAGACCTCGTTCAAGGCCACGCCCAGGATGGCCGGCTCGTCGGGCGGCTTGCCGGTGTAGGTGGAGTGGTAGATCGGGTCCTGGCGCTGGGTCAGCCGGTCGATCTGGAACACAGGGAACCAGTCCTGCTCGTTGTAATAGCCGGTGTGATCGCCGAACGGCCCCTCCAGCGCATACAGATAGCCGCCCTTCTCCTTCAATTGCACGCCAGCCTCGCTGCGGCCGCTGAAACCGGGCTCGGCCACCGGGATATGGCCCTCCAGCACGATCTCGGCGCTGGCCGGCACCTGCAGCATCACGCCCGCCTCGCCGACGCCGCTGTTCACCAGCTCGGTACGGCTGCCACGCAGCAGGCCGGCGAACTGGTACTCCGACAGGCTGTCGGGCACCGGCGTCACAGCGCCCAGAATCGTTGCAGGGTCGGCCCCCAGAGCCACAGCAATCGGAAATGGCTGGCCGGGATTGGCCAGCGCGAAGTCGCGAAAGTCCAGCGCCCCGCCCCGATGCGCCAGCCAGCGCATGATGACCTGGTTGCGGGCGATCACCTGCTGGCGGTAGATGCCCAGGTTCTGCCGCGCGCGCGGCGCCGGAATCGACTGCGGCCCACGGGTGATCACCAGACCCCAGGTGATCAAGGGCCCGGCGTCGCCTGGCCAGCAGGTCTGCACCGGCAAACGGCCCAGATCGACGTCCGGCCCGGCGAACACCTCATCCTGGCAGGGGGCCTTGCGCACGACCGAGGGCTTCATATCCCACAGCGCCTTGGCCATCTGCAGCAGCTTGCCGGCATCCTTCAAGCCCTTGGGCGGCTCGGGTTCCTTGAGGCTGGCCAGCACACGGCCGACGTCGCGCAGCTCGGCAAGGCTGTCGGCCCCCATGCCCAGGGCCACTCGTTTGGGGGTGCCGAACAGATTCGTCAGGGCCTTGATGCTGGACCCCCTAACTTGCTCGAAAAGCAGGGCCGGCCCCTCGGCGCGCAGCACACGGTCGCTCAGCGCCGTCATCTCCAGGTGAGTCGCCACTGGCTCTGCAATCCGGCGCAATTCGCCCATGGCCTCCAAACCCGCCATGAAGTCACGCAAATCTCGGTATTTCATACTTATTAGTTATTAAGAATGCCAGTCTAAAGCTTGACTCGTTATTTTTGCTCTTTAGAATCCGCCCAAGCCCAGACTTGACTGGGGTTAACCCGTGCGACCTCTGCTAGGAGGAGGGAGCGCAACGCTGCCGATGGACGCTGTGTTCCGAGTGCTGCCTGGCCATCTTGGCCCAGCCTGCGGAGTACGGCCCATTATCACTGGCGGGTCTCGAAGCGTGGACTTGTTCACGACCAGGAGACCCGCTCAGAGAAGAAAGGAGTCGCATGACAGCGCGTCGAAAATTGTTTGCCCTGATGGAGGACATCGGTAGTGCCTCCTCGGTGTTCGTCAAGGACATCGCCCAGGGACTGCTGGTCGTCAGCCACAACACCCTGGCCCTCGTCGGTCTTGGCGTGGTGGCCCTCTTGATGACCATCACCAGCCAGAATGATCTGCGTCACCGCATCGAGACCCAGGCGCTGGGCTGGCTGAACGCCCGCCAGGAAGCCCGCGCCGAGGCCGATGGCGATACCCTGTACGCCGTCAACGAGCCGGATGCCGTGGCCCGAGCCACCGCCTCCAACCCCAAGGATCTGCCGCGCCAGCAGGCGGCCGTCGCGCATTGGCTGGCCAAGCGCTACAAGGTGGCGCCCGAGCCGATCAGCCGCCTGGTCCAGGAAGCCTGGAGCGTGGGCCAGCGGGCACGCGTCGAGCCGACCCTGATACTGGCCATCATCGCCATCGAGTCCAGCTTCAACCCGTTCGCGCAGAGCCCCGTGGGTGCGCAAGGGTTGATGCAGGTGCTGACCCGCGTCCATGACGACAAGTACACCGCCTTTGGCGGCAATTTGGCCGCCTTCGACCCGATCACCAATCTGCGCGTCGGCGTGCAGGTGCTGAAGGAGTGCATTCAGCGCGCCGGCGGCGTCGAAGAAGGCCTGCGCTACTACGTTGGCGCGGCCAACCTGGCCGAAGACGGCGGCTATGCCGGCCGCGTGCTGGCCGAGCAGGAGCAGCTGAAGGCCGTGATGCAGGGCCAGGTGCCACGTGCCGCACCGCCGCGCGAACTGATGGCCGCGAACGAACAGAACGCTGCAAGCGACCAGCGCATTGCGCTGGCCCGCTGAGCACTCCGCTACACTGCCGATTCTGCGCAACTGGCGATACGGGCCGCAGGCCCGAAGGTGGACTACCACCGGGAAGCGCGAACAGCTGGAGACGGTCTCCGGCTGCTTTGATGCCGTTCGCCTGGGCCGCCCTCCGCTTCCGACGCAAGCCGCCGGTGCGCGGCGCCAACCCTTGACCAACGCCAACACATCATGTTTGATCGCAACACCTCTACCCTCGCCAATGTGGACCCCGAGTTGTGGGCCGCCGTCCAGCACGAGAACCAGCGCCAGGAGGACCACATCGAGCTGATCGCCTCGGAGAACTACACCTCGCCGGCGGTGATGCAGGCCCAGGGCAGCCAGCTGACCAACAAGTACGCCGAGGGCTATCCGGGCAAGCGCTACTACGGCGGCTGCGAATATGTGGACGTGGTCGAGCAGCTCGCCATTGACCGCGTCAAGCAGCTGTTCGGTGCCAACTACGCCAATGTGCAGCCCAACTCCGGCTCTCAGGCTAACCAGGGCGTGTTCTTCGCCCTGCTGCAGCCGGGCGACACCATCATGGGCATGAGCCTGTCCGAGGGCGGCCACCTGACCCATGGCATGGCGCTGAACATGAGCGGCAAGTGGTTCAAGGTCGTCAGCTACGGCCTGAATGCGCAGGAAGACATCGACTACGACGCGATGGAAGCCACCGCCCGCGAGCACAAGCCCAAGCTCATCATCGCCGGCGCATCGGCCTTCAGCCTGCGCATCGACTTCGAGCGTTTCTCAAGGATTGCCAAGGAAATCGGCGCCTACTTCATGGTCGACATGGCCCACTACGCCGGCCTGATCGCCGCCGGAGCCTACCCGAACCCGGTCCCCCATGCCGACGTCGTCACCTCGACCACGCACAAGAGCCTGCGCGGCCCGCGCGGCGGCATCATCCTGATGAATGACGAGGCGATCGCCAAGAAGATCAACAGCGCGATCTTCCCCGGCATCCAGGGCGGCCCGCTGATGCACGTCATTGCCGGCAAGGCCGTCGCCTTCAAGGAGGCGCTGACGCCCGAGTTCAAGGCCTACCAGGAACAGGTGGTCAAGAACGCCAAGGTGCTGGCCGACACGCTGACCGAGCGCGGCCTGCGCATCGTCTCCGGCCGCACCGAGAGCCATGTGATGCTGGTGGACCTGCGCCCCAAGAACATGACTGGCAAGGAAGCCGAGGCCGTGCTTGGCCTGGCCCATATGACCTGCAACAAGAACGGCATCCCGAACGACCCGCAAAAGCCCATGGTCACCAGCGGCATCCGCCTGGGCACCCCGGCGATGACGACGCGTGGCTTCAAGGAGGATCAGGCACGGGCCACCGCCCACCTGATCGCCGACGTGCTGGACAACCCGCAGGATGAGGCCAACCTCGCCACCGTGCGCGCCAAGGTGGCTGCCTTGGCACGCCAGTTCCCGGTCTACGGCTGAACGCGGCCGAAGCTGACACCAGCGCCCCATGCGTTGCCCCTTCTGCAGTCACCAGGAAACCCAGGTCGTCGAGACCCGGGAAGGTGACGAGGGCGACGTGGTGCGCCGGCGCCGGCGCTGCCTGAGCTGCGACAAGCGCTTCACCACCTATGAGCGCGCCGAGATCGCGCTGCCGGCGGTGGTCAAGAAAGACGGAACACGGGCCGAGTTCGAGCCCGCCAAGCTGCGCGCCTCGATGCTGCTGGCGCTGCGCAAGCGCCCGGTCAGCATCGAACAGATCGACGCTGCCCTGGCCCGCATCGAGGAAAAGCTGCTCGCCAGTGGCGCCCGCGAAATGCCCTCGACCAAGCTTGGCGAGTTGGTGATGCGCGAACTCAAGCGCATCGACAAGGTCGCCTACGTGCGCTTTGCCTCGGTCTATCGCAGTTTCGAGGATGTGGATGAGTTCCGACAGCTGATCAGGGATATCTGAGCCCGCCTGTGCTGCAGCTAACTCGGTAGTTGCCCTCTCCCCCATCAAGGGGTGGCCTGTTCCCCCCACGGTGGGAGCGCCCAATTCGGCCCGGTCTCCTACAGTGAACCCATAGGCAATCAAGCCGGTTCACGGGAAGAGACAAATGGGCAAGCACAGCGTTCGTGGCGTCAGTCTGGTCGAGACCATGGTGGTGACGGCCGTCACGGCCATCATGAGCAGCGTCGCCCTTCCCAGCCTGGACAAGGCCCGCACACAGCGCCACCTCGAAGGCGCGGCCGAGCAGCTGAAGTCCGATCTGGCCTACACCCGCGGACTGGCCGTGTCACGCAACGAAACGTTGCGCGTCAGCTTTTCGGCCGCCCAGGGCGGCAGCTGCTACATCATCCATGCCGGCACCGCAGCCGACTGCACCTGCACCGCCGACGGTGCGGCCGTCTGCCGGGCTCCGCGCGAAATCCTGCGAGTCGTCAAGCTGGACGCGAGCGCCAAGGTCACGTTCCAGACCAACAGCCGCTCGCTGGCCTTCGACCCGCAGCAGGGCACGGTCACGCCAACCGCGACGATGAAGCTTCAGGCGTCGAGCGGCGCCGAGGTCCACCAGATCATCAACATCATGGGTCGGGTGCGCAGCTGCTCGCCGGGTGCCAAGGTTTCCGGATACAAGTCCTGCTGAGCCGCCCCCTGAACCAGGGGGTCGCCGACAAACGGCGTAGGTGGCGCGACAAGCGGCAAATCCGACCGGACCGCCTAGGGCCCTTGACCCCGACAATTCGTGAACCATGCACGCCACCTCGAACGCCCCACGCAGCCGTGCCGGCTCGGACGGATTCACGCTCGTCGAGCTGATGATTGTGGTGATCGTGGTCGGTCTGCTGGCGGCGGTGGCGCTGCCGTCCTTCATCGATTCGGTGCGCAAGAGCCGCCGCGCCGACGCGTTCGCGGCCATCGCAGCTGTGCAACAGGCGCAGGAGCGCTGGCGCAGCAACAATGCGAACTATGCCACCGTGCTGGGCAATACGGCGGAGTCCGGGCAGCCACCGGACGGATTGCAACTGCTTGGCACCTCCAGCGGCGGGTACTACACGCTGGCACTGAGCAGTGTCACCTCGACCAACTACACCGTGACGGCCACCGCCGTCTCCAGCAAGTCGCAGGCCCAGGACGGGAGCTGCCAGCTCCTGGCCGTGCGCATGCAGGGCGGCAATGTTGACTACGGATCCGGCGCCGACGCGGCCAACTGGGCGGACCCCGGCAAGTGCTGGGCGAAATGATGGCCAGCCAAGACCATCAGCGCGGTTTCACCCTGGTCGAGCTGATGATCGGCCTGGTGGTGCTTGGCGTGCTGGCCGCTGTGGCCCTGCCAGCCTTCCAGGACTTCAGGCTGGTGCAGCGCTTGAAGAGCATCCATGCCCAGGTCGTGACCGATATGCAGTTTGCGCGGAGCGAGGCGGTGACGCGCAACACGATCCTGCGGATTACGTTCCGAAACAACGACACCACCACCTGCTACACGCTCTACACCACGGACGACCCCAGAAACCCCTGCGATTGCCGCCGCGGCGCAGGTTTGGCCTGCCAGGCGTCGGCGTCGGCGCCGCCGATAGGGACGGAGGTTCGCACCGTTGTTGTTCCGCGGTCGCTCTCGGTCACCCTCTCAATCATCTCGCCAGCCGTCCCAGGCTTTGGATTCGACCCCGTTACCGGCGGTATCGTCACGATTCCAAAGGACACCGACCCCGAGCCGATGGATAACTTCGCCATCCTGAGCTCAATCGCCGATTCATCGCGGACGCTCAGGACGACCGTAGGCCGTAGCGGCAGGCCGACCGTATGCGCGACAAGCCCGAACCTGGGAGCCGAGATATGCCCGCCTCCTCCCCCACCTGCTTCGCCCTCACCGTGATGCGCCCGCAATCGAGCTCGAAGTCGTCCGCGCAGCGCGGCCTGTCCATCGTCGAAATGATGGTCGGCCTTACCATCGGGCTGATCGTGGTGGCCGCTGCCTCGCAGGTCGTTGTGACCCAGTTGAACGAGAACCGCAAGCTGCTGGTAGAGATGCAGCTGCAGCAGGATCTGCGTGCAGCGGCCGACATCATCACGCGCGAGCTGCGCCGTGCCGGCGCCTGGAGCACGGCCGAGAACGGTATCTGGTTCTCGTCCTCCAACCCTGGACAGCAAAACCCGCTTCGCGAGGTCACGGTCCCAGCTACCGGCCTCCAAGTGGACTATTGGTACAGACGAGATCCCGACGTTGAACCCATACCGCTCGGATTCAGGTTGTCACAGCAGCGTGTCGAGACCTTGCTTGGCGCTGGCTGGCAGGAACTGACCGACGGCCGCAGCATCAGGGTCACAAGTTTCTCGATCACGCCGCTTTCCGACCCGGCCGTGCCACTGCCCTGCCCCAAGTTCTGCCCCGATGCCCCGAACTCGACCGCCTGCTGGCCCACCGTGCAGACACGCTTGTATGAGGTGCATATTGCCGCTCAGGCCATCCGCGATAGCAGCGTGCAGCGCAGCATCCGCACGACAGTCCAGCTGCGCAATGATCTGGTGGGCAATAACAGTTTGGCCGCCCCGGTCCGGGCCTGCCCGCTATGAGCCGCACAGCCGCCCATCCATCGCGCGAGTCCGGTCAGCGGGGGCTGGCCGCGCTGGTCGTCGTCACGGTGCTGTTCATCGTGACCTCGCTGGTCGCCGCTTACACCAGCCGAAATCTGGTGTTCGAGCAGCGCACCTCGGCCAATCAGTACCGCTCGACCCAGGCGCTCGAAGCCGCCGAGGCCGGTATCGAATGGGCCCTGGCCCTGCTCAACAGCGGCGTCATCACGGCGAATTGCCAGGCCAGCACCAGCAGCGCCGACACCACCTTCCGTGCGCGTTACCTGGCCATCAATGGCGACACCGGCAACATCACGCCGCGCCCCAGTGCCTCGGGCGTACCCCTGTGGCCCAGCTGTGTGGCCAATGGCAGCGGCGGTTGGTCCTGCGACTGCCCGTCCAATGCCGCGCCCAATCCGACCGCACCGGTTGGCAGCGATGTCTACCCGGCGTTCAGGGTCGCGTTCGAGACCGTGAATCCCGATGGGGGCGGGTTGCCGAACCGACCCGGCGTGGTGCGCATCGTGTCCAACGGCTGCACCCAACTGAACAACACCTGCCTGGACTTCCCCTCCCAGGTCGCCCAAGGAGAGGGCCGGGCGACCATCTCGGTGCTGGTCGCCCTGGCCGGCGCCCTGGGCAGCAGACCGCTGGCGCCGCTGACCGTGCGCGGCGACCTGAGCGACGCGCTTGCCTTGCAGGCCAGCAATGGCGACACCGCCTCGGGTGGGGTCACCATCCATGCCAAGGGAACCGCCAACCCGGCCGCGTCGGGCCGCGTCGTCAGCAGCATACCCGGCGCACCGGCCAGTCTGTCGGTGCTGCAAAACGATGACTCGCTGCCGGCCAATGTCACGCCCCCCGCGCTGACGGCCGAGCACAAATGGGGCCTGTTCACCCAGACCTTCAAGGCCTGGGCACCCAGCTACCGGAACCAGCCCGCAACCCTGGTGGTGCCCTGCGGCAACACAGGCTGCAGCGCCACCGACATACAGGCCAAGGTGCTGCTGAACCCCGGGCGGCCGTTGTGGCTGCAGGGCCAACTGCTGCTGGACAGCGCGGTGCAGATCGGCTCGGCCCAGGCCCCGGCGCTGCTGATCGTGACCGGCAATTCGACCGCCAGTGCATCGGTCACCGCCACAGCGGCCGCCACCGTCAACGGCTTGATCTACCTGCAGGACCGCCTCGTCGTGGACAACACCAGCGCGCCTCCCCGCAACCTGTGGGCCGACAGCGCCGGAGCCACCGTTCGAGGCGCGCTGATCGCCGAAGGTGACCTCGGCGGCTCCGGCGCACCGAGCTTCGTCTATGACGTGGGCGTGCTGAACCGGCTGCGCACCGTCACCGGATCATTTGTGCGGGTTCCCGGCGGCTGGAGGGACTTCTGATGCGCGGCGCCCTCCTGACCCGGCAGTCCGGCATCTCCCTGATCGAGGCCCTGGTGGCCCTGGCAGTGATGGCCTTCGGCATGCTTGGCGTGGTCGGCCTGCAGGCCACCATGCGGCAGAACGTCGATGTGTCCAAGCAGCGGGCCGAAGCGGTGCGCATTGCGCAGGAGTCGATCGAGACCGCCCGAGCGTTCTCGCTGCTTGAGACGCCCCAGGCCCAAGGGTCGGTGCTGCGCGCCTACGAAACGCTGGCCGACAGGGTGTCGCCCAACACGGGCTACACCACGAACACCGTGTACAGCGTCAGCAGAACGGTGAGCGAGACGGGTGCAACGGTGAACGAGTCCGCCGATGCGCGCATGAAGGCGCTGGAAGTTACGGTGAGCTGGGAGGACAGGCTCGGGCAAACCCAGAGAGTGCGCCTGGGCACAACGATTGCTGGTGTATCGCCCGAGGTGGCCGGCTCGCTGGGCATTCCCAACGTTCACTCAAACGTCACGCGCCAGCCCTTGGGGCGCAATGTGAACATACCACTGTCGGCGGTCGATGCCTCCGACAAGCGCAGCAGCAGCTTTGCGCCGACCACGGGAGTGACCTGGGTGTTCAACAACCTCTCGGGCGTGATCACCAGCATTTGCAGCCCCATCGACACCTGCACCCCGGCCAACGCCCTTCTGCTCAGTGGTTATGTGCGCTTTGCCGCCACGGCGACCTCGGCCGAAGCCGAAGCACCGACCGGCACAGCGATAGGCGTTGATCTGCAGGTCACCACTACGGCACCGACGGCAGGAACGGTCGCCTGCTACAGCCGCGCCTTCTCCACCCATGTGGCGTATTACTGCGCCGTCCCGGTGGATCCGGAGAGCACGCCGGCGCTGAAATGGTCGGGTAAGCTCGACTTGGTGAGCAGCGTTGCGCTGCCGATCGCCAGCGTGGCTACCGAGACCAGCGCCGCCAGTTTCAGGGTCTGCCGCTACACGCCGTCGCAGAGCGACACCCCGACCAATGGCAATATCGGCCACCCTCTCATCTACACCCATGTCGACGGCCCGCTGAGCAATCAGAACTTCCTGGTGATACGTGCCGGAGATGGCAGCACAGCCAATGAATGCCCTGGCGACGACGCCGGAACCGCTTTCATCAACGGCAACACCTGGCAGCATCAGCCGCATCTGTAAGGCGTCGCCCTGTCGGCGTTCTTTACACGACTTACGTGATCAGCCGACACATCGCTGCAAGTCATTGTTTTTTAAAGACTTTCCATGCTGGCCCGGCAATTGCTTAGGTCAGCATCAAGGATCCTAAAACTAACTCTGCCGTTGAGGAGAAGAGAATGCGAAAGAACAGTATCTTGACGGGCCTCGCGCTCGCCCTGTCGGCCATCAGCGCCGTGCAAGCCGCCCCCTTGCTGTACAGCGGTAGCCGGTCCGGTTTCGAGGCGAACCTGTCGACTTTCACCAGCTATGGGCTGGAGAACCAGACCCTCAACGCCACCGGCGTAGGTAGCCCGCTGTCCTTGGCGGCACTGGGTGCGGGATCGACCTTGACCGGCGGTTTCAAGAACTACAAGGGTGCCAATGACGAAGATCTGGTGCTGACCGGCCTGATCAAGAACGCCGGCAGCTCCGGTCGTTACAACACCACCCCTGGCGGGACCAAGTGGTGGGAGTCGGCGCTGAATTTCAGCATCGGCTTCGGTAGCGGCCCGGTCGAGGCATTCGGCTTCAACCTGATCGACTACGGTGACTTCGATGGCTCCCTGTCGCTTGACATTCTCGGCGCAGGCAACAGCGTGATTGCCAGCTTCTCATCCCTCGACCTGCCGGTGCCTGCCGTTAGCGGTAGCCTGCAATTCTTCGGCATCAGCGACACCAGCGCCAGCATCTACGGTGTTCGCTTCAAGCTTGCACAGATCGATGAAGACGCGGTCCTCGACTACGACTGGCTGGGCTTCGACGACCTGATGGTCGGCAGCCGCGAGCCTCGCAACGATGTACCGGAACCCGGTTCGCTGGCCCTGGTGGGCATCAGCCTGTTGGGCTTGGCAGCAGCACGGCGCAAGGCGCGCCGCTGAACTAACACTTGAATTGCCACGGCGTGCCGTGGTACTCGACAAGGGCCTCCGCTGGAGGCCCTTTGCATTTGATCGGCCGCCGATCGGCTGCCCTAGACTTGCACCATGCAAGCCCGCCCCGAACATCTCGACGCCACAACGGCCATGCGCCAAGCCCTGGCCCTCGCCCACCAGGCCATAGGCCTCAGCGACCCCAACCCCCGCGTCGGCTGCGTCATCGTCGATGAGCAGGGCCGCTTGCTGGGCCAGGGCCATACCCAGGCGGCCGGCCAGGCCCATGCCGAGGTGATGGCCCTGCGGGATGCCCAGGCGCTTGGGCACGATATCAAGGGCGCAACCGCCTACGTCACGCTGGAGCCCTGCTCCCACCATGGCCGCACGCCGCCCTGCTGCGACGCGCTGGCCGCCGCGCAGCTGGGCCGCGTCGTCGTCGCCTGCGAAGACCCGAACCCGCTGGTGGCCGGCCAGGGAACGGCTCGGCTGCGCGCCGCCGGCATCGAGGTGAATGTCGGCCTGCTCGGTGACGAGGCGCGCGAGCTGAACCTCGGCTTTTTCTCCCGCATGCAGCGTGGCCGGCCCTGGGTGCGCATGAAGGTGGCCACCTCGCTGGACGGCCGTACCGCCCTGCTCAACGGCGTCAGCCAGTGGATCACTGGGCCCACCGCCCGCGCCGACGGCCACGCCTGGCGCAAACGCGCCGGTGCTGTGCTGACCGGCGTCGGAACGGTGCTGGAAGACGATCCGCGCCTCGACGTGCGCCTGGTCGAGACCGCCCGCCAGCCGCTGCGCGTGATAGTCGATTCGCGACTGGAGACGCCGCCCGCGGCGCGCATCCTCGACGCCCCTGGCGAAGTGTTGATCTATCACGCCGGCCAACCCGATGCCGAGCGCGCCAGGGCGTTGACCGACCGTGGCGCCACGCTCGCTGCCAAGCCCGGCCCGAACGGCAAGGTGGACTTGCAGGCCCTGCTGCTGGACCTGGGCACGCGCGGCATCAACGAGCTGCATGTCGAGGCCGGCCACAAACTCAATGGCTCCTTTGTCCGCGAGGGCCTGGTGGACGAGTTCCTGCTCTATCTGGCGCCCAAGCTGATGGGACAGGGCCGCGAATTGGCCGCTTTCGGCCCGCTGGACAGCATGGATCAGGTGCTGAACCTGACCTGGCACAGCATCGAGCGGGTGGGTGAAGACCTGCGCATCCTGGCCCGCCCGGCACCGTGTTCGTGAATCGAATGTCCCGCCATGCCCGGGACAACCCTCACCCCGCCTACAATCCTGCCCATGCCCATCTCCCCTATTCCCGAGCTGGTGGCCGAGCTGGCCGCCGGCCGCATGGTCATTCTGGTTGACGAAGAAGACCGCGAGAACGAAGGCGACCTCGTCATCGCCGCCGATCACATCACGCCCGAGGCGATCAATTTCATGGCCCGCTTCGGCCGTGGCCTGATCTGCCTGACGCTGACTCGCGAGCGCTGCGAGCGGCTGCAGCTCCCGCCGATGGCCACGCGCAATGGCACCAAGCACGGCACGGCCTTCACGGTGTCGATCGAGGCCGCCACCGGCGTGACCACCGGCATCTCGGCCGCCGACCGCGCCCGCACCGTGCAGGCCGCCGTGGCCAAGCATGCGCAGGCCAGCGATCTGGTCCAGCCCGGCCATATCTTCCCGCTGCAGGCCCAGGACGGCGGTGTGCTGATGCGCGCCGGCCACACGGAGGCCGGCTGCGATCTGTCGCAGATGGCCGGTCTGTCGCCCACATCGGTGATCTGCGAGATCATGAAGGACGACGGCACGATGGCCCGTCTGCCCGATCTGGAGATTTTTGCCCAGGAGCATGGCCTGAAGATAGGCACCATTGCCGACCTGATCGAATACCGCAGCCGCAATGAGTCGCTGGTGCAGCGCGTGACCGAGCGCCCGCTGCACACGGCCCAGGGCGTGTTCGCCAGCGCCGTGTTCAAGGACCGCACCGGCGGCGTCCACATCGCGCTGACCAAGGGCCAGTGGCAACCCGGCGACGAGGTGCTGGTGCGCGTGCACGAGCCGTTCTCGGCCCTGGACCTGCTGGACAGCGGCCGCTGCCACCATTCCTGGCCCCTGCCCAAGGCACTGGCCACGCTGCAGGCGGCCGAGCGCGGTGCGGCCCTGCTGCTCAACTGCGGCGAAGAGGCACAGACGCTGCTGGACCAGTTGCAGGCGCCCGAAGGTGGCGCGGCCCAGAGCGGCAGCATGGACCTGCGCACCTACGGCGTTGGCGCGCAGATCCTGCGCGAACTCGGTATCTCCAGGATGAAGCTGCTGGGCAGCCCGCGGCGCATGCCCAGCATGACGGGCTACGGCCTTGAAGTGACGGGTTTCGTCACCGCCGACTGATACGCTGAACAAAAAGAAAGACAGGCAAGAACATGCAAGACGCAGACAAGGGGCAAGCCGCCTCGCTCGAGGGCGAAGGCCTACGCATCGGCATCGTCCAGGCGCGCTTCAATGCACCGCTGACGAACCAACTGGCGCAATCCTGCCTGGCCGAGCTGGAAAGCCTGGGCGTGAATGCCAAGGACATCAAGCATGTCACCGTGCCCGGAGCCCTTGAAGTGGCGCTTGCCTTGAACGCGATGGCCGACAGCGAAGACTTCGACGCGCTGATCGCGCTGGGCTGCATCATCCGCGGCGAGACCTACCACTTCGAGCTCGTCGCCAACGAAAGCGGTGCCGGCGTCACCCGCGTGGCGCTGGATCACCAGGTGCCCGTGGCCAATGCCATCCTCACCGTCGAGAACGAGGAACAGGCCTGGGCGCGCGCCGAGGACAAGGGCCGCGACGCCGCCCGTGTGGCCGTCGAGATGGCCAATCTGATGGAAGAACTGCTGTGAGCACCGACGCGTCAACTCCAAAACCCACGCCCACCGCCACTGCACCGGCTCCGCGCGCAGCCAAGCCCAAGTCGGCCCGCCGCCGTGCCCGCGAGGTCGCTCTGCAGGGCCTCTACCAGTGGCTGGTCTCCGGCGAGGAGGCCGGCGTCATCGAGGCTCATATGCGCGAGCAGGACGGCTTCGACAAATGCGACAAGCCGCATTTTGACGCACTGCTGCATGGCTGCATTCTTGAAGCCGCCGACCTCGACGCCGTGCTGTCCAAGCATGTGGACCGCAAGACCAGCGAGCTGTCGCCGATCGAGCATGGCGTGCTGATGATCGGCGCCTACGAGCTCAAGCACTGCATGGACGTGCCCTACAAGGTCGCCATCAACGAGGCGGTCGAACTGGCCAAATCCTTTGGCGGCACCGACGGCCACAAGTATGTGAACGGGGTACTCGACCGCGCCGCCGTCGATCTGCGCCCGGCCGAAGTGCAGAGCATGCGCAACAAGGCCCGATGAAACTGGCGTCCAGGCTCGATCACATCGAGCCCTTTTACGTGATGGAGTGTGCCAAGGCCGCGCAGGAGATCGCGCGCAGCCCGGCCTGCGATCCGGCCCAGGGTGGCCGGACCATGATCTACCTGAACATCGGCGAGCCCGACTTCACCGCGCCGCCTGCCGTGCAGGCGGCAGCGGAGGCCTGCCTGGCCATGGGCCGCACGCAGTACACCTCGGCCACCGGCCTGCCGGCGCTGCGCGAGAAGCTCTGCGCCTGGTATCTGCAACGCTTCGGCCTGCACATCGCGCCGGAGCGCATCGTCATCACGGCAGGTGCGTCGGCGGCCCTGCAACTGGCCTGCCTTGCGCTGTTCGAGCGCGGCGACCAGGTGCTGATGCCCGACCCCTGCTATCCCTGCAACCGCCATTTCGTGGCCGCGGCCGATGCCCAGGCGGTGCTGCTGAACGCCACGGCCGAGCAGCGCTACCAACCCAGCGCGGCCCAGGTCGAGGCCGCCTGGAACGAGCACACCCGCGGCGTGTTGCTGGCCTCGCCGAGCAACCCCACCGGCACCTCGATCGCGCCGGAAGAGATGCGCGCCATGGTCGAGGTGGTGCGCAAGCACGGTGGCGTGACCATCGTCGATGAGATCTATCTGGGCCTGAGTTTCGACGAGCGCTATGGCCACAGCGTGCTGGGCCTGGGCGAGGACATCATCTCGGTCAACAGCTTCTCCAAATACTTCGGCATGACCGGCTGGCGCCTCGGCTGGCTGGTGCTGCCGCCCGAACTGGTGCCGGCCGTAGAGAAGCTGGCGCAAAACCTGTTCATCTGCCCGTCCAGCATTGCCCAGCACGCGGCGCTGGCCTGCTTCGAGCCCGAGGTGATCACCGAATACGAACGCCGCCGCGAGGAGTTCCGCGCCCGGCGTGACTATCTGGTGCCCGCCCTGCAAGGTCTGGGCCTGCAGGTGCCTGTCGTTCCCGATGGCGCCTTCTATGTCTGGGCCGACTGCTCGGCCCACAACCCCAGCAGCTGGGACTTTGCCTTCGACATGATGCGCCGCGCCCATGTGGCGATCACGCCGGGCCGCGACTTCGGCCGGCTGGAGGCCGAGCGCTTTGTGCGCTTCTCGTTTGCCAATTCGCTGGAGCGTCTGCAGGAATCGGTGCATCGCATAGCCCAAGCCTTGCGATAATCGCGCCCGCGATGACCTCCAGCAACCAAGATTCTCCGTTCAGCCACGGCCTGCGCGTCTACTGGGAAGACACCGATGCCGGCGGCGTGGTGTTCTATGCCAACTACCTGAAGTTCTTCGAGCGCGCCCGCACCGAATGGCTGCGCTCGCTGGGCTTCGAGCAGGAGCGCCTGCGTTCGGAGCAGCATTTGATGTTCGTCGTCAGCGCCACGAATCTGAAATACCTGAGCCCAGCACGGCTGGATGACTGGCTGGACGTCAGCGTTCTGGTGACCGAGCGGGGCCGCGCCAGCATGAGCCTGTTTCAGCAGGCGCGTCGTGGCGAGCAGCTCTTGTGCGAGGGCGAGATCCGCATCGGCTGTGTGCACAGCCAGAGCTTCAAACCCAGCCGCATTCCCCAACCCATTCTCGACAAAGTCAGCCCATGAACCAGGACCTTTCCATCTTCTCGCTGATGCTGCAGGCCAGCTTCGTGGTGCAGCTGGTGATGGCCGCGCTGCTGCTGGTGTCGCTGGCCAGCTGGACGGTGATCTTCGCCAAGCTGATCTCGCTGTCCAAGGTGCGGGCCAGCAATGACGCCTTCGAGCAGGAGTTCTGGTCCGGCAAGAACCTGAACGATCTCTACCAGGCCGTGGCGGGCAAGGCCCAGACCTCACCGCTGGAGCGCATTTTCGCCGCCGGCATGCGCGAATTCCTGAAGCTTCGCGAGCGCCGCATGGGTGATGGCGCCACTCTGCTGGACGGCGCCCGCCGCGCCATGCGGGCCAGCTTCCACCGCGAGCTGGACGCGATCGAGTCGAATCTGTCCTTCCTGGCCTCGGTCGGCTCGGTCTCGCCCTATGTGGGCCTGTTCGGCACCGTCTGGGGCATCATGCACGCCTTCGTGGGCCTGTCCAACCTGACCCAGGTGACCCTGGCCACCGTAGCGCCGGGCATTGCCGAGGCGCTGGTGGCCACGGCCATCGGCCTGTTCGCCGCCATTCCGGCGGTGATTGCCTACAACCGCTTTGCCCGCCAGATCGACCGCACGGCGATCACGCTGGAGACCTTCATCGAGGAGTTCTCCAACATCCTGCAGCGCAATGCGGTCCAGCCGGCACCGACTGGCACCGCTGGCCCGGCCACCCGCTAAGGACCCCACATGCCTGCCATCAGCTCACGCGGCGGCGGCCGTCGCCGCACGATCAACGAGATCAATATGGTGCCCTTCATCGACGTGATGCTGGTGCTGCTGATCATCTTCATGGTCAGCGCACCGCTGATCACCACCGGCTTAGTGGACCTGCCCAGCGTGGGAAAAAGCCGCCAGCAGCCCGAGCACGTGATACACATCGTCGTCGGCGCCGACGAGAAGCTGAAGATCAAGCTTGACAAGGAAGAGCCGCAACCGATCTCGCTGAACCGGCTGGCGCGGCGGGTCTTGCAGGCCCAGGGCACGAGCAGCAACACGCCGGTAGTCATCTCGGCGGACCGCAACGTCAAGTACGAGGCAGTGGTCAAGGTGATGGACATCCTGCAGTCCAATGGCGTGACGCGGGTCGGCCTGGCCGTGAAGAACAGCGGCGGCTGAGTCGAGGCGATGGTCAATCCCGTTCTGTTCGGTGATGCGCTGAGGCCGCCACCCGCCCCCGGCGTCGGGCGGGGCTTGAGCCTGGCCCTGCTGGTGCATGCCGCGCTGGTGATGGCGATCGCCTTCAGTGTCAGCTGGCGCGTGCAGCAGCCACCGACCTTCGAGGCCGAGCTGTGGTCCACCGTGCCCCAGGCCGCTGCGCCGGCCGAACAGGCACCGCCCCCAGAGCCCGAACCCGAGCCGGTCAAACAGGCCAAGCCCACCCCGCCGCCCGAACCCGTGGTCGCGCCCAACCGCGACGCCGACATCGCGCTGGAGAAGGCCCGCGAAGAGAAGAAGCGCAAGGCCGCCGAGGAAGCCCTGAAAGAGGCCAAGGAAGCCAAGGAACGAGAGGCTAAGCTGGCCAAGGAAAAACTCGCCAAGGAACGCGAGGCCGAGCGCAAGAAGCTCGAAGCCGAGCAGGCCAAACTGGCCAAACTGGAGCAGGCCGACAAGCTGGAGAAGGCCAGGCAGGAGAAGCTGAAACAGGCCGAGGCGCAGAAGAAGGAACGCGAGCTCGAAGCGCAGCGCCAGGAGAACCTGAAGCGCATCCAGGGCATGGCTGGCGCCAGCGGCGGCCCCAGCTCGACCGGCACGGCACTGCAATCCTCCGGGCCCTCGGCCAGCTATGCCGGGCGCATCAAGGCGCGCATACGGCCCAACATCGTGTTCAGCGACCTGAGCACCGGCAATCCGGTCGCCGAGGTCGAGGTGCGCGTCGGCCCCGACGGCAGCATCCTGTCACGCAAGCTGACCAAGCCCAGCGGCAATGCCGAGTGGGACAAGGCCGTGCTGCGGGCGATCGACAAGACCGAGATCCTGCCGCGGGATGTCGATGGCCGCGTGCAGCCGGTGATGCTGATCAGCTTCCAGCCACAGGAATAGCGGCTCAGCTTGCTTCGACGCGGTGCAGCCAGGCTTGTTGGAGGGCCTGCGCCAGCCAGGCGCCGAAGTCGAAATCGGGGCCGCCGGAGTTCAAGGCCTGGGCAAGATCGCTACCCGCCAGCAAGTCCGCGGCGAAACGCCAGGCCGCCGGCTCCAGAGCCATCGCCCTCGCTCGCCATCCCTCGCGCCACACCAACACCCATGAGCCCTCGCCGGCCGCCAGCGCCGCACGCACCGGCGCGAACGGCTCCGGCTCGTCGCTGTGGTGTGCCTGCCAGATCGCCAGGACCGGGAAGTCGCTACGAAGCAAATGCACCGAGGGCATCAGCCTGAGCCGCAGCTGCTGTGGTTCGTGCTCCGCCAGCAAACCAAGGCTGGCCGGTTCGGCTTCAATATCGGCAGCACCCTCCGCGCAGCCCAGCAACCAGTCGAGCCTGGCGCTGTCGGGCAAATAGGGTTCGTCCTCCAGCTGAGGACTGTTGCGCATGAAGTTGGGCAGTTGCTCGCCCAAGCAAGCCAAGTCGCCGCGCGACGGCGGATGGACCCGCCAATAGGCCCGGGCCAGGGCGGCGAAGGCCTGCTCTCCCATCAGCGCCAGCACCGTCGGAAAGCTGCTGGCCAGCGCCCGCTCGGCCGACGCCCCGGCATTGGCACGGTAGGCGCTCAATCCACGGGCCAGCCGCCCACCCTGCTCGCACAGCCAAGGTGCCAGCGCATGCTCGCCGCCCGGCGACTGAAGTGCCCGGACCAGCGCCTGCTGGCGCTGCAGCTCACGCGTGTGGCCCTCGCTCACAGGGCCTCCATGCGCTGCAAGGCCTGGGCAGCCTCATCGAGGAGCACGCTCAAGGCGGGCACGTCGGTGTCCCACTCCAGCAGGGTGGGTTTAGGGCCCAGGCGCTGAAGCGCGTACTCATAAGCCGTCCACACCGGCGCATGCACACGGCTCCCATGATCATCGATGACCAGGTCCCCAGTGTCGCAATAGCCGGCCAGATGGATCTCGCCCACCGTGAGCGGATCGATCTGCTCCAGCCAGCGCTGCACCTCAGCGGCGGCCTGCGCTTCGTCAGGCTGACGGTTCAGCGCGTTGACCATCAGATTGTTCACGTCCAGCAGCAGGCCACAGCCGCTGCGCCGCGCCAGCTCGTTGAAGAACTCGGGCTCGGCCAGGCTGTCATCGGCCCAGCTCAGATAGGCGGAGAGGTTCTCCACCAGCAGCGGCCGCTTCAGCCGCTCCTGCACCCGCTGCACATTGGCCACCATGATGCCCAGCGCCGCCGGCGTGAAGGCCAGCGGCAGCAGGTCGTTCATGTGGACCGCGGCTGACGAGGCAAGACCCGGCACACGGGCAAAGCTGGCATGGTCTGACACCCGCACCGGAGCTGTCTCTGCCACCAGCTCGGCCAGCCGGTCCAGATGCCAGTCATCCAGCCCCATCGCCGAGCCCAGGGACAGACCCACACCATGCAGGCTGATGTCGTAGTGCTCGCGCGCCTGGCGCAGCACCGCCCGGGCGGCGCCACCGGCGGCGAAGAAGTTCTCTGAGTGAACCTCGACAAAGCCCAAGGCAGGCAGGGTCTCCAGCAGCTCGCGGTAGTGCGGCTGCCGCAGACCTATGCCTACCTGGGCGGGTGCATGCATCGCTCGCTCAGGCCTTCTTCATCTTGGCCTTGGCCTCGTCGGCCGTGAGGCCCTTCATGTCCTTGCAGGTGCCCTTGGGCACGTACTTCCATTCGTCGGTGCCCATGTCCGCCTTGGACTGGCCCGCGCAGGAGTGGCTGCCCGACAGATTGGCGCAGTCGTTCTGGCCGGCCTTGGCGATGCCGAAGCACTTTTCCTTGGGCTTGTCCTGGGCGGCGACCTGGCCCACCAGGCCCAGGGCCAGCACGGAAGCGAGGGCGGAGGAAACAATCAGCTTTTGGTTCATGGTCAGATTCCAGTCAATGTGGGTGGGAGAAAGATTTCGTCAATGTCTTGCGACCACCGTAGGTCGATCAACAGGTCCAAGTCCTTACACTGCACAGCTTGTTGTTATGGAAACAGGCCTTGGTGATGAGCGATTTTGCCCGTGCTGTCGAACAGCTGCGCCCTCAATTGATGCGTTTTGCGCAGATGCAGCTGAAGAATGAGGCCTGGGCCGAAGACGCCGTGTCCGAGACCCTGCTGGCTGCGCTGGAACGGCCACAGGCCTTTGCCGGCCAGTCTCAACTGAAGACATGGCTGGTGGGCATACTGAAGCACAAGCTGATCGACCAGCTGCGCAAGCACACCCGCGAGGTTTCGACGACCACGGCCGACGACGAAGCCGATCTCGACGAGCCGCTGTTCGCCGCCGACGGCCACTGGCGCGAGGCACCACAGGACTGGGGTGACCCGGAGCACTGCCTGCGCCAGGCCGATTTCTTTGCAGTCCTGGAAGCTTGCGTGGACAAGTTGCCCGGCGTGCAGGGCCGCTTGTTCATGATGCGTGAATGGCTGGAACTGGACACCGACGAGATCTGTAAGGAGTTGGCCATCACCCCGACCAATCTTTGGGTGATGCTGCATCGCGCGAGGCTGCGTTTGCGTGACTGTCTGCAGCTCAGCTGGTTCGCCGGCGCCCAGGCCTGAGGGAATCTAAATGAAATTGATGAGGAATTGCCGCGAGGTGACCGGCCTGACCCTGCAATCGCTCGATCGCGAGCTGAGCTGGCAGGAGCGCCTGGCCGTGCGTCTGCACATGGTGATCTGCTCGGCCTGCCCCAAGTTCGCACGTCAAGCGCAGTTCATGCGCAGCGCCATGGGGCGCTGGAAAAGCTACTCGGAGCAGGACAAGCGCTGAATTCAAGCCATCTTTTAGGGATGGCAGCGCCGCGGTGATGGGCATAAAAAGCGCTCACCTTGAACTGCTGGAGCGCCCACCATGCTGCGTTGCACCTGCCACCCTCACCCGCTGCTGTGCATCATCCCGCCCTATATGCTGGACAACCTCAGCACCTCGTCGGACGCCGCGGTGCGCAAGCAGGCGGTGGATGCCATCGCCGCCTCGGCCGAAGCGCGCGCCGTACGCACGGTCATGCAGTCGATGCCGATGATGGCGGCCTTCGCCTCGCCCTCGGCCAAGAAGAATCGCCTGATCCACGACGTCAAGGGCCTGGGCATGAGCCGGCTGCCCGGCAAGCTGGTGCGCAAGGAGGGCGACAAGGCGGTGGCCGACCCGGCCGTGAACGAGGCCTATGACCACAGCGGCGTGACCTATGACTTCTACATGAAACAGTTCCAGCGCAACTCGCTGGACGGCCGCGGCACCACGCTTATCTCCAGTGTGCACCTGGGCAAGAAGCTCAATAACGCGTTCTGGAATGGCCAGCAGATGGCCTATGGCGACGGCGACGGCCAGCTGTTCGTGCGTTTCACCAAGTCGCTGGACGTGGTCGGCCATGAGCTTACCCATGGCGTGATCTCGCACGAGTGCAATCTGGAATATCAGGATGAGTCGGGCGCGCTGAACGAGCACTTCGCCGATGTGTTCGGCGTGCTGATCAGCCAGTGGAAGAAGAAGCACACGGCCGCCAAGGCGACCTGGCTGGTCGGCAAGGAGATCATGGGCCCCGGCACCAAGGCCAAGGCGCTACGCGACTTCGGCCCTGGCAAGGCCTACGAGAACGACCCCAACCTGGGCACCGACCCGCAACCCAAGCATCTGCGCGACAAGTTCGTCGGCAGCTTCGACAATGGCGGCGTGCACCTGAACTCTGGCATCTTCAATCACGCCTTCTTCCTGTTTGCCAAGGCGGTCGGCGGCTACGCCTATAACGAGCCGGCGGCGATCTGGTATGAGACCATGCGCAAGCTGTCGAGCAACAGCCAGTTCGTCGACATGGTCACGACCACACAGATGGTGGCTGCCAAGAACCATGGCAGCGGCAGCAAGCAATTGAAGGCCCTCAACGATGCCTGGAAAGCGGTTGGATTCTGATGTTGTGGACTGGCAGCAGCTGCGGCTGACCGAGCAAGGCGGCTTCGCCGGCCTGCTGCGCGGGGCCGAGTTGCGCGCCGTCGACCTGGATGCCAAACAGGCAGGCCGCATCGCGAAGTTGCTGGGCCAGGCCCAGGGCGCGGCCCGCCAGGCGCCCGGCTATCCCGATGGCCAGACCCTGAGCCTGGAGGTGCAGGCCGCCAGCGGCCCCTGGACCGCCCAGTTCGACTGCGCCGACCTGCCCGAGGCAGTGGATAAGCTCAAGGGCCTGCTGACCCTCAGGCCCATCGCCCCACGCTAGATAGTCGTGCCGTAGCCACCGCCGCCCGGCGTCTCTATCACAAACACATCGCCCGGCGCCATCTCGGCCGAGCCGATATGGTCCAGGCGCTCGATCTGACCATTGGCGCGCTCGATGGTGTTCAGCCCCACCGCCCCCGCCTCGCCGCCGGCCATGCCGAAAGCACCCGCGTGGCGGCCATTGCTCAGGATGGAGGCCGTCATCGCCTCCAGGAACCGCACGCGGCGCACGCCACCATTGCCGCCCCGCCACGCGCCAGCTCCACCCGAGCCCTGGCGGATGGCATAGCTGTCCAGGCGCACCGGGAAGCGGAATTCCAGCACCTCGGGATCGGTCAGCCGCGAGTTGGTCATATGGGTCTGCACGACGCTGGTGCCGGCAAAGCCAGGCCCCGCGCCGGAGCCGCCCGAGATCGTTTCATAGTACTGATGGGTGGCGTTGCCGAAGGTGAAGTTGTTCATGCTGCACTGGCTGGCGGCCATCACGCCCAGCGCCCCGTACAGCGCATTGGTCACGCAGGTCGAAGTCTCGACATTGCCGGCCACCACCGCTGCGGGCAGCTGCGGGTTCAGCATGCAGCCCTCGGGCACGATCACGTCCAGCGGCTTCAGGCAGCCGGCGTTCAGTGGAATATCGTCATCCACCAGGGTGCGGAACACATAGAGCACCGCCGCCATCGTCACCGCCTTCGGGGCGTTGAAGTTGTTGGGCAACTGGGCGCTGGTGCCGGTGAAGTCCAGCGTGGCGCTGCGGGCGACCTTGTTGACGGTGACCTTGACGGCGATCTGCGCGCCGTTGTCCAGCGGCAGGGTGAACTGGCCATCCTTCAGCGCGGTGATGACGCGGCGCACCGACTCCTCGGCGTTGTCCTGCACATGCTGCATATAGGCATCGACGGTGGCGCGGCCGAACTGAGCAACCATCGCCCGCAGCTCCTGCACACCCTTCTCGTTGGCGGCGATCTGCGCGCGCAGGTCGGCCAGGTTCTGCTGTGGGTTGCGCGACGGGTGCGGGCCCGAACCCAACAGCGCCAGCAGCGCCTGCTCGCGCAGCACACCGGCCTCGACCAGCCTGAAGTTGTCGATCAGCACGCCCTCGTCGGCGATGGTCTTCGAGAACGGCGGCATCGAGCCGGGGGAGATGCCGCCGATGTCGGCATGGTGGCCGCGCGATGCCACAAAGAAGGACGGCTTGGCGCTGCCCTCCAGGAACACGGGCGTGATGACCGTCACGTCGGGCAGATGCGTGCCGCCGTGATACGGGTCGTTCAGCACATAGACATCGCCCTCCACCATGCTCGGGTTGCGGGCGATCACCGTCTTGATCGACTCGCTCATCGAGCCCAGGTGCACCGGCATGTGTGGCGCGTTGGCAATCAGGTTGCCGCCGGCGTCGAACAGCGCGCAGCTGAAGTCCAGCCGCTCTTTGATATTGACCGAGAAGGCGGTGTTCTGCAGCCGCAGGCCCATCTGCTCGGCGATATTCATGAACAGGTTGTTGAAGACCTCCAGCATCACCGGATCGGCCTCCGTGCCTATCGCGTGGCGGGTGGCCCGGGCGCGGGTGCGCTGCAGCTCCAGCGCGCCGGCGGCGGTGAGCCTGGCCTGCCAGCCGGGCTCCAGCACGGTGGTGGCATTGCGCTCGGCAATGATGGCCGGGCCGTCGATCACGGCGCCCGGCAGCAGACCCTCGCGGATGAACAGGCCGGCGGGTCGCCAGCCGGCGTCCTGCTCGTCGGCGGCGCAGTACATCTGCACCTGCTCGGTGGCCTCGGCACGGTGCTCTTCGGTCTGCGCCGCGTTCACGGCGGCTGCGGACTCACCGGCAGCGATCGCCTCCACCGACACGGCCTCTATGACCAGCGGCCTGTCGCTCATCAGGAAGGCAAAACGCTGGCGGTAGCCGGCCTCGAACTCGGCCCGGATGGCGTCAATGGCGCCAGACCCAAGGTCCGGGCATTTGACCAGCAGCGCCGTGTCCGTGCCCTGGTAGCGCACATGCAGCTTGCGGCGCGACTGCAGCTCGGCAGCGGCCAGGCCCTGGCCGGCCAGCTCGGCGCAGGCGGCCGCGGCCAGCGTGTCTAGGCTGCTGCGGGCCGAGGCCAGGCCAGTCTCGTCGAGCGGCAACTCGATCGCGGCCTCGCGCATGGCGATTTGGTCGGCCATACCCATGCCATAGGCACTCAGCACGCCGGCCAGCGGATGGACGAACACCCGCGTCATGCCCAGGGCGTCGGCCACCAGGCAGGCATGCTGACCACCGGCGCCGCCAAAGCATTGCAAGGTGTAGCCGGTGACGTCATAGCCCCGCGCCACCGAGATGCGCTTGATCGCATTGGCCATATTCGCCACGGCGATCTGCAGCGCACCGGCTGCCACCTCCTCGGCCGTGACGGCGCGCCCCGACGCCTCGCGCATCTGCTGCGCCATCGCCTCGAAGCGCTGCACGACCACCTCGCGGTCCAGCGCCTCATTGGCCTGCGGGCCGAACACCCTGGGGAAGTGCGCCGGCGCGATCTTGCCCAGCATCACGTTGGCGTCGGTGGTGGCCAGCGGGCCTCCACGTCGGTAGCTGGCCGGCCCGGGATTGGCCCCGGCCGACTCCGGGCCGACGCGCAGCCGCGCGCCATCGAAGCGGATGATGGAGCCGCCGCCGGCCGCCACCGTGTGGATGCTCATCATCGGAGCGCGCATGCGCACGCCGGCGACCTGCGTTTCGAAGGCACGCTCGAACTCGCCGGCAAAGTGCGACACGTCGGTGGACGTGCCGCCCATATCGAAGCCGATTACCTTGTCGTGGCCCGCGGCGACGGCCGTGCGCACCATGCCGACAATGCCGCCGGCCGGGCCGGACAGGATCGCGTCCTTGCCCTGGAACTGATGCGCCTCGGTCAGGCCGCCGGACGACTGCATGAAGAAAAGCCGCACGCCGGGCATCTGACCGGCCACCTGCTCGACATAGCGGCGCAGGATGGGCGACAGATAGGCATCCACGACCGTCGTGTCGCCCCGCGCCACCAGCTTCATCAGCGGGCTGACCTGGTGCGAGACCGAAACCTGCGGGAAACCGATCTCAGCGGCGAGGCGCGCCGCCGCCAGCTCGTGCGCCGTGTAGCGGTAGCCATGCATGAAGACGATGGCGCAGGCGCGGATGCCGGCCTTGAACGCGGCTTGCAGCTCGACACGCAGCGCCGCCTCGTCCAAGGGCGTGATCAGCTCGCCCTGGGCGCCGACCCGCTCGGTGGCCTCGATCACGCGCTCGTACAGCAGCTCGGGCAGCTGGATATGGCGCTCGAACAGCTTCGGCCGCGCCTGGTAGGCAATGCGCAGCGCGTCGCGGAAACCGGTGGTGGTAACCAGCACCGTGCGGTCGCCCTTGCGCTCCAGCAAGGCATTGGTGGCCACCGTCGTGCCCATCTTCACGCAATCGACCCGCTCGGCGGTGATCGCCTCACCTGGCTTCAAGCCAAGCAGGCGGCGAATGCCCTCGACCGCCGCATCGCGGTACTGCTCCGGGTTCTCGGACAGCAGTTTCAGGGTTTGCAACGCGCCATCCGGGGCACGACCGACCAGATCGGTGAAGGTGCCGCCGCGGTCGATCCAGAACTGCCAGCGTGGGGGGTTGTGGTCCATGGTGCTTGATCTCGTCGTTCGTGAGAATTTGCGTGCCAGACCTTGTTGCTCGGCAACAAGCTCTGGCACCAACTGACTAAAGAGAGGTGGCGGCGCGGGCGGCCTGGTCATACAGGCCCGACATGCTGCGCAGCAGCCGCGCCATCTCGCCGATGTCATGGTTGCGCTCGACGTCCAGGTTGTCCACCAGGCAGGCCTCGCGCACCTCGCGGTAGCGCGTCGCGGCGGCCTCACCCTCGGGTGTCGGGCTGTAGAAGACTTCCTTGCCCTGCTTCTCGGCCAGCACCAGGCCGGCGGTAACCAGCTTCTTCAGGCCGTAGGCGACGACATGGGTGTCTTCGTAGTTCAGCACGAAGCAGATGTCGGCCAGCTTCTTGTTGCGGGCGCGGTGATTGACGTGGTGCAGCAGCAGCACGTCGGTGATCGTCAGATCCGGACACCCGCTGGCTGCCATGCAGCGCACGGCCCAGCGCGAGAAGGCGTTCCAGGCCACGATCAGGCCGAACTCGAACTCCGACAGCTCCAGGCTGCGTGGCGACACCAGGTGCGAGGAAGAGACGATGCCGCGGGCACTGGTCGGCGCGGGCATTTCGGGCTTGGCACTCTTGGCTACGGCCTTCCTGGGACTGTTGCTGGTCTTGCTGGCCATGGCCGCCTCCGCGATGTTGTCGACACTTTATTTATAAATTATCGTCAATCTTCAAATATTTTGGAATCCTGGGGTCAACCACTATCGGCAAGACTGGCGACACGGCGCATGCTTCGCAGGTCGTTCTACCCCACCCACTGGAGTGATCATGAAAGCTTCCCGTCGTCTTATCCTCACCGCCGTCCTGCTGGCCTGCGGTGCCGGTCAAGTGGCCCAGGCGCAAGTGAAATGGGACCTGCCCGCCGCCTATCCGGCCACCAATTTCCACACCGAAAACCTGATGCAGCTGGCCGCCGATGTGGACAAGGCGACCGGCGGCAAGCTCAAGATCACCGTACACGCCAATGCCTCGCTGTTCAAGGCGCCCGAGATCAAGCGGGCCGTGCAGGGCGGCCAGGCACAGATGGGCGAGATCCTGCTGGTCAACTACCAGAACGAATGGCAGACCTTCGGCGCCGACGGCTTGCCCTTCCTGGCCGACAGCTATGATGAATCGGCCAAGCTCTACAAGGCGCAGAAGCCGGCGCTGGAAAAGAAGCTGGCCGAGCAGGGCATGATGCTGCTGTACAGCGTGGCCTGGCCCCCGCAAGGCATCTTCAGCAAGAAGCCGATCAACTCGGCCGCAGACCTGAAGGGCATTAAGTGGCGCGCCTACAGCCCCGCCACCGCGCGCATCGCGGAGCTGGTCGGAGCCCAGCCGGTCACCGTGCAGGCGGCCGAGCTGTCGCAGGCCATGGCCACCGGGGTGATTGAGTCATACATGTCCTCCGGCGCCACCGGCTACGACACCAAGACCTATGAGCACCTGAAATACTTCTATGACACCCAGGCCTGGCTGCCGAAGAATGCTGTGCTGGTCAACAAGGCGGCCTTCGACGCGCTCGACAAGCCCACGCAGGCCGCCCTGCTGAAGGCTGGCGCCGATGCCGAGACCCGCGGCACGGCCCTGTCCAAGCAGAAGAACACCGAGTACCTGGACCTGCTGAAGAAGAACGGCATGAACATCCTGCCGCCCTCGGCCCAGCTGAAGGCCGACATGAAGAAGGCCGGTGACACCATGCTCAAGGAATGGCTTGAGAAGGCCGGCCCCGAGGGCAAGGCCGTGGTGGACAGCTACGGCAAGATGTGATGGCAAGCGCGCCCGCCGCAGCGCCGCCGAGTGCGGCGCGCCGTCTGCTGGACGGTCTTTTCGATGGCGCGGCCGCCCTGGGCGCGCTGTGCATGGTGGCCCTGCTGCTGATGGTGCTGCTGTCGGTGGTGCAGCGCCAGCTGAACTTCCATGTGCCGGGCACCGATGCCTATGCCGGCTATCTGATGGCCGGGGCCGGCTTTCTGGCCCTGGCCCACACGCTGAAGCGCGGCGAGCATATCCGGGTCACGCTGATACTTGGACTGTTGCATGGTCGCACGCAGCGTGCGCTCGAGCTGTTCTCTCTCACCGTGGCTTCGGTGCTGGCCATTGCCATGGCCTGGTTCAGCGCTCGGCTGGCCTATCAGTCGTGGACCTTCCATGACATCTCCACGCTCAGCGACGGCACGCCACTGTGGCTGCCGCAGCTGAGCATGGCCGCAGGCACCCTGGTGCTGGCGATTGCCTTTATCGATGAGCTGCAACTCGAGTGGCGCGGTCTGCGCATTGCTGCCAGTAGCGAGGAAGCCCTGCACAATGAATGACATCGCCATCACCCTGCTGCTGATCGTCTCGCTGTTCCTGATTCTGGGCAGCGGTGTCTGGATCGGACTGGCGCTTTCCGGCGTGGCCTGGGTGGCGATGTCGCTGTTCAGCCCCCGCTCGGCCGGCGACGCGATGGCCGTGACGATCTGGGGCTCGGCCTCGGGCTGGACCCTGACCGCCCTGCCGCTGTTCATCTGGATGGGGGAGATCCTGTTCCGTACCCGGCTGTCCAGCGATATGTTCCGCGGCCTGGCGCCCTGGCTGCAGCATCTGCCGGGCCGCCTGCTGCACACCAATGTGGTGGGCTGCGCGATTTTCGCCGCCGTGTCGGGCTCGAGTGCCGCCACCTGCGCCACCATTGGCAAGATGACCCTGCCCGAGCTGAAGCGGCGCGGCTATCCGGACGACATTTCGATCGGGTCTCTTGCCGGCGCCGGCACCTTGGGTCTGCTGATACCGCCGTCCATCATCATGATCGTCTATGGCGTCACCGCCGATGTGTCGATCTCCGATCTGTTCATTGCCGGCGTGCTGCCCGGCATCATGCTGGCCGGCCTGTTTTCGGGCTATCTGATCTTCTGGGCGCTGCGCAACCCGGACAAGGTGCCGCCGGCCGATGCGCCCATGAGTTTCATGGAGAAGCTGCGCGCCTCCGGTAGCCTGATTCCGGTGGTGCTGCTGATCAGTGCCGTGCTGGGCTCGATCTACGCCGGCATCGCCACCGCCACCGAGGCCGCGGCCGTCGGCGTGCTGGGCTCGCTGCTACTGTCGGCGCTGCAGGGCTCGTTGAACTGGCAGAGCTTCCGCGACTCGCTGCTGGGCGGCACGCGGCTGTACTGCATGATCGCCTTGATTCTCTCGGGCGCGGCCTTCCTGACCTTGGCGATGGGCTATATCGGCTTGCCCCGACATCTGGCCGAATGGATCGCCACACTGGGCCTGAGCCCCTTCGGCCTGCTCATGATGATGATGCTGTTCTACATCGTGCTCGGCTGCTTTCTGGACGGCATCTCGATGGTGGTGCTGACCATGGGCGTGGTCATGCCCACGGTGCTCAAGGCCGGCATTGACCCGCTGTGGTTCGGCATCTTCATCGTGCTGGTGGTCGAGATGGCCCAGATCACACCGCCGGTGGGCTTCAATCTGTTCGTGCTGCAAGGCATGACCAGGCGCGAGATCGGCTACATCTCGCGCGTCACCCTGCCCTTCTTCTTCCTGATGGCTGCGGCGGTCGTGCTGATCTATGTGTTCCCGCAGATCGTCACCTATCTGCCACTGCGGATGAAGGCCTAGGTCAGCGGGAAATAGGGGCACTTGTTGCCCCTATTTCCGTGCGCTGGGCGCAAGCGGCGCCCCATACCATCCTCGCAATGGCGTTAGCATGGCGCAGGCGGCTTGCCGCGCGCGCTTCAGCCGTGTCTGACGGCCCGTATTGGGAGATTGCTATGTCCGATTTATCGCCACTGACCTGGTCGGCGCCCACGATGCCGGCGGAGCTGTCGCCGCTGGGGGCCGCCGAAACCAAGGAATTTCGCTGGCCCTCGCCCCCCTATGCCGCCTACCCGCAGCCGCAGGAGCAGACCTCGCCCGAGCCCTGCGAAATCATCGGCCTGAACGGCAGCCGCATGGTCGGCCGGGTGATTCTGATGGTGCCCGAGGAGCGCCTGGCGCAGATCAACATACCGCCGGCACGCACCACCCTGGGACTCAAATTCGCGCAGTTCAGCACCATGAAGCTGCTGCAGCCGCTGGAGCCGCGGCCGCGCCTGACCCAGGGCCGCTCCACCGATATGGAGCTGGACCGCCGCCCCCGCTTCGAGTACACCATAGAGCTCAAGAACGGGACCGAGCTCACCGGCATGACCATAGGCTATGAGCAGGACCGCATCGGCCTGTTCCTGTTCCATCCGGTCAATGAAGACAGCGATGCGGTGCAACGCGTGTTCGTGCCCGACGAGGCGATAGCGAGCTTCGACGTCGGCACACGCATTGGCGAGCTGCTGGTCGAAGACAGCGCAGCCACCGCAGCCGAGATCGAGGAGATCGCTCGCGAGCAGCAGGAGCTGCGCTCGCGCCGGGTCGGCGACATCCTGGTCACCAACCAGGTGGTCACCGCCGACCAGTTGCTGGTGGCCATAGAGCAGCAGTCCAAGATGCCGATGGTGCGCATCGGCGAGGCCTTGCTGGCGATGGAACTGGTGTCCACCCGCCAGCTAGACGAGGCGCTGGAGCAGCAGCGCAGCGATCGTTCGGTGCCTCTGGGCGAGCTGCTGGTGCGCAAGGGCGTGGTCTCGCGCCAGGCCCTGCAATCGGCGCTGGCCCGCAAGATGGGCTATCCGCTGGTCGATGTGGATCACTTTTCGGTCGAGGCCGACGCGATCCGCAAGCTGCCCTTTGCCGCCGCCCGCCGCCTGGAGGTGCTGCCACTGCTGATACGCGATGGCCGGCTGATCGTCGCCCTGGAAGACCCGACCCGCCGCGACACCTTGGACGAGGTCGAGTTCATCACCCAGATGAAGGTCGTGCCGACCCTGACCAAGGTCGGCTCGCTGCACTTTGCCCTGCCGACCACCTACGAGCGTTTCGGTAGCGAGGGCAACGCGCGCAGCGAGCTGAACTTCGTGCCGCTGACGGTCGAGTTCGAGCCCGACAACACCAACAAGCTGGTCGAGTCGTTGGAGCGCGAACAGCTGGACCGCCCCTCGCGCGAGGACGAGAAACCGCTGGAGCAGTCCGACAACTCGCTGGTGCGGCTGATCAATACGATGATCATCGAGGCCAGCAACCAGGGCGTGTCCGACATCCATATCGAGACCTATCCGGGCCGCGACAAGGTCAAGATCCGCTTTCGCAAGGACGGGCGCCTGCACCCCTATCTGGAGCTGCCCCATACCTATCGCAACGCAATGATCGCGCGCATCAAGATCATGTGCGATCTGGACATCTCCGAGCGCCGCAAGCCGCAGGACGGCAAGATCAATTTCGCCAAGTTCTCGCCCCAGCACAAGCTGGAGCTGCGCGTGGCCACCATTCCGACCAATAACGGCCTGGAGGACCTGGTGATGCGCCTGCTGGCCTCGGCCAAGCCGATTGCGCTGGACCAGCTGGGCCTGTCGGCCGACAACCTGGGCAAGCTCAAGGATGCGGTGTCCCGACCCTACGGCATGGTGCTGTGCGTCGGGCCGACCGGCTCGGGCAAGACCACCACCCTGCACTCGGCGCTGAGCCATATCAATGTGCCCGAGCGCAAGATCTGGACCGCCGAAGACCCGATCGAGATCACCCAGACCGGCCTGCGCCAGGTCCAGGTCAACCCCAAGATCGACTGGACCTTTGCCAAGGCGCTGCGCGCCTTTCTGCGCGCCGACCCCGATGTGATCATGGTCGGCGAGATCCGCGACGAGGAAACGGCGCAAATGGCCGTCGAAGCCTCGCTGACCGGCCACCTGGTGCTGTCCACCCTGCACACCAACAGCGCACCCGAGACGGTGACCCGCCTGCTGGACATGGGCATGGACCCGTTCAACTTTGCCGACTCGCTGCTCGCCGTGCTGGCCCAACGCCTGGTGCGCCGCCTTTGCAAGGCCTGCCGCCATGCCGAGCCGCTGCCGGCGGCCGAGCAGCAGGAGCTGCTGGACGACTACCGCCATGCCTTCTCGCCGGGCCACCGGCCGGTCGAGTCGGAGCTGCTGGCCAGCTGGCAAAAGCGCTTCGGCCAACAGGGCAAGCTGATGCGCTACCGCGCCCCCGGCTGCCCCAAGTGCGAGAACACCGGCTTCAAGGGCCGCGCCGGCCTGCACGAGCTGCTGCTCATTTCCCGGGAACTGCGCCGCATGATTCAGACCGGCGCCCGCGCCGAGGAGATCCAGGAGGTCGGCCTGGCCGAAGGCATGCGCACCCTGCGCCAGGACGGCATCGAAAAGGTGCTGCAGGGCGAGACCACGATCGAGGACGTCCGGGCGATGAGCAATGTCTGAGCCAAGGATGGCCAATGAGCCCGCCAGCCCCGCCCCGGCCGAGGCCGGCAAGCCGCAGAAGCTGCGCCTGGGCGATGTGCTGGTGCAGCAGCAGCTGATCTCCGAGGAACAGCTCAAGCAGAACCTCGACCTGCAGCGCAGTACCGGCAAGAAGCTGGGTCGCCTGCTGATCGACGCCGGCCTGATCACCGAGGAGGCCCTGGCCCATGTGCTGGCCCGCCAGCTGCGCGTGCCCTTCGTCAACCTGAAGAGCTTTCCGCTGCGCAGCGAGCTGGTACGCCTGCTGCCCGAGTCCCCCGCCCGGCGCTTTCGCGCACTGGTGCTTGAGGACAAGGGCGAGGCACTGCTGGTGGCCATGGCCGACCCGCTGGACCTGTTCGCCTATGACGAGCTGACGCGGCTGCTCAAGCGCAAGATCAATATGGCCGTGGTCGCCGAAAGCCAGCTGCCGCTGGCCTTCGACCGCCACTACCGCCGCACCGAGGAGATCAGCGGCCTGGCCCGGGCGCTGGAAAAAGACATCGGCGATGCGGTGGACTTCGGCGCGCTGCAGGCCAGCGTCGGCCAGGAGGGCGCGCCGGTCGTGCGCCTCCTGCAGTCGGTGTTCGAGGATGCCTCGCAGGCCGGCGCGTCCGACGTGCACATCGAGCCGCAGGAGACCGAGCTGCTGATACGCAACCGCATCGACGGCGTGCTGCAGACCCAGATGCAGGCCGACAAGCGCATTGCCGCGGCCCTGGCCCAGCGCCTGAAGCTGATGGCCGGCCTCGACATCTCCGAGAAACGCCTGCCGCAGGACGGGCGCTTTTCCCTGCGCCTGCGCGACCGCACGATAGACGTGCGCCTGTCCACCCTGCCCGGCCAGTATGGCGAATCGGTGGTGATGCGCCTGCTGGGCCAGGGCTCGGCGATACGGCGCCTGGACAATATCCATATGCCCGAGGACATGCTGGCCCGCTTTCGCGAGCTGCTGGGCCGCAGCTCCGGCATGGTGCTGGTCACCGGCCCCACCGGCTCGGGCAAGACGACCACGCTGTATGCCGCGCTGGCCGAGGTCGATGCAGAGCAGAACAAGATCATCACCGTCGAGGACCCGGTCGAGTACCGGCTGCCCGGCCTGACCCAGGTGCAGGTCAACGAGAAGATAGACATGACCTTTGCCCGCGTGCTGCGCGCCTGCCTGCGCCAGGACCCGGACGTGATACTGGTCGGCGAGATGCGCGACGCAGAGACCGTGGAGATCGGCCTGCGCGCCGCCATCACCGGTCATATGGTGCTGTCGACTCTGCACACCCGCGACGCTGCCAGCACGCCGTTCCGACTGCTGGACATGGGTGCTCCGCCTTTCATGGTCGCGACCTCGCTGCAGGCGGTGATCGCCCAGCGCCTGGTGCGGGCCAATTGCGAGAACTGCGCCGAGCCGCACGAGGCCACCCCGCAAGAGGCGGCATGGCTGACCAGCATGGGCGGCCGGAACGACAGCAGCAGCGATGGCGCCGCCGCCATGCGCACCCTTCGCGGCCGAGGCTGCTCGGTCTGCAATGGCACGGGCTACACCGGCCGGCGCGGTGTCTATGAAATGCTGGAGATGGACGCCACGCTGACCCAGGCCGCCACTCGCAGCGACACCGCCGCCTTCATGGTCGCCGCCCGCGAGCGCCTGCGCGGCAAGACGCTGGCCGATAGAGCGCTGGAGCTGGTGCGCCAGGGCAAGACCTCGATCGCCGAGGCGATGCGCGTGGGCACGGACACGGAAGACTGATCGCGGCATGCAGACCTACGCCTGGCGGGGCCGCAACAACCGCGGTGAGCAGATCGATGGCGTGATCGACGCCGAGACCGAGGATGCGGTCGCTGGCCAGCTATTGGCCGGCGGGGTCACTCCCGTGCAGATCACGGTGGCCGGCGCCAGCCTGTCGGCGCCCAAGCAGGACTGGTGGCACGCCTTGGGCGCGCGACCGGTCAGCATGGAAGACTGCCTGGTGCTGTCACGCCAGCTCTACACCCTGCAAAAGGCCGGCGTGCCGATTCTGCGTTCGCTGGCCGGCCTGCAGGCCTCGACCGCCCAGGCGTCGCTGATCGCGCTGCTGGAAGACATACGGGCCAGCCTCGACCAGGGCCGCGAGCTGTCGGCCGCGCTGGCCCGCCACCCCAAGGTGTTCAGCCCCTTCTACGTTGCCATGGTCCGCGTCGGCGAGATGACGGGGCGGCTGACCGAAGTGTTCCAGCGCCTGTCCCAGCACCTGGAATTCGAGCTCGACATCCGCGCCCGCATCAAGCAGGCGCTGCGCTATCCGATGATGGTGATCATCGCGATGGCGATCGCCGTGGTCATCATCAACATCTTTGTGCTGCCCACCTTTGCCAACGCCTTCGCCGGCTTCAAGGCCGAGCTGCCGTTGATGACACGGATACTGCTGGGCTTTTCAGCCTGGACCCTGCAATGGTGGCCGATGCTGGTGGCCGCCGGGATCGGCCTGGTGGTGGTGGTGCGCGGGGTCCTCGCCAGCCCCGAGGGCCGCTACCGCTGGGACCGGCTGAAGCTGCGCCTGCCGATAGCCGGCCCCATCGTGCTCAAGGCCACCCTGGCACGTTTTGCGCGCAGCTTTGCACTGGCCAGCAGCAGCGGTGTGCCGATCAGCCAGGCCATGACGGTGGTGGCGCAGACGGTGGACAACGCCTTCATCGGCAACCGCATCGAGCAGATGCGCGACGGCGTCGAGCGCGGCGAGAGCATCTCGCGCTGTGCCGCTGCGGCGGGGGTGTTCACGCCGATCGTGCTGCAGATGATTGCCGTGGGCGAGGAGACCGGCGAGCTCGATACCCTGATGGTCGAGATAGCCCAGATGTACGAACGCGAGACCGATTACAGCATCAAGGGCCTGTCGGCCTCGATCGAGCCGGTGTTGCTGCTGCTCATCGGCGCGATGGTGCTGGTGCTGGCGCTGGGCGTCTTCCTGCCGCTGTGGAACCTCGGTCAGGCGGCGATGGGACGCCCCGGCTGAAGAGAAATGGCGAAAGCTGCAGTGGCCGTGAAGTTTGCACTCAAGTGATACCGGCGCCCTTCCGATAGGTGATCAAGAGTCCGCGCTGACCTGCGCCGAACTGACAGTTTCCAAACCTTCCGAAGGCAGTCCATGAACGCAAAGCAAGCTGGTTTCACCTTGATCGAACTGGTGATGGTCATCGTCATCCTGGGCGTGCTGTCCGCCGTGGCCCTGCCCAAGTTCGTCGACATCAAGAGCGACGCCCAGCAAGCCTCGATCGATGGCGTGGCCGGCGCGCTGAACTCGGCCTCATCGGTCAACTACGCGGCACGCAAGGCCAATGCCACCAAGGGCGTGCCCATCACCACCTGCGGCACGGCAGTCAATGCACTGACCGGTGGCATACCGGCCACGATGGAAATCTCGGTCCCGGCCACCGCCGTGGCCGCCGATGCCACCGTCACCACCTGTGAAGTGCGCCTGATCGCCACGCCGGCCATCAAGCAGAGCTTCACCGCCATCGGCATCCTCTGACCCTCGCCAAGCGCTGCTCGTGCTGAAGCGAGCCGCCACCATGCCAAGCCCGCCCCGCTCACGCGCGGCGGGCTTTACCTTGATCGAGCTGATCATCGTCATCACCGTGCTGGGTGCCCTGGCGGTGCTGGCCCTGCCCAGGCTGGTGGACACCGAACTGTGGCGCCTGCGCGCCTTCGGCGACGATATGCAGAGCCAAATGCAGGCCCTGCTGCGCCGAGCACTGACGCAGCGCCGGCCCATCGTCGCCACGATCACGCCTACCGGCCTGAGCTTTGCCTACGCCAACGGCACGGCCATCGCGGAACTGCCCTGCCCGGCCACCTCCAGCCCCTGCATCGCCGAGGCCGGCACGCGCTCCATCACCTTCAACCACGCCAACTCCGGCAGCAGCCAGACCTCGACTTCGGCCGCACTGACCATCACCGTCAGCGCCGGCGGCTACACCCAGGCCTATCGCCTGGAGCATGAAACAGGCCTTGTTTACCCGCTTCCATGAGGCTTGCGCCTGCCGGCCGCGGCCGTAGCATGCGGGCAGGAGCCTGTTGCATGTCCCTGCCCTTGTCGCGCCCGTCCCCAATCAAACCCGCCCAACTCGGCCTCTCGCTGATCGAGCTGGTGATCTTCATCGTCGTCGTCAGCGCCGCGCTGGCCGGCGTGCTGCGCGTTTTCATGCAGGCCGGCGCCAAGAGCGCCGATCCACAGCTGCAGCGCCAGGCACTGGCGATCGCCGAGTCGCTGCTGCAGGAGGTGCAGCTGATGCCCTTCACGTTCTGCCAGGCCACCGACGCGAATGTGGAAACCGCAGCCAGCACGGCGGGCTGTTTCAGCCTGATCGAGGGTAGCGGCCCCGAGGGAGGCGAGACCCGCTCCACCTCGCCGCAGTTCGACAATGTCAACGACTACCACGGCTACACGATGAACGGCATCGTCGACATCGGCAACACCGCGGTGCCAGGCCTTGCCGGCTACAGCGCCAGCGTAACGGTGGCCAGCACGGCGCTTGGCAGCATCACGGCGGGCAGCGGCGATGCGCTGCTGATCACAGTCACCGTCAACGGGCCCGCCAGCACGCAGGTCGTGCTGAGCGGCTATCGAGGGCGCTATGCACCCAAAGCTGCTCTCTGACCGCCAGCGGGGCTTCACCCTGGTCGAGTCGGTGATGGTGATCGTCATCACCGGCATCCTGGGCGCCATCGTCAGCATCTTCATCGTCGCGCCGGTTCAGGCCTATCTGGCCACGGCCGCGCGGGCCAATCTGGTCGATCAGGCCGACACGGCGCTGCGCCGCGTTTCGCGCGACCTGGCCATCGCGCTGCCCAACAGCACCCGCGTCAACGCCAGCGGCCGCAGTCTGGAACTGATACCGACCACCGGCGCGGCCCGCTATGCCACCGAAGGCGCCGGCAAGCTGGACTTTGGCGTGGACGCGACTGCCGACACCTCCTTCGACCTGGTCGGCCCGCCGCTGACGCTGGGCGTCGCGCAACAACTGGTGTTCTACAACCTCGGCCCCGACGTGCCCGATGCCAATGCCTACGCGGCCAATGGCAGCGCGGCCGAGCAGCAGAATTCGAATCGCCGCAGCGCCGGCAATGGGGCCGGTGCGGCCAGCACGATCACGCTGAACTCGGCCGCCAATCTGCCGGCGGGCAGCCAGGCACCGCCCTACCGTGTCTATGCCGTGGCCGCGCCGGTCAGCTACCGTTGCGACCTGACCCCGGGCGTGCAGACCCTGACCCGCTACCAGGGCTACGGCTTCCAGGCCGTCCAGCCCGATCCGCCGGTTGGCGGGAGCAGCAGCATCCTGGCCAAGGGAGTGACGGACTGCAAATTCAGCTACAGCGGCGAGCCCGTGGCCGCGCGCGCGGCCGTGGTCACTCTGCGCCTGACGCTCGGCACCAACACCGGCACCGGCGACGAAACGGTTTCTCTCTACCATGCGGTCCATGTCGACAACCTGCCGTAGTGCCAACCATAGGGCCAGCCACCGCGGGCAGCATCAGACGGGCTTCACGCTGGTCTCGGTGGTCTTCATCCTGGTCGTGCTGGCCGTGCTGGGCGCGGCCATGGCCAAGATGAGCATGCGCCAGCACCTCGGTTCGGCGGCGGAACTCGGCGCGGCGCGCGCCTACCAGGCGGCCTATGCCGGGCTGGAGTGGGCCAGTGTCCAGGTCTTGCGCAGTGCCTCGGCGCCGGCCTGCTTTGGCACGACCCAGATCGAACTGGGCGACTTCCTGGTCAGCATCAACTGCACGCGCACCCAGGGAAGCGACGGCAGCACGGCCCTGAACTTCTACCAGCTCGTCGCGAATGCCTGCAACGCGCCCTCGGGCACCAGCTGCCCGAACACCACGGCCAGCGTGCAAGCGACCTATCTGGAGCGGCAGCTGAGCCGCATGGTGACGCGATGAGCCCATCCGCCCTGCGCTGCCTGTTCTGGGTGCTGCTGATGATGGCGCTGCCAGCCGGCGCCGCCAGCTACAGCTTCCCTGGCGCGCTGCCGCCCGGCTGCAGCGGCTCGAACGGCACCTACAGCTGCGGCACGCTGACCCTGGCCTACACGGACACGGTGACGATTGCCTCGCCGAAGCCTGCCAAGATCACGATCAACGGCGCTTTGAGCGTCGGCGACAGCGCCACCATCAACAGCGCCGGCCAGGCGACCGACCTGACCCTCGTCGTCACCGGCACCCTGACCCTGGCCTATCAATCGGTGATACGTGCCGGCATCACCGCCGGTGCCGTTCAAAACGCGGACGGCTATGCCACGCTCGTTGGCTCGCTGACGACCGGTAGCGGCGCGATCTCGCTGGGCTATCTCAGCACCCTGAATGGCAACATCACCAGCAGCACCGGAGCGATCAACCTGGCCCAGGGCGTGGTCGTCAGCGGCGACGTCATCAGCAGCAGCGGTACCGTGGACCTGGGCTACCAGACCCAGATCAGCGGCGATATCAGCACCAGTGGCCGGGTCACGCTGGCGCAGGCCAGCATCGTCAGCGGCGCGGTGAACGGGGCCGGCGGCGCTGTCAGCCTGGGCTACCAGACCAAGGTGGTGGGTCGCATCACCACCAGCTCGGGCACTATCACGCTGGATCAGGCTGCCATTGCGCAATCCTGCGTCAAGTCCACCTCCTCGGCCACCATCACCCTGGGCTACCAGGCCTCGGTCAACAGCGTCTGCTGTGGTGCCAGCTGCGGCAACAGCTGCGTGGTCAACAACAGCAATGCGGCCATGCCGCCGGCCTGCAAACCCCCGCCGGTGGCCGAGTACCGCTTCGACGAATGCAGCTATAACGGCACCGCCGGCGAGGCCAAGGATTCGGTGGGCAGCAACCATGCGACCGCGGTCCTGGGTGCGGCCAACTCGGGCACCGCGCCGACCGTCGTCAACCGCTACGCCAATCTCAGCTTCACCGATGGCCGGCGCTATTTCACGCCGGGCTCGGCCATCTCGCTGAGCGGCGATTGGACGATCAGCGCCTGGGTCAAGTTTCCGCTGTCCTCTGGCGGCAGCCCGTACCACGTGCTGGGCGCCATGGCCGGCGGCGGCGACGTGCTCTACCTCGACGGCAGCAACAATATGCGCTGGGGCGTTTACACACCGGGCTCGATTGTCCCGGGCACCTTTCAACTGGGTACGCTGAGCAGTGGCTGGCATCATCTGGCGGTGGTCGGCCAGGGCAGCAGCACGAAGCTCTACATCGACGGCACGCTCAAGGAGTCCGTCAATGCCAAGGCCAGCGGCAGCCTGGCCTATATCGGCGCCTCCTACGACACCGACGCCGGCACCCATGAGGGCATGAACAGCGGCCTCGACGAGTACCTGGTGTTTGCCAGTGCCCTCTCGGCGGCGGACATCAGCAGCATCCGCAGCAACCAGGCCGCGGGCAAGAACTACGACGGCAGCACACGCGCCGCGCCGGTCTGCCCCACCGGCCCAGGCAGCTTTGCCATCACCGGCACCGGCAGCGCCTCGACCTGCAGTCCTCAGGCCCTGACCATCACCGCACGCGACGGCAGCGGCAATACGCTGAGCAGCTACACCGGCACGGTGACCATCAGCACCTCCAGCGGCAAGGGCAACTGGTCGGCCGGCAGCAGCCCCGCGCCGTCAGGCACGCTGACGCCCGGTGCTGCCAATAGCGGACTGGCCAGCTACCAGTTTGCGGCCGGCGACGGTGGCGTGGTCAAGCTCGGGCTGAGCCACACGCTGGCCCAGGACGTCACCGTCACCGTCGTGGACGCCGCAGCTGCCGGGTCGAGCAGCACTTCGGCGGCGATCCAGTACCGCGACAACGCCTTTGTGTTTGCCGAGGACATCAGCAACAAGGTCAGCGGCAGCGATATTGCCGTGGCCGGGCGCCCGCACGACCACACGCTGAGCTACATCCGCCGGGATCCGACGACGGGCAGCTGCGGCGTGGCCACCGACTATGCCGGCAGCAAGACGCTGAAGTTCTGGCGCAGCGACAACGGCGGCAGCTGGGTCGCGCCGACCGTGGCTTCGCCGGCCCTGACCATCCCCTCGGCTCAACCCGCCAGCAACAATCTGACACTGAACTTCGCGAGCGGCGTGGCCAGTTTCAACCTGGGCACAACCGACATCGGCCGCTACAGCCTGAACGCGCGCGATGACACGCTCAGCAGTGCGGCCAATGCCATCACCGGCAGCGGCAACATCCTGACGGTGCGCCCCTTCACCGTGCTGGTTTCAGCGATCAAGTACGGCGCGACCAACAACCCGAATGGCGCGGCCGTCACCGACCCCCTGTTCGCGCCGGCCGGAGCCAATTTCTCGGCCACCGTGGCCGCCTATCTGTGGGACGCGGCCATGCTCACCAACGGCGCCGACGCCGGCAGCACCGGCAGCCCGGCGAGCACGGCCAGCGAGGCGGCGATCAAGGTCGGCGGTCGCAGCAACAGCTTCGCCAGCACCGTGAGCCTGAGCCCGCTGACCGGCAGCCAGACGCCTGCCGGCGGCACGCTAGGCAGCCTGAACAACGGCAGCATCGCCGGCGCCAGCTTCGCCAGCGGCACGGCTAGTGTAGGCAGCCTGCAGTACACCGAGGTCGGCAGCTTCGCGCTGAATACCACCGGCGTGGTCAGCAACTTCCTGGGCAGCGGCCTGGCGCTGAACGCCGTGGTGGTCAACGCCGGCGGGGTGCAGAACGCTCGGGTGGGTCGCTTCGCGCCGGCCAGCTTTGCCTTGACCTCGGCCACGGTGGTCCACCGCAACAGCGCCAGCTGCGCGCCGGCCTCGACCTTCAGCTACCTGGACGAGAACTTCAAGCTGCAGTTCACGCTGACGGCCAAGAATGCGCTGGGCACCACCACGACCAACTACACCGGCGCCTTTGGTCTGCTGGATTTGGCCGCACCGGCCGGCTTTGGCCTGGCCGGCATCCAGGGCAGTACCACCTTCAAGACCACCAACAGCCGGCTCGCGCTGGTCAGCAGCAGCGGCAGCTGGTCCAGCGGCGTAGCCGCCAATGCGCAGCTGATTGCCGCAGCCAAGCGCGTCGCCGCGCCTGACGGCCCCTTCGACAGCGCCAAGTACGGCATTGCCGCCACCGACAGCGACGGCGTCACCATGAGCGGCCTGGATCTCGACACCGACAGCCCTGCCAACGGCAACGACCGTGTGTTGCTCGCCACAGTCCCGTTGCGTTTTGGGCGTTTGCAGCTGATGAATGCGATCGGCGCACAGAATCGCGACCTGGCCATGCCCTTGCTGGCCCAATATTGGAACGGCAGCGGCTTCGCCGACAACACGCTGGACAGCTGCACCCGCATCAGCAGCACTCATGTCAACTTTGGCAACTACCGCAAGACCTTGACCTCCGCCGACAGCAATCTGCAAACCAGCCCCGTGACCGTGAGCGCGGGCCGCGCAAAGCTGATCCTGGGCAAACCGGGTGCCGGCCGCAGTGGCAGCTTCGACGTGGGCCTGAGCCTCTCGGCCAGCGCCACGGTCAGCACTTGCATGGCCAGCTTCAGCCCGTTGGCGGGTGATGCTGCCACCACGGGTGCGGGCATGGGCTATCTGCGCGGTGCATGGTGCGGCAGCAGCTTCGACAAGGACCCCTCGGCCAGGGCCACGTTTGGCCTGTATCGTGGCGCCGACAATCTGCTCTACCAGAGAGAGAATTACTGAGATGAAATGGCCCTGGCAAGCGGTGCAGAACCGCCGGCAGCTGGTCCTGCACCTGACGCAGGACGGCTTGGCCTATGTGCTCGCCGAGCCCGCCGCCGGCGGGCCGATGCGAGTGCTGCGCTGGGGCGTCGAGCCACGGGGCGAAGCCAGCCTGCCCGAGTTTGCCCGCCGTGTGCGAGGTTTGGGCCTGGGCGCCGGGCAAGTCGTGGCCCTGCTGGGCGCCGAGCACTACCAGATCCTGAAGATCGAAACCCCCAATGTGCCGCAGGATGAGCTCAAGGCCGCCGCGCGCTGGCAGATCAAGGAAATGGTCGAGGCGCATCTGGATGACCTGACCCTGGATGTGATGCATGTCGGCGGTGATGCCCCGCGCGCGCAGAAGCATTTGTTCGTCGTCGCTGCGGCGAACAGCGCGCTGCGCGAGTTGACCGAGTGGGCGGCCAGCGCGGGGCTGAACCTCAGTGCGGTCGATATCTGGGAGAACGCGCAGCGCAATCTGCAGAGCGCCGCCGCCCAGCAAACGGGCCTGGCCGAGCGCGCCACGGCCGCCCTGATGGTCCAGAGCGGCAGCTGCCTGCTCACCGTCAGCGCCCAGGGCGAGCTGTTCTACACGCGGCGCCTGGACTGGGACGAACGCCTGCGCCAGCGTGCGTTGGGCGGTTTTGCGCCCAAGCCGGCCGCGCCGCCACCGCTGGGCTTCGAGTACATGCCCGGTGACGATATCGGTTTTGCCGATGAGGGCGCCGCCGCCGAGACCGAAGGCTCGGCCATGGTGATAGAACTGCAGCGCTCGATCGACGTCTGGGAGCGCTCCTGGCCCGACCTGCCGCTGGCGCTGCTGCATCTGAAGACCCCCGAGCACGACCGGGAACTGGCCACCCTGCTGCAGCGCGAGCTGGGCCTGCGCACCCAGGCCATGGAGCTGGCGCCGCTGTTCGGCGGTTTCGAGGCCACGGCCGACACTCTGGCCGCCTACGCCGCCTGCCTGCCCCTGCTGGGCGCCTTGCTGCGCAGCGAACAGCGCAAGCCTTGAGAGGCTACCCGCCATGGCCCAGCAAATCAATCTCCTCACACCGATACTGCTCGCGCCCAAGCGCTATTTCTCGGCTGTCGCCATGGCGCAGGCCCTGGGTCTGCTGCTGGCCGGCGCCCTGCTGATCAGCGCCTGGCTGCTGTGGCAGGCGCGCCAGACGCGGCAGTCCTACCAGCAGATCCAGGCCGAGGCGAGCAACGAGCGCCAGGTCTTGATGGACGCACTGATGCGCCTGCCCGGCAACACCGACCCTGCGGCGCTGAACCAGCAGCTCGGCGCCTTGCAGCAGGGCCTGCTGCAGCGCCGGCAGATGCTGGACGAGCTCGGCCGCGGCCGTGCCTTGCCCGGCCAGAGCCACTCCGATCTGCTGCGCCTGCTGGCCCGCACCGTGCCGCCGCCGGTCTGGTTGACCGAGCTGCGCTGGAGCAGCGGCCGGCTGGAGCTGCAAGGCCTGACCCTGGAGCCGGCGGCGCTGCAGCCCTGGGTTCAGCAACTGGCCGGCCATGCGCTGCTCAGGGGCCAGCAGCTCGCGACGGTAAAGGTCGAGCGTTTCGATGGCGGCGGCCCTGACCGCACCCTGGCGGCAGGCAGCGAGGCCGGCCCGGCGCTGCGCGGCGCCGCCAGACCGCGCTGGCGATTCACCCTGGTCAGCGCCAGCACGCCTGCTCCGGCAGCACCAAAGGCATCGGCACCATGAAGCTCGACATCAACCGACTGCAGGGGCGCTGGCAGCAAAATTGGCAAACACAGGCCAAGCGCATAGACGCGCTGTCGCTGCGCGAACGCATGTTCCTGTTCCTGTCCATCGCCCTGGTGCTGGCGGCCGTGCTGGACCAGTTCCTGATCGCCCCGCTCACCGCCGAACAGGCCAAGGCGCGACAGAACCAGCAGCGCCAGGCGACCGAGCTGAAGACGCTGCGCCAGCAGTTCGCCGAGGCAAGCCAGCTCAATGCCGCCGACAGCCCGCAGGGCCAGCTGCGCGCCGCCATCCGCGCCGCCCAGGGCGAGACACTGGAGCTCGATCAGCAGTTGCAGCAGCGCTCGGGCCTGCTGGACAACCAGTCGCAGCTGCCGGAGGTGATGGGGCGGCTGCTGCGCCAGCACGAGCGCCTGAGCCTGGTGAATCTGCACACGCTGGATGAGGCCGCCCTGCCGCAGTCGAGCAGCGCCACCCAGTCCTCATTGAAATGGCGTGGGGTGGAGCTGCAGGTCAGCGGTGACTATCTGGACCTGATGCGCTATCTGGCCGAGCTGGAGGCCGCGCTGCCCACGCTGCGCTGGGGCCAGCTGCGCCTGAGCCATGAATCTGGCCGGGCGCTGCTGCAACTGCAGGTGTTCCTGGTGGGAGGGCGGGCATGAAGATGCTGCTCTTGCTCTTGCTCGGTGTTCAGGCCCTGTCCGCCGGCGCCCAGGACCTGCTGCGCGACCCGACACAGGCACCCGCCGCGGCTCGCCCCGCAGCACTGCCGGCCTCAGGAGCCGGACCTGCCGGCAGCAGCACCGAGCCCCAGCACATCATGGTGCTGAATGGCCGCCCCTATCTGATCGTTGCCGGTCGCCGTCTGGGCGTTGGCGACCCGTTGGGCGAGGCCCGAATCACCCGCATTGGCGATGGCGCCGTCTGGCTCAAGGAAGGCGGCGTGACGCGACGCCTCAGCCTCTACGCCGGGGTTGAGAAGCGCCCTGCCGGCACCGAGGGCGTCGCACCGAAAGCACGAACCCATATGGCCCCCCCAAAGAACAACAAGGAGCAGCCATGATGATGAAACCTGGCCATTGCCAATTCTCACCGCCCGCCGCCCGCAGCCTGCTGACCTTGGCCGCCGTCGTCCTGCTCGCCGCCTGTGCCGACAAGCCGCTGAAGCTGGCCGATTCCGGCAACAGCATCCGCGCCGAGTTGCAGGCCCAGTCGCAGGCCGCCAACCGCCCCGCCGCTCCCAACTCGCAGGCCGCGGCCGCCGCGGCCGTGCCCCTGCCGGCCGAGCCGCCGCGCAGCGAGGCGGCGGGCGAACCCCGTTTCGATCTGGTCGTCAACGGCGCGCCGATGCGCGATGTGTTCCTGTCCCTGGTTACCGATACCCGCTACAGCATGCTGGTCCACCCCGATGTCACCGGCCAACTGTCGGTGACCCTGAAGGGGGTGACCCTGCGCGAGGCGCTGGAGTCCATACGCGACGTCTACGGCTATGACTTCAGGATTGAGGGTCGGCGCATCACCGTCTATCCGCCGACGATGCAGACCCGCATCTACACCCTCAACTACCTGCACAATCAGCGCAAGGGGCGCAGCGAGGTGCGCGTCAGCTCGGGCTCGGCGCCGGTGCAGCCCAACTCCGGTGGCACAGGCAGCACCGGTAACACGCCAGCCGCCGGCACGGCCATCGCGCAACCCGACAGCAGTCAGATTTCGACCACCACCGACAACGATTTCTGGGCCGAAACCACGGCCGCGCTGAAGGCCCTGCTGCGCAATGAGCCGGGCCGCGCGGTGATCGCCAGCCCGCAGGCCGGCACCATCGCCGTGCGCGCGATGCCCGACGAGCTCCGCCACATCGAGTCCTTTCTGCGCTCCACCCGCGCCTCGGTCGAGCGCCAGGTCATGCTGGAGGCCAAGATCGTCGAGGTCGAACTGCGCGAGGGCTATCAGAGCGGCATCGACTGGTCGATCTTGCGCAACCGCGGCGCGGTGGGCCAGACCAGCGTCAACCCGTCGATACCGACCGGGGTGAACACCATCATCAACCCGCTGGTCAGCAATTCGAACCGGCTTCCGGTACTGTCCACCTCATCCGCCGGCGCGGTGCTGGGCGATCTGGTCGGTGTGCCGGTGGCCGGCTCCGGCGCCTTCGGCCTGGCGCTGTCGCGCGGTGGCTTCCAGGCGCTTTTGAGCTTTCTGGAGACCCATGGCGATGTGCAGATCCTGTCCAGCCCGCGGGTGGCCACACTGAACAACCAGAAGGCCGTGCTCAAGGTCGGCACCGACGACTACTTCGTCACCGGCATCACCGGCACCAGCAACAACACCAACAATAACACCACGACCAACAACAACACGCAGACGGTGCCGACCCTGACCTTGACGCCGTTCTTCTCGGGCATTGCCCTGGACGTCACGCCGCAGATCGACGAGGCGAACATGATTACCCTGCACATCCACCCCTCGGTGACCTCGGTGACCGAGAAGGTCAAGCAGGTGGATCTGGGCACGGTGGGCACCTTCCGCCTGCCGCTGGCCTCCAGCAGCACCAACGAGACCGACACGGTGGTGAAGATCGCCGACGGCAACATCGTCGCCATCGGCGGCCTGATGCAGATGGAGTCCGCCCGCCGCGGCTCCGGCCTGCCCGGCAGCGGCGACAACGCCCTCACCAGCACCCTGTTCGGCAACCGCGCAAACACCGCCCGCAAGCGCGAGCTGGTGGTGCTGATCAAGCCCACTATCATCCGCAGCGCGGAAGATTGGGAGCAGCTCAATCAGCAGAGCAGCGCGGCGCTGGAGGCGATGGACGCCAAGCGCAGAGTGATTACCGTCAACGGAAAGTAGCCCTTGCAGCGAAGGCCCCGGATTGCATCCGGGCTACAGGTCGGCCGTAGCCCGGATGCAATCCGGGACAGCCCGCCTCAGCTGTTCGGAAAAAACAACTGCTCCCCGCCAATCTTGTAGCTCGCGATTGCCGCCTTGCCCGCCGGTGACACCAGCCAGTCGGCGAAGCGCTGGGCCGCGGCCAGCTTCACATGCGGGTGCTTGGCCGGGTTGACGACAATCACGCCGTAGGGGTTGAACAGGCGCTGATCGCCTTCGACCAGGATGGCAAGCTCGCCGCGGTTCTTGAAGGCCAGCCAGGTGCCGCGGTCGGCCAGCACATAGCCGTTCATCGACGAAGCCATGTTCAGCGCCGGGCCCATGCCGCAGCCGCATTCGCGGTAGCCCTCGGGCTTGGCCACCGCGACATCGATGCCCGCCTGTTTCCAGTAGCGCAGCTCGGCCGCATGGGTGCCGCTCTTGTCGCCCCGCGACACAAAGGGCTGGGCTGCGGCCTTGATCTTCAGCAGGCCGGCACCCACGTCCTTGCCCTGCGCCTTGGCCGGGTCGGCCTTGGGTCCGACCAGCACGAAGTCGTTGTACATCACCGGCATGCGCTTCAGGCCGAAGCCCTCCGCGACGAACTTCTCCTCGGCCACCGTGTCATGCACCAGCACCGCATCGGCGTCGCCGCGGCGGCCCATGTCCAGCGCCTGGCCCGTGCCCAGCGCCACGACGCGCACGGCAATGCCGGTCTCCTTGGTGAACTGCGGCAGCAGGTGGCCGAATAGACCGGACTGCTCGGTGGAGGTGGTAGAGGCCACGACGATCGACGTTTCTTGAGCCGAGGCAAGACCCGACACCAGGAGGGCCGCGACGAGCAACAGACGGCGTGATTTCATCAAGACCAAGGTAGTTCTCCTTTGAGGAACAGTTGTGCCTCCTGAGGCAGGGGGCCATTGAAAAACGCTTGCGGCGGCAGATCCACCAGCACCTTGCCGGCCTCCAGGTAGAGCACGCGGGTGCCCAGGCGCTTGGCCTGGCCCAGATTGTGGGTGCTCATCACGAGTGTCATGCCCTCACGGGCAAAGTCTTCGATCAGCCCCTCGACCTCACGCTTGGCGCCGGGGTCCAGATTGGCGGTCGGCTCGTCGAGGAAGAGCAGCTGCGGCTGCAGGCCCCAGGCCCTGGCGAGTGCCAGGCGCTGCTGCTGGCCACCGGACAGCACCCGTGCCGGCCGCTGCGCCATGTCGGCCAGTCCGACGCGGCCCAGCGCCTGGCGCGCGCGCTCCGGCCGTTGCTCACGCGGCACGCCAGCCAGCCACAGGGCCAGCATCAGGTTGTGCCAGACCGAGAGGCTGAGCAGGAACGGCCGCTGCGCCACCATGGCCTGGCGCAGGACCTGACCCGAGAGCAGGCGCCGGCCCTGGCCACTGGGCAGGTCCTGCAGACCGTGCAGCACCCGCAGCAAGGTGGTCTTGCCCGAGCCATTGGCGCCCACCAGCATCAGGCGCTCGCCAGCCTGGATCTGCAGGCTGGTGGGCTGCAAGGCGGTATGGGCGCCGAAGCGCACGGTGGCCGACTCCAGGCTCAGCAGGGCCGTGGTCATGTGCGCTCCGCCCCGAGCAACCTCGGCCCGGTCTGCGCCAGGGCGATGAACAGATTGATCAGCCCGACCACGGCCAGCAGGACCATGCCCAGCGCCAGCGCCAGTGGCAGGTCGCCCTTGCTGGTCTCCAGCGCGATGCTGGTGGTCATCACCCGGGTCAGGCCATCGATATTGCCGCCCACCATCATCACCGCGCCGACCTCAGAGATGGCGCGGCCGAAGGCCGTCAGCAACACCGTCAACAGGGCCCAGCGCTCATGCAGCATCAACAGCCCGGCGCTCAGCATCGGGCCGGCACCCATCGACTTCAAGGTATCACCGCCCTCGGCCAGCGCACCGACCAGCAACTGCCTCGCGAGCGCCGCGACGATAGGGGTGACCAGGATGCTTTGCGCCACCACCATCGCACCGGGCGTGAACAGGATGCCCCAGGCCCCCAGGGGGCCCGAGCGTGACAGCAACAGATAGACCAGCAGGCCCACCACGACAGACGGCAAGGCCAGCAGGGTGTTGAGCAGGGCCACCACGCCGCGCTGGCCCGGGAAGCGCGCCACCGCCAGCCAGGCGCCCAGCAGCAGACCCAGCAGGCCGCCGATCAGGCAGGCACCGGCGCTGACACGCAGCGACAGCAGCACGACGCTCAGCAGATTGGCATCGGTGTGCGTGATCAGGGCCCAGGCGGTGGCAATGCTGTCGTTCATGCGGAACAGGACCTGAAGCCGACAAAGCCCACATCGTGTAGCTCGCCCCAGGCCTCACGGGCCTTAGGGTGGCGCATGCGCGGCGCACTGGCGAATGAGGCCCCGCGCACGGCGCAGGCGGCGCTTCCGGGCGGGCGGGCACGCCAGGGCGCCAGGGTCGCGCCGGGCAGCAGGCGCAGGCCGCTGCCGGTCCATTCCTGGACCTGTCCCCAATGCAGGCCCCTGGATCGGCCCTGTATCGCCGCCAGTTCCCACTCCACCTCCGTGGGCAGGCGCCGTTCGGCCCAGCGACACCAGGCCAGCGCCTCGTGCAGGCTCACATGCATGACCGGCTGCAGCATGGACAGCCGCGTGCTATGGCCAAAGCGACGCACCAGCACGCCGTTACCGACCTGCTCGACATAGCGCGGGCTGCGCCGCCCCTCGGCCTGCACCCAGGCCCAACCGGCCTCGCTCCAGCAGTCGCGCCTGTCATAGCCGCCATCGGCAATAAACTCGGTGAACTGGGCCCAGTTCACCGGCTGCGCATCGATCTCGAACTCGGGCACCTGGATCTGCAGCGCGCCGCCCTCGTAATCCAGCACCAGACCCGGCCCCGCATGGCCAAGCGACCAGCTCGTCGCCGGGCACAGCAGCGCCTCGCGCGGCGCCTGGGGCACCGGGCCATGAATCAGTTCGTCGAGCTGGCTGCCGCCCAGGTCCAGCGCCTGCACCCAGCTCATCAAGTCCTCGGCATGGCGATCTTCGTGCAGCAGGGCGAGGCGGAAGAAGTACAGGCTGTCGTCACCCGGGCCGGCCGACTCCAGCAGTTCCAGGGTCAGGTCCAGCGTCACCGCCAGGTAGTCGCGCACGGCCATTGCATCGGGGCCGGGGTCGCCACGGCCCGCATCCCATCGCGGCCCGTCCTCGGAAAACCAGGGGTCGGCGCGGGGCTCCACCGAAGCCAGCCGCGGCAGACTGGGGTCGCACAGTGGCCCGCGTTCGCGCTGCAGATTGCGCGCCAGCCAGTACTCCTGGAACCAGCCGACATGGCCAAGGTGCCATAGCGCCAAGCCGGCCAGCCCCGACTTCTCCTGCGCCTGCTCCAGCGCCGAGAGCAGGCGCAGCGTGTGGTTGCGGGCGTCCATCAAGGCCAGTGACAGCAGCTCACGGCCGGCCTGGCGCATGGCCATCGGGTCCAACAGGGGCGAGTTGCTGTGGGGCATCAGAACTTGAGGCGGATAGATGAAGATGATTGTGACCCAGAACGGGTGCTCAATCGCCGCGCACCACGCCCTCACGCCTGGGGTCGGCGCCCCCAAACCAGCCGCCGGGCCGGCGCTCGATCGCCTGCAGGCCGCTGGTCAGCTCGGTCTCGATGACCTGGTGGCCGCGGGCCCTCAGGGCCTGCGCTGTGGCGGCCGGAAAGCGGCCCTGCTCCAGCAGGCTGGGGCTGTTGAAGTTGCCGAAGTTGGGCAGGCTGATCGCCGCTTGCGCGTCCAGCGCCCATTGCTGCGTACCGATCAAGGTTTTCGCCACGAAATGGATGATGGCCGGGCCGCCGGGCGAGCCGAGGCTCATCAGCAATTGGCCGCTGCCGGCGTCGAACACCAGGGTCGGGCTCATGCTGGAGCGCGGCCGCTTGCCCGGCTGCAGGCGGTTGGCCACCGCCCTGCCCTGGCCATCGGTGGGCGCCAGCGAGAAATCGGTCAGCTGGTTGTTGAGCAGGAAGCCGCCGGCCTTGCCGGTGCCCCCGTCGGACATCAGGCGCGAGCCGAACACCGCCTCGACGGTGGTCGTCATGGCCACCGCGCGGCCCTGGCCGTCGATGATGCTGATATGGCTGGTGCCATACTCCGCCTGGGCGGCCTGCGGGACATAGGCGCTGCGCTCACCGCCCGGATTGCCGGCCTGGGCCGGGCCCATGCTGCTGGCGCCGATCAAGGCGGCGCGCTGCTTCAGATAGGCGGGCGCCAGCAAGCTGGCCCAGGCGCCACCGGGTGCGGCCACGAAGTCCGGGTCGGCGATGAACAGGTCGCGATCGGCAAAGGCCAGGCGTGAGGCCTCCAGATAGCGGTGCAACCAGTCGGCCGAGGGCATGACCTGGCCCTGCTCGGCGCTGAAGGCCGGTCCGGCCTCGGGGGTTTGCTCCAGCAGGCCGAGGATCTGCATCACCGTCAGATGACCCGATGAGGGCGGCGGAAAGCCGCAGACGCGCAAGCTGCGCTCGGGCCGGGCGGCCCAAGGCGAGCACAGCGCCTCGCGCTTCTTCGGCTGGTAGGACTGCAGATCCGCCAGGCTCAGCTTCCCTGGGTTGCTCGCATGGCCCCGCACCCGCCGCACCATATCGGCAGCCACCGCACCGCCATAGAAGGCCGCCGCGCCCTCGCGCGCCACCGCCCGCAGCACCTCGGCCAGGGCCGGGTTCTTCAGCAGATGGCCCACCGGCAGCGGCTCGCCATTGGCCTGGTAGTACAGCGGCCCGGCCTGAGGATCCAACTTCAGCGCGCGCTCGCTGCTCAGCAGACCGTGCAGCCGCGGGCTGATGCGAAAACCCTGCTCGGCCAGACGAATGGCGGGCTCGAACAACTGGCCCCAGGGCAAATGGGGCTGGTCGGCGCCCTGTTCCCTGTGTGCCATCTCCAGCATGCGCAATACGCCCGGCGTACCTACGGCACGCCCGCCCACCATCGCCCGCATCATCGGCATGGTCTTGCCGTCGGGCAGCAGGAACAAGTTTTCGTCGGCCCCGGCCGGCGCGGTCTCGCGACCATCCCACGCGGCCAGCGCCCGGCCGTCCCAGCTGAGCAGAAAGGCACCACCGCCGATGCCGCTGGACTGCGGCTCCACCAGAGCCAACACCATCTGCACGGCCACGGCGGCATCCAGCGCCGAGCCACCAGCCCTGAGCACCTGATAGCCCGCGTCGGTGGCCAGCGGATTGGCGGCAGCGACGGCGAAACGCTGCGTCGCCCAGCCGGGCTTGACCTGGTAGCCGGTGCCCGACTCAGGCAACTCGGGTACGCGGTAGTCAAGGGCTGCAGGCGCCGGGCCGGCGGTGCCCATGCAGGCCGATAGCAGGGCAACGCACAAGAGCAGCACCGCAGGGGTGCGTCGGCCGGCAATGGCAAATTGAGCCAAATCAAGTCTCCTCGTTGTGTTGCGGACATCATCATGCAGCGAACGTTGTGAAAGCGCAGCATTGCACACAGTGCCACCGCTACACTGCTCGGGCACAAGACGATAGGCAACAGAACCAACCATGTGGCGCCCGCAAGTTGTTCGCCCCGCACACGGCTGGATGGGTTCTTCATCGGCGCGGCTGCTGCTCGCCGCCGCCTTGCTGGCCGCCGCCCTGTTGGTGATTCTGTGGATGAGCCTGCAGCTTGCGTATCGCGCCGAGGTCGATGGGCTGCTCGAGAGCTCGACCCGCAGCACGCAGAAGCTGGCCTCGCGCACCACCGAGGTGCTTGACCGCGTGCTGCACACCTCGCAGCTGATCCAGCGCCTGCGCGACTCCGAGCGCCAGATGGGGCTGAAGGCGCTGGCCGCGGAGGGCCTGCTGCCCAGTCAATTTGCCAAGGCCATCCTGGTCACCGACCGGCAGGGCCTGGTCATCGACGCCACCGGCGCGAACCTGGCACTGAGCCTGGCCGACGAGGAGTATTTCAAACGCCTGGCCCAGGGTCCCCCAGGTGCCACCGACATCGGCCCGACCGAGTTCCAGCCGGCGCTGGAGGCACCGGCGCTGCCGGTCTCGCAGCGCATCGATGACGGGGCAGGCCGTTTCATGGGCGTGGTGACGGCGCTGATCCCGCCTTGGCTGCTGACCTCCGAGTATGCCGGCAGCGAGGCCACCGGCACCGCCGTCAGCCTGGTCGGAACGGACGGCGTGGTGCGTGCCCGCCTGCTGGGCGGCAAGCTCACCTTCGGCGAGAAGGTGGACGTCAGCCGGGTCAACGAGCGTGTATCGGCCGCCCGCAGTCTGCGGGTGCCGGTCCGCAGCTCGCTGGACGGCAAGGAGCGCTTCGTCATCGCGTTGCAGCTGGAGCGCTACCCCCTGCTCGCCGTAGTGGCCGTCGACGCCGACCAGGGCCTGGTCAATTACCGCAAGGCCCGGCTGCGCCTGCTGCTATGGGCCGCCGGTTTCGGCGCCCTGCTGGGCCTGGGCACCTGGCTGCTGCTGCGCCAGCTGCGCCGCGTCGAAGTCAGCAAGAAGGCCCAGCATCAGGCCGAGGAGCATCTGCGCGCTGCGCTGGAGGGCAGCCTCGATGCGATCTCCATCCTGCTGGCGCTGCGCGGCCCGCAGCAGCAGTTGCTGGACTTCCAGATTACCGATGCCAACAAGCGCGCGGCCGAGATGATAGGTCTGCCGCTGGATCAGATGCTCGGCCGGCGCCTCAGCGAGGTCTTCCCGGCAATGCGCAGCAGCCGGGTGATGGACACCTTCGCCGAGGTCATCACCACGCGCGAGGCCAGCACCAGTGAGCTGCTGGCCACGCTGGGGGTCATGAAGGGCCGCTGGCTGCACCAGCAGGTGGTCGCCGTGGGCGACGGGGTCGCCCTGATCTCGCGCGACATCACCGACCGCAAACTGGCCGAGCGCAACCTCGACGAGAACCGCCGCTTTCTGCAGAACCTGCTCGACTTTCTGCCGCTGCCGGTCTATGCCAAGAGCATGCACCCCGACGGCCTGGGCGTCTATGAGTTCTGGAACCATGCGGCCGAGCGCAGCTTCCACATGCCGGCCGCCCAGGTGGTCGGGCGCACCGTGCGCGATCTCTACGCGCCGGCCGACGCCCAGCGCTTCGATGATCAGGACCTTCAAGTGCTGCGCGACGGCAAGCCGCGGCGCTTTCCGAGCCAGGTCTTCAACGGCCCCGAGGGCCGGCGCTACTTCGACACCTTCAAGGCGCCTGTGCTGGGCGCCGATGGCGAGATGGACCATCTGCTGGTCATCGCAGAGGACGTGACCGAGCGGCGCGCCTATGCCGAGCGTCTGGTCCTGGCTTCGAAGGTGATTGCAGAGACGGCCGATGCCGTGGTCGTGACCGACGCCGAGGACCGCGTCATCGACGTCAACCGCGCCTTCTCGGCCATGACCGGCCGCACGCTGGCCCAGGTCGAGCACCGACCGGCCACCGAGGCGGGCCTGCCGCCGGTGCCTGATTTTGCGCGCCTCACGGGCGCGGCCGACGGACAGCGCTGGGTCGGCGAGGCCCATCTGGCGCTGGCCGACGGTCAGCACCTCGACATCTGGCTCAGCACCAGCCGTATCGTTGACGAGGACGGTCACACCACCCACCATGCGCGGGTGTTCAGCGACATCTCGATACTGAAGGGCCATGAGAAGGCGCTGCAGGAAATGGCCCGCCGCGACAGCCTCACCGGCCTGCCCAACCGGCGGCACTTTGACGAGCGCCTGGCCGAATCGCTGCGCCGTTTTGCCCGCACCGGCCCGGCCGTGACCCTGATGTTCATCGATCTGGACGGTTTCAAGAAGATCAATGACGAACTCGGCCACGAGGCTGGCGACCAGCTGCTGATCGAAGTGGCGCGCCGGCTCGGCGCCTGCGTGCGTGGCACCGACCTGGTGTTCCGCCTCGGTGGCGACGAGTTCACTCTGCTGCTCGAAGACGCCGGCGGCACCGAGGCCCTGCAGACCCTTTGCCAGCGCATCGTTGAAGCCCTGTCGAAGACCCATCTGCTGGGCGGCCATGAGGCCGTGGTCACGCCAAGCATCGGCGTGGCCTGTGCCCTGCCCGGGGAAAGCCCCGACACTCTGTGCCGGCGCGCGGATCAGGCCATGTACGAGGCCAAGCGCGGTGGCAAGGGCACCTACCGGATCGCAGACTGAGGCAGCAGTGCCAGCAGGCGCTGCGCCATACGCTCGGCGGCGCCACGGTGCTGTGCGGCAAAAGCCAGGCCGGCCTGGCCAGCGGCAGCCCGCGACGCCGGCTCGGCCAGCAGCCGCAGCGCCTTGGCCAGCCCGGCGGCCATGTCATCCACCCGGAATGCAGCCCCGGCCTGCTGAGACAGCGCTGCGGCTGACGCAAAGTTGAAGGTATGCGGCCCCATCACGACCGGGCAGGAGCAGGCGGCCGCCTCGATCAGGTTCTGGCCACCCAGCTGTGCAAAGCTGCCGCCGAGCAGGGCCACATCGGCCAGGCCGTAGTAGAGGACCATTTCGCCCATGCTGTCACCCAGCCAGGCGTCGGCGGCCAGGGCCTCGGCATCGGGTGCATCGGCAAAGCCGCTGCGCCGCGCCAGGGTCAGGCCTTGCGCCACCAGCAACTCGGCCACCTCGGCAAAGCGCTGCGGGTGGCGCGGCACCAGCAGCAGCAGCGGCCGGCGCCTGCCCTGCGGCCAGGCATGGGCTTGCCAGGCCTCCAGCAACTGGGCCTCCTCGCCCTCGCGAGTGACGGCGGCCAGCAGCACCGGCCGGCCAAGCCTGCCGAGCAATTGGCGCCATTCTCGACCGCGGGCCAGCAGGGCCGCATCGGGCGAGACATCGAACTTCAGGTTGCCCGCCACCTCGACCGGCGCCGCACCACGCTCGCGCAGGCGTTGGGCGTCGGCCTCGGTCTGGGCGAGCACCAGGGCAAAGCTCTGCACGGCCGGGCGCAGGATGGCGTCCAGGCGCTCGCCCTGTCGACGGCTTTTCTCAGACAACCGGGCATTAGCCAGGACCATGGGCACCCGGGCCAGGCGAGCTGCCCGCAGCAGATTGGGCCAGACCTCGGTTTCCATCATCACCCCCAGCGCCGGCCGGAAGTGGTGCAGAAAGCGCCGCACCGCGCCGGGGCTGTCATAGGGTAGCCAGGCCTGGGCGTCACCCTCGCGCAGCAGGGCGCGGCCGGCCTCGCGGCCGGTGGCCGTGCCATGGGTCAGCAGCAGGCGCAGGCCGGGGTGCCCAGCACGTAGCGCGGCAATCAGCGGCGCCGCGGCGCGGGTCTCACCCAAGGACACGGCGTGTATCCACAGCCAGCCCTGGGTCGACGCCTGTGCGCCATAGCGTCCGAAGCGCTCGCCGATGGCATGGCGGTACAGCGGTTCCTCGCGCCCGCGCAACCACAGGCGCAGCACATAGGCCGGCTGCGCCAGGCGCAGCAGGCCGGAGTAGGCGCCGCGACTCAGGCGCCGCTGCCAAGAACTCATTCAGTGCCCGGCGGTAACCTGCGCATCCGGCTTCACGAGGCGCAGCTGCTCCATCATCAAGCCCTCGATGCGGTGCAGCGCGGCGTCGGTCTGCCCCTCGAAGCGCAGGACCAGCACCGGTGTTGTGTTCGAGGCGCGTATCAGGCCGAAGCCGTCGGCGAACTCGACCCGCAGGCCGTCGATGGTGATGACCTCCAGCGCCCCCGGGAACTGCGCTTGCTCCTTGAGCTTTTGCACGACGGCATGGTGTTCGCCCTCGGCGCAGGGCACGTTCAGCTCGGGCGTGCTGAAGCTGGTGGGCAGCGCATTCAGCACGGCGCTGGGGTCGTCGCTGCGGCTGAGGATCTCGAGCAGGCGGGCGGCCGTGTACATCGCGTCGTCGAAACCGTACCAGCGCTCGCCGAAGAAGATATGGCCGCTCATCTCGCCGGCGATAGGCGCGCCGACCTCCTTCAGCTTGGCCTTGACCAGCGAGTGGCCTGTCTTCCACATCAGCGGCACGCCACCGGCGGCGCGTATGGCCAGCGGCAGCTGCTGCGTGCACTTGACGTCGAAGATGATGGTGCTGCCGGGCTTGCGCTTGAGGATGTCCAGCGCGAACAGCATCAGCTGGCGGTCCGGGTAGATGATGTTGCCTTCCTTGGTGACGACACCCAGGCGGTCGCCATCGCCATCAAAGGCCAGGCCCAGCTCGGCCTCGGTGGCCTTGACGGTGCGAATCAGGTCCTGCAGATTCTCGGGCTTGGACGGATCCGGATGGTGGTTGGGAAAATCGCCATCGACGCGCGAATACAGGGCGATCACCTCGCAGCCCAGCGCCTTCAAGGTCGCCGGACCGGTGGCGCCCGGAATGCCGTTGCCCGAATCGACGACGATCTTCATGGGCCGTTTCAGCTTGGCATCCTTGACGATGCGATGGCGGTACTCGGCCTCGATATTCATCTGGCCCAGGCGGCCGGGGCGCTTGCCCACGACATAGTCCTCGGTCTCTATGCGCTGGCGCAGGGCCTGGATGTCGTCGCCATAAATGGCGCGGCCGCCGAGCACCATCTTGAAGCCGTTGTAGTCCTTGGGGTTGTGGCTGCCGGTGACCATGATGCCGGACGTGCAACCCTGCTTCTTGCGCGTCGCCGCCACGTAGTAAAGCATCGGCGTGGTCACGGCGCCCAGGTCGACGACATCAAGCCCGGTCGAGGCCAGGCCGCGCATCAGTGCCGCCACCAGGCCGGGGCCGGACAGGCGCCCGTCGCGGCCGACGACAACGGCTTTTTCGCCCAGTTTGGCGGCCTCGCTGCCAAAGGCGCGGCCCAGGTGCTCGGCCAGTTCCTCGTTCAAGCTGCTTGGCACGATGCCGCGGATGTCATAGGCCTTGAAGATGGATGCGTTGACTTGCATGAGATCCCTGTTCTGCTGCGAATGGACGGACGAAAGACTGCGCGGATTGTAGGCAGGTGCCAGGGCGCAACCCGCACCGGCCGCGAATTTGCCATCCGCCGGCCCGGCTGTCGATTCGTCACCCGGCAAGGCCGCGGTGGCGCCGGTCTTTCTACACTAGCGGCCATGAACACATCAGCCCTCCTGATCAGCGCCTGGAAGCACCAATGGCGGATGACGCGCCATCGCCCTGAGCCCCTGTGGGCGCGGCTGGCCGTCATCACCGCCCTGGGTCTGGTGGTCGGTCTGACACTGGCCCTGTTGTCGGCCGCGGTCAATGACAGCTTCATGACGGCGCGCTGGTGGCGGGTCAGCCTGCCGGCCAATGTGCTGCTGAGCTTGAGCGTGACCTACACCTTCACCGTCTTCTATCGCGCCCTCGAGCTGGGCCTGCCGGCCCAATGGGTGGCGGCGATAGGCGCCTGGCGGGACTGGCGCGCCGCCCTCTTCTACTCGGCCCTGAGCATGGCCAGTGCCAGCGTGGGCTTTGTGCTGGGCCTGCGGCTGATCGACCATATCTGGCAGCTCGACATCCTGCGTCACTTCATGAGCAGCCGCAGCTCCTGGCTGCAGTTCGTCTTCATCTCGGTGTTCCTGTCCTTGATCCAGTGGCTTTGGTGGCGGATGCGCGGCAAGCAGCAGGCACTGCAGCTCAAGGCCACCGAGGCCCAGCTGAAGCTCCTGCAGGCGCAGATCGAGCCGCACTTCCTGTTCAACACCCTGGCCAATGTGCAGAGCCTGATCGACTATGACACGCCCCGCGCCAAGAAGATGCTGGAGAGCTTTACCGACTATCTGCGCGCCAGCCTGCAGAACCTGCGCCGCGACGACTGCACCCTGGAGCAGGAGCTGGAGACGGTCGCCAGCTACCTGGTCCTGCTGCAGACACGCATGGACGAGCGCCTGCGCTACGCCATCGAGGCCAGCGCCGAGGCGCGAGCCGCAACCGTGCCCCCGTTGTTGCTGCAGCCGCTGGTCGAAAACGCCATCCACCACGGCCTGGAGCCAAAGATAGAGGGCGGCATGGTGCGCATCACGGCAACGGTAGCCCAGGGACGCCTGCACATCACGGTGGCCGACGACGGCATGGGCCTGGACGCCCCGCCCCGCCCTGGCCGCCGCGGCTCGGGTCTGGCGCTGAACAATATCCGCGAGCGGCTGCAAACCCGCTATGACGGTTTGGCCAGCCTTCGTCTGATCCCCGGCCGGCCCGGCACCGAGGCGGTGCTGGAACTCCCCTATCAACTCAAGTAAGCCCATGACAACAGCCCTGATTGCCGATGACGAGCCCCACCTGGCCCAGTACCTGAAAGACCAGCTTGCATCGCTGTGGCCCGAGCTGGAGATCGTCCACATCGCCAGGAACGGCGTCGAGGCTGCGGCGCGAATAGCCGAGCTGCAGCCCGACCTTGCCTTCCTGGACATCCAGATGCCCGGCCTGACCGGCCTGGAGGTGGCCCAGGGCATTGAGGGCCCTACGCAGGTCGTCTTCGTCACCGCCTATGACGAGTACGCGCTGGAGGCCTTCGAGCATGCCGCGCTCGACTATGTGCTGAAGCCGGTCAAGACCGAGCGCCTGGCCAAGACGGTGGAGCGCATCAAGACGGGCCTGCAACAGCCTGTCACCGAGCCCGATGGAACCCTGGCTGCCACCCTGCAGCGCCTGCTGGCCCAGCCAGCGCCCACCGAGGCAAGGCTGCGCTACGTGCGTGCCAGCCAGGGCGAGTTGATGCACCAGATCGCCATCGGCGACGTGCTGTTCTTCCACGCCGACGAGAAGTACACCTGCGTGCAGACGGCGACGACCGAGTACCTGATACGCACCTCCATCGTCGAGCTGCTGCCCCAGCTGGACCCGGCGCGCTTTTTGCAGGTCCACCGCGCCACCATCATCAATCTCGACCACCTGGCCGGCACCCGGCGTGATGAGGCCAGCCGCCTGTTCGTCCGCTTCAGGGGCCTGGAGCGCGAGCTGCCGGTCAGCCGTGCCTACGTCCACCAGTTCAAGGCGATGTAGCGACAGGTCCGCTCTTTCCGCAGGAATGCCGGACCGACAGGTCTGTTCATTCCGCAGGAATGCCGGACCGACAGGTCCGAAAACGGCCACCCCAGAGGCCTATCATGGCTCCATGGACGCCCTGCTGCCCTCTCTGCCCCTCTCGCCCGACGCCTGCTACGCCGTCCTCCAGGCCCGTGACTCGCGCTTTGACGGCAAGATGTACGTCGGCGTCACTTCCACCGGCATCTATTGCCGGCCGATCTGCCGCGTGCGCGCGCCCAAGCGCGAGAACTGCGTGTTCTTCGCCCACGCGGCACAGGCCGAGGCGGCCGCCTTCAGGCCCTGCCTGAAGTGCCGGCCCGAGTTGGCTCCGGGCGGTGCGCTGCGCTGGTCCGTCATGGATGCGTCCAAGACCTTGGCCCAGCAGGCCGCCGCCTGGCTGGACGGCCAGACCCAGGCCGAGGCCAGCGTCGAAGACCTGGCCACTCACCTCGGCATCACCAGCCGCCACCTGCGCCGCATCTTCGCCGCCGAGCATGGGGTGACGCCGCTGCAGTATCTGCAGACGCGCCGCCTGCTGCTGGCCAAGCACCTCTTGACCGACACCGCCCTGCCCGTCACACAGGTCGCCCTGCAGGCCGGTTTTGCCAGCCTGCGCCGCTTCAATGCCGCCTTCGTCGAGCACTATCGGCTACAGCCCACGGCGCTGCGGCGCGAGGGCAAGGCCAAGACCACCGGTTTGCCCTCGGCTTTGCTGCTGGCCTACCGTCCGCCCTATCATGTTGACGCGATGCTGGAGTTCCTTGAGCGCCGCGCCATTGTCGGCATCGAGACCATCGACAAGGCCAGGCGCAGCATCCGCCGCAGCCTTCGCATCACCCAGGCGGGGCAAGGTTGCGAGGGCTGGCTTGAGGTCACGTTTGACGCCAACCGGCCCCAGGTGCGCCTGAGCCTCAGCGAGGGCCTGGTGCCGGCCACAGCGACCGTCCTGCCCCTGGTACGGCGCTGGCTTGATCTGGACGCCGACCCGCTGCAGATCGACGCCGCCCTGGCCACGCTGCCCGCCCATGCCTGCCAGCAGCCGGGCGTGCGCCTGCCCGGCTGTGTCGATCGTTTCGAGCTGGCCGTGCGCGCCGTGCTGGGCCAGCAGATCACGGTGGCGGCGGCCCGCACCCTGGCCGGTCGTTTCGTCCAGCGCTTCGGCACGCCACTGAACGAGGCCGCTCCGGAAGGCTTGACGCGCTTGTTCCCTGAGCCCGAGCAGGTCGCCGCGGCCTCGCGCGATGACATCGCCAGTCTGGGCATCATCGCCCGCCGTGCAGATGCCCTGCGCCTGCTGGCCGAGGCCTGGCCCAGGCTGCTGATCAACCAAGCCCAGGCCACCCATGAGGCGGCGCAGCGGGAGCTGATTGCCCTGCCCGGCCTGGGCCCCTGGACGGCCAGCTATATGCTGATGCGCATGTGGAGCTGGCCCGATGCCTTCCTGCCCGGCGATGTGGTCCTGCGCAAGCAACTGGCCACACCCGGAGAACCCCTACCCAGCCCCAAAAGGGTGCTGGAACTGTCGCAAGCCTGGCAGCCCTATCGCAGCTATGCGGTAATGCGCTTGTGGCGCGCGACAACGCCCCCTCCAACCGAGCTCTCATGAACACCAGTCATCACAGCAAGCAACGGCAAGTCCTGACCCCTCTGGGCGAACTGACTGTGGCGCGCAGCGCGCAAGGCCTGTCGGGCATCTGGTTCGCCGAGCAGAAACACCACCCCGGCGTTTTGCAGGCCGAGCTCGATGAACACGACCCGTTGCTCAATGAAGCGGCCCGCCAGCTCGGCGAGTACTTCGCAGGCCAGCGCAAGCGCTTTGACCTACCGCTGGCACTGGAGGGCACGACCTTCCAGCAGGCCGTCTGGGCGGGACTGCTGAAGATCCCCTGCGGCACGACGCTGAGCTACGGCGAGCTGGCCGAAGCCGTCCATGCGCCCAGCGCGGTGCGCGCAGTCGGCGCTGCGGTGGGACGCAACCCGCTGTCCATCGTCGTGCCCTGCCATCGCGTGCTGGGTCGCGACGGGGACCTGACCGGCTACGCCGGTGGTCTTGAGCGCAAGACCGCACTGCTGGAGCTGGAGGGCGTGTTGATAGAGGCCGACGCGTGAAGGCCTTCGACTTTGGCGAACTGACGCTGCTGGCGGCGATCTGGGGCGCCTCGTTTCTGTTCATGCGCCTGGGTGCCCATGAGTTCGGCCCCATCGCGATGGCGGCCGTGCGGGTCATCGGCGCCAGCCTGATGCTGCTGCCGTTGCTGGCCCTGCGCTTGGGGCAAGGCGGCCTGGGCCAGCTGCGCAGCGCCTGGCGGCCTCTGTTCATCGTCAGCCTGATGAACTGCAGCCTGCCGTTTGCCTGCTTCAGCTATGCGGCGCTGTCGATCACGGCCGGCCTGTCCAGCGTCATGAATGCGACGACACCGCTGTTCGGCGCCATCGTCGCCTGGATCTGGCTCAGCCAGCGGCTGAGCCCGCTGCGCATGCTGGGGCTGGCGATAGGCTTTGCCGGCGTGATCTTCCTGGCCTGGGACAAGGCCAGCTTCAAGACCGGCGGCAGCGGCTGGGCCATCGTCGCCTGCCTGGTGGCGGCGGCCAGCTACGGTGTGGCGGCCATCTTCAACAAGCGCTATCTGAGCCATGTCGCTCCGTTGGCCGTGGCCACCGGAAGCCAGATGTTCTCGGCCCTCACGCTGGCCGTGCCGGCGGCGCTGCTGTGGCCCGCCGTCAACCCCAGCGCCCAGGCCTGGATGGGCGTGACCCTGCTGGCCCTATTGTGCTCGGGCGTGGCCTACATCCTGTTCTTCCGGCTGATGTCGCGCGTCGGCCCGACCAACACCATCGCAGTCACCTTTCTGATCCCGGTGTTCGCCGTCATCTGGGGCTTTGTCTTCCTCGGCGAAGCCTTCAATCTGCAGATGGCCATAGGCTGCACCATCGTGCTGGCGGGCACGGCGCTGGCCGTTGGCCTGATCGGCGCAAAGAACCCTTGAGCTTCAGGCCGGCGGCTGATCCAGCAAGGCCAGCAGCGCCGCCTCGTCCAGTACCACCAGGCCCAGCTCGCGAGCCTTGTCGAGTTTGGAGCCGGCCTCCTCGCCGGCGACGACGTAGTGGGTCTTCTTGGACACCGAGCCGCTGACCTTGCCGCCGGCGGCCTCGATCATGTCCTTGGCCGCATCGCGGCTCAGGCTCGGCAGCGTGCCGGTCAGCACCAGCGTCTTGCCCAGCAGCGGTCGCGGGCCGGTGCCGGCCAGAGCACCCTCGCCTTCATCCCACGTCAAGCCGGCCGCGCGCAGCTGCTCGACTACCTCGCGGTTGTGCGCTTGCTGGAAAAACTGGTGGATGCTTTGCGCCACGATGGGGCCGACGTCGCGCACCTCCAGCAGTTGCTCGACGCTGGCGTCCATGATGCGGTCGATGCTGCCGAAGTGCCGTGCCAGGTCCTTGGCCGTGGCCTCGCCGATCTGTCGAATGCCCAGGCCGAACAAAAAGCGCGCCAGCGTAGTCTTCTTGCTCTTCTCGAGCGCATCGACGATGTTCTGCGCGCTCTTCTCGGCCATGCGGTCAAGCGCCGCCAGCTTGGCCACGCCCAGCTTGTACAGGCCCGGCAGGCTGGTGACGATGCCGGCGTCGACCAGTTGATCGACCAGCTTGTCACCCAGGCCCTCGATGTCCAGCGCGCGGCGACCGGCAAAGTGCAGCATCGCCTGCTTGCGCTGGGCAGGGCAGAACAGGCCGCCGGTGCAGCGGTGGTCGATGCCGCCACGCTCCCGAGCCACGGCGCTGGCGCAGATCGGGCAGGCCCTGGGCATGCGGAAGTTGGGCACATACGCCTCGCGCACGCCGGGCACCACGCCCACGATCTCGGGGATCACGTCACCGGCGCGGCGCACGATCACCTGGTCACCAACGCGCACCCGCTTGCGGCGCAGCTCGAAGAGGTTGTGCAGGGTCGCATTGCTGACCGTCGTGCCGCCGACGAACACCGGCTCCAGCTTGGCCACCGGCGTCAGCTTGCCGGTGCGACCGACCTGGATGTCGATGCCGTTGAGCCTTGTGACCTGCTCCTGCGCCGGATATTTATGCGCCACCGCCCACCGCGGCTCGCGCGTCACAAAACCCAGCTGGCGCTGCAGTGCCAGGCTGTTGACCTTGTAGACGATGCCGTCGATGTCGAAAGGCAACTGGTCGCGCCTGGGACCCATCGCCTGATGGAAGGCGATCAGGCCCTCGGCGCCCTGAACGACGGCGCGGTCGGCGCAGACCGGCAGACCAAAGGCCTGCAAGGCATCGAGCATTGCGCTGTGCGTGGGCGGCACGTCCCAGCCCTGCACCTCGCCCAGGCCGTAGGCAAAAAAGCTCAGCGGCCGCTGCGCGGCCAGCGCCGGGTCGAGCTGACGGATGGCGCCAGCGGCGGTGTTGCGCGGGTTGACGAAGGTCTTCTCATTGGCGGCCAGCTGGCGCTCGTTCAGCGCCTCGAAGTCATCGCGGCGCATATAGACTTCGCCGCGTACCTCGATCACGGCGGCGGTCGCGCCTTTGAGCCGCTTCGGTATCAGCGCAATCGTCTTGACGTTCTGCGTCACATCCTCGCCGGTCTCGCCATCGCCACGCGTGGCCGCCTGCACCAGCAGGCCCTGCTCATAACGCAGATTCATCGCCAGGCCGTCGAACTTCAGCTCGGCCGCGTACTCGACCGGCGGAGCCTCGGCCGCCAGTTTGAGCTCCCGGCGAACCCTGTCATCAAAGCTGCGCGCGCCACTGGCCTCGGTATCGGTCTCGGTTCGTATGCTCAGCATGGGCACCGCATGGCGCACCGGCGTGAAGCCGTCCAGCACCCTGCCGATGACGCGCTGCGTCGGCGAGTCGGGTGTCAGCAGCTCGGGATGTGCCGCCTCGATGGCCTGCAACTCCTGGTACAGCTTGTCGTACTCGGCATCGGGCAGCGCGGGCGCATCCTGCACATAGTAGAGCTGGGCATGATGCTTGATCTGTTCGCGCAGCTCTGCGGCACGCGCCGCGGCGGCGGTCTGGGTGATTGAGGTATCGGTCTGACTCATGGCCACCATTGTGCCCACACGGCGGCACCCGCCTCGGCTGACTTGCCGCCAATGGCCTCGCCCACTCTTCTGATGAGGCCTAAGCGCGCAAGGCTGGACATTGCGCAACGACCGGCCTACGCTGGCGAGTCCGGAAACCGTCCTGCGCCGCGACGTTTCGCTCCATATTCAGTCCTGGAGGTATCGTGAGTTTCGCCGAAAGCTACCGAGACAAAACCTTCGTTGTAGACGATGCGGATGCGCGAATACGGCGCGATGACGACCTGATGGCGTTTGTGCCCACCGCCGGGGGGACTTTTCAGACAATCACCAAAGGCACCGAGGTGAAAGTCGTCGAGGTCAGGGTCGCGGAGGGCGGCAGCAAAAGCAGCATCGTCTTTTGCCGTGCGACGTCGACGGACGGGAGTCGGGTCCTCGGTTGGACCTCGACGCGAAATCTTGCGGGCAAGTTCATGAACGAGACCATCGGCCTCGTTCAACCAGAGCCCGGCGCGGGCCGCTTCGGACCGAATGCCGCATGGTCGAACGGCGAGTACCTGGGGCAGCTCGAACTGGTGGCCGTCGTGGACTCCCGGCTCGACATCGAACGGCTGGCCTTGAACACCATCGGGGCCTACGCGGCGCTAGTGGCTGCGGCAGCAAGGAACGGCATACAGGTGACGCTCAACAGCGGCTTCCGGTCATATCCTGAGCAGAAGCACCTGCACGAAGGCTTTGTGCGCGGCCTGCCTGGCTTCAATACCGCAGCCAAGCCCGGCTTCTCCAAGCACCAGAACGGCATCGCGTTTGACCTTTCGGTCGCCGGCGGCGACGGCAATCCGACTTACGAGTGGCTCAAGCGACATGCGACCACGTTCGGCTTCGTTCGCACCGTGAGCAGGGAGCCATGGCATTGGGAATTCGATGAGCCCAAGGCGCAGGTCGCCCTGGCGGCCGGCACCTTCAAGACCTCAACCGTCACGGCCTGAGGCGGCACAGCCGCGCCGGGCCGCCTCGATCGCCGCGATATCAACCGGCCTGCGACGTAAACACTCCAAAGCCTTGAATGGAGAGGAAACAAGCATGGACCGATTCACCGGTGGCTGCCTGTGCGGCAGGGTCCGGATCGTTGCGTTGGGCCGCCCCTACCGGGCCGGCCTGTGCCACTGTCTTGACTGCCGCAAACACCACGGCGCCCTGTTTCATGCGTCCGCGGTGTTCCCTGAAGAGGCGGTGACGATCACTGGCGAAACAGGCGACTATGGCGGGCGGTTTTTCTGCCCCCGCTGCGGCTCGCCGGTGTTCGCACGCACCGCCGACGAAATCGAGGTGAACCTGGGATGCCTGGATGCCCCTGATCGGTTGAAGCCGACCTACGAACTCTGGACCGTCCGCCGCGAATCGTGGCTGCCGCCATTCCCGCTCGCGAGAAGCTACGAGCGCGATCGAGATGCGACTGGGCGACTTGAGGCCTAGGCGGGCTACTCGATCAGGGCCACAGGACAGGGAACAAAGGGTGCTCCATCGCGGCACCTGCCGGCAACTGGTCGGTCAGGCCCGGGAACTCCGGCGAGGTCTTCCAGCGGCGCGGCGCGTGCCGCATATCGTCGCCCAGCATGCGCACGGAGAAGGCCCTGCGCCTTCTGCCGGGCTCAAGCCCCGCCGAGGCGTGCAAGGTCAGCATATTGAAGGCCAGGGCATCGCCGGGCTCCATGGCCCAGCCCCGGATGTCGTAGGCCGAGCGGTTGGCTTCGATATCGGGCAGATCGGCCAGGCTGCCCTCAGGGAACCATTTGGCCTCATTGCTCATGAAGGTTCTGGGCATCAGCCACGGCCCCCTGTGCGAACCCGCCACGAACTCCAGGGTGGAGGCGCGTGACACCGGATCCACCGGAATCCAGAAGCTGACGTTCTGGCTGCCCTCGACGTTGTAATAGGGCTGGTCCTGGTGCCAGGGCGTGCGCTGCTGCGTGCCTGATTCCTTGGTCAGCATATGGTCGTGATAGAGGCGAATCGCCCTGCTGCCGGTCAGCTGCGCCGCCACGGCGGCCAGCGCCGATTGGGTGATGACCTCGCGATAGGCGGCGTTCTCCTGCCAGTTGCAAAAGTCTTCGATGAAGAAGCCGGGGTCATCGGGGCGGCTGGCCACCTTGGCACGCGGGCTCGGTGCGGCGAGGTTGGCGTCTATGCCTTCGCGCAGGCGGTCAACCTCGGCGGGCTTGAGCACACCACGCAGGCAAACGACCCCATGAAGCTCGTACTCTTCTTTCAGCTGCTCGATAGCAGGTGCATGCATGACTCGAATCTCCGGGAAGGGACGAATGGCCGAGAATGACAGAACCAGTCAAGGGCCTGCCATCATAGGGAAGCCGCTGCACGCAGGCCAGCAGCCGGTCGCTCTCACAGGTCATGCCACGGGCTGCAAGCACCGCTCGGCCCGCTCTGGGACAATTGCTTGATGACCTCACGCTTCTTCAAGATCGCCCTTGTGCTGGGCCTGCTCTCGGCCATCGGCCCGTTTGCCATCGATATGTACCTGCCCGCCCTGCCCGCCATCGGCGCGAGCCTGGGCGCCAACAGCAGCGGTGTGCAGATGAGCCTGACGGCCTTCTTCCTCTCGCTGGGCCTGGGCCAGCTACTCTACGGCCCGGTATCGGACATGGTGGGGCGCAAGCCGCCGCTGTATTTCGGCCTGGGCCTGTTCGCGGTGACCAGCGTGGGTTGCGCGCTGGCCACAGATATCGATACCTTGATCGTCCTGCGCCTGCTGCAGGGCCTGGGCGCGGCCGCCGGCATGGCAATACCGCGCGCCATCGTGCGGGATCTGCACACTGGCACCGAGGCGGCCAAGCTGATGTCGCTGCTGATGCTGGTGTTCAGCGTCTCGCCCATCCTTGCGCCCTTGGCCGGCAGCGCGGTGATCGCGCTGAGCAACTGGCGTGGCGTGTTCTGGGCCGTGACGATCGCGGCGCTGATTGGCCTGGTGCTGACCGGCTCGGTGCTGAAGGAAACCCGGCCGCCTGCGGCGCGGCTGGAAAGCAGCCTGGGCAGCGCACTGCGTGGCTATGCGCTGCTGCTGCGCGACCGGCACTATATGGGCCTGGTTTTCATCGGCAGCTTTGCGATGGGTGGCTTCTTCATCTATCTGGCCAATTCGCCCTTTGTGCTGATCGACCACTACGGCCTGACGCCGACGCAGTACAGCCTGGCCTTCGCGCTGAATGCCGCAGCCTTCATCGGCATGTCGCAGTTCACCGGCCGCCTGAGCGAGCGTTTCGGCCTGGTGCCGGTGGTCAAAGTGGCGGCCATCGCCAGTGCCGTGCCGCTGGTGCTGCTGCTCGGCTATTACCTGGCCGGCGGCGACCAACTGGAAGTGCTGATAGGCCTGTATTTCGTCGCCAGTGCCTTCATGGGCCTGGTGATACCGAGCACCTCGGTGCTGGCGCTGGAGGACCATGGCGCCATCGCCGGCACGGCCTCGGCCCTGCTGGGCACCCTGCAGATGCTGACCGGCGCGGTGCTGATGGCCGTGAGCGGGCCGTTCATCGGCGGCAAGCCCCTGCCCATGGTGGTGGGCATGGCCGGCGGCGCCTTCATCGCGCTGGCGCTGACCTGGCTGACCCTGGGTGGCCCGCGGGCGCCGCGCTTGGCGCAGGCGGGCTAGCCGTCCAGCTGCGCGTCGGCCACCACCGCGGCCAGCCAGTCCATCACCACCCGCACCCGCCGGGACAGATTGCGCCGGTTGGCATAAAGCAGGTTCAGCGGCATGGCCGGTGCCGAGAACTGAGGCAGCACCTCGACCAGCCTGCCATCGCGCAGCGGGTCGGCCGCGCCTAACCAGGGCACCTGGATGATGCCCAGGCCCGCCAGGCAGGCTGCGGAGTAGGACTCGGCGTTGTTGACGGTCACCGCGCCGGCCATGGCGATGCTTTGCGGCGCGCCCGCCTCATCGACGTACTCGAAGCCGCCCGACTTGGCGCCCAGCGTGCCGACGAAGTGCACCAACCGGTGCCGGGCCAGATCGTCCAGTGTCTGCGGCGTGCCGAAGGCCTGCAAATAGGCGGGGCTGGCGCAGTTCAGCAGGCGTAAAGCGCCCAGCGGCCGGGCAATCAGGCTGGTATCCACCACATTGCCGGTGCGCAGCACGCAATCAAAACCCTCGCGCACCAGGTCCACCCGGCGCTCGGTGCTGCTCAGCTCGACGGCCAGCAGCGGATGCAGGGCCAGCAGCTCAGGCAGGCGGGGAATGACGATATGGCGCGCAAAGCCGCTGCTCATATCCAGGCGAACCCGCCCCGTCAGCCCGGTGGCGCTCTGCTGCTGGAACATCGCCTGCAGCTCGTCCATATCGGCCAGCACATCCTTGCTGCGCTCATAGAAGGCCTGGCCGTCCTGCGTCAATTGCACCCGCCGGGTCGTGCGGTGCAGCAGGCGCGCGCCGAGCTGGCTTTCGAGCTGCTGCACGGCCGTTGACGCGCTGGCCTTGGGCAGGCCCAGGCTGGTCGCAGCCTGGCTGAAGCTGGCCAGCTCGGCCACGCGGTGGAAGATCTGCAGGCGTTCGAGGTGATCCATTGTTCTGATATTAGCAAACAAACAAATCTGATTCAGCTAGTTTATGTGAAACCGCTTGGTCAATAGACTTCTCTTCATCGCAACCCACCCTGAAAGAGCAAGTCATGAGCAATGTACAAAATCCCATCACCCTGGTCACCGGCGGCAGCCGCGGCCTGGGCAAGAACACCGCCCTGCACCTGGCCCGCCAGGGCAGCGACATCATCCTGACCTACCGCAGCGCGCGGATCGATGCTGACGCCGTGGTCGCTGAAATCGAAGGCCTGGGCCGCCGTGCCGTCGCCCTGCAACTCGATGTGGCCAAGAGCGCCAGCTTCGGCCCCTTTGCCGCGCAGGTGCGCCAACAGCTGGCCACCGTCTGGCAGCGCGAGCACTTCGATGCGCTGGTCAACAACGCCGGCGCCGGCGCCCATGCCAGCCTGATGGAAACGACCGAGGCGCAGTTCGACGATATGGTCGACATCCACCTCAAAGGCGTGTTCTTCCTGACGCAGAGACTGCTGCCGCTGCTGGCCGACGGCGGGCGCATCGTCAACATCTCCAGCGGCCTGACCCGCTTCGCCCTGCCCGGCTACGGTGCCTACGCGGCGATGAAGGGCGCGATCGAGGTGCTGAGCAAGTACATGGCCAAGGAGCTGGGTGCGCGCGGCATTGCCGTCAACGTGGTGGCGCCGGGCGCCATTGAGACCGACTTCGGCGGCGGCGCGGTGCGCGACAACGCCCAGCTGAACCAGTTCGTCGCCTCGCAGACGGCGTTGGGCCGGGTCGGCCTGCCGGACGATATCGGTGGCGTGATCGCCTCGCTGCTGGCGCCCGCGAATCGCTGGATCAATGCCCAGCGCATCGAGGCTTCGGGCGGGATGTTCTTGTGATCAGCTGAACAGCCGGCGCGCCGCCAGGGTGCCGGCCGCCAAGTCGCGGGAGGCCAGCGCGTGGTACAGCACACCCAGCTCCTGGCCTATGCTGGCGAAGGCATGCAGATTGACCGGCTGGGCGCGGTCGTCGGTGACGTCGGCTCCGATGTCGGCGCCGATGGAGCGCGCCGCATGCTGCCAGGCGGCAAAGGGCTCGCTGGACTCCGGCGTCTGCGGCACGTCGAGGCTCAGGCTCAGCTCGCGCACCGAGCTCTGCTGCGGGTCTTCGGCCAGCGCGGCCTGGGCGTCGAAGCTCAGCACCAGCAGCGGCGGCGCGCTCTCTTCTTCCGATGCCATCACCAGGCGGCCCGGCACGGCGCCCGGCACGAAGCCATGGCGCGCGGCCATCTGCTGGACATAGCCGACCGTCCAGGCCGCACCGCGCGAGCGCAGGACGACGGCCAGCTGGGCGTCATGCTCGCTGGCGAATTGGTCCAGCTCGCGGGCGCGGCCGACCACATCGGCCATATCGGGGAACTGCGCGAAGGCGCCCAGCCCCTCGGCAAAGGCCTGCACCTTCTGCACAAACTCAGAATACTCGATCTGGTTCAGCGCGCCGTTGCGATTGGCCAGCTGCACGCCGGCCTGGAACTCACCGTAGTGCTGACCGGCGGCGGGCAGCTCCCACTCGCCGGTAACGGAGTTCAGCCCTTCGATGTGAAAGGGCTTGGTGCCGGCGCGGCGTGTTGGCGGGTAGTGGGCCAGCGCGACCTCGCCGCTGAGCGGCGCGTCCAGGGTCAGCGTAGCGATCGCGTCAATCAGCGCGTCCAGCCGCTGCGAGGGCTTGCGCGCCACCGGTTTCAGCGCCACGCGGCTGCTGTCGTCCTGCTCCAGGCTGGGCTCCAGCGCCGCGGCCTCGGCCGAGCTGGCAGCCTCACCCAGACTGGGTTCGCGCATCTGCGGTTCGAGCTGCTCATCGGCGCGGCGCGGGCCGGCCTTTCGCGCCGTCCAGGCGCCATGGGCGATCACGGCGGCCAACACGAGCCCGCCCAAAATAGCCAACGCTATCGTCAAAGTCATCAAGCCTGTCCTTGTTTTGCTGAGTGCCCCCAAGGCCGCCGCTTCGCGTCGCCCGCCCCCCCGAGGGGGAGGAGAAACACTTGGGGCGGCCCGGCGTTGTTTCTCATGTGACTCATGCCGCCTCGGCCAGCGACAGCGCGGCGTCCATATCGACGGCCACGATGCGCGACACGCCCTGCTCCTGCATCGTCACGCCGATCAGCTGCTTCGCCATTTCCATAGCGATCTTGTTGTGCGAGATGAACAGGAACTGCGTGCTCTCGCTCATCTGTGACACCAGCTTGGCATAGCGCTCGGTATTGGCATCGTCCAGCGGCGCATCCACCTCGTCCAGCAGGCAGAACGGCGCCGGGTTCAGCTGGAAGATGGCGAACACCAGGGCGATCGCCGTCAGCGCCTTCTCGCCACCGGACAGCAGGTGGATGGAGCTGTTTTTCTTGCCCGGCGGCTGGGCGATCACCTGCACGCCGGCATCCAGAATCTCGTCCCCGGTCATCTGCAGCCTGGCATTGCCGCCACCGAACAGAATCGGGAACATGCGGCCGAAGTGCTCATTGACCTGGCGGAAGGTGTTGCCCAAGAGGTCGCGCGTTTCCAGATCGATCTTGTGGATCGCGTCTTCCAGCGTCTTCATCGCATCGGTCAGGTCGGCCGTCTGCGAATCGAGGAAGTGCTTGCGCTCGCGGGCGGCGGTCAGCTCGTCCAGCGCGGCCAGATTGACGGCGCCCAGCGCCGCGATCTCGCGGTTGATGCGGTCGATCTCGCCCTGCAGACCGTAAAGCTTGACGCTGCCCTCTTCGATAGTCTTGGCCAGCGCCTCAAGATCGACCTCGGCCGCCGTCAGTTGCTCCATGTACTGGGCGCCACCGAGCTGCGCCGCTTGCTCTTCCAGCTGCAGTTTGGTGATGCTGGCGCGCAGCGGCTCCAGGCTGCGCTCGAATTCCATGCGCTGCTCATCGGCCCGCTTCAGGCGCAGGGTCAGATCGTCATAGCTGCTGCGCGTGGCGGCCAGGGCCGTTTCGCGATCCAGCTTGACGGCCAGCGCGTCCTGCAGGCCGGCCTGGGCTGCGGCGTCGTTGAGCGTCGTCAGCTCCTGCTGCAAGGCCTCGGCCGTCTGCGCATTGGTGGCCATCTGCTGGGCGGCCGTTTCCAGCGCGCGCTGCAACTCGCCGCGGCGGGCGGCCAGGGCGCGGGCGCTGAACTGTGCCTCCTGGGCCTTGCGCTCCAGCGCGCGTTGCTGCTCGCGGGCGTCGGTCAGCCGGCGCTCGGCGGCGATCACCGCATCTTCCAGCTCGGCGTGGCGCTCCTGCGTGTTGCCCAGCTGGATGTCCAGCTCCTCGAAGCGGCCCTCGCCGGTGGCACGGCGCTCGGCCAGGCCTTCGGCTTGTGCATCGATCTCGAACAGCTCGTCTTCCAGCTGCTTGCGGCGGGTGCTGGAGGCTTCGGCCTGCTGCGTCAGCCGCAGCAGCTCGACCTGCAGCTGGTGCGCACGGGTCTGCAGCTCGGCGGCCTCGCGGCGCACGCCGACCAGGCGCTGCGAGGCCTCGGTATAGGCGGCCTCGGCGCGTATCAACGCGCTCTTGGCGTCCTCGGCGATGAAGGACTGCGCCCTCACCTCGCGCTCCAGGTTCTCGATCTCTTGCGCACGGGCCAAGAGGCCCGCCTGCTCGGAATCTGGCGCATAGAAGCTCACAGCGAACTGGCTCACCGCATGGCCCTCGCGGGTCATGATGACCTCGCCATGGGTCAGCTTCGCGCGGTTGGCCAGCGCCTCGTCGATGTGGTCGGCGGTGTAGACGCCTTCCAGCCAGTCGTTCATCAGCGCCTTCAGCCCCGCGTCATTCAGGCGCAGCAGATCGCTGAGCTTGGACAGCGTCTCGTGCGTGTTGGCTATTAGCCCATCGGGCGCGGTGTAGAAGGCGAAGCGGGCCGGCGGCGCATCGGCGGCAAAGGCGCGCACCATCTCCAACCGGCCGACGGACAGCGCCCCCATGCGTTCACGCAGCGCCGCTTCGAGCGCGTTCTCCCAGCCGGTCTCGATGTGCAGCTTGGTCCACAGACCTTGCAGGCCGTCCAGCCCATGCTTGGCCAGCCAGGGCTTGAGCTTGCCCTCGGTCTGGACCTTTTCCTGCAGCGCGAGCAAGGCTTCGAGACGTGCGGTCAGATCAGACTGCCGGCCCAGCTGCGTGTTGGCATCGGCCTGTCTGGCCTTGCGCGCCTCGTCCAGCGCCGGCACTTCCTCGGTCAGCTCGTGCAGGCGGGCGTCGGCCATTTCCTGCGCTTCGCTGGCGGCTGCGGTCTGCTGTTGCAGGTCTTGCAGCCTGGCGGTGTCAGGTGTTGCCAGGCCCTGGCGCTCGGTGGCCAGGCGCTCGCGGCGGCCGCGCAGCTGGCGCGATTGCTCGTCGATATTGCGGCTGTCGGCGGCCAGCACCTGGATCTGCTGCTGTACCTGGGTGACCAGGGTGCGCTGCTCGTTGGCCTTGGCCTGCGCTGCGCGCACCGCGTCTTCCTGATTCGGCAGGTTCATCGCCTGCTCTTCGGCCTGCGCAGCCATGATCTCGCTCTGCTCCTCGGCCGTGGCGATCTGGATGGCGATGTTCTCCAGCTCTTCGTCCGCCTGCGCCTGCCGCTCCTCCCAGCTCTCGGTCTGGGTCTTCAGCTCGATCAAGCGCTGCTCGACCCGCTGCCGCCCTTCGACGACGTAGCGGATGCGCTCCTCCAGCCGGCTGACCTCCAGCGAGGCCTCGGCCATGCGGCCCTGGGCCGCATGCATCTCGTCGCCGGCGGCGTAATGGGCCTGGCGCACCGTTTCCAGCTCGGCCTCGACATGGCGCAGCTCGGCCAGGCGGGCCTCCAGCGCGATGGTGGCGTCCGACGCTTCCTTCTTCACCCGCTCCTGCTCGCCCGAGGCATCGCGGTGCTTCAGGAACCACAGCTGGTGCAGCTTCAGGGTGCCCGAGTCCTGCAGGCCGCGATAGGTGGCTGCCACCTCGGCCTGCTTCTCCAGCTTGTCGAGGTTGTTGTTCAGCTCGCGCAGTATGTCTTCGACGCGGGTCAGGTTCTCGCGCGTGTCGCGCAGCCGGTTCTCGGTCTCGCGCCGGCGCTCCTTGTACTTCGAGACGCCGGCGGCCTCCTCGAGGAACATGCGCAGCTCTTCGGGCTTGCTCTCGATGATGCGGCTGATCGTGCCCTGGCCGATGATGGCGTAGGCGCGCGGGCCCAGGCCCGTGCCCAGGAACACGTCCTGCACATCGCGGCGGCGCACCGGCTGGTTGTTGATGAAGTAGCTGCTGGTGCCGTCGCGGGTCAGCACGCGCTTCACCGCAATCTCGGTGAACTGGTTCCACTGGCCACCGGCGCGGGCGTCTTCATTGCTGAACACCAGCTCGACGCTGGCGCGGCTGGCCGGCTTGCGCAGACCCGAGCCGTTGAAGATCACGTCCTGCATCGACTCGCCGCGCAGCTCGGACGCTTTCGATTCGCCCAGCACCCAGCGCACGGCATCCATGATGTTGGACTTGCCGCAGCCGTTCGGACCCACCACGCCGACCAGCTGCCCGGGCAGCTGGAAGTTGGTGGGCTCGGCAAAACTCTTGAAACCCGAAAGCTTGATCGAATTCAGACGCATGGACGCGAGTGCCTTGAAACCATCTAAGCCGTTGATTTTCCTGAAGAAAAGCGCCCGGACAAGGCGCTTTGAATGGCCTGGATGATACCATCGAGGTTTTGCACATCGGCGCCTGCGCCCGCTTCCCCTCATCATGGCCAAATCACCGTCCAAAGCAGCCCCGAAGCAACGGGAAATGCCGCCCAACCCGCCCTCGCGCCCGAGCAAAGAGTTGCACGTGTTTCCGAATCCGGCGCCGGAACGCGACTACGTGATCCAGTTCCAGATTCCCGAGTTCACCTGCCACTGCCCGCTGACCGGCCAGCCCGACTTCGCCCACTTCACCATCGACATGATTGCCGACAAGCAATGCATCGAGCTGAAGAGCCTGAAGATGTATATGTGGAGCTACCGCGACGAGGGTGCTTTCCATGAAAAGGTGACCAACACCATCATGGACGACATCATCAAGGTCACGAACCCGCGCTTCATCCGCATCACGGCCAAATGGTTTGTGCGCGGAGGCATCTACACCAATGTGGTGGTGGAGCAGGCCAAGAAGGGCTGGAAGCCTGCACCGCGCGTTGATCTGCCGGTGCACGGCGCCGAATCCGGCCTGTTGCGGTAAACCGGTTTTGGCGCTTGCATTCAGCCCGGCCCATCAACTCGTTGCCGTCAACGTGCGGCGCAGCCGCATCGATGGCTTTGGCGTGTTCGCCGACGAGCCTGTGCCAGCCGGAGCCAAGCTCGGTGAGTTGACCGGCGAGGCCATCACCGTGGCCGAGGCGCGGCGCCGCGCCCAGGGGCTGCAGCGCATCATGCTGGTCGAGCTCTCGAGCAGCCGCGCGATCGACGCCAGCCGCAGCAGTGATCCGATGCGCTTCACCAACCACTCCTGTTCGCCCAACGCACGCATCGCGGTGGAGGACGGGCAGATTGAATTCTTCGCCCTGCAGGCGCTGGTGCCCGGCGACGAGATCACCGTCGGCTACGGCGCCACCCACCACGAAGGCCGGTTGGCCTGCCGCTGTGCTCAGCCGGGCTGCACCGGCTGGCTATGATCCCTGCTATGAACGCTCAGGCACCCCACAACCCGCTGCTGGACAAGCTCCATCCCTACCCCTTCGAGCGCCTGCGCGCGCTGCAAAAAGGCATCACGCCGAACCCGGCCTACACGCCCATCAGCCTGGGCATAGGCGAGCCCAAGCACCCGGCCCCGGCGCTGATCGAGCAGGCCCTGCTGGCCAATCTCAGAGGCTTGTCAGGCTATCCGGCCACCGCCGGTGATCCGGGCCTGCGCGCCTCCATCAGCGCCTGGCTGAAGCGCCGCTACGCGATTGACGTCGATGCCGCGACGCAGATCCTGCCGGTCAACGGTTCGCGCGAGGCGCTGTTCGCGCTGGCGCAGACGGTGATCGATCCCAATCGTGACAATTCAGGCCCGGGCGCGACCGTGGTCTGCCCGAACCCGTTCTACCAAATCTACGAAGGTGCGGCGCTGCTGGCAGGGGCAGAGGTGGCTTTCGCCAACAGCGACCCGAAGCGTAACTTCGCCGCCAACTGGGCCGAGATCAATGAGGCCACCTGGGCCAAGACGCAACTGCTCTACGTCTGCTCGCCCGGCAACCCGACCGGCGCGGTAATGCCTCTCGAAGAGTGGCAGATGCTGTTCGAGCTGAGCGACCGCCATGGCTTCATCATCGCCAGTGACGAGTGCTATTCGGAGATCTATTTTCGCGACGAGCCGCCGCTGGGCGGCTTGGAAGCGGCCGTCAAGCTGGGCCGCAGCGATTTCCGCAATCTGATCGCCTTCACGAGTCTCTCGAAGCGCTCCAATGTGCCCGGCATGCGCTCGGGTTTTGTGGCCGGCGACGCCAGGGTGATCAAGCAATTCCTGCTCTACCGCACCTACCACGGCAGCGCGATGAGCCCCATTGTGCAGGCGGCAAGCCAGGCTGCCTGGGACGACGAGGCCCATGTGGTGGCCAACCGCGAGCAGTACCGGGCCAAGTTCGCCAAGATCACGCCGATGCTGGCCGAGGTGCTAGACGTCGCCCTGCCCGACGCAGGGTTTTATCTCTGGTGCGCCGTGCCCGGGGGCGACGACATCGCGTTCGCTCTTGGCCTGCTGGCTCAATACAATGTCACCGTCCTGCCCGGCAGCCTGTTGGCGCGCGAAGCCCATGGCGTGAACCCGGGAGCGGGCCGTGTGCGCCTGGCCCTGGTCGCCGAGCAGGCGGAATGCCTGGAAGCGGCCCAACGCATCGTCGCCTTCGCCGCCGATTACAAACGCGGTCTCTGACCCACTGATTCCTTCTCTTTCCTCTGCGAGTTTCTCCACCATGACCCAACAGCTGCAAGACATCATCAACCTCGCCTGGGAAGGCCGCGCCCAGATCAGCGCCGCCTCCGCGCCCGAAGTGGCCGAGGCCGTCGAGCATGTGATCGCCGACCTGAACGCCGGCCGCATCCGCGTGGCCGAGCGCCAGGGCGTTGGCCAGTGGACGGTCAACGAGTGGGTCAAGAAGGCCGTGCTGCTGAGCTTCCGCCTGAAGGACAACCAGCTGATGCGTGCCGGCGACCTGGGCTTCTTCGACAAGGTGCAGACCAAGTTCGCCCACCTCAGCGAGCAGGAGATGCGCGCCACCGGCGTGCGCGTGGTGCCGCCGGCCGTCGCCCGCCGCGGCAGCTTCATCGGCAAGAACGTCGTGCTGATGCCCTCCTACGTCAACATCGGCGCCTATGTCGATGAAAACACCATGGTCGACACCTGGGCCACCGTGGGCTCCTGCGCGCAGATCGGCAAGAACGTGCACCTGTCCGGCGGCGTCGGCATCGGCGGCGTGCTCGAGCCCCTGCAGGCCAGCCCGACCATCATCGAAGACAACTGCTTCGTCGGCGCCCGCTCGGAGGTCGTCGAGGGCGTGATCGTCGAGGAGAACTCGGTCATCTCGATGGGTGTCTACATCAGCCAGAGCACCAAGATCTATGACCGCGCCACCGGCGAGATCAGCTACGGCCGCATCCCCTCGGGCTCGGTCGTCGTCAGCGGCTCGCTGCCCAGCGCCGACGGCAGCCACAGCCTGTATTGCGCCGTGATCGTCAAGCGGGTGGACGCACAGACCCGTGCGAAGACCAGCATCAACGATTTGCTGCGCGCCTGATCGACTGAAAGCCAGGGAGGCATCGGTATGAGCGGAAACATGGAACGGATCCTGCGTCTGATGGCAGACAAGGGCGCGTCCGACGTCTATCTGTCCGCCAATATGCCGGTGCTGATACGCATCAACGGCCAGGTGCTGCAGCTGTCCGACCAGTTGCTGACGCCGACACAGCCCAAGCAGCTGATCGCCGAGGTACTGAGCGAGGGCGAGATCGCCGAGCTGGAAAGCACCGGCGAGCTGAATATGGCGGTGTCGGTCTCCAAGGTGGGCAGCTTCCGGCTCTCGGGCTTCAAGCAGCGCGGCAGCATCGCCGCAGTGTTCCGCCATATACCGCACAACATTCCCTCGCTGGACAGCCTGAACCTGCCGGCCTCACTGGGCAAGATGGTGTTGGAAAAGCGTGGCCTGATACTGATGGTGGGCGCGACCGGAACCGGCAAGTCCACCACGCTGGCGGCGATGCTGGAGCAGCGCAACCAGAATATGTCGGGTCATATCCTGACCATCGAAGATCCGGTCGAGTATCTGTTCACCAACAAGCGCTCGGTCGTGAATCAGCGCGAGATAGGCCGCGACACCGCGTCGCTGCAGGTGGCGCTGCGCAATGCGCTGCGCCAGTCGCCGGACTGCATACTGATCGGCGAGATCCGCGACCGCGAAACGATGACGGCGGCGATTTCCTATTCGTTGTCGGGCCATCTGGTGATGGCCACGATGCACGGCAACAACAGCTATCACGCGCTGAACCGCATCCTGTCCTTCTACCCGACCGAATCGCGGGCGGCGCTGCTGAACGACCTGTCGGCCGGCCTGAAGGCTGTGGTCTCGCAGCGCCTGGTGCGCGCGACGGCCGGCGGCCGGGTGCCGGTGGTCGAAGTGCTACAGAACACCAAGCTGATCTCGGAGCTGATCGAGCAGGGCGATTTCAGCGGCATCAAGGAGGCGATGACCAAGTCCATCGCCGAGGGCTCGCAAACCTTCGAAGAGCACTTCGCCCGCCTGATCACCGACGGCACCATCACCCGCGACGAGGGCCTGGCCTTTGCCGACTCGCCGACCAATCTCTTGTGGCGGCTGCAGAACGATGTGTCGCCGGCCACCAAGCAGGCACCGAAGAAGGAAGAAACGCCGACCGATGGCGCCAGCTTCACCGAAATCATGCTGGATGTGCGCACCGACAGCAGCCATGCACCTCTGACCCAGAACTGAAGCCCATGTCCGACACCCTGAGTCTTGTTGAAGCGCTGTTGTCGCGCCCCTCTTTGACGCCGAACGACGCCGGCTGCCTGGACCTGATCGGCGAGCGCCTGGCCGCGGCCGGCTTCCAGCTGGAGCGCATCGACAGCGGGCCAGAGACTTTCCGCGTCAGCAATCTGTGGGCGATCAAGCCCGGCCGCGCGGCGGACGGCGCCGTGCTGGTGTTCGCCGGCCATACCGACGTGGTGCCCACAGGCGCGCTGACCGCCTGGTCCAGCGATCCCTTCGTGCCTACGCACCGCAATGGCCAGCTCTATGGCCGCGGCGCCGCCGACATGAAGACCTCGGTGGCTGCGATGGTCGTCGCCGCCGAGGAATTCGTCGTCCAGAACCCCGATCACCAGGGCGGCGTCGCCTTCCTGCTGACCAGCGACGAGGAAGGCCCGGCGCTGGACGGCACCGTCGTCGTCTGCCGCGCATTGCGTGAACGCGGGCAGCGGCTGGACTACTGCATCGTCGGCGAGCCGACCTCGGTCGATGTGCTCGGCGACATGATCAAGAACGGCAGGCGCGGCTCGCTGACGGCCAAGCTGACCGTCAAGGGCATACAGGGCCACGTGGCCTACCCGCACCTGGCGCGCAACCCGGTGCATCAGGGCGCGGCCGCCCTGGCCGAGCTGGCCGCCACGACCTGGGACAACGGCAATAGCTACTTCCCGCCAACCACCTGGCAGATCTCGAACATCCACGCCGGCACCGGCGTCGGCAATGTGATCCCGGGCGAGATGGTGGTGGATTTCAACTTCCGCTTCTCGACCGAGTCGACCCCCGACAGCCTGAAGCAGCGCGTCACCGCTCTGCTCGACAAGCATGGCCTTGAGTACGACTTGACCTGGATACTCGGCGGCGAGCCCTTCCTGACGCCGGTGGGCACCTTGAGCGAGGCGCTGAGCGGCGCCATTCAAGCCGAGACCGGCAAGACGCCCGTGCTGTCCACCACCGGCGGCACCTCGGACGGCCGCTTCATCGCCAAGATCTGCAGGCAGGTCGTCGAGTTCGGCCCGCGCAACGCCACCATTCACAAGATCGATGAACATGTGGAGGTGGCCGCGATCGAGCCGCTGAAGAATGTGTATCGACGGACGCTAGAGACCTTGATATCTTGAAACTGATTCACTGCATCGAGGCCCAAGCCGCCCGCCTGACCCAGGCGGGCGTTTCGTTTGGTCATGGCACGACCAATGCCTTCGACGAGGCCGCTTGGCTGGTGCTGTGGCGCCTGGGCCTGCCGCTGGACGAGCTCGACGAGCATGCCGAGCGCGAGCTGAACGACGATGACCAGGCGCAAATCACGGCCCTTGTCGATGAGCGCATCGCCACCCGCAAGCCCGCCGCCTATCTCACCAAGGAAGCCTGGCTGCAGGGCGTGCCCTTCTACGTCGATGACCGCGCGATCGTGCCGCGCAGCTTCATCGCCGAGCTGATTGCCGAGGGCACCTTCGACGCCTGGCTGGGTGAAGATACCAGCAAGATTCTGGACCTGTGCACCGGCAATGGCAGTCTGGCCGTGCTGGCCGCGATGGCCTGGCCGGACACGCAAGTCACCGGCGCAGACCTGTCCCCCGAGGCGCTGGCCGTGGCCCGCATCAATGTCGATCGGCACGCTCTGCAAGAGCAGGTCAGCCTGGTCGAGAGCGATGGCCTGACGGCCGTGCCAGGGCCCTGGGACCTGATCCTGTGCAACCCGCCCTACGTCAATGCCCAGTCGATGAGCAAGCTGCCCGCCGAGTACCGGGCCGAGCCCGAGCTGGCGCTGGCCGGCGGCGCCGATGGCATGGACTTCGTCCGCCAGCTGCTGGCCGACGCGCCGCACTGCATGAGCGAACACGCCGTGCTGGTGCTGGAGATCGGCAATGAACGTGAATTTTTCGAGCAGGCCTTTCCGGGTTTGGATGTTGTTTGGTTGGAAACCAGCGCTGGCGATGACCAGGTCCTGCTGGTGACACGAGAGGCTTTGTTGCAGTCATGATTACTTTGAAGAACGTCACCCTGCGCCGCGGCACCAAGGTTGTGCTGGACGATGCCAGCGTGACCCTGCAGCCCGGCGAGAAGATCGGCCTGGTCGGGCGCAACGGCGCCGGCAAGTCAAGCCTGTTCGCGCTGCTGACCCACCGCCTGCAAAGCGACCTGGGCGACGCCGACATTCCGAAGCAATGGACCGTCGGCGAGGTTGCCCAATCGATGCCGGAAACCGAAGACTCGGCCACCGACTATGTGCTGCAAGGCGATGTGCGCCTGGCCGCCGCCGAGGCCGATCTGGTCGCGGCCGAGGCCAGCGGCGACGGTCATGCGATCGCCGAGGCCCATATGCACCTGACCGACGCCGGCAGCTTCGACGCCCGAGCCCGCGCGCAGGCGCTGCTGATGGGTCTGGGTTTCCGCGGCGAGCAGGTCGATGCGCCGGTGAACAGCTTTTCGGGTGGCTGGCGCATGCGCTTGCAGCTGGCCCGCGCGCTGATGTGCCCGGCCGATCTGATGCTGCTTGACGAGCCGACCAACCACTTGGACTTGGACGCCCTGGTCTGGCTGGAAGCCTGGCTGCAGCGCTACGAAGGCACGATGATCGTCATCAGCCACGACCGCGAATTCCTCGATGCCATCACCCGCGTTACGCTGCACCTCGATGAGGCCAAGCTGACCCGCTACACCGGCAACTACACGGCCTTCGAGATGATGCGCGCCGAGCGCATGGTGCAGGCACAGGCCTCCTACGAGAAGCAGCAGGAGCGCATGGCGCATCTGCAGAAGTTCATCGACCGCTTCAAGGCCAAGGCCAGCAAGGCCAAGCAGGCGCAGAGCCGCGTGAAGGCACTCGAGCGGATGGAAAAGCTGGGGCCGGTACTGACCTCCGCCGACTTCGAATTCGAGTTCCGCGAGCCGCAAAGCCTGCCCAATCCGATGCTGACGCTCGATGACGTGGCCTGCGGATACGGTGACAACATCATCGTCCGCCATATCAGCCGCTCGGTCCTGGCCGGCCAGCGCATCGGCATCCTGGGCGCCAACGGCCAGGGCAAGTCCACCTTGGTGAAGACCGTCGCACGCATGCAAAAGGCGCTGGGCGGCGAGATCACCGAGGGTAAGGGCCTGTCGATCGGCTACTTCGCCCAGCAGGAGCTGGACGTGCTGCGCCTGGAAGAAGGCCCGCTGCAGCACATGATCCGCCTGGCCAAGGAGGTCAGCCCCCAGGCCCGCGAGCAGGAGCTGCGCGACTTCCTCGGTCGATTCCGTTTCATCGGCGATATGGTCAGCCAGGAAGTGGGCTCGCTGTCGGGCGGCGAGAAGGCACGACTGGTGCTCGCCATGCTGGTCTGGCAACGCCCCAACCTCCTGCTGCTGGACGAACCTACCAACCACCTGGACCTTACCACCCGCGAGGCGCTGTCGATGGCGCTGAACGAGTTCGAGGGCACGGTGATGCTGGTCAGCCATGACCGCGCACTGCTGCGCGAGGTCTGCGACGAGTTCTGGCTGGTGGCCGACGGCAAGGTTGAACCGTTCGACGGCGATCTGGACGACTACCAGAAGTGGCTGCTCGAAACCTCGCGGGAAATGGCTCGCGCGCAGAAGGAAGCGGCGCGTCCGGTTCGCGCCGCAGCTGTGGGCGCAAAGTCTTCCAATGACAAGCATGGCGACCGCAAGGCCCAGGCCCAGGCCAAGAAGCGCCTGACCGAGGCTACCCGCCCGTTGCGCAAGGAGGTCGAGCGCCTGGACCAGCAGATGGCCGCCCTGGCCACCGAACGCGGCCAACTCGAGGTGGCCCTGGCCTCCCGCGCGCTGACGCCCCCGCAGATGGCCGAGCGCGGCCGCCGGCTGAAGCAGGTCAACGAAGAGGTCGAGACCCTGGAAGCCCGTTGGCTGGAGCTGAACGAAGAGATCGAGGCCTTGACGACGGCCGCTGCTTTGTAAGCCCATGCGCGCACCGGCGCGCATCTACTCCGAGCCACGGCGCTTCGAAGGCCTGACCGACATCACCCCGCCGAGGGTGATGTTTTTTGTTATTTAGATTGCACACAATCTAATTGCGTGCGACTATTCTTCCCATGGCACGCAACGCAACCCCCACCAAGCAGGCAGCCGCAGCAGCCGCAGCAGCCGCAGCAGCCGCAGCAGACTGGCAGACGCTGGATGTCCAGCTGTGCTTCGCGCTGTACTCGTCCTCGCTGGCGATGACCAAGCTCTACAAGCCGATGCTGGAGCCGCTGGGCCTGACCTATCCGCAATACCTCGTGCTGATGGTGCTGTGGCAGGACGACGGTCTGGGTGTCTCGGCGCTGGGCGAGCGTCTGCACCTCGACTCGGGCACCTTGACCCCGCTGCTTAAGCGCATGGAAGCGGCTGGTTGGCTGACACGCCAGCGCGCCCAGGGCGACGAGCGCCGCGTCGAGCTGCGACTCACCGCCAGCGGCCGCGAACTCAAGGCAGCCGCCAAGAACATTCCCGAGCAGCTGGCCTGTGCCACCGCCTGCTCGCTGAGCGAATTGGCCGACCTGACGCAACGCCTGAGCCGCCTGCGCGACCAGTTGCAGAAAACGCAGCAGGCGGCCTGATCCCCCGATTTCTCTACCCCCCCACCCACGCGCTGCGGCGCTCATTTGAAGGAAACCACCATGGCTCTCGACAAAGTTCTGTACACCGCCCACGCCACCTCCACCGGCGGCCGCGAAGGCACCTCCCGCTCGTCAGACGGCGTGCTTGACCTGACCCTCAGCACGCCCAAGGAACTGGGTGGCGCCGGCGGCCCCGGCACCAACCCCGAGCAGCTGTTCGCGGCCGGCTACTCGGCCTGCTTCATCGGTGCAATGAAGGTCGTCGCCGGCAAGATGAAGCTGGCACTGCCAGCGGAAACCTCGATCGCTGCCGACGTCAGCATCGGCCCCATCCCCGCCGGCTTCGGCATCCAGGTCGCGCTGAACATCAGCATTCCCGGCATGGATAAGGCCAGCGCCGAGCAACTCGTCCACGCCGCCCACCAGGTCTGCCCCTACTCGAACGCGACCCGCGGCAATATCGACGTGGCGCTGAATCTGATCTGAGCCTCGTCACAGCCGGGTCACAGACTCTGACGACACTCAAGGGCAGCGACTGTTGCCTTTGTCACTCCCCAGCCCTTCGCCGGTCTGGGGTTTTTTTCGTCAGGATTGCAGCAAGCGCAACAGCAACTCGACGCGGGCCTTGACCGGGCTCAGTGCCACGGCCGAGGGCAAGGCGTCGGGTGCATCGCCGACGATTGCTCCGTCCGCGCAGCGCGTCGCGCGCAATACCAGCAGGCCGTCCCGCTGCGCCTCCAGCAGCGCCGCTTCCAGCAAGTGGTGCACCGTGCCGTTGCCGGTGGCGGCCACCACAATGCCCTGCGCCCCCAACCCGCGCATCGCCTGAACAAGCAGCCCATCTGCGCCGGCATGGCTGCTGATGACGTCTACACGGGGCCAGCCGGAGCTGTCCAGGGCCAGGCAGTCAAGGCCCAGCGCATCGCCGGTGGGCCATTCACGCAGCTGGCGCAGCCTGCCCTCCTCCAGCAATGCCAGCGGGCCGGCATCGCCGGATCCGAACGCGTCAATGCGATAGCTGTGGCGCTTACGCACGTCAATGGCGCCATGCACGGCGCCGGCAAAAGCGAGCACCACACCCTGCACGCCCGGCGCTGCCGCGACGGTCACCGCATCCAGCAAATTCTGCGGGCCATCCGTCAGCAGCGCGGTGGCCGGCCGCATCGCCGCCGTCAACACCACCGGCTTGGTGGGTGCGAGCACGCGATGCAGAAAATAGGCCGTCTCTTCCAAGGTGTCGGTGCCGTGGGTGATGACGATGCCGGCCACCTCAGGCCGGGCCAGATGATGGGCCACGCGCTGCGCCAGGCGCTGCCAGATCGCATGATCCATGTCCTTGCTGTCTAGCTGGGCCACCTGCTCGCATTCCAACGGCACCGCGGCCAGTGGCGGCACGGCGGCGACCAGTTGGGCCACACCGATCTGGCCGGCGGTGTAGCCGACATTGTCGGATGCATCGGCCGCAGTGCCTGCAATCGTGCCGCCGGTTCCCAGGATGACAATGGTTTGCGAAGTTCTTTGCATTTTTGAGTTTGCTGGATGAAAATACAGCTACTGGATAGATATTCAGTCAGCCTGCGCGCAATTGTGCCGCAGCTGCATGCCGCAACGAGGTGCCCGTGGACGACAGCCCCAAACTCACTGCCCGTCAGCAACAGATCCTGGATCTGGTGCAAAGCGCCATCGAACGCACCGGCTCGCCGCCCACCCGCGCCGAGATCGCCACCGAGCTGGGCTTCAAATCGGCCAATGCCGCCGAAGAGCATTTGCAGGCACTGGCGCGTAAGGGCGCGATCGAACTGGTCGGCGGCACTTCGCGCGGCATCCGCCTGAAGTCCGACACGCTGCGCGCACTCAACGAAGCCCGCGGCCGCCAGTTCTCCATGCCTCTGCCAGGCTTTGCCCAGCTCACGCTGCCTCTGGTCGGTCGCGTCGCCGCCGGCAGCCCCATCCTGGCGCAAGAGCACATCGACCAGACCTATGTGGTCGAGGCCAGCATGTTTGCCCGCAGGCCCGACTTCCTGCTGAAGGTCAAGGGCATGAGCATGCGTGACATCGGCATCATGGATGGTGATCTGCTCGCCGTGCAGAAGACCCGCGAAGCCAAGAACGGCCAGGTCGTCGTCGCCCGCCTCGGCGACGAAGTCACCGTGAAGCGCTTCCACAAGACCCGCAATACGATAGAGCTGCGACCCGAGAACGCCGACTTCGAGCCCATCATCGTGCAGGCCGGCGCCGATGACTTCGAGATCGAGGGCCTGGCCGTCGGCCTGATACGCAGCAGTATGCTGATGTGAGAGGCGCCAAGGCCCGATGAAAGTCATGAAAGCCACCGATGCGAGCGAGTGCCATGAACTCGAGCACATCCCCAATATCGGCCCGTCGCTGGCCAATGATCTGCGGCTGATCGGCATCAAGCATCCCCGCGAGCTGAACGGCCGAGACGCCTTCGTGCTCTACCAGGAGCTGTGCGCGGTGACAGGGGCAAGACATGACCCCTGCGTGCTGGACACCTTCATGGCCGCCACCGACTTCATGCGCGGTGCGCCGGCTGCGCCCTGGTGGCACTACACGCCGCAGCGCAAGGCGCTGTACGGACAGATCTGAAGCGGCGGCACGCTCACCGAGGCCAAAAAGCAAAAAGCCCCAGCAACTGATATTGCTGGGGCTTTTCTCTTGATACTTTGGCGGAGTGGACGGGACTCGAACCCGCGACCCCCGGCGTGACAGGCCGGTATTCTAACCAACTGAACTACCACTCCGCGTGGTGGCAATATTCACAGATTACTCTGCCGAGTCTTGCCAAACTCGTTCCCCATACTCACCGAAATGACATCGGTAAATCTGGCGTCCCCTAGGGGATTCGAACCCCTGTAGCCACCGTGAAAGGGTGGTGTCCTAGGCCTCTAGACGAAGGGGACAAATCTCTTTCGAACCGGCGCCAATATCTTTCAATACCAGCGTTCAATATCAACACCCGAACCAGCCGCCGCAAATCCCCACATCCGAAGATGGGTGGTGGAGGTAAGCGGGATCGAACCGCTGACCTCTTGCATGCCATGCAAGCGCTC
>JADMJJ010000099.1 GCA_018780645.1 Burkholderiaceae bacterium
AGGGCATCGGCTACCCGGTGATGATCAAGGCCAGCGCCGGCGGCGGTGGCAAGGGTCTGCGCGTGGCCTTCAACGACAAGGAATGCTTCGAGGGCTTCACCAGCTGCCGCAACGAGGCTCGCAACAGCTTTGGCGACGACCGTGTCTTCATGGAGAAGTTCGTCGAGGAGCCGCGGCATATCGAGATCCAGGTGCTGGGCGACAGCCAGGGCAACGTCGTCTATCTGCACGAGCGCGAATGCTCGATCCAGCGCCGCCACCAGAAGGTGATCGAGGAGGCGCCGTCGCCCTTCATTTCCGAGGCCACCCGCAAGGCCATGGGTGAGCAGGCCGTTGCCCTGGCCAAGGCGGTGAGGTACCAGAGCGCGGGCACCGTGGAGTTCGTCGTCGGCAAGGACCAGAGCTTCTACTTCCTGGAAATGAATACCCGGCTGCAGGTCGAGCATCCGGTCACCGAATGCATCACCGGCGTGGACCTGGTGGAGCAGATGATTCGCGTGGCCGCCGGTCACCCCTTGCCTTTCAAGCAGGCCGAGATCAGGCGCGAAGGCTGGGCGATGGAATGCCGCATCAATGCGGAAGATCCGTTCCGCAGCTTCCTGCCCTCCACCGGCCGCCTCGTGAAGTACCAGCCGCCCGAGGCTGCCTTGGAGCAGGGCCGCGAGACGCTGCAGGGCGCTGCCTATGCGAACGGCCAGTTTGGTGGCGTACGCGTGGACACCGGCGTCTACGAAGGCGGCGAGATCCCGATGTTCTACGACTCGATGATCGCCAAGCTGATCGTCCACGGCCGGGACCGCAATGACGCGATTGCCAAGATGCGCGAGGCGCTCAATGGCTTCGTGATACGCGGCATCTCCAGCAACATCCCCTTTCAGGCCGCGCTGCTGGCGCATCCGGACTTCGTCAGCGGCAACTTCAATACAGGCTTCATCGCCCAGCACTACGCCGGCGGCTTCCGTGCCGAGGACGTGCCGCACGACGATCCGCTGTTCCTGGTGGCACTGGCCGCCTTCATCCGCCGCAAGACGCGCGAGCGCGCCGCCGGCATCAGCGGCCAGCTGGCCGGCCATGAGGTGCAGATCGAGAGCGACTATGTGGCGGTGGTGAACGAGGGCTCGGGCAAGTTCCAGCGCCACCCGCTGCATGTATCGGAGTTTGCCGGCCAGACCGGCCGGGCCACGGTGCAGATCGATGGCAAGACCTTTCGCATCGAATGCGGCTCGCGGCTCAACGATATCCGCCTGAGCGGCACGGTCAATGGCCAGCCCTTCGTGGCCCAGGCCGAGCGCGGCGCGGCCAAGAATCCGCTGGCCTACAAGCTGACGCACAACGGCACCGCCATCGAGGTGATGGTGCTGAGCCCGCGTGCCGCGGGCCTGCATCAGCTGATGCCCTACAAGGCGCCGCCGGACACCAGCAGGTTCCTGCTCTCGCCGATGCCGGGCCTGCTGGTGCATATCGCCGCCCAGCCGGGCCAGCTGGTGCAGGCTGGTGAACGCCTGGCCGTGATCGAGGCGATGAAGATGGAGAACATCCTGCTCGCCACGCAGGACGTGAAGGTGGCCGAGGTTCTGGCCAAGACCGGTGAGAGCCTGTCTGTGGATCAACCGATCCTGAGGTTCGAATGATGACGGCCGCGAAACCCTACAGAATCCTCGGCATACAGCAGATCGCCATCGGCGGCCCCGACAAGCAGCGCCTGCGCGGCCTCTGGGTCGACATCCTGGGCCTGACGGTCACCAGCAACTTCATCTCCGAGCGCGAGAACGTCGATGAGGACATCTGCGCGATCGGCACGGGCGCGCACAAGATAGAGGTGGACCTGATGCAGCCGCTGGACCCGGACAAGAAGCCGGCCGTGCACACCACACCGCTGAATCACGTCGGCCTGTGGGTGGACGATCTGCCCAAGGCGGTCGAGTGGATGACGGCCCACGGCGTGCGCTTCGCACCGGGCGGCATACGCAAGGGGGCGGCAGGATACGACATCTGCTTCATTCACCCGAAGAGCAATGACGAGTTCCCGATCGCCGGGGAGGGCGTGCTGATCGAGTTGGTGCAGGCGCCGCCCGAGGTGGTGGCGGCGCTGGCAGGCTGATGCGCAGGCTGCGAACGCAGTTTGTTTTTGAATGGGTCGGGAACTTTCGCCCGCTCCGGGCGCAATAGAGAGGAAGCCTCTCTCCCAGCCGCGCCCCAAATGCCTCTCTTCCGCAAGCCCGCCGACGACCCAGACCAGGCCCTGCCCGGTCTGACGGCGCGGCTCCTGCGCGGCGATGCCCGGGCGCTGGACCTGATCTACCGCCAGGAGTCGGGTGCCGTCTACCGCTATGCGCTGGCCCTGTGCGGCAACCCGGCCTGGGCGGCCGATGCGATGCAGGACGCCTTTGTTGCCTTCGCCGGCCGGCCCGAGGGCTGGGACGACGCCCGTGGCAATCTGGGCGCCTATTTGGCCGGCACGGCACGCTACGCCCTGCTGGCGCGCTGGCGTGAGGCGCGCGTCCATGTCGAGGTGCCGCAAGACGATGAGGACGACGATGCGCAAGCAGAGTGCGGCGCTCATCCCAGCCCCGAAACCCTGTTGGTGCGTGCCCAGGATCAGGCCCAGGTCTGGGCCGCCATCCATGCGCTGCCCTGGGCGTTTCGCGAGGCCCTGGTGCTGGTCGATCTGCAGGAGCGGCCTTATGCCGAGGCTGCCCGTATTGCCGGCGTTGAACTGAACACCCTGCGCACCCGGCTCCACCGGGCGCGCACCCGTATGGCCGCGCTGCTCAATGCCGGCCAAGGAGTTGCCGCATGAAGCCCGCCCGCCCCGAGCCGGGGCCTATCCCCCTGTCAACAAGTTTGCGCGCCACGGCCCGCGAGCTGCAGGCGGCGCAACCCAGCGAAGCCCGCAGCGCCGCGGCCCGATTGGCGATGCAGGCCGCCTTCCGCCAGGCCCGGCCCGCTGCCTCCAACACCCTCCAACAGCGGCGCTGGGGCGGCATGCTGGCCTGGTCGGGGGCCGCCACCTGCGCCGTGGTGCTGCTCGCCTCGACCGCCCTGCTGATGAACATTCCGGTCGGCGATGCGGACCAGGCCATGCCCCTGATCAAGTCCAGTGCCTTCGTGCCCCTGGTCGCGCCCGAGCGCTGGAGCGCCTACCTGGAAGGCGGAACCGCACCGGCGGGCGCCGCCTGGGTGGTGGCCGCCGAACTGCCGGGCGACCGCCTGGCCGCGCTTGGCCTGCCCTACGACCCGGCCCGTGCCGGCGAGCGGGTGCGTGCCGAGCTGCTGCTACATCCGTCCGGCGATGTGCTGGCGGTGCGGCTGCTGCGCTGATTTCTTCTGTTGCTCATTCGAAGAGATACTGTCATGAACATCTACAACCGTCATCTGTTGCTGACTCCGCTTTGGCTGGCCGCCGCTTGCGCTGTTGCGCAGGCCCCCGACATTCAGGAAGGTGTCGATCGCTTGATCGTGCAGGCCCAGGCCCAAGTGCGGGCGGTGCAGGAGGGCGCCGCATTCTCCTTTGGCGAGTTGGGTCAGGAGCGTGTCGTCAAGGGCGCGGCCTACTGTGCCGACGCGGTGCATGAGACGGTGCAGCCGTTGGCCGACGGCAATCGCATCGTTCACGCGCAAAGCACCCGGCTGTGCCGCGATGCCGAGGGCCGCACGCGCCAGGAGGTCGAGCGCGGTGGGCGGCGCATCGTCTATCTGCGCGATCCGGTGGCGCGGGAATACTGGCTGCTGGACACCGATCGCAAGACCGCGCGCCAGCTGGGTGGCATGGTCTTCGCCGATCACGAGATCGACCATGGCGCCTGGCGCGAGTACAGCGAGCGGATGCGCGAATGGGCGAAGAAGCTGAGTGCCGAGGTGCGCGGCGCCGGCAAGGCGGAAGCGCCGCAGCCGCCGGCGCCCCCAACGCCTCCGGTGCCACCGGCTCCTCCCGCACCCGTCGTGCTGGCGCCGGGGCAGGGCGGTGGCTTGCAGGTGCTGCGCATCACTGGCGGCCAGGCGCTGCCGCCTATGCCCGGCATGCAGGCGCTGCCGCCTCTGCCGCCCTTGCCTATGGTGCCGCCCGAGGCGGTGACGCTGCGTGCGCTGAACTTCGCGCCGCGCGGGGCGGGTGTGCAGTCGCCGCTGGGCAGCAAGGAGATCGATGGCCTGAAGGTCAATGGCGAGCGCACGACCTGGACCATTGCCGCCGGCAAGGTCGGCAACGAAAAGCCGATCTTGATCACCCGCGATGTCTGGACCTCGCCCGAGCTGATGCTGACCGTCAACTCACGCGACTTCGACCCGCGCAGCGGCGAGGTCAACTACCGTCTGCAGAACCTGCGGCGCGGCGAGCCCGAGGCGGCGCTGATGCGGGTGCCGGCCGACTACGCCAGCACCAGACTGGCCCCGCGCCGGCCGCGCGCCTCCGAGCCCACGGCCAAGGGCTGAACTCAGGCCCGCGCGGCCTTTGGAGCGTCCAGCGGAAAGGCCGTGCAACCCAGCCGCGTCGAAATGTCGCGGCTGGCGGCCTGCAGCATGGCCACCACCTCGGGCGCCTTGGCCTCGTCGTAGCGGAAGGTCGGGAAGGAGATGCTCAGGCCCGCGATCGGCTGGTTCAGGCGGTCGAAGATGGGCACGCCCAGGCAGCGGATGTGGTCGTCGAACTCCTCGCGGTCCTCGCCGAAGCCCTGGGCCTTGACGCGCTCCAGCTCGGCCAGAAAGGCGGCTGGCTCGACGATGGTCTTGTCGCGGAAGCGCTTGAACTCGGCACCCTGCAGCACGCGGTCACGCCGCGCCGGATGCTCCCAGGCCATCAGCACCTTGCCGATGGCCGTGCAGTGCAGCGGCGCGCGCCGGCCGACGCGCGAATACATGCCCAGCATATGGCGCGAATCGACCTTGTGGACGTAGATGATCTCGCTGTCTATCAAGGTGCCCAGGTGGACGGTCTCGCCGGTCTGGTCGGCCAGCAGCTGCATATGATGCTTGGCCAGGTCGACCAGATCGGGGTACTGCAGTGCCTTGGTGCCCAGCTCGAACACCTTCATCGTCAGGCCATAGCCCTCGGTGTCGGCCTCCTGGCGCACAAAGCCCAGCGTGCGCATCGTCTGCAAAAAGCGGTAGATCGTCGCCTTGGGCATGGCCAGGCGCACCGACAGGTCGGAGATACCGGTCTCATGCTTTTCGGACAAGGCCTGCAGGATCGCAAACACCTTCAGCACCGCGGCAACCGATTCCGGCTGCTTGGCGTCGTACAGATCGTCATCCATTCGTTTTGATTTCTCTGGGCAGCTGTTTCAAATTGGATTGTGTACCGATTGGCTTTCGGACTCAAGCCGCGACCACTACAAACGCCCCGCGCCGGCACCGGCGCGCACCTTGGCTGCCACCTGGCCCACCTCGTCCAGCGGGCCGTACAGCTGGGGCCGCCAGCCGACATCGCCAGCAACTTCCGCGCCCGGGTTGGCGGCACGCAGCGCCTCCAACAGATTGACGGGCCGGCCGTTGTGCAAGGAGCCGCTGTCGAAGAAGGCCGAGCCCTTCCACAGCTTGGTCAACTGGCCGGGGTCTGTCTGCGGCGAGGTTTCCCAGACATTGCGCTCGCTGTAGATGCGCGACTGGAAGCCCACGCCTATCGAATAGTCGTAGGCATAGACGGCGTTCGCGTCGCCGACGAACAGGTTGTTGTACAGATGGACCTGGCCATAGCGGACGCGCGGTGTGCGTGCCTTCACCCGTTCCCAGAGATTGTGATGAAAGGTCACACGCAGCTTGCCGGCGTCGAGCTGCTGGCCATCGGAGCTGCCGATCAAGTTGGTCTTGTCATGGTCGCGGAAGTGGTTCCAGGACAGGGTCACGAGATCGGACTGGTTGGAAATGTCGAGCAGGCCATCGTGGCGCTGCAGGCGCCGCCCCAGTGCCAGCGGCTCAGCGTGGTCGGGGCGCGGGCCATCGTCGAAGCTGCAGTGGTCCACCCAGACCCGGCTTGCGCCATGCAGGGTCAGGTTGTCATAGTCCGAGTTCCACTCGCCGCGCTCGCCGTCCTTGGGATCCCAGGCCGGAAAGAAGTCGTAGGCATCGGAGAAGTGGATGTTGCGGATGATGATGTTGGAGACCTTGCTCAACAGCAGACCGCCGTTGACGATGGCCGCGTCTGGGCCAAGGCCGATCAAGCTGGTGTTGGAGGGCACGAGCAACTGGACCCGGGCGGACTGATGCTTCGCTGAGCGCTGGCGGGCCTGCTCCAGCGGGCCTTCCGGCCGCCTCATGCCCCAGGCCGCCGGGTCATAGGCCTTCAGATAGGCCTCGAAGTCGAAGGCCGGGTCGCGGTAGTCGGCATAGCCCAGCGGCTTGCCGGTGTCGTCAACGCTGAGGTCGATGCGGCCGCGCACGGCGATGATCTTGGGTCGCTCGCCCTGGGCCAGCGCGGCCGCCAGCTCCGCGCGATTGCGTACCTCCAGATGATGCTGGGGCAGGGCGGCGGCGCCGCCCGACGTGCCGAGGCCCGCTGCCGCCCAGCCATCGTTGCTGCCCAGCACCTCGGACGCCAGCGCCGAGAGTGCCCGGTTGCTGAATTCGGTCATCCGATTGGCCGCAGGCCCGGTGCCGCTGAACGGCCGGCGCGAGGTCGATGCCGCCCAGGGGCCGATATGCGGGCCGATCAGGCTGTCGCGCACCAGCGCCTGGCCGTTGGGTGAGGTACCGGCCACCCAGGCGCCGCGAGGCACGCCGAAGTCCCAGGCGCGGCCCAGCGAGATCGCGCCGGGCCTGAGACCGGGCTCGGCCATGAGGCGGCTGGCCGTGATCAGCAGGCCCAGCCGGGTGTCGGCCGCCGTGCTGGGCGCCAGCACATGGCCGCCCGAGCCCGGCGTGCGCCGGCCGGCACGGCTGAGCACCGTGCAGTTGTCTATCACCAGCGTGGCATTGCCGAAGATGAAGTCCACATCGCCGGCGATCAGGCTTGCGTGCACATAGACGCGCGATGGCGCAACACCTGGCACGGCGCGAACGTAGAAGGTGTCCTGATGGCCCAGCAGACGCACGTTCTCCAGCTGGATCCTGTCGCCCTGGGTCATCAGCGCCACCGCCTGGGCGCCACCGCTTTCGCCGACACCGGCGGGGTAGCCGACACCATCGCGCACGGGGTCCATCGCGTCATTGGCGATGGTCAGATGGGCGAGCTGGAAATCATCGCTGAAGATCGCCACCGAGGCGCTGCCGGCCGTGCCATGGCTGGCGGCTTGCAGATCGGGGTAGCAGGGGTTTGCAGAGTCAATGCCGGCGCGCTTGGGCTCGGCGTTGTAATGGCCCTGGACGATCACCGCGGCGGCCGGGTTGTCGGCGGTGCCGTACAGCGTGATCGGCGCCTTGCCCTGCGCGCAGAGTTGTTCGCGGTAGCTACCGGGCTGGACCTGGATGTAGTGGCGCTTGCTGCTGCTGCCCTGGGCCGGCACGGCGTCGAGTGCCGCCTGCACGGTCCTGTGCGTGCCGCTGCCATCGGTGGCGACGATGAAGTCGGGCGTCCAGCGCTTGGTCAGATCGGCGGGTTGCCACTGCGTTCCACCCTGGGCCAGATAGTCGACCACCTGATGGCGGGCAGCATCAACCGCAATAAGCTGCGGACGCGGCTCGGCATGGGCCAGCGCCGCCACGGTGAACAGCACCAGCAGCAAGCGCTTCATGCCGGGATATCGGCCAGATAGAGCGCCGGCTCACCCTCGGCATCCGAGCTGTACAGCACCTGGCGCTGGTTCGGCGTGAACGAGGGGTGCGGGTGGGTGACCTGGCGGTTGCCCTTGTAGACGCGCCAGGAACTGTCATGCCGCGCCACCGCCCGCTCGGTGCCTGCCTTCAGGTCGAACAGATGCAGATAGGGGTCGGTCTTGATCTGGTGGCTGCCGGTGTCGGCCACATCGGCGGGCGAGTCGCAGCCGTCGCCGATCAGCAGGGTGCCATCCTGATTGCTCATCAGGTGCGAGCAGGGTGGCATCAGCACCAGGCGCTTGCTTTCCAACGTGACGGGATCGAGCGAGCAGATCCAGCGGTCGCTCTGGCCCTTCAGGTAGGAGACGTAAATCATCGCTGAGCCATCCGGCACCCAGAACTCGTGGGTACAGGCCTCGCCCTCCAGGTGCTGCCTGCCGCAGCGGATGTTGCTGCCGTCCTCGTTGATGAACCACATCCGCGCATCGACCAGATCGTGCGGGCCTTCGTGGCAGTACGCCACCGCGTTGTCGTCGAAGGGGCGGTATTGCGGATGGCCCAGCCAACCGTCTTTCTCCAGTATCACTTCGCGCTGACCGGTGGCCAAGTCGATGCGTATCAGCCGGCAGCGCGGCTTGGCATGGAACATCTCGTGGAATTTCTTCCAGTCGCTCAATGGGAACCAGTCGTCGGCATGGATCTCGATGCCGACCATCTTGGTGCAGGCGCTGTTGCTGACCCAGGTGCCGTAGCCCACCCAGCCCTGCGGCACGGTGTAGACGACGTCCTCGCTCAGGTCAGCCAGAGTCAGCCGAATCAGCTGGCGCTCGGCGCGCACGAAGTACAGATGCCTGTCATCGGGGCTCAGAAATCCGCCAAATGTGTTCTCGCCCTTCTGGTCGGTCAGCTGGGTGGCCACCTGCGTCTTCAGGTCCAGCAGGTGGTAGTTCCAGTTCGGCGTTTCCTGCGGGCCGTACTCGGCGCCGAAGATCAGCTTTGAGCCGTCGTTGGTGAAGCACTTTTGGTAGAAATAGTTGCGATGGCAGGTCACGTCGGTGGGCGTGAGGCGTGTCACGCGGGCACCGGTGTCGGCATCGACGCGGGTCTCGAACTGCAGCTGGCGTTGGGTGGATTTGCTCATGGTGGGCTTGCTACTACTTGATTCTTCTCAACAAGGCGTTGCCGTCTGCTATCAGACGGGTCGCGGCGTCCTGGTCGCTGGTCTTGCCGTAGGCGATGGTCTCGAACACCTCGCGCATGAATTTCTGCATGCGGGCATGTTCGAACAGCGGTGAGGGCAGGGCGATATTGCCGGCCAGCTTCTGTTTCTTGATCTGCTCATAGGCGCGCAGCTCCAGCTCGGGCAGCTTCTTTTCCTTGACGAGCAGCTGGTACTGGGCGTCGACCAGCGGCACGCCACGGGTGCGGCTCAAGATCAGCGCGGCCTCGGGGTCGCACAACAGGAAGTTGATCAGCCTGGCGGCAATCTCGGCCTTCTTGCTGTTGCGGCCCACGGCGAACATCACCGTCGGGCGGCCGAACATGCCGCTGTTCTTGGCGCCGGGCAGGGTCGGGAAGTCACCGAGGGTCAGTTTCTGCTGCTTGTCCAGCGTGCTCTCGCGCAGGCCTATCGACGAGTCCCAGGTGAAGTTGCCGGCCCAGTTGCCGACCACCCAGTCCTGCTGCTGCTCGGTGGCCTTCTCGGCGCCGCCGAGACTGGCGCGCAGCTTCAGCGGCGTGGCCACATGGCCGTCGATCAGCTTCTTGTAAATCTGCACCCATTCCAGCGCCGCGGCCGGGCTCATTGCCACCTGGGGCAGCTTGGGGTCCACATAGGGCGTGCCGTATTTCTGCTGCACATAGGCCTGAGCCAGCAGCATCATGTCGTAGAGCTCGCCGTCCAAGGGATAGGCCTGGTCACCGAGCTTCTGCCGGAACTGCTTGCCGGTAGCGAACAGCTCGTCCCAGGTGGTCGGCAGCGGCACACCGGCGCGCTTGAAGGCGGCCTCGTTCCACAGCAGCACCCGCGCGCTGTAGGACACCGGCAGTGCGTTCAGCCGCCCGGCCACCGTGCCCATGGCCAGGTCTTCGGCGCTGAACTGGTCCAAGGCCAGCAGCTGCCTGTACTGGTTCAGATCGGTGAAGCCATTGCCGCGCTTGGAGAACATGGCCATCCAGGCCCAGTTGATCTGCATCACATCGGGCTCGGAGCCTCCGGCGATCTGGGTCGTCAGCCGCTCCAGATAGCCGTTGAAGCCCATGTACTCGGCCTTGATCTTGACGCCCGGGTTCTTGCGCTCGAAGGCGGCAATCGCCTTCAAGGTGGCCTGGTGGCGGGCACCTCCACCCCACCAGGCGAAGCGCAGCACGCTGTCTTCGGCCCGTGTCGGCTGAGCCGTTGCGCACAGCGCCAGGGCGGCCAGCAGCGCCCGCCGGCGGTTCAACGTTGGCTTCATCATCACAGCAGCAGGTTCGCGCCGGTTTCGGCGTCGAACAGATGGCAGCTGGCCAGCTGCAGATGGAACAGGTGCGCCTCGCCACGCATCTTCTCTGTCAGGCCATTGAGCTGATCGGCCGGCACCCGTGCGGTCAGCGGCACGTTGCCGATGTCGAAATGCACGAACACCTCGCTGCCCATATGCTCCATGAAACGAAGGGTGGCGGGCACGGCCAGGCTGTCGCCCTGCGGACGGGCCGCGGCCGACACATGCTCGGGCCGCAGGCCGAACTTGATGGCGCCGCTGCGGCTGCTCAGCTTCTGGGCCTTGCTCTCGGGCAGGGGCAGGGCCACGCCACCCAGCATCACCGCAAGACCCGACCCCATAGGCTGCAGCTCGGCGGCATGAATATTCATCTCCGGCGAGCCGATGAAGCCGGCGACGAAGGCATTGGCCGGCCGGTCATACAGGGCGGTGGGTGTGTCGACCTGCTGGATCACGCCGTCCTTCAGCACGCAGATGCGCTGACCCATCGTCATCGCCTCGACCTGGTCGTGGGTGACGTAGACCACGGTGGCCGGTTGGCCCGACTCGCGCAGCGTGCGGTGCAACTCGGTCAGGCGCACGCGCATCGAGGCGCGCAGCTTGGCGTCCAGATTGGACAGAGGCTCGTCGAACAGAAACACCTCGGGCTTCTTGACGATGGCCCGGCCCACGGCCACACGCTGGGCCTGGCCGCCGGACAGCTGCTTGGGATAGCGGTCCAGCAGATGCTCCATTTCCAGCAGCTGGGCGGCATGGCGCACGCGTTGGTCCACCTCGGCCTTGGGCGTGCCGGCCAGTTTCAGGCCGAAGGCCAGGTTGTCGTAGACCTTCATATGCGGGTACAGCGCATAGTTCTGGAACACCATGGCGATGCCGCGCTGTTTGGGCGCCAGGTCGTTGACCAGTTTGTCGCCGATGCGCAACTCGCCGCCGGTGATGGTCTCCAGGCCGGCAATCATGCGCAGCAGCGTGCTCTTGGCGCAGCCGGAAGGCCCCACGAAGACCATGAACTCGCCGTCGCGGACTTCCAGGTCCACCCCGTGGACGGCCTTGAAGCCGTTGGGATAGACCTTCTCGATTTTCTTCAGGCTTAACTGCGCCACTTGCTTGTCTCCGTCTGATTCTTTGGGCGGGCTGTCTCAGCCCTTGACGCCGCTGGATGTGGCGCCTTCGATGAAGTGGCGCTGGGCGAGGAAGAACACGCCCACCGAGGGGATCAGGGCCACCACCGAGATCGCGATCACGCTGGCCCATTCGACCTCTTCGGTAGCGCCTATGCTCATCTTCAGGGCCAGCGACACCGGGTACTTCTCCACCGTCGAGAGGTAGATCAGCGGCCCCATGAAGTCGTTCATCGTCCAGATGAACTGGAACACGATCACCGAGATGATGGCGGGCTTCAACAGCGGCACGATGATGTGCCACAGCAGCTGCAGCGCGTTGCAGCCGTCGATCTGCGCAGCTTCTTCCATGTCCCGTGGAATGCCACGCAGGAACTGCACCAGCATGAAGACGAAGAAGGTGTCGGTGGCAAAGGCCGAAGGCAAAATCAGCGGCACATAGGTGTCCAGCCAGCCCAGCTCCTTGAACATCAGGTACTGGGGCAGGCGCAGGATGATCAGCGGCAGCATCATCGTGCCGACCATGATGGAGAACAGGAACTTCTTGCCCCAGAACTCGAAGCGGGCGAAGGCATAGGCCACCAGCACGCAGGAGATCACCGTGACGATGATGCGTGGCACGGTGATCAGGAAGGAGTTCAGGAAATAGGTCGCGAAGGTGTACTCGGTGCTGGTCTTCCAGCCCTTGGCATAGGCGGTGAAGTCGAAGCGGCTGGGCCAGAAACCGATCTCGGTGAAGATTTCGGCATTGCCCTTGAACGAGGCGCCGATCAGCCACAGCAGCGGATACAGCATGACGACCGCGACAACGCCCAGCGCCACATAGCGCAGCAGCGGACTCCCGCGGTCTCTTGGCAGAATCATTGAAGCCCCTCGCCCGACGCGCACGTCGGTCGATCCCCCGAGGGGATGTGGGCCAGCTTGGGAGCGGCCCGGCGCTTGGCCCTCGCGGCTCATCGCTTCTGCTCCTTCTCACCCGAATAGAACACCCAGTATTTGGAGCTCCAGAACGAGATGCCGCTCATCAAGGCCACCAGGGCGAACAGCACCCAGGACAGGGCCGCGCCATAGCCGAGATTGAAGAAGCGGAAGCTCTGGTCGTAGATGTAGAGCGCCAGCACATAGGTCGATTGCAGCGGCCCGCCCTCGGTAATCATGTAGGGGCCGTTGAACTCCTGGAAGGCATGGACCATCTGCATGATGATGTTGAAGAAGATCACCGGCGTGATCAGCGGCACGGTGATGCGGAAGAACTGCTGGCGCTTGGAGGCGCCGTCGATCTCGGCCGCCTCGTACAGCGAGATCGGCACGTTCTGCAGTGCGGCCAGAAAGATCACCATCGCCGAGCCGAACTGCCAGGTGAACAGCAGCACGATGGTCCACATCGAGAAATGCTCGTCGGCCAGCCAGGAGATGGGCTCGATGCCGAACTTGGCCAGCACCAGATTCACGAGGCCCTTCTGCGAGAAGATAAAGCGCCACAGCACGGCCACGGCGATAGACCCGCCGAGGATGGACGGCAGGTAGAAGGCCGAGCGGAAGAAGTTGATGCCGCGCATCTTGAAGTTCAGGACGTGGGCGATGAACAGCGCGAAGCCGACGCGCATGGGCACCGCCAGCATCGCGAACAGCATCGTCACCCCCAAGGACTTGCGGAACAGCGGGTCGGCGCCGAACAGCTCCTTGTAGTTCTCCATGCCGATGAACTCGGGCGGATTGATGACGTCGTACTGCGTGAAGCTGAGCGCGAAGCTCATCACGAAGGGGAACAGCTTGAAGCCCAGCACGCCCAGCACAAAGGGCAGGACGAACAGAAAGCCTAAGCGCTTGTTTTCATACATTCGCCGTGTCTCCAGCGGGGTGCGAATACGCGCCGCCCGGCCATTCTGCGGGCCGGGTCAGCGCCAGTGAACAGAGTCAGCGCGCCAACCAGCCACCGTCGACGGCCACCGTGTAGCCGTTGACATAGTCCGACGCCTGCGAGGCCAGGAACACCACCGGCCCGGCCAGATCGTCCGGTATGCCCCAACGGCCGGCCGGGATGCGCTCCAGGATGGCGGCGTTGCGCCCCTCGTCTGCGCGCAGCGCGGCGGTGTTGTTGGTGGCCATATAGCCCGGGGCGATCGCATTGACATTGATGCGGTGCGAAGCCCATTCATTGGCCATGGCGCGGGTGATGCCCATCACGCCGCTCTTGCTGGCGGTGTAGGAGGGCACACGCACGCCGCCCTGGAAGGACAGCATCGAAGCGACATTGATGATCTTGCCGCCGGTGCCCTGGGCAATGTACTGCCGGGCCACCGCCTGCGAGAAGAAATACACCGTCTTCAGGTTCAGATCGATGACATCGTCCCAGTCCTTCTCGCTGAACTTGATCGCATCGTCGCGGCGGATGATGCCGGCGTTGTTGACCAGGATGTCCACGCGGCCGGTCAGGGTCTTGGCCTTGTCGATCAGGCCGTCGAGGCAGCTGATGTCCGACAGATTGGCGCGCAGGTCCAGAAAGCGCCGGCCCATGCCCTCGACCTGGATCTGCGTCTCCTTCGGTTCGCTGACATTGACACCCACCACATCGGCCCCGGCCTGGGCCAGCGCCCGGGCCATGCCCTGGCCCAGGCCCGTGTCGCAGCCGGTGACGATGGCGACGCGACCCTTCAATTGGAAGTTATCGAGAATCATTTGCTTGTCTCTTTGTTCGTTGGGCTTTAGCGCAGCGCGGTCATGGGCACGTGGTCCATGTCCTTGAAGACCTGGTTCTCGCCGACCATGCCCCAGATGAAGGTGTAGGCCTGGGTGCCCACACCGGCGTGCATGGACCAGCTCGGGTTGATCACGGCCTGCTCGTTGCGCACGACGATGTGGCGCGTCTGCGTCGGCTCGCCCATCATGTGGAAGACCACCGCGTTCTCGCTCATGTCGAAGTAGAAGTACACCTCCATGCGCCGGTCATGGGTGTGGCAGGGCATGGTGTTCCACAGGCTGCCGGGTTCCAGCTGGGTCATGCCCATCAAGAGCTGACAGGTCGGCAGCACATCGGGGACGATGAATTTGTGGATGGTGCGGCGGTTGCTGGTCTCGGGCGAGCCTAGCGTCTCGGGCGAGGCCTCGGCCAAGGTGATCTTCTTGTGCGGGTAGGCGGTGTGGGCCGGTGCGCAATTGAAGTAGAGCTTGGCCGGGTTGGCGGCGTCCACGCTGCTGAACTCCAGCAGCTTGGCGCCCTGGCCGACGTACAGCGCCTCGCGCGCACCGATGTCGAAGGTCTGCTCATCGACCTTGACGCGGGCTGCGCCGCCGATATTGATCAGCCCCAGCTCACGGCGCTGCAGGAAGAAGTCGGTGCCGGTGTGGCGGCCCAGCTCGGGGGCGAAGGTCACCGGCTTCGTCACCGGCATGATGCCGCCGACGATGATGCGGTCGATCTGGCTGTAGGTCAGCGTGGCCTGGTCGGGCTGGAACATGCCGTCCACCAGGAAGTGGCGGCGAAGGCCTTCGGTGTCGAGTTGCTTGGCGTGCTCGCTGTGTATGGGCTGGCGAATTTCCATCTTGTATTCCTGCTCTTTCTCTTGATTCGGGGCACCGATGGTCGGCGCCGTGGGGGCGTGTTGTTCGCAAGACTAACGCGTCTTGGGACTTTCCCGGAATTATGGTTTCTATTTAGTGAACCACTGTTTCAAAACAACTTGATGGCGCTATAGTACCAACGAATCGATGTTTCAAACATCTCCTGCGCCCCGGGCCAACCCTAGGCGAGCGAAATCGGCGGAGACAAGCCATGAGCCACTACTTTGACAACGCAAGCACGCCCTGGACCGAGCTGGGCGAGGGCATACGCCGCAAGATCGTTGGCCACACACCGGAGCTGATGTCGGTGCTGGTGCAGTTCGACAAGGGTGCCATCGGCACCCCGCACGCCCACGACGCCCATGACCAGATCGCCTATGTGCTGGCCGGCTCGTTCGAGGCCGAGGTGGCCGGCGAGAAGCGCGTGCTGCGGCTTGGCGATGCCTTCGTGGCGCCGCGACTGCACACCCATGGCGTGGTTGCGCTGGAGCAGGGCAGCACCCTGCTCGATCAGTTTTCACCGCGCCGCGAGGATTACCTCTAGTTCCTGGCGGTCAGGAACCGATGCGGCTGATCGCACTGCAGCGACCGGTTGCCCCGAAACACGGCGCCCTGCGAGCGCCCAGACCCATGAATCAGGCCGGAATCGGGCGATGAGCCCGGGCCGCTGGTGCATGGCATGAGTTGTTCTGCGCGCGCCCTTCCGAAGAGAAGCGCAGCGCAGCTGCTGAAGAATCAACCGGAGACAAACACAATGCAAACCCGCCGAAGGCTCAATCTGCTCAACCCGCCTCGTCTGTCCAAGCTCGCCGCCTGCCTGCTGGGCACCAGCTCGCTGCTTGCCAGCGCCCAGACCCCGGCCCCAGCGGCCGATACCAAGTCGCTTGAGTCGGTCGTGATCACCGGCTTCCGCGCCTCCTTGGAAAGCGCGCTGAACAAGAAGCGCGCCGACTCGGGCATTGTTGACGTCATCAAGGCCGAGGACATTGCCAAGTTCCCCGACACCAATCTGGCCGAATCGCTGCAGCGCATTCCCGGCGTGGTCATCGACCGCGATGCCGGTGAGGGCCGCAACATCACCGTGCGGGGCCTGGGCCTGGACTTCACCCGGGTGCGCATCAACGGCATCGAGGCGCTGGCCACCACCGGCGGCACCGACAGCTCGGGCGGCGCCAACCGCTCGCGGGGCTTCGACTTCAATGTCTTTGCCGCCGAGCTGTTCAACTCGATCACCGTGCGCAAGAGTTCGTCGGCCGATGTCGATGAAGGTTCTCTGGGCGCCACCGTCGATCTGCAAACCTCGCGGCCGTTCGACTTCAAGAACTTCACCTCCACCGTGTCGGTGAAGGGGCGCTACAACGATTTGTCGGGCTCGACCGATCCGCGCATGGCCTTTCTGGTGGCCAACACCTTTGCGGACCGCAAGGTCGGCGTGTTGCTGTCGGGCGCCTATTCCAAGCGCACCTTGCTGGAAGAGGGCTTCTCCACCGTGCGTTGGGACAATGGCGCCTCGTCGGGCGGCTGGTGCGCCCCGACCGGTGTGACGCCGGCCAATCCGACGAATTCCACCGCCACCACCTGCGGCCCGGCCGCGCAGGGCGTGCCGCGCCTGGTCGGCACGCCGGAAAACATTGCAGCCTATGACGCCGCACGCAGCGCCAGCAACTTCCACCCGCGCCTGCCGCGCTACGGCCGCCTGACCCATGACCAGGACCGCCTGGGCCTGACCGGCGCCGTGCAGTTCAAACCCCAGGACGGCACGCTGCTGACTCTGGACATGCTGTATGCCAAGCTCAAGGCCACCCGCCAGGAAGACTTCCTGGAGGCGATCTCCTTCAGCCGCAGCGCCGCACAAGGCGGCAAGCCGCAGACCAGTGTCGTCAATGCCAGCTATGCCGCCAACGGCGCCCTGGAGACGGCCACCTTCAATGGCGTGGACATCCGCGCCGAGTCGCGTTTCGACGAGCTGACCACCACCTTCACCCAGCCCACGTTGACCCTGGAGCAGGACTTCGGTGACTACTGGAAGCTCAATGCCAAGGTCGGCCGCGCCCAGTCCAAGTTCCGCAACCCGGTGCAGACCACGACGACGCTCGATGCGCTGAACGTCAATGGCTACACCATGGACTTCCGTGGCAATGACCGCCTGCCGGCGATCGGCTACCCCTTCGATCCGACCAAGGTTGGCGGCGCGCTGACCCTGGTGCCGGTGCCGCAGGTGACCTCGGGCACCCAGCCCGGCACGGTGCCCAATACCACCACCAGCGAGATCCGCATCCGCCCGCAGGGCTCGAACAACCGCAACGACGTGGCCCAGCTGGATCTGGCCTGGGAGGCCATTCCCGACAAGCTCACCCTGCGCGCCGGTGGCAGTTACAAGCAATACCTGTTCGACACCTTCGAGTTCCGCCGCATCAACCAGAACGACACCGTCTTCGCGCCGCCGGCCGGCATGCCGATCGCCAACCTGACGACGATGCTGACCGGCTTCGGCAAGGGCCAGAGCCTGCCTGCCGGCACGCCGACGTCCTGGGTGATCCCGGACCTGAACGCGATTGCCGCCGCCTACGATATCTATTGCAACTGCCTGAAGAGCGGCCCCGTCGGCGGCCCCGGCGACTTCACCCTGTCGTCGATCACCAACGGCAACGCCCGCGGCAACAACCGCTCGGTCACCGAGACCGACACCGGCGGCTTCCTGATGGCCGACTTCAGCACTGCGCTCGGTGGCATCGCGCTGAAGGGCAACCTGGGCGCACGCTATGTGAAGACCAAGCAGGTGGCCAATGGCTACCAGGCTGCGGCCGGGGGCACCGAGGTCTCGGTCACCAATGCCTATGACGACTGGCTGCCCGCGATCAATCTGTCGGCCAATCTGAGCAAGGACTTCGTCGTGCGTCTGGCCGCAGCCAAGGTGATGGCCCGTCCGCAACTGGGCAATCTGAACCCCGGCGGGACGATCAGCACCACCGGCACGTTGTCGGTCACCAGCGGCAATCCTTTGCTCAAGCCCTTCCGCGCCACCACCTTTGACAGCAGCTTCGAGTGGTACTTCAACAAGAACTCCTTCCTGGGCCTGGGCCTGTTCCAGAAGAACATCAGCACCTATATCCAGAGCCTTCGCACCACCATCCCGTTCAAGGACACCGGTCTGCCGCTGACACTGCTGCCGGCCAACTTCACCGGAGACGAGGTGTTCCAGGTCACGACGCCGATTAACACCAACGGCGGCAAGCTCACCGGCTTTGAGGTCAACTACCAGCAGCCCTTCACCTTCCTGCCGGGACGGTTCAAGAACTTCGGCGCGCTGGTGAACTACACCTACGTCAAGTCCAAGATCGACTACCAAGTTTCGCCGACCAGCACCACCGTCATCACCGACGACCTGCTGAACCTGAGCCCGAAGTCGTACAACGCCACCCTGTACTACGACGACGGCACCTTCAGCGCGCGCATCTCGGGCTCCTACCGCAGCGGCTTCCTGACCCGCGTGCCGGGCCAGAACAACAACGACGTCGAGGGCAAGAACAGCTCGATAAACGTTGACGCATCGATCTCCTACAAGGTCAATGACAAGCTGGAGCTGACCCTGGAAGGCGTGAACCTGACCAACCAGGCCAACGACCAGTTCATCAGCCGCGCCCGCAACAGCTCGGTCGTCTATCACGTCACCGGGCGCGAGATCCTGTTCGGCGCGCGCTACAAGTTCTAAGGCGATGGAACTGCGACGCGGGTCTCAGTTGCTGGCGGCGCTTGTGCTGTCCGCTGCTGCCCAGGCCCAGCCGGTACGCGTGATCCTGGTGGGTGACTCCACCCTGGCCACGCGCAGCGGCTACGGCGACGCCCTGTGTCAGCGGTTCAGGCCGGACGTGGCCTGCATCAACCTGGCGCGGGGCGGGCGCAGCTCGGGCAGCTTCCGCGCCGAAGGGCTGTGGGATCGGGTGCAGGACCTGCTGCGCGAGGGCTCCGGCTATCGCGCCAGCTATGTGCTGATCCAGTTCGGCCACAACGACCAGCCCGGCAAGCCGGGCCGTTCGACCGATCTGGCCACCGAGTTCCCGGTCAATATGGCGCGCTATGTGACCGAGGTGAAGGCCTTGGGTGGCGTGCCTGTGCTGCTGACACCGCTGACGCGGCGCAGCTTCAAGGGTCAGGTCTTGCAGAACGACCTGCGGCCCTGGGCCGAGGCGAGCATCCGGGTGGCGGCGAGCGAGCTGGCGCCGTTGCTGGACCTGAATGCGCTGAGCTATGCGGCGGTGCAGGCCATGGGGGAGGACGAGGCAGACACCCTGGCGATGGCGGAAAAACCCGCCGTCGGGGTGCCGGCCCTGCCGAGCTCGCAGTCCGAGCGCGCCGGTGCGGCGAACCCAATCTTTGATCGCACCCATCTGGGTGACAAGGGGGCGCGGGTGTTTTCCACCCTGGTCGCCCAAGAGTTGGTCCGGCTGCAGCCGGATCTCAAGAACTATCTGAAGGCCGAGCCCAAGCAGTAGTCGGCCACCGTCCCTTCTATTGGAGACTGGCATGAAATACCTCGTCGCTGCCTGCCTGGTTGCTGCTCCGCTGTGGCCGATTGCGGCTGTGGCACAGGCGCTGCCCATAGGCACCTTGATCACCGGCACGCTCAACGGCCAAGCCGACGGGCTGCTGGGCCTGGATCAGGGCTTTGCCGCCGTTAGCGGGTCCAACATCACCCATCTCGCCAACGAGCTGGAGTACCTCAGCAGCGACTATGCGCTGGGCATCGACTTCCTGAGTGACGGCCAGGTCGTGTTCTACAACAACACCGATGCGCTCAGTTTGCCAGGCAGCTACGCGCTGACCTTCGACTTCAGCGGCCTGCCGCAGCCCTTGGCCGGCTTCACGCTGGGGTCGGGTCTTGCCGGCGGCAGCGTCACCGCCAGCCTGCTGAATGCACACAGCATCAGCATCACGCTGAACAACGTCGCCGTCGGCGAGGTCTATGGCAGCTTCAGCGGCCAGCTGCAGGTCAGCGCCGTGCCCGAGCCCGGCTCGGCGCTGCTCTTGCTGGCCGGCCTGGGCGCTGTGGGTGGCCTGCGTCGCTGCAAGGTGATCGCATGAGCGCCCGTCGTCTGAAGGGCGCCTTGCTGGCGCTGCTGTGCACCACGCTGCAGGCGCAGGCGGCAACCGACCCGGCGCTGCAGACCGCCCCCGGCGACGGTTGGGGCGCCGGCACCGTCGGCGGCAGCGCCGCCACGTCCGAGCACATCTACACCGTCATGAACCGGGCGCAACTGCTCAACGCGCTGGCCAATGGCGGCAACTCGCCCAAGATCATCAAGGTCGCCGGCACTATAGACATGAGCGAGGGCCTGCCCTTCGCCAACGGCGTGGACCAGAAGGCCCGCTCCCGCGTCAAGATGACGAGCAACACCACCTTGATCGGCGAGGGCCCCGGGGCCGGCTTCGTCAACGCCTGGATCGACATCGCCAGTGTCAGCCAGGTGATCGTGCGCAATCTGCACATCGTCGCCCCCTGCGATGTCGCGCCGGTGTGGGACCCGAGCGACGGCGCCACCGGCAACTGGAACTCGGCCTACGACGCCATCGCCGTCACCACGGCCACACAGGTCTGGATCGACCACAACACCATCACCGATGATCCGGTCAGCGACGACACCCTGGCCATCGAGAACGGCAAGACCCGCCAATGCCACGACGGCGCGATCGACATCACCAAGGGTGCCGACCTGGTCACGGTCTCATACAACGTCATCACCCGGCACGACAAGAGCATGCTGATCGGCGGCTCGGACAGCCTGAGCAGCGACGCCGGCAGACTGCGCACGACGATCAGCAACAACGTCTTCAGCGGTGTCACCCAACGTGTGCCCCGCGTGCGCTTCGGCCAGGTCCATGTGTTCAACAACTACTTCGCCGGCAGCAAGAGCGCCAACCCCTACCCGCATGGCTACAGCATAGGCATCGGCAAGGCGGGCCTCGTGCTCTCGCAGGCCAATGTGTTCGCCATCGAAGGCGCCAGCGGCTGTGACGGCGTGGTCGGTTATCCCAGCAGTGACCGCAGCGGAGGCTTTCGCGACAGCGGCTCGCTGCTCAACGGCGCCCCCCTGGGCACCTGCACCGTGCAGCCCGGCACCGCCTGGACCCCGCCCTATGCCACCAAGCCGCGGCCGGTCGCCCTGGTCAAGGCCAATGCGCTGGCCCAGGCTGGTGCGGGCAAGCTGCTGAGCCAGATCAGCGGCCTGGGCAATGTCGATTCTGTGGCCGGCACCAAGCTGCCTGCGGCCCAGGAGACGGCGGTGCATACCGACACGCGCCTGTCGCTGTCCTTCGATGCGCCGCCGAACTTGGGTACCAGCGGCACCATCACGGTTCGCCGCGTCAGCGACGATGCCGTGGTTGACAGCATTGACATCAGCGCCACGCCGGCCGCCAGCGACACACAGGTGCTGCTGCCCAAGACCAATCTCGAGATCGACGCGCTGGGCCTCGGAGCAATGCCCGAGAACGCCAGCTTCGCCCGCTATGTCTGGTATCGGCCGGTGACGGTCAGGGGCAGCAGCGCCACGGTCAAGCTGCGCAGCAACAAGCTGGACTTCGGCACCGCCTACTACGTGACCATGGACGCCTCGGTGTTCACCGGCACGATCAAGGGCGCGGCCTTTGCCGGCATTTCCAAGGCCGATGGCTGGAGCTTCACCACCCGAGCAGCGCCCGGCAGCTACACCAGCCTGACGGTGGACGACAGCGGCACCACGGCCGACTTCCGCACGCTGCAGGGCGCGCTGAACTGGGTGATGAAGCATTGCTCGACCACCAGCTCGGCCAGCTACGGCTGCAACACGGTGGCCACACCCAAGACCATCGCCCTGGCCAATGGCATGTATCCCGAGCTGGCCGTGCTGCGCAAGGTCAGCAACTTGACGATCACCGGCGAGAGCCGCGGCGGCGTGATCGTCGGCGACAGCAATTTCGAGTCGCTGAACGCGGGCAGTGGTGCCAGCTCGGCAATACCTGGCACGGCCCTGTCCACCTCGGGCAAGACGCTGGGGCACCGGGTGCTGGGGGGAGGGCGTTCGGTGCTGCTGGTCGAGACCTCGGACCTGTTGACCTTGACCAACTTCACTTTGCAGAACACGCATGTCCGCTCGACCGCGTTCGACAATCAGGCCGAGGCGATCTACTTCAACACCAGCACCACGGTCGCGGCTGCACGGCTGGTCGCCAGGCAGATGAACTTCCACAGCCAGCAGGACACCCTGCAGCTCAAGGGCTACAACTGGTTCCACCAGTCGCTGGTGACCGGCAATGTCGACTTCATCTGGGGCAGCGTGATGGCCTCGCTGTTCGAGGACTGCGAGATCCGCTCGGTGGTCGATACGGCCAGCAGCTCGGCCGGCTTCATCCTGCAATCGCGGGCCACGGCCGGCGACAAGGGCTTTGTGTTCCTGAACAGCGCGCTGACGGCTGACCCCAGCGTGACTCAAGCCTATCTGGCCCGCAGCGGCGGCACGGCCACGACGACCTACACCGACAACATCGCCTTCATGAACACGCGTATGGGTGCACACATCCTGCCGGTCGGCTGGTGTGTGGGCAGCGGCACCAGCAAGACGGGCGTGGGCGCCGGTGCCTGCGGCACCAACCCGCCTTCCTATGCGGGCACGGCCAACGGCGGCACGGTGGATGCCGCAGGCTGGCGCGAGCACGGCAGCATGGATCTGCAGGGCACGCCGCTGGATGTGTCCGCACGGCTGGGTGTTGCATCGGTCAAGGTGGCGAATGTACCGACACCGTTGGCACTGGCCAAGCAGCTGGACTCGACCTCGGGCTACACGACCCGTGCCGAGATCTTCTTCAACTCGACCGCTGGTGGCGGGCAGGGCAGCTGGGTGCCGACGCCTTGACCGAGCGTGCCTATCGGGGCTTGAACAGCGAGCCCCAGCCGGCGCTGGGGCTCATGTCATGCACGTTCCAGTCGGCGACGACAAAGGGCCGCCGCGCGGGAGGATAGGTAGGGTAGCCCATCGCATTCTCTCGCTCCGAATCGATGATCTTGCCCCGGCTCTCCGCCACGTCGGACAGCAGCTTGAAGTCGATCGGGTCGCGAGCCCAGGGGCGGGCACCGACGGCCAACGGCAACTCGTCCTCCAGCCTTTCTGCCGGAATGATGGACAGCCCTGCGGGCAAATTGGGCTCGGCCGCCTTGACGATGCGTGCCCGGCCGGCGGTATAGACCCCTGTCTGCGCGACAGCCTTGCCGCCGTCATCGACGGCAATATTGTCCCGCAGGAACAGCTCCACATCGCCGTGGCCGCCCAGCGGAAACAGCGGCGTGTTCGGCCTGGTGTCCGGCCCCTGACGATAAACATTGCCGACCAGCGTCACCTTGCCGGTCAGATAGGCATGGCCCAGCCACTCGTGGGCAACTAGGTTGTAGTGCACGGCCTTGGCGCCGGGGTTGTAGATCAGGTTGTTGACCATGGCCGCCTGTACGCCGCCCTTGAACAGCGCGTTGCGTTCGACGTTCGACGCGTAGAGATTGGCATAGAGCAGGATGCCGGTGGCGTTGTCATGCACCAGCGTGCCCTTGGAGTGCTCGTCCTTCTCGTGCACCGAGTGGGCCAGGCCCTCGTAGATCAGGTTGTGGCTGTAGGTGATGTGGTGCGAGGTGTTGCGCCGCCAATCCTCGGGCGAGGCGCCGTCGAAGCGCGGGCCGCCCACCGACAGGTTCTCGTCCGTCGCCCAGGAGAAGCTGCAGTGATCGACGATCACCCGGTGCGCGCCTCCGACGGTGGAGACGCCGTCCTGGTCGGCGCCGCTCTTCTTGGCGCGGCCAAACTCGCCGGGGCGGAACATCAGGTGCTGGATGATCACATCGTGGGTTGCGATGTTCGTCTCGGCCTTGATCACGGTGATGCCGGGGTCGGGCGCGGTCTGGCCGGCAATGGTCAGGAAGGGGTGCCGTATCGTCATGTTGTGGCCAGCCATGTCGATCACGCCGCCGACCTCGAACACGACGATGCGCGGGCCCTCCGTCTCGATCGCCTCGCGGTAGGAGCCGGGGCCGCTGGCGCTCAGATTCGTCACCTTGATGATGCGGCCGCCGCGGCCACCGCGGGTGTCGGCGGCCCAACCGGCGGCGTCGAAGCTGGCACGGTTCAACTGGGCGCTGGCCTGGGCCGACAGCAGCAGGGCGGTGGCCAGCGCCACTGGCAGGAGCTGGGTCATTGGGGCCCTGCGATCAGGTCGTCCATCAGATCGGCGGCGATCAGTGCGCCTCGGTGTTGTATGACGCGGGCCGCCAGCCGGTTGCCGAAGCAGGCCGCATCCAGCGCGCTGGCGCCTTGCAGCCGGCGGCTCAGATAGCCGGCCGCAAAGGAATCGCCTGCCGCGGTGGTGTCCACGACGCGCGGCACGGTCTCGGTCGGCGCCAAGCGCCAGCCATCACCCAGGCCGCGCACCAGGGTGGCCAGGGCGCCGCGCTTGATCAGCAGCTCGGCCGGGGCCAGGTCTTGCGCGGCGGCCACCCCCTCGTCCAGCGTGCGCAGGCCCAACAGCGCCTGATGGTCGTCGGCCGTGACCAGCGCGATATTGGCCAGCTGATAGGCGCGGGCGTAGCAGCGCCTGGCCTCGGCGATGTCGGGCCACAGGCGAGGGCGGTAGTTGTTGTCGAACACGACGGCGGCACCGCGCTCGCGCAGTTGCTGCATCAGCGCGAACAGGCGCTCGCGGCCGGCGGGCGGCAGGATGGCCAGGCTGATGCCGCTGAGATACAGCGCATCCCATTGCCCGGCCGTCTCTTCCAGCGGCGTGCTCTCGGCCTCGAAATAGGCCCTGGCCGCGCTGCTGTCGCGCCAGTAGCTAAAGCTGCGCTCACCCTGGGCATCGACCTCGATCAGGTACAGGCCCGGCATGCGGCCCGGGATGCGCCGCACCAGGCTCAGGTCCAGCCCCTCGGCGGCCCAGCGCTGCATCAGGCCGGTGCTGAGCGTGTCCTCGCCGAGACCGGTGGCATAGGCCACCTGCAGGCCGTCGCGTGCGCCGCAACGGGCCAGATAGACGGCGGTGTTGAGCGTGTCGCCGCCATAGCTTTGCTGCATCTGGCCAAAGGCCTGGCCCTGAAGCTCCAGCATGCACTCGCCGATCAACGCGACCTTATTTCCTGCCTGCCCTGTCATCGAAACCTCTTGCTGAAACGCTGTTTCGATATTCTATCGAGGCGATCTCAAATCGGCCAGCAGGGCACACCCTGAATGGCGCTCAGCTGGCTGAGGAATCGCTCAACTCATGGTCGGCCAGCAGCTCCAGCGCGCGCACCAGGGCCGAGTGGTCGAGGTCGGCCATGCCGTGCGCCGCACAGGACTGCATCAGCTGGGCGGCATTGGCGGTCTGCGGCAGGGCCACGCCCAGCTCGCGCGCGCCGCTGAGCGCCAGATTCAAATCCTTCTGGTGCAGCTTGATGCGAAAACCGGGCTTGAAGGTGCGCTTGATCATGCGCTCGCCATGCACCTCGAGGATGCGGCTGGCCGCGAAGCCGCCCATCAGCGCCTGGCGCACACGGGCCGGGTCGGCGCCGGCCTTGCTGGCAAACACCAGCGCCTCGCTGACGGCGGCGATGTTCAGCGCCACGATGATCTGGTTCGCCACCTTGGTGGTCTGGCCGTCGCCGTTGCCACCGACCAGGGTGATGTTCTTGCCCATCAGCTCGAACAGCGGGCGGGCGCGCTCGAACGCGGCCTCGGGCCCGCCGACCATGATGGTCAGCGAGGCCGCCTTGGCGCCTACTTCGCCACCGGATACCGGAGCGTCTAGGTAGTCGCAGCCCAGCGCGTTGATCTTCTGGGCGAACTGCTTGGTGGCCATAGGCGAGATCGAGCTCATGTCGATCACCGTCTTGCCCTGGCTCAAGCCGGCGGCCACGCCGTGGGCGTCGAACAGCACGCTCTCGACGTCGGGCGTATCCGGCAGCATCAGGATGACGATGTCGGCCTGTTGGGCCACGGCCTGGCTGCTGTCCAGTCGCGTCACACCCAGTTCCACCAGGTCCGGCGGGGTGGCACTGCGCGTGTAGACGAACAGCTCATGCCCGGCCTTGCGCAAATTCGCCGCCATCGGCGTGCCCATGATGCCCAGGCCTATGAATCCAATCTTCTTGATGCTCATCTTTGTTGCTCCGCCGCGCTTTGTGCGGCATACGACACTTGGAAACTGAAGCGGCAGGGACGAGGACGCGCCGGCCGCTGCGGGCTGAAGCATTGACCGGTCCTGAACGGACCGGACTTCGGCTTCTCTATGCCCGCTGCGACCGGCACGCCCTCGCCCCTGCTGCAGCAGGTGTGCAGGCTGGCCAATCCGCAGGACCCGCGCGCTATTCGGGGTTGGCTGCCAGCAGCGCTTGTGCAGAGGAGGCGGGGGGCCGGCCACAGCGGGCATAAAGAAGCTGGAGGTCGGTCCGAAGGGACCGACCCAAGCTTCAGCCCGTGGTGGCCGGCCCTCCGCCTCCTCTGCCACGCCATCGCAGCGAGACGCCAAGCACAGACGCGCAGCGGCGGATCGACCAGTTCCACTTCAGAACCCCTCAGACTTTGAATTTGTCGCGCAGCGCCTGCGTGGCGGCGCGGAACAGGCCCAGGTCGCTGCCCACGGCCACAAAGGTGGCACCCATGGTCAGGTAGCGGCGCGCGTCGGCCTCGACGCCGGCCAGGATGCCGACGGGCTTGCCGGCGGCCCGCACGGTGCCGAAGACGCTGGCAATCGCCGCCTGCACGTCCGGGTGGTTGGCATTGCCCAGATGGCCCATGCCGGCGGCCAGGTCCGACGGGCCGATGAAGATGCAGTCCACACCGTCGACGGCCGCAATATCGGCCGCGGCGGCAAGACCCGCCCGGCTCTCGATCTGCACCGCCACGCAGATCTGATCGTTGACGCCCTCGAAATAGCCCGGCACGCTGCCATAGCGGTTGCCGCGCTGCGACACCGACACACCGCGTATGCCCTGAGGCGGGTAGCGGGTGGCGGCCACGGCGCGCCGGGCGTCGTCGGCGCTCTCGACAAAGGGCACGAGGAAGTTGTAGAAGCCGGCGTCCAGCAGCCGCTTGATCTCGACCGCATTGTTGCTGGCCGGGCGCACCACCGGCGCGCTGGGGCTGTCCTTCAGCGCCATCAGCTGCGGGATGAAGCTGATCACATCATTCGGCGAATGCTCGCCGTCGAGCAGCACCCAGTCGAAGCCGGCCACGCCCAGCACCTCGGTGGTGATGGCATTGCCCAGCGAGCACCAGCAGCCGATCAACTTTTCACCGGCCACCAGACGTTGACGCAGGCTGTTGGGGTAGGGGCTGTAGGCGGTTGTGCTCATGGGATGTCCTTGTGGAAACCGGGCTCAGCCTTGCGGCTTGTATCGCCGCAAGTCCTTCGCCAGCCGGGCCGACCCTTCCGGATCGTCCGTGCGGGCTCAGTCCAGCTTGATGCCGGCCTTGGTCACGACGGCCGCCCAGTTCTTGCGCTCGCGCTCGAAGAAGGTGCTGAAGTCGGCCGGTGACATCGTATGCACCTCGGCGCCCTGGGCGCTCAGGCGTGCGCGCACCTCGGGCGAGCGGATGATGCGCACCAGCTCGGCCGAGATCTTGGCCAGCACGGCCGGCGGCGTGTTGGCGGGCATCAGCATGCCCTGCCAGGTGCCCGATTCGAAGCCCGGCGCGCCCTGCTCGGCGATCGTCGGCACATTGGGGAGCAGCGGCACGCGGGTGGCCTTGGACACGCCCAGCACCTTCAGCTTGCCGGTCTGCACAAAGGGCAGGGTGGCGAGCATGCCATTCATCAACACCTGGGTCTGGCCGGCAATGGTGTCGGTCACCGCCTGCGAGCCGCCCTTGTAGGGGATGTACTCCCACTTGGCACCGGTGGCGGCGGCCACGGCCACGCCGGCCAGGTGGGCGGTGCTGCCCATGGCGGTGACGGCGAAGTCCAGCTTGCCGGTCTTCGACAGCGCGACCAGCTCCTTCAGATTGTTCGCCGGCACCGAAGGGTGGACGACCAGCAGGTGCGGCGAATAGGCCAGCATCGTCACGCCGCGCAGGTCCTTGGTCGGATCGAAGGGCAGCTTGGTGTAGACCGAGGGGCTGATGGCCAGCGCGGTGACGTCGCACAGCAGCATGGTGTGGCCGTCGTTGGCCTTGCTGACCATATCGGCGCCCATATTGCCGCTGGCGCCGGGCTTGTTCTCGACGATCACGTTCTGCTTCAGCGCCTCGGACAAGGGCTGGCTGATGGCGCGGGCAATGATGTCCGACGAACCGCCCGGCGTGTAGGGCACGATGATGCGCAGCGGCCGGCTGGGCCAGGCGGCTGGGGCTTGCGCGCAGGCCAGACCGGACAGCATCGCTGCGGCGAGCACGCCGAGGCGCTTGAGAGATTCGATCTTGGACATGGCTTGTCTCCGTCCGTATGTGGAATGTTGTCGGTCATCGTACAACATGCTGGAAGGCAAAGCAATGCCTTCGAGGCGCGGCGATCCGGCGGTGCCGGACTATTGGCTGGCGGCTTCCTGGGCGCGGCGCAGGCGCTCGCGGCTGTTCGACAGGTGCGTGCGCATGGCCGCCCTGGCGGCCTCGGGGTCCTGGTTGGCAATGGCGTTGACGATGCTCTCGTGCTCGGTGTGCACGCGCTTCAGATAGTCACGCCGGTCCTCGCCGGCCACGCTGGCGGTGTTGAGCCGGCTGCGCGGAATCAGCATCGTGCCCAGATAGGTCATCAGATCGACGAAGTGCACGTTCTGCGAGGCGCGGGCGATTTCCATATGCAGCTGAAAGTCAGAGGCCACAGCATCGGTGCTCTGGGCGATGGCATTGGCAAAGGCGTCCAGCGTGTCACGCATCACCGCCAGGTTGTGTTCGCTGCGGCGCAGGGCGGCCAGGCCGGCGGCCTCGGACTCCAGGCCTATGCGCAGCTCCAGCACGGCGATCACTTCGCGCAGCGTGGCCAGCTGTTCGGGGGCGATGCGGAAGTTGGCGCCCTGGCCGGTGCCGATCACAAAAGTGCCGATGCCATGCCGCGTCTCGACCAGTCCGGCCGCCTGCAGCTTCGACAGGGCCTCGCGTACGACGGTGCGGCTGACGCCGAACTCGCCCATGATGGCCGCCTCTGTGGGCAGGCGGTCGCCGATCTGCATCCGGCCCTCGCGGATGCGCTGACCCATGGCATCGACCAGACCGGCCGCCAGATTGCGTGGCCTTCGCGGTGTCGTGGTGTCGGCAGAGGAGGGGTGGGCCGGGGCGCCTGGACTAACAGTGGACATGTGCGGGGGTATTCCCTGGTGCTGCGGTTCTTGACGGCCGGGGCGGGCTCGACGACCATTGCTTATGTTGTATGACGACGGATGACGTATCTCCGTTGATGACAGACTGTAGCAAACCCCGGCCGCAAGTCCAAGCATCCTTCATAACCTTCTCGCAGGACCCCGATGACCGTTCCCCTGGCTCCCGGCTCGCTGACGCCGATACGTTTTCAGCGCCTTTTGCTGACCGGCGCGGCCGGCGCCCTGGGGCGTGTGATGCGTCCCCGGCTCTTGGCTTATTGTCAGCGGCTGCGCCTGTCGGACCGTGCCGATTTGGGTGAGGCGGCCGAGGGCGAGGAGCTGGTGCCGGCCGAGTTGCAGGATCGCGAGGCGATGCTGTCCCTGCTGGAGGGGGTGGACGCGGTCGTGCATCTAGGAGGCGTCTCGGTCGAGGCCGCCTTCGACCCCATCCTGCAGGCGAATATCGTAGGCGTGTTCAATCTCTACGAGGCGGCGCGCAAGCAGGGGGTCAAGCGCGTCGTGTTCGCCAGCTCCAACCATGTGACCGGTTTCTACCGGCAGGACGAGGTGATTGACGCCCGCGCCCCGGCAAGACCCGACACCCTGTACGGCGTCAGCAAGGCCTTTGGCGAGAACCTCTCGCGCATGTACTTCGACCGCTACGGCATCGAAACCGTCTGCCTGCGCATAGGCTCCAGCCTCGCCGAGCCCTATGACCGCCGCACCCTGGCCAGCTGGCTCAGCTTCGATGATCTGGAGCGACTGGTCGTCTCCTGCCTGACGGCGCCGCTGGTCAGTCATAGCGTGATCTTCGGCATGTCGGCTAACCCGACCAGCTGGTGGGACAACCGGCTCGCCGCCCATCTCGGCTATCAGCCGCAGGACAGTTCGGAGCGCTTTCGCGCCGCGCTGGAGGCCGCTCAGCCTCAGCCCGACCCGGCCGACCCGGTCACCCTCTACCAGGGTGGCGCCTTTGTGCGCCTGGGCCCGTTCGATTGAGGGCCGCGGCGATGCTTGAGGTTAGGCTGCTCTGCCACGCTCACGATCAGGTCGGCGAAAGTCCGCTGTGGTGCGTGGCCGAACAGGCGCTGTTCTGGGTGGATATCGAGGGCCGTGCGGTGCGCCGGCTGGATGGGGCCACCGGTGCGCTGCGCAGTTGGGCGGTGATCGAGCGCATCGGCTGCATCGCCCTGCATGCCGAGGGCGGCCTGATCGCGGCGATGGAGACAGGCATCTTCCGTCTGATCCTGGGCGATGAGCCGGCCGCGAAACAGGCCCTGCTGCATGGGGTCAGCTTCCCCCGCGAGGGCATGCGTTTCAACGACGGCCGCTGCGACCGCCAAGGGCGCTTCTGGGTCAGCAGCATGCTGCGCGACATGGCACAGGCGTCACCTGTCGGTGCGCTGTATTGCCTGGATGGTCAAGACCTGACCCAGCCTGTCCCCGATGGCCTGATCACCGGCAACGGCCTGGGCTTCGCAGCGGACGGCCGCTCGATGTGGCTGTCTGACTCGCACCCATCGGTGCAGAAGGTCTGGCGCTTCGACCTCGACGCCGAGGGCCGCCCGCAGCAGCGCCGGCTGTTCGTTGACATGATGGATCTGCCCGGCCGGCCTGACGGCGCTGCGGTGGACATCGAGGGCGGCTACTGGATCTGCGCCAATGACGCGGGCCTGGTGCACCGCTTCATGCCGGATGGCCGCCTGGAGCGCTCGATCCGCCTGCCGGTCAGCAAGCCATCGATGTGCGCCTTTGGTGGCCCGGCCCTGGACCAGCTGTTCATCACCTCGATCACACCCGCACGGCCCGCGCCCGGCTTCGACGACGAGCTGGACGGCGCCGTGTTCGTCTGCGAACCCGGCGTGATCGGGCTGGCCGAAATTGCATTTGTTCCCGGACGGGCCTGACCTACGTGCATAGCCTTGCCACATCACCACCCGCAACCAGAAGAATCTGACGGAGACAAACGACATGAAGCACATTCCCCACCTGCTGACCGGTTTGCTGGCAGCCCTGAGCTTCGGCGCCCAGGCCACCGACTTCCGCTCGACCGACATCCACCCCGATGGCTATCCGACCGTCGATGCCGTCAAGTACATGGGCCAGCTGCTGAACAAACTCAGCAACGGCAAGCACAGCATCAAGGTGTTCAACAACAGCGCGCTGGGCGCCGAGAAGGACACGATCGAGCAGACCAAGATCGGCGCCATCGCGATGACCCGCGTCAACATCGCGCCGATGAACAATATCTGCCCGACCACGGTCGTGCCGACGATGCCCTTTCTGTTCCGCTCCAAGGAACATATGCGCGCTGTGCTGGATGGCCCCATCGGCGAAGAGATACTGAAGAGTTGCGAGGCCCAGGGCTTCATCGGCCTGGCCTATTACGACAGCGGCGCCCGCTCGATGTACACGGTCAAGAAGCCGATCAAGACCCTGGCCGATGCCAAGGGCATGAAGGTGCGCGTGCAGCAGTCCGACCTGTGGGTTTCGCTGCTGGAGGCGATGGGGGCGAACGCCACGCCCATGCCCTTCGGCGAGGTCTATACCGCGCTGAAGACCGGCCTGGTGGACGCCGCCGAGAACAACTACCCCTCGTTCGAGAGCTCGCGTCACTTCGAGGTGGCCAAGTTCTATTCCAAGACCGAGCATTCGATGGCGCCCGAGATGCTGTTGTTCTCGAAGAGGATCTGGGACGGCCTGACGCCCGAGGACCAGAAGCAGATCCGCCAGGCCGCCAAGGAGTCGGTGCCCTATATGCGCAAGCTGTGGGACGAGCGCGAAGAGAAGTCGCTGGCCACGGTGAAGGCCGCCGGCGCACAGATTATCGAGGTGGACAAGCCCAGCTTCCAGGCCGCGATGAAGCCGGTGTACGACAAGTTCATCAGCGACGCGAAGCTGAAGGACCTGATCAAACGGATTCAGGACACCAAGTAGGGCTTGGCTTTGGGGGCGCGCGCATCGGCCGGCCCCGGATTTCATCCGGGCTTGTATGTTTGGGGCAGCACCTTCAGACGCAGCGACTGAGGGTGCC
>JADMJJ010000047.1 GCA_018780645.1 Burkholderiaceae bacterium
GAGCCGGCCTTGGCCGGCTGAAGCATCAGGGCGTGATCGTGGCGGCCGGCTGGAACACTGTATCCAGCGGCGAGGTGGTCAGGTGGCCGGCCACTTTGCCTTGGCAATTCAGGGGCTTGCTGCGCGAGGAGTTTCAGCTTCTACGCCAGTTCGACCCTGTCCCCGCCAGCGCGTTTGGCGCGGTACATGGCCGCGTCGGCGCTGCGCGAAAGCGTCTCCGCATCGGCCCCATGTTGCGGGTACAGCGCTACGCCTATGGAGGCGGATATCTGCACCTGCTGACCCTCCAACTCGAAGGGCTGGGCCAGGGCGGCACGCATCTTCTCCGCCACGGCCAGCATGTCACCACTGCGTCGCAAGGGCTGCAGCAGGGCCACAAACTCGTCGCCGCCGACACGTGCCACCGTGTCCGAGGCACGCAGCGCATGCCTGAGGCGGCTTGCCGCGAGCCGAAGCAGTTCGTCACCCACGGCATGACCGAGCTGGTCGTTGACGGGTTTGAACTTGTCCAGGTCGATATACGCCAGCGCCAGGCCCTCACGGCGGCGCTCCGATTGGCCCAAGGCCACGTTCAGACGGTCGGCAAACAGGCTGCGGTTGGGCAGGCCGGTGAGAGCGTCGTACTGTGCCTGGTAGCGCAGCTGTTCCTCGCGCTGAGTGCGTTCCAGCGCACCGGCGAGCTGGTCGGCGGCGAACTGCAACAGATGGGCGTCGGCGTCGTTGTAGGCGCGCTCACCCGTCTGCTCCAGCACCAGTGCACCGATGACCTGTCCGGCAAGGCGCACAGGGGATCCGAGCCACTGCAGTGGCTCATCGGCGGCGCTGTGGCAAGGGCCGCTGCCGTGCACCACCTGCCAGGCGCACTCGGTGCAGGCACGCTGAAGGGGCTTGTGCGAGGGCTTGCGCCCTTCGCCCAGATAGTGGCATCGCAGCTGCGTGCCGCCTTCGTCCAGCAGGGAGATGTAGAGGCGGTGTAGCGGCATCACCTCGGCCAGGATGCGCTCGATCTGCGGAAACAACGCGCCTGCACTGTCACAGCCATGGGAACAGGTCGACAGTCCATACAGCGCCGCCTGCATGCGCTCGGCCAGGCGCCGTTCGGTGATGTCGCGGAACACCACGGTCGCGCCATAGATGCGGCCGTCTGGCCCACGCAGCGGCGCAGTGCGGTACTCCACCGGGAAGCTGCTGCCGTCCTGGCGCCAGAACGCGTCGTCAAGTACCTCACGCGCCTGTCCATCCTGCAAGGTCTGGTAGATCGGGCAATCCTCCACGGGGAACAGCCTGCCGTCTCCGTGGTGGTGGTGGATGGCCGCGTGGCCGTTCATCCCCACCAGGCAGTCGCCGCACCAGCCCAACATGCGCGCACTGGCCTGGTTCTCGATCAGCACGCGACCGTCCATGCCCACGACATGAATGCCGTCGCTCACAGAGGCCAGGATGTGCTCATGCAAGGCAGTGTCCGGCACCGCCGAAAGGCTGACAGAGGCTAGGTTGTTCATGCTGGGCTCCCTCACGACTGGGCCGTGGACAAAGTATGTGCCAAACATCGGCAGAACGCGGCTGAACTTTCTTGCGCGCTGCGGAAGGGTCCCTTACCCTGGGCGAGGATTCAAACGCGTGCGGACTGTTCCTACAGTTGCCTGCATGCGTAATCCAGCCTCGCACTCGCCCGTCCGCCGCAGCCTGCTTCTGGCCTTGCTGGCGCTGCTTGTGCCTGGGCGGGCGTCTCCATGCTTGCGCAGCCTGGAGGCCCCGGTGGCACCCACCGCCCTCAACGTGATCATCAAGGGCGAGTCGATCAGCGGCGCACTCGTGGAATTCCTGCAGTCCGTGGCGCGGCGTAGCGGCTGTGGCCTGCAACTGCGCAGCCTGCCCCGACCACGCCTCGATCGCATGTTCTTCGCCGACGAGGTGGACATCCTGTTCCCGGCCTCACGAACATCGACGCGTGATCGCCATGCCGAGTTCGTGGCCTGGTTTCAGTTGCAGCCGCATCTGGTCATGGTGAACTGGAACACCGAAGCCATCGGCAGCCTGCGTGAGCTGCTGCAGCGCTCGAGCTGGAACGCCGTGGTGGTGCGCAGCTATAGCTGGGGCGACGTCTACGACGAGTTGCTGCAGCAGCTGGATCGTCTGGGCCGGATCACCTATGTGGCGGACCTGAAGACCGTTCACGCCATGCTGCGCGCCGGCCATGCGCGCTTCACGCTGCTGCCGCCCAGCCTTCTTTACAACTCCATGAAGACCGGGAATCAGCCTGCCGGGCTGCCGGCGGACTTCAGCTACCAGCTGCTGAAGGACCTGCCTGCCACCGCGGTCGGCATGTACCTCAACCCTCGGCGCATCGCGCCCGAGGACATTGAGCGGCTGCGCCGTGCCAGCGCTCAAGCCGTACGCGACGGAACCCTCAGCAGGAATCTTTCGCACTACTACCCACCCGAGATGCTGACCATCGACACAAAGGTACTCCCATGAAGCTGAAAACCAAATTGATCGTCGTTGCGTGCCTGAGCGTGCTGATGCCGGCCCTGCTCTTCGCCGCCAGTGGCTGGGCCCTGTACAGCAGCTCGAAGGCACTGAACCGTATCCATCACGAGAACATGGAGCCGGCGGTACTGCTTGGCCGCATCGATGCAATGTTGAAGAACAGCCGCGGTCACATCAATGCAGGCTATGTGCACAACCCGGCGGTAGCGGCATCGCGCCTTCACACCCATCCGATCACATTGCACTCCAGCAATATTCGCAGCACCATCAAGGACGTGCAGGTCCTGTGGCAGGACTTCCGACGCAGGCCACACTCGCCCGCCGAACAAGCGCATATTGAAACCATTGATGCAGGCATGGGCGACTACATCTCCAAGACACTGCAACCCGCAGCCGATGCCTTGGATGCGGCCGATTACGAGCGCGCCGTGATGGTGGTGACCACCACGTTCAAGTCCTATCGTGGCATAGAGGAGGCTATCAGCAGCCTGCAGAAGCTGGCCGATGAGGGCGCCCGCTCCGAGCTGGAGCGAGCCCAGGCGCAGCTGTACCAGTTGGGGCTGATCGCATTGGGCGTGGCCGTGCTGGGAACAGCGCTGGGCCTGGTATTCATATGGACCACGCAGCGCTCGATCCAGCGCTCGGTGCAGGCGACCCAGCGGCTTTCGGAGCAGTTGCGCCAGGGCGAGCTGCGCGCCATTGCGGTGCCGGCGGGTCAGGACGAACTGCTGGACATCTGCCACAGCCTTAACGGCACTGTGGCCTCGCTGGCCGAAGTGATGCAGCGGGTGCAGGCTTCGGCGCGGCGCGTCAACGCCGGCGCGGGCGCCATCGCCATCGGCAGCGCCGACCTCTCGGGCCGCACGGAATCTCAGGCTGGTGCCCTGGAGCAGACGGCCGCAGCCATCGAGCAGTTGCAGGGCGCGGTGGCGCAGACAAGCCAACATGCGGCGCAGGCGGTGCAACTGGCGCAGCAGGCCTGTCAAGTGGCCAGCCGGGCGGGCGCGGTGGTGGGGGAAGTCGTGCAAACCATGCAGCAGATCAATGAGAGCTCGCGCCGTGTGGGCGACATCACCTCCGTGATCGACGGCATTGCCTTTCAGACCAATATCCTGGCCTTGAATGCCGCGGTGGAGGCCGCCAGGGCCGGCGACCACGGACGAGGCTTTGCCGTCGTGGCGGCCGAGGTGCGCAGCCTGGCGCAGCGTGCAGCGCAGGCCGCCAGGGAGATCAAGGCGCTGATCGGCACGAGCGTCGAGCGAGTGGCCGAAGGTGGTGAGCTGGTGGACCAGGCGCGCGACACCATGAGCGGCGTAGTGGCCGCCATCACCCAGACGGCCCAGCTCCTTGGCCAGATCAGCACTGCCAGCCATGAGCAACGCGATGGCGTGCTGCAGATCAGCGAGGCGGTGCACTCCCTGGATCAGAGCACCCAGCACAATGCGCGTCTGGCAACGGAGAGTGCGGCCGCCGCCGACGGGCTCAATGGCGAGGCCGAGAAGGTGCTGCAGGCCGTGGCGTACTTCCACTTTGATGCCAGCGAGGCGCCTCGCTCCTGAATGTCGCGGCACGCCACCCTGAAACGAACAGGGCTCCTCGGGAAGGAGCCCTGCATTCAACCGAAGTCACCCGCCGCTCAGAGGCTCAGAGGCCCAGATCGCTGAGCGATGGATGGTCGTCGGGGCGACGCCCCTGCGGCCAGTGAAACTTGCGTTCTTCCGGCTTGATCGGCAGGTCATTGATGCTGGCGTGGCGCACCGCCATATAGCCATTGGCGTCAAATTCCCAGTTCTCGTTCCCGTAGGCGCGATACCACTGACCGGAGTCGTCGCGCCACTCGTAGGCAAAGCGGACAGCAATGCGGTTATCGCTGACTGCCCAGAGTTCCTTGATCAGGCGGTACTCCTGTTCCTTGGCCCACTTGCGCTCCAGGAATGCCTGGATGGCATCGCGACCGTGGAAGATCTCGGCGCGATTGCGCCAGCGGCTGTCGGCGGTGTAAGCCATGGCGACGCGCTTGGCGTCACGGGTGTTCCAGCCGTCTTCCGCAGCGCGCACCTTCTGGACAGCGGTTTCGCGGGTGAAGGGCGGCAGCGGCGGGCGGGGAGCTTCGAGCGTGGTGTTGTTCATGGCAGTGGCAGAGGGGGTGGTGAAGATGACGGGGCCGAGGGTTGCAGCCGCTGCGCCGGCAGCGACCAGCTCGCGACGTTGTGGGTCGATGCGAGATGACTTGTTCATGCTTTGTCGAGGGGATGCCATAGACCCGGCATGTCGACATGCCCAGGCAGGGACTGAAGCCGAGCGATCCAGCCTGTGAGGTGCACGAAAGGTGTCAGGTCGAGTCCACCCTCTGGCGCCAGGGCGATGTATGGGTAGATGGCAAGATCGGCGATGCTGGGCTGATCGCCCGCAAGCAACCAGGGCTGATCGCGCAAGTGCGTGTCCAGCAGCTGCAGCAGGGACAGGCTGCGCTGCGTGGCCGCCTCGACATCGATAGTGCGGCCGAACTTCCTGTGCATGCGCAGCAAGGCAGGGCCGTGGGCTACTTCGTTGGCGGCGGTTGACAGCCATGCCTGCACCGCACCCAGACGTGCCGCGTCCTGGGGCCACCAGGCCGGGCCGCCGTAGCGCGCCGCAAGGTAGACCAGGATGGCCTGGCTGTCGCGCACGACAACGTCGCCGTCCACGAGCACCGGCACCTGGCCGAAGGGGTTCATGGCCAGGAACTCGGCTTGCTTGTGGGCGCCGTCCGTGGGTACGACCAGCTCGTGCGGCAGTTGCAGCATGGAAAGCAGGAGCCGCACCTTGTGCGCATTGCCGGAGGCAGGGAAGTAGTAGAGCTTCATGGGTAACCTCGGGGAATGGGTGGAGATTCAAAGTTTGGCCGTCAGCTGGGCGGCAGGGACCACTCCCACCAACAGCTCGTTGTGGCGCGTCATCATGGTGGGCGTGCCTTGCACACCGAGCCGGCGCGCAAGGCTCAGGTTGCGCTGCAGCGCGGGCTGCGCGTCGCAGCTGGCCGTGGGGGGCACGGTGTCGTCAAGCATCCATTGCCGCCAGGTGGCTTGAGGCTTCGCAGCGCACCAGATGTGGCGGCTCTTGACTTCCGAGTCTGGCCCCAGGACCGGAATCAGAAAGGTGTAGAGCGTCACGTCCTGCAGCTGCTCCAGCTCGCGCTCCAGGCGCTTGCAATAGGGGCAGTTGGGGTCGCTGAAGATCGCCAACTGGCGACTACCTTTGCCACGAACGGTCACGATGGCATCGCTCAAAGGCAGCTGCGCAAAGGTGAGTGCAGGCCCCACGGCCGGTCGAATCGATCCCTGCGCCATGGCGGCTGGGGCTTGGGAATACAGCGCGAGCGCTGAGAGTGAGAGCAGGGCCAGCCTGCGCAGGGTTGAGAGGGTCATACGATCCAATCGCGTGGAAGATGTCGGTGTCGCAGGACTGTGCCCTCGCCGCGTCGGGGACGGAAGTGACACGCCGTGGAAGAGTGAGTTGCGGGCGGCGAATCAGTGCGCACCGAGGCCGCGCTGCACGGCCGGGCGAGCCAGAATGCGGCTCACCCAGTCCCGCACGGCAGGGAACTCCTCCAGGCGGACGCCGGCATAGTCCGCGACCCGCAGCCAACCGACGTGGGCGATATCAGCGACGGAGAAGATGCTGCCGGCGAGCCACGGTGCCTGCTGCAGGCGAGCCTCCAGCACCCCGGTCAGTCGACGTGACTCGGCCTGGTAGCGATCGATGCCCGCTGCGACGCGCTCGGGCTGGCGCATGAACCATCCGGCCTGCCCAAACATCGGCCCAACGCCGCCGATCTGGAAGAAAAGGTACTCCAGGGCTCGCAGCCGCTCCCTGGGTGACTCGGGCATGAGTCCTGAATACTTTTCCGCAAGATAGAGCAGGATGGCGCCGGACTCAAACACCGACACCGGCTCGCCGTCAGGGCCATCGGGATCGACGATCACCGGAATTCGGCCATTGGGATTGAGCGCGAGGAAGGCTGGCTGCTTTTGCTCCTCGCGTGCCAAGTTGACAGGCACGACGCGATAGGGCACGCCCAGCTCCTCGAGCGCGATGGGAATCTTCACGCCATTGGGCGTAGGGGCGAAATAGACGTCGATCATGAAAGCAGGTTCCTTACTGAGTTAAGGAGGAAGGTTTCAGGCGCCGGGCCCGCAATCCAGGCAGCGCTCGACCGGAAGTGGCCCCATGCGCAGATCGCGCTGCAGCAGGCGCAGCGCGGTGCGCAGGCCCTCCTCGATCACCGGGTGGTAGAACGGGCTGTCCAGCATCTGCTGCACCGTATCGCCACGCTGCACCGACCAGGCCAGCAAGTGCGCCAGGTGCTCGGCGCGCGGACCTATCATCTCGGCGCCCAGCAGGCGCCCGCTGCCCTGCGCGGCGTAGACATGCAGGGCACCACGATTGACGCCCATCACGCGGCTGCGACCCTGGTCGGCGAAGGACACATGGCCCGCGAGAAAGGCCTTGCCGGTAGTCAGCAGTTCGGCATGGCTGTGACCGGCGATCGCCATCTGCGGGTCGCTGAACACCACGGCCAGCGGCGCGCGGCGGGGCCGCACACGCACGTCGGGCCAGCGGCCCGCGTTGTCCCCGGCAATGCGGCCTTCGTCCGCCGCCTCGTGCAGCAGTTCGCGATCGCCGTTGGCGTCACCCGCGATGAACACGGGTGACGTGCCGAGCTGGCCGGTGCGCCGGTCATAGGCCGGACGGCCATCGGGGCCGAGCATCAGACCGCTGTGCTCCAGGCCCAGTCCGGTCAGGCGGGGGCGACGCCCTGCCGCTGCCAGCACGTAGTCGAAACGCTCGGTGCGACCGGCCAGTTCCAGCAGCACCTCATCGCCCGCGCGTCGCAGCCTGGGCGCGGGCTGGTTCAGGGACAGCGCCAGTTCGGCGCTGAACAAGTCGCGCGCCAAGGCTTGCAATGCCGGATCGGTGAGGGGGCCGACACGCTGGCTGCGACCCAGCACGCGCACGCGCACGCCCAGACGATGGAGGGCTTGAGCCAGCTCAAGCGCAATCACTCCCGTGCCGAGCACGAGCACGGACCGCGGCAAGCTGTGCCAGTCAAACAGCTCGTCGTTGCGTATCAGGCGCTCGCCCAATGCCGCCGACCAGGCCGGCTCGACATATGGCTCCGAGCCCGTGGCGATGACGATACGCTCGGCGTAGACGCGATGCAGTTGATCGTCGGTGCCTCTCACTTCCAGGGTCAGCGGGGCGATGAAGCGTGCCCGGCCTTGCAGGCGGTGCTCGGGCGCCCAGCCGTCCACGGCCTCGGTCACGAAGCCGACAAATCGATCACGCTCATCGCGCACTCGGGCCATCACGGTCGCACCGTCAATGCGGGCCGGGGCATCGACGAACACCCCGAATCGTCCCGCCTCGGCCACCGCATGTGCCGCCTCGGCCGCAGCAATCAGCAGCTTGCTGGGCATACAGCCAACGCGGGCGCAGGTGGTGCCATAGGGGCCGCCCTCTATGGCAAGCACGCTGCTTGTGTGCGTCAGCGCGGCTCGATAGGCGGACATGCCCGCTGTGCCGCTGCCGATGATGGCAACCTCGACCCGATGTTCACGCATCCATGGCTCCTTGGTGTGTCTGAGTACGTCGGTGGTGCATGGGCTGCTCACCGATGCCTTCACTTTGCGCCCTGGGGAGCCGCTCTGTGAACCACCACGACAGCCAAGACACCAGTACCCGCGGCGGAACAATCCCGGGCGGCTCAAGCGTAGGGTCCTATTACGAATGCTGCCCGCAATACTCTGGTTCGCGGCGCGTGCTTGAACCACCCGCCCCGTTGGCCTGTAATCAAGGCCTTGCCACCAAACAGACGACCTGCCATGAAATCAGTTCTTGAAGCCCGTGACGACAGTCAGGCACGCGAAGTTCTTGCTATGGAGGACGACACCCCGACGCTGGTGGACTTTGCTGCCGCCTGGTGTGGCCCCTGCCAGGGCCTGGCCCCGGTGCTCGAAGCCTTTGCCCAGTCGCGCAGCGGCTCGCTGCGTGTCTTGAAGGTGGATATCGATGCATGCCCATCGCTTGCCCAGGAGGTCGGCATTCGGAGTGTGCCGACCCTGCTGCTGGTCCGTAATGGCGAGGTCTTGGCCAGTCGCCTGGGCGCCGCGTCGGCCGGTGAGCTGGGTCGCTTTGTCGATGGAGCGTTGATGCAATAGGGGTGATCGCAGGGGGCTGTTGCAGCCTGTGCCCATTGTTCCGCTGGCGGAAAGACTCTACTCAGCCCGGCATGGATTCCAAAGAGCAGGTCACGCGGTCACAGTAATGCCCAAGCCTGCCAAGTCCGAAAGGGCTTATGCAGCAGCTTTCTCCAACCCGAGACCGAACTGGATTTCCCATGAGCCGCGCCTATTCCGATCTTGCCTTCACGCCCACCGTGCGTGCCATGCAAACGCGCATGGGCAGCCGCTCGGCCTATGCGCCGCTGGACCATACCGAAGATCGCCGCGATGCCCTCACCGAGCGCGAGGCCGGGTTCATCCATGCTCGCGACGGCTTCTATCAAGCGACCGTGGGCGAGACCGGTTGGCCCTATGTGCAGTTCCGAGGTGGCCCGACCGGCTTCCTGAAAGTGCTCGACGCCAAGACCATCGGGTATGCGGACTTCCGCGGAAACGTGCAGTACATCAGCGTCGGCAATCTGCAGAACAACGATCGTGTTTCCATCATCCTGATGGACTACGCCCATCAGCGCCGTCTGAAGATAATGGGGCGCGTGCGCATGGTGGGTGCGGATGACGCCCCGGAACTGATGGCACGCCTTGCAATGCCCCAGTACGGCGCCCATGTCGAACGGGCCATGCTCATCACGGTGGAGGCCTTCGACTGGAATTGCCCTCAGCACATCACGCCGCGCTTCACGGAGGCTGAGGTGAACGAGGCCGTGGCTCCGTTGCGAGCCGAACTTACACAGGCCAAAGCCGAACTCGCACGCGTTCAGCGCGAGGCGACCAACGCGCCTGCCGTCGAGCTGCGCCTTGGCAAGGGTCCCTTGCCCCTGCGCATCAGCGGCGTTCGCCAACTCACGCCAAGAGTGCGCGCCTACGAGCTACGCAGCCTGGACGGCAGCGAGTTGCCGCCGGTGCGGGCGGGCTCGCACCTGGATTTGCCACTGCGTTTGCTTAATGGCACGCTCAGCACGCGGCGCTACTCCATCAGCTCAAATCCGCGCCGCCGAGATGCCTACGAGATTGCCGTGTTGCGCGAAGACGCCGGCAGCGGCGGCTCGGCGGCCGTACATGCCAGCTACCAGCTCGACATGGTCTTGCACTGCGGCTTGCCGGGCAATGACTTTGCCCTCGCGGCCGATGCTGATGCCCCGGTGCTGCTCATCGCCGGCGGCATCGGCATCACGCCGATCAAGGCAATGGCGCAGGAACTGCAGGCGGCCGGCCGGCGTGTTGAGCTTCACTATGCCATGCGTTCGCGCCTCGATGCGGCCTATCTGGATCGCCTCGAACGTGAGTTCGGTGCCCAATTGCACAGCTATGCGGCGGACCAGCATGAACGACTCGACCCGGCCGGCTTGATACAAGCCGCGGCACCGGGAACTCACATTTATGTATGCGGGCCCGTCCGCCTGATCGACGCCGTGCATGACGCAGCCCGCCGCGCCGGGCTGCCTGTCGAGCAGGTGCACGCAGAGCACTTTGCGGTGTCCAAGCCGACCGGGCAACAACGCAGCATCAACGTGACCCTGCAGCGCAGCGGCAAAAGCATAGAGGTGCCGGCGACCGAGACCATTCTGGATGCCTTGGAGCGCGCCGGTGTTGAAGCGTCATCTGGCTGCCGCAGTGGCAGCTGTGGGCAATGCGCGGTGAAGGTATTGAAAGGCAAACCCGAGCACAGGGACTTCGTGCTGAGCGACGTCGAACGTGCCCAGGGCGCGCTGATGTGCATATGTGTGTCGCGCGCCGAGAGTGAACACCTCACGTTGGACCTGTGATGCCCTGGGCATCGCCAGATCCGCCTGCCCTCCATTTGCTACCAGGACTTCAAGAGGAACTCCAGCCATGTTGCCCGCACCGTTTGTTACCGAACTCTTTCCTGAACTCGGCTACGAGGCCGCCTGGTTCAGCTTCAAGCCATCTGCCTCAGACACGCCGGTGCCGCCCGAGTCACGCTGCAACGCAGTTGTGCAGGTGCAGCCTCCCGCGGCGCCGTCGCCCGCCACTCACTGAACTTCACCCGGAGAATTACCATGTACGTTAAGCAAATGCTCACCAAGGCCCGTTCGGACGCTCCCATTACCCCTGTAGAGGCGCGTGATGCCATGCTCGGCTGCTTTGTCACCATCCACGGTGAGACGCTCAAACGCGGCGCCAGCTTGCTGGGCAAGCCCCTTAGCGATGATCAGACCGAACAGCACGCCACCGTCATCATGAAGGGACTGCTGGGCACGCAGTGGGACAAGCCCACCAAACAGGCGCTGGAAACTGCCAAGGTGCGCATGGACCAGAAGATGAACTTCTCGCAGGCGCCACAGGATTTGCAGGATCTGCACGACCAGGTTTGCTCCCTGATCGTCAGCAAGGTCTGAGGCAATACGCCTGCGTGCCCAGGCTGCGGTCGAGGCGGTATTCAGTGCAGCGCCGTGCAGGCACGCAGCCGTTCGATCGCCAGATCCAGAAACGCGCGCGCCTTCTGCGAGGCATGACGACCTTCTCGGTGCACCAGTTGCACCGGCAGGGGCGCAGTCTCGAACTCGCTCAATACGACCTTGAGACGCCCTTCTCGCAGGTGCTCCGCGACCTGGTAGGACATCAGGCGCGACAAGCCAAAGCCAGCCACGGCGGCCGCCACCGCCGAATCATTGGTGGTGGTGACCATGCGTGGCTGCACCTTGACGACTTTGGGCGCGCCGTTCTCCGTCAGGCGCCATTCGGGCGCTGGCGTGACGCCACTGGCCGAAACAATGGTGTGGACCGTCAGCTCGTCCGGACTCTGCGGCGTGCCATGCCGCTCCAGATAGCTGGGCGCTGCGCATATCACGCGCCGCACCTTGCCAACCCGGATCGCCTGCATGGACGAGTCAGGCAGTTCTCCGATGCGCAGGGCAATATCGACACCTTCGTCCATCATGTTCACGACCCGGTCCAGGAACCAGCAAGAGGCCGTCACCTCGGGATAGCGCTGCAGGTATTCGGTCACGATGGGTGTGACGTAGAGCGCGCCGAAAAGCACTGGCGCAGTCAGCGTCAGGCGCCCTCGTGGCGCGCCATGCAAGCCGCTCACCGATTCGTCAGCCTCGGCCAGCTCGGCCAGGATGCGACGGCAATCCTCCACGTAGCGAGCCCCGGCTTCGGTGACACGCACCACCCGGGTGGTACGCGTCAGCAGGCGCACACCCAGATGGCCTTCCAGCTCGCTGATGGCCCGCGTGACCGCGGGCGGTGAGATGTTGAGCTTGCGCGCGGCGCCGGCAAAACCGCTCGCGTCCACCACCGCAGTGAACACATTGATCAGGTGCAGTCGGTCCACTGTTTCTCCTCGCGTAACGGTGTCTTGGATTTGCTGGTGATTCTATACAGCGCCGGATTCAAGGACAGTTCACCTATTCGCTGAACACACGGCGGATGAGACGAAGTCCCAATCGAATTGCCTCTACTACACACCGGAGATTGAACATGTCCCGTATCAGCATCCCCAGCGTCGAAACCTCGATCGAGGCCTCCAAGCCCCTGCTCGCAGCAGTCAAACAGCAACTGGGTGTTGTGCCCAATCTGATGAAGCTGGTCGGCCACAGCCCCGCTGCACTGGAAGGCTATCTGTCGCTGAATGGTGCCCTGGCCAAAGGCAAACTGAGCGTGCAACTGCGTGAGCGCATCGCCCTGGCTATCGCCGAATTCAACGGCTGCGACTATTGCCTGTCGGCACACAGCTACCTGGCCGCCAATGTCGCCAAGATCAGCAGCAGCGAAATTGACGCTGCCCGTGACGGCCGCTCGGATGACACACGCACAGCCGCGGCGCTGCATTTTGCCCGCCGCGTGGCCGAAGCCCGCGGCCGCGTCTCGGACGCTGACCTGGCCGCCCTGCGCGCTGCCGACTTCGATGAAGGCAGCGTGGTCGAGATCGTGCTGAACGTGGCGCTGAACGTACTGACCAACTACGTCAACAACGTGGCCGCCACCGACATCGACTTCCCCGTCGTTACCGCCCGATCGGCTGCCTGATGCGGTGCCAGCCGGCCGAGCCTCCGGTGGCCGCGGCCGGCCAATCGAATCACATTGACTCTGGCCATTGAATGGTTCCAACTTGCAGACCAAGGGGCTACCATCTTCGCGGGCACATGCCCGCGCGGAAGCGGCGTGAAAATGACAAGTCCTGAACTGAAATTGAACGAAGTGCAGGGGCTGCGCCAGGCATTGCTGGCCAGCCTGCTGGTCTCGGCCTGGATGGTCGAGGCACGCGACCCCTACACCGGCGGCCACCTTTGGCGCGTGGCGCGCATGGCACACGCGCTGGCGCTGGAATCGGGCAGCACGCCGCGCGACGCCAGCCGCATCGCCATGGCCGGCTTCCTGCACGACCTGGGCAAGGTGGGCATCCCTGACGCCATCCTGCGCAAGCCGGGGCGGCTCACCGACGAGGAGTTCGCGACCATCAAGACCCATCCCCGCGTCGGCGCGCGCATGCTGTCTGGCCATCCCTTGGCCGAGCTGGTCGTCGGCGTGATTCACCACCACCACGAAATGCCCAACGGGCGCGGCTACCCCATGGGTCTGGTGGAAGCGGAAATCCCGCACGACGCGCGCCTGGTGGGCATCTGCGATGCCTTCGATGCGATGACCAGCACCCGACCCTATCGCACCGGCATGCCCATCTCGAAAGCCCTGGACATCATCGAATCCGAATTGGGCAGGCAGTTCGATCTGGCACTGGGCACGACCTTCGTGCGCATGGGTCGGGCTGGTGCATTCGATGCCGTGGTCGGTCACAGCGACGAGGGCATTCCGCTGCAGCATTGCCCGGCCTGCGGCCCGACGCTGGTTCGCACGCGCAGCGCGCGCGACGGCGATCACCTGGGTTGCCCCGCCTGCGCGGCCCGCTTCACCTGGACCAGCACCGAGCAGGGTTTGCATGCCATGCCCACGGGTGAGCATGCCCTGGCGGACGAACTGGAGCCTGGCCTGGACCGGGCGCAGATCGAAGCCCTGGTGCTCGACTGGGCCGATGCGATTGCCGGCAGCTGAAGGCAGCCACCCCAAGACTTCGAAAACATAGACCCATGCGCTACTTTCGCTCGTGTTTGAGCCTTCTTGCATCGCTACTCGTCTGTGCCTGCAGCTCATTGCCTGGTTCGGGTGGTCATCCGGTCGTGTCCCTGCCCCTGAACTTCGCCTGGGTGGATGGACGCAAGGTCGAGTACATCACCACCGATATCTCAGACCCGGTCATGGCACAGGCGCTTGGCGTCAATCTGGTGCCTCGGCTGGCGCAGGCCATACCGGGGCCGGGCCGGGTGTCGGTGGTCGAGCGGGTCTACAAGTTCGTGGACGACTCGCAGATCACCGTCTTCCAGTCGGCGCCATCGCCAACGGGCCCGGCGAATGCGGACGCCTCGTACAGCCCGCTCTGGCGCATGGTGCTGGTGCGATGGAACAAGCCCTCGCTGGCCCGGGAGCTGAAATCCGAGGAGCAAATCCTGAGTGCCGAGGAGTCCGAGGAACTGACGCTGGAAATCACCAACATCGTCGTCAACTGTCCGATCACGCGATCCGTGGACGGCAAGGCGATCGGGGGGCGGTAGCAGCCGCCTGCGGTCAACCTCTACTTGCCACGCGCACGCTGTGGACGTTGCAGGGCCATCTTCGACTTGAAGTAGTAGGCCAGGTTGCCCTTCAAGAGCCCTGAGGCTTCGCGTTCTTCCGTTCGGACTTGTGAACGCGCATCTTGTGCTGGGCAATGACGGCGCAATCCTGGTCGACGCGGGCTTGCCGGACACCCGGGATGTCGTGGAGCAAGCGTTGCGGGGGCGGAATCTGGCTTGGTCGGACATCAAGCTGATCGTGGTCGCGCACGCCCATATTGACCGTGCCGGCAATGCAGGCCGGATCCGGGAGCTGCCCGGGGCTCCCGCCTGTGGGCATCAGGGCGATCTGGATCACTACATGCAGCACAAGCAGATGGCTGAGCAGCACGAACGCGAGCAGCAGCCAGACCAGCGCGGTGAAAGAGAGCTACCGAGTCAGTCCGGCCTGGATGAACAGCATCGGCAGATGGATGGCTGCTACTACCGCGAAGGCCGCGGCCGTCAGGCGCCTGCGGCGGTATCGAGAAAGACCAGCGACACCGCATTGGTCGCCCCCAGGGCCACGAGCCAAACCTGAACCCGGTATGGAATGCCGGCCAGCGACCGCCAGACAGTTGCCATGCCGCCTTCACGGCTGCATCGCCCAAGGGTGGTACAGGCCCCCAAGTCCAGGGTGACGGCGCTCAACAGCAGTTTGGTCTTCATGTTTGTGTTCTTCCAGCTAGACGGGTGAGCCCTGACAGGGAGGTGCCGCCGGTGGATCTAGCCAGAGAGTCGACTAGCCTTTTGGGAGCCCTTGATCGGGCTCCCCTTCTTTGCGCGCTTCCTGCTCATCGGCAGGCGCGGGAACAACATCGTCCGGCGCCACTGTCGCCGCAGGCAAACGACCAAGCTGCATCTTGGCCAGCCCGGGATAGAGCGGGCGGCTCAGCACGCGAGAGACACCGCTCGCGACCAGCGCGCAGGCCATCAGACTCAGCACCATGGCGTGACCATCGACCATTTCCATGACGATGATGAAGGATGTCAGCGGTGCCTGCGTTGCCGCGGCAAGGAACCCGACCATACCCAGGGCGATCAGTGTTGCCGCATGCGGATAGTGGGTCAGCAAGGCCACGTCGTTGCCAAGCGCTGCGCCGATGGCCAAGGATGGCGCAAAGATGCCGGCGGGGACACCGGACCAGGCAGTCAACCAGGTGGCGATGAACTTGAACAGAACGTACAGCAGTGGAACAGGCTCCCCGCCCTCCAACATCGCGCGAGTGTAGGAGTAGCCGCTGCCAAAGGTCGCACCGTGAGTGGCAACGCCGATCACTGCCACCGCGAACCCGCAAAGAACAGCAAACAGTACCGGGCGAGCTCGGCGCAAGCGACTGGGCCCGTCGCCTGAAAGCCCCCCGAGCGAGGCCAGCATCAGCCGTGCGAACAGGCCCCCGGCAAGCCCGCTGAGCAGGGCAGTCAGCAAGCCGGGCCAGAGCAGCGCGGTGCTGACGCCCGGCACGTGGATCACACCGAAGTACGTGCCGTTGCCATAGGCCGAGACCGCCACCAGGCCGGCAAGCACGATGGCTGATACAAGCAAGCCGCTGCTGCGCTGCTCGGGCGTTCGCGAGAGCTCCTCAATGGCGAACATCACGCCTGCGAGTGGCGTATTGAATGCTGCCGCGATGCCTGCCGCCCCACCCGCGACGAGCAGACCATGCTCGCTCACCGCGGAGCGCCTGGGCAGCCAGCGTCGCGCCGCATGCATGATGCCCGCCGCAATTTGCACGGAGGGGCCTTCCCGCCCCAGTGAAAGGCCCCCGAGCAGGCCGGCCGACGTGAGCGCAATCTTGGCGACACTGAGCTTGACCGAGACGAAGATGCCGCGCTGCTCAGGAGCGACGGCCGGGTCAAGCGTGGCCATCACCTGCGGAATGCCAGAACCCGCCGCGCCGGGCGCAAAGCGCCGGGTCAGCATCACGATGACGCCGGTGCACAGCGGTGTCCAGAGCAGAGGCGCCCACCACCAGGCGGTGCGCAGGGAAAAGAAGTGTTCCAGCGCCAGTTCAGTCAGCCAGGTGAAGGCGACGACGGTCAACCCAGCGGCAATGGCCGCAGCGATGACCACGGCTCGCGCCGCCCATATCCGCCAATCCGACAATTCCCGCTGCAGCGCGGCGATGACGGGCCGGTCTTGCTTCACGCACGACCCTCTATCATTCGCTGATGGCTCATCGCAACACCGACAAGAAACCCGCCCCGACATCTCCGGCCTCGACCGAGGGCGCCGCGATCGGAGATCCCGCTGCACAGGTGCTGCGCCGCTTTCGGCTGGTGTTCAATGCAGTCAAGACCCATTTTCAGAATGTCGAGAAGAAGGCGGGCATTGGTGGCGCGCAACTCTGGGCGCTCAGCACCATCTCTTCCAGCGCGGGCCTGGGGGTGAACGATCTCGCCCGTGCCATGGACGTCCACCAGTCCACAGCCAGCAATCTCGTCAAGACCTTGATCGAACGGGAATTGGTTGTGGCCGCCAAGGACGGGCCGGATCGGCGCACCGTGCAACTGCACGTCCTGCCTGCCGGTAAGCGCGTGCTCAAGCGCGCACCCGGACCTTTCACGGGTGTGCTGCCGCAGGCGCTGGCCAGCCTCGACGCGAAGACCTTGAAGCGGCTGGACGAAGACCTGGCCGAACTGATTGCAGTCTTGGGTACCGATGAGCGCGCGGCGAACATTCCGCTCGGTCAGTAAGCCCAAGTCCACCTGAGTGGCCTTGGCCGGCGCGCTTCCCGCTCTTGGCATTATTGGTTCGGGTACTGAAGGTCGACACGCCGGTTCTGCGCGTGTGCGGCTTCGTCGTGCCCGGTCGCCTTGGGGCGCTCCTTGCCCCAACTGACGGCCTCCAACTGGCCGGCTTTCACGCCGTAGACGCTCAACGCCCGCACAAGCGCTTCGGCCCGCTGCTGGCCCAGTGCCAAGTTGTACGCGGTAGCTTTCATGGGCGAGTCTCCGGTTTTTAAGTAACGCTTCGCTTCGAGCGCGGAAGCAGATTATGCGGCAGCTATATTTGTCCAAATCCACATTGAGAGATTGCGGGGTTTTGGCATGAGACGGGCCTGGATCTCCGTGATCGTTGTGCTCTTGGTGCTGGACGCTGTGGCAATCGCGGAGCTGTGGCGCGTCATGGGTGAGCAGTTGCCGCCGCCTGACAAGGTGGCAGCACGCGAAGGGAAAGATATGCTCCCCTCCGCTGGCCACCAGGCATTGAGCGTGGACCGTACCCTGTTCAAGCGCCCTTCGCCATGACCACCGTGCGCGTCGGGAAGGCGAAATCGACCCCAAGCTGAGCCAGTTCCCGCATCAGGCCCAGATTGATCCGTTGCTGCTGGTCCATATAGACCTGATAGCCCGGATCAAGCACGAAGTAGACGACTTCATAGTCCAGCGAGCTCTCGCCAAAAGCCTTGAAGTGCGCCCGGTCGAAGCGCAGTTGCTCGCTGGCTTCGACCACCTGCCGGACGATGCCGGGAATGGCCTGCGCCTGCTCGGCCGTCGTGTCGTAGGTGACGCCGAAGCCGAAGACGATGCGCCGCTCCCGCAGGCGCTTGTAGTTGCTGACGGTCTGCTTCAGCAGCTCGGTGTTCGACATCACGATCTGCTCGCCGCCCAGGCTGCGGATGCGCGTCGTTTTCACGCCCACCAGTTCCACCGTGCCCGCCACGGAACCCAGCACGATGAAGTCGCCGACTTCGAAAGGTTTGTCCAGGGCAATTGCCACGGATGCGAACAGGTCGCCCAGGATGTTCTGCGCCGCAAGCGCAATGGCAATGCCACCCACGCCCAGGCTGGCAATGAAGGCCGTGATGTTGACACCGACGTTGGACAGCACCGCCAGCAAAACCACCGTCCAGAGCAGCGCCCGCATACCCCAAGCCAGCAAGGTGGCCGCCGCACTGGCCGGGCTCGCGGTGCCAGCGGCTTGCTGGCGCTCGGCGTGCCGACGCAGGCCGATGGTGACGGCCTGGCTGCACCAGAGTCCCAGCTGCAAGGCCATGACGAGGAACCACAGCTGGCCCGTCCGCGCTTCCCAGCCGGCCGGGATCTCAAGCATGCCAATGCCGATCAGCATGGCCGCCAGCGCGAGCAGCCATGAACGCGTTCCGCTGAGGATTTCGACCAGCATGTCGTCGGCGCGGTTGCTCGTGCGCTCGGACACTTTCCGCAGCCGGCGCAGCGCGAGCCGCAGCAGCAGGGACATAAACAGGTAGCACGCCAGAGCCACCGCCAGGGCCAGCCCCAGCTCGCCGATTGGCAGACGAAGCCATTGGACGTGCGCAGACATTCCTGCAAGTTCAGTCATCGTCGCCAGGTCTCCTCAATCCAGGGCATGCTGAATACGCTCGAGCAAAGCGCTCATCTCGGAATGCGTGTCGAGGAAGAACATTGCGCGGCTGGCACCCTGGGCGCGACCGATGCGCACCGTCAACCAGTCCTCGCCGGCCTGCTCGAAAACTGCTTCGTCATTGATGTCGTCACCGACGAAGAACAGGGATTCGCAAGCGCTGATGCGCAGGAGCGCCAGTGCCGCTGCGCCCTTGTCCGGGGCATCCCCGCTCACGACATTGACCACGCATTTGCCGCCGAAGGTCTGCAGGTCAGACGGCAGCGCATCGACGAGCCTCTCTATTGCCAGCAAGGCCGCCTCGCGGTCACGGGCCAGCCTGTAGTGCAGGGCCAGGGAGAGCACCTTGTCCTCGATCTGCACGCCCGCCGCCTGCAGGGCGTCGGCATGCGTTTGTATCCTTTCACGGAGAAGGTTCATGCCACGCCCCTTCGGCACCCAGTCCAGCCCTTCCGCACCATGGTTGCCGACGATATAGGCCGGCTCGAACCCGAGCCGCGAGCGAACGTCGGCAATGCTGCGGCCCGTGATCACCGCGACCGGGCAGCGACCTGCCAGCAGTTCGAGCCGGCGCGCAATGGCCACGGAGACGCGGGCGTCATCGGGCCGCGCCACGATGGGCGCGAGCGTACCGTCGAAGTCGAAGGCCAGCAGTACGCGCTGGCGCCGCATCAGCTGGGCTAACGCCGCTTCCCCCGCAGGACTGAACAAGTGGCGCATGACTTCTGTGCCTTCTTCCTGGATCAATCGTGGTTGTGCTTGAGCATGCGAGCTTCGATGCGCTCGCGCAGGCGCCAACGAGCGGCATCAGCCAGCATGCGACCTGCCCAGCGGTAGACGTTGAAGTCGCGCACGGTCATGCGCAGGTTGGACATGCGCTCGCGTTGTTCGGCCGCAGGCATGGTGATGGCCCGGTACAGCGCGTCTGCCCCCTCCTCGACGTGATAGGGGTTCACGATCAGCGCTTCGTTCAGCTCGGCCGCGGCGCCGGCGAATCGGCTGAGCATCAGCACCCCCTGTTCATCGTCACGGGCCGCGACGAATTCCTTGCAAACCAGATTCATGCCGTCATGCAGGCTCGTCACCACGCATACGTCCGCGGCACGGTACAACTCGGTGACGGCGTCATGCTCATGGTGCTCGGCCAGCAGGTAGACCGCCTGGCATCCGGGGCGGCCAAAGCGCCCATTCACCCGATCCGTCACCTGGCGGATGCGCTGCTGGAAAGCCTTGTACTCATCCAAATCGCTGCGCGAAGGTGCGGCCACCTGGACGAGGCTGAAGCTGCCGACGAGCTTCGGGTGCTTCTCCAGCATCCGCTCCACCGCATGGATGCGCTCCAGGATGCCTTTGGTGTAGTCGAAACGGTCCACGCCAACAGCCAGCTTGTGCTCGGCGGGCAGCCCCAGGCGCTCCCGCACGGTGCTGCGGCAGAGCGCGACCGAGGGCCAGGCCGCCCGTTCCTCGTCCGACGGCCAGGCGATGGAAATCGGGTAGCTCTCGATCAGGGTCGTTTGCTTGTTGATGGTGATGGTGGAGTGCTCATGCTCGGTGCGCGCCTCCAGGTTGCGCTCCACCGTCTCGATGAAGTTCTTGCAGTGGTAGCGCGTGTGGAAGCCGACGATGGTGCTGCCCAGCAGGCCTTCCAGCAGTTCATTGCGCCACGGACAGATGCTGAATGACTCCGGATTGGGCCAGGGGATGTGCCAGAAAGTCAGGATGGTGGCGCGGGGCAGGCGCTTGCGGATCAGGGCCGGTAGCAGTGCGAAGTGATAGTCCTGCACCAGCACCACCGGATCCTCGCTGCGGGCTTCGGCTACCACCGCGTCGGCAAAGCGCTCATTGACCCGCTTGTAGGTCTCCCAGTCCGACTCGCGAAACACCGGTCGCACATGGGCGACGTGACACAACGGCCAGAGGCCCTCATTGGCAAAGCCGTAGTAGTAGCCTTGTTCCTCCTCAGGCGTCAGCCAGATTCGGCGCAGCGTGTACTCATCACTGCCCGGCGGCACCATCACGCGGTCGTGCTTGTCAACGACGCTGCGGTCCGCGCTGCCGCTGCCGTGGGCGATCCAGGTGCCCGAGCAAGCCCGCATGACAGGCTCTACCGCGGTCACCAGGCCGCTGGCGGGTCTTTTGAAGTACACGCCGTCCGAGCCTTGCTCATGGATGTAGGGTTCGCGATTGGAAACGACGATCAGCTCGTCCCCGCGCAATTGCGCATGCAGCAGAGCGCGCAGGCGCTCAGGGTCCCAATGGTCGTCACGGTCGAGCGAGCGGCGGTAGGCGTCATCTAGGTCGCGCAAGCGGTCGCGGAAATCGTCGGCCAAGGGGCCGAGATCGCGGTGGCTGTGCACCAGGGGTGTTAGCAGGCCTTCGCCGCGCAGCAGCGCCTGTGCTCCCTTGACCCAGCCGCGCCAGCTCAGTTGGGCCACGATCACCGTGATGATGGCAATGATGGCACCCAGCGCCACCATGAAGGCAATCAGGTACTTCTGCGTGTCCTGGCTGCGCCGCTCGACGAAGCTGAGGTCGTGGAGGAGCACAAGATCACCGACCTTTGAGCCATCCAGCATCAGCTTGTGCATGCCCACGTGCACGGCACCACCGGCAAGGGGGAGCTTCGGCAAGGGCAGCTCGGCCAGTTCGGCCGCGTGCGTGCAACTCAGATCCGCAGGAAAGGCAACGCTGCGCCGAAGCAGTTCGCCGTTGGGGCTGCACACGCCCAACGCCACCAGACGCTCGTCCTGGACCGCTCGATTGAACAGAGTTTGCACGCGCGCTTCGTTGTCCTCCTGCACTGCGGTGGACAGCGAGTCCGCAAGTGTGTTGGTGACGAGTACGCCGCGCAGGGTCAGATCGCGGGAGAACCAGCGCAGGGTCAGGCTGTCAAGCAAGGGCAGCGCAAGATAGGCTGCCGCGGCAAGGGTCAACAACAGGGGAAACAGAAACCTGAATTGCAGGCGCAGGGTGCTCAGCATGGCGCAATGGCCGCATGCGCAGCGGGGCAGTGGCGGCGAGAAAGAGTGTCAGAATGCATTGGTACAAATGTACACCCATCGAATTTCTCATTGTCTCCCTCGATGCAATCGAAATGGAAGGCGCAGCAATGACACTGACGAATCGCGAAGCCAGCCTGTCGCTGGCGTTGATCGGAAATTGCGCGGTCAACGCCCTGGTTGATGCACAGGCCCGTGTCGTCTGGTGCTGCTTGCCGAGACCCGATTCCGACCCTGTATTCCACGCACTGCTGGACTCCTCCCAGGGGATCGGACTGGATGGGACGATGGCCGTCGAACTGGAGGGCATGGCCCAGTGCACTCAAGGCTATGTGCCCGGTACGGCGGTGGTGCGCACCCGCATGTTCGATGCCGACGGCAACGGTATCGAGGTGACGGACTTTGCGCCACGTTACCGCAGCCGTGATCGCATGTTCCGTCCGGCTCAGCTCGTGCGCCGGGTGAAGCCGCTGACCGGCAATCCCCGCGTGCGCTTCATCGTTCGGCCGCGCACAGGCTGGGGCTCAATCACACCAGACCTGACCCGTGGCAGCAACCATCTGCGCTTCGTGACCGCAGACTGGACGCTGCGGCTCAACACCAACGTCCCGCTGACCTACCTAGTCGACGAGACCTGGTTCTCCCTGCATGGGCCGGTGAGCCTGTTGCTCGGTCCTGACGAGTCCTTGCACGGCGGCATCGAGGACACGGCGCGCGAATTCGAGGAGGAGACAGTCTCCTACTGGCGCCATTGGACCTCGCGACTCGCGCTGCCGCTGGAATGGCAGGACGCGGTGATCCGCGCGGCCATCACGCTCAAGCTCTGCCAGTTCGAGGAAACCGGCGCCATCATGGCGGCCGTCACAACCAGCATTCCCGAGGCGCCAAACACGCAGCGCAACTGGGACTACCGTTATTGCTGGCTGCGTGATGCATTCTTCGTCGTGCGCGCGCTCAACAGCCTGTCGGAAGTTGGCACCATGGAGGACTACCTGCGCTGGCTACAGGATGTCGTGCGCAGCACGCCGGGCCATGTTCAGCCCTTGTACGGCATCGGCCTGGAGGCCACGCTGACCGAACGACTGGTCGATGGCCCAGCGGGCTATCGCGGCATGGGGCCGGTGCGGGTCGGCAACCAGGCCTATGAGCACTTCCAGCACGACGTCTACGGCAACATCGTGCTCGGCGCGGCCCAGGCCTTCCATGACCATCGGCTGATGCGCCGCGCCGATGCAGACGATTTCCATCGCTTGGAACGGTTCGGCGAGCAGGCCTGGCTGCTTCACGATCAACCCGATGCCGGCATGTGGGAGCTCCGCACCCGGGCGCGCATCCATACGTCGTCGTCCCTGATGTGCTGGGCTGCCTGTGACCGCCTGATGAAGATCGCCCGCGCCCTGGGCCTGACGGATCGCGCCTCGCACTGGGTCCAGCGGGCAGAGATCATCCGCGAGAAGATCCTGAAGCAATCCTGGAACGAGCAACGCGGTGCCTTCGCCGAGAGCTTTGGCGGCAAGGATCTAGACGCCAGCGTCCTGCTGATGTGCGAGGTGGGCTTCATCAGCCCGCGCGATCCGCGCTTCATCAGCACCCTGCGCGCCATGGAACACAGCCTGTGCGACGGGCCCTTCATGCGCCGCTACGAGGCGCCGGATGACTTCGGGCGGCCTGAGACGGCATTCAATGTCTGCTCGTTCTGGCGCATCGACGCGCTCGCACGCCTCGGGCGCGTGGACGAGGCTCGTGAGATCTTCGAGACCCTGCTGGCCAGGCGCAACCATGTAGGCCTGCTGTCCGAGGATCTGTCGCCGACCACCGGGGAGATGTGGGGCAACTTCCCGCAGACCTACTCGATGGTGGGCATCATCAATGGCGCCATGCGGCTTTCCAGGCCTTGGGACGACGTCGTTTGAGTAGTCATCTCAACAAAGTTCTGGCCCGTCTGGCTGGCGGTGCGAAGTGCTGCAATGCCGTCGTGGATCTTGCTGCATGGGCCGCACTGCGAATCGACGTGCCCCTGGTGATCCAACAGCGGACGGAGGCGCCGCCCCGCTTCATACCGATGGGCGACTTCAACGGCGCGATCTGGCTGGGGCCGTCGGGTGCCATGCTGAACGACCTGGCCATCGAGGACCGCTTGCGCCATGCTCGCAGATGCACAGCCGATGAGCAGCGGCTGCTCGCTGCACGACGGCATGCACAGGCGCTCATGGACGCGCCCGTCGAAGGCTCTCTGACGTCCGGGGGGCCAGCATCGGAAACCGACTCCGTGCTCGTGGTTCGCTCCGCGCCCCGGCGCGGCCGGGCGGGCGGCCGGCCCAGTCTCGAGCCCGGTCTGGATTGCGAGCTGCGAACGACCAAGTGCCCGATGCTCCTGGCGCCGAGCGTATCTCTCTCGCCGCCAGAGTTGGTCGTGATCGCATTCGATGGCAGCATCGGCGCCTGTGACCGCATTGAGCGCCTTCGGGGTCATGCATTGCTGACGGGCCTGCCTGTATTGCTTGCCATGGCTGGTGCCATCAGTCCCATGGCGACAGAGCGCTTGCATCAGGCCCGGCAGATGTTGCAGGCCGGGAGATTCAGCGTTGAATCCACGCGGTTGCAAGGCCCGCCCGCGCTCGCGATTCCCGCACTGCTGTCGGCCCAGCGCCCTGCACTCCTGGTGATGGGCGCCTTCGGTGGCTCCCGCCTGAGGCGATGGGTGTCTGGGAGTACGACGGCGTCTCTGTTGCTTGCAAGTCCGGTGCCTGTGTTGATTCAACGCTGAGAGCCCGGCCCTGGGGCAGAATCAAGACGAAGGGTTGCTCAAGACCATGCACGCTTACCAACAGCAGGATTCCCGGCAAACCCTGGCTCAGGCCCTGGAGGAGTACCACGCCGTTCATCCCGGGTTGAGCGATGCCTACGCCATGTCTCCAGAAGGCGAAGCCTTCTTTCGGCGCCACGACGTGGTCCATGTCATCTATGGCTGCGGTATCGACTTGGACGACGAGGCCGTGGTGAAGATTGCGAGCATGGTCGGCACTACTGCGGGCCTCGGCGTGCTGCGGGGCTATGTCCTGCATGAGACGCTCGACATCTACAGGCAATGCGGGTGTTGGAAGTGCTTGGCTCCATTGCACTGTCCATCATCATCGTGCCTCGAACCATCGTTCGCTGTCTGACTCAACGCCAGCGCTGGCCCTGGATCGACCATAGCCGATTTCTCGGCGTCCCGCTCCAGGACATCCGTCGGAAGTTCCGCATCAAAGTCGCCCATCAATCGCCACGCGGCAGCCGCTGAGCTGGCCTAGTTACACTACACCTCGGGTGCTGGACCGATGGGCGGACAGCAGGTTCATCGCGCTGGTCGGGCCGCCACGCGGAACCGACACGCCCATGCTCCCGACCTCCAATCAGGCCGTCCAGTACGTCGCCCTCGCCATCTTTGCCCTGGCCCTTGGCCACACCTTCGCGGCCAAGCAACTCGAACGCTTGTCGCATCGCTTCCCAAAACACGCGGGACTGTTTCATCTCTTGGGCGAGATCGAGGTCGTCTTCGGGTTCTGGGCCATTGTCCTGATCCTCGCGATGGCCGCGATGCTGGGCGGACCGCAGGCGCTGGCCTATGCGGAATCCCGCAACTACACCGAACCGCTGTTCGTCTTCGTCGTCATGGTGGTGGCTGCTTCGCGGCCGGTACTGCGCACGGTCGTCTGGGCGGTGGATAGCTTGGCGCGACTGCTGCCGCTGCCGACGCCGGTGGCCAGCGCCTGGTTGGGCTTGGCGGCGGTGCCGCTGCTGGGTTCGCTGATCACCGAGCCGGCGGCCATGACCATCGCAGCGTTGATGCTGGCCCCGCAGATCTTCCGGCCACAGGTGCCCGAATCCCTTAAATACCTGGCGCTCGGAGTCCTGTTCGTCAATGTCTCCATCGGCGGCACGCTCACCTCCTACGCCGCGCCGCCGGTGCTGATGGTGGCCACGACCTGGCAATGGGACAGCGCCTTCATGTTCTCGCATTTTGGCTGGAAGGCCGCACTGGCCGTGCTGGTTAACGCGACGGTTGCCACCCTGCTCTTGCGCAGACACCTGGTTGCCCCGGGGAATGAAGGTGTGGCGCCTGAAGAGGCCGTGCCGTTGCCGGTGGTGCTGGTGCACCTGGCCTTGCTCGCCGGCGTCGTGCTGCTGGCACATCACCCGGTGGCCTTTCTGGGCCTGTTCCTGATGTTCCTCGGTTTCAGCCAGGCCTATGAGCGGCACCAGAGCCCGCTCATCATCAAGGAGGCCCTGCTGGTGGCCTTCTTCCTGGCCGGCCTGGTGGTGCTCGGCGGGATGCAGGCCTGGTGGCTGCAGCCCATCGTGTCCAGCCTCGAACCGTTGGCCCTGTTTTTCGGCGCGCTCGGGCTGACGGCAGTCACCGACAACGCGGCGCTGACCTACCTGGGTTCGCTCATCACCAGCATCTCCAGTGACTCCAAGTACATGCTCGTGGCCGGCGCAGTTGCCGGGGGTGGCCTGACGGTAATCGCCAATGCACCGAATCCCGCGGGCGTGGCCCTGCTCAAGCGAGGCTTCGAAGACGAGTCGATTGGTGCAGGCGAACTGCTGCTCGGGGCGCTTGGACCGACGCTGGTGGCCGCCGCGGCGTTCCTGCTGCTATGAGCACCGTCACGCTCATCATCGTGCTGCTGGCAGGCGGCTACTTCGTCGGACTCGCGCTCATGGCCATCGTCTCTCCGGCGAATGCCAGGCGGTTCCTGTCGGGCTTCGCGGGATCGGCGGCCGCGCACTACATCGAGATGTCGTTTCGCCTCGTCGTGGGTGGCGCCTTCGTGCTGCATGCGCCGCACATGTTGTTCACGGACGCCTTCAGTGTGTTCGGGTGGGCTCTCGTGGGAACGACAGCCTGCCTACTGGTACTGCCCTGGCGCTGGCATCGGCGCTTCGCTCAGATGGCTGTTCCGCGTGCGCTTGATCGACTGGGATGGCTTGCTCTGGTGTCATTTGCTCTGGGGTGCTTTGTGCTGGCCGGTGCGACGCTTGGGCAGGTTCGCGACGGCGTGACATGAACGCCCCGACTGCCTCAGAATGAGGCCTGCCATTCCGACCACGTGGCAGCTGACAGCAAGTTCTGTCTGCGCATCAAACTGAGCTTCTGGCGTCGCGCATATCTCTCATATCCTCCAAGGGGAACTCATGAAAATTCATGGCCGGTGCCATTGCGGCAGCATCAGTTTCACAGCCGAGGCGGACCCGTCGAAGGTCGTGGTCTGTCATTGCGTCGACTGCCAGACGCTGTCGGGCGCGCCGTACAGGGCCGTACTGCCGGTGCCCGCCGTAGACTTCGCATTGACGGGCACGCCCAAGGTCTACATCAAGACGGCTCAAAGCGGCAACCGCCGCGCCCAAGCGTTTTGCGGCGAATGCGGCACCCCGCTGTATGCAACCTCGCCCGATGCTCCAGCCGTTTATGGCGTGCGTCTCGGGTGCGTGGTCGAGCGGGCGCAGTTGGCACCAGTCAAACAGATCTGGACTGCCTCCGCGATGTCGTGGATTCACGACGTCGAGCGCCTGCCTGCCACACCGGGGCAGTAGGCGCTTTCAGTGCACCACGAGGTGTTGCGGGGCCAGTCGAGCACGCGACGTCGGTTGCCCCTGGGTACAAGGCCTGAAACGGAGGGGCGGCATGGGGGCCTGGGAACCTGAAATGGTGACGACTGCTCGGGGTCGCACCGGCGACGTTTCGGACTGGCTCTTCACCGTCAGGTGTCAGCTTCAATGTAGAGCTGTACATAAAGGCAGGTCAGGAACGCGACATTCGACCGCGGATCACAAGTGACTGCTGCTCTGGCAAGCGGCCATTGGCCTATCGGACGCGCACCGACCGGCCTAGCTCACGAACCGGCCGCTCGGCGATTGCCTGTGCGAGCCCTGCACTGCATGGTCCCTTGGGTAGCGAATACGCAAGCGCGACTAGCCGTTCTTCGGCCCAGCTCCGGCTTTCTTGCCAGCGAGCATTTGCGCCAGACGCCAGCACGACCGCGACAGCTGCTTCCGTCGCTTCCGTTGCCCTACTCACTTGCGGCGCGTGCGCGCTGACGCACCTGGTCGCCACGTTTGCTACCCGGGCCGGGTGGACAATATGTTCAACGCGATTTGCAAACTGGTGCCCTCGCACATGATGGACCGGAACCGGTTCCCCTTCACCACGCTCCAAGCCACCGGCTTGCCCGACCGCCAACGGCGACCGCGCCTTTGACGAAGACGACGAGGGCTGTGCCACGCCCGAGCCGCAGTCAGTGATACAACTGCGGCGAGAGAACTAGGCATCAGGCCTGGCTCGTTCACAGTAGAGGCAGCATGATGAAAAAGACTCGATTCGCGCTCTATGGTCTGCTGGTGGCTGCGGTGGTGGGCCTCGGTGGCTGCGCCGGCATGTACACCGTGCGCTCCGAGGTGTCCAGCTACGGCGCCTGGCCGGCCGAGCGCAAGCCCGCCAGCTTCGCCTTCGAGCGCCTGCCCTCGCAGGGCAAGGAAGACACCCGCCAGGCCCAGCTGGAAACGGCGGCCACGGCGGCCTTGCTGAAGGCAGGCTTCGGCCCGGCGACCGACACCAAGAGCGCCGATGTGCTGGTGATGGTCGGCGCCCGGGTCAGCCTGCAGGAGCGCGGCCCCTGGGAGGACCCGTTCTGGTGGCAGTACCGCACCAGCTTCTGGCGCCACAGCCCGCTGCACCGGCCCTATGCCTACACCAATGCCTTGGGCAGCCGCCGCTACGAGCGCGAGGTGGCCCTGGTGCTGCGTGACCGCAAGAGCGGCGAGGCGATCTATGAGACGCGGGCCAACTCGGATGGGCTGAGCGTCGGCGACGATGCCCTGCTGGGCGCGATGTTCGAGGCCGCCATCAAGGACTTTCCGCGCACCATCCCCGAGCCTCACGAGGTGGCGGTGAGCCTGCAGCGTTAACTGCGTCGCACCCGGGGCGTGCGGCGGCTGCGCGCCCTGTCACAGCCAGCCCCGATAATCTGACCTTCAACAAGAAAGGTCAGCATGGCTCTGAACGTCGTCATCATGGCTGCGGGCAAAGGCACCCGCATGAAGTCCAGCCTGCCCAAGGTCCTGCACAAGCTGGCCGGGCAGTCGCTGCTGCAGCATGTGCTGAACACCTGTGGCGGCCTGGGCGTGCAGCGCCTGATCGTCATCACCGGCCATGGTGCCGAGGCCGTGGAGACGGCCGTGGTCGGCCCCGATCTGCACTTCGTCCGCCAGATGCCCCAGCTGGGCACCGGCCATGCGGTGCAGCAGGCCGTGCCCGAGCTGCTGGAAGGCGGCACGACCCTGATACTGAACGGCGATGTGCCGCTGATACGCACGGCCACCGCCGAGAAGCTGGTGCAGGCCTGTGCCGGCAAGAACCTCGCCCTCTTGACCGTCGAGCTGGCCGACGCCACCGGCTACGGCCGCATCCTGCGCAGCGGTGACGCCCGCGGCGGCCATGTGCTGGGCATCGTCGAGCACAAGGATGCCACCGAGCGCCAGCGCGAGATCCGCGAGGGCTACACCGGCATGATGGCCGCGCCCACCGCGCTGCTGAAACGTTGGCTGGCGGCGCTGAAGAATGACAATGCCCAGAAGGAGTACTACCTGACCGATATCGTCGCCATGGCCGTGGCCGAGGGTGTGCCGGTGGTCGCCAGCCATGCGCCCAACGAAACCGAAGTGCTGGGCGTCAACAGCCCGCTGCAGCTGGCCGACCTGGAGCGCCGCTTCCAGCGCCAGCAGGCCGAGACCCTGCTGGAAGCCGGCGTGCGCATGGCCGACCCGGCGCGCTTCGATCTGCGCGGCACGCTGGCCTGCGGCAGCGATGTCGAGATCGACGTCGGCTGCGTATTCGAGGGCCAGGTCTCGCTGGGCAACGAGGTGCGCATCGGCGCCCATTGCGTGATCCGCAACGCGCAGATCGCCGATGGTGCGGTGATTCATCCGTTCACCCATATCGACGGCGAGGCGCTGGGAGTCAAGGTCGGCGCAGGTGCGCTGATCGGCCCGTTCGCCCGCCTGCGCCCCGGCGCCGATCTGGGCCCCGAGGTCCACATTGGCAACTTCGTCGAGGTCAAGAACACCACGATGGCCCGCGGCGCCAAGGCCAATCATCTGGCCTATCTGGGTGACGCCACGGTGGGCGAGCGCGTCAACTACGGCGCCGGCAGCATCACCGCCAACTATGACGGCGCCAACAAGCACCGCACGGTGATCGAGGCCGATGTGCACGTGGGCTCCAACTGCGTGCTGATCGCGCCGGTGACGATAGGCGCCGGCGGCACCATAGGCGGCGGCTCGACGATCAGCAAGAGCACGCCGGCCGGGGAGTTGACGGTGGCGCGTGCAAAACAGGTGTCTTTGAGCGGCTGGCAGCGCCCAGTAAAGCAGAAAAAGTGAATAGTTGGCGGGCCACCCCGTAGCTCGGGGGTGACGCCGCCCCGGCTTACTCCCTACACTTCAGGCACTAGATCGCGTCAAGCGTTCGACCCATCACTCCACAGGCTAGGGGACGGTTCGGTGCCGACGTGCTAGGAGGAACCTTTACCTATCAAGCCAGGCCAAAGAGCCTGGCGCTGTATTCCGTAGCCCGGATGCAATCCGGGGGCAGCTAGTGCCCACGCGCCACCCCGGATTTCATCCGGGCTACACGCGAGCCAAAACCGGCCTCAACGCCACACCCGTGTGGCTGCCACTCGCCACCACCGCCTCAGGCGTACCCGTCGACACGATCTCACCGCCACTGCGCCCGCCCTCGGGCCCGAGATCGATGATCCAGTCGCATTCGGCCATCACGTCCAGGTCGTGCTCGATCACGATCACACTGTGGCCGCCGCCGACCAGCCGGTGCAGCACCTTGATCAGCTTGCTGACGTCGGCCATGTGCAGGCCCACCGTCGGCTCGTCCAGCACATAGAGCGTGTGTGGCGGCTTCTGACCGCGGCGGGTGATGTCGTCGCGCACCTTGACCAGCTCGCTGACCAGCTTGATGCGCTGCGCCTCGCCACCGGACAGCGTCGGTGAGGGCTGGCCCAGGGTCAGATAGCCCAGGCCGACGTCCTTCAGCAGTTGCAGCGGGTGGGCGATCGCCGGCATGGGCGCGAAGAACTCCACCGCCTCGTCGACCTCCATGCTCAGCACGTCGCCGATGCTGCGGCCACGCCAGGTGACGGTCAGGGTCTCGGGGTTGAAGCGCTGGCCATGGCATTGGTCGCAAAGGATCTTCACGTCCGGCAGGAAGCTCATCTCTATGGTCTTCATGCCCTGGCCCTCGCAGCCCGGGCAGCGACCCTGGCCGGTGTTGAACGAGAAGCGCGACGGCGCATAGCCGCGGGCCTTCGATTCCAAGGTCTCGGCGAAGAGCTTGCGTATCGGATCCCAGAAGCCGATATAGGTGGCCGGGCAGGAGCGCGGCGTCTTGCCGATAGGCGTCTGGTCGACCTCCAGCACGCGGTCCACCGTTTCCCAGCCAAGCACCTCGACGCAGCCCTGCCAGACGGGTGACGGCTTGCGCTGGCCGACGACCTGCAGCAGATTGGCCAGCAGCACGTCGCGCGCCAGGGTGGACTTGCCCGAGCCGCTGACGCCGGTCACGCCGACCAGACGCTGCAAGGGCACCGGCACGCTGACGTTCTGCAGGTTGTGCAGCCTGGCCTCGACGATCAGCAGATGCGGATCGTCGATGGTGACGGCACGGCGCGGCTGCTGCGGGTGCAGCATCGGGTGCTTCAGCAGCTTGCCGGTCAGCGAGTCGGGCTGCAGTGCCAGATCGGCCACCGAGCCCTGGGCGACCAGATTGCCGCCGCGCTTGCCGGCACCTGGGCCGATGTCGATGATGTGATCGGCTCTGCGTATCGTGTCCTCGTCATGCTCGACGACGACCAGCGTGTTGCCGCGGTCGCTGAGACTTTGCAGGGCCTTCAGCAGGATCTGGTTGTCGCGCGGGTGCAGGCCTATCGTCGGCTCGTCCAGCACATAGCAGACGCCCTGCAGATTGCTGCCTAGCTGGGCAGCCAGGCGGATGCGCTGTGCCTCGCCGCCGCTCAAGGTCGGCGCGGCGCGGTCCAGCGTCAGATAGCCAAGACCCACTTCTTCGAGAAAGCTCAGTCGGCTCTTGATTTCGCTGACCACGTCACGGGCGATCTCGGCATCACGGCCCAGCAGTTCCAGCCCATTGACCCAGGTACGGGCATCCATCACCGACCAGGCCGCCACATCGGCAATGCTCTTGTCCTCGAAGCTGACGCCGCGGGCGGTCGGGTTCAGCCGTGCGCCATGGCAGTCCGGGCAGGGCTGATCGACCAGGCCCTCGACCTCGGCCTCCTCGGCCGGGAAGCTCTGCTCGCGGCCGCGGTTGTCATCGTCCTTGACCGAATCGTCGAAGGCCTTGCGCTGCTCGCGGGTCAGGGCAAGACCCGTCCCCACGCAGGTGCCGCACCAGCCGTGCTTGCTGTTGTACGAGAACATGCGCGGGTCCAGCTCGGGGTAGCTGGTGCCGCAGCTCGGGCAGGCGCGCTTGGTCGAGAACACCTTGACCGCGCCTATGCCGGCCGTCGAGTCGCCATCGGCCAGCGCCGCATGCAGGCCTGTCAGCGGGCTGAGCAGATGCATCACGCCCTTGCCCACGTCCAGCGCCTTGGCCAGCAGCTCGCGCAGTTTGGCTTCGTTCTCGGCCGCGATCTTCAGGTCGCCGACAGGCAATTCAAGCGTGTGCTCCTTGAAGCGGTCCAGTCGCGGCCAGGGGTCGACCGACACGAACTCGCCATCGACACGCAGATGGCTGTGGCCGCGCGCCTTGGCCCACTTGGCCAGGTCGGTGTAAAGGCCCTTGCGGTTGACGACCAGCGGCGCGAGCAGGCCCACGTGCTGACCCCTGTGATCACGCAGCAATTGCGCAGCGATGGACTCGACGCTTTGCGGCCGCACCGGCGTGCCGTCATTGACGCAATGCTGTATGCCCAGCTTGACGTAGAGCAGGCGCAGGAAGTGCCAGACCTCGGTGGCGGTGGCCACCGTGCTCTTGCGCCCGCCGCGGCTGAGTCGCTGCTCGATCGCCACGGTCGGCGGAATGCCATACACCGCATCGACCTCGGGCCGGCCCGCCGGCTGCACGATGGAGCGCGCATAGGCGTTCAGCGATTCCAGATAGCGGCGCTGCCCCTCGTTGAACAGGATGTCGAAGGCCAGCGTCGATTTGCCCGAGCCGCTGACGCCGGTGACGACGCTGAACTTGCCGCGCGGGATGTTGACGTCCATGCCCTTGAGGTTGTGCTCGCGGGCGTTGACGATGCGGATGTTCTCGTCCAGCGGCTGGCGGGCTCGCTTCAACAGCGCCTGCAGCGGCACGCCCTCCTCGACCTTGTGCGCATGCAGCGCCTCGGCGTACTCGCGCAGCGCCAGGCCGGTGTGGGACGTCGGGTGCTCCTTCAGGTCTTCCGGTGTGCCTACGCAGACCAGCTCGCCACCGGCGTCGCCGCCCTCGGGGCCCAGATCGATGATCCAGTCGGCCGAGCGGATCACGTCGAGGTTGTGCTCGATGATGATCAGCGAATGGCCCGCCGCCAGCAGCTTTCGCAGCGCGCGCATCAGCTTGGCGATGTCGTCGAAGTGCAGGCCGGTGGTCGGCTCGTCGAACAGGAACAGCGTGCCCTTGCGGGCAATCGGCTGGCGCGAGCCGCTGGCCGCCTCGGCCAGGAAGCCGGCCAGCTTCAACCGCTGGGCCTCGCCGCCGCTGAGCGTGGGCACCGGCTGGCCCAGCTTCACATACTCCAGGCCCACGTCAACGATGGGCTGCAGCTTGGCCAGCACCTCGCGGTCGTTCTTGAACACATGGACGGCTTCGCTGACGGTCAGCTCCAGGACGTCGGCGACGCTAAACTCCCTGGCATCGCGCGGTAGCTTCACCTCAAGAATTTCGGCACGGAAGCGCCGGCCATCGCAGTCCGGGCAGCGCAAATAGACGTCGCTCAGGAACTGCATCTCCACATGCTCGAAGCCGGAGCCACCGCAGGTCGGGCAGCGGCCATCGCCGGCATTGAAGCTGAAGGTGCCGGCCTTGTAGCCGCGCTGGCTGGCCATGCTCAGATTGGCGAACAGCTTGCGGATCTCGTCGAAGGCGCCGACGTAACTCGCCGGATTGGAGCGCGCCGTCTTGCCGATCGGCGACTGGTCAACGAAGACCGCGTCGCTCAACCAATCGGCGCCGAGCAGCCGGTCGTGCGTGCCAGGCGTTTCGGTCGGGATGCCGAAATGCCGCGCCAGCGCCGGGTAGAGCACGTCCTGCATCAGCGTTGACTTGCCGGAGCCGGAAACACCGGTCACGACCACCAGCCGCTGCAGCGGGAACTCCACCGTCAGGTTCTTGACGTTGTGCTCGCGCACGCCTTCCAGAATCAGCCGCGGCGTGTTCGTCTCGACCAGGCGGCGTATGCCCATGCCCACGTGCTTGCGCGCGCCGAGGTAGTTGCCGGTCATCGTGTCGGCCTGGCGTATCGCCTCGGGCGTGCCGTCGAAGACGATCTCGCCACCGCGCTCGCCGGGCCCCGGGCCCATGTCGATCAGCCGGTCGGCGGCCAGCATCACGGCCGGGTCATGCTCGACGACGACCAGCGTGTTGCCCGCATCGCGCAGCCGGTGCATGGCCTGGACGATGCGGTTCATGTCGCGCGGGTGCAAGCCTATGCTGGGCTCGTCGAGCACGAACAGCGTGTTCACCAGCGAGGTGCCCAGCGCCGTCGTCAGGTTGATGCGCTGAACCTCGCCGCCGCTCAAGGTGCGGCTCTGCCGGTCCAAGGTCAGATAGCCTATGCCCACCTCGACCAAATAGCGCAGCCGCGTGCGGATCTCGTCCAGCAGCAGCTTCAAGGCGTCGTCCAGCATCGTGCTCGGAAGTTGCAGGCCATCGAAGAAGGCGCGCAGCCGCGCGATCGGCAGCTGCATCAGGTCGTGCAGATTCAGGCCCGGCAGCGCCTCCAGCTGGGCACGCGACCAGTCGGCACCGCGCGGCAGAAAGCGCTGCTCGGGCGCCAGCACGCCGTCGGCCTGCTCCTTGCCACCCATGCGCCACAGCAGGGGCTCCAGCTTCAGCCGCGCACCGCCGCAGACGCCGCAGGGCGTGTAGCTGCGGTACTTGGACAAGAGCACTCGGATGTGCATCTTGTAGGCCTTGCTCTCCAGGTACTCGAAGAAGCGGTGCACGCCGTACCACTGCTTGTTCCAGTTGCCATTCCAGTGCGGCGAACCGTTCAGCACCCAGTCGCGGTGTGCGGCGCTGAGCTGGCTCCAGGGCGTGTCACGCGGGATGCCGGCGTCGCCGGCATATTTCAGCAGGTCGTCCTGGATCTCTTTCCAGGCCGGAGTCTGTATCGTCTTGATCGCGCCGGAGCGCAGCGTCTTCTTCTCGTCCGGGATCACCAGACCCAGATCGACGCCAACGACACGGCCGAAGCCGCGGCAGGTCTCGCAGGCCCCCATGGCCGAGTTGAACGAGAACAGCGGCGGCTGCGGCTCCAGATAGCGGAGCTCGCTCTCGGGGCAGTGCAGGCCGGTCGAGTAGCGCCACAGCTCCGGGTTGGCCTCGTCATCACCTACGACATAGACGATCAAGCGCCCGCCGCCGCGCTTCAAGGCCAGTTCGATGGCCTCCATCGCCCGCTGCTTCTCGACATTGGCGATACGGAAGCGGTCGGCGACGACGTCAAGCAATTTGTGCCTGCCCTGGTCCGTGTCGATCTCGCGCTCGGCCTGGATGCGGGTGAAACCGCTGGCCGAAAGCCACTGCTCCAGCTGCTCGGCGCTGGTGTTGGCCGGCAGCTCGACCGGGAAGGTCAGGGTCAGCCGCGGCGGAAGGCCCAAGGCCGCGCTGCGCTCCAGCAGGTCGGCATAAATCGTCTGCGCCGTGTCGTGGCGCACGGGCAGCGCCGTCTTGCGGTCGAACAGCTGAGCGGCGCGGGCGAACAGGAGCTTCAGATGGTCGTTCAGTTCGGTCATCGTGCCGACGGTCGAGCGCGAGGTGCGCACCGGGTTGGTCTGGTCGATAGCGATCGCAGGCGGCACACCATCGACCCGGTCCACCGCCGGGCGGTCCATGCGGTCCAGGAACTGGCGCGCATAGGCGCTGAAGGTCTCGACGTAGCGACGCTGGCCCTCGGCATACAGCGTGTCGAACACCAGACTGGACTTGCCCGAGCCCGAGGGGCCCGTCACCACCGTCATCTCGCCGGTGCGAATGTCGAGGTCCAGGTTCTTCAGATTGTGCTGACGAGCGCCGCGTATGCGGATAAGACCTTCGGTCATGGCGGCTGAGGTGCTGTGCGGGGTGGGGGGAGCGGTCATTCTAGGCAGCTTGAGCATGCATCGAGGTTGTAAGGAGATGCAATGGCAAACCCCTCGGCGGGCGCTCTGTGGCAGCCGCTAAGGGCCAGGTTGCAACTGATTATATGTACAGTTGCACCACCAAGAAATGAGGAGTGGCCCATGAGTGAGCACTGACAGCAACGGCCCCGCCCGCCTCGATCATGGCCAGCCAAGCAGATGCGCGCCGGCTTGTCCATCCCCCATAGTCCAGCCGTGTAAAAGTTTGCGGATGGCAGGTCCGCAGGCAACAATGAAGCCTCGGTCAAGGCCCTGCAAGGCCCGCGCCGAACCGATGGCCGGCCGGCCTATAGCGCCGCGGCGACCACCCACCCTGGTCAAACAACAAGGGCGCGGCACCGGCCACCGGCCAAGCCGCTCAGCGCCCGACGACCGGATCAGCATCGAACCGAGAAGCATGAACGCCTCACCTCTTGCCCAGCGCCCCAGCTCGACCCGGCCGCTCGTTCCGCTCTGGTCGCAGAGCGATGCGCAGCGACCCGATGCGCCGCCGGCCCTGCCTTGCCCGCGTGGCAGCGAGGCGCTCAAGAGTGCCGCACCCCTGGTGCTGCTGGTCGAAGACAATCTGATCAATCAGGTGGTGGCCCAGGAGTTCCTGTCGCTGATGGGCCTGCAATGCCATCTGGCCGGCAATGGCCTGGAGGCGCTGACCCTCTGCCAGCAAACGGCACCGGACCTGGTGCTCATGGACATCCAGATGCCGGGCATGGACGGCCTGGAGTGCGCGCGCCGCATCCGCGCGCTGCAGCGGGCCGGTGATCTGGCCGACTTCCCCATCCTCGCCCTCACCGCCCATGCGCTGGACAGCGATGTGCGCGCCAGCCTCGACGCCGGCATGGACGAGCACCTGACCAAACCACTGGACTTCATGGCCCTGCGCCTGCGGCTGGGGCGCTGGCTGCGCCTGCCCGAGCTGCCCGCCCAGCCCTGATAATCGCGGCGCACCCCGTCTCCCCGCCGGGGACGAAGAGGATGCGCCATGATCGAAATGCCCAAGCTCAGCAAGCCGCCCGCAGGCGATGGCGGCCCGCGCTGGTTCCAGATTGCCGTGGCCTTGAGCATGGTACTCAGCGCCGTCGCGGCTCTGGTGTCCTCGATTCGCACCAGCGCCGCCATGAGTTCACTGGTGGAGCAGAACGCACGCCTGGTGCGCGCCGGCTCGACGCCGATACTGCAATGGGACATCAGCAATGCCAACGCACAGGGGGAGCCGCAGCTCAGCTTTTCCATCGAGAACGCCGGCACCGGCCCTGCCCGGGTGGTGTGGATGGAGCTGCGCTACAAGCAGCAGCCGCTGAAGTCGGCACGCGACCTGCTGCAAAGGCAAAACAAGGAGCTCGGCCTGGAGCTCAAGAGTGCGGGCAACACCATGACCGGCTCGATCGCCGGAGAGGTGGTGGTGGCCGGCCGCAGCCGCACCCTGTTCCGCTGGCTCCGCCCCAAGGACGACAACCCTGGCGGTCAGCGGCTGTGGGAGGCAGTGGACGCGGCCCGGGAGCACCTCGCACCCGAGGCCTGCTACTGCTCGGTCTTCGACGAATGCTGGACGAGCCGATTCGATGGCGAGCTGCCCCGCGCGGTGCCGGCCTGCGAGGCCAAGGGTCGCGTCAACTTGAACAGCTGAGGCCTACTCACCCGCCAGAAAGCGCTCCACCAGGCCGATCTGATCCGGTACGTTCAGCGCCGGTGCATGGCCGCAGCCGGCAATCGTGGCCACGACCGCCCGCGGGCCGCGCTGGCGCATCGCCTCGGCGGTGTCGGCCAGCAGCAGGTCGGACGACTCGCCTCGCAGGCACAGCACCGGCAGGTCCAGGCTGTCCCAGGCTTCCCACAGGTCGTAGTCATTCGGATGCTGGATGAATTGCTGCACCATCGCCGGGTCGTAGTGCGGCGTGACACGGCCATCGGGCAGGCGGCGTACCGAGCTTTCGGTCAAGGCACGCCACTGCGCGTCACTGAGCCAGCCATAGGGCTTGTAGACGGTACGGAAGTAGTGCTCCAGCTCGCTGACCGTGGCAAAAGCCGCCGGGCTGCCGGCATAGCTGCGTATGCGCGCGATCGCCGCCTCGGCCAGCTGCGGGCCGTTGTCGTTGAGCACCAGGCGGCGGATGCGGCCGCGCAGCGTGGTGGCCGCCGCCAAGGTGCCGATGGCGCCGCCCATCGAGGTGCCCACCCAGTGGAAGTCAATCAGTCCCAGCTGATCCACCAGCGAGGTGGCCAGGCGCACATAGAAGTCCAGGCAGTACTCGCTTTCCGGGTCAGGGCTCCATTGCGACAGGCCGCGGCCCAGGGTGTCGGGGCAGATCACGCGGTAGCGGGTGGCCAGGTGCTCGGCCAGCACGTCCATGTCCCGGCAGGTGCGGGCCAGGCCGTGCCAGGCGATCACGGTCTCGCTATGCCCGGCACCCCACTCGGTGTAGTGGAGTTCGCGGCCTTCGCACTGGACGTAATGGGAGGTGCATGACATGGGGCGGTCCTTCAGCAACAGCAGATGATTCCAAGCTGATGCCGTCAGCCCGGCCTGCGGCCGCTGGCGCGTAGCCGACCAACAACACCCGAAGGAAAGTGATAGACGGCCAGCACGAACAAGACGCCCAGCCACAGCAGCCAGCGCTCCGGCGAGATCAGCTGTGACAGCAGCGGCACGCCTTCGACCGCGCTGGCGCCCAGGCTCATCAGGTTCTGCAGATAGCTCTGCGCCAGCACGAACAGCACGCTGCCGATCAAAGCCCCATACATCGTGCCCATGCCGCCGATGACGACGATGAGCAGTATGTCCAGCATGATCTCGAACGACAGCGAGGTGTCCGGCCCGTTGTAGCGCAGCCAGATCGCCAGCAGCGCACCGGCCAGGCAGGCAAACAGCGCGGCCAGCACATTCGACAGCGTGCGGTAGATGACGGTGCGGTAGCCGATGGCCTCGGCGCGGAAGTCGTTCTCGCGTATCGCCTGCAGCACGCGGCCGAAGGGCGAATTGACGATGCGCAGCAGGGCCAGCACCAGCACCACCGCGGTGACGAACAGCAGGTAGTAGGTCAAGAGCCGGCCATCGATCGAGGCGCCCCACAGCGGGTCCTCCAGGTATTGCGAGCCGGGTTGCAGGGCCTCGGGCACCTTGAAGTTCAGGCCGTCCTCGCCACCGGTCCAGTCGGACAGCTGCGAGGCCAGTGTAGAGAAGGCCGCCGCCACGGCCAGCGTGATCATCGCGAAGAAGATCGCCTTGACGCGCAAGCTGAACAGGCCGATCACCAGTGACAAGACCAGCGACAGCAGCAGCGCCCCACCCACGCCCAGGGCCAACGCGCCCCAGCTCGGCCCCATGCGCGTGCTCGCAATCGCCACGCCGTAAGCGCCTATGCCGAAGAACATCGTGTGCGCGAAGCTGACGATGCCGGTATAGCCCAAGAGCAGGTCGTAGCTGGCCACCAGCAGTGTGAAGACGATGATCTTGGCCGCGACGTTCAGGGCTTTGGTGCCGGGGAACAGGAAAGGTGTAAGCGCCAGGCCCAGCAGCATGACGACGAGGAGCAAGGCCAACCAGCGGTTGCGCGGCAGGTCGTGCGAGAGCAGTCGGTTCAACATCTGCGGCTCCTCAGCGGCTGGTCACGGGATACAGGCCCTGCGGTCGCCACAGCAGCACCGCCACCATCAGCGCGATGTTCGAGAACAGCGCGAGCTTGGGCACCAGAAAGCCGGTGTAGTTGGCCAGCAGGCCCACCAGCAAGGCGCCGACGAAGCAGCCCAGGGTCGAGCCCAGGCCACCGATGATGATGACGATGAAGATCAGCACATTGACCTGCGCGCCCATCTGTGGCGTCACGTTCTGTTGGTACAGGCCCCACATCACCCCGCCCAGACCGGCAAGGCCTGAGCCGGCAACGAACACGCCTATGAACAGGCGGCGGATACGGTAGCCCAGGCTCTCGACCATCTCGCGGTCTTGCACGCCGGCGCGCACCAGCAGGCCTATCTTGGTGCGGTTCAGGGTGTAGAGCATCACGCCCAGCACCACCAGACCTATGGCCACGGCCAGCACGCGGTACTTCTCGACCGCCGCATCGCCCCACAGAAAGGCACCGCGCAACGTTTCGGGCAGCGGCAGCGCAATCTGCTGCGGGCCCCAGATCAACTTGATCAGCTCCTCGCCGATGATCATGCCGCCCATGGTGATCAGGATCTGCTTCAGGTGCTGGCCATAGACCGGCCGCACCAGCACCCGCTCGAAGGCCAGGCCCACGGCGGCGGCCACGCTCATCGCCACCAGCATGGCGACGAAGATCGCGCCCAGGTTCAAGAGCAGCGAGGGCGCGCCCATCCAGGCCGACATGCCGCCCAGCACCGAGGTGGCGACAAACGCCCCCAGCGCGATGAACACGCCATGGCCGAAGTTCAGGACATCCATCAGCCCGAACACCAGGGTCAGGCCGGAGGCGATGACGAAGATGATCAGGCCCATGGCAAGACCTGCCACCGTCAAGGTCAGCCAGGTTGACGGCGAGCCGATGAAGGGCAAGAGGGCGAGTGCCAGCAGTGGCACCAGGGCCAGCGGCAGCCAATCGAAGCTGGCCTTGGGGATGGCGATCTCGCCGCTTGAATTCATAGTGGTGCTCATTGGTGCGCAGCCAGAGGCATCCGTAGCCCGGATGCAATCCGGGGCAGTGGGCTATGGCCTGCCGGCCCCCCGGATTGCATCCGGGCTACCAGTCTCATTGGTGACTCGCCAGTGAAAGGCCCAGCAGCCGCTGCTGCATCTCGTCATCCTGCGCCAACTCGGCCATGCGACCGGCATGGACGACGCGGCCGTTGTCCATCACGGCAACGCCATCGCCCAGCTCGCGGGCCACCATGAAGTTCTGCTCGACCAGCAGCACCGTCGTCTGCGTCGCTTTCAGCTCGCGCAGCGCCACGATCATATTGCGCACCATGGCCGGTGCCAGGCCCTTGCTGGGCTCGTCGATCAGCAGCAGCCGGCGCGGCTCGACCATCGCGCGGGCGATGGCCAGCATCTGCTTCTGGCCGCCGCTGAGCTTGCCGGCCGGATAGAGCCAGAATTTCTTCAGCGCCGGGAACATCGTGAACAGCCAGTCCAGGCGCTGGGTGTCGATCTGCTCGATGCTGCGCGCGCCGCGGGCGGCCAGGAGCAGGTTCTCGCGCACCGTCAGGTCGGCGAAGATGCCCATGCTCTCCGGCACATAGGCGATGCCGCTGCAGGCGATGTCGGGCGTCGAGGCCTTGATGCCAGCGCCGCCGATGGCACGGCCGGAGAACTCGATGCGGCCCTTGGACGCCGGCCACAGACCCATGATGGTGCGCAGCGTCGTCGTCTTGCCGGCGCCGTTGCGTCCCAGCAGCATCGTCAGCTCGCCGGCCGGCACTTCCAGGTCCACGCCGTGGAGGATGTGATACGCGCCGATATGCGTGTGCACGTCTTGCAAGGAGAGCAAAGAACTCATGCGGCGGCCTCCTCGACCACACCGAGGTAGGCGTTCTGCACCACCGGCGAGGCGATCACCGCCTCGGGTTCGCCGTCGGCCATCAGCCGGCCGTTGTGCAAGACGATGATGCGGTCGGCCAGCTCGCGCACCACGTCCATCTTGTGCTCGACCAGCAGGATGGTGCGGTCCTGGCGCGCTTTCAGCGCGCGTATCAGGTCCAGCACCACCGGCACCTCGTCGACGCTCATGCCGGCGGTCGGCTCGTCGAACATATAGACCAGCGGGTCCAGCGCCATCAGCATCGCCACCTCCAGCTTGCGCTGGTCGCCATGGGGCAGGCTGCTGGCCGTTGCCTCGGCCTTATCGGCCAGCCGCACCTGCTCCAGCAGCTCGCGGGCCTGGCGCAGGGTACCTCGATGGTCCAGCCACACCGACCACAGATTGAGCCCCAGCTTGCGGCGCGATTGCACGGCCAGACGCACGTTCTCGAGCACGCTCAGGCCCGGGAACAGCTGCGTCAGCTGAAAGGCCCGGCCCAGGCCCAGGTGCGTGCGGGCCGACACCGGCAGCCGCGTGATGTCCTGCCCGTTCAGCAAGACCTGGCCCTCGCTGGCCGGCAGCTGACCCGAGATCAGATTGAAGTAGGTCGTCTTGCCCGCACCATTGGGCCCGACGATGGCCGTCAAGGTGCCCGGCGCGAACGCGCAGGACACATGATCGACCGCCACATGGCCGCCGAAGCGAATGGTCAGATCCCGGGTTTCAAGCACAGCGAATTCAGCGCTTGTTCTTAATCGGGATGTTCATTTCTTCCGGCTTGATCTCGCGTATCAGCTCCGGCACGCCCCAGGCGAAGGCCGGGTCGACCTTGATCTTGAAATGGAACATGCTCTGCATCGCCTGGTGGTCTTCCTTGCGGAAGGTCATCTTGCCCTTGGGCGTCTCGAAGCTCATGCCTTCCATGGTTTTGATCAAGGTCTCGGTCTTGGTGTCGCCATTGCTCTTCTTCAGCGCCTCGACGACGGCAATCGCCGCGCTCATGCCACCGGCGGTGAAGAAGTCGGGCGGTGCCTTGAACTGCTTGTAGTGGTTGGCCACCAGCCATTCGTTGACCGCGTTCTTGGGCATGCCGAAGTAGTAGTAGCTGGCGCCCTCCATGCCGGGGAACTGCTTGAAGTTGACCATCGCCGGCAGGATGTTGCCGCCGGTGGCGATCTCGATGCCGTAGCGCTTCAGGTCCAGGTCGGCGATCTTGTACGGGTTGCCGGCGCCGGCCCAGATGATGAAGATGATCTTGCGGCCCGGCTTGTCCTTCAATGCGTCGATCAGGCGCTGCGCGCCGGCGGTGAAGTCGGTGGTGCTGGTGGGCAGGTATTCCTCATGCACCAGCTTGGCATTCTTGATCGCGTCCTTGAAGGCCTTCACGCCGTCGCGGCCGAAGGCATAGTCCTGGGCCAGGGTCGCGATGGTCACGCCGGCCTTGTCCAGCGCCACGGCGTTGGAAATCGCATCCTGCGATGAGTTGCGGCCGGTGCGGAAGATGTAGCGATTCCATTTGTCGCCGGTGATTGCATCGGCCACGGCCGGCTCGACCAGCAGGATCTTCTTGTACTCCTCGGCCACCGGCAGCAGGGCCAGGGCGACGCCGGACGAGGACGGTCCAACGGCGATGTCGGCCTTGTCGTCGCCATAGGCGGCGGCCAGCAGGCTCTTGCCCACGTCGGGCTTGCCCTGGTCGTCCTTCTCGATCACGACGATCTTCTTGCCAGCCACGGTCATCGTGCCGCCCGTCGCGTAGTCCAGGCCCATCATGAAGCCGGTCTGCGTCTGCTTGCCATAGGCCTCCAGCGGGCCGGTCTTGCTGTAGACGTGGGCGATGCGGATTTCCTTGCCCTGGGCCAGGGCGGGCGCGGCAGCGGCCAGGGTGGCGGCGCAGACTGCGGACAGGGCGAACAGGCGTCGTTGCATGGGGGATGTCTCCTGATGGAATGAATCCCCGCATGGTTGTTGAAAGGCGCGGGGTGATCCGCTTTCTATTGCAAAGCCCGTGCCGAAGCGCACCGACTCAGTGCAAACACTTAGCCATCGCCCCAAAACCGGGTGAATCTGGCCCGAGTCGCCCGCATGCTCGCAGGGATTGCCTTCAATTCAGGCAGATCTACCGCTTGGCAACATGACTGAAATTCAGGCAATGCCTGATATTCAGTCAACCCAGTGCCCCACTGGGACTTGGAGCCCACGCCACAATCAGACCTCGCTTCACCGGAGGTGTCAGATGCCCACGTTAGACGAACAGATCGCACAACGCATCCGTGAGGAGGAGTTGTCCGGCCAGATGAGCCAGGCGCCTAGCTATGGCAAGGCCCTGCAGATCAACGACGGCTTCATGGAGACCCCCGAGGAGCTGCGCCTGGGCTACAAGTTCCTGAAGGAGGCCGGCTTCGTGCCGCCCGAGGTGGAGCTGATGCAGGAGGCCGCCGAGCTGCGCGAGGCGCTGCGCTGCGACCCGCCGGCCGACAAGGCCCGCGAGCTGCGCGCGCAGCTGACCGCGCTGGAGCTGCGCATCGCCATGCGGCTGGAGCGGCTGGCCAAGGGTTAAGTGATCAGCTGATAGTGAAAGACCTTGGAGATGATCTGCCACCGGCCCTCGACGTAGATCAGGCTCAGCAGATCGATAAAGGCCTTGGGTGCGATCACACACTCCAGCCTGGCCAGCGCCGTCACCGGCCCGACGAACTCGATGGCCAGGATGCGGTCGCGGCGCGGCTGGCCCAGGCTGGCCGGTGACGGCCGCTGGTCCACGATGGGGAAGTACTCCGCCATGTTCAGCAACAGCGGCGTCTCGCCACTGGCGCAGGCATAGAGCGCGCGCGGATGGAAGACCTGGCGCAGGCGCTGGGTGTCGCTGTGGTGCAGGCCGTCGAAGTAGGTCTGCAAGACTGCGGCGACCGCTTGAAAATCGGCGGCGCTCATTGCTGCGGTACCGCCTGAGCCGCACGAGCGCGCAGCACGGTGACCGACTCGCCGGCAATGCCCCAGTTGTCGGTGTCCACCTCTTCGATCAGCACAAAGGTGGTGGCCGGATTCTTGTTCAGCACGCGCACCAGCAAGTCGGTGGCGCCCGCGATGAGCTCTGCCTTCTGCTCGGCGCTGACACCGTCGCGGGTGACCTGGATATGGACGTAGGGCATGGTGTGCTCCGGGCTCTTCAGGCGGAAGGTCAGCCGGCGCGGGGCGTCAGCCCCTCGGCCTGCATCGCCGCGCGGACGGCGGGTCGCGCCGCGGTGCGTGCCACAAAGGCCTGCAGATGGTCGAGATCGGCGATCTCCAGATCGACAAAGGGCGCCCAGCCCAGCACGACGAACAGATAGGCATCGGCGGCGGTGAAGGCCTCGCCGGTCAGGAAGTCGCGGCCCTCCAGCTGGCTGTTCAGCCACTCCAGCTTCTTGCGCAGCCCGGCCTTCAGCAAACTCTTGGCCGCGCCGTCCAGCTCGGCATGGAACAGCGGCGTGAAGGACTTGTGCAGCTCCGCCGTCACATAGTTCTGCCACTCCATCACGCGATAGCGGGCCAGGGCGCCAGCGGCCGGCATCAGACCCAGATCGCCGGCGGTGTCGGCGATGTACTGGGCGATCACCGGGCCCTCGCTGAGGCGCGTGCCATCGGCCAGTTCCAGCAGCGGCACCTGGCCCTTGGGATTGATCTGGAAATAGTCCTGACCACCGGCAAAGGTGTGGTGCGCGGTGTCGACCTTTTCCAGGGTGAAGGGCAGGCCGGTTTCACGCAACAGGATGTGCGGAGCGAGCGAGCAGGCGGCGGGGGAGAAATACAGCTTCATCAGAGAACTCCAGGTCGAAAGTAAGCGGTGCTTGCAAGGTGCCTGAATCCTATTGTTTACCTCCAACGCCTTAAAGACATTCAACATCAGTTCTTCCTTTACACCGTATGCTTGAATAAACAATCACACGGAACCGCCATGAGCCGCGATTTCGATGACCTGAGCCTGGGCAGCCTGGAGCTGCTGTGCCTGACCGCCGAGCAGCAGAGCTTCACGGCAGCCGCCAAGGTGGCCGGGCTGACGCCCGCCGCGGTGAGCCGCACGATTGCGCGGCTGGAGCAGCGCTTCGGTGCTCGGCTGTTCGTGCGCACCACGCGCAGCGTGCGCCTGACCGACAGCGGCCGCGCCTACTACGAGCAATGCAAGCAGGCGCTGGTGCAGTTGGTCGAGGCCGAGCGGGCGCTCAATGGCGAGCAGCAGGCGCCGGCCGGCCTGGTGCGGCTGAGCCTGCCGACGTCCTATGGCCATTACCGCGTGCTGCCGCTGATCGGTGCCTTCCGCGCCGCCTACCCCGGCGTGCAGCTGGAGCTGCAGCTCAGCAACCGCAATGTGGACTTCACCGCCGAGGGCTTCGACATCGCCGTGCGTGGCCGCAACCCGCCGGACTCGGGCATGGTGGCGCGCAAGCTGGAGGACGCTGACCTCTTGATGGTCGCCTCACCCGACTACCTGCGGCGGCGCGGCACGCCGCTGTCGCTGGCCGGGCTGGAGGGGCATGAATGCCTGCACTTCTCGCTGCCCAGCACCGGCCAGATCGTGCCCTGGGTGCTGCGTCTGGACGGGGGCATCGCCGAGCGGCCGCTGCCCGGCGCCATCAGCTGCTTCGACGACATCATCGGTCCGGTCACGCTGGCCCGGCATGGTGCCGGCATCGCCCAGACCTACCGCTTCATGGTCGAGGCCGATCTGGCCACCGGCAGCCTGGTCGAGGTACTGCCGGAACATGCCGGCGCCTCACGGCCGTTCTCGCTGCTCTACCCGGCCGCCCGGCATATGCCGCGGCGGGTGCGGGTGCTGATCGACTTTCTGATCGAGCGACTCGCCGTCAGGTAGCCAGGCCGTAGAGCGCCAGCTTGTCGTACAGCGCTGCGCGCGAGATCTGCAGCAGCCGGGCCGCCGCCAGCTTGTTGCCCTGGGTATGGGCCAGGGCGGCGCTGATTGCCTGGCGCTCCAGCGTCGCTATCTGCTCGGGCAGCGGGCGCGGCGGCTGGCCTGCCTCCTGCACCGGAGGGGTGACCACGGCTGCGAGCGGCTGCGGGGCCGGGTCTTGCGCGGTCGGTGGAACCAGCGGCAGCGCCCCGGCAAAGTGGGCCGGCGTCAGCCGCAGTTCGTCACTCATCATGCTGGCCTGTTCGAGCACATTGCGCAGCTCGCGGATATTGCCCGGCCAGGGCTGGGCGGCCAGCAGGGCCAGCGCCTCGGGTGACAGCTCGCGGTGGGCCATCGCGCTGCGCCGGGCGATGTCGTCCAGCAGAGCCTCGGCCAGGGCCTCGAAGTCGCTGGTGCGCTCGCGCAGCGTGGGCAGGCGTATCGGCACCACGTTGAGGCGGTAGAACAGATCGGCACGGAACTGGCCGGCGGCCACCATCGCCGAGAGATCACGGCTGGTGGCGGCAATCACCCGCACATCGACCCGTATCACCTGGTTGCTGCCCAGCGGCTCCAGCTCCTGCTCCTGCAGCACACGCAGCAGCTTGGACTGCAGGGCCAGCGGCATGTCGCCGATCTCGTCCAGAAACAGGGTGCCGCCGTCGGCCAGCTTGAACTTGCCCTCGCGGCCCTTGCGGTCGGCGCCGGTGTAGGCGCCGGGCGCAACACCGAAGAACTCGGCCTCGAGCAGCGTCTCGGGCACGGCGGCAATATTGACGCCGACGAAGGGCCGCGACGCACGCGCCGAGGCCGCATGGATGGCATGGGCCAGCAGCTCCTTGCCGGTGCCGGTCTCGCCCAGCAGCAGCACCGTGCTATTGCCCTGGGCGACGCGCCGGGCCTGGCGCTTGACCTCCAGCGCCGCCGGGCTGGTGCCTATGAAGCTGGCGATGGTGTGCTTGGGCCTGCGTTGTGCGGCGAGTTGCCGGTGCGCATCCTCCAGCTCCTGCTGCAGGCGCGAGAACTTGGCCATCAGCGGCTGCATCGTCGTCTCGGGGTGGTCCATCAAGACCAGGCCGATGGCGCCGATCACCTGGCCCGCCTCGTCACGCAAAGGCAGGCGGCTGACCAGAAAGGTGCCGGCCTGGTTGCTGAGCAGATCGACCAGGATCGGTCGGCCGCTTTCGATCACCTGGGCCATCAAGGTGTTGGGCACCACGTCCTCGACGCGGCGGCCGATCACGCTGCTGTCGGCCTCGAAACCCAGGCCGGGCAGAAAGCGCTTGTAGCCCTCGCTGATCCAGACGATGCGGTGGGCGCGGTCCACCACCATCATGCCCTGGGCGCTGCGCGCGAACACATCGAACATCGACTGGGCAGCCAGCATCAGCAGGCCATCGGCGTCCTGGGGCAGCGCGGAACTCGGGGCCATCATGTCGCGGGTGTATTTCTCTGGGCTTGTGGGTTGGATGGCACAGCACTTTAACGTGGCGCCGCTACCATCGTTGCAGAAGCCTGAGAGGAGTCGGCGATGCTTGACGGATTGCGGGCCGCGGCCCGGCGCAACAGTGACGACAAGGCCCTGCGGGCGTTGATACGGGCTTGCAAGCGACTGCTGTCCGAGCGGGCCGAGGCCAATAGCGTGGCCATCGCCGCCGAGCTGGTGCAGGCCTATGCCCAGCTGCCCGAGGCGCAACGGCCAAAACTGTTCGATACGCTGGCCAGCGACTTCAGCCCGGATCCCCAGACCGTGCTGGCAGCGGCCACCGCCTACGCCCAGGCGCCCACGGCCCGGCATCTGGTCCAACTGAGCCAGGTTGCCGAGCCGCCGCGCCAGGAGCTGCTGCGGCGCATCAACCGTGCGCCGGGCGGCACCGCCTGCCTGATCGGCATGCGCCGCGACCTGCTGGCCCTCTTGCCCAGCCGGCCTGAGCTGCTGGCGCTGGAGGCCGACTTCCTGCACCTGCTGTCGTCCTGGTTCAACCCGGGTTTTCTGCGCCTCGAGAAGGTCGACTGGCAGTCACCCGCCCAGCTGTTGGAGCAGCTGATTCAGCACGAAGCGGTGCACGCCATCGACGGCTGGGATGATCTGCGCCGCCGCCTGCAGCCCGACCGCCGCTGCTATGCCTTCTTCCACCCGCAGCTGCCGGGTGAGCCCCTGATCTTCGTCGAGGTGGCGTTGCTGCCCGACATGCCGGCGGCCATCGCCCCGCTGATCGACAAGAAATCCGCGCCGCAGGAGCGCAACAGTTTCAAGGTGGCCGCCTTCTATTCGATCAGCAACTGCCAGCCGGGGCTGCGGGGCGTGTCACTGGGTAACTTCCTGATCAAGCATGTGGCCACCGCCCTGCAGCGCGAGCTGCCGCAGCTGAAGCGCTTCTGCACCTTGTCGCCGATTCCCGGACTGATGGACTGGCTGCTGAAGAAGCCCGATTTCGAGGCCCTGCCCGGACTGAAGAAGCCGCAACTCGCGCGCTTGCAGGCCGCGCACGCGCTGCTGCTGCAAAGCTGCGGGCAAGACCTGACCGGCCTGCAACAGCAAAGCGCCGAAAAAGCGCTGGACGAACCGGTACAGCAGGCCCTGCTGAGCCTGTGCGCCGCCTTCATGATCCACCAAACGCACAGCCCTGGGGGCGACCCGGTGGCGCGTTTCCACCTCGACAACGGCGCCCGGCTGGAGCGGCTGAACCCGGCCGGCAACCTGGCGCGCAAGGGTTTGCGCCAGTCGGCCGGGCTGATGGTCAACTATCTGTATGACCTGGCCGAGGTCGAGAACCGGCACGAGCAGTTCACGCTAGGGGAAGTCGTGCACGCCCGGGCGGTGGCGGCGCTGTTATAAAACCAGTTGCAGCGCCCCGCCCTCCGGCGGGGCAGACAACACCGACAGGAGACAAACGCATGAAGTTCCAGAATCAGCGCCCGCAGCGGGCCCGTCTTGTTCTACTGGCCGCGCTGTGCGCAACCTCCCTGGTCGGCGGCATCGCACAGGCGCAGAGCGGCTGGCCCGTCAAGCCGGTGACCATCGTCGTGCCCTTCCCGGCCGGCGGCGGCACCGACGCCTTTGCCCGGCCGCTGACCGCGGTGCTGACCAAACAGCTGGGCCGCCAGATCATCATCGACAACAAGGGCGGAGCCGGTGGCACCGTCGGCGCCTCGGTGGCCGCCAAGGCCTCGCCGGACGGCTACACCTTCTTCATGGGCGCCGTGCACCACACCATCGCGCCCAGCATGTACCCGAAGCTGGACTACAGCATCGAGAATGATTTCATCCCCGTGGCCTTGATTGCCAGCGTGCCCCAGGTCATCGTCGTCAACCCGCAGCGGGTGCCGGTGTCAGATCTGAAGGGCCTGCTGGAGCTGATGCGCAAGAACCCCGGCAAGCTGAACTACGGCTCGGCCGGCAATGGCACCTCGCACCATCTGGCCGGTGAGCTGTTCAAGCTGCAGACCAAGACCTTCGTCACCCACATCCCCTATCGCGGCGCCGGCCCGGCCCTGCAGGACCTGATCGCCGGTCAGGTGGACCTGATGTTCGACGGCCTGGGCTCATCGGCCGCCCACATCAAGAACGGCCGCATCAAGGCGATGGCCGTGGCGTCGACCAAGCGCGCCCCTGGCTTCCCCGACGTGCCGACCAGCACCGAGGGCGGTGTGCCAACCTATCAGGTCGCCACCTGGTATGGCCTGTGGGCCCCCAAGGGCACGCCCAAGGAGGCCGTGGACCGCATGCGCGCCGAGTTGGTCAAGGCCTATGCCACGCCGGAGATTCATGACACCTGGACCGGCCTGGGCGCCGAGATCCCCAATCTCTATGGTGATGCCTTCGGCAAGTTCGTCAGCGCCGAAGTCAAGCGCTGGGCCGAGGTGGTGAAGAGCTCGGGCGCCAAGCTGGACTGAGTCCGGTGAGCGAGACGCTGGCTGCCTGCACGGTGCGCGAGGCCCGCCCGGCCGATGCCGTGGCGCTGCATGACATCTATCTGCGCGCCTACGCCCACGCCTTCCCCTGGCGCGCGCTGCCCATCAGCCTCGCTGCCGACAGCGCCGGTGAGTGGATGCTGGTGGCTTGCCGCGGCGACAGGCTGCTCGGCTTCATCTCCAGCCAGCGCACCGATGCCTTCATTCACCACCTGTATGTGGACCCGGCCTGCCATGGCCTCGGCATCGGCCGTGCGCTGCTGCAGGCCTGCCTGGCCGGCCTGAGCCATCGCCCCGCGGCGCTGAAGTGCGTGCTGAAGAACCAGGCCGCGCTGGCCTTCTATGCCCGCCATGGCTGGACGGCAGCCGCCACCCAGCCCGCCGATGCGCAGGACTATGTGCTCTTGCACCTGAACTGACCTCAAGATTCGACTGTCACCATGCCCAACGCCAATCTGTTCGCCGCCCTGCGCGCCAACTTCCCCGCCGACCTGGACCAGACCGCCATCGAGGTGGCCGACCAGCCGGGCGTGAACTACAGCTGGCGCGATATCGACCGCGCCACCGCGATGATGGCCAATCTGCTGGCCTCGCTGGACCTGCCCGCGGGCAGCCGCGTGGCGGTGCAGACCGAGAAGTCGGTCGAAGCCTTGATGCTGTATCTGGCCGTGCTGCGCGCCGGCTATGTCTTCCTGCCGCTGAACACCGCCTATCAGGCCGCCGAGATCGAATACTTCGTCGGCAATGCCGAGCCGGCCGTGGTCGTCTGCTCGGGCAAGAACTTCGGCTGGGTCAGCAAGATTGCCTTCAATGCCGGCACCGAGCATGTTTTCACGCTGAACGAGGACCGCACTGGCAGCCTCTTGGAGCGCGCCGCCCATCAATCGGACCAGCACCAGACCGTGGTCAAGGGCGCCGACGAGCTGGCCGCCATCCTCTACACCAGCGGCACCACCGGGCGCAGCAAGGGCGCGATGCTGACCCACGGCAATATGCTCAGCAATGCCCTGGTGCTGAAGGACTACTGGGGCTGGAAGCCCGGCGATGTGCTGATACACGCGCTGCCCATCTTCCATGTGCACGGCCTGTTCGTCGCATCCCATGGCGCGCTGCTCAACGGCAGCAAGATGATCTGGTTCGCCCGCTTCGACCCGCGCGCGGTGATTGCCAAGCTGCCCGAGGCCACCGTCTTCATGGGGGTGCCGACGCTGTATGTGCGCCTGCTCGGCGAGACCTCGTTCGGCAAGGACGCCTGCCGCAATATGCGCCTCTTCATCAGCGGCTCGGCGCCGATGCTGATCGAGACCTTCAACGAGTTCCTGGCCCGCACCGGCCACCAGATCCTGGAGCGCTACGGCATGAGCGAGACGGTGATGCTGACCAGCAATCCCTACCATGCCAAGGACGGCGCACGCCGTGGCGGCACGGTCGGCTTCCCGCTGCCCGGCGTGGGCCTGCGCGTACGGGACGACAAGGGCCAGCCCTGCCCCACCGGCGAGATCGGTGGCATCGAGGTCAAGGGGCCGAACGTGTTCGTCGGCTACTGGCGCATGCCGGAGAAGACCAAGGAAGAGTTCACTCCGGATGGCTGGTTCAAGACCGGCGACGTCGGCCGCATCGACGCGCAGGGCTATGTGACCATCGTCGGCCGCAGCAAGGACCTGATCATCAGCGGCGGCTACAACGTCTATCCGGCCGAGATCGAGGGCTATATCAATGACATCGCCGGCGTCAACGAGTCGGCCGTGATCGGCGTGCCGCACAAGGACTTCGGCGAGGCGGTGGTCGCCGTCGTCGTGGCCAAGCCCGGCGCGGCGCTGGACGGCGCGCAGATTGCCTCCACCTTGAAGTCGCAGATCGCCAACTTCAAGGTGCCCAAGCAGGTGTTCGTCGTCACCGAGCTGCCGCGCAACACCATGGGCAAGGTGCAGAAGAACCTGCTGCGCGACCAGCACAAGGGCCTGTTCGCGTGAGTTCGCTGCCGTCATCTGATAACAGCGCCTGCCCGCGCTGCGGCCAGCCCTTTCACTGCGGCGTGGCCGACGCCCGCTGCGACTGCTTCGACCTGCAGCTCACGCCCGGCCTGCGCGAGCAGCTGGCCGCGCAGTACAGCAGCTGCCTGTGCGTCGCTTGCCTGAAGCAGCTGAAGGACCAGGCCGCTGCCGCCCAGCAATGATGATGACCGACCCCAGCGCGGCCATAGGCCTGCACATCAAGCTGGAGCGCACCCAACGCGGCTGGTCCCTGGCCGAGCTGGCCGAACGCGCCGGTGTCTCCAAGGCCATGATCAGCAAGATCGAGCGTGGCGAGGCCAGCCCCACGGCCACCGTGCTGGGCCGCCTGTCCGGCGCCCTGGGCCTGGCCCTGTCGGCGCTCTTGGCCCTGGCCGAGCAGTCCACCGAGCGCGTCAGCCGCCGCAGCACGCAAACCGTCTGGCGGGATCCCGAGACCGGCTACACCCGCCGGTCGATCTCGCCCAGCGGCGGGGGTGTGCTGGAGCTGCTCGAGGTCGAGCTACCCGCCGGCGTGCGCGTGCCCTACCCTGCCAGCGCCTTCAGCTTCCAGCATGAGCAGATCCTGGTGATCGAGAACACGCTCGTGTTCATCGAAGGTTCGGTCGAGCACCGGCTCGAAGCCGGGGATTGCCTGCAGCTGGGGCCGCCGGAGGATTGTGTGTTTGTCAATCCTGGGGATCTGCCCTGCCGCTATTTGATTGCCTTGGTGAGGCGCTGACTCAGCGCTTGCCTCCCGCCATCCGCAGCGACTCAGGCCGTTGCCGCAGGCGAAGCATGGCCAGGCATCCCGCCAACGGCCCCAAGGCCAGGACCCCAAACGCCAGCTTCCACCCCGCCCAGGCCACCAGTTCCGGCACCAGATGGATGCTGATCAGGGTCAGCAGGAACCCGGCGCAGGTCTGCGCCGTCAACATCGTGCCGACATTCTGCGGCTCGCTGAGCTCGGCGATCGAGGCCGAGAACTGGGCCGAGTCGGCAATCACCGACACGCCCCAGACCAGGGCGACAAGAGCAACCAGCCAGGGCGGCGCGGCGAACAGCCAGCCCATGACAAGCGCGCAGCCGGCGCTGACGGCCATCGCGCCGGTGGTCAGCGCGGTGCGGCCGTAGCGGTCGGCCAGCAGGCCGCCGAGCCAGGCGCCGGGTGCGCCGGCGGCGATGGCGGCAAAGGTCAAGAGCGCGGCGAAGTGCTTGGCGTCGGCCATGCCGACCGCCTCGAAGCTGGCGGTCAGGAACACCGCCAGCCAGGCCCACATCGCGTACAGCTCCCACATATGGCCCAGGTAGCCGAGATTGGCCAGGCGCAGCGCGGGCCGCTTCCAGGCCTCCAGCATCTGGCCGAAGTGGACACTGGCGGCGCGTGCGTGGTTCGGGCCGACGGTGAACCAACGGATGCCAAGAGCAGACAGTGCCGCACAGGCGGCCGCCACGCCATAGACGACGCGCCAGTCGGCCTGCACCCAGGCCGCCAGCGCGTGCGGGCTGGCCGAGCCCAGCGTCAGTGCGCCGACCAGAAAGCCGACCAGCAGGCCCAGATCGCCCCTGGCCCAGGTGGCGGCCAGGCGCATGCCGACCGGATAGACGCCGGCCATGCAGGCGCCGGTCAAAAGGCGCAGCCCAAAAACCAGCGGGCTGACGGGTTCCAGCAGGGCCAGTGCGGCGGTGGCAGCGGCTGCGGTCAGCGCGCATGTCATGAACAGGCGCTTGGGGTCGAGCCTGTCGGCCAGTTGCAGCAGCGCACTGGTCAGCGTGCCCAGCACAAAGCCGATCTGCACCGAGCTCGTCAGCAGCGCCGCCTGCAGCGGCGTCAGCGCCTGGCTTTGCTTGACCAGGGCGACCACCGAGGCCGATGAGAACCACACCGTCATCGTGCCGACCTGGCACAGCAGCAGCACCGCCATCGCGCCGCGCTTGCCGGGCATGGCCGCGTTCAAGGCACCGAACCCGCCGGTGCCGCCAGCCGGTGAAAGTGCCGGCCGAAGTAGATCAGGGCATCGCCACTGTCGGCCATGCGCAGGGCCTTGACCTCGCACAGAAACATATCGTGCGTGCCGACCGTGGTGACCGAGCGGATCTCGCAGTCCAGCGAGGCCAGCGCCTCGTCCAGCACCGGCGCACCGGTGATGAGCCGGCTCCAGCGCGCGGCCGCGAAGCGCGCATCGACCGGCACTTCCCGATCCGAGAACAGCTGGGCCAGCCCCTGCTGATCGGCGCTGACGACATTGACGCACAGCGCGCCGCTGTCGCGAAACGCGGCGGCATTGCGGCTGTCGCGGTTGATGCAGACCATCACGGTGGGCGGCTCGTCGGTCACGCTGCAGACGGCCGAGACGGTGCAGCCGGCGCGGCTGGAGCTGCCCATTGGCCCCTCGCTGGTCACCACATTGACGGCCGCGCCGAGGCTGGACATGGCCTGGCGGTACTGCAGCTTGTTGACTTGCATGGCCCGGCCTCAGCGACGCTGCTGATGTGTGGCATGGTGCGCCGCATGGCGCGCGGGCAGCCGCGAGGTGCCGAACAGCTTGTCGCGCAGGGTGCCCTCGCGGTAGCCGGTCTTGTAGGCGCCGCGCTCCTGCAGGATGGGCACGATCAGCTGGGTGAAGTCGTCGAAGCACTCGGGCACCACGGTGCGCGACAGATTGAAGCCATCGACATCGGCCTCCTCGGCCCAGGCCATCATCAGGTCGGCGATGGTCTCGGCCGAGCCTATCCAGGGTGGCTGGCGGCTGCCCAGCACCATCTGCTCCAGCAGCTTGCGCCGCGTCCACTGCGGGCCGGCAGTGCGTGTCATCGCCTCGATATTCGACACGATGGCCTGGCTCTTCTGCGTCTCCACCGGCTCGTCGATGTCGAACTTCGCCAGGTCTATGCCCATCGATGCGGCGGCATGGACCAGCGCCGCCTCGGAGCTGACATAGCGCCGGTAGTCCTCGAACTTGTCCTGTGCCTCGGCGTCGGTGCGGCCGGTGACGATGGTGGCGCCGAGGAAGACCTTGATGTCGCCGGCCTCGCGGCCTCGCTGCAGCGACTGCGCGCGGATGTCCGAGACGATGCTCTTCACCCCGGCCTTGGACTGGCCGTTGACGAATACGCATTCGGCGTGCGTGGCGGCAAACTGCCGGCCGCGGGTCGAAGAGCCGGCCTGGTAGAGCACCGGCGTGCGCTGCGGCGAGGGCTCGCACAGATGCATCGCATCCACCTGGTACTGCTTGCCGTGGTGGTGAATGACATGGACCTTGGCCGGGTCGGCGTAGATCCCGCTGTTTCGGTCGGCTTGCACGGCGCCGTCTTCCCAGCTGGCTTCCCAGAGCTTGTAGACCAGCTCCATGTACTCGTCGGCCAGGTCGTAGCGATCATCGTGCGCGGTCTGCGCCGTGAAGCCGGCGGCGCGGGCGGCGCTGTCCAGGTAGCCTGTGACGATGTTCCAGCCGATGCGGCCCGCCGTCAGATGGTCCAGGGTGGACATGCGGCGGGCGAACAGGAAGGGCGTCTCGTAGGTCAGGTTGCTGGTGACGCCGAAGCCCAGGTGTTTTGTCGCCGCGGCCATCGCCGGGATGATCAAGGTCGGGTCATTGACCGGCACCTGCACCGCACCGCGCAGCGCCGCATCGGGGCTGGCGCCATAGACGTCATAGACGCCCAGCACGTCGGCGAAGAAGATGCCGTCGAACAGGCCGGCCTCCAGCTTGCGGGCGTAGTCGGTCCAGTAGTGGATGTCAAGGTAGCTGGCCGAGCGGTCGCGCGGATGGCGCCACAGGCCCTGCTGGATATGGCCGACACAACACATGTCGAAGGCGTTGACGTGCAGTTCTCGGCTCATGTCGTGATGTCCACTTAGATTGATTTTCGTCAACTATAGTGGAATCACCCAACATCAACAAGGCTCAGCGCGAGGCCAGGAACTGGCTGCGCGCCGCCTCGGTGATGGCCACCACGCAGGGGTGGGTGATGCGCCGCTCGACCGAGATGGCGAAGAACTCCTCAACCAGCGCGTCGCTGCGGCCCAGCACCTTGACGCCGTACTGCTCGCAGGTCTCGGCCTCCAGCACGGTGGGCGACATGAACACGCCGCGGCCCTCGCTGCCGAAGGCCTTCATCAGCGCCGCGTCATCGAACTCGCCGATCAACCGCGGCCGCAGGCTTTGTTCGGCCAGCCACAGGTCCAGGCGCTGGCGCATCGCCGAGCTGGCACCCTGTATCAGCATCGGCGCGCCGTCCAGGCAGCGCGGAAACTCGGCCTTGAGCGCGCGCTTCAACGAGGGCGCGGCGAAGAAGCTCATCGCCGTCGTGCCCAACGCATGGCTGAAGGCCTTGACGCTGAGCTGCTTGCCCATGGGCTCATCGGCAATCACGATGTCCAGCCGGTGCACCGACAACTGGGCCAGCAGATCCTGCATCTTGCCCTCGTGGCAGACCAGGCGCACCGGGCCGGGGCCGTCCAGCGCCGGCTCCAGCAGCCGGTAGGCGATGGCCTTGGGCACCTGGTCGGCGATGCCCACGCGGAACTCCAGCACCGTTTGGTCGCTGCGCGCCTTGCCTATGGCCGACTCCAGCTCGGCGCTGAGCGCAAAAATCTGCTCGGCATAGCCCAGGGCCACCCGGCCATCGTTGGTCAGCTCCAAGCGCCGCCCGCTCTTGCGGAACAAAGCACAGCCCAGGCGGTCTTCCAGCAGCTTGATCTGGGTGGACAGGGTCTGCGGCGTGGTGTGCAGCTGCTCACCGGCGCGCATGATGCCGCCGGCCTTGGCCGTGGCCCAGAAGTAATAGAGGTGCTTGAAGTTCATTGCTTCTGCTTTCTCGAAGTCACGCTTCCGAAACTACGACTTTACGCTTAGTGTTGGCCCGCCTACAGTGCGAGCCTATGGAATTCCTGTTCGACCCCAATCTCTGGATCGCTTTTGCGATGCTCACCGCCCTCGAAATCGTCCTGGGCGTGGACAACATCATCTTCATCTCCATCCTGGTCGGCCGACTGCCGCCGGAGCAGCGCGACTTTGCCCGCCGCCTGGGCCTGGGCTTTGCCATGGTCTCGCGCCTGCTGCTGCTGTTCTCGCTGAGCTGGGTGATGGGCCTGACCGAAGACCTGTTCACGATCGCCGGCAATGGCTTCAGCGGCCGTGACCTGGTGCTCCTGTTCGGCGGCCTGTTCCTGCTCTACAAGGCCTCGCACGAGATCTTTGTCGAGGTCGAGGCCAAGGAGGAAGACGGTCCCGGCGCCAGCGACCCCGTGGCCATGAAGGCCGCCGGCCGCAAGGCGATGTGGGCCATCGTCGGCCAGATCGCCGTGATCGACATCGTGTTTTCGCTGGACTCGGTAATCACCGCTGTCGGCATGGTCGATCAGATCGGCGTGATGGTGGCCGCTGTCGTCACCTCGGTGGCGGTGATGCTGTTTGCCGCCAAGCCTATCGGCGACTTTGTCGACGCCCACCCGTCGGTCAAGGTACTGGCCCTGGCCTTCCTGGTGATGGTGGGCATGGCGCTGACCGGCGAGGCCTTCGACATGCACATCCCCAAGGGCTATATCTACGGCGCGATGGCCTTCTCGCTGGCCGTCGAAGCACTGAACCTGCGGGCCCGCGCCAAGCGCCGTGCCCTGATCAAGACCGCTTGAAGTTCCCTGTTCCTCACCGTCCCACGAAAGGATTTGCCATGAACAACCCTGTTCAGACCTACCAGACCGGCTTTGCCTACGGCGCCGAAACGGCGGCGCAGCGCAACCGAACTCTGCGCAACACCTACTGGCTGCTGGCCCTGTCGATGGTGCCCACGGTGCTGGGCGCCTGGGTGGGCATTGCCACCGGCATTGCCAGCATGATGTCCGGCGGCATGGGCCTGGTCGTCTTCATGGTCGGCGCCTTCGGCTTCATGTTCGCGATCGAGAAGACCAAGAACTCGGCCGCCGGCGTGCCGATGCTGCTGGCCTTCACCTTCTTCATGGGGTTGATGCTGGCGCGCCTGGTCGGCACCGTGCTGGGCCTGTCCAACGGCGCCAGCCTGGTGATGACGGCCTTTGCCGGCACCGGCGCGATCTTCCTGGGCATGGCGTCGCTGTCCTCGGTGATCAAGCGTGACCTGAGCTCCATGGGCAAGTGGCTGTTCATCGGCGCCATCATGTTGATGGTGGCCGGCATAGCCAACATCTTCCTGAAGTCCAGCGCGCTGATGATCACGCTCTCGGTGCTGGCCATCGGCATCTTCTCGGCCTTCATCCTGCATGACCTGAAGCGTGTGCAGGACGGCCATGAAACCAACTACATCACCGCCACACTGGGCGTGTATCTGAGCATCTACAACGTGTTCCAGTCGCTGCTGATGCTGCTGGGCATCTTTGGCGGCCGCGACGAGTAATCGCTGAGCGGTGGGCGCATGATGGAACTCACCCGGCACGAGCCGGGTGTACTCCATTGAGGACGCCCCATGTCAACAGCCGAAGCCAAAGCGCAGCCCGCCGCCCACTCCCATGTGGACCATCTGCGCTTTCACCGTCCCCATGCCCATCTGGCTCCCACCTTTGGCAATGACGCCTTTGCGCTGAGGGCCGAGGCCTTCGCGCGCTTCTTCGGCACGCCGCTTTTCCTGGGGGCTCAGACGCTGATCGTGGTGGTCTGGATCGCACTCAATGTGTCGGGCCTGACCCACTTCGACGTCTACCCCTTCATCCTCTTGAACCTGGCCTTCAGCCTGCAGGCGGCCTATGCCGCGCCACTGATACTGCTGGCCCAGACCCGCCAGGCGGCACGCGACAAGGTCCACTCGGAGGCCGACGCCCAGCATCGTGAGGCCCTGGCCGTGGCCAACGAGCAGCGCCTGCAGATTGCATCCCAGCAGGCCGATCAGATGCTGGAGCTGCTGCGCCAGAACACCCAGCTGACCGAGCTGACCAAGCAGCTGAGCGAGCGCATCGAAGGCCTGACGGTGGAGATGCATCAGCACCTGCTGCAGCACGGCGCCGCCGCAGGCGATGCGCCTACCAGGCCTGCGGCGCCACCTGCCCCGTCGACTGGAACGCCGGGCGGCTGAAGAAATAGCCCTGCATCAGGTGCACGCCTGCATCGACAAAGAAGTCGCGCTCGGCCGCCGTTTCGACGCCCTCGGCAATCACCTCGATGCCCAGATCCTGGCAAATGTGCATCATGCCGCGCACGATGGCCTGGCGCGAGCGGTTGCTGTCCACGCCGCGCACCAGCGCCATGTCGAGCTTGATCAGGTCGGGGGTGAAATCGGCCAGCAGGGTCAGCCCGGCGAAGCCGGCACCGAAGTCGTCGATGGCGGTCAGGAAGCCGCAGCGCTTGTATTCTCTGAGGATGGACGCCAGCCAGGGGCCGTCTTCGACACGCTCGCCTTCGGTGACCTCGAAGATGATGCGCTCCAGCGGGAAGCCGTGGACCCTTGCGGCCTCCAGGGTCGTGCGTATGCAGACCTCGGGTTTGTAGACCGCATTGGGCAGGAAGTTGATCGAGATCTTTTCCTGGATGCCCAGCTGTGCAGCGCCCTTGATCGCCTTGACCCGGCAGGCCTGGTCGAAACGGTAGCGGTTGCTGTCGTTCACCTGGGACAGCACCGACATCGCCCCCTGTCCTTCGGGGCCGCGCACCAGCGCCTCATGGGCATAGATGGTTCGCGACCGCAGGTCAACGATAGGCTGATAGGCATAGTCGAAGCGGAAGCCGACGCGTTCTGCCGAGCCGCAGTCCTCGCAATCCGGGACGTCGCCCGCCTCGAGGGCGGCAAATTCGGACGGAACGGGTTGGATATTGATCACGATGGTTTCCTTGGCTTCCTGCCTGGCCTTCCGGGCGCCCTGCCTCAGGCCGATGCCCGCTTGTCGGCGTACATCTTCTCATCACTGCGCAGCATCAACGCCTCGACCGTGTCTCCAATGCCCGCCACGGCCAGACCGACGCTGATGCTGACCTGCAGGCCGGCCGCCAGGGCGGACCAGTCGTGCTGGCGCACCGCCTGCTGCAGGCGGGCGCAGACCTGGCGGCAGGCCAGCTCATCGGCGCCGCGAAGCACGATCACGAATTCGTCACCGGCCAGACGCGCCGGCAGGTCAGGCTCGCGGGTGTGCTTGCGCAGCAGGTCGGCGATGCGGCGCAGCACCTCGTCACCGACATGGTGCGAGAAGTTGTCGTTGATCTGTTTGAAGCGGTTCACGTCAATCATCGCCAGGCACAGACTGGCACCCGGCGTGGGCAGCATGTTCAGCCACTCGGCCAGGCTGGCCTCGAACTGACGGCGATTGGCCAGACCGGTCAATCCGTCTTCCATGGCCAGGCGCTGGTAGAGACGCGTGTCGCTCTCCAGGCGCTGCAACTGCTGGGTCTGGCGCCGCAGCTCCACCTGGCGATCGATCAGGTCCACCCGGCCCTTCAGGCTGTGCGCCCTGGCCAGCTGCTCGCGCAGGGCCAGCTGGCGCAGCGCCGACAGGGCGCCCAGGGTGTCACCGGCCAGCTCGCAGGCATAGCTGAGCAGCTGATAGCCCACCGCCAGCAGCACCTCATGCTCATGCTCGGCCGCCACGGCCACCGTCTGCCGGGCCCAGTGCTGGGCCTCGCCGAGCTGGCCCTTGACCATGGCCAGCTCGGCCTGGGCCCAGTGCACGGCCGCCTTCAGCCAGGGGCGCTGCAGGTTCTCCTGCATCTGCTTGAAGTGCTGCATGGCCTCGGCCGCCTCGCGAAAACGCAGGCGCCAAGTCAGCAGATGGGTATGGGCCAGGGCCAAGATCAGCAGATTGTTGGTGTGGCTGGCGGTGGCGATCGGGTTGCCGCTGGTGGCCGCGGCCAGCAGTTGATGGCAGCGGTTGATCTGCACCTCCAGCATATCCAGCGACAGCCGCGCCCCGCCGCCATTGCGCTCCACCATATAGCGCACCGATTCGGTCGAGGCCAGGTCGGTGTGCAACTCGAAGGCGTTCAGCGGCGGCTCGCAGCGCTCGGCCAGATAGATGGCCTGCTGGTAGGCGTTGCTGGCCTCGACAAAGCACTTGCCGGAGTACATCGCAATGCCCAGCGCGTGATAGGCCATGACCTGGTCGCGGCTGGGCTGCTCGGCCGCCGATACCTTGACCGCCAGCAGCGCGCTGTCCACCGCCACCTCGTAATAGCCCAGGCGCGAGGCGGCGATCGCCTGCGTGGCCAGGGCCCTGCCCTCGCCGTTGACATGCTGGGCACGCTGGAACAGCAGGGCCGCGCGCTGGGCCAGATCCACCGCCTTGGCGAACTTGCCCAGCAGGCGCAGCTCGCAGCAGGCCAGGCACAGCATCGCCTCGGCACACATCGCCAGGTCCTGCGCCTGCTCGGCACGCGCCAGCAGTTCACGGGCGCAACTCATTGCGGCCTGGGCATGGCCGGCGTCGGCGTGCTGATTGGCCTGCTCCAGCAGGGCCTGATTTGCTTCCTTGTCGCTACCGTCCACTGCCGTGTTCACTGCATCTGCTTTCAGGGCTGAACCGCTATTCTGAGCCGCCGCAGGGCCGGACGGATCAGCAATTTCCAGCCCTCGCACAAGCATGATCACGCCGGGCCGCGCAAGCGCATCAGCTGTGCCGTGACCATCTCGGCCATCGTGCGGGCCACCGCCTGCGGGTCCAGGCTGGGATCGTCGAACAGCAGCTCCTGCGCGGCGTAGAGCGCATCGATGGCCAGACGAAAGCTCAGGCGTGCCTGGGCCCGGTCGGCCTGCGGATGCGCCTCCATGAAGGGCGCGAGCAGCATGTCGGTGACGAAGTCATGCGAGCCATTGCGCACGTGCTGCAGCGAGGGCACGGCACGCAGCGCCCGCGTCACCCAGACACCGGCGGGCATCTGCTCGGTCAGCGCCAGCGTGCCCAGAAACAGCTCGGCCACGCTGCGGGCAAACTCGGCTTCCGGCAGGCGCATGGTCGCGGGCACGGCCCAGGGCGCCAGCAATTCGTTCTGCACCTGCATCAGCCGCGTGCCCAGCTCATGAAGGATGGCGTACTTGTTCGGAAAGTACTGGTACAGCGCCGGGGGTGATATGCCCGCCCGCTGGCAGATCAGGTTGGTGGACAGGCGCTCGATGCCCACCTCGCCCAGCAACTCGGCGCAAGCGCCGAGGATGCGCTCGTAGGTCTCGACCGCCCGCGGCTGCGTGGGCGCTTTCTTCAGCTCCAGGTCGGGTGGAAGCGCGCCGCTGTCGGCTGCGGGTATGGATTTCACGCGTGTCATTACGGTCGAGTCTAGGGCAAGGCCCGATGCGGGTTTGTCCGGGTCGCGGCCTGTGGCTAGATGAATATAGTCATCGCTATATTTACACAAATGGCCTCCAAGGCCAATAGGAGACCCGCATGGACCCACGTCAATACCCAGGTGTTCGCAGCGCGAGTTGCTGTGCGGTGCTGGCCCTGATCGGCGCCAGCGCGGCGCTGGCCCAACCCAGCCAGCTGGAGGCGGTGGTCGTGACCGGCCAGGGCCGGGTGCAGCAGCTGCAGTCGGTGCCGATTGCCATCCAGGTGATGGGGGCGGACCAGGTGCGCAAACTGGGTGCGTCGAATATGGGTGATCTGGCCAGCCATGTGCCGGGCCTGACGATAGACGCGACACAGGCCACACAGCCGACGATCTCGCTGCGCGGCATAGGCACCAGCGACTTCGGCATCGGCACCGATTCGCCGGTGGGCATCTATGTCGATGGTGTCTACACCGGCAAGACCGGCGGCGCGCTGCTGAATTTCAATGACGTCAAGCGCATCGAGGTGCTGAAGGGCCCGCAGGGCACGCTATTCGGCCGCAACAGCGCCGGCGGCGCGATTTCGGTGGTGACCAACGATCCCGAGTTCACCAGCCGTGCCATCGGCCTGCTGCGCCTGGGCAACCGTGGCCAGCGCCATGTCGAGCTGCTGGCCAATCAGCCGCTGGGTGAGAACCTGGCGCTGCGCGCCAGCCTGGTGGCGCAGCGCAGCGATGGCTTTCTGACCGACGCGACGACCGGCCAGAAGGCGGGCGGCGAGAACGCCTGGGGCCTGCGCGCCGCGCTGCTGTGGCGGGCCGGCGAGGACACCAAGGCCATCCTGAGCCTGGAGCACGAGAAGCTGGACCAGCGCGCCCGCCCGGCCATAGGCGTGGTGCCCATCGCCACCGGCATGGCGCCGGTCTTCCCGTCGGACCCGGCCACCTACCTCGATCCGCGCAAGGCGCCGCTGCGCAACGATGTGGCCGGCGATGTCGAGGCGCGGGACTTCAACGGTGTGACCCTGCGCCTGACCCACGCACTGGCCTGGGCCGACTTCAGCTCGACCACCGCCTACCGCCATTTCACCTCGAAGAACCGGCAGGACAACGACGGCAGCAACAGCCCGCTGATCTATCTGTCGACCACCAATGACGAGGCCAACACCAGCTGGCAGCAGGAGTTCCGCCTCAGCGGCAAGCGCGGCACGACCGACTGGCTGGCCGGCCTGAGCTTCTACCGCGAGACCGCAAGGCAGACGGCTTTTGTGGACAGCACGACCACCGCGCTGGACACCATGGCCGGCAATCTGACCGGCCTGCCGCTGTTCCAGACCGTCAATGTGCTGGCCGAGGCCGCCGGCGTGCCCGGCATCAATCTGCTGGGCCAGACCTGGGGCGAGGCAATGACCAACCAGGGCCGCTTCAGCGCCGTGGCCGCCTATGGCGATGTGATCTGGGAGCTGCAGCCCAGCACCCATCTGACCACCGGCCTGCGCCTGACCCGCGACCGCAAGCGCTTCAGCTGGTTCAATCCGAACCGTGCGGCGCCCGGTCTTGACGAGCAGTTGGCGGTGCTGGACGCAGTTGACCTGTTCAACGGCATGGTGGCGGCAGGCGTGCTGACGCAGGAGCAGGCGGTGATGATCCAGGGTGCGCTGCGCAGCAATGCGCTGATTGCCAGCAGCGGCGCCTCGACCGCGCCGCTGCAGCTGTCGCGCTCGTGGAACGATGTCAGCCCGCGCCTGGTGCTGGACCACCGCATCGATCGCGAACTGATGGTCTATGGCTCCATCACCCGCGGCTACCAGGCCGGTGGCTTCAATACGCTACAGGTCAACTCGGCCTATGCGCCGGAGCGCGTCACCAGCCTGGAGGTGGGCGCCAAGGGACAGCTCGCCGGCCTGGGCCTGAGCTACAGCGCCTCGCTGTTCCACTACGCCTTCAACAATCTGCAGACCCTGCAGCTGGTGCCGTCCAGCGCCGGCGGCATACCGGCGTATCAGGTCAGCATCAGCGACCAGAAGGCCACCGGTGTGGATCTCGATGCGCGCTGGCACGTCAGCCGCCAGCTGAACCTGTTCGGCAACGTGGAGCTTCTGGACCAGACCTACAAACGCGGCACCAGCAGCCTGGGCAGCAACTTGGCCGGCCAGCCGGTGGGCGCACCACGCCTGCATGCCAGCGTCGGCTTCGAGGTGCTGTGGCAGGCGCTGGGCGGCCAGGCCCAGGCCAGCCTGCAGGCCAGCTACAGCGGCGCGACGCGCTGCAACGAAGAATCCTATGTGCAGGGCCTGTGCCTGAACACGCCCACCTTCCAGGTCGGCGGCGCGCGGCAAAAGCTCGACGGCCGCATCGGTTGGGAGAGCGACAGCAAGCGCTGGGGCGCCTCGCTCCTGGTCAACAACCTGCTCGACAAGCGCTATATCAACCGCCTCTGGTACGAGTCGGCGCCGCTCGGTTCGGCCTACGCGACGCTGGCCAAGCCGCGCACCGTCGCGGTGGAGTTGCGGGCGAGCTTTTGAGCGAGTGTCTGAGCGATGCGCCACTCGCTGCTGATTGCCCTACTGCTGCTGACCGCCTGCAGCAGGGATGACAAACCCACGCCAACCGAGGCTGAAGGCTTGCGTCCCGGTGATGCCCGCCTGGCCGCCGTCTATGAGCGCTCCTGCCTGAACTGCCATGGCCGCAGCGACGGAGTTGCGCCGTTGACCGGCCATGCCAGCGCCTGGGCGCAACGGCTGGCCAAGGGCATGCCGGCGCTGCTGCACAGCGTGCGCCAGGGCCGGAACAGCATGCCGCCCATGGGTCTGTGCCCGGACTGCAGCGACGGCGACCTCGAACATTTGATCAACTTCATGAGCCGAGCCCCCACACCATGAGCGAACGCAGAGACTGGCTGAAACAGACGGCAGCATTGAGCGTGGGCTTAGGGTCCGGTCTGGCCCTGGGCGGCGAGGCACTCGCCCAGGCGGCCGCGCCCAAACCTGCCGGCCCCAAGCCCTGGCAGAACTGGTCCGGCATTCAGCAATGCCAGGCCAGGCAATGGCTGATGCCTAAGGATGAAGCACAGCTGGCCGCGGCCATTGGCAGCGCGCCGGGCCCGCTGCGCTGCGTCGGCGCCGGCCACTCGTTCAGCGCCCTGGTGCCCACCGACGGCACCCTGATCTCGCTGGACCGGCTCAGCGGCATCATCGCCATCGACAAGGCCACCAGCACCGTGCGCGTGCGCGCCGGCACCCGCCTGGCCCAGCTGGCCCGCGAGCTGCACAGTCAAGGCCTGGCCCTGCACAACCAGCCCGATATCGATGTGCAGACCCTGGCCGGCGCGCTGGCCACCGGCACCCATGGCACGGGTCTGACCCTGCCGGCCCTGCACGACGAGGTGCAGGCACTGCGCCTGGTCACCCCGGCCGGCGAGATCAAGGACTGCTCGCGGCTGCTCAACCCCGAGCTGTTCGACGCCGCGCGGGTGTCGCTGGGCGCGCTGGGTGTGATCACCGAGTACACGCTGCGCGTGCGGCCCCGCTATATGCTGGCCCGCCGCGTCTGGTTGGAGCGCACCGAGGGCCTGCTGGAGAAGGCCCCCGAGCTGGCCCGCCAGCACCTCCACTTCGAGATGTATGTGCTGCCCTTCACAGGTTACAGCGCCGGCATCACCCACAGCGAGGTGGCCGAGGGCCCGGCCCAGCACCCCGCCTCGGCCGACGAGAACGTGCTGCGCGACCTGCAGCGCCTGCGCGATTGGCTGGGCCGCTGGCCCGATCTGCGGCGCTGGACCGCCGCCAAGCTGATAGACCCGGCCCAGACCGAGTTCGCGCAGGACTGGTCCTGGCGCCTGCTCAGCACCGTGCGGCCGACCCGCTTCAACGAGAGCGAGTACCACCTGCCGCGCGAGGCCGGCATCGCCTGCCTGAAGGACATACTGGCCACGCTGGAAAAGCGCAACGACATCTTCTTCCCCATTGAGTTCCGCTTCATCCGCGGCGACTCGGCCTGGCTGAGCCCCTTCCATGGCCGAGACAGCTGCTCGATTGCCACCCATGCACTGCAGGGCGAGGCCTACCAGTACCTGATCGCCGAGCTAGGCCCGGTGTTCAAGAAGCACGGCGGCCGTCCGCATTGGGGCAAGCTGCATGACCTTCAACTGAAAGACCTGCGGGCCATGTACCCGCGCTTTGCCGACTTCCAGCGGGTGCGCGAGGGCGTCGATCCGCAGGGCCGCATGCTCAATGCGCATCTGCGCCAACTGTTCGTAGGAGCCGCCAATGCATAAGCGTCGTGTATTGCTGGGCGCCGCCCTTGCGATGCCGGTGGTCGCCTGGCTGGCCCGCCCGGCCGAGATCGGCGGGCCGCATGCGCCGTACTTTTCCACCCTGAGCCAGGCGCTGAAGGCCGCCGGCGTGGCCCAGGCCAGCATGGTCATCGATCTGCCGCGGCTGCGTGCCAATCTCGCCGCCATCGGAGCCCATGCCAAGACCGGCATGAACCTGCGCGCGGTGCTCAAGTCCCTGCCCTGCCTGGAACTGATGGACGAGGTGGCCAAGGCCTGGGCCAGCCCGCGGGTGATGGCCTTCAATGCGGCGCAGACCGGGCAGCTGCTGAGCGCCCGGCCCGATCGCCAGGTGCTGCTGGGCAAGCCCTTCCCTGTGGCCGCCGCCGCGGCCTTGCTGCAGGCCCTCCCGCCCGAGATCGGCAGCGGCATCGAGTGGCTGATCGACACACCCCAGCGCCTGGCCCAGTACCGCCAGCTGGCCGAGCAGCGCAGCCAGCCCCTGCGCGTCAATCTGGAGATTGACGTCGGCCTGCACCGCGGCGGTTTCGAAGATCCGGCCGAGCTGGGGACGGCGCTGCAAAGCCTGAGGACCGGCAGCCTCAAATGGCAGGGCTTCATGGGCTACGACGCCCATGTGGCCGCCCTGCCCGACGCTCTGGGCATGCGCACCCAGGCCTGGGACGAGTCGCAAAAGCGTTACCAGACCGCCTGGCGCCTGGCCAACGAACTGCTGGGCCCGCAGCGCCGCGAGGGCCTGACCTTGAACACCGCCGGTTCGCCGACCTTCCGTCTTCACGACGGCAAGGGCGTGGCCAATGAGGTCTCGGTCGGCTCGGCAGCTCTCCTGCCGCTGGACTTCGAGAAGCCGCTCTTGGCCGATCTGCAGCCGGCCGCCTTCATCGCCACACCGGTGCTCAAGACATGGCCCCGGTTCCGCCTGCCCGAGGGGGCCACGTGGTTGAGCCGCCTGGCCCAGACCTGGGACCGCAACCAGACCCGCGGCCTGGCCATTCACGGCGGCCACTGGCTGGCCGAGGTGGCCTCGCCCGAGGGGGTGGCGGCGAGCGGCCTCTACGGCCCTTCGTCAAACCAGCAGGTCATGGTGGCTTCCAGTCGGGTCGATCTGCAGCCCGACGACCATGTCTTCCTGCGCCCGCGCCAGAGCGAGGCGGTGCTGCTGCAGTTTGGTGATCTGCTGGTGTTCGACGGGCAGCGCATCAGCGCCCGCTGGCCGGTGCTGCCGGCCTCGGCCTGAGCTATTTGACGACCAGCACCGGCACCTTGGCCAAGGTCAGCACCTTGTGCGCCACGCTGCCCAGCAGCAAGGAGTCCAGGCCACGCCGGCCGTGTGAACCCATCACGATCAGGTCCACGCCGTCCTTGGCCGCAAAGTCCACCACCGACTGGGCCGGGCCATGCTCGCGCAAGACCTGGCTTTCGAAGCTGACGCCGGCAGCCGTCGCGCGCGCGCCGGCCTGGGCAATGCCCTGGGCGGCCGCTTCCTCGGCGGCGTCCAGGTAATAGGCCAGCGCCTCGCCCCCGCCCTCGGGGAAGCTGATGAAGGGCACCGGATCGATCACGCTGACGATGCTCAGCCGCGCGCCGTAGCGCTTGGCCAGATCGACCGCCGTTTCGGCGGCCTTATCGGCGCTGGTCGAGCCATCGGTGGGCAGCAGGATGTGCTTGTAGTCGGCCATGGTAGGAACTCCTATCTGCTATCGGCAGGGTGGCTGCATGCTGGCATCAATGCCCGGGGCCGACAAGGCGGAGTGTCACCGGCGCTTGAGCTGCGTCAAATCTCATCCTGAGGCGGGAACCGAAACCGGCCGCCGCGCTCCAACGCGCCGCCTATCTCCACATTCAAGAGGCGTTCATGAAGCTTTGGCTCAAAGAGAATCGCGGATTCATCGTGTTCCTGATCTGCTTCGGCTTCTTCCGAACCGCCATCGCCGACTGGAACCCCATACCCTCCGGCTCGATGCGCCCCACGCTGCTGGAAGGCGATGTGGTGTTGGTCAACCGCCTGGCCTATGACTTCAAGCTGCCGCTGACCGACATCTCGCTGCGCACCCTGGGCAACCCGCAGCGCGGCGACGTCGTCACCTTCAGCTCGCCGACCACCGGCACAAGGCTGATCAAGCGCATCGTCGGCCTGCCGGGCGATGTGGTCGAGATGCGCAACGAGGTGCTCTACCTCAACGGCCAGGCGGCCGAATACGCCGAACAGTCGCTGCACACCGAGCCCCTGGCCCCCGGCATCGAGCTGGGCGCCGTCCGCGCCACCGAACGCCTGGCCGGCGCCGACCGCCGCGTCCAGTTCATCCCCGACAAACCGGCTCTGCGCAGCTTCGCCCCGCTCACCGTGCCCGCCGGCCACTACTTCATGCTCGGCGACAGCCGCGACAACAGCGAAGACTCCCGCTTCATCGGCGCCGTGCCCAGGCACCTGTTGATCGGCCGCGCGCACCGGGTGCTGGTGTCGGCCGACATCCTCGGAAGCTGGGTGCCGCGGTTTGAGCGAACCGTCGAAGCAATTCGCTAGGCGGCATCAAACTCCACCCGATTGCGCCCGCCGGCCTTCGCCCGGTACAGCGCGCGGTCAGCGGCCGCCATCAGCTCGGCCGCCACCACGGCCGGCTCCTGGCCGGCCGGCACGGCGCCCAGCATCGCCAGGCCGATCGAGATCGTCACCTCCAGCGGCTGGCCGCTGTCGGCGGCGCAGGGCATGGCGGCAATGCGGGCGCGGATGCGCTCGGCAATCTCGCGGGCATGCTGGGCGGCAGTCTGCGGCAGCAGCACGACGAACTCTTCGCCGCCATAGCGGGCAATCGTGTCACCGGCGCGAAGCTGCGACTGGATGCTGTGGCCCACCGCGCGCAGCACGGCATCGCCGGCCGGGTGGCCGTGGGCATCATTGATCTGCTTGAACTTGTCGATGTCCAGGAACAGGCAGGCCAGCGCATGCTTGTAGCGCCGCGCCTGGGCGATCTCGACGCCGCAGCGGTGCTCCAGATAGCGGCGGTTGTGCACGCCGGTAAGCAGATCGGTCAGGCCGGCGAGCTTGACGCGCTCCTGGTTCAGCACGCTCTCCAGGCAGACGGCGACGATGCTGGCCAGGCGCTCCAGCAGATTCGTGCCGGCCGCCGGGTCATAGCGCTCGGCGTCGCAGCTGCCGAAATGCAGGCTGCCGATCAGCTCGCCGTGGCGGCTCAGCGGCAGCAGCGCCACCGAGCGGGGCGGCCGCGGCGGGGCGTTGAAAAAGCGGGCATGGGAGGGCGCCTCGAACCGGCCCAGCCAGGGTTTGCGCGCTGTGCCATAGAGGGCTTCCAGCGGCGCGGCCGAGGGCAGGAGCACCAGGTCGTTCAGCACCGCACCATCGCGCAGCTCGCTGTCCAGGATGCGGCCGGTCTCGCCATCGGCGTCCACCAGGGCCAGGGTCACACTCTCGATGCCGAAGGCCTGGCCATAGTCGCGGAGCAGCAGACGCAGCAGATCCAGCACCGAGCGGGCACCGATCAGCCGGTGCTCCAGCTCATCGAAGCGGCGCATCTTCTCCTCATTGGCCCGCGCCTCGCGCAGCAGCGCTTCGAGCTGCGTGCGCAGTTGCAGGTTCTCTGCTTCCAGTTGACTTTGCATGCTTGGCGGGGGATGGACGTCCGGGCTCCTGGTTCCTGAGGGCGGCGACAGCTTACTTCAAGCCGGTGGCATGCCGCCCCGGCCCGGTCTTTGCGACGTCTTGATGCCTGACGGCCGCAGTTCTACACACCCTTGATCCACCACTGCCTAGACTGGATCGCATCGCAACAGCCGGCAGACGCAACACCTGCCCCTTGTATGAAACCGGTGGCCATCTTCCAGCATGACCGCACCCAGCGCCCTGGGTATCTTCTGAGATTTCTCGAACAGCGCGGCATCCCGTCGCAGCTGTTCTTCCCCGCAGAGGGCGACCGCCTGCCCCCGGGCGCCGCTGACTTCAGCGGCCTGGTCTTCCTGGGCAGCAATGCCAGCGTCAATGACCCGCTGCCCTGGGTGGAGCGCGAAATCGGTCTGATGCATGACGCGATCGCCCTCGACCGCCCCATCCTCGGCCACTGCTTCGGTGGCCAGTTGCTGGCTCGAACACTGGGCGCCGAGGTGACGCGCAACGCCACGCCCTGCATTGGCTGGGAGACGCTGCGCGTGACGCCCGGCGCCAGGCACTGGTTCGGTGGCGCCTGCGAGGTGCCGGCCTTCAACTGGCATTACGAGACCTTCGGCATTCCGCGCGGCGCGCAGCGCACGCTGTTCGGCACCCGCTGCCTGAACAAGGGCTTCGCGTTCGGCAAGCACCTGGGCTTTCAATGCCACCTCGAAGTGACCGAGGAGATCGTGCGCGAATGGTGCGCCAGCGGCCAGGCCGAGCTGGAGGCTGCCGGCGGCGGCATCCAGACGCAGGACCAGATCCTGGCCAATCTGCCCGAGAAGCTGGCCCGGCTGCACAAGACGGCCCACACCGTTTACGTGATGTGGATCTCCGGCCTGCCCTGGCCGAAGATCGCGCATGTGCATGGCGGCTGGTGACTAGATCACCAGCCTGTAGCCCACCCCGGTTTCGGTCAGCAGATGCCGAGGCTGGGCCGGCTGAGCCTCCAGCTTCTGGCGCAGATTGCCCATATAGACGCGCAGATAGTGGTTGTCGTCGCCATGGCTCGGACCCCAGACGGCCTTCAGCAGCTGCCGGTGCGTCAGCACCTTGCCGGCGTTGGCGACCAGATGGGTCAGGAGCCGGTACTCGATCGGGGTCAGGTGCACCTCTGCGCCGGCGCGCCTGACCAGGCGCGCGGCAAGGTCGAGCTCCACCTCGCCGAAGCGGAACAGGCTGGAGGCGGCCTCACCCGGGGCACTCTGCGACTGGCTGCGGCGCTGCGCCGCGCGCACCCGCGCCATCAGTTCGCCCACGCCAAAGGGCTTGGTCAGGTAGTCGTCTGCGCCGGCATCGAGCGCGGCAATCTTGTCGGCCTCGTCGGTCCGGGCCGACAGCACGATCACCGTGACCCCCGACCAGCTGCGCAGGTCGCGCAGATAGTTCAGGCCGTCGTCGTCGGGCAGGCCCAGGTCCAGTATCACCAGCTCGGGGCGGCGCGTGCCGGCATCGACCAGGCCCTGGCGCACCGTGCCGGCCTCGAACACCTGCCAGCCCTCGGCTTCCAGGGCCAGCCGCACGAAGCGGCGGATGCTGGGTTCGTCTTCGACGATCAGGGCGGTGGGACGGGGGTCACTCATGTCGGGGCCATCGCTTCCCGGATTGCATCCGGGCTACGGGACGAGGTCGCTCTCCGCGTGCCATCCGGGCCACGGGGCCGGGTAGCCCGGATGCAATCCGGGGTCAGCAGACCACAATACTCAAGCACTCTTCTCCTCCAGATCGGGCAGCAAGGGCGGCGTACCCAAGGGCAGGCTCAGCACGAACCGGGCACCGCCGCCGACCGCAGTCTCGGCCCAGATGCGCCCCTGGTGGGCCTGCATGATGGCACGGCAGATCGCCAGGCCCAGGCCGACGCCGGGCGTGGAGCTCTCCTTCTCGCCGCGGGTGAATTTGTCGAACAGCTGCTCCTCGCGGCCGGCCGGCAGGCCGGGGCCGTGGTCGGCCACGCTGAGCAGCAGTTCGCTATTGCGAGCCTCGGCGGCGATGTCGATCGCGGTGCCGGCCGGCGTGTACTTGGCCGCGTTCTCGAGCAGATTGCACAGCACGCGCTCGATCAGCACCGCATCGAGCTGCACCAGCGGCAGCTCGGGCGCCAGCGCGATGGCGATCTTGCGCCCGGCCAGTACCGGCTGCATCGCCTGCAGGGCGCTGCCCACGACCTCCTCGATCGGCTGCCATTCCAGGCGCAGCTGCACGGCGCCGCTCTGCAGGCGCGCCATGTCCAGCAGCTTGTTGACCATCGCGTTGATGCGTTGCGCCTCCTGCCTCAGGGCCTGGGCCATGTCCTGCCCGGCGGCCGGCAGCTCGGGCAGGGCCGCCAAGGTGTCGGCCAGGCCATAGACCACAGCCAACGGAGTGCGCAGATCGTGTGACAGCGCCGACAGCAGCGAGTTGCGCAGCCGCTCGGACTCGATATGTACCAGGGCGTCCTGGGCCACCTCGACGTAGTGCACCCGCTCCAGTGCCTGGCCGATGATGCTGGCATAGGTGTCGAGCTGGGCACGGCGCTCGGGCTGCATCACGCTGGCCAGGTCGCGCGGACGCACGGCCAGCACGCCCCGCGCCCGCATCGGCGCCTGCAGAGGCAAGTAGAACCAGGGGCTGCCAGGCAGGGTATCGGTGGCCAGGCCGGCGGCCTGGCCATGATCCAGCGCCCAGCGGGCGGTGCCCAGATCGGGCGGGTCCGGCTGTTCATCAACGCCCGGCGGCAGCTGCAGACGGTCCTGCAAATCGAGCACCAGCACCAAGGCACGGCCGTGCAGTTCGCGCGACAGGCTGTCTTGGGCACTCAGCACCACCTGCTCGGTCTGCAGCGCCCCCGACAGTTCGCGGGTCAACTCGAACAGCGCGCGCGAGCGGGCCTCGCGCTCGGCCGCCACCTGGGCCTGGTAGCGCAGGCCGGCGGTCAGCTGGCCTGTGACCAGGCCCACTGCCAGCATGACGATGAAGGTCAAGAGGTACTGCACGTCGGAGACCGCAAAACTCAGGTGCGGCGCAACGAAGAAGAAGTCGAACAGGCCGACGCTGACGAAGCTGGCCAGCACCGAGGGCCCGCGCCCCCAGCGCAGCGAGACGCCGACCACCGTGAGCAGGAACAGCATGACGATATTGGCCTCGTCGAACCAGGCCTGCAGCGGCCGGGCCAGCGCCGTGGTGGCCACGCAGGCCAGCAGGGCCAGACCGTAGCGTTGCCACTGGCCGACCCAGCGCGACCAGCCGACGGCCGCAGCATCGGCGGGCGCCTTGACAACCGGTGTGGCCATCGGGCGACCGACCTCGATCAAGTCCACATCGGGTGCACTCTCGGCCAGGCGCTGGTGCAGGCTCGGGCCCGAGAACCATTTTCGCCAGGCCGACTGCGCCGGCGCGCGCCCCAGCATCAGCTGCGACAGATTGTGCTCACGCGCATGGGCAATCAAGGCCGGGGCCATGTCTTGCGCCTGCAGCACGGCGGTGGCCGCACCGAGGTCATGGGCCAGGCGCACGACGCGCAGGATGCGCTCGCGCTGCGCGTCCGGCAGGCGCTGCAGCTGCGGTGTTTCCACATAGACCGCATGCCAGCTGACATTGAGCTGCTGGGCCAGCCGCGCGGCGCTGCGCACCACATGCTCGGCCCCCGGCGTCGGGCCGATCGCGCAGAGAATCGCGGCCTCGGTCTTCCAGACCTGGCTGATGGCCTTGTTGCTGCGCCAGGCCTGCACATCGTCTTCCACCCGGTCGGCGGTGCGGCGCAGCGCCAGCTCGCGCAGGGCCATCAGATTGCCCTTGCGGAAGAAGTTGCGCGCGGCGCGCTCGGCCTGGCCGGGCATGTAGACCTTGCCGGCCTTCAGCCGCGCCAGCAGCTCGTCGGCAGGTGTGTCCACCATCACGACTTCATCGGCGCGGTCGAAGAAGGTGTCGGGCAGGGTCTCGTGCACGCGTATGCCGGTGATGCCGCCAACTACGTCGTTGAGGCTTTCCAGATGCTGGACGTTCAAGGTGGTATAGACGTCGATGCCGTTGGCCAGCAGCTCTTCCACATCCTGCCAACGCTTGGGGTGGCGCGAGCCTGCGACATTGGAGTGGGCCAGCTCATCGACGAGTATCAACGCGGGATGGCGCAGCAGGGCCGCATCCAGATCGAACTCCGGCAGGCTGCGGCCGCGATAGTCGATCTGCCGTGCCGGCAAGACCTCCAAGCCCTCGGTCAGTGCCAGCGTCTCGCTGCGGCCATGGGTCTCGACCACACCCACCAGCACCTCGCGGCCCTCGCTCAAGAGCTTGCGCGCGGCCTGCAACATCGCATAGGTCTTGCCCACGCCTGCAGAGGAGCCGAAGTAGATGCGCAGCTTGCCGCGCGTGGCCTGCTCTTCCTCCTGACGCAGCTGCTCCAGCAGCGCGTCGGGGTCGGGGCGTTGGTCGTCACTTGTCATCGTCATCTCAGAGCCAACCCGCCCGCTTGAAGCGCCACCACAGGCCGAGGCAGACGGTGGTGATCAGGCCCAGCGCCGCCGGGTAGCCCCACTGCCATTTCAGCTCGGGCATGCCCTCGAAGTTCATGCCCCAGATGCCGGCAAAGGCGGTGGCGGCGGCAAAGATGCCGGCCCAGGCCGCCAGCCGTTTGGTGACATTGCTGTCCTCGATCGCAACCATCGACAGATTGGCCTGTATCGCCGTGCCTATGGTTTCACGCACCGACTCGATCGCGCCATGGATGCGCGCCAGATGGTCTGCCACGTCACGGAAATAGTCTTCCGAGCGGGCGCAGATCGGCGGCGTGCGCCCACCATGCAGCTTGGACAGCATCTCCAGCATCGGCGCCACCGCGCGGCGCAGCAGCATCAGCCGGCGCTTCAGGCCGTACAGGCGTTGGATATTGTCGCTGGCCGCGCCGGGGGTGAAGATGCTTTGCTCGACCTCCTCCAGCTCCGATTCCAGGATGTCGAGTATCGGAAAGTAGCGGTCCACCACCGCGTCCATCAGCGCATACAGCACGAAGCTGGGGCCATGGCGCAGCAGCTCGGGCTCGCGCTCGCAGCGCTCGCGCACACCGAGGAAGTGCAGCTTGCTGCCATTGCGCACCGACAGCACATAGTGCGGCCCGACGAACACCGCCACCTCGCCCAGGCTCAGTTCGCCATTCACCCAGTCGATCAGGTGCATGACGACGAACAGCTCCTCGCCGTACTCGTCAACCTTGGGGCGCTGGTGGCCGTGGCTGGCATCTTCCACCGCCAGCGAGTGCAGATTGAACAGGCGCCGGTACGGCTCCAGCTCCGTGGCGCCGGCATCACGCAGCGCGACCCAGACAAAGGTGTCGGGCTGATCGAGATGGGCACCCAAGTCCTCGGGCGCCACATCGGCCAGCTTCTCACCGTGTTGATAGACCGCGCAGTTGATCAGCATGGGAGCATTGTCTCGCTAGGGCCGGGTCTTATCCAACGCCAGATTCAGCTTCAGCACATGGACGCGCGGCTCGCCCAGCAGGCCCAGGTCGCGGCCCTCGGTGTGCTCGTCGATCAGGCGCAGCACTTCAGACACCGGCAGCTGGCGCTCGCGCGCCACCCGGCCGGCCTGATAGCGGGCGGCAGCTACTGTGATATGCGGATCCAGGCCGCTGGCCGAGGCCGTCACCAGATCGGCGGGCACCGGCAGCGTGTTGTCCGGATCGGCCGCACGCAGCGCCTCGACCCGCCCCTTGACGGCATCGACCAGGGCCGGATTCAGCGGGCCCTGGTTCGAGCCGCCAGAGCCGGCCGCGTTATTGGCCATGGGCCCGGTGGCCGAGGGGCGGCCCCAGAAGTATTTGGGGGAGGTGAAGCTCTGGCCTATCAACTCGGAGCCGACGGACTTGCCGCCTTCGGTGATCAGGCTGCCCGCCGCCTGCTGCGGGAACAGCAGCTTGCCGACACCGGTGACGGCCACGGGGTAGAGCAGCCCGGTGATGGCACTGAGCAGTACCAGCGAGACCAGGGCCGGACGCAGGATTTTGGACATGGGGGTTACTCCTTAAACGAGGTGGCCGGCGACCAGAATCAGGTCGATGGCCTTGATGCCGATGAAGGGCACGATCAGGCCACCCAGGCCGTAGATCAGCAGATTCCGGCGCAGCAGCGCAGCCGCACCGATGGCGCGGTATTGCACGCCCTTCAGCGCCAGCGGAATCAGCGCAACGATGATCAGCGCATTGAAGATCACCGCCGACAGAATCGCCGAGCTGGGGCTGTGCAGGGCCATCACGTTCAGCGCCGACAGCTGCGGATAGACGCCGACGAACATCGCCGGGATGATGGCGAAGTACTTGGCCACGTCATTGGCGATCGAGAAGGTCGTGAGGGACCCGCGCGTCATCAGCAACTGCTTGCCGGTCTCGACGATCTCCAGCAGCTTGGTCGGGTTGGAGTCCAGGTCCACCATATTGCCGGCCTCCTTGGCCGCCTGGGTGCCGGTATTCATGGCCACGGCCACGTCGGCCTGGGCCAGCGCCGGGGCGTCGTTGGTGCCGTCGCCGGTCATCGCCACCAGCCGGCCCTCGCCCTGGTACTCGCGTATCAGCTTCAGCTTGGCCTCGGGCGTGGCCTCGGCCAGGAAGTCATCGACGCCGGCTTCGGCGGCGATGGCGGCAGCCGTCAGCCGGTTGTCGCCGGTGATCATCACCGTCTTGATGCCCATGCGGCGCAGCTCGGCAAAGCGCTCCTTGATGCCGCCCTTGACGATGTCCTTGAGCTCGACCACGCCCAGCGCGCGGGCGCCGTCCGACACGACCAGCGGCGTGCTGCCGCGGCGTGCCACGTCGTCGATCAGATGGCTCAGCTCGACTGGGAAGCTGCCGCCCAGCGCCTGCACATGCTGGCGCACGGCATCGCCTGCGCCCTTGCGAATGACGCGTCCGCCGGCCAGATCGACGCCGCTCATCCGCGTCTGTGCGGTGAAGGGCACAAACTGGGCCTGCAGCGATGTCATGTCGCGCTCGCGCAGGTTGAATCGGGTCTTGGCCAGCACGACGATGCTGCGGCCCTCCGGCGTCTCATCGGCCAGCGACGACAGCTGGGCCGCATCGGCCAGTTGCTGCTCGGTCACGCCGGGCACCGGCATGAAGGCGCTGGCCTGGCGATTGCCCAGCGTGATCGTGCCGGTCTTGTCCAGCATCAGCACGTCCACATCACCGGCGGCCTCGACCGCGCGGCCCGAGGTGGCGATCACATTGGCCTGCATCATGCGGCTCATGCCGGCAACGCCGATGGCCGACAGCAGGCCGCCGATGGTGGTCGGGATCAGGCAGACCAGCAGGGCAATCAGCGCGGTGATGGACACCACGGTGCCTGCCCCGGCCGCCTCGACACTGAACATCGAGAACGGCAGCAGGGTCACGGTGACGACCAGGAACACCAGGGTCAGGGCCACCAGCAGAATCGTCAACGCCACCTCGTTGGGGGTCTTCTGGCGCTTGGCGCCTTCGACCATGGCAATCATGCGATCGAGGAACGATTCACCCGGATTGACGGTGATGCGTACCACCAGCCAGTCGGACAGCACGCGGGTGCCGCCGGTGACCGAGCCGAAATCGCCGCCCGATTCGCGTATCACGGGGGCTGACTCGCCGGTGATGGCGCTCTCATCGACGGAGGCCACGCCTTCGATGACCTCGCCGTCCAGCGGAATCATGTCGCCGGCCTCGACCAGCACGACATGGCCCTTGCGCAGCTCGTCCGACTGGGCCGGATGCCATTGCGAGCCATGCTTGGGCTCGTGCAGCTTCTTGGCCCAGGTGCGGGTCTTGAGGCCGCGCAGCGAGGCCGCCTGGGCCTTGCTGCGCCCCTCGGCCATGGCCTCGGCGAAGTTGGCGAACAGCACGGTAAACCACAGCCACAGCGCGATCGCCAGCATGAACATCGAGCCCTCGGTGCCGGCCACGGCCGGCACGCGCAGGCTGAGAAGCCACAGCAGGCTGGTCAGCAGCGAGCCGATATAGACGACGAACATCACCGGGTTGCGCCACTGCAAGCGCGGGTCCAGCTTGACGAAGGACTCGCGCAGGGCGGGGCCCACCAGCTTGGGATCGAAAAGCGAGAAAGCGGTTTGCGTATTCATGGTGGTCATGATTCAGACCTTCATCAGAAGCAGGTGCTCGACGACAGGCCCCAGGGCCAGCGCAGGCACGAAGTTGAGCAGGCCGACCAGCAGCACGGTGCCGACCAGCAGTGCGACAAACAGCGGTCCATGGGTGCCCAGCGTGCCGGCGCCGACGGGGACGCGCTTCTTCGCCGCCATGCTGCCGGCCAGGGCCAGCACCGGCACGATCACGCCAAAGCGGCCCAGCCACATCACGACGCCCAGCAGCGTGTTGTAGAACGGTGTGTTGGCCGACAGGCCGGCGAAGGCGCTGCCGTTGTTGTTGCCGGCCGATGTCAAGGCGTAGAGGATCTCCGAGAAGCCGTGCGCGCCCGGGTTCGCAATGCCCGCCTTGCCGCCCGCCGCCAGCACAGCGATGGCCGTGCCAACCAGCACGACGATGGGCGTAACGAGGATGGCGATGGATACCATCTTCATATCGTGGGCCTCGATCTTCTTGCCCAGGTACTCGGGCGTGCGGCCAATCATCAGACCGGCGATGAAGACCGCCGTGACGGCAAAGACCAGCATGCCGTACAGGCCCGTGCCGACGCCGCCGAACACCACCTCGCCCAGCTGCATCATCACCAGGGGCACCATGCCGCCCAGCGGCGTCATGGAGTCGTGCATGCTGTTCACCGCACCGCAGGAGGCGGACGTGGTGATGACGGCAAACAGGCTGCTGGCGGTGATGCCGAAGCGGGTTTCCTTGCCCTCCATATTGCCGCCGGCCTGGGTGGCGCTCAGGCTCTGGTCGACACCGAGCGTGGCAAGCGCAGGATTGCCCGCCTGCTCGGCCGCCGTGGCCGTGACCACGCCGGCGATGAACAGCACGCTCATCGCCGCCAGAATGGCCACGCCCTGACGCTTGTCGCCGACCAGCTGACCAAAGGCGAAGCACAGCGCGGCCGGGATCAGGAAGATGGACAGCATCTGCGCGAAGTTGCTCAGCGGCGTCGGATTCTCGTAGGGGTGGGCCGAGTTGGCATTGAAGTAGCCGCCACCATTGGTGCCCAGCATCTTGATCGCCTCCTGCGAGGCCACCGGGCCCATGGCAATCTGCTGCCTCTGCTCGAGCCCGGGCAAATCAACATAGGCGCTGAAGTTCTGGATCACGCCCTGCCCCACCAGGAACAACGCGAACACGAAGGACAGCGGCAGCAGCACCCACAGCGTGACACGGGTCAGGTCAACCCAGAAGTTGCCTATGGTGCCCGAGAGCTTGGAGGCGAAGCCGCGTATCAGCGCGAACACCACGGCAATGCCGGTGGCGGCAGAGACGAAGTTCTGCACCGTCAGCGCCAGCATCTGCGTCAGATAACTCATGGTGGACTCGCCGCCATAGCCCTGCCAGTTGGTGTTGGTGACAAAGCTGATGGCGGTGTTGAAGGCCGAGTCGGGCGTGATCGACGCCATACCTTGCGGGTTCAGCGGCAGCAGGCCCTGCAGGCGTTGCAGCGCATAGGCCGCCAGCACGCCCAGAAAGCTGAACAGCAGCAGCGCGAAGGCGTACTGCTTCCAGTGCATGCCTTCATCGGGCCTGACGCCGGCCAGGCGATAGAAGCCGCCTTCGACGGCCCCCATCCAGCGCGGCAGGGTGCCCTCGGCCACCCGCGAGAGCCACTTCGACAGCGGCCAGGCCAGCAGCAGCAGAATGCCCATGAAGAGGGCAAGATTGAGCCAGGCAGAGGCGCCCATTCAGAACTCCTCGGCGCGCAGCAGCGCATACAGCAGGTAGATGAAGAGGGCCGCGGCGGTGAAGCCGCTCAGCCAGTAGAGGGCATTCATTTGCGCGGCTCCAGTTTTTGGCTGGCCACGGCCAGCCCGATGGCCAGGCCGAACAGGCCCAGGCTCAGCAGCAAAAAGAAAGCATCCATGCTCAGCTCGTGATCGAGTGGTGATGCATAAAGCTTATAGAGAGGGGTATCAACGTTGCATAGAAGCTGGATTGCGCCACATCAAGAATCTGTAAAGATGTGGGCCGCGGTTCTTGTCGCTCCCCCCGGATTCCATCCGGGCTACAGCGCTGAATCATGGTCTTGGCCGAAGGAGAAACACATGAGCAAGGGATACTGGATCGCGCGCGTCGACGTCGCCGACTTCGAGGCCTACAAGGCCTATATCGCCGCCAATGCCGAGCCGTTCAGGCAGTTCGGCGCGCACTTTCTGGTGCGCAGCGGGCGCATGGAGAATCCCGAGGGCGGCAGCCGCAGCCGCAATGTCGTGATCGAGTTCCCGTCCTACCAGGCGGCGCTCGACTGCTGGCATTCGCCCGGCTACCAGGCCGCGATTCAGCTGCGCCTGCCGGTCTCGACCATTGACCTGATCATCATCGAGGGCTACGACGGCCCGCAACCGACCTGACCCCACAGCAATGACCGAGAGCTACACCGTCCTTCCGGCCACGCCATCCGTTGACGACTACCGCCGCCTGCGCGCCGAATCCGGCCTCAGCCCCAAGACGGAGGCGGCCGCCCTGCGCGGCCTGCCCAACAGCCTGTTCGCGGTGCAGGTGCTGCACGAGGGCCGTGCCGTGGGCATGGGCCGTGTCATCGGCGACGGCGGCTGAGTCTATCAAGTGGTTGACATTGCCGTGCTGCCCGCACACCAGGGCCGGGGGCTGGGCAAGCGCATCATGGGCGAGATCATGCGCTATCTCGAGGCCGAGGCGCCGGAAAGTGCCTACGTCAGCCTGATCGCCGACGGCCCGGCCAAGGACCTCTACGCGCAATTCGGCTTTGTGCCCACCGCGCCGCTGTCCATAGGCATGGCCTGGAAGCGGCAGGGCTCCTGACTGATTCACGACAAGGCAGATCCAAACGTGTCCCCATACGAGCTAGAGCATTATCTGAGCGCCCACATCCCGCTGTCCAAGGCGATGGAAGTGGAGGTGCTGCAGGTCGGGCCCGACCATGTGCTGCTTGGTGCGCCACTGGCGCCCAATATCAATCACCGCGAGACGGTGTTCGGCGGCAGCGCTTCTGCGGTGGCCATTCTGGCCGCCTGGTCGCTGCTGCACACCCGGCTGCTGAGCGAAGGCATCAGCACCCGGCTGGTGATACAGCGCAACACGATGGACTATGAGCTGGCCATCACCGGCGACTTCCGCGCCGAGTCGGCCCTGGCCGACCCGGCCGGCTGGAGCCATTTCTTGCGCATGCTCAGGCGCAAGGGCAAGGCGCGCATCGCCGTCAACTCGGTGCTGAGCTGCAAGGGCGAGGTCGTCGGCCGGCTGCAGGGCGAGTTCGTGGCCCTGGGGTCCGATCCACTGCCCGTGGCCGCGCCCGAGGTCGAGCTGCCCGACCTTACGCCACCTGAGCGGCTGCTGTTCGAGACCGAGCGGCTGCGCGCCCGCCTGCTGACACCGGCCGATGCCGATGCCTTGCACGCCGTCTATGGCGATGCCGAGGCGATGCGCTGGGTCGGCGACGGCCAGCCGCTGGACCATGCCACCTGCGTGCGCTGGATAGGCGTGACGCAGCGCAACTATGCCAAGCGCGGCTATGGCATGTCGGCGCTGGAGTTGCGGGCCACGGGCGAGGTGATCGGCTTCTGCGGCATCGTCCACCCGGGTGACCAGCCCCATGCCGAGCTGAAGTACGCCTTCCTGCGCAGGCTCTGGGGCCAGGGCCTGGCCAGCGAGATGGCACAGGCGATGCTGGCCTATGGCGCCCGGCAGCACCAGCTGTACGAGATCATCGCCACGGCGGCCCCGGCCAACGCCGCCTCGCGGCGGGTACTGAGCAAGGCCGGCATGCAGCATGTGGACAGCCATCAGTACGACGATGGCAGCACGACCGAGCTCTACCTCTGGCGCGATGGCGTGACACCGGCCCCTTAGAATGCCCCCGCCAGCCCTCACCGGCTGGCAGCGTTCTCAGGGCGGGGTGAAATTCCCCACCGGCGGTAGCTGCGGGATTCGTCCCGCGGGAGCCCGCGAGCGCCCGGCGGCCGCGTCAAACCGGCCATCGGGGTCAGCAGATCTGGTGCGATTCCAGGGCCGACGGTCACAGTCCGGATGAAAGAGAAACGCGAGTACCTCGGCTGCTGCATGCCTGGCTCAAATTCGAGTCAGGTGTGTGGCGGCTGCGTTGTCGCGCGCCCTGATTCTGACAATCCTGACCTTCAAGGAATCTCATGAATCAGATCCTCAGCAAGACCTCCTCCTCTTCCCCCACTTCCCCGGTGGCCCGCGTCGCCATCATCTGCGCCAGCTGGCATGGCGACATCGTCGGCCAGGCCCGCACGTCGATGCTGGCCGAGTTCGAGCGAAGTCGGTGGCCGCTCAGCCAGATCGACCAGTTCGAGGTGCCCGGCGCCTTCGAGATACCGCTGCTGGCCAAGAAGCTGGCGCTGACCGGCCGCTATGAGGCGATCATCGCCTGCGCCTTTGTCGTCAACGGTGGCATCTACCGGCACGAGTTCGTGTCCAGCGCGGTGATAGACGGGCTGATGCGGGTGCAACTCGACACCGAGGTGCCGGTGATGTCGGCGGTGCTGACGCCGCGCGACTTCCATGACCATGGCGACCACCAGCAATTCTTCGCCGAGCACTTCGTCAAGAAGGGGGTCGAGGTGGCCAAGGCCTGCCTGGTGACGATGGCGGGCCTGAGGGCGCTGTCGGAGACCCTGACGCACTGAGGGTCAACGGCAGGGTGTGGTGCCGTCACACTGGTGCCACACCCAGTTCCGCGACCGGCGACTTCCGTGCGCTCGGTCACGGCCGACCCGGTATCCCCCAGATCAACGATGATCGCCGGGGTCAAACTTGACACCGATCAAGCCCGCAACTTCACTCCAGGCGGTAGCCTGTCAGCGCAACTCTCCGTCGGAAGCCGCGGGGAAGCCCTTCAGCCAAGGTCGACACATCACCAGCAACAGGAGCGCTGCCGATGCCGCCCAGCAGTTTTCAGAGCAAGGTGCTCGGCGCCTTCGCCGCCGCGCTGCTGGTGGTGGCCGCACTGTGCATCACCACCTGGAAGCTGGCCAATGACGCCAGCGAAGCGGCAAGCTGGGTGGCACACACCCACGAGGTGCTGGGCGACCTGTCCAGGGTGCGTGGCAACACCTTGCAGATCGAACTCAATACCCAGGGTTTCCGCGTCTCAGGCGATAGCCGGCACCTGGACGAACGCGAACTCGCGATGGGCTCGCGCGAGACGGCGATGCAGCATCTGCAGCAACTGGTTGCCGACCATCCGGACCAGTTGCGCCGATGGCTGCAGCTGCGCGAGGTCATCGATCAGCGCATTGCCCTGTCGCGCCAGATTGAATTGCTGCGCAAGACCCAGGGCATGGCGGCGGCCACCGACTTCGTCAACAAGGCCCCGCTGAAGGAGACGCGGGAGCGCGTGCGCACGCTGCTGCGCGAGATGGAAGCCGAGGAGCGCCGCCTGCTTGACGAGCGCAGCGCCGCGCAACGCCGGGCCCACCAGGTATGGATGTGGGTCGGTGCGCTCGCCGCGGGCTCGCTGCTCGCCCTGCTGGCCGTCAACTACGGGGTGATACGCCGACAGTTGCGCGAGGCGGCGACCAGCCGGCGCATCATCAATGAACAGAATCAGGACCTGGAGCGCCGCGTGCTCGAGCGCACAGCCGAGTTGCGTGAGAGCAAGGACCACCTGCGCAGCATCATCGCCAATGTGCCGGCGCTGATCGCCTACGTCAACGCCGACCAGCGCTATGTCTATGTGAACCAGCAGTACCACGACCGCTTCGCGCCACACCGTGAAAGCATCGCCGGCTGCAGCGTCCTTGAGATCCTGGGCGAGGAACGCTATGCCATTGCCGAGCCGCTGATCACCAAGGTCCTGCAGGGGCAGCATCAGAGTTACGACTGGCAGCCGTTTCCAGATGTCTGGCAGGTGATCAACTATGTGCCCAAGTTCGATGCCGGGCATCGGGTGCAGGGCTACTACGTCATGGGCGTGGACATCACCGAGCGCAAGCATGCCGAGGAGAGGATTCGCTCCCTCAATGCTGAGCTCGGCCAGCGGGTGCACGATCTGGAGCATGTCAGCCGCGGGCTGAGGACGCTCAGCGCCGGCAACCGCACCATGCTGCGCTCGGCCGACGAGACGACCCTGCTCCAGGGCATGTGCGAAGCCATCGTCGGCGCAGGTGGCTACGATGTTGCCGTGGTCTGGTACTGCAACAACGACGCCGACAAGACGCTTCGCGCGGTCGCCGAGCATGGCTATGCCGAGGGCCTGGAAGCACTGGACCGCTTGAACATCAGCTGGGCCGACACCCCGCATGGCCAGGGCGCCGTGGGCACGGCCATCCGGACCGGCGTGTCCACGGCCATCCGCGACATGGGCAGCGACCCGCGCTATGCACCCTGGACCTCGGCGCAGCTGCAAGCCAGGGCCTCGGCCCTGGCCTGCCCGCTGCGTGTGCACGGCGAGATCATCGGCGCCCTGGCCATCTACGACACCGAGCCGGGCACCTTCGAACAGGACGAGCTGACCTTGCTGACCGAGTCTGCCGACGATCTGGCCTTTGGCATCGCCACCCTGCGTGCACGCGCAGAGCAGGAGGAGAACCAGCGCGCGATCACGCGCCTGACTCATTTCGATCCGCTGACCGGACTGCCCAACGAAGTCCGGTTCTCCGAGCATCTCGACGCGGCCATCGAGTCCGCCGGCAAGGGGCGCAGCAGCTTCTTCGCCCTGCAATGCAATATCGAGCGGCTGACCGAGATCAATGACGCACTTGGCTTCAGCCAAGGCGACAAGATGCTTTGCGAATTCGGCAGACGGCTGCGCGCTGCGGCGCCCGAGAGCGCCGTCGTCGCACGCCTGCGAGGTGACGAATTCGCGGTGCTGCTGAACGACGGTGACATCGACAGGCTGACAGCCACGCTGCAAGGCCTGGAGGCCGCCCTGTCGGCCCCCTTTGCCGTGGCCGATATTCCGCTCGATCTTTCGGCCACCACCGGCGTGGTGCTGTACCCGGAACATGGCAGGACCCCGCACGACCTGTTCCGCCACATGGACATTGCCGTGCACCAGGCACAGAGGAAGGGGCTGCAGCACGCCATCTTCGACCCGACGCTGAACCAGAGTCAGCCGGGCCAGCTGAACATGGCGGGCGAGCTGCGGCGGGCCATCGTGAACGGCGATCTGAGGATCTATCTGCAGCCCAAGGTCGGGTTCGCCAGCGGTCGCATCTGCGGCGCCGAGGCGCTGGTGCGTTGGCAGCATGCCGAACGCGGACTGATCCCGCCGGGCGAGTTCATCACCCTGGCCGAGAACACGGGCCTGATCAAGCCGCTGACCGAATGGGTGATCGACGCCGTGTTGCGCCTCAATCACCAATGGCAGGAGCAGGGCCGCGCCCTGCCCATCGCCGTCAACCTCTCGGCCCGCAATCTGCGTGACGAGGAGTTGCTGAACCGAATCCGTCGGCAGCAGCACAGCCTGGGCCTGCGTGCCGGACTGCTCGAACTGGAAATCACCGAGAGCACCGTGATGGAGGATGCAGACTTCTCGCTGCGCGCACTGAACCTGTTGCGCGACGAGGGCATCCCGCTCTATATCGACGACTTCGGCACCGGCTACTCCTCGCTCAGCTATCTGCAGAAACTGCCGGTGGAGTACATCAAGATCGACCAATCGTTTGTGCGCGGCATGTCATTCAGCAAGGATTCGGCCGTGATCGTGCGTTCGACCATCGATCTGGTCCACGACCTCGGGCGCAAGACGGTGGCCGAGGGCGTCGAAACCCAGGCGCACTGGGACCAGCTCGCCGCGCTGGGTTGCGACATCGCCCAGGGCTACTTCATCGCCAAGCCGATGCCGGCGGCGGAGTTTCAGGTCTGGGCCGACGGCTTCCGGGCGCCGGCCAGCGCGGCTGCGGCATCCTCCGCCTGAGGCTTGGTCCAGGGGCCCGGAGGCACAACCTGCGGCTCGGCCGGGTCGGCCCGGTAGTGAGGCGACATGATCTGCACGCCGTTCTCGTTGAACACATCGAGCACATGGCCGTGCAGTTGGTTCATCGCCTCGACCCGCCGCTGCGGCGCCTGCTTGTTGCTTTGCGCGCAAAGCCGGTACTCGATGTAGAAGTCCGACAGGGCCGTCTGCACCACATAGGGGGCCGGGTCTGGGGCCACGCCGGCCGTGCGCCGCGCGGCCTCGAGCAGCATGGCGTGCACCTGGCGCCAGGGCGTGGCATAGCCGATGGTGACCGAGGTGTGCAGCACGAAGTGGCCATCGGCTACCAGGCGCGAGAAGTTGCGCACCGGCTGGCTGGAGACCAGGGTGTTGGGCAGGCTCACCTCCTCGCCCATGCCGGTGTGGATGCGGGTGGCGAACATGCCCAGGGCGACCACCGAGCCCTCGGTGTCACCGATCTTGACGTATTCGCCGACGCGCAGCACGCGGGTGTACATCAGGCTGAAGCCCGACAAGACCTGACCCACGATGCTCGACGCCCCCAGCGACAGCATCACCCCGGCCAGCACCGACACCCCCTTGAAGGCATCGCTGTTGGCCCCGGGCAGATAGGGATAGGCCATGGCCAGTGCGAACAGCCAGATCACCACCGTGCCCAGGCTGCGCGTCGGGCCGGCGGTGTCGGCGTCGAGCCAGCCGATGTGCAGATCGTCGCGCTCCACGCGCTGCAGAAACAGACCCACGGCCCTGGTCACCAGCCGGGCCAGCACAAAGATCAGGGCCGCGGTGATCAGCCCCGGCACTGCCCCGGCGATGGCCAGCGCGAAGCGCTCCAGTACCTCCAGCAGCCAGGCCGTCGAGCGCTCGCCCCAGGGCCGCGTATAGGCGAACTGGCGCAGCACATAGGTGAGCCAGAAGTCCAGCAGCAGCAAGCCCAGGCCCCAGCTCAGCGCCACGGCCATGAAGCGCGCCACCGGCCGCGCGTGCTCGGCATAGGTGGCAACCAGGGCGCGCGCCTGGGTCGCATCACGCCAGCCCTGGACCTGCGCGTCCAGCCGCGCCAGCAGCCTGCCGCGCAACATCAGTACCAGACGCATCAGCAGGTAGGCAACCACCGTGGCCGCAACGGTATAGGCAGCGCCCTCGGCCAGGCGGCGTGGGTCCGCAAACTCCCGGGTCTCGTGCACGGCCAGTTGCAGGCGGCGCATGACATCCATCGACGCGGCCTCGAGCAGTGCGCCGGGGCGTGACCCTGTCAGATCGCCGGCAACGAGAAAGAACAGTGTCTGGCCATCGAGCTCGAAGCGCACCGCGTCGCCCACAACAGAACGGCTCACCAACCCTGGCCCGCGCTTGGCCAGGCCGGTGAGCAAGGCTTGGCGGGCCATCTCCGCCCGCTCGGCTGCGCTGTCGCCCAACAGGCTGGCGCGAAAGGTGACGACGCGTCTGTTGTTGAGCGATACCGTGGTCGATGCAAGGTCAGTGGGTGGCGTCGACGCCGCCATGGCGGGGGACGTTGGCTCAAGGGTCTGGGCAGGCGCGTCGAGTGACAGCAGCAGCATCACGACCGAGAAGGCAGCCGTGACGAGTCGACACAATTTCGACCATTCCGGGGAGCGAGTGTGCAAGTCGGTTCTCCATCACGAAGCCAGGCGCCCGGAGCTTGCCATAGGGCGCCGCCGCCGTCATCCAAACTGCCGGACCGACGTTGTTGCTAAAGCCGAGGAAGCTTGGTACAAGCCCCTCGTGGGCGCCTGGAACGCTCACCCCCTATTCAGAAACCCTGCTGGACCCTTCTATGCAAATCCCTCACCTGATGCGCCAGACCTGGGCCGCCTTCATGCTGTTGTTGCTCATGGTGGCGTCGGCCGCTGCCCAGCGCGGCGGTGATGATGGCGAATACCAGATCCTGCAGGCCCGCTACGGCACGGCCAACCGCAATATTGACGTCACCCAGCGGCTGAAGGAACTGGCCAGCCAGGACCAGACCTTTCGCATCGACAACAACACCTTCGGCACCGACCCGGACTACGGCCACGTCAAGACGCTGCGCATCTTCGCCCGCGGCAAGAACGGCCAGACCCGCACCTTCGAATACGGCGAAGGCAGCTATGTCGATGGCAACCAGTTCACCGGCTGGCGGGGCGGCAACTGGGGCCATGGCGGTTGGGCTGGCGGCTGGGGTGATGGACCCGGCAGGCCTGGCGGCGGCCAACAGGGCAATGCCGGTGACGACGGCGACTACCAGATCCTGCATGCCCGTTACGGCACCGCCAACCGCAATATCGATGTGACGCAGCGTCTCAAGGAGCTGGCCAGCCAGGACCGGCGCTTCCGCATGGGCAATGACTCGTTCGGCACCGATCCCGACCCGGGCCAGGTCAAGACGCTGCGCATCTTCGCCCGCGGCAAGAACGGCCAGACCCGCACCTTCGAATACACCGAGGGCAGTTACGTCGATGGCAATCAGTTCACCGGCTGGGGCGGCGGCAACTGGGGCCATGGCGGCTGGAGCGGTGGTTGGGGTGGCGGCAGTGGCAATGGCTACGGCGGACTGGAGATTCTCAGCGCCAGCTACGGCACCGGTGGCCGCAGCATCGACGTCACCGCGCGGCTGCGCTCGCTGATACGCAATGACCGGCTGGACGTCAAGGTCGACAACCGCATGGCCGGCTCCGACCCCGCACCGAACCGGCCCAAGACGCTGAGCGTCAGCTACAGCGTTGGCGGCCGCAGCTACCAGACCCGCATCGACGAGAACGATCACCTGCGCATTCCCTGAGAGCCACCAGCGCCCTCATTCAACTGCACGCACCAGACGCACCACCAACCGGGTGGACTTGGGCACATCGGCCCGGGACTCGCCGGCACCCAGATAAACGGCCCAGCCCAGCAGAAAGGCCGTGTTGCCGGCGTTCTCGGTGCTGCGGCCTCGCATCACATTGCCGTAGTTGTAGGGGTTGACCGACTCCTGATTGACGTTGAGCGTGCCCGACCAGTGCCAGTCGCGCGGCGCGGCCGGAAACAGCAGGGCGTCGGGGCCGGCCGGCTTGGCCCCCTTGTCCACCAGACGACGCAACTCGTTGACCCGCGGCAGCCGCCAGCGCAGCCCCTCGGCCTTGCTGCGGCTGGCAGCCAGGGCGCTGGCCTGGGCATGTGACATCAGCTGCGGTGTGCCGGTGCAGGTCTTGCCGTCCCACTGCATGCCCTCGACACAGCGCGCCCAGACCAGCTTGGCCCGCCCGTCGATCACATGGGCGCCGTCCTCCGATGGCTGCATCGCATGGGGGGCGGCCGTCGCGGCGGCGCCGGCAAGAGTCAGCAGCACGCAGCAGCAGGCCGCCTTTCTTGAAAAGGTGTTCATCGGACCATGCTACGTGAAAGCGTCAGAGCCTGGCCGGCGCGGTTCAGCCCTTGCCCAGCGCAGGCCGGCCGAACAGGCTGGAGGCATTGCTGATAGGCCCGAGTTCGGCGGCGGCGGCGAGCAGCGCGGGCGCCAGTTCGCGTGCGCGCGCGCCGCTCAGGCGCGTGCTGGGGCCGGCGATGCTGATCACGCCGATCGCCTCCTGGCGGCGAAACACCGGCGCCGCGATGGCCGCCATGCCGGGCGCGAAGACCTCATCGATCACCGCGTAGCCGCGCACCCGCGCCGCGTGCAGAAAGCCCACCAGCGCCTTGATGGTGGTCGGCGCCTTGGGTCCGTACTCCGCCGGCTTGCCGAAACCCTGGCGCGACACCAGCTCGAACGCCCGCTCATCGCTCAAGGTCATCAGCCAGGCATGGCCGGAGGCCGTGCAGGACAGCCGCGCGTCCATGCCCATATCGGGGTCGTAGCGCAGCCCGGTCTGCCGCATGCCCTGCGACTTGGCGACCCAGGTGAGGCGGTCCTCATCGACGATGGACAAGCGCACCAGTTCGCCCGAGGTCTGCGCCAGCCGCTCCAGCAGGGGCTCGGCGATATCGACGATGCCCGCGCTGCTCAGGAAGCCCAGGCCCATGGACACCACCTTGGTCGTCAGCACATAGTCGCCCTGCTTGCGGGCCTGGCGCACATAGCCGTAGCGCTGCAGATCCGCCAACAGGCGGTGGCAGGCGCTGAGCGGAATGTCCAGCTCCGCGGCGATGAGGCTCAGGGGCAGACCCTGAGGGTGCTGGATCAGATGCTCCAGGACCGCGAGTCCCCGTTCAAGTGCTATTCCCATTTCTCGTATTGTGAAACAAGTTTCCAGAACGGAAAGACTTTCTGGGCACGAGCCAACAATCGATGGCATGAGCGCAATCATCTACGTCCTCAACGGTCCCAACCTGAACCTGCTGGGCGTGCGCGAGCCGCATCTGTATGGCAGCACGGCGCTGCCCCAGGTCGAGCAGCTTTGCCACCGCGTGGCCGCCGAGCTGGGGCTGGTCTGTGAGTTCCGCCAGACCAATCACGAGGGCGTGCTGGTGGACTGGGTTCAGGAAGCCCGCGAGCGGGCGGCGGCGCTGGTCATCAATCCGGCCGGCCTGTCGTTCAGGTCCATCCCGCTGCTGGACGCGCTGAAGACCCTGGATCAGCCTATCGCCGAGGTCCACCTGACCAATATTCACCGGCGCGATCCGCTCTACCAGCACTCGCTGGTGTCGCTTGCCGCCACCGGCGTGATCTGCGGCTTTGGCGTCTTCGGCTACGAGCTCGCGATCCGGGCGCTGGCCCATCGCCTCGCGGCTCTCCCGGCCTGAAGCATCCACGCTCGCCCTCATCACAATTCCAAAGGAGACGACCATGAACCGTTCCATCGATCGCCGCACGCTGCTGGGCGCGGGGGCCACGCTCGCCGCTGGCGCCATCCTGCCGGCCTGGGCACAGACCCCGCCCACCCTGCGTTTCGCCGCCGTGTTCTCCGACAAGGACATCCGCGCCGAGATGATGAAGATGTTCGCCAAGGACATCGAGGCCGACTTCAAGCTCGAGATGCACCTGAACTCGACCTTGTTTCGCCAGGGCACCGAGCTGGTGGCCCTGCAGCGCGACAACCTGGAGATGGGCAATATCTCGCCCCAGGACATCTCCAAGCAGGTGCCCGCCTGGTCGCTGCTGACCTCGGCCTATCTGTTCCGCGATGCCAACCATCTCACCAGCTTCTTCGCCAGCGAGGCGGGCGGGCAGATGAAGAAGCTGGTGGAGGACCAGGTCAAGGTGAAGATACTGGGCCCGACCTTCTTCGGCACGCGCCATCTGGGACTGAAGGCGAAGAAGCGCATCGGCGTGCCAGCCGATCTGGCCGGCGTGAAGCTGCGCATGCCGCCCGGCGACACCTGGCAGATGCTGGGCCGCTCGGTCGGCGCCAACCCGACGCCGATGGCCTATGCCGAGACCTACACCGGCCTGCAGACCGGCGCCATCGACGGCCAGGACAATCCGCTGCCCAATGTGCAGAACATGAAGTTCTACGAGGTGATGTCGCAGATCGTGCTGACCTCGCACCTGGTGGCCTTCGACCTGCTGACCGTGAACATGAAGACCTGGCAGGGCATGACGCCGGCCCGGCAGCGCGCCTTCCAGGCCGCCGCCGACAAGGCCATCGCCTGGAGCACGGCCGAACACCAGAAGCGCGAGGCCGAGCTTGCCGAGACCTTCCGCAAGCAGGGGCTGGAGGTCTATGTGCCCAATATCGCGGCCTTCCGCGAGCACGCCCAGATGGTCTATCTGGGCTCGGACGAGGCCAAGACCTGGCCGGCCGGCATGCTCGACAAGATCAACGCGATGAAGTGAGGTGGGCATGCTGCGCCGGCTCGTGAGCTTGCTGCACCGATTCGCGGAAGCGGTTGCGGTGGCCCTGCTCGCGGTGATCTTCGTCGCCTTCATCGTGCAGATCGCGCTGCGCTATGTGTTCAACTGGCCGGTGGGCTGGACCACCGAGTTGTCGCTGGCGGCCTGGCTGTGGCTGGTGCTGTGGGGCGCGGCCTTTGTGCTGAAGGATGAGGACGAGATCCGCATCGATCTCCTTGCCGAGCGGGCGAGCCGGCGCACGCGCCGGGTGATCGGTGCCATCGGCGCGCTGAGCCTGATCGTGCTGTTCGGCATGTCGCTGCCGGCGTCCTGGGCCTATGTGAGTTTCATGAAGGTCGAAAAGAGTTCCTACCTCGGTATCCGCATGGACGTGATGTACTCGATCTACCTGGTGTTTGCCGTCGCCGTCATTGCCCGCAGCCTGCGCCAGCTGGTCTGCGGCCCCGCAGCGTCGGGCGGCGAAGCACCCACCCCGCCGTCCGCCCTGTGAACCTCACCAGCCCCTTCTCGCTGGCGCTGGCCGTCATCGTGGCGCTCAGCCTGCTCGGCGTGCCGGTCGGCCACGCGATGATCGGCGGCTCGGTGCTGTACCTGTATCTCAAGGGCATGGACATGGGCGCGGCAGCGGAGCAACTGCTCAACGGCACCTACTCCAGCTTCCTGCTGCTGGCGATTCCGTTGTTCATCCTCGCGGCCAGCATCATGAGCACCGGCAGCATCCTGGACCGCCTGCTGCGCTTCTGCAATGCCATCGTGGGCCGCTTCCCCGGCGGGCTGGCACAGGTCAACGTGCTGCAAAGTATTGTGTTCGCCACCATGTCGGGCTCCGCGCTGGCCGACGCCGCCGGCTCGGGCAAGCTGATGCAGGCGATGATGACCAAGGACGGCAAGTACACGCCGGGCTTCGCCGCCGCGCTGAGCGCCGTGTCCTCGGTGATCGGGCCCATCCTGCCGCCCTCCATACCGCTGGTGTTGTATGCCCTGGTGTCCGGCAGCTCGATCGGCTATCTGTTCATCGCCGGCGTGCTGCCGGGGCTGCTGCTGGGTGCCGTGCAGATGGGGCTGATCTATGTGCTGGCGCGGCGTCGCGGCTTCCCGGTGGAGCCGAAGACGCCGCTGCGCGAGATGCCCCGCATCACGCGCGAGGCCTTCCCCGCGCTGATGCTGCCGGTCATCCTGCTGGGATGCATGTACAGCGGCGTCACCACGCCCACCGAGGCGGCCGGCATTGCTGCCGCCTACGCGCTGCTGATTTCGGCCGGGCTGTACCGCAGCATGGCGTGGCGCGACCTGTACGACGCGCTGCTGTCCAGCGCGCGCATGAGCATCTCCATCGGCATGCTGATCGCCGGCGCGCTGGTGTTCAACTACGTCATCACCTCGGAGAACATACCCGCCACCCTCAGCACCTCGATGCGGGGCATGGACCTGTCTCCGCTGGGCTTTCTGATGCTGGTCAACCTGATCCTGTTGCTGCTGGGCATGTTTCTGGAAGGCTCCACCATCATCCTGGTGATCCTGCCGGTGCTGCTGCCCACCGCGACCGCGCTGGGCATAGACCCGCTGCACTTCGGCGTGATGGCGGTGCTGAACATCATGATCGGCCTGGTGACGCCGCCCTATGGCCTGCTGCTGTTCATGATGATGCGCATTGCCAATGTGTCGCTGACTGTGCTGATGCGTGATGTGTTCCCTTTCCTGATGGTCATGCTCGGTGCCCTCGCGCTGGTGGTGGTGTGGCCGGACATGGTGCTTTGGCTGCCGCGCCTGGCGGGGTACCGGGGGTGAGCGCGGCGGGCAACAAGCTGCTCGTCGGCCTGATCGGCGCCGGCATCCAGCGCTCGCTCAGCCCTGCCATGCATGAAGAGGAAGCGCGCCACCATGGGCTGCGCCTGCACTACCAGCTGATAGACCTGGACCTCAACGGAGCGACGCCCGAGCACCTGCAGCCCCTGCTCGCCGCTGCCCGCGTGATGGGCTTTGCGGGCCTGAACATCACCTATCCGTGCAAGCAGGCCGTGATCCCGCTGCTCGACGAACTCTCGCCGCAGGCGCAGGCCATGGGGGCGGTGAACACGGTGGTGATTGATGGCGGGCGGCTGGTCGGCCACAACACCGATGGCTCGGGCTGGGCTTGGGGCTTCCAGCGAGCACTGCCCGATGCCGACCTGGGCTGCGTGGTGTTGCTGGGTGCGGGCGGCGCCGGTTCGGCCATTGTCGACGCGGTGCTGGGCCTGGGCGCGGCGCAGCTGCGCCTGGTGGACACCGACCCCGCGCGCGCCCAGGTGCTGGCCGACGAGCTGAACCGGCGCTTCCCGTTCCGCGTCAGCGCGCAGGGCGATGCCGACCAGGCCCTGCAAGGCGCGACCGGCCTGATACACGCCACGCCCACCGGCATGGCCAAGCTGCCCGGTCTGCCGCTCGCCGCCGAGCTGCTGCGGCCCTCGCTATGGGTGTCGGAAGTCGTCTACGTTCCGATCGAGACCGAGCTGCTGAAGGCAGCCCGTGCCCTGGGCTGCCCGACGATGGATGGCGGCACTATGGCCGTGGGCCAGGCGGTGGGCGCGTTCGAACTGTTCACCGGGCTGAAGGCCGATGCCGTGCGCATGGAACAGCACTTTCGGCAGCTGCTGGAACACCGGAGAACCTGATGCCCGGACAAGCTGCACTGGCCATGTGGTGGGACATCGATGCCGACGTACGCGATGAGTTCGAGCACTGGCACTCTCACGAGCACTTCCCGGAGCGGCTGGCGCTGCCCGGCTTCCTGCGGGCTTCGCGCTGGGCCGATGCCGGAGGCGGCCCGGGCTTCTTCGTGCTTTACGAATTGGCGAGCTATGAGGCGTTGGTTTCGCCCGAGTACCAGGCACGCCTGAATGCCCCCAGCGAATGGTCGCGCAAGATGATGCCGCAGCACCGCCGTATGGTGCGCAGCCCATGCCGCGTACTGGAGAGCTGCGGCAGCGCCGTGGCCGGCCACGCCATCACGGTGCGCCTCTCGCCGGCGGCCGGCGGGCCGGAGCGCCTGCGCAGGCACCTGCGCGCACTGGTGCAGGCGCTTCCGGTGCAGCCGGGTCTGGCCGGGGCGCAACTGCTGCAGACCGACACCCCGGCCATCGCGCCGACCACCGAGCAGCGCATACGCGGCCTTGCCGACCGCGCGGCGGACTGGATCTTCATCGCGACCGGCTACGAAGCCCTGGCGCTGCGGCGGCTGGCCGAAGCCGAACTGTCAGCGCCGGCGCTGCAAGCTGCCGGTGCGGCGGCCGGAGCCATCACGGCAACTTACACGCTCAGGCTCTCATCGGCTGCCGCGGAATCGCTGCCGCTGGACGGTGTATCGTCCGCGGCATCGTAAGCAGCAACGGAAGACATTTGTGAGCCCACAGCATGCAAGCAAGCCGTATCCGATCGGCACCCAGGGCACGCCCTGGGGCGCGGCTGAAAAGGCCGCCTGGCTGAGCCGCCAGCGGCTGAAGCGCAGCTATGCCGAGGAGGTGGCGGCGCCGCTCAGGGCCAGGCTGCCAGCGCGGGCCGAGCTGATCCAGTACGGGGCGCTCGACTATGGGCGCCTGGGGCTGGGCAGTTATCCGCTGTATGCAGTGCGCAGCCGCAGCTGGAGTCCGGAGCTGCCCGTGGTGCTGGTCACCGGCGGCGTGCACGGTTACGAGACCAGTGGCGTGCAGGGGGCGCTGCAGTGGCTTGAGCATGAGTTCGATCGCCATGCCGTGGCCGTCAATCTGCTGGTCCTGCCCTGCATCAGCCCCTGGGGCTACGAGACCATCAACCGCTGGAACCCCGATGCACTGGACCCGAACCGGCAGTTCAAGCCGAACAGCCCGGCCGCCGAAGCGGCGCTGGCAATGGCCTGCGTGGCCGCCCACGGCGCGCGGATCGATCTGCATGTGGACCTGCACGAGACCACCGACACCGACAACAGCGAGTTCGGCCCCGCCAAGGCCGCTCGCGACGGCGTGGCGTTCGACAGGCATGACATCCCCGATGGCTTCTACCTGGTGGGCGACACCGAGCGGCCGGTGCCCGAGTTCCAGCGTGCGCTGATCGCCGCCGTGCGCCGCGTGACCCACATCGCCGAGGCCGACGAGCGGGGCCGCCTCATCGGCGAGACGCTGCAGCAGCCGGGCGTGATCAACTACCCGCAGCGTTCGCTGGGCCTGTGCGGCGCCATGACCGCCGCGCGCTTCGTGACGACCACCGAGGTCTATCCGGACAGCCCGACGGCCAGCCCGGCCCAGTGCAACGAGGCCCAGGCGGTGACGGTGACCGCCGCGATAGAGTTTCTGCAGCGGGGCTGAGGGCGCGGACTCGACAGGGCGCGAAGCCCGCGCTCAGGACTGCGGGTCGAACTGAAAGACGCGCAACTCCTGGTCACAGCGGCAGGCCTTCGCGATGCGCGCGGCCCACGCGATGGCCTCCTCGCGGGAGGGCAGTTCCAGCACGGTGAATCCGCCGTCGAGCGGGGGCGCCCATGGATAGCCGCCCTCGGCGACGGTGCCATCGGCGCTGACGAGCGCGGGCGGCACGGCTTCGTCGATGCCGCCGCCGAAGACATAGACGCCGGCGGCCTTCGCCTGGTCGATCACGGCGTGCGCATCGCGGCCCACCGCCTCCCACTCGCCGTCGGGTACGACCATCGCGGCGCTGGGGAAGGAAATCAGGTACTTGGCCATGGTCTCACTTTCGAAGCCCGTCACTCACCCGCACTGCCCCACATACCCGCAGGCGGTGCAGAACTCGCAGCCGTCCTTGTGGATGACGGTGTGGTTGCCGCACTCCGGGCAGGGCGAGCCGGCCATGGGTGCGGGTTGGGCGCCGGGTTTGGCGCTGCGGTGGGACGGGTTCTCCAGCACGCCCATTTCGCGCAGCGGGAAGCCCTGCTCGTCGAGCACGCCCAGCATGGCGTAGCGGTGGATGATCAGCCGCGCGACATAGGCCACGGTCGAGGGCCAGACCTGCTGGCGGCGCTCGCCTGGCACCGGGGCCATGAAGTGGCCCAGCGGTTCGCCGACATTGAGCATCTTGCGCAGCTTCATGCCGATCCAGCCCGGATCGACGACACGCATGTCCAGTGACAGCAGCCGCGCCAGCCCGTCGTAGGCGCGCGGGTAGTTGCCGGAGAAGCCCAGGGCGCAGGGCCGGGTGTTGCCCCCCACCTCCTGGCCCGGCAGGCTGACCTCCTTCAGGGTCAGGGTGAAGGCCTCGCTGGTGGCCGGGTTCTCGATATCGACCGCCCAGGCCAGCGTGCCCGAGGGGCCGGTGCGCGGCTCATCGCGGCTGAACATCGCGTCCAGCACCGGCGTCGGGCCGGTCTGCGCCCACACCCCCAGCTGCTCGCAGCGCCAGCGGATCACTGCCGCCGTGGCGGCCACCACGCCGGGGAACAGGCGGCGCTCGCCGTGCGGCGGGAAGGGCATGTCGAACGAGCGCTCCTCGGCCACGGTGGTCAGGGCGTCGAGCTTGAGCTTGAGCCATTGCGCGTCATTGGCGCGCATGTCCATCGACAGGGTTTTGGCCAGGGCCGCCAGGCCGCGCGGCTGCTCCGCGCCATTGACCCAGACCTCGAACGGCAGGGTCGCGCCGAACAGGCCCATGCCCGGGCCCTCGGCCGGCAACTCGCCGACGAACAGCGCGAACTCGCCATGCGGGTGCTGGATCATGAAGCTCCAGGCCGGATTGCCGCCCGACAGATCGGGCCGGCTGGGCCAGCGCAGCGAGGCCAGCACCGGTGCGGCGGGCAGGCGCTCCAGGCGCAGACGCTGGTTGGTGCCATCGGTGGGCAGCAGCGGTTGCGGTGTGACCTTGGGCGCGCTGTCCACGCTCAGCACCGAACCGAGGATGCTGTTAGGCCGGTAGGTGGCCAGCCCCTTCAGGCCGGAGCGCCAGGCGTGCAGGTACAGGTCCTGGAAGTCTTCGTAGGGGTAGTCGGCCGGCACATTGACGGTCTTGGAGATCGAGGTGTCGACGCAGGGCGCAACCGCGGCAACCATGCTCTCGTGCGCGTGGGCGCTGAGCTCCAGCGCGGTGACGAAGGCCGGCGTCAGCGGCGTGTCCTTGCCCTTCAGATGACGATACAGCCGCCAGGCATGGTCCTCGACCGCGTACTCCTTGTAGCTGCCATCGGCCATGCGCTTCTTGCGCGTATAGCTCCAGCTGAACGGCGGCTCGATGCCATTGCTGGCATTGTCGGCAAAGGCCAGGCTGATGGTGCCGGTGGGTGCGATCGACAGCAGATGCGAGTTGCGCAGGCCGCCGGTGCGGATGCGCTCCTTCAGCGCGCCGGGCAGGCGCGAGGCGAAGTTGCCGCGGCTCATATACATGTCGGCATTGAACAGCGGGAAGGGGCCACGCTCCTTGGCCAGATCGACCGAGGCGCCATAGGCGGCGTCGCGCATCACCTCGCTGATGTGGCGGGCCATCGCGCGGGCAGCGTCGCTGTCGTAGTGCAGATTGAGCATGATCAGCGCGTCACCGAGGCCGGTGAAGCCCAGGCCAACGCGGCGCTTGTTGGCCGCCTCCTGCTGCTGCTGCGGCAGCGGCCAGACGGTGACGTCGAGCACGTTGTCCAGCATCCGCGTGGCCACGGCGCAGACCTCGGCAAAGGCGGCGTCGTTGAAGCGGGCATCGGCCTCGAAGGCCCGTTCCACGAAGAAGGTGAGATCGACGCTGCCGAGGCAGCAGCAGCCGTAGGGCGGCAAGGGTTGCTCGGCGCAATTGTGTACGTACAGACCGTTGGCATCGAAGGCATGCACATGCTCGACGGTCACGTCATACACCGCCTCCACGGCCTCGGCCTGCAGGCTTTGAACGGTGGCCACAAAGCGCTCGCGGTTGAGTTCGCGTCGATAGTTGGACAGCACCTCGCTAAGCCGCGTCTGCTTGCTACTGTCCTCGAAGCCCACCCCGTCGGCAAAGCGCTGCAGGTTCTCGCCGCTGATCACCAGTTCATGCGTGGCCTGCTGCGGATACTCGCGCTGGCTGCCGTGGCCATCGGACAGCAGGCTCAGCCCGGCTGGGCGGCGCTGCTGGTAGATCGTCGAGGCAATGCCCAGGCGCAGCAGCATGCGCTGGGCCGAGCGCAGGGTGTCGAGGTCGGCCTGGGAAAGGCGCACGCTGACGCCCTTGTCCTGGCTGCCCTGCACCGAGCCATCGGCATCGAACAAGCCACGCAGCAGGCCACGGCTGAAGTCCGACGAGGCGCGCTCCATCAACGGTGTGATCTTCTTGTGGCCTGGCGCTGCGCCCAATGACAAGGCCAGGTCGCGCAAGGGTGCTGAGGCCAGCCGGTACTCGCCACGCGAGGCGATCGGCCGTTGCCAGCCCTTGAAATCGGCGCGATGCGTCAAGGTCTGAGCGGCACTTTCTGCCGCAGCCATGATGGCGCTGACGCTGGCCGGGCGCAGGCCCAGATCACTGCCCACGGCCTTGAGCTCCGGCGCCCAGACCGACAGAACGGCCTTGTCGGCCTTGAGCGTGCCATCGCCGATCAGCAGGCCCATCAGATAGCCCTCGGCCTCGGTGTGCGCGCCTTCCCATCCCGGCAGCGCGCGATGATCGTGCAGCAGCAACTCATCGCCGGGCTGCAACTCGCCGGCCTTGACCCAGGCGCTCTCCACCAGATAGCGGGTCTTGCGCGTGACCTTGCGCACCGGATGATCGGCCGTCAGGCGCAGGGTCTGGCCCTGCTCCAGAGTGAGCTTGAAGACGGGCTTGTGACCGGTGAAGAAGAACCCCTCGGACTCGGTGGCATAGGCCTTGCCATCGACCACCGCCGTGAAACGATGGCCGATCAGCTCATGCACCTGACGCGCACCATCGGCGGTCATCACCCAGGTATCGGCCGTCACACAGGGATTCGTCGCCGTGATCGTCTCGCAATAGCTGAGGTTGTTGTCCTTGTTGATGCGGTCCAGGAACAGCACACCGGGTTCGGCATGGTCATAGGTGGAGCGCATGATCTGGTCCCACAGCTCGCGGGCCTGCAGCTTGCGGTAGACCCACTGGCCGTCGCCGCGCTGGTAGGCGCCGTCGGCCTTGGCCTTGACGCCGGGCTCGGCGCGGTGCAGCAGTTCGAAGTCGGCGTCGGCCTGCACGGCCTGCATGAAGTCGTCGGTCACGCCGACCGAGATGTTGAAATTCTTCAGGTCGCCCTGGTCCTTGGCGTGGATGAATTCCTCGATGTCCGGATGGTCGCAGCGCAGCACGCCCATCTGTGCGCCGCGGCGCGAGCCGGCCGACTCCACCGTCTCGCAGGAGCGATCGAATACCCGCATATAGCTGACCGGGCCCGAGGCGCTGCTCTGGGTGCTGCCCACCCAGGCGCCGCGCGGGCGGATGCGAGAGAAGTCGTAGCCGACACCACCGCCGCGGCGCATCGTCTCGGCGGCCTCGGTCAGGGCGGTGTAGATGCCGGGGTGGCCGTCCTCGAACTGGGCGATCGAGTCGCCCACCGGCTGCACAAAGCAGTTGATCAGGGTGGCCGACAGATCGGTGCCGGCGGCGGAGTTGATGCGTCCGGCCGGGATGAAGCCACGGCGCTGGGCGTCCAGGAACTTCGCCTCCCACAGCGCACGCTGCTCGGGCGCCTCGGCCACGGCCAGGGCACGGGCCACGCGCAGGCGCACGGCATCCAGATGCTGCTCATCGCCCTTGGCGTACTTTTCCAGCAACACCTCGCCGCTGATGGTCTGCGGCGGCAGGCTGGAGGCGTCGACGGCGAGGCCGGGACGGGTGGCGGATTCACTCATGGGAGCTTCTCTTTCTTGTCATGTTTTCGCGTCGCCACACTGTGGACCAGAGGTCGGTGCAGCGCAAGTGACGGGGGTCAAAGCCATGACGGATACATGCGGAAACAACTGAAACCCAGTCGTCTCGAAACTGACACGGGATTGATACAGAGCGCAGGCACAGTGGCTGCACACATCGCCGTCATCACGCCACCCCCTGGAGCCGCCATGCCTAGCCAACACACATTGACTGCCACCCTGAAGCGCCTGCTGGGTCGTCCGGCGGGCACCAATGCCGTGCGCGGGACCTGGCGTGATGTGCGACCAGCGCCCAGCTACCGCCCTTACACCGGGTCGCTGAGCGCGTTCCAGGGGGACGCGCTGCCAGGCTTCTACCGCAGCGAGGCCTTTGCCGAAGACCTCTTTGACAGCCACGCCACCCCGCGCTGACCCCTCCGATTCGCAGACGAGCAGCCCGCCACTGGCGGGCTTTTTCGCATCTGGCCGAAACACCGGCAGCGCGGCGCTGAAACAATTGAAACAAGGGCCGCCCGCAGGGAAATGCCGGTGATACACGGGCGCGGCACAGTGGCATCAACCCCGCCAACCGCCACGGAGCGCCTATGCCGAACTCGAATGCCCTGAATGCCGTCGCCGCGCGCCGCTCCATGCCGCCTCGTGACCCCTCATGAGCACCGCCGCCCTGCCCCTGTTCGGCGCCGCGGCTCTGCCCCGATATGATCCGCAGCACAGCAAGAACAAGATTGGAGCCACGCCCATGACCGAGCCTCTCAGCCCGGCAACCCTGCTGGTGGTGGATGACGAACCCGAGCTGCGCGAGCTGCTCAGCGAGTACTTCACCCGCCATGGCTTCGTGGTGCAAACCGCCGCCGACGCCGCCCAGGCCCGCAGCCTGGTGGCGATGGGCCGCCCCGACCTGGCCCTGCTCGACGTCAATATGCCCGGCGAAAACGGCCTGTCGCTGGCACGCTGGCTGCGCGAGGCCCACCCGGGCACCGGCCTGGTGATGCTGACCACGGCCGGTGAGTCGGTGGACCGCATCGTCGGCCTGGAGCTGGGCGCGGACGACTACATGCCCAAGCCCTTCGAGATGCGCGAGTTGCTGGCGCGGGTGCGGGCGGTGCTGCGCCGCCTGCAGACGGCACGCCCGGTGGTCGCCGCACCGGCCGCCGAGCCCGTGGCCCAGGGTGGCAATGCCAAGCGCATTCAGTTCGGCGCCTGCTGGCTGGACCTGGACGAGCGCCGCCTGACCGGTGCCGATGGCGAGGTGATCGACATCACCGCCGCCGAGTTCGACCTGCTGGCCCTGTTCGCCCGCCACCCCAACCGCCCGCTCAACCGCGACCAGATCATGGAGCAGGCGCACAACCGCGGCTGGGACGTGTTCGACCGCTCGATCGATCTGCGCATCATGCGTTTGCGCCGCAAGATCGAACGCAACCCCGACAAGCCCGAGCTGATCAAGACCGTGCGCAATGTGGGCTATGTATTCGTGCCGGGCGGCGGCGCGATCTGAGCAAGGCCAGGGCTTGAGCGCTGACACCGTCTCCGTCCTCGACGTCACCCGGCTGCGCCGGCGCTACACCTGGCTGGTGCTGGCGCTGGCGCTGCCGGCCCTGCTGTCAATGCTGTGGCTGGCCCAGCGCCAGTACGAGACCTACCGCCACACCGCCTTGCGCGAGCTGGCGATCAGCGCCGACCAGCGCAGCGCCGCGCTGGACCGGCAGCTGCGGCCGGTGCGCGACGATGTGCTGCGGCTGCGCGCCCTGGTTCAGGATCTGCTGGGGCGAGACCTGCCCCCGGGTGGGCTGAGCACGGACTTTTTGCTCGCCCCCGACCGGGCTGAGCCCGGCCGCAGCGAGTTCAGCCTCGACGCCCTTCCCGCGCTGCTGAAAGACAGCGGAGCCCAGTTGCTGATCAGCACCCCCCTGCCGTCGAGCCCGGCGCGGCTGCAGGAGGCACTGACGCGCGCCGCAACATTTGGCGAGCAGGCTCAGCTGGCCGGACAGGCCAATGCCGCGATGGGCCGGGCCTACTTCATCAGCGCCGCCGGCGACCAGGCCTGGATGCACCCCTGGCAGCCCAGCGCCAGCCTGCTCAGCGATGCGGCCGCGGGCACGTTGGGCGCCTATCTCAGGGGACTGACCCAGCGCGCTGCCATGGCCAGCCGCAATGCCGCCAGCGGCGAGGCCTTCGAGCCCGACTGGTCGGCACCCTGGACCGATGCCCTGGGCACCCGCTACATCACCCTGCGCGCACCGCTGTGGCGCGACGTCACCCTGCTGGGCGTGGTCGCCATGGACGTGCCGCTGGCGCGCCTGCAGCAGGCGCTGGCCGGCCCGGCGGCACGGCAGGGTGAGGGCCGCTTCTGGCTGCTCGACCGGCGGGACGACAGCCTGGTCGACCACGCCGCCGGCGCCGGCCTGCCACAGCTGGCGCAGGAACGCCGAGCCGAGGCGCTGGCCAGCGATGCCGCCATCGATCTGGGGGACCAGGCGCTGACCCAGCGCCGCCTGCAGACCGCGCCTTGGCAAGTCCTGGCCCTGCTGCCCGAGGCCCACGTGCAGCACATGGTGCTGGAGCTGTTCTGGCCGCAAATGCTGGTGGCGGCCGAGTTCGTGCTGATACTCACCCTGGTGCTCTACCTGTTGTGGCGCAGCTTCACCGCGCCGGCCCTACAGCTGGTGGACTATCTGCGCCGCGCCGCGGCCGCGCCCGAGGCCGCGCCGCCGCCGGCCTCCAAGCTGTGGGCGCCCTGGTTCCGGCTGGTGGGTGACACATTTGAGCAGTGGCGCGCCTCGGCCCGGCAGGCCGAGCAGACGGAGGCGCTGAAGAGCGCCATCGTCGACCATGCGCTGGCAGCCGTCATCACCACCGACGACGACGGCCGGGTGGTCGAGTTCAACCCCGCCGCAGAGGCCATGTTCCAGTACAGCCGAGCCAGCGCGCTGGGCCGGCCGGTGGCCGAGCTGATCACGCCGGAGCGCCACCGCCAGGCGCACAACGAGGGCATGCGGCGCATGCGCGAGGGTGGTGCGCCGCGCCTGCTGGGCCAGCGCATTGCGATGAGCGCGGTGCGCGCCGACGGCAGCGAGTTTCCGATCGACATCGTCCTGTGGCGCACCCATGTCGGCGCGCGCTCCTTCTTTACCGCCTCCATCGTCGACGCCACCCAGGCCCATGCCGCCGAGGAGCAGATCGGGCGCCAGCGTGAGGCCCTGCGCCAGAGCGAGAAGCTCAGTGCCATGGGCAGCCTGCTGGCCGGCGTGGCCCATGAGCTGAACAATCCGCTGGCCATACTGATGGGCCGCGCCACCCTGCTGGAGGCCCGCACCGAGGGCCTGGCCCATCTGCCCGAGGGCCTGGGGCTGCAGAACGACGCGCTGCGCATCCGCGAGGCGGCCGAGCGCTGCGCCCGCATCGTGCGCACCTTCCTGAGCATGGCGCGGCAGAAGAAGGGCCAGCAGCAGCCGGTGCAGCTCAACGAACTGGTGCACGGCGCCGTCGACCTGCTGCAGTACAGCCTGCGCACCAGCGGCATTGCCGTGGAGCTGCGCCTGGCCGAGGAGCTGCCCTCGGTGCTGGCCGATGGCGACCAGCTGGGTCAGGTGCTGCTGAACCTGCTGGTCAATGCCCAACAGGCGCTGACCGGCCGGCCGCAGCCGCTGAAGCTGCGCATCGAGACCGGCTTGGAGGAAGAACGCGGCCAGGCCGGCGGGCGCATCCGCCAGGCCTGGTTGCGCGTCGCCGACAACGGCCCCGGCGTCGCGCCGGGCTTGCGCGAGCGCATCTTCGACCCCTTCTTCACCACCAAGGGTGAGGGCGCGGGCACCGGCCTGGGCCTGGCCTTCTCGCGCTCGGTGGCGCTGGAGCACGGCGGCAGCCTGCGCCTGGAGGAGGTTTCACCGACCGGCAGCGGCGCGACTTTCCGCCTCAGCCTGCCGCTGGCGCCGCCCGATGACCTGCAGGCGCCGGCCGACACGCGCCCGGCCGCGCTGGAGGTCGAGCAGCAGGCGCGCATCCTGGTCGTCGACGACGAGGCCGAGCTGGCCGAGGTGATACGCGAGATGCTGGAGAGTGCCGGCTACGAGCTGGCCACCGCCGAGTCCGGCGAGGTGGCGCTGGAGCTGCTGGCCGAGGCCCGCTTCGATGCCATCGTCTCCGACCTGCGCATGCCGGGCATGGACGGCCCGGCGCTGTGGCGTGAGGTGAAGCGCCTGCATCCGGCGCTGGCGCGGCGCATGGTTTTCGTTACCGGGGACACCCTGTCGCCCGCGGCCGGGCGCTTCCTGGCCGACACCCGCTGTCCCTGTGTGGACAAGCCCTTCAGCAAGGCCGACCTGCTGGACAAGGTACGCCTGGTGCTGGATCAGGCATGAGGTCAGATCCGGCGCTGCAGACCCTCAACACCACGCGCAGGCTGATCTGGCTGCTGCTGGTGCCGGTGTTGCTGCTGCTGCTGGTGCTGACGGCGCTGCAGTACCGCGAGCGCGTCGCCGATGCCGAGCAGGCCATCGCCCGCCAGCTCGACGAACGTGCCCAGGAGCTGGCCGCCCTGGCACAGCCGGCCCGCGCCCATGTGCATGACATGCGGGTGCTGATGGAGTCGGTCTGGAACGAGCCGCCCGATGCCGGCCCCGGCCTGGCAAGGGCGCTGCAGCCACGCCAGATCACCGGCGTGGCCGATGGCTACAGCCTCGACGGCGCCAGCCCGCAGCAGCAGGCACGCCATGGCCAGATCTGGTGGGCCGAGCCGGGCGGCGGCGCCTTCCCCGAGGCCTGGCAGCGCCGCGCCCAGGCCTTCACCGACCATGTTCGCAGGGTCCATGCGCGAGAGCCAGGCTTCGTCGCCTCCTGGTTCGCCGGCATGGACGTCAACACCTCGTTCGGCTACCCCTTTGTGTCCACTGCATCGATACTGCAGTCGCTGGAGCTGCCCTCCCTGCAGGCGATTGCCGCGCTGCGGGTGCAGGCGGCGCAGCGCACCCGCGCCCGCCTGGCGGGCGGCCCCGCCGATGCCGCCCGCCAGGGCCGCTGGGGCCCGCCCTACGTCAGCCAGCTGGACGGTGAACTGGTGGTCTCGCACATGGCCGAGGTGGTGGTCGAGGGCCAGATGCTGGGCGAGGTCAGCCTGGACCTGCGCATTGCCGAGCTGCAGCGCCGCATGGACGGCTGGCGGCCGGCGGCCGGCCGCGGCTGGATCGTCGACGATCAGCGGCATGTGCTGGCCGACTCCAGCCTGCCGCTGCGGCCCTCGCTGCGGGACGGAGGCCGTGCAGTCGCCGACACCCATGTCAAGAGCGCCTTGGCCAGCCGCCTGCCCGAGGGCCTGGCGATGGCCGATCTGGCCCTGGCGCTGGAACGGCCGGGCCGGCCCCTCCATGCCGGCGGCTGGGTGCTAGCGGCGGCGCAGCGCCCAGGCTCGCCTTGGACCGTCGTGCACGCGCAGACCGAAGCCTCGCTGCGCCAGGCCGTGCTGCCCAGCCTGCTTCCGAACGCGCTGATCGCGCTGATGCTGCTGGCGATGTTTGTCGCCGGGCAATGGCTGCTCAGTCGCAATTTCGTCAACCCGGCGATGCAGGTGCTGGCCTATCTGCGCGCGCTCACCGAGCAGCGCGATGCGCCCGCGCCGCAGCTGGGGCGGCGCTGGCAGCTGTGGGTCGATGCGGTGACGCAGACCTTCCGTACCCAGCACGAGCTGCAGCGCCGCGAGCGCCAGCGCGAGGCCTTCAAGTCGGCCATTGTCGACAAGGCGCTGGCGGCCATCGTCGCCACCGACGAGCAGGGATTCATCCGCGAGTTCAACCCTGCCGCCGAGGCCATGTTCGGCTGCAGCCATGAGGCGGCGCTGGGCCGCTCGGTGGCCGAGGTCATCATTCCGCCGCGCTTTCGCGGCCCGCACGAGGCCGGCATGCGGCGCATGCGCGAGGGGGGAGCGGCCCGCGTGCTGGGCAAGCGCATGGAGCTGCAGGCGCTGCGCGCCGATGGCAGCGAGTTCCCGGTCGAGATGGTGCTGTGGCGCACCGAGGTCGATGGCGAGTCGCATTACACCGCCTCGATCACCGACCTGTCCGAGCGCCGCGCCGCCGCGCAGGAGATCGAGCGCCAGCGCGAGGCCCTGCGCCAGAGCGAGAAGCTCAGCGCCATGGGCAGCCTGTTGGCCGGCGTGGCCCATGAGCTGAACAACCCGCTGGCCATCGTCATGGGCCGCGCCAATCTGCTCGAAGAGAAGTGCGAGGACCAGCCCGCGCTGCGCAGCGACGCGATGCGCATCCGCGAGGCCGCCGAGCGCTGCGGCCGCATCGTGCGCACCTTTCTGAACATGGCGCGCAGCCGGCCGGCCCAGCGCGGCCCGATGTGCCTGAACACCGCCGCCCGCGCCGCCGCCGACCTGCTGGCCTACAGCTACCGCAGCCACGGCATCGAGCTGCAGCTGCGGCTGCAGGAACCGCTGCCCGAGGTGCTGGCCGACGCAGACCAGATCGGCCAGGTGGTGCTGAACCTGCTGGTCAATGCCCAGCAGGCGCTGGCCGCGGGCAGCGGCGAGTCGCGCCGTGTCAGCGTGAGCACAGGTGTCGATGACAGGGGCGGCGCGGTCTGGCTGCGCGTCAGCGACAACGGGCCCGGCATCGCCGCGGCCGTGCGTGCCCAGCTGTTCCAGCCCTTCTTCACGACCAAACCCGAGGGCCTGGGCACCGGCCTGGGCCTGGTGGTGTCACGCTCGCTGGCCCGCGAGCATGGCGGCGAGCTGAGCCTGGAGCCTGCCAGCCCCGACGGCGGCACACGCTTCCTGCTCAGCCTGCCCCTGGGCGGCAGCCTGGGATCGGTGCCGCTGCCCACCCAGCCCGGCGAGCTGGAGTTCCAAAGCCAGGGCCAAATCCTGGTCGTCGATGACGAGGCCGAGATCGCCGAGCTGATGCGCGCCATGCTGGAGAGCGCCGGCTACGAGGTGGCCTGCGCCGAGTCGGGGGCGGTTGCGCTGGAGCTGACGGATGCGGCCCGCTTCGACGCCATCGTTTGCGATCTGCGCATGCCCGATATGGATGGCGCGGCGCTGTGGCGTGCCGTGCGTGCGCGCCAGCCGGCGCTGGCCCGGCGCATGCTGTTCGTCACCGGTGACACCCTGTCGGCCGGCGCCAGCCAGTTTCTGCAGAGCTCGGGCTGCGCCAGCCTGGACAAGCCCTTCACCAAGGCAGATCTGCTCAGCCAAGTGGCGGCGCTGATGGCGGGCCCCGGCGATGGGGCGATCCGGTAAGCCCCACAGGCGCTCGCCGAGTCAGCCACTCGCCTGCAGATTTTGTCAATTACCGCACTCTTCCGCCCGCCATCGAGGCATGGGCCGGGGCAGATCCACCGCCTGGCGACCTAGGATTGTCGATGCTGTGCCCATTTTGCAGGCATGGCAGCAACCGAGGCTAGAGCCATGCGCACCCTGAAAATGTTGTTGAGCCTGGCCGCCCTGAGCGGCACTTTCGGCCTCAGTGGTCTGGCCCATGCCCAGGCCCCCGCGAATCCGGACAAGGTCAGCATCTGCCACGAGAACGAGGATGCCTTCCCCTGGCTGCTCAAGACCAAACCCGGCTACAGCCAGATCATGATCCAGCACCTGGAGAAGCAGTTGGGCGTGCCGGTCAAGCTGGTCGCCATGCCCTGGAAGCAATGCCTGGCCGAGCTGAAGAGCGGCGCGGTCGACGGCGCCATGAACGCCAGCTTCAGCAAGGACCGCGCCGAGTTTGCTCACTACCCGATGAAGATGGACGGCGATGCCGATGCCACCAAGCGCATGTACCGTACCAGCTACGCCCTGTACAGAGCCAAGGGGGCTGCCGTCAGCTGGGACGGCCAGAAGCTCGTCACCGCGGGCACCGTCGGCGCGCAGACCGGTTTCTCCATCGTCAACCAGCTCAAGGAGCTGGGTGTCAAGGTGGAGGACAGCTCACCGACCGCCGACGAGCTGCTGGGTCGCGTGGCCTCGGGCCGCTATGTCGCCGCCGCCCTGCAGACCACCGAGGCCGAGAACACCCTGGCCAGCAATGCGGCGCTGGGCCCGAAGCTGGAACGGCTGAACCCGGCCCTGGTCGAGAAGGCCTACTACACGATCTTCTCCAAGCCCTTCTTCGCCAAGCACGGGCAGACCGCGCGCGACGTCTGGCGCATCGAGGCCAAGATCCGCGAGTCCGCCGAGTTCAAAACCAGCGTCTCGCACTTGATGAAGTCGGTCGATTGATACACGCACCACTCAGGCCGCCATCGGCAGCGAGGCGTCCTTGGCAGCAGCCATCATCGTGCTGCTGACCACGCCATACAGCGCCAGCCAGGCAGCGCGCAGCTCGTCGGTGAAGCGCTCGCCCAGGCCATCGGCCAAGGTCTGTATCAGCGCCGCGCCTACGGTGGCGTAGTGGGCGTCCTGCACGCCGTAGTGAGCGTGCCGGGCACCTAGCGAGCGCAGCACCGGCAGCAGGCTGTCGGGCCGGTCCAGGATGCGGACGGCGGCGCCGAGCATCGTCATCAGCAGCGCGCCCTGCTGCTGCATATCGCCCTTGAACATGGGGCGCAGGCTGGCATCGGCAGCGAACAGATGGTGGTAGAACAGCGCGGCCACCTCCTCGGCCATGGGCTGCACAAGGGCAAAGCTGTCGCGGATCTGGGTGATTTGCTGCGGGGTCATGACGGGCTCCTGAGTTGAAGCCTGGACATTGCGCGGCCCGTGATTCAGGCCCGTTGCGCGTCGGCTCCGGCCCTGTTTCATTGGTTGCAAACCCCGCCAAAACGCCGCCAAACTGCCCCCCTAGCTTGAGGGTTGCAGCGCAAGCATCAGCTTCTAATGTTTCAAGGCGCACCTGATTCGCGCGAATTGCGAACAAAACAGTATCGAGGGCGGGCAACCACCAACGGAGAAGCAATATGCATGCACTGTCTCATTCCTTCGGTCGAATCGCGCTTGTTGTCGGGGCGGGTCTGGTGTTCAGCTTGGGCGTCAGCACAGCGGCGGCCCAGACGCAATCGGTCACCTTCGAGGAGTCGACCCAATCGCTCGATCCGATCTACACGCGGCCGGTCGTGGGCATGACAGGCGACTGGACGGTCAACAAGTTCATCTACAACGGCACACCACACAAGTGGACCGACTTCCATGTGACGCTGCAGACGCTCAACGCCGCCGGCGCCTGGGTCGATTCCCCCGACGGCGATGGCATCTCCTTCGGCCAGCCCACACCGTTCGACGAATGGTTGAAGTCGGTCAGGGTGGACATCAATGGCGTCTACCTAAATGGCTGGCATGTCAACCGCACCAACCAACCGTTCGACAAGCTGGACTTCTTCTTCGACACCTTTGTCATCCAGCCCGGCCAGACCCTGTCCCTGCACTTCGACATGAAGGACTTCGGCAGCAACACCTGGCGTCTGGTGCAGGTACCGACCATCCCCGAGCCGCAGACCTATGCCCTGCTGCTGCTGGGCCTGGCCGGCGTGGGCCTGGTGGCACGGCGCAGGAAGACCTGACGCCGCTGTGGCATGCTGACGCCTCCTGAAGCGGGAGGCATCACCCATGTACACCTTGTTCGGATCGGCGGGTTCGGGTTCCGCGATGGTCGAAGCTGCGTTGGTGTTGACCGGCGCGGCCTACGAGCTGGAGCGGGCCTCCAGCTGGGAGCCCGATTCTGCGCTGGAGCGGTTGCGGGCCGTCAACCCGCTGCTGCAGATCCCGACCCTGGTCTTGCCCGATGGCTCGGTGCTGACCGAGAGCGCCGCCATCCTGATCCATCTGGGCCTGCAGTTCCCGGATTCGCCACTGCTGCCACAAGACCCGGCACGGCGGGCGCAGGCCCTGCGTGGCATGGTCTTCATTGCCGCCAACTGCTATGCGGCAATTGGCGTGATCGACTACCCGGAACGCTGGTGTGCCGACATCGACGAGTCCGCGCGTAAGCGCTTATTGAGTGGCGCGCGGGCCAGGCTGCATGCTTATTGGGACCTGTTCGCCGACACCTTTGCCGCAGCGCCCTTCCTGAGCGGCGACGCGCCAGGCGGTCTCGATCTGATGGCCGCCGTGGTCTCAAAATGGTCGGGCACGCGCAAGCATCTGGCGCGCGCGCGGCCACAGTTCCTGGCCACGCTGGTGCGCATCGAGCGCCACCCGCAGATCGCGCCGGTCTGGGCCCGGCATTGGCCCGATGCAAGGTGAATCAAGCTGAAGCAGCCTGAACAAGGCCGAGCGGCGTCTCAGCCGGCTCGCATGAAACCGCGCAGCCGGACCACCCAGCGCCAGACCTTGAGCCCGCGGCCCGTCCAGCGCAGCAGGCGCCGGGGCTTGAGCCCGGTCACCAGGGCCAGCAGCCCCGCCGCACCACCCACCGTCCAGGCTGGCCGGGCGCGCAGCCATTGCAGCAGCTGACGCCCCTGATCGGCCAGTGCCAGCGGCGCCCGCAGCGCCTGGGTTTCCTGGCTCAGCTGCATGCGCAATTCGGCGCTGCGAAGGCGCAGGGCCATCTGGCGCAGTTGCAGCAAGCGTTCTTGTTCTGAGGCCATGGCAGTTCAGCCCGGCGGTTGCAGGGTGTCGCGATCGCGGGCCAGCTCGGCCAGGCTGGCCGCGAACGGCCCGCCGGTCTGCTTCAGGCGCTCGCAGGAGCGGCGCCACAGCCACACGCCCGTCCCCAGATAGATCAGGGTCAGGGCAGCCAGGGCCCAGAGCCGGTAGGCCTCGCCGGCCAGCATCACGATCAGCAGGCTCAGTGTCACCACACCGGCGCCGAGCAACATCAGCGCCAGCAAGGCGCCCATCGCCGACTGCAGCAGGCGCAGCTTCTCCTGCTCAAGCTCATTGCCTATCAGGGCCAGCCGCACCTGCACGATCTCGATCAAGGCCGCGCTGATGCGGCGCAACGCCGCCAGCAGGCCGGGCTCGGGGCCTGCAGACTGTGGCATCAACGACGGCCTATCAGCAAGCCGACGATCAGACCCACACCGGCAGCCGCACCGATGGCGCGCCAGGGATTGTCATGCACATACTCGTCGGCGGCATGGCCGGCGGCCTTGGCGCGCTCGATCGCGGCGTCCTGGACATGGCTCAGGCTGTCTCGCGCATTGCTGAGCTTGGCCTGCAGCTTGGCGCGCATATCGGCCACGCCCTCACCGGTCTGGCCGGCGGTGACCCGCAGCAGTTCTTCGGCCTGGGCCACCACCATATGGAGGTCGGCCATCAGGCGTTCTTTCTGGGCCTTGCTTGCTTCGGACATGGTTCACTCCTTGAACAACGGGAACAGGATCGATACTGACCATGATCATTGAAACCCCGAACCCTAGGGCCGGGTGTGACAAAACTCAAGCTGCCCGCCAATTGTGCGCCATGCCGACACCTCCCGGCGTCAAGACCCGGCACGCCTCATTGCGATGCTGCCGAGGCGGCAGCTGCCGGGGCCGAGGCGGCAGGCTCGTGGGCCACGTCAATGCCATGCTTTTCGCCGCCCATGTCGACGTCACCCCCCTTGGACAGGATGAACAGGGCAAGGGCAGCAAACACGGCAAAGGCCAACGCGATTTTCCACATGATTCGATCTCCAGATTGATTCCGATGGCCCGAAGGGCCGCTCAGCCCTGATTGTCGGCACCGGGCTTGCGCGGGGCTTGCAAGCGGGGACGGAAATGAAAAAAGGCTGCCGACGCAGCCTTTTGCTCTTTCCGCAATCAGCCAACGGACTTGCATGCCCGTTGGCCTGATCGAGCCGAGAAACAGTCCGCAGGGACTGCTTCTCGCGCACGATCAGTCTTTCGCGTAGATATCCACGTCCTTGGTTTCGCGCACGAACAGCATGCCGATGACAAAGCTCATCGCTGCGATCGTGATCGGGTACCACAGGCCGTGGTAGATGTTGCCGTTCTGCGCGACCATCGCGAAGGTGATCGAGGGCAGCATGCCGCCGAACCAGCCGTTGCCGATGTGGTACGGCAGGCTCATCGAGGTGTAGCGGATGCGGGTCGGGAACAGCTCCACCAGCATCGCCGCGATCGGGCCGTAGACCATGGTCACGTAGAGCACCAGAATCGTCAGGATCGCGATCACCAGCGGCTTGTTGACCTTGTCCGGGTCGGCCTTGGTGGGATAGCCCGCAGCCTTGAGCGAATCAACCAGGTCCTTCTTGAAGGCGGCAACCTTCTTGCCGCTCTCTTCGTCGAACTTGTGGCCGCCAGCCGCCACGGTGGCGTTCAGCGAATTGACGACCTTCTCGCCGATCTTGATCGATGTGATGGTGCCCGCCGGGCCGGCCACCGTCTCGTAGCTGGCCGAGTTCTGCGCCAGCGCGCGCTTGGCGATGTCGCAGGAGCTGGTGAAGTCCACCTCACGCGCAATCGGGCTGCCCTGGAAGGAGCAGGTCGACTGGTCGACGGTCACCACGATCTGTGCCGAGGCCTGAGCCTTGGCAAGATCCGGGTTGGCCGCGGCGGTCAGCGCCTTGAACAGCGGGAAATAGGTCAGGCAGGCGAGCAGCAGACCGGCCATGATGATGGGCTTGCGGCCGATCTTGTCGGACAGGGTACCAAACACGACGAAGAACGGTGTGCCGATGATCAGCGATGCCGCCACCAGGATGTTGGCCGTGGCCGAGTCCACCTTCAGCACGCTGGTCATGAAGAACAGCGCGTAGAACTGACCCGAGTACCAGACCACGCCCTGACCGGCGACCAGGCCGAACAGGGCCAGCAGCACGATCTTCAGGTTCTTCCACTGGCCAAAGGACTCGGACAGAGGTGCCTTGGAGGTCTTGCCCTCGGACTTCATCTTCTGGAAGGCCGGCGATTCGTTCATCGACAGGCGGATCCAGACGCTGATGCCCAGCAGCAGGATGGACACGATGAACGGCACGCGCCAGCCCCAGTCTGCAAAGGCCGCTTCACCGAGCGCGGTACGCGTGCCCAGGATGACCATCAGCGACAGGAACAGGCCCAGGGTCGCCGTGGTCTGAATCCACGACGTGTAGGCCCCCCGTTTGCCCTGCGGCGAATGCTCGGCCACATAGGTGGCGGCCCCCCCGTACTCACCACCGAGGGCCAGGCCCTGCAGCATGCGCAGGCCTATCAGTATCACAGGTGCTGCCGCGCCGATCGCTGCATAGCTTGGCAGTATCCCGACGATGAACGTCGACAGACCCATGATCAGGATCGTCACCAGGAAGGTGTACTTGCGGCCGATCATGTCGCCCAGGCGGCCGAACACCAGCGCGCCGAACGGGCGCACGATGAAGCCTGCGGCAAAGGCCAGCAGCGAGGCAATGAAGGCCGCCTGCGGGTCGAGTGCCGAGAAGAATTGCTTGGCGATGATGGGCGCCAGCGATCCGTAGAGATAAAAGTCGTACCACTCGAACACGGTGCCGAGCGAGGAAGCGAAGATGACCTTCTTTTCCGTCGTCGTCATGCCTGTGCTGGTGGAGACTGCGCTTGCAGTGGCCATGGTGGGTGTCTCCTATTGCTTGAGGGACCACCGCCCGGTGGCCCTTGGGCCGGACTATGGAAGCCTGCTCTGACCCCTGTCTGACGCGGAACTGATGCCAAACTGACAAACCCCAGGGCAACCCTTGGATTTCATTTCTCATCATGAGAGTGCGCCGAGTCCGCGGGTAATCACTGCACGAAACTGACCCGGGGCTGACAAGCAAGACCTGACCCTGAGGGGCGAAGGCCCGGCATCACTCAGCCGTCGCGCCGCACCACCCCGGCACGCGGCCGACCGGCGTCATCCCAGGCGTCCCCCTGGAACCAGGGGTCGCCGCGCAGATAGGCCGCCGCCATGTCCAGCGAATCCAGGCCCCAGAACTGCCGGCCGTCCACCTCCAGCGTCGGGACGCCGAACACGCCGGCCGCGATCGCGTCCTCGGTGGCCTGGCGCAGGGCCTGCTTGACCTCCTCGCTGGCCGGATCCCGCGCCGGCGCCAGGTCTTGCTGCAGACGCTCCAGCCGGCCTGGATGATTCGCATCCTGCCCCTCGGCTCGCCAGACATGGTGGAACAGCCTCTCCACAACCCTGCGGTTCGGCCCGCAGGCCCAGGCCAGGCGCTGCAGGGCCAGTGGGTTGAAGGGGTGCTGTGCGGGCGTCTGCAGGGTGATGCCCAGGCGCTGCGCCGTCCAGGCAACCTGACGGAAGGTCCATTGGCGCTTGGGTTCCATCTCTGCCGGGCCCTTCTGACCCCAGACCTTGAGCAGGCCTGCGAACAGGATGGGCCGATAGTCCACCACCACGTTCAGGCCTTCGAGCGCCTCGGGCAGGCGCTCGAAGGCCAGCGCCGCATAGGGCGAGATCACATCGAAGTAGAAGGTGATCGCTTTCATGCGGGCGCTTGTCGCATCATGGCAGGTTGCCGGCCGGCTCGGCCGCGCTGAACACACCATGCTGCTCGACCAGCAGCTCGCGCCGCGGCGGCAACAGGGCAAGCACCGCCAGCTTGCCCGCATCGTCGAGCTTGGACCAGGCCGCTATCTCGGGGATCGTTCGCGCACAGCCCTCGCACCAGCCCGTCGGCGCGTGCATGCGGCAGACATTGGTACAGGGCGAGGGCACGGCACTGACCGGCCTAGGCGCAGGCAGGGCGCCCATCAGAGCTGCACCACGTCGATGACCGGCGCGCCGGTCAGGCGCTCCAAGTCCAGCGGGCTGAGCTTGAACACACCATTCGGATGACCTGCCGCCGCCCAGATATGGTCGAAGCGGAACAGCTCCCGGTCGATGTAGAGCAGCGGCCTGCTGCCATCCGCCGCGGCATGACCGACCGGCGACACGCCACCAATCGAGAATCCGGTGCGCGCCTTCACATAGTCGGCGTCGGCCCGGCCCAGCGCGCCGGTGTGGGGCACCAGCTTCTTTTCATCGACACGCTTGTCACCCGAGGTGATGACCAGCACGGCGGCCTCGTCGCTCTTGCGCCGGAACACCACGCTCTTGGCGATCTGGCCCAGGCTGACGCCCAAAGCGTCGGCGGCCTCCTGCGCGGTGCGCGCAGAGACCTCCAGCCACAGCGGGGCGTGCGGATGCTGCTGGCTGACCAGCACATCAGCGACGCGGCGAAAGCCCTCGGGGCGCAGGGTGTAGTTGTCTGCTGCTTCACTCATGCGCCTATTGTCGGGCAAAGGCCGGCCTGCGCATTTCGTCAAAAGGCGCGGCTCACCATCAAGGCCAGACCGGGCTGCAGTTTCTTCTTCACGATCGGGCTGCTGGCCGCGGCACCACGCAGGCTGGCCAGGTCCAGCTTGGCCTGCAGGCTCCAGTCGCTGTCAATCCGATAGTGGGCCTTGGCAAACAGGCCCAGGCTCGTCAGGCCCGCATCGGCTTGATGAGCCGCCAGACCGGAGGCCGCGGCCTGCGCCGGTGTCACCCCGAACAGGGCGCTCGCCAGCTTGCTGTCCATCAGCTGGGCGGAGGCGCCCACGATCAGGCCCACACCGGGCATCGCTTGCAGCGCATAGCCGGCATCGAGTTCCACACGGGTGCCCCGCCCGCCCAGCTCCTTGCTCTTGCCCAGGCGGGTGCTGGTGCCGGCGCTCAGCAGCAGCGGCCCGGCATTCAGCTCGGCGCCCAAGCGCAGCGCCGGGGCCCACTTGACGTCGCCCAGGCCGGTCAGCCGCTTGTCGTCCTTGGCGCGGCGTCGCTCCATATCGGGCGCCAGCGCGGCGCTGAAGCGAATTTGCTCATTGATCCTGACCTCGTAGCCGGCGCCACGCAGGGTGCTCATGAAGAACTGCTCGCGGTAGCGGGCCTCGAAGACCGGCAGCAGGCCCGGCTGGCGCTTGTCGCTGCCCGGGAACTTCGGCGCCACCGCCACGCCAACGCCGCCGCGCAGCGTCCAGGCCGAGCCCGGCATGCCGACCGTCGCCGGGGCCTGCTGGGCTGCGGCATTGCAGAGGGTGCCCAGCAACAACAGTGGGGCGCCAAGAGTGTGAAGGGAAAACATCGGATATCCGGGTCGGGTTGAAGACGAAGCGCAGTGTCGGGCCTGCCGCATGAAGCGCGGATGAAGCGAGCGGCCGCCGAAGATGAAGGGCTGATGAAGCCCCCCGGTGCCGGTACTCGCCGCTGCTGCCATGACTTCTAGAATCCGCAGCCTGACAAGCAGCCCCAAGTGCAACGATGGCCAATATTCTTCTCGTCGAGGATGATCTTCCGCTGGGCAATTCGCTGCAGCGGGTGCTGACCATGGCAGGCCATCATGTGGTGTGGCTGCGCAGTGCCGGCGACGCGCGACGATTCCTCGATGAGATGGACTTCGCGCTGCTGCTGCTGGACATCGGCCTGCCCGACGAAACCGGTCTGTCGCTGCTGAGCTGGTGGCGCGGCCTGGGCCGTGCCACGCCGGTGATGATGATCACCGCGCGCGACAGCATCAGCGAACGGGTGCAGGGCCTGGATGCAGGCGCCGACGACTATCTGGCCAAGCCCTTCGCGATGGAGGAACTGCTGTCGCGGGTGCGCGCCCTGCTGCGACGGCATAGCGGCCAGATCAGCAATACCTGGCAACTCGGCGGGCTGAGCATAGACACGGCGCGCCGGCGCGTCCTGCTCGATAGCGAGGAGGTGGCCCTGTCATCGCGCGAGTACGACATCCTGCTGACCCTGGCCGCCGAGCCCGGCCGAGTCATGACCCGCACCCAGATCGAACGATCTCGCAGCGCCGCCGATGCGCTGGACAGCAATGCCATCGATGTGCATGTCTACAAGCTGCGCAAGAAGCTGGGCAATGGCTGGATAGGCACGGTGCGCGGTGTCGGCTATGTGCTGGACCTGCCGACTAGCTCCCCTCCGGCGCCATGAACCACCCCTCGCTGATACGCCGGCTGATCGCCTGGCAGGCGCTGGCCCTGGTGATTGCCTGGCTGGTGCTGGCCAGCCTGATGACCTGGCAGGCGCTGCAGCTCGGCGAAAGCCAGCTCGATGCGCGCCTGCAGCAGTTCGGCAGCGTCTTGGCCGAGGCGGCCGGCGGCGAGACGGCACCGCAGGCCCTGGCGCTGCGACTGCAGGCCATCGAGACCGCGCTGCTGCAGGCCAGTGGCCGAGACGTGCTGGGCGCCGTGGCCCAGCCGCTGTACCAGGTCTGGCAGGCCGACGGGCGCTTGCTGTACCGCAGCGCCGGGGTGCCCATCGAGGCCCTGGCGCCGCTGCGGCCCGGCTATGTCGAGACGGCGTTCGCCGGTCAGCCCTATCGGCTGTTGACCGTGGCGTCCAGCGGCGGCGCACAGCTGGTGCAGATCGCCGAACCGATGCAGCTGCGCCTGAGCAGCGTGCTGCCCCTGCTGTGGGTGGTGCTGCAATCGCAGCTGGGCGTGTTCCTGTGGCATGGGCTGGTGATCTGGGTCACCGTGCGCAGCGGCCTGGCACCCCTGCGCCAGCTGGCCCAGCGCATCTCGCAGCGGCGGGCCGGCGAGGTGGCCCCGGTGCAGGTGGACAGGCTCTATGCCGAGACCGCCCCGGTGGTGCAGGAGTTGAATGCCCTGCTGGCCCACGAGGCCCAGCGCCTGGACAGCGAGCGCCGCTTTCTGGCCGATGCCGCCCATGAACTGCGCACGCCGCTGGCGGCCGTCAATGCACAGGCCCATCTGCTGCTGACCGAGCATGAGGCGCCGGCACGGGCCGAGGCGGCGGGCGCGCTGAAGCAGGGCATTGCCCGCGTGTCGCACCTGCTGGGCCAGTTGCTGACCCTGGCCCGTGCCGAGGGCTCGGCCGCGCCCCACAGACCCGAGCGCCTGGACGCCGCCGGCCTGCTGCGCGAGCGCATCGCCCTGCTGGCGGCGCTGGCCCGGCCACGCGCCATCGAGCTCTCGCTGCAGGCCCCCGACCGCCTGGAATGGGCACTGGACCGCTCCGGCTTTTGCTCCATCATCGACAACCTGGTGGACAACGCCATCCGCTACACCCCGGCGGGCGGCCGCGTCGAGGTGCTGCTGCAGGCCACGGCCTCTGGCCTGGAATTGAGCGTGCGCGACAACGGCCGCGGCATCGCCCCGGCGCAACGCGAGCGCGTGTTCGAGCGCTTCTACCGCGTGCCCGGCAGCAGCGAGCAGGGCACCGGCCTGGGCCTGGCCATCGTCAAGCGCATCGCCGAGCGCGAGGGCGCGGCACTGAAATTCGTTGAGGGGCTCGATGGGTGCGGGGTGGGGCTGAGGCTCAGCTACCCGACCGCCTGAGGGTTTGGTCGCCTGGTACGCCAAATCTGACGGTCAAAAGGCTCATGCTGCCGCCCCCGGGGGTCGGGGATTCACGCCATCGGACCAGCAATCCTAGACTGCAATCCGCACGCAGCCATCGCGCGCTTTGCAGGAGACCCAGCCATGTCCTACCGCCGCCTCATCGCCACCGCCACGCTCGCTGCGCTGACCTCATCCGCCCAGGCCCTGGTAAGCACCTGGGACGGTTCGTCCGACCTGCTGCCGGAGCAGGTCGACCCCAGCTGGACGCTTATCGACGAGGGCGCTGGCTCGCCGAGCTTTGCCGGTGGCGTGCTGACCATCCAGACCACCAGCACCCACGGTGCCCGGCAGTACTACACCATGGGCGGCACCGACCTGGACTTCACCGGCGGCGCTCCCTATTGGCTGGAGGCCGAGATGAAGTACATCTCCGGCAGCCAGACCTCGGGCTGGTGGCGCGCCCCCGGGCACATGAGCTTTCGCTTTGAGAGCGGGCGCATCGCCGTGCTGGAGATACGCAAGGACCTGATCTACATACGCAACGGTGACAACTCGGCAGGCGACTCCGCCGTCGTCGACACCGACGAAGCATTCCACACCTATCGCATGGAGGCGCTGGGCACGGCTGCCGGGACCACCGTCAATGTCTACCAGGACGGCTTGCTGGTGCTCAGCGACAACGCGCTGTATGCGGCCGGCGGCGGGGCCTCGGTGTCATGGGGCGAGGCATCGACCCTGGCGACCGGCACCACGCAGTGGAAGCGCGTCAGCCACAATATGGCCGCCGTGGCGGTGACACCGGTGCCCGAACCCGGCACCTGGGCGCTGTGGGCCGCAGGCCTGGCGGCCGTGGGCTTCTCGGCCCGCAGAAATTTCAGGCAGCAGATCCGGGCATAGCCCGATCAAGCGGCCCGCTTGGCCAGCAAGGCACGGCCGACCCGTGATACCGGCGGCCGGCCCAGCACGCCGGAGATGAAGGCGCCTGCGTCCACCAGCTTGTCGATGTCGATGCCGGTGTCGATACCGAGACCGTTGAGCAGAAAGACCACATCCTCGGTGGCGACATTGCCGGTCGCGCCCTTGGCATAGGGGCAGCCGCCCAGGCCGGCGACGCTGGCATCGAAGTGGTGGATGCCCAGTTCCAGGCAGGCGTAGATATTGCTCAAGGCCTGGCCGTAGGTGTCATGGAAATGGCCGCTGACCTCGACCATCGGATAGTGCTTCAGCGCCCGCTCCATCGCCGCCCGGACCTTGCGCGGCGTGCCCACGCCAATCGTGTCGGCCACGCCCATATGGTCAACGCCGATGTCCTTCATCAGACGAACGACGCGCTCGACCTGGTCGGCGCTGATCTCACCCTCATAGGGGCAGCCGAGCGCGCAGGACAGCGCACCGCGCACCTTGATGCCGGCGGCATGGGCGAACTCGACCACCGGAGCGAAGCGCTCGATGCTCTCGGCGATCGAGCAATTGATGTTCTTCTGGCTGAAGGCCTCGCTGGCGGCGGCGAAGACGACGATCTCGTCGGGCTTGGTTGGCAGCGCGGCCTCCAGGCCCTTCATGTTCGGCGTCAACACCGAATAGCGCACACCAGGCTGGCGCTCGATCGCGGCCATCACCGCCAGGTTGTCGGCCATCTGCGGCACCCACTTCGGGCTGACGAAGCTGGTGACCTCGATCTCCTTCAGGCCGGCCGCCTGCAGCATGGCCACGAGCTGGGCCTTGTGCTCGGTGGCGACCGGTTGCTTTTCGTTCTGCAGGCCGTCGCGGGGGCCGACATCGACGAGGGTGACGTGGGTGGGCAGCATGGTGATTCCTCAGGTAGCCCGGATGCAATCCGGGGTGGGTTCATTGCAGACTCAAGAGCGCGGCACCATCGCCGACCTGGTCGCCGACGCCGAACATCAGCTCGGCGACAACGCCATCACGCGGCGCGGTGATGGTGTGCTCCATCTTCATTGCCTCCATCACTGCCAGCGGCTGGCCCCTGGTGACGGCATCGCCCACCTTGGCCAGGAAGGCGATCAGCTTGCCGGGCATGGGCGCGGTCAGGCGCCCGCCCTCGGCTGCGCCATCGCCGGCATGGGCGATCAAGTCCACCTCGGTAACCACGGCCGAACCGTGGGGCGCGAACACGCTGACCTTCTCGCCATGGGCATAGACCTGCAGCAGGGTGCGCTGTGACGCCAGGCCCTCGCCCAGCACCACCTGATGGCGCTCCAGGCCGGTGCTGTCAACGGCCAGGGCGATCTCACGCCCCGCTACCGTCAGCACCATGCCGCCACCGTGGCGGCGCGCCAGCAGCACCTCGTGGTGTGTGCCCTGCACCTCGAGGTCGAAGCGGCGGTTGGCCGCACCGAACATGCGCCAGCCATCGGGCTTGGACCAGGGGTCCTTGTCCTGTTTGCTGGCCTCCAGTGCCAGCGCATGGGCCACGACACCAGCGGCCACCAGCTCCAGCGCCAGCGGTGCCGACTCGAACAGCGCCTTGTGCTCGCGCGGGATCAGCGCCGTGTCCAGGTCGGCGCTGGCAAACGAGTGGCTGTTCACCACGCGGCGCAGAAAGGCCACATTGGTGTGCAGGCCGGCGATATGCGTGTCACGCAGCGCAGCATCGAGCCGGGCCAGCGCCTGGGCACGGTCTTCACCCCAGACGATCAGCTTGGCAATCATCGAGTCGTAGTTGGGGCTGATCGCATCGCCCTCACCCACGCCGGAGTCGATGCGCACATCACCGCGCTCGAAGCTGACATGCGCCGGCCAGCGCGCCACATGCAGGGTGCCGGTGGCGGGTAGGAAGTTGGCGTCGGGGTTCTCGGCGCAGATGCGCGCCTCGATCGCATGGCCCCGCATCGGAATGTCGGCCTGGGCCAGCGGCAGGCGCTCGCCGGCAGCAACCCGAAGCTGCCACTCGACCAGATCCTGGCCGGTGATCGCCTCGGTGACCGGATGCTCAACCTGCAGCCGCGTGTTCATCTCCATGAAATAGAAGCGTCCATCCTGCTCGGCGATGAACTCGACCGTGCCGGCGCCCACATAGCCCACGGCCTTCGCCGCGGCCACGGCCGCATCACCCATCTGCTTGCGGCGCTCGACCGTCATGCCCGGGGCCGGCGCTTCTTCCAGCACCTTCTGGTGGCGGCGCTGCACCGAGCAATCGCGCTCGTGCAAGTAGACGCAATCGCCGTGCGAGTCGCCGAACACCTGGATCTCGATGTGACGGGGCTTCTGCACATAGCGCTCGACCAGCACCGCGTCGTCGCCAAAGCTGTTGATCGCCTCGCGCTTGCAGGAGGCCAGCGCGGCCTCGAAGTCCTCGGCCTTGTCCACCGCGCGCATGCCCTTGCCGCCACCGCCGGCGCTGGCCTTGATCAGCACCGGGTAGCCGATGCGGTCGGCCTCGGCCTTCAGCAGCGCCAGGTCTTGACTGGCCCCGTGATAGCCCGGCACCAGTGGCACGCCGGCCTGCTCCATCAGCCGCTTCGACTCGGCCTTCAGGCCCATCGCCTTGATGGCCGACGGCGGCGGGCCGATGAAGGCAATGCCGGCATCGGCACAGGCCTGGGCGAACTCCTCGTTCTCGCTGAGGAAGCCATAGCCCGGGTGCACGGCCTGGGCCCCGGTGGCCTTGGCGGCCTCGATGATGCGCTCCCAGCGCAGATAGGAGTCGCGCGGCGCGGCGCCACCGATCAGCACCGCCTCGTCGCAGGCGCGTACATGGCGGGCCTGGGCATCGGCCTCGGAGTACACGGCCACGGTCTTCACGCCCAGGCGGCGCGCGGTCGCGGCCACACGGCAGGCGATCTCACCGCGGTTTGCAATCAGGATCTTGTTGAACATCTCTGTCTCCAGTTCAGCTTGGTAGCCCGGATGCCAATCCGGGGTGGCTCATCGGCGATTCGTCCCGGATTGCGCTGCGCTTCATCCGGGCTACGGGGTTCATCAATGCGTCGAGGCAAGCCCGGCCTCGGTCGAGCAGCGCATGCCCAGGCGCTTGAGCAGCGCGCGATCGGCCTCGGCCTGCGGGTTGCTGGTGGTCAGCAATTTGTCGCCGTAGAACATGCTGTTGGCGCCGGCCAGGAAGCACAGCGTCTGCATGGTCTCTGGCATCTGTTCGCGGCCGGCCGACAGGCGCACCATCGCGCGGGGCATGGCGATGCGGGCCACGGCGATCGTGCGGATGAACTCCAGCGGGTCCAGTTCGGCCGTGCCGGCCAGCGGCGTGCCTTCGACCTGGACCAGGTTGTTGATAGGCACCGACTCGGGGTAGGGGTCCAGATTGGCCAGCTGCACGATCAGGCCGGCCCGCTGGCGGCGCGTCTCGCCCATGCCGACGATGCCGCCCGAGCAGACCTTGAGCCCGACAGTGCGCACGCGGTCCAAGGTGTCCAGCCGGTCCTGGTAGGTGCGGGTGGTGATGATCTGGCCGTAGAACTCGGGCGCGGTGTCGAGGTTGTGGTTGTAGTAGTCCAGGCCCGCGTCGCGCAAGCGTTCGGCCTGGCCGTCGGCCAGCATGCCGGCGGTCAGGCAGGTCTCCAGGCCCATCGCCTTCACTTCCCTGACCATCTCGCCGATGGCTTCCAGATGCCGGTCTTTGGGCGAACGCCAGGCCGCACCCATGCAGAAGCGCGTCGCGCCATTGGCCTTGGCTGCGCGGGCGGCCTCGACCACCTCCTGCAGCGGAATCAGCTTGTCGGCCTTCAGACCCGTGTCGAAGTGGGCCGACTGCGGGCAGTAGGCGCAGTCTTCCTCGCAGCCGCCGGTCTTGATCGACAGCAGCGTGGACAGCTGCACCGCGTTGGCATCGAAATGCTCACGATGCACCTGCTGGGCGCGGAACATCAGGTCGTTGAACGGCAGCTCGAACAGGGCCGCCGCCTCGTCGACCGTCCAGGCCCTGCTGTTGCGGCGATGTTCGTCGGTGGTCGGTGTCAGGGTCTGGATTTGGTTCATGCGGATTCAGTCGTCAAGGTCTCGGCCAGGAACAGGCCGATGTGGTGATTCAGTGCGGCGGCCACGGCGGCCGGCGTGGGAGATTCGAGGCGGGGCACGAGGCCCCAGCAGGGGGCGTTCAGATGCCGCTCCAACGCCTGCAAATTGTCTTGCAGATGGGGCATGCCGGGGTCCACCGTGTTGGCGACCCAGCCGGCCAGACTCAGGCCCCGCGAGCGAATCGCTTCGGCGGTCAGCAGCGCGTGGTTGATGCAACCCAGGCGCAGACCGACGACCAGCACGACGGGCAACCGCAGATCGAGGGCGAGGTCGGCGGTGTCCCATTCAGAGGTCAGCGGCACGCGGAAGCCACCGACGCCTTCGATGACGGCGACATCGGCCCGCTCGGCCACGCGACGCACGGCCGCCAGCAACGGCCCGCGCTCGATCTCGCGGCCTTCCAGCCGGGCAGCGATATGCGGCGCGCAGGCGGCGCGGAACTGCAGCGGGCCGACCTCGGCGTCGCTCAAGCCCAGATTGCCGGCCTCGCGCAGCCGCTGCACGTCCTCGTTGATCCAGCGGCCATCGATGAAATCCTGGCCCGCGGCAATCGGTTTGATCGCGGCGACTTTCAGGCCCGCCTGCGCAAAGCGGTGCGTCAGGCCGGCGCTGACGCAGGTCTTGCCGATCTCGGTGTCGGTGCCGGTGATGAACAGGCCCCTCATGCTGAAGCCTCCGCGGCGGCCTGGGCCAGTGCGTCGAGCAGGCGCTGGATGTGGGCTTCGGTGTGCGTGGCGCACAGCGTGATGCGCAGACGCGCCGTGCCCGCCGGCACCGTTGGCGGGCGGATCGCGGGCACGCGCAGGCCCTCGCGCTCCAGGCGCGCGGCAAGCGCCAGCGCGGCGGCGTTGTCGCCGATGATCAGCGGCTGCACCGGTGTGTCGGACTCGGCCAGGCGCCAGCTCAGGCTTGGGTGTGAGGACAGGATTCGCGCGATGCCCTCCCGCAGCTGCGCCTGGCGCAGCCGCAGATTCTGGCGGCGCTGCTCGCCCTCGGTCGAGGCGATCAGCTCCAGGCTGGTCAGCAAGGCATGGGCCACTGCCGGCGGCGCAGCGGTGGTGAAGATGTACGGCCTTGCGGCTTGCAGCAGGTACTGCGTGATCGTCGGGTGCGCGACGACAAAGGCACCGGCCACGCCGGCCGCCTTGCCCAGCGTGCCGACCAGTATCAGCCGCTCGCTGCGCAGGCCGAAATGCGCCATGGTGCCGCGGCCCTGCGGGCCGAGCACGCCAAAACCATGGGCGTCATCGACGATCAGCCAGGCGTCATGCTGTTCGGCCAGAGCCAGCAGCTCGTCCAGCGGCGCCAGGTCGCCGTCCATGCTGAACACCGCGTCGGTGACGATCAGCTTGATGCGGGCGGTGTTGGCTTGCAGCAGCGCGGCCAGCTGGGCCATGTCGCGGTGCGCGTAGCGCTGCACCTCGGCCTTGGCCAGGCGAGCGCCGTCGATCAGCGAGGCATGGTTCAGCTCCTCGGAGAAAATCACCGCGCCGGCATCGCCCAGCGCCGTCAGCACGGCCAGATTGGCCATATAGCCGGTGCAGAAGAACAAGGCCTGGGCCTGCGGAATCTCGCCGGACACGACCTCGGCCAACGCGCGCTCCAAAGCCGCATGGGCCGCCGAGTGGCCGCTGATCAGATGCGAGGCGCCCGAGCCTACGCCGTAGCGGCGCGCGCCGGCGATCAAGGCCTCGGCCAGTGCCGGGTGCGCGGCCAGGCCCAGATAGTCATTGCTGCAGAACATAAGCAGCTCGCGCGCCCGGCCATCGGAAGCGCGCACCGTTTGCACCGGCGCGGTGGCGCTCTCGGCCACGCGCAGCACGCGGGTCAGGTCCTTGGCGGCGATGGCCTGAAGCTTGGTGTTGAGGTGCTCAAGCAGCATGGCCAAGCACCTCATCCAAGGTGGCGCTCACGGCGTCGAACAGAAATTTCGCCGTGGCGGCGTCGATCAGATAGGGCGGCATCAGATAGACGGTGCGGACTATCGGGCGTATCAGCAGCTCGCGCTCGCGCGCCGCCAGGTGGAAGCGCTCCGGGAAACGCTCGCCGGGCTGCTTCACATCGAACGCCAGCATCATCCCGCGCTGGCGCATGTGTTCGATGCGGGTGTCGCCTGCCAGCGGCGCGAAGGCATGGGCCAGCAGGCGCGCCTGCTCGATGTTCCGCTCCAGCACCTGGTCTTGCGCAAAGCGGTCCAGCACCGCATTCGCCGCCGCACAGGCCAGGGCATTGCCTGTGTACGAATGCGAGTGCAGAAAGCCGCGCGCGACCTCGTCGCTCCAGAAGCTTTGATAGACGGCCTCGGTGGTCAGGACCAGCGACAGAGGCAGGGTGCCGCCGCTGATGCCCTTTGAAAGGGTAATGAAGTCTGGCCACCCGCACGCCCCCTGCTCGAAGGCGAAGAACGTGCCCGAACGACCGCAGCCAACGGCTATCTCGTCGGCGATCAAGTGCACCTCGAACTCGCCGCACAGCTGGCGCACCGCGCGCAGATAGGACGGCTCATGCATCGCCATGCCCGCAGCACATTGCACCAGCGGCTCGATGATCAGCGCGGCGACATGACCGCGGCGTTCCGTCAGCACGCGCCGCAGGTCGGCCACCGCGCGGGCCTCCTGCTCCGGCCCCAGGCGCGAGTCGGGTGACTCCACGACATGAGCGCGCATCAGCAGCGGGTCGTAGGCATCGCGGAACACGGCCACGTCGGTGACGGCCAAGGCGCCTATGGTCTCTCCGTGATAGCCATGCTTCAGGCAGACGAACTCGCGCTTGTCCGTGAAGCCCAGATTGCGCCAGGAGTGAAAGCTCATCTTCAGCGCGATCTCCACCGCGCTGGCGCCATCGCTGGCGAAGAAGGTGTGGCCCAACGCATGGCCGGTCAGCGCCGACAGCTTCTCGGCCAGCTCCACCGCCGGCGCGTGCGTGCAGCCGGCCAGCATCACATGGGGCAGGACGTCGAGCTGGCGCTTGATCGCATTGTTGATGCCGGCGTCGGAATGGCCGAACAGGTTCACCCACCAGGAGCTGTTGGCATCGAAATAGCGGCGGCCCTCCATGTCGAACAGCCAGGCGCCCTCGCCCCGCGCAATCGGCAGCGGCGGCACCACGGCCGCCCGCGCCATCTGCGTGCAGGGATGCCACACCGCTGCGAGGCTGCGGCGTTGCAGGTCTTGTTGGGCGCTCAGTGACATCAGCTCAGCCAACTTGGCTTGCTCTTGTTCAGGAAGCTCTGCACGCCCTCGCGCCCCTCGGCGCTGGCGCGGATGTCGGCAATACGCCGCGCCGTGTCATCGCGCAGCGCCGGCGTGATGGGCGCATGGGCCACGTCCTGCACCAGACCCTTGCAGGCACGCACGGCCATCGGGCCGTTGGCCATCAGGGCGGTGACCAGGGCGCCGACCTTCTCGTCCAGCGTCTCCGGCGTCGTCACTTCATGCACCAGGCCCAGACGATGCGCCTCGGCGGCCGAGAAGCGTTCGGCGGTGACGAAGTAACGCCGCGAGGCCTGCTCGCCGAGCGCCCGCACGACATAGGGACTGATCGTGGCCGGCAGCAGGCCCAGCTTGGCCTCGGACAGGCAGAAGCCCACGTTGTCGCTGGCCACGACGATGTCGCAGACGCTGACCAGGCCGACGCCACCGGCATAGACATCGCCCTGCACCCGCGCGATCACCGGCACCGGGCAGCTGTAGATGGCCCACAGCATGTCGGCCAGCTTGCCGGCGTCGGCATGGTTCTCGTCCCAGCTGTAGCGGCCAATAGACTTCATCCAGTTCAGGTCGGCACCGGCGCAGAAGGCCTTGCCCTCGGCGGCCAACACGATGGCGCGCAGGCCCGGCTGGCTGGCCAGGCCGGTAAAAGTGGCGTAAAGCTCGGCAATCGTCTCTTCGTTGAAGGCATTGCGTAGCTCGGGCCGGGTCAGGGTGACGGTGGCCAGCGCGCCGTCGATATGCAGGCTCAAATTGCCCATGATTTTTTTCAGTCCTCGACGTGGAAGGTTTCGGGCTGGGGCTCCTGGCGCAGCATGTGCGCCAGATCCAGCTCCGGGCAGGCGTGGCCCATGGCGGTGATCGCGGCGGTGATCTGGCCGCGGTGGTGCGTGCTGTGATTGAACACATGCTGCAGGCAGCCCAGAAAAGACAGTGACACCGGCTCGCCCTTGCTGGTGCGGTAGTCCATGGTGCCGGCCAGGCGCTCGTCGCTCAGGCCCGCGATCACCAGCGCCCAGGCCTCGGTGCCTTGCTGCAGATCGGCGGCCAGGCGCTGGCGGTCGGTTTCGACCTCAGCGTTCAGCGCCAGCTGATTCGACTCGCCGCGCGCGAAGCGCGGCAACCACAGCAACTGCTCGCCGACACGCAGATGGTTCAAAGTGCCGTGGATGCTCTTGAAGAACAGTCCCGCGTCGCGGCGATAGTCGTCTTCGCTCAGCGTCGCAATGGCCGCCAGCAGCCGCTCGGTGGCCCAGCTGTTGTAGCGGGCCATGCGCAGCAGCGAGACCTGCAGCAGCGGTTGCGCCAGGGCCTTGACCATCACGATGCTGTGATAGGTCTTGCCGTCCCAGTGCACCTCCTTGACCGGCCTGTAGCCGCTGCGCTCGTAGCGGCTGCGCAGATGGCGGGCCGGCTTGGCCGTGTCCAGCGCCAGATAGGCATAGCCCTGGCTCTGCGCAAAGTCCTCGGCGGTCTGCATCAGCCGCGCGCCCAGGCCCTGGCCCTGGCAGTCGGGGTCGACCGCGTACTGCGACAGGATGGCCGTGTCGCGGCGCAGATACCAGGGCGTGTCCAGGCACCAGCTGTCCTGCTCGGGCCGGTAGCGGCCGCGCACCAGCACCGTGCCGACCAGCTTGTCACCTGCAAAGGCGACAAAGCATTGGCCCTGGCCAATACGCTTGCTCGTCAACTCGACCGGCTGGTCGACGGCGGTGAAGTTCCAGCCCTGCTTGCCCAGCGCGGCGTAGGCCTTGTGCAGCAGCGCGGTCAGTGCTTCGAGCGAGTCGTCGGCTTGGAGGGGGCGGATGGTGATCATGTTTCTCAGTGCTTCCAGACTTTCAGGCCACGCAGCGATTCCAGCGCGTCGAAGTCGCGGTCCTTGTGCAGCAGGGCGTAGTCGTTTTCGATGCAGAAGGCCGCAACCAGCACGTCGATACCGCTGCGCACCGTGTAACCCTGCCCGCGCAGGCTGCGGTAGTGTTGGACGGCAGCCAGGGCGAGCTCCTCGCCGCCGGCCACCTCGATGCTCAGGCCCTGCATCAGCAGGCTGGCCTGGCGCAGATCGCGCTCATGACGGAAGCCGCGCAGCACCTCGAACAGCACCAGATCGGGCACGACCAGGCGCACCTCGCCATGGTCCAGCAGATCCTGCAATTGCTCGACGGCCGGATGCCCGGCACCGGTGAAGAAGTCTATCCAGACGCTGGAGTCAACGACCAGCACGGCGCTTGCCCGGTTTGGGTTCGCTGGTAACCAGGGCCTTGGGCTCGGGCGCGGTGGTCCAGTCTATGGCCTCGTCGCCCTCCCACTGCAGCTTGCCGCGCCACTTGAGGATCTCGCGGTAGGCGGCCTGGCGGGCAAGCAGTTTCAGCCCAGCCTCGACCGCGTCCTTCTTGGTCTTGAACGGGCCTGCCTGCAGCGCCTTCTCCATCAAGGCGTCGTCGATATCGATGTTGGTGCGCATGATGTGTTCACTATCAATGAAACATACACATTCTACGCCTTACATCCGAAACACGCCAAACTTGGTCTCGGGAATCGGCGCATTCAGCGCCGCGCTCAGGCCCAGGGCCAGCACGCGGCGGGTGTCGGCCGGATCGATCACGCCGTCGTCCCAGATGCGGGCCGAGGCGTAGTACGGGTGGCCCTGGGCCTCGTACTGCTGGCGGATCGGGGCCTTGAAGGCCTCCTCCTCGTCGGCGCTCCAGGCACCGCCCTTGGCCTCGATGCCGTCGCGGCGAATCGTCGACAGCACGCTGGCCGCCTGCTCGCCGCCCATCACCGAGATGCGGGCGTTGGGCCACATCCAGAGAAAGCGGGGCGAGTAGGCGCGGCCGCACATGCCGTAGTTGCCGGCGCCAAAGCTGCCGCCGATGATGACGGTGAACTTGGGCACCTGGGCGCAGGCCACGGCCGTCACCATCTTGGCGCCGGCGCGGGCGATGCCGTCGTTCTCGTACTTGCGGCCGACCATGAAGCCGGTGATGTTCTGCAGGAAGATCAGCGGGATCTTGCGCTGGCAGCACAGCTCGATGAAGTGGGCGCCCTTGTTGGCGCTCTCGGCAAACAGGATGCCGTTGTTGGCGACGATGCCCACCGGCATGCCCTCGATGTGCGCGAAGCCGCAGACCAGCGTCGCGCCGTAGCGGGCCTTGAACTCGTCGAACTCGCTGCCATCGACAACACGGGCGATGACCTCGCGCACATCGAAGGGCTTGCGCGTGTCCGTCGGGATCACGCCATGCAGCTCGGCCGCCTCGAACAGCGGCGCTCGCGCCTCCTGCATCGCCAGCGGGTTGTGCTTGCGCCAATTCAGCCGCGCCACCGACTGGCGGCAAATCGCCAGCGCATGCATATCGTTGTTGGCCAGATGGTCGGCCACGCCGGACAGGCGGGTGTGCACATCGCCACCGCCCAGGTCTTCGGCGCTGACGACCTCGCCGGTGGCGGCCTTCACCAGCGGCGGGCCGCCCAGGAAGATGGTGCCCTGGTTCTTCACGATGATGGTCTCGTCGCTCATCGCCGGCACATAGGCGCCGCCGGCCGTGCAGGAGCCCATTACCACGGCGATCTGCGGAATGCCCTGGGCGCTGAGGTTGGCCTGGTTGTAGAAGATGCGGCCGAAGTGGTCGCGGTCCGGGAACACCTCGTCCTGGTTCGGCAGATTGGCGCCGCCCGAGTCCACCAGATAGATGCAGGGCAGGCCGTTCTGTTGCGCGATCTCCTGCGCGCGCAGATGCTTTTTCACCGTCAGCGGGTAGTAGGTGCCGCCCTTCACGGTGGCGTCGTTGCAGACCACCATGCACTCGACACCGGATACCCGGCCGATGCCGGCCACGATGCCGGCCGCCGGCGCATCGTTGTTGTAGACGTTCAGCGCCGCCAGCGGGGCCAGCTCCAGAAAGGGCGTGCCGGGGTCCAGCAACATCTCGACGCGGTCGCGCGGCAGCAGCTTGCCTCGGGCGGTGTGCTTGGCCCTCGCCGCCTCGCCGCCGCCCAGCGCGATCTTGCCCAGCTGGGCCTGCAGATCCTCGACCAGGCCGCGCATGGCCTCGGCATTGGCCTTGAAGTCGGCGGAACGGGCGTTGAGCTTGGTGGTCAGGGCCGGCATAGGGTCTCCAGTCGTCAAGGCGGCCGAAATGAGTTCGGCTCAATTTAGTCACAGCACGCCCACACTTTGTGTTTGAGGCAGCGCGAAGCCACAAGGATAATGCAGTGCAAAAATCAGCGCAAGCAACACTTGAGCTTTACTCAAATATTGCGCAGAATCGGGCTCGTGACAGTCACCAAGCCCGCCCTCGCCAGCCAGCGCCGAGCCCCCGCCGGCGCCAAGGCCGAGCAGCGCGTGAAAGACATTCTGCGCGTCGGCCGCGAGGTGTTCGCCGAGCGCGGCTACGAGCGCGCGACGACGATAGAGATCGCCCAGCGGCTGGGCATCTCCGAGGCCACCGTGTTCACCTATTTCCGTGGCAAGCGCGAGCTGTGCATGCGGGTGATAGGCGACTGGTACGACGAAATCATCGACACCATAGAGACCGGCCTGCCGCGCACGGCATCGGTGCGCGAGCAGCTGGAGTTCGTCGTCCACACCCATCTGCGCCTGTTCCTGATCCAAGGCACCGGACTTTGTGCACTGGTGCTGTCGGAGGGGCGCACGAAGAGTGAGTCGGGCCAGGAGCTGGGCGAGGCCTTTGTCGCGATGCAGCGCCGCTACACCGCGCCGCTGATGGACCTGCTGGCCCGTGGCCAGGCCAGCGGCGAGGTGCGGCAGGACATCTCGCTGCGCCTGCTGCGCTCGCTGGTGTTCGGGCCTATGGAGCACATGCTGTGGGAGGTCATCAGCACCGGCCGCCAGCTTGATGTGGACACAAGCGCCCGCGATCTGGTGGCTCTGCTGTGGCCGGCGCTGCAGGCGCCGGATCAGGAGTTGAAGGCGCTGCGCGCGCTGCGCCAGACGATGCAGGACGCGTTGGCTCAAAGCTGAGTCGCACCGGGACTGCGATCGTAGGGATGGGCAAGCCGGCACGCATGCCCTAGCGTGGCCGAGCCCGAGCGTTGTGGGCTCAACCCCGTCGAGGAGTATCCCTATGAGATTTCATGCGTTCACCGCCGCGGTCGCGGCCATCTCGGCGCTGATGGCAGCGCCCGTACAGGCGGTCGTCGTGATAGACGACTTCAACACGCCGCAGAATTTTTCCAGCTGCAACTTCCCTGGCTTCTCATATCAAGCCGGCGACATGCTTTACGGAGACCGGCTGTTCAGCGGCGGTTGCTCGAAGCCGGCGGCCGGTGGCGCGATCACGGTGGCCGGCGGCCTGGCCAGCTACGGCGCCGGTGGCATCAGCCAGATCACCGTCAATGCGCTGTACGACGCCTCCCTGCCGCCCGGCTCCGGTGACGCGAAACAGGCGGTTGACCTGACGCAGGCCGGTGCCAACGACCGTTTTGCGATGCGCATCATGGTCAGCAACGAGACCCGCTTCACGCTGAGCGTGGGCAGCGCCTCCGAATCGGCCTCGCTGCAGCTCGATCTGCCGGTCACCGCGGGCTTTGTCGACCTGGCCCTGCCCTTTGCCAGCTTCAGCCCCGCCTCGGCCGCCCTGTGGCAGGGCGTGACCAGCGTGAGCTTCCAGATCGTCGACACCACCGTCAGCCCCGGCGGCCTGTTTTCGGCCAGTGGCGAAATCGACTTCATACGCGCCGTGCCCGAACCCGGCAGCATCGCCCTGATGTTGCTGGGTCTGCTGGGCCTGGGCACCCTGCCCCGGCGCCGAGCGCAAGAAACGCCGCGCTGAGCGCCCGGCGGCTCAGCAAGGAGGGGCCGGCAGCGGCTTCATGTCGGCGCGGTCGGGGGGCAGGCCGGTGGGGCTGGCGGGCCGACCCTGAGCGTCAAAGTAGTGCCCCGCCAGCCGCCGGCTGCCGTCGGCGCTGTACTCCTGGCGCGACTCCCGCACCAGTTCGCCGTTCATCGTGCGCAGTTGCTGCCGCACACGATCGCCATGGCGGTCGTGCTCGAAACTCGTGGGCCCGCCCAGACCGACGATCGCGCGGTCCTCGCCCTGAGGACCGAAACCGCGCAGCATGCGCACCTGGCCCAGCGCGTCGTGCACAAACTCGCCCGTCGCCACATCGGTCGCATGGCCGTTGTGAGGATGGCGATGCTGGTTGAAGACCTGCCAGCGATGGATGTTGCCCCAGGGGTCGTAGACCAGGGGGTCCGCGGCCGAGCCGGTCGGGCTCGCGGAGGTCTCGCCCTTGGCGTCGATATTGAACATGAAGTCGAGCAGGTCGTCGTGGCCGAATTCGAAGCGCACACGATGAAACAGGAAGTCGGGCCGCACCGGCGCGGACTTGCCCCGACGGTTGAAGCGGCATCGACGATCAGGCCCGGCGCCGGGTGCTCCCGTTGGTAGCGCTGTATGCCCCAGGCGCCATCGACCGGCTGGCCGTCCTGGTCGAAGTAGGGCAGCGCGCTGCGCCGGCCATGTACTCGATGCGCAGGGCGGCGCCCACCACAGGAAGCCGCCGAAGCTGCCCTCGTTGCGCGTCAGGCGCTCGCCCACGGCGCGCACGATCTCGGTCGGGCGGCCCTGGTCGTCGAAACGGAAGCGGTGGTGCAGCAGCTGCCTGGCCGCTGCAGCATCGATCTCCAGACGGCCCTTGACCTCTTCCACCGGCGATTGGCGGAACATCAGATCGCGGCGGTTCTTCAGCGTGTCGGCCCGGCCGAGCGCCGACAGGGCCAGCGCGAGTCCAAGGGCGCGATGCGCGCGCGAACCTTGGCGCACGCGCCTGGTAATTTTTGGTTAGGGTGGCGCGATGAACTTGAGGCATGGGCCTACTCAATCGGCGACGCGACGGGCGATCTGTGCCGGGCCGCTGGCCTGCCAGGTCTGACCCTGTCCGCGCGAGCACTGGTCCCAGCCCAGGGCTGATAAAAATGTCCTCAGACCGTCGGTGCCTTGGCGGTCTCGCCCCGGTACTCGGTCTCGAACTGGGTGCGAAACAGCAACCACCGGCCGCCTTCGCGTTTGGCCAGGCTGTTGAAGCGGCCGACAAAGCTGCTGCCGTCCTTGAAGTCCTCGCGCAGGCGGTAGCGGGACAGGGCGACGTCGCCGAACACCTCGAAGGAGATGGGCTGCACCGCCACCGCCACCGCATGGTTGCCCGCGCCATGCCAGCGCCGGACGCCCTCCAGAAACTCGGCGCGACCGATGGGGGCGCCGCGCCCCGTCCAATTGCTGTAGTCGGGGTGAAACCGCTCGGCGTAGGCCTCGAAGCCCTGCCGCGTCAGCACCATCGCCGCCTGGGTCTCGAGTTCGCGCACCGCGCGCTGGTCGGGGCTTTCGGCGCGGACCTGGGCCTGCTGCAAGACAAGGAGGAAACCGGCAAACAAGAGAGTGAATCGGGTCATGCATGCTCCGCTGGTGAATGAGAGGGTCGGCGTCACGGCTAGCAGGTTCAGCTCCAGGACAGATCATGCTTTCGCAGCGGCAGCGAGCGCACCCGCTTGCCGATGGCGGCAAAGATCGCATTGCCCAGGGCGGGAGGCAGTGGCGGGAAGGCCGGCTCGCCCAGGCCTGTGGGAGCGATGTCGCGCTCGATGAAGTGCACATCGATGCGCGGCGGCACCTCGGGCATGCGCAGATGGGGGTTGTCGTCGAAGTTGCCCTGCACGGCCGCGCCGTTCTCTATCGTGATCTCCTGCCACAGGCTGCTCGAAAGGCCGTCTATCACCGAGCCCTGCACCTGCTGCTCGGCGCCGCTGAGATTGACGATGGGCCCCACATCAACGGCCGAGGTGACCCGCTGCACCGTCACCCCGCCGGTGTGGCTGACACTCAGCTCCACCACATGGGCGACATAGCCGCCGTGGCTGAAGTAGGCCGCCAGCCCCATGCCGCTGCCCCTGGGCAGCCGGCGCCCCCAGCCGGCCTTCTCGGCCGCCAGTCGCAGGACACCCTTCATGCGGGTGGGGCTGAACTCCGGCTCCTTGAGCTCGCGGTCCTTGCCCAGAAGGGCCAGGCGGAAGGCCAGCGGATCCTGGCCGGCGGCATGGGCCAGCTCGTCGGTGAAGCTCTCCAGCATGAAGGCATTCAGGTTCGAGCCCGGCGCGCGGTAGGCGCCTGCGGGCAGGTTGCTGTCCACCATCGCGACCTCGACCCGGTAGTTCGGCACGAAGCGGGCCGGGTACAGCGAGGCCCGCAGCTTGGGCGTGACCGGGTCGCGGAAGGCGTGGCGCGCATGCTTGACGTGCAGGGCCTGCAGCCGGCCCTGGGCATCGAGGCCGCCGCGCAGCCGCTGCCAGCCGAAGGGCCGGTAGAAGTCATGCCGCATATCGTCTTCGCGGGTGTACATCAGCCGTATGGGGGCCTTCGTGCGCAGGGCAATGGTGCCGGCCTCGAGCACGAAGTCGGCTTCGAAGCGGCGGCCGAAGCCGCCACCCAGGCGTGCGACCTGGACTTCCACCTTGGCGGCGGGCACACCCAGCAGCGTCTCAACCGCCTTCGCCGCGACGCCGGGGAACTGGCAGGGCGCGATGAAGCGCAGGCCGCCCTCGGGCGTAGGCTCGGCAAAGCAGCTCATGGGCTCCATCGTCGTGTGCGCCAGTATCGGCAGCTCGTAGGTGGCCTCCACCACCTTGGCGGCACGGTTCAGCTCGCCGGGCACATCGCCATCGTCACGCCACAGCTCGCCCGGCTCCGCCAGGCGCCGCAGAGCGGTGGCCCGGTAGGCGGCGCTGCTGTGCTGCTTGTAGGCACTGTCATCCCATTGCACGACCAGAGCCTGCTTGGCCTTCAGTGCCGCCCAGGTCGAGGTGGCAACGATGGCCACAAAGGGTTGCAGGCCGCGGAAGAGCCGCTCGGGCGGGAACTTCAATGCTTCGGCATCGCCCTCGACCAGAAAGGCGTCGCGCACGCCAGCCATGGCCTTGATCTGGTCCAGATTGGCGCTCAGCGGCCTGGCGCCGAACACCGGCGATTTCGCTATCACCGCATGCAGCAGGCCCGGGCGCTGAGTGTCCCCGCAGAACAGCGGGGCGCCGCGCACGATCTCGGCACTGTCCACCTGCGCCACCCGGCGCCCGAGCAGCTTGAACTCGGCGCGCGGCTTGAGCGTCAGCCCGGCCGGGTCGGGGGCCTTGAGCCTGGCCGCGGCCGCGGCCAGCTCGCCGTAGCCGGCGCGCCGGCCGCTGACGACATGCAAGACCTGACCCTTGTCGGTGCTCATCTCCGCCACCGCCACACCCCAGCGCTCGGCCGCGGCCAGCATCAGCATCTGGCGCGCCGCCGCGCCCGCACGGCGCAGCTGTTCCCAGGACTGCGGCACCGACTGGCTGCCGCCCGAGCCCTGGTCCGCCATGCGCGCGTCGGCGCCGGCTTGCAGCACGCGCACCCGGGCGAAGTCCACATCGAGTTCCTCGGCCAGCAGCATCGGAAGCGAGGTCTTCACGCCCTGGCCCATGTCGGGGTTCTTGGCCATCAGGGTCACCAGGCCAGCGCTGTCGATGCTGATGAAGGCATTCGGCGCGAAGGACTCGTCTGCACCGGCCGCCCGTGCAGACACCAGGCCCAGCATCAGGCCGCCACCGGCCAGCGCACTGACCTGCAGGAAGCTGCGGCGCTTCATGCCTGCTCTCCTTCAGCCACCGACCTGATCGCGGCGCGGATGCGCAGCTGGGTGCCGCAGCGGCACAGATTGCCGGCCATCGCGATGTCGATCTCGGCATCGGTGGGCTTTGGCCTGGCCTTCAACAGCGCCGCCGCCTGCATGATCTGCCCGCACTGGCAGTAGCCGCACTGCGCGACATCCAGCTTGACCCAAGCCTGCTGCAACGGATGCCGGCCCTGCGGATGCAGGCCCTCTATGGTCGTGATGCGCTTGCCGGCAAGACCTGCCACCGGCAGCTGGCAGCTGCGCTGGGCCTGGCCGTCCACATGCACGGTGCAGGCTCCGCACAGGCCCTTGCCACAGCCGTACTTGGTGCCGCACAGCTGCAGCTCGTCTCGCAGCACCCACAGAAGGGGTGTGTCGGCATCGACCTCGGCCTGACGGCTCCGGCCGTTGATGTTCAGCGCATATCGGGGCATGGGGGCTCCTGGTGGTGGCGGGTTGCGGGGCAGCTTAGGCAGGCCCGCCACGCGCTGGCCCGTGTCAAGCGACGAAACCGGCACATCGCGGAGCGGATGGCGGCAGCGCCCGACAAGGAGCGGTCGGCCTCAGCCGCCGGTCATCGCCGTCCGTGCGCGCGACTCAACAGCGCGTCGGCGGTGACGGCCATGCCATCGATCTGGGCACGCAGCAGGTCGGTGACGCGACGCAGCTCGCCCGGCGAGCGCGTCGAGACCTTGCTCTGCGTCTGTTTGAGCCGGTCGCGCAGCTCGCGCTCCTTGGCGCGAATGCGGGCGCGTTCGCGCTCCAGTTCGGCCTGGCTCATGCGTTTCCATTGGGGGCGTTTCTCGGCCATGGTGACTCCAGAGTTGGGAGCCCGCCGCGCGGGCTCCCAAGCACTATGGCCAGCGGTGGCGGCGGTGTTGGCGGCGCTGTGACGAGTCGCCGTTTCAGCGCCGCGGAACCCCGCCGACGGGGATCAGCCTGCCGTGCCAAGGGAGGATCGCCTCGCCCTTTCTGGCCTGGGCTTGACACCCCCGGATCAGAACTTCAGCGTCGCCCCCACCGTGATGTAGCGGCCGATCACGTCATACACCGTCGGGAAGGTGTTGCCGGCGTTCACGCCGGTGCCGCTGATGGTGTTGCCGACGATGGGCGGCTGCTTGTCGAAGGCGTTGTTGACGCTGAGGTTCAGGCGCAGCATCTCGTTGACCTTCCAGGAGGCCGACAGATCCACATAGTTGTGCGCCTTGATGCTGGCATAGGCCGGCAGGAAGTCGGTGCCTCCGGGCTCTTCCTGCATCTTGCCGATATGGCGCCAGTTGTAGCCCAGGGTCCAGTTGCCCACCGTCCAGGTGGCTCGCTGGGTGAACTTGGTCCGGGGCGCATAGCCGGTGCCGCTCACCGTGGCGCTCTGGTTGAGGTTGCTGCAGGCCACGCTGTAATAGCCCAGACACTGGCGCTTCACCGCATTGGGTGTGGTCTGCACGCTGTAGTCCGAGGTGAAGGCCGCATTCAGGCTCAGATCCACCTTGCCCCAACGCGCGTCAAGGCCCAGCTGCTTGAGGTCCAGCAGGTAGTTCACGCCCAGATCGACACCACTGGTCCAGAGCTTGCCCAGGTTGGACTGGGGCGTGACCACCCCCGGCGAGGTGGCACCGTTGAAGGTGCCCAGCGGGCCGCGCATCACCAGCGCACAGGCGGCGTTGAGGCCCAGGCCGGGATTGCGCGCCGGGTCATAGCAATCGGTCAGCACATCGGTCACGCTGGGGGCCGAGATCGCCTTGTCGAGCTGGATACGGAAATAGTCGACCGACAGTGTCAGCCTCGGCAGGCTGGTCGGCTGGAACACAAAACCCAGGGTCTGGGTGTCGGCCACCTCAGGGCCCAGACTCGGGTTGCCGCCGCTGGTGTTGTTGATCTGCCCGGCCGATGGTGCGGGCAGGCTGCCCACGGCCGCCATCGGCACGCCGGTCAGCCGGCACAGATTCGACAGCGTGCCGGCCGTGTTGGCATCCGCCGCGTTGATGCGGTTGCCCTGGCAGGGATCGACCGCCAGATTGGACAGACCCGCCGTCTGCGGCGCAAACAGCTCGTTGGTATTGGGCGCGCGCGTGGCGCGCTGACCCATCAGACGCACACGCAGGCCCTGCACCGGCTCCCAGTCACCGCCCAGCTTCCAGCTGCCATAGCTGGTGCTGGCCACGGTCGTCATCTGGGTGCGTCGGTAACCCAGCTCCAGGCCCAGCTTGTGGGCCAGCGGCTTGCGCGCCAGCAGCGGCACGCTGGCCTCGGCAAAGAACTCCTTGAACTCGATGGTGCCTGAGCGGTCCGGCCGCGGCGCCCCGGTGCCCAGCACCTCGCCCTGGATCTGCGAGGCGGCGTCGGAGGCATTGGCCGCGAACACCTCGCGGTACTCCGCGCCCATGGCCACGCCGATGGGGTCGGGGCTCCAGGGGCTCTTGAAGGCCCCCAGCTCGCCCGAGACCGAGCCCGCGGCGACCTTCTGCTTGACCTTGGCCAGTATCAGCGCATTGAGGTTGACGAAGTTCAGCATCTGCGGCGTGATCGAGCCCTCGGCCCCGAACACGTTCAGCGGCACGCAGCCGTTGGCGGGGTTGGTGCAGGCGGTGGGGCTCAGGGCGCGCAGGGCCTGCTGCACCTTGGCGTTCGACCCCCAGTTGCCGCGCGTCTGCACCTGGTTGGTGTCGCCGTTGGCGAAGTGGGTGTCGTAGCTCCAGATGTCGTTGATGGCGCCGCGCGCACCCACCGTCACCTGCTGCGTGCGGGTCTCGAAATCGTTGATGCGCGGGCCCAGTTCCGTGAAGCGCCGGCCAATCGCCATGGGCACCTCGGTGGCGTTGCCGACCACGCAGTCGGCCGCGGCGATTCCGCGCACCTGGCAGACCTGCTGGCGCATCGCCTCGGGCATCAGCGGGTTGCCGATCGGCACCTGATAGACATTCAGAAAGGTGGCCGACGAGGCCAAGTTGGAGACCACGGTCGAGCGCGTGTGGAACAGATCGGCGTAGAGCTCCAGATGCTGGCCCAGATTGAGCGTCGCCAGCGCCGTGGCCTGGCGGCGGTCCAGCGGGGTGATGAAGTAGTTCGGCGGATTGAAGTTGTAGCTGGCATAGGGCGCGACCAGCTGGCCCGTGGCCGGATCGATCTGCATATTGGCCAGGCTCGGCGTGCCGGCGGGCAGGCCGGCGATCGACGGCACCTGGAAGGTGCCGGGCACACCGGTGCCCGAGCCCTGCTGCGCGCCATTGGTCGAGGACAGGCCCACCATCGAATAGGGGCGCTGGCCCTGCAGCAGCGGCGTGGTCTTGGCCGTGCCCAGACTCAGCACCATATGGCCGCGGCCGTCGGCGAAGGCACCGCCCATGGTGATGTCGGTGCGCTTGCGGCCGGCATCGCCGTCACCCGACTGGCCGTAGCTGCTGCTCAGCTCCACACCCTTGAACTGGCGGTTGAGCACGAAGTTGGCCACGCCGGTGACGGCGTCTGCGCCATACACGGCCGAGGCGCCGCCAGTGACCAGGTCGATGCGCTTGAGCAGGGCGATCGGGATGATGTTGGAGTCCACCTGCCCGTCCAGATCGAAGGGCACCATGCGGCGGCCGTCGATCAGCACCAGCGAGCGCCGGCTGCCCAGGCCGCGCAGGTCCAGCGTGGCCGCGCCAGTCGTGCCATTGTTGGTGGCCGGCCCCATCGCCGGCACGGCCGAGGGCAGGCCCTTGACCACGTCCTCCACCGCCACCGGCTGACTGGAGTTGATCTCCTCGCGGCCGATCGAGGTGACGGGGCTGCTGGACACCGCGCTGATGGTGCGGATGCGGCTGCCGGTGACCTCGATGCGCTCCAAGGTGGTGGCGGCCGGAGGCTGGGCCTGCTGTGCCTGGCTAGGCAGAGCCAGGCCGGCGATGGCCAGCAAGACGGCATGATTGATGCGGCTGTGTGGGTGCATGAATCGTTCCTTTCGGACGGTGGGTTGGTGAAGCAGCGCAGTCTTGCGTCTGCCCCCCAAGCGCCACGAGCGGGTTTCCCGCAGCGCAGCGCAGCCGTCGTCGCCGGCCGGCGATTCGCCCCTGCCAAACGGGCGCCAGACATCGGACAGCGGCTGTTCGTCACGGCCACAGCGGGCAAGCACCGGCGCTGAACGCCCGTCGTCACCGCAGGCAGGGCGTTCGCCACTTCGCAGGCAAGCTTCATCACATCGCTGTGGCAGCGCCTGTCAATCTGTCGCCACCCTGCAACGCGGGGCCCGAGTTCAGTTGTTCGTTGACAAGCCGGCACTCATGCGAACAGGGCCCGCACATCCTTCACGAAGCGCTCGCTGACCGGCACCATCTCGCCGGAGCGCAGGCGGGCCTCATAGGTCGAGTCACCGGTCACATGCAGAGCGGTGATCGCGGCATTTCGGACCACCACGGTGCGGTGTACGCGCATGAACTGGCCGGCCGGCAGACGCTGCTCAAGCGCGCTGAGGGTCGAGCGGTGCAGCACCACCCGTGCCGCCAGATGCAGTTCGACATAGTTGCCGGCCGCGCCTATCCACTCGATATCGGCCGTGTCGATTCTTTCCATCGCCCCCACCGAGCGCACGATCAGGGCCTGCAGCTCCGGACGGGGCCGCCCGTCGAGCAGCTGCTGGCGCTCGTGCAGAAAGCCCCCCATGGACTCGACATAGCCTGCCAACTGCTTGAGCTGCAGCGTCTGCTCGGCCCGCGCCAGCATCTGGGCAAAGCGCTGGTCGTCGAAGGGTTTGAGCAGGTAGTCGAGCGCGAACACATCGAAGGCACTGAGTGCATGGGCGTCATAAGCGGTCACGAACACCACCAGCGGCGGCGCCGCCAGACGGCACAACTCGCTGGCGAAGCTCAAGCCATGCTGGCGCGGCATCTGGATGTCCAGCAGCACCAGGTCCACCGGACGCTGGGCCAGCGCCAGGCGCGCCTCGGCGGCACTGACGCACGCGCCCGCGCAGCGCCAGTTCGGATGCTCCGCAAGGGCCAGCTGCAGATTGCTGCGCGCCAGCGCCTCGTCGTCAACGATCAGTGCGGTCCACTTGTCCATCCAACACCCGCCAGGGAAGGGTTAACTCGGTCACGAAGTATTCGCGCAGCCGGAAGGCCTCCACCCGCGCCTCTTTGCCATAGAGCATCAGCAGCCGTTCGCGCGTGGCGCCCAGCCCCAGGCCGTGGCCGCGATGGCCGGTGCCGCCCGGGCAGACCGGATTGCTCAAGCCCAGCTTGACCGTGCCGGCCTCGGCCTTGAGCACGATCTCGAGCTGCCCCGCCCCCTCGAAGGCCTCCAGGCCGTGGCGAATGGCGTTCTCCACCAGCGGCTGGAACAGCAGCGGCGGGCAGGCCACCCGGTCCCAGGCCAGTGACTCCACCTGCCAGACCAGTTGCAGGTCCGTGCCGTAGCGCAGCTGCTGCAGCTCGAGATAGTCGCGCACAAAGCCCAGCTCGTCCTGCACGCTGACCCATTCCGACTTGCTGGCGCGCAGGGCGTAACGCAGCAGTTCGCTGACACGCGTCAGCGCGGTCAGCGCGCTGCCGCGGTCGGAGGCCCGCACGAGGGCGGAAATGCTGTTCAAGGCATTGAACAGGAAGTGCGGCTCCAGCTGGCCCTGCAGCAGGCTCAGCCGCAGGCGCAGATTGTCGGTTTGCGCGCGCTGCACGGCCATACGGTGTTCCTGTGCCCGCTGCCAGGCGCTGAACGCCATCTGAAAGATCAGGGCGCCCACGATCAGCATCAGGTCCACCAGATTGTCCTGGTAAGACCGGGCAGCCAGCAGCTCCAGAAAGCCCTGCGTCGGCTCCATGCCCCGCCAGACGGTGAAAGCCGCATTGCTGCCGACCATCGCGACAAAGCCGATCGGCAGGGCCACCAGTACCAAACGCAGGATGCGCCGCGGGCTCTCGACCATCTCGGGATGACGCTCGACATAGACCGATAGCAGCCAGTTGAAGATCACCAACGGCAATACATAGGGCAGATTGATCCACAACATGCGCAGCAGGTTGACGTCCTTGCCCTTGCGCAGATAGTCACCGAAGGACGCCGTGATCAGCATCAGGTAGAAAAGCGACCAGATCAGCGCCGACCACAGCAGCGGGCGCAGCCAGGGCCAGACGGCTGCGGACCAGGTCCGCCTGGCCGCAGTCCTGGGATTCAGCTCATGGCCCGACATTGAGACAACAGACATAGACAGCAAGCTTGGCGTCAAGAATGGGGCAGGCCACGGTTTCACCCGGGCGCATGCCAGGCCCACACTCTAGGGCAATCGCCGCCACGGCCCGGCGCCGTCGCACCCACCAGGTCGGCGTTTCGTCCCAGTCGTCGAGACCAGGCCACGGGGCGGCAGCCCCCATCCCACGCCATCGGCCCCCCGCCCCGTTGAACTGTTAATGGCGCCGCAAAGGCTTGATAGTGGCGTTCATCGTCGTCGCAGAGATCGGACATGCTCCACCACCAACTGGTCAACGCCCTGCTGGGCCTGTGCTGCCTCACAATGGCACTCGATGGCGCCCGCGCTGCCGAGCCCGGCCCCTACGTCAGGCAGTCCGAGCAGACGCGGCAAGTCGCCGAGCCCTATTTCAAGGCCTACTTGAACCGTGACTGGGACACCGTGGCCGGCCTGCTCGCCGAGCAGGCGAGCTTCGGTGATCCCACCGCCACGCTGGTCTTTGGCGGCGTCCAACATCAGGGGCGGCAAGCGGTGCTGAAGCTGTTCCGGGAAAGCTATGCGGCCATCGTGCAGATGCGCTTCCAGGCGCGCCACAGCTTTCACTCCGGCCACTACGCGGTCTTCAGCGGGGATCTGGACTGGACCTTGCGGATGCAGGATGGGCGCGAGGTGCGCAGCGTGATGCCCTTCGTCACCAGCCTGCGCATCGAGGACGGCAAGGTCATCCAGCACCAGGACCTGGCCGACTACGCGCCCTTCCTGAGTGCCGTCCGGGCGCCAAGGCCATGACGCTCCACCGGACTTGTGCCACCATCGCGCCTCGGGTAGAGGCGCGTCGCGAGGTGGCAGATGAAGCTGGTCGAGGGCATCCGCAAACATGGCTTTCGCAAATGGTATGAGCGCGAGCTGATGCACAGCCACGGCTACCTGGTGCTGGCCTTCATCAGTGCCATCGGCCTGATGGCGGCCTTCGAGGGTCTGTTCGAGTTCCACACACTGGCCGACAAGCTGATGGATGTGGCCAGCATCGCGCTGTGCGGCGCCGTCGGCATCTGGGCCCTGCGCCGCTATCTGTATCTGCTGATGCATGCCGAGGCCGCCGCCCAGCAGGCCGAATGCCCCGGCTGCGGCACCTATGCCCGCTTCGTCGTGGTGCATGCCCGCGAAGCCCAGGCCCAGGTGCGCTGCAAGCAATGCGCGCATGTATGGCCGATCGGTGAGTAGGGCCTAACCGGGTGGTACCCAGACGAACTCAAGCAATCCCACAGGGGGTTTTCATGGTGCTTTCGGTAATCCACTTGACAATAGACTTGCCACTATCAACTTGATAGTTAGGCGGCACCAGCATCTCCATTCCCTCCGCTGCACTCGAACCTCCCGCTCAGCGTCGCGAGCAGAGATTCACCGTGCTACTCATCCACCTCACGATCTAGAGGATGCTCATATGGCTAATGCATTGAACTGGTTTGAGATTCCGGTCACCAACTTCGAACGAGCCAAGGCCTTCTACGAGGCAGTTCTCGGCGTCACCATCGAAACGATGGAGATGGGCCCGATCACAATGGGCATGCTGTCGTCCGACCCGGAAGCGGTGGGTGGAGCCCTCGTTCAGGGTGATGGCTCCACGCCGTCCCAAACCGGCACGCTGGTCTACCTCAATGGCGGAGACGATCTGGCCCCCATGCTGGCGAGGGCTGCGCAAGCCGGCGGATCGGTGGTCGTGCCAAAAACCGACATCGGCAACGACTTTGGCTTCTTTGCCCACTTCATGGATACGGAAGGCAACAAGGTGGGACTGCACTCGATGAAGTAGCTTCTTTCTGGGCGGTTCTCGGGCTGAAGCAAAGATTCGACAAGCTGTGTAAGCTCCGCCCACGCCTCCCCAAGACGAGGCGCCAAGGAGCCCCGAATGATCAAGCTGACCGTCAACGGCAAAGCGGTGTCGCTCGATGCCGACCCCACCATGCCCCTGCTGTGGGCGCTGCGCGAGGACCTGCAGCTCACCGGCACCAAATTCGGCTGCGGCATGGCGCTGTGCGGCGCCTGCACCGTGCACCTCGACGGCCAGCCTGTGCGCTCATGCTCGACGCCGATCTCGGCCGCCGCCGGCAAGAAGGTGACGACGATAGAAGGCGTGGCCGCCACCAAGACCGGCAAGGCCGTGCAGGCCGCCTGGACCAGGATCGATGTGCCGCAATGCGGCTACTGCCAGAGCGGCCAGATCATGAGCGCCTGCGCGCTGCTGGCGGCCAAGAAGTCCCCCAGCGACGCCGACATCGACAACGCGATGAGCGGCAATATCTGCCGCTGCGGCACCTACAACCAGATCCGGGCAGCCATCAAGGACGCCTCGGTCTCGCTGGCGAAGGGGGCCTGAGCATGGACAGCACCACCACAGTTCAATCGAACAGCCGCCGTCGCTTCCTGAAGACCAGCACCGGCGCCGCCCTGGTCGTCGGCTTCGCCCTGCCCGCCGCGTTGAGCCGTGCCCAGGCGCAGGGCGCGCAAAGTAACACCTTTGCGCCAAACGCCTGGCTGCGCATCACGCCGGACAACAGGGTCACCGTGGTCTGCGGCTCGGCCGAGATGGGCCAGGGCGTGCTGACCGCCATTCCGATGCTGCTGGCCGAGGAGCTGGATGCCGACTGGAAGCTCGTCGGCGTCGAGCAGGCGCCGGTCGATCAGGCCTACAACAACCCGATGTTCGGCATGCAGGCCACCGGCGGCAGCACCACGGTGCGTGCGCACTGGACGCCGCTGCGCGAGGCCGGCGCCGCCGCCCGCGAGATGCTAGTGGCTGCCGCCGCTGCGCAGTGGAAGGTGGAAGCTGCCAGCCTGCGCACCGAGCGCAGCCATGTCATCGGCCCCGGCGGCAAGAAGCTCAGCTATGGCGCGCTGGTGGCGGACGCCTCCCAGCAGGCGGTGCCGGCCAAGCCCAAGCTGAAATCGCCCAAGGACTTCAAGATCCTCGGCAAACCGACCAACCGGCTGGACAGCGCCGCCAAGATCAACGGCACGGCCAAGTTCGGCATCGACGCCCATCTGGACGGCCTCATGGTCGCCGTGATGGCCCGCGCGCCGCTGCCCGGCGCCAAGGTCAAGAGCCTGAAGGACGACAAGGCCAAGGCGGTCAAGGGCGTGGCCCAGGTCATCACCCTGCCCAGCGGAGTGGCCGTGCTGGCCAGCGGCTACTGGGCGGCCAAGCAGGGCCGCGACGCGTTGGAGATCGAGTGGGACCTGGGCGACAAGGCCGCCCTGTCGTCCGAGCAGGTCACGGCCCTGCTCACCGAGGGTGCGGCCAATGCCGATGCGGTGGCCAAGGACACGGGCAATCTCAAGGACGGCATGGCCAATAGCGCCAAGACCTTGAGCGCACAGTACGAGGCCCCCTATCTGGCCCATGCCTGCATGGAGCCGCTGAACTGCACCGCCTGGGTGCGCGGCGACTCGGTCGAGATCTGGGCCGGCACGCAAAGCCAGGGCCCGGCCCAGGGCATCCTGGGCCAGGTGGCGCAGGCCACGCCGGCCAAGGTGAAGATCAATACGATGCTGCTGGGCGGGGGCTTCGGCCGCCGCTTCGCGCCCGACTTCGCCATCGACGCGACGCTGCTGTCCAAGCTCAGCGGCCGGCCGGTGAAGCTGATCTACACGCGTGAAGACGACATTATGGCGGGCTTCTACCGCCCCGCCTCGGTGGCCCGCTTCGAGGGCGCGCTGGACGACAAGGGCCGGGCCACCGTGCTGCGCGTCGATGTCGGCTCGCCGTCCATCATGGCCGCCTCGGGATTCATGAAGATCCCCGACAACGGCGTCGACACCTTTGCGATGGAGGGCATCGAGGACCATCCCTACGACATCGCCAACCAGCGCATCGCCTATGGCCGGCGCGAGCCAGGGCCGCAGGTCTGGTTCTGGCGCTCGGTGGGCCACTCGCAGAACATCTTCTTCACCGAGAGCTTCGTCGACGAGATGGCGGCCGCGGCCAAGGCCGATCCGTTCGAGTTCCGCCGTGCCATGCTGGGCTCGCAGCCGCGCTACAAGGCGGTGCTGGAGCTGGCCGCGCAGAAGGCCGGCTGGGGCAAGCCGCTGGCCAAGGGCCATTTCCACGGCATCGCCGTGGCGCAGAGCTTCGGCAGCTATGTGGCCGAGGTGGCCGAGGTGTCGCTGGCGGCGGACGGCACGCCCCGGGTGCATCGCGTCGTCGCGGCGGTGGACTGCGGCATGACGGTCAATCCGCAGACGATTGCACGCCAGATCGAGGGCGCCATCGTCTATGGCCTGTCGGCCGCGCTGTACGGCAAGATCACGTTCAAGAACGGCCGCGTCGAGCAAGGCAACTTCCACGACTATCCGGTCTTGCGCATGAACGAGATGCCCAAGGTCGAGGTGCATATCCTGGCCTCGACGGAAGCACCCGGCGGCATCGGCGAGCCCGGCACGCCGCCGATCGCACCGGCGGTGACCAACGCGATCTTCGCGGCAACGGGCAAGCGCATACGCAGCCTGCCCATCGATACGGCGTTGCTGAAGAAGGCTTGATTGAGTGAAGGCCAGGCCGAAGGCGCTGCCACCGGCCTGGCATCACGTCATCAGCGAACCACAGCGATCTGGTCGCGGGCACCGCCCTTGTAGGTGAACAAGGTCAGCGCGCCATTCTTGATGTCGCCCTTGTTGTCGAACGAGATCGTGCCCGTCACGCCCTTGTAACCTTCGGTCTTGGCCAGCACCGGCAGGTACTTGGCCGGCTCGGCCGAGTTGGCCTTGACCATGGCGGCAACCATCACGTTCACGGCGTCATAGACGTACGGAGCATATATCTGCACGTCAACCTTGTACTTGGCCTTGAACTTGGCCTTGAAGTCGTCCATCGACTTCTTGGACTCGCCCTCGACGCCACCGGCTTCGGCGCAGACGACCTGGCCGTCACCCATGGTGCCGGCGGCCAGCTTGGGCAGCTCGCCCGAGCAGATGCCGTCGCCGCCAACGAACTTGGCGTCGATGCCCAGTTGCTTCATCTGGCGCAGCATCGGGCCGGCCACAGCGTCCATGCCGCCGAAGAAGACCACATCAGGCTTCTTGGCCTTCAAGGAGGTCAGGATGGCGGTGAAGTCCGTGGCCTTGTCGTTGGTGAACTCACGCCCAACCACCTTGCCGCCAGCGCCCTTGACACCCTTTTCAAACTCGTCGGCAACGCCTTGGCCGTAGGCCGTGCGGTCGTCGATCACGGCGATCGAGGTGCCCTTGAGCTCCTTGACCGAGTACTTGCCCAGGGTGCCGCCCAGGTGCACGTCGTCAGCCACCACGCGGAACGTGGTCTTGTAGCCGTTGCGGGTGAACTTGGGGTTGGTGGCCGAGGGCGAGACTTGCGGGATGCCCGCGTCGCTATAGACCTTGGAGGCCGGGATCGAGGTACCCGAGTTCAGGTGGCCGACCACGCCGTTGACCTTGGAGTCAACCAGCTTCTGGGCGGCTGCGGTGCCTTGCTTGGGATCGCCGGCGTCGTCTTCGGCCAGCAGCTCAAACTTGGCCTTCTTGCCGCCGATCATCACGCCCTTGGCGTTCAGTTCCTCAATGGCCAGGCGGGCGCCCAGCTCATTGTCCTTGCCCAGGTGGGCAATGGCGCCGCTGGTCGGGCCCACGTGGCCGATCTTGACCACCATGTCTTGCGCCATCGCCGAGCCGACCGAGGCCAGCAGCGCCGCGCCGGCAATCACCTTCAATTGGGAATTCATTATTGCAATCACTCCGTTGTGGTTGTCGAGACCGCGGCGCCGCGGCGCGGGTGGCGCCGGGGCTGGGGCAGGCGGGCGTTTCGCCCCGCGCGGCTTCGGGCAGGTTAGCCCGCGCATGAATCGCGGTTTGGCTACTCGCCCAGGTAAGCAGCCCGCACCTTGGGATCGTTCAGCAACTCCTTGGCATCCCCGC
>JADMJJ010000127.1 GCA_018780645.1 Burkholderiaceae bacterium
CACGCCTGGGCCTCAGTTTCCACCGCGGCCCAGGCATTGCCCGGTCAGGCCAGCGACTTGGGAGTCTTGCCCTTGATCTGCGGCCAGTTCATGTCGGCCTTCTTGTTGTTGCCGGGCACGTCTTCCAGCCACTTCTTCTGCACGTCCTTGTTGACGTTCAGATGCAGCTTGCCGTCGACGATCTTCCAGGCCGTCGGGTCGCCATCGAGCTTCTTCTCAAGGGCCACGCCCATGGCGCAGAAGCCGCCGTAGGCCGGCTCATACTTGCCAGGATTGGCCTTGAAAGCATCGCGGTTGGCGGCGCTGGCGAACTGATAGGTCACACCGTTGTGCTTGGCGGTGAAATCGGCTTTGCCCAGGGTGGGGGCCCCTACGGTGAAATAGGCCACCGGGTCATGGCCGTGCAGGCCGATGCCCTTGGTGTCGACGTTCACCGCGGCGGCGGAGTTCTCGTCATAGGCATAGACCATCGAAGGCGCCAGGCCGGCGGTCAGCGCGGCGGCGGTGGCCACAGCGATCAGGGAAACACGGAAAAAGCTCTTGGACATGATTGCCTTTCTTGGGCGGTATGGGTTGGTTGTTCCAGATGGCCTCGCCTGCGGCCAACCCCGGCAGGCAAGGCGCGGAGTACCGGGGCGCCAGCTGATCGGACCGATCAGGTCTGGCATCGCGGAGCCGCTGCAGCCTGGCAAGACGTCGGGTGACCCGGCGGCAAGTGCCTGCTGCATGGATGTGAACTGTAGAAACTGCCGTCGCCGCTGAGTCCACCCAGCGTCCCATTCAGCACACCATTCGTCTCGAATCACCGGGAATACCTAGGTCCAGACGCTTATCCGTCCACTTAAGATACGAAGCCAGCCCCCGGCTCGCCGGTGTGAACTCGGTTGCCGCAGTACCGCCATGGACAAACTCCACCTGATTCAGAACTTCATCGCGGTAGTCGATCAGGGGGGCTTTGCCGGAGCGGCGCGCGCACTGAGTGTTTCGCCACCAGTGGTCACGCGGGCCATCAACGAGTTGGAGGAGCGGCTCGGTGTGCGCCTACTGACACGCACCACGCGGGTGGTACGTGTTACCGATGCCGGCGCGCGCTATGCGGTGGATTGCAGGCGCGTCCTTGAAGATCTTCAGCTGGCCGACGAGCAGGTCTGCGGCCTGCATGGCTCGCCGCAAGGTGTGTTGAACCTGACGGCGCCAGGCTGGTTCGGCGCCAAATTCATGGCGCCCATCGTCGCGGAGTTTTTGCAGCGCTACCCCGCGGTCTCCGTCAATTGCCTGTTCATGGACCGCGTTGTCAACTTGCTCGAAGAGGGGGTCGACGTCGCGCTGCGATTTGCCGAGTTACCGGACTCCACCATGCAGGGCATCCCCGTGGGCTCCATGTCGGTCGTGACAGTGGCAGCACCGGCCTATCTGGCTCGCCACGGCAGTCCGGTGCACCCCATCAACCTGCAGCGCCATGAGGTGGTGGCAAGTTCCGTCACACCCGGCGTTGACCTGCGCTATCGCGAGCAGGGGCGGCCGCTGACGGTGCGCATCAATCCGCGCTTCCTGTGCACCAACAACGAGACCGCCGTATCTGCCGCCGTGGCGGGCTACGGCTTGACGCAGCAGATGCTTTACAAGGTGGCGGATCCGCTGGCGTCCGGCGAACTGGTGCGAGTGCTTGACGAGTTCGAACCCGATACGCTGCCAGTGAATCTGCTGCATCGGGAGGGCCGTTACGCCACCAGAAAGGTTCGCGCCTTCCTGGACCTGGCGACAGAACGCCTGCGCCTCTTGCCCCTGCTGCGCGGCTGAGGCCTTCCTCGCGCTGGCTGAAGCGGGCGATTCTTCCGCGCGCTGGAACAGCCCATTACCCTACAAGTGATTTCTCGAATGCCGGGCTGTCCCTAGAGTGCCAACCCAGGCCTGCGGCATTGCGCAGGACCTGCAAACACTCCAAATCGCATTCACAAAGGAATCACCATGAAAGCAGCCATCATCATTCTGTCGGACCCCAAGAACGGCGGCGAGGACGCCCTGGGCCGCATGTTCAACGGCCTTGCAGCCGCCTACGACTTCAAGCAGCGCGGCACGGCCGTGTCGATCTATTTTCAAGGCGCCGGCACGCGCTGGCCCGGCGTGATCAGCCAGGCAGACCACCCCGTACATGCGCTGTTCAAGGCCGTCGAGGGTGAGATCGCAGGCGTCTCCTGTGGTTGCGCCGACGTGTTCGGCTCGCGTGAAGACGCCGTGAAGAGTGGTTTCGACCTGATCACCGACAACAGCGTCCCTGGCACGTCGGGCCTGCCCAGCCTGGGCAAGCTCGTGGCCGACGGCTTCACAGTCTTCACCTTCTGACGCATCTCTAAGGGGAGACGACCATGGCCTTTGCATTTCATGAGGGCGAGCGCGCCGTGCAGGCGCGCGCCGGCGAGGCTGCGATGGCGGTGCGCAATGCCAGTGTGATCACCGACACGGTGATCGCGGGCGCCCGCGCCTTCATCGAGAAGCAGGTCATGGTCGCCACGGCGACGCGCAGCACCGATGGCCAGCTCTGGGCCTCGGTGTTGTCCGGGCCGCCGGGGTTTCTGCGCAGCCCGGAAGGGCGCGCCATCGAGATTCAACTCGGGGTCGGGCGCCGCCAGGCGGACGATCCCTTCTGGCAGGGCCTGGCCGCGGGATCGAGCGCCGGTCTGCTCTTCGTCGAGCTGGCGACGCGTCGGCGCTACCGCGTCAACGGCCAGGTCGAGCATCTGGACGGCGAGATGGTGCGGCTCGGCATCGCCGAGGCCTACCCCAATTGCCCCAAGTACATCCAGCGCCGTCACCCGCGCGCCGACCCTTCGGCCTTGACTGTTGTGCCGTCGTCGGCAAGCCGTGGCCACGAACTGGATGCCGCGAGCATGGCCCTGCTGGCCGCGGCCGACACCCTGTTCATGGCCAGCGGTGCCCCGGGTAGTGAGCTCGACGCCTCGCATCGCGGTGGCCCGCCCGGGTTCATTCAGTTGCTGGACGCACGGCGACTTCGCGTGCCCGACTACGTCGGCAACAGCATGTTCAACACGATGGGGAATCTGGCGCTCGACCCAGCCTGCGGCTTGGTGGTGCCGGACTTCAACAGCGGCCGGTTGCTGCACCTCAGCGGCCGCGCAAGCCTGCACTGGGACATGCCTGATCCGCTGGGGCTCACCGGCGGTACTCAGCGCTTCTGGGAATTCGAGGTGCATGAATGGCTGTTGCGTGATGCGGCGAGCGGGCTGGCCTGGGAATACCTGGACGCCTCTCCCTTTCTGCCCGAGGCCGCTGTATGAAGCTCGTCGTTCATCAGATCCTGCCGCATGGCGCGGAGGTGCGGGAGATCCGTCTGCGCGGTCTGCAGGGGCAGACCTTGCCCGCGTGGCGCGCCGGCGCGCATCTGCGTCTGCTACTGCCGTTGGAGCAAGACGGGCCGCTGGAGCGGCACTACTCGCTGCTGGGCCACGAGGGCGAGACTCAGGAGTACCGTATCGCCGTCCTGCACGATCCGAACTCTCGTGGCGGCTCTCGCTGGCTTCATACGCAGTTGCGCGAAGGTGCGTTGCTGGATGTGGAAGGGCCATTTGACAGCTTCCCCCTGCAGGCCGGACCCGGCCGTACCGTGCTGGTGGCTGGTGGCATTGGCATCACACCCATGCACGCCATGGCCCATGCGCTCAACGCACGCGGGCAGAGTTTCGAGCTGCACTACCTGGCACGCAGCGCCGAGCGGCTGGTGCTGCTCGACGAGCTGCGTGCCCTGCCACACGCGAGCCTGTATCAGCACGTCGGCAACACAGCCCCGGCACTGGACGATATCCTGGGTAGCCATGACGCCGAGGCCAGTCTGCATGCCTGCGGCCCGGTGCCACTGTTGAACGCGCTGCGTGAGCGCGGGGCCGCGCTGGGCTGGCCCGCAGCGGCGCTACACTTCGAGAGCTTTGGTGCCCGCGTTGCCAGCACCGACCGCCCCCTGCGTGTGCACATGGCGCTCAGTGGCGCGAGTGTGGACGTATCACCCGGCACCTCGATACTGGATGCCTTGCTCGCCGCCGATGCCTTTGTTGCCTACGACTGCAAACGCGGGGAGTGCGGGCAGTGCCACAGTCGCGTGCTGGCAGGCAGCCCGCTGCATCGAGATGTATGCCTGAGCGCGGCCCAGCGCGAGCAGGGCCTGTGCATTTGCGTGGGCTGGGCCAGCAGCGCGGAACTGACGCTGGAGCTATGAACCGTGCGCTAGGTGCCGACCGCATGCATCTGATGACGGTGTTCGTGGCCGTGGTGGATGCGGCCGGCTTCGCCGGTGCGGCCCGGCGACTCGATCTCTCGCCATCCGGGGTGACGCGCGCCATTGCCGAGCTTGAACGCCAGCTCGGAGCGCGCTTGCTCACGCGTACGACCCGCAGCGTGCGCGTAACCGAGGCGGGTGAACGATACGTCGAGGACTGCCGCCGAATTCTCTCTCGCATCGCCGAGGCTGAGGCCGCGGTACAAGGGCTGCACCATCAACCGCAAGGCCACCTGACGCTGACCGCCCCAGCGCTGTTCGGTGCGCGCTTCATCACCGGTATCGTCGACGAGTATCTGCAGCGCTACCCGAAAGTCAGCGCCAGTTGCCTGTTCTTGGACCGCATGGTCAACCTGATCGAGGAAGGTGTCGACGTGGCTGTGCGCATCGGTGAACTGCCCGACTCCACGCTCCAGGCCGTACGGGTCGGGCAGGTACGGCGCATGATCTGCGCCACGCCGGCCTATCTGTCCAGGTGCCCGGCCCCGCGTGTACCTGGCGAGCTGCAGGACCACAGCATCATCGCAGCCTCGGGTGGAGGGGCGTTGACCGAATGGCGCCTGGTTCAAGGCCGTCAGACCTACGGTGTGCGTCTGACACCCCGTCTGTCCACCACCACCAACGACTCCGCCCTCGCGCTCGCACTCAAGGGCCTGGGTCTGACCCGGCTGTTGAGCTATCAGGTAAGTGAACATCTGGCCTCCGGTGCCCTGGTCACGGTGCTGGACGACTACGAGCCGCCGCCCCTGCAGCTGAATCTGGTGCACCGCGAGGGTCGCTACGCGAGCAGCAAGGCGCGCGCGTTTCTGGACCTTGCCATCGAGCGGCTGCGCGCCGAGCCGGCCTTGGCCGGCTGAAGCATCAGGGCGTGATCGTGGCGGCCGGCTGGAA
>JADMJJ010000040.1 GCA_018780645.1 Burkholderiaceae bacterium
TCGCCCGACATCTTCTTCGAGCTCTCGCTGAACCCCTACCGCGGCTGCGAGCACGGCTGCATCTACTGCTTTGCCCGACCGACACACAGCTATCTGAACCTGTCGCCGGGGCTGGACTTCGAGACCCGCATCGTCGCCAAGATGAATGCGGCCGAGCGCCTGCGCAGCACCCTGGCCGGCCGGGGCTATCAGCCGCATCCGATCTGCATAGGCGCGGCCACCGACGCCTACCAGCCGGTGGAACGCAAGCTGGGCATCACACGGGCCATCATCGAGGTCTTGAGCGAGCACCATCACCCGTTCTCGGTGATCAGCAAATCCTCCGGCATCGAGCGTGACCTGGACCTGATCGTGCCTATGGCCCAGCGCCAATTGGTGGCCGTCTACCTGTCCGTTACCAGCCTGGATGCCGGGCTCAGCCGCATCATGGAGCCGCGTGCCGCCGCACCGGCACGCCGGCTGGAGACGATGGAGAAGCTGGCACGGGCCGGCGTGCCGGTGGGGATCAGTGTCTCGCCGTTGATACCCTTCATCAACGAGCCGGAGCTGGAGCGTGTGCTGGAGGCCGGTGCCAATGCCGGCGCACGCACGGCCTTCAGCATTCCGGTGCGCCTGCCCTGGGAGGTGAACCCGCTGTTCCAGCAGTGGCTGGAGCAGCACTTTCCGGACCGCGCGGCGCGGGTGATGGCGCGCATACGCGATATGCGCGGCGGCAAGGACAATGATCCGAACTTCGGCACGCGGATGAAGGGCGCGGGCCTCTGGGCCGAGCTGATGCAGCAGCGCATGCACAAGGCCTGCGCACGGCTGGGGCTCAACCGTCAGCGCTTCGCGCTCGACCTGGGTCAGTTCAGGGTGCCGGGAGTCCGGCCGGCTCGAGGTGCTCAGGCCGAGTTGTTCTAGCAGGGCAGGGTGTCAGCCAGCGTTGCAAGCCGTGATACAGCAGCAGCGCGGTACTCCAGCAAATCCAGGCCGTCCACAGCGTGTGGCTGGGGTAGTGGGCGCCGCGCGCCATCTGGGTCAGGCCGAATAGGGCCCCGAGGCTGCAGGCGGCGATCAGAAAGCCTCGGGCCAGGCGCGCATGCTGCTCGCGCAGGGCAAAAAAGCCGCCGATGAAGGCAAATGCGGCGGAGGCATGGCCGGATGGAAAGCAACGCCCCGGCCCACCGTCACCGACACCCCAGCGCCAATGGCTCACATACCGGGCGATGCCGCCGAACTCCTGCAGATCCCAGGGGCAGCTGCTGAGGCTGCCGCGCTTGAGGGCCGGAATCAGCAGCAGGCAGACGACCGTGGCGAACAGCCACCACAGTCGCAGCCGCCGCGGCATGGCGTTGGGTCCGCCCAGTCCGGGCAGGGGCTTCCAGACATTCCATACCAGCGCTGCGAAAACAGCCCATCCAAACAGCCGTCCGCCCTGATGCAGCACGCCGCTGGTGAGGGCACTTTCGCGCCAGGCAAAGCCATGCAGTCCGCCGAAGATGCGCGTCGCGGCCAGATCCCAACCGGCCATATCCCAGGCCAGCAGGGCCATGAGGAGCAGGGCGGCGGTGATCAGATCGCGTCTGAGGACCGCCGGACCGCGACCCGCAGGGGCCGTTGCCTCAAGATGCATGTTCATCACCCTTGTTTGCAACCGGCGAAGAAGTCGCGGTCGGCCTTGTAGATGCCTGCCTGCACGCCCAGCAGGCCCAGCACGCTGTGGAACAGGTTGTCATGCGACAGCGGCTGATCGAGCTTGGCGCGCATGCAGCCGCCGTCTATGGCACTGCCCGTGCCGGGCAGCCACAGCACCATCGGAATGTGCGTCTGCTCGCGCGGCGCAAAGGCGTAGGGCATGCCGTGCAGATAGAGATTGTTCTCACCCAGCGACTCGCCGTGGTCCGACAGGTAGAGCAGGGTCGGATCGAAGCCCGACGTCTTTTGCTGCAGCCAGGCAATGGCCTGGGCCAGCACATGGTCCGCATAGGCGATCGAGTTGTCGTAGGCATTGACCAGTTGCTGGGGCTCGCACTTCTGCAGCACATTGGTCTTGCACTCGGGCTGAAAGGGCTTGAGGTCCGCCGGCGAGCGTTTGTAATAGGCCGGGCCATGACTGCCCATCTGGTGCAGCACCAGCACCACGCCCTTGGCCCGACGCTCGGCGGGCAGGGCCTCCAGGCGCTGATCCAGGCCATGCAACAGGGCGCCGTCGAGGCACTCGGGGCCGTTGCACAGGGCCTCAGGCAGAGCCGGTGCGCCGCTGGCCGCGATATGGGCCATGGCATTGGGCACGCGCTCGCAAATGCCCTTGCAGCCCGATTGATTGTCCAGCCACAGCACGGCCAGGCCGGCACGCTGCAGCGCATCCAGCAGATTCTCCTGGTGCAGGTCCTTGGTGTTTCCGTACTGCTCGCGGCCCAGGTGCGAGAACATGCAGGGCAGCGAAGCAGCCGTGCTCGTACCGCAGGAGCTGACACTGCGGAAACTCAGGACATCGAGCTTGGCCAGTTCCGGATTGGTCGCCCGCGCATAGCCATTGAGCGAGAAATTCATCGCCCTGGCCGTCTCCCCGACCACCAGCAGCAGCAAGGGTGGCTTGCGGCCGTCAGGCCGCGCGGCGAGCACGGCATCGGCCGCCATGACCTGCGGCGGGCCCCTGGGTTTGCTGCCCTTCTTGAATGCCACCTGGCCGAGCGCGTAATAGCTATTCAGCGGATTGATCAGATAGCGCAGTGATTTGTGATTGCGCATCGTCGACGCCATGTCCGCAAAACAGGCGAGCAACAAGACCACGGCCAGCACCAGCCCGAGCAGCACGCCGCCCAGGTTGCGCAGCAATTGGCGCAGGAAGCCGGGGGATGTCAGCCTGGTGCGCCAAAGGTAGATGGCGGGCAGGCCGGCCAGCAGCAGCAGGGTGACCAGCATGCGCAGGCTGAGCAGGTCCCGGGTCTCGCGCGCGTCGGTCTGCAGCACATTGACGATCATTGTGTCGTCTATGACCACACCATAGGTGCCCATGAAGTGCGCGCCCGCCGCAGCACTGACCAGCAGCAGCGTCGCCACCGGCTTGATGGTGTGGCGCCAGGCGGCCAGGCTCAGCAGGGCCGCCAGCACACCGGTGACGATGCCGGCGAAGGCCAGCATGAACAGCAGGCCGCGCGGGCTGCCCGTCTCGGGCAGGGCCAGCAGGGCCTTCCAAAGAGGCCAGTTGCACAGGGTGCCCAACCAGAGGGCGGTCAACCAGGCGAGCTGCAGCGGGGAGCGTTGGGTCTTGAACAAGAGAAGGCTGGGCATGCAGAAGGCGCGGCTGGGGGGAGCGCTATTGTCGCCGAAGCCCATGGAGCGGGCCGGGTCAAAAGGCGGTACGGCAACGGGATGGTTCAGCTTCGGTTCAGGTCCGCAGCACCATGCCGCCGGCGCTGCGACCGCCGCGCTTCTTGCTGACCCCGCCGGTGCTCGGTTGGCAGAATCTGCGTTGCAGCTCATCGGCCTGGGCCAGCAGCTCGGCGCCGTTCTCGATGCGCTCCTGGTGGCGTTTGACGACCAGGCCGGCCAGCTCGATCAGCTTCGCATTGCGCGTCTCGGTGCCGCGGGTGATCAGCGACTCCACCGCCAGGCGGGGGCGACCCCGCATCGAGTGGCTCATAGCCTGCTCTGCAAAGGCGGTGATCTCGGACTGGCAGCTGCGGATGATGCTGGTCGCGGGCTCTGACTTTTCAGCCACCGAGACCAAGATCTCGGTGCTGGATTTGGAGGTGCAAAAGCGCAGGCCCACCTGGCGCATCATGGCCTCCATCTCGTCGAGCTGGATCTCCTGCTGCGACAGGCGCGTCCACAGCGCCACCAGATTGCTGGCCGCCTCGATGTCAAAGTCCTCCAAGGTGACGTCCTTGGCCAGCTCTCGGGCCATTGCCAGCGCGTCACCAAGCTTGCGGTCCAGCAGCAGGCGCATCGCCGCAATGACTTTCTCAAAACGGCGCAGGCGCAGCGAGTCGGCGTCCGCCTCGATCGCGCGCCGAACCGTCTCGTGGGCATAGAGCAGGCCCTTGCTGTCCTTGTTGTCGAAGCGCAGCAGGGCGATCAGCACCATCGTCAGCATGTCGAAAAGCTTGGACTTCAGCCCGGCGCTGACGGTGCGCTCCAGCATCTTCAGCGCCTCCTCTTTGTGGCCCATGTAAAAGGCCAAGGTGCCGCAGTGCTGCTGGCGCAGCAGGCAGCCGGGCGTCAGCTGCGCAGCCAGGCGGTAGGTCTCCAGTGCGCTGCCGATCTCACCCTGTTCCATCTGCACCCGACCCATCACGTCATAGGAGTCGGCGTGGCCGGGGATGTCGCCGATCAGGGTTTCCAGCGTGCGGCGCGCGGCCACAGTGTCACCGGCTGCCAGATGGGCGCGCGCCACGCCCAGCCGCGCCCAGGGCACGGTGCGGGCCTCGACCACGGCGTCATAGAGCTTGCGGGCCTCGGCGTGGCGGTCCAGTCGCAGCAGCAGCTCGGCGCCGATGCGGGCCGCATAGAGCCAGTACTGGTCACGTGCCTCAAAACGGCGCACGCACAGATTGGAGGCGAGCTCGAAGTCCTGCTTCTCCAGCGCCTCGAAGATGTCTTTCAACACCTTTTTGCGATGGCGGGCCTGGCTCAGACGGTCGGCCAGCGAGGTGGCGGAATAGGGCTTGAGCAGATAGCCGTCTAGCGCGGCCTCGGCTGCTTCGGCCACCTTGGCATAGGTGGCCTCGCCGGTGACCATCACGAACACGGTGGAGTAGGGCAGCAACTGCTCCCGGCGCAACTCGTCCAGCAGGTCCTGGCCCGACATCTCGACCCCGTCGAAGTGGTAGTCGCACAGCACGATCTCGTACTGCTTGTGCTCAAGGATCAACCGCGCCTCGGTGACGCGACCGACCTGCTTGACCACGCCCACGCCCAGATCGCGCAACTGGGCCGACATCACGCTGCGCGAGGTCGGGTTGCTGTCGATCACCAGGGCGCTGGCGGTGGTGATCTCCGCGTCCAGCATCATCATGCTCGGGCCCCCCAGTCATGGCTCGGCCCACGCAGAGGCTCTGTGTTGGCCGGCAAGGAGGTGGAAAGGAACAAGGCGTGGGCGGACGGGTGATGGCTCGTGCAGGTTTTATCGACTATTGCACAGCGGGCTTGAACTGGGACTTCTACCAAGGAGTAAATGCTTGATCGGCGTCAAGCAACCGACCTCGGCCCCAAAGCCTTTGATCAGATGACGTCGGAGCTTGCCGCAAAGCGGCAAGGTCCATCCCCAAAGTCATTTGAAAAGGTCTTTGACCTTGTCCGTCCAGCTCTTGGCGTTCGGCGAGTGGCGCTCGCCCCCATCCTTCAGCGACTTGTCCAGCTCCTTCAGCAGCTTGCGCTGGTGTTCGGTCAGCTTGACCGGGGTCTCGATGCTGAAGTGGCAGTACAGATCACCCGGGTAGGACGAGCGCACGCCCTTGATGCCCTTGCCGCGCAGGCGGAAGGTCTTGCCGTGCTGGGTGCTCTCGGGCAGGTCGATCTCGGCCTTGCCGCCCAGCGTCGGCACCTCGATGCTGCCGCCCAGGGCCGCGGTGGTGAAGCTGATCGGCACCGTGCAGTGCAGGTCGTCGCCGTCGCGCTCGAAGATCTCGTGCTGCTTGATGCGGATCTCGATGTAGAGGTCGCCGGCCGGGCCGCCGTTGACACCGGGCTCGCCATTGCCGGCCGAGCGTATGCGCATGCCCTCGTTGATGCCGGCCGGGATCTTGACCTCAAGGGTCTTGCTTTTCTTAACCTTGCCCTGGCCGCTGCAGGTCATGCAGGGGTCGGGGATGATCTTGCCGGTGCCGTGGCAGTGCGGGCAGGTCTGCTGCACCGAGAAGAAGCCCTGGCGCATATGCACGGTGCCGCTGCCATTGCAGGCGCCGCAGCCCTTGGCCGTGGTGCCGGGCTTGGCGCCGGTGCCGCTGCAGGTCTCGCAGCTTTCCCAGGTCGGGACGCGGATCTGCGTTTCCTTGCCGCGTGCGGCTTCCTCCAGCGAGATCTCCATCGCGTAGCTGAGATCGCTGCCGCGATAGACCTGCTGGCCGCCCGCGCCACGCCTTGCCCCGGCGGCGCCAGCGCCACCGAAGATGTCGCCGAAGATGTCGCCAAAGGCCTCGGCAAAGCCGCCGAAACCCTCGCCACCAGGGCCGCCGCCGCGGCCACCCATATTCGGGTCCACGCCGGCGTGGCCGTACTGGTCATAGGCCGCACGCTTTTGACCGTCGGTGAGCATCTCGTAGGCCTCCTTGGCCTCCTTGAACTTCTCTTCCGACGCCTTCGCGCCTTCACCCTGATTGCGGTCGGGGTGGTGCTTCATGGCCAGCTTGCGGTAGGCCTTCTTGATCTCGTCGTCGGTGGCGGTCTTCGCCACACCGAGGACTTCGTAATAGTCACGCTTTGCCATGGGCTGGTCCGGGCTGTTCGTCAAATGAGAACGCCGCGGGGAGGGTTGAACGCCAGGTTCAGCACACTCTCACGCGGCGAAAGGTCACCGGGCTGCCCCGGTGCCTTGTTGCTTACTTCTTGTCCTTGACTTCCTTGAACTCGGCGTCCACCACATTGTCGTCGGCGGGCTTGCTGTCGCCGGCCGGCTGTTGCGGGGCCTCGCCACCACCGGCGGGACCGGCAGCCGCAGCGGCGGCCTGCTGGTCGGCATACATCTTCTCGCCCAGCTTCTGGCTGGCCGTGACCAGCACCTCGCTCTTGGCTTCGATGTCGGCCTTGTCCTCGCCCTTCATCGCGTCCTCGACGTCCTTGATGGCGGCCTCGATCTTGGCCTTTTCATCGGCATCGAGCTTGTCGCCATACTCGGTCATCGACTTGCGCACGCTGTGCACCAGGCCATCGGCCTGATTCTTGGCCTGCACGATCTCGACCTTTTTCTTGTCCTCGACGGCATTGGCCTCGGCGTCCTTGACCATCTTCTCGATCTCGGCCTCCGACAGGCCCGAGTTCGCCTTGATGGTGATCTTGTTTTCCTTGCCGGTGGCCTTGTCCTTGGCGCCGACGTGCAGGATGCCGTTGGCGTCGATGTCGAAGGTCACCTCGATCTGGGGCATGCCGCGTGGCGACGGGGGGATGCCTTCCAGATTGAACTCGCCCAGGCTCTTGTTGCCCACGGCCAGCTCGCGCTCGCCCTGGAAGACCTTGATGGTCACGGCCGGCTGGTTGTCGTCGGCGGTGGAGAAGGTCTGCGAGAACTTGGTCGGGATGGTGGTGTTCTTCTGGATCATCTTGGTCATCACGCCGCCCAGGGTTTCGATACCCAGGCTCAGCGGCGTCACGTCCAGCAGCAGCACGTCCTTGCGCTCGCCGCCCAAGACCTGGCCCTGAATCGCGGCGCCCACGGCAACGGCTTCATCGGGATTGACGTCCTTGCGCGGCTCCTTGCCGAAGAACTCCTTGACCTTGTCCTGCACCTTGGGCATGCGGGTCATGCCGCCGACCAGGATCACGTCGTCGATCTCGCTGTTCTTGACGCCGGCATCCTTGATGGCCACGCGGCAGGGGGCGATGGTGCGCTCGATCAGCTCTTCCACCAACGACTCCAGCTTGGCGCGGGTCAGCTTGATGTTGAGGTGCTTCGGGCCCGAGGCATCGGCCGTCACGTAGGGCAGGTTGATGTCGGTCTGCGTCGAGTTCGACAGCTCGATTTTGGCCTTCTCGGCGGCTTCCTTCAGGCGCTGCAGGGCCAGCACGTCCTTGCCCAGATCGACGCCTTGCTCCTTCTTGAACTCGGCAATGATGTAGTCGATGATGCGCTGGTCGAAGTCTTCGCCGCCCAGGAAGGTGTCGCCGTTGGTGGACAGCACTTCGAACTGCATTTCGCCATCGACGTCGGCGATCTCGATGATGGACACGTCGAAGGTGCCACCACCCAGGTCATAGACGGCGATCTTGCGGTCGCCCTTGCCATGCTTGTCCAGGCCGAAGGCCAGGGCCGCGGCGGTGGGCTCGTTGATGATGCGCTTGACGTCCAGGCCGGCAATGCGGCCGGCATCCTTGGTCGCCTGACGCTGGGCGTCATTGAAGTAGGCCGGCACCGTGATCACGGCCTCGGTGACTTCCTCGCCGAGATAGTCCTCGGCGGTCTTCTTCATCTTGCGCAGGATTTCGGCCGAGACCTGGGGCGGTGCCAGCTTCTTGCCGCGCACCTCGACCCAGGCGTCGCCGTTGTCGGCGGCCGCGATCTTGTAGGGCATCAGATCGATGTCCTTCTGCACTTCCTTCTCGGTGAACTTGCGGCCGATCAGGCGCTTCACCGCGTACAGCGTGTTCTTCGGGTTGGTGACGGCCTGGCGCTTGGCCGAGGCGCCGACCAGGATCTCGCCATCTTCCTGATACGCAATGATGGACGGCGTGGTGCGCGCACCCTCGCTGTTCTCGATCACGCGGGTGGTGTTGCCTTCCATGACGGCCACGCACGAGTTCGTGGTGCCCAGGTCAATGCCGATGATTTTGCCCATTTCTTGCTCCTAGCTAATGATCTTGCGGGACAGACCTTGTCTTACTCGACAAGCTCTGTCCTCAACTGACTAAGTGACTTGCTTCTAATCTGTGGATAAGTCGCCGTCTTTCAAGTGACGGCGGCTGTGAATTACTTGGGCGCAGTCACCGTGACCAGCGCGGGCCTCAGCACGCGGTCGGCAATCGAGTAGCCCTTTTGCAGGACCATGACCACGGTGTTCGCTTCTTGCTCGGCCGGCACGACGCTGATCGCCTGGTGCTGATGCGGGTCGAACCGGGTGCCGGCGGCGGGGTTGATCTCGAGCACCTTGTTGCGCTCCAGCGCGCTGGCCAGCTGGCGCTTGGTGGCATGCACGCCTTCCAGCACCTGCTCGACCTTGGCGTCGGGCATGGCGATCGCCGCTTCCATGCTGTCCATCACCGGCAGCATGGCCTCGGCAAAGGCCTCGACGGCGAATTTGCGGGCCTTGGACATCTCGTCGTCGGAGCGGCGGCGGATGTTCTCGACCTCGGCCTTGGCGCGCAGATAGGCGTCGGACATTTCGGCCAGGCGGCCCTGGGCTTCGGCCAACTGGGCCTCGGGCGTCGGGGGGCCTGCTTGGGCCGCTGCGGCTTCGGCGTCTGCCGTGCCAGGCTCTTGGGGTGTGGAGTTGTCGTTGGTCATGGTCAGTGAAAGCCGAAGAAAGGTTCCGGCTTGATGTGGGCCCATTGCCCTGGGTTTCAAGAGGGGGATTTCTACGATTCCGCCAAATTTCGCGAAATCGGCGTAGCGGAGGCGGGCTTTGTCAGTCGATGCTGGCGCTCCAGCGGTCCCAATCGGCCAGCTTGCGCCGGTCCTGCTTGGTCGGGCGGCCTTCGGTGATGCTGGCGGCCGGCTCGGGCGCCAGGCGCTGCTGCTCGGCGGCCTTGGCGCGGGCGGCCAGGCTCTCCGGGGTTTCCTCGTACAGCGCCTGGGCCTGGGGCGCGGGGCCGCGCACGGCGCTCAGGCCCAGCACCCGCACGGTGCGCGCAATCTGGCCCTGGCGCAGATCGAGCAGATCGCCGACGCGCAACTCCTTGGCCGCCTTGGCCTGCTGGCTATTCACCTGCACCCGGCCTTTGCCGACTTCCTCGGCGGCCAGCGAGCGGGTTTTATAGAAGCGGGCGGCCCAAAGCCATTTGTCCAGTCTCAAGGTGCGACGTTGTCAGAGGAGGAAAGGGGGCTATTGTCCTCTATCGTCGGCCAACGGCAACCTGACCGTCGCCGCCAGCCCGGTGACGCGGCCGCCACGGACGAGATTGTCCAGGCTGATGCTGCCGCCGAGCGACAGCACGATCTCATGGCAGATCGCCAGGCCCAGGCCCGAGCCCTGGCCAGAACCCTGCCGCTTCTCTCCGGCGGCGAAGGGCAGGAACAGCTTTTCGCGCTGGGCGTCGCTGAGCCCAGGGCCGCTGTCGCTGATGGTCAGCGCCGCATAGTTGGCGTCGGCCACCAGGGCGATGTTCAGCCGCCCCTGCTCGGGGCTGTGCTGCACGGCGTTGTGCAGCAGATTGCGGGTCAACTCGCGCAGCGCCCATTCATAGCTGTGTATCCGTGCCGGCACGGTGGCGATGTCGAAGTCCAACTGGCCTTCGGCGATCAGCGCCGACAGGTCAAGGGCCACCGCCCGCGTCACCTGGGCCCAATCCTGCACCGGCGCCGGTTCGAGCTGCTGGCGCAACTGCTCGACCTTGGCCAGGGCCAGCATCTGATTGGCCAGCTGGGTGGCGCGCTCGACGGTGGTGTTGATCTCCTTCAGCGCTTGCATCGGCTCGACATCGCCGTGCAGGGCCGACTGCACCTGGGTCTTCAGCACCGCCAGCGGTGTTTTCAGCTGGTGCGAGGCGTCGCGCACAAAGCGCTTCTGATGTTCCAGCAGATGCCGCAGCTTGGCGACGACCTGGTTGGTGGCCTCGACCAGGGGCAGCCATTCGCGCGGGGCGTCGGGGGCCTCGACCGGCGCCAGATCGTCTTCGCCGCGGGCCAGCAGCTGGGCGCTGAGGCGGCGTACCGGCCGCGTGGCGCGCTGCACCACCAGCACCACGACGACGACGATCACGATCACCAGCAGGGCCTGGCGCCAAAGCGTCTCGACCAGGATCTTTCGTGCCAGGGTCTGGCGCAGCTCCAGCGTTTCGGCGACCTGTATGGTGGCGATGCCCTGGCCGCCGGCGCCGGCCACCGGTTGCAGCAGCACGGCCACGCGCACCGGCAGGCCGCGATAGCTGTCGTCATAGAAATCGACCAGGGCCGCGTACGGGCCCTGGGTGGGCAGCTGGCCGCGCCAGGCCGGGAAGTCGTCGAAACCCGACACCATCTCGCCCTGGAAACCGCTGACGCGGTAGAACAGCCGGCTGCGGTTGTCGGCCTCGAAGGGCTCCAGCGCCGAGTACAGCACCGTGGCGCGCAGCCGTGCATCGGCACCGCTGCCCGAGACCTCCAGCAACTCGCCGATCGACTTGGCCGAGGCCAGCAGCGTGCGGTCGTAAGCGGTGTCGGCGGCCTGCAGCGCCTGGCGGTAGAGGCTGACGGTGTTGAAGGCGATCAGCGCGATCACCGGCAGCAGGATGCCGATCACCAGGCGCCGGCGCAGCGAGGTGTGGCCGCCCCGGCTCAGCACCCTCATGTCTTGAGCCTCATGCGCCGGCCTTCAGCAGATAGCCCAGGCCGCGCAGCGTCACCAGTTGGGCGCCGGTCTGGGCAATGCGCTTGCGCAGGCGGTAGACAACCACCTCGATGGCCTCTATCTGCACGTCGGGCTCGCCCTGGAACACCAGCTCGAACAGCCGCTCCTTGGCCACCGCATGGCCGGGCCGGGCCAGCAGTGCGCGCAGCAGGGCGCCCTCGCGCGGGGTCAGTTCAAGCACGACACCCTGGAAGTAGATGGCGCCGCTGTCGGCGTCCAAGCGCATGCCGCAGAACTCGCGCCCTGGCCGCGTGCTGCCGGTGCTATCGCTGCCGGCGCGGCGGGCCAGTGCCTGCACGCGGGCTTCCAGCTCGTCCAGGTCGAAGGGCTTGGGCAGATAGTCGTCGGCGCCGCTGTTCAGGCCGAGGATGCGGTCACCGACGGTGCCGCGGGCGGTGAGTATCAGCACCGGCGTCTTCAGGCCGGCGGCGCGGGCCTGCTGCAGCACGTCCAGGCCGTCGAGCCCGGGCAGGCTGAGGTCCAGCAGCACCACATCGGGCAGGCTGGCCTGCCAGCGGTCGAGCGCACGCAGGCCGTCGCCGCAGCTGACGACCTGCATGCCGCGACGCTCGAACGCGCGGGCCAGGGTCAGCTGCATAGCCGGATCGTCTTCGACCAGAAGTAGTTTCATGCTGCCAAGCCTAGCATCCGCCCTGACAGCAGCCCTAGCATTTGCCCTAGGTCTGCGGACAGCCGACTGACAGCCTCAGGCGCGAATATGCAGGGGCTCAAATACCACTGATGGAGACAAAACCATGCGTCGCGATACCTTTCTGAAGTCCCTGGCCGCCCTGGCTGCTGCCGGCGTGTTGCCCCAGTCCGCCTTTGCTGCGGCCAATCTGAAGATGATGATTCCCGCCAACCCGGGTGGCGGCTGGGACACCACCGGCCGGGCCCTCGGCAAGGCCCTGCAGGACGCCGGTGTGGCGACCTCGGTGCAATACGAGAACAAGGGCGGCGCGGCAGGCGCTATCGGCCTGGCCCAGTTCGTCAATGCCAGCAAGGGCGACGGCAATGCGCTGATGGTGATGGGCGCGGTCATGCTGGGCGGCATCATCACCGGCAAGCCACCGGTGAATCTGTCGCAGGCCACGCCGCTGGCTCGCCTGACCAGCGAGTACAACGTGTTTGTGCTGCCGGCCACCTCGCCGCTGAAGACCATGAAGGATGTGGTCGAGCAGATGAAGAAGGACCCCGGCAGCGTCAAGTGGGGCGGTGGTTCGCGCGGCTCCACCGAGCACATCGCGGCGGCCATGCTGGCCCGCGAGGCCGGTGTCGATGCGGCCAAGATCAACTACGTGCCCTTCCGTGGCGGTGGCGAGGCGACGGCGGCCATCCTGGGCGGCAACGTCACCGTCGGCGGCAGCGGCTACAGCGAGTTCCAGCAATACATCGAGAGCGGCAAGATGCGCGCCGTGGCCGTGACCTCGCCGACGCGCCTGAAGGGCCTGGACATCCCGACCTTGAAGGAGCTGGGCTACAACGTCGAGATCGGCAACTGGCGCGGCGTCTATGCCGCCGCCGGCGTCACGCCGGAGCAGCGCAAGGCGCTGACCGACATGATTCTGAAGGCCACCAAGTCCAAGGCCTGGGCCGAGGCGCTGGAGAAGAACGGCTGGACCCCGGCCCTGCTGACCGGCCCGGCCTTCGACGAATTCGTCGATCGCGAGTTCGCGACCCTGCGCGCGACCATGGTCAAGTCCGGCATGATCTAAGCCTCTCACGGCATATCGATGTGTCGGTCGGCGGGCTGCTCAGCCCGCCTCTTCCATTTCTGACGGAGGGCGCATGACGACCCAACCCCGAACCGTGCTCAACCAGTCGCTGGTGGGCCTTGGTGCGCTCATGATCGGCGCCGTGATGGCCTATGGTGCGGCCGCAATTCCGTCCGACGCGGGCTATGCGGGCGTCGGCCCGAATGCCTTGCCCTGGCTGGTGTCTGTGGTGCTGGTGGTCTGCGGCCTGTGGCTGATCTGGGAGGCCCGCAATGGCGGCTACCGCGAGATGGAGCCGGCCTCGGGCGCCGTTCATGGTGACTGGCGGGCGGTGGCCTGGGTGGTGGCCGGCGTGATTGCCAACGCCAGCCTGATCACGGTGATCGGCTTCATCCTTGCCTGCACCCTGTGCTTTGCCATGGCCGTGCGCGGGCTGCGCATGTCCGAAGGCAAGCCCGGAGGCGGGCCGCGTCAGGCGCTGATCGACGTAGTCACCGGCATCCTGATCGCCGCCCCGGTGTTCTGGCTGTTCACCAAATTGCTGGCGATCAATCTGCCGGGCCTGACGGCCAGCGGTTGGATCTGATCTGCCGACTTTGCGGGTTGGACCTTGCTGTACCTCAGCAAGCTCCGACCCCAACTGACTAGGAGCAATGATGGATCTCTGGAACAACTTGCTGGGTGGCTTTGCCACCGCCGGCACACCTATCAATCTGCTGTGGGCGTTTCTGGGCTGCGTCATCGGCACCGGCATCGGCGTGCTGCCGGGCCTGGGCCCGGCGGTGACCGTGGCAATGCTGCTGCCGATCACGGCGCAGGTCGAGCCGACCGCCTCGATGATCTTCTTTGCCGGCATCTACTACGGCGCGATGTATGGCGGCTCCACCACCTCCATCCTGCTCAACACGCCCGGCGAGACCGGCACGATGGTGACGGCGCTGGAGGGCTTCAAGATGGCCAAGAGCGGCCGCGCCGGGGCGGCTCTGGCCACCTCGGCCATAGGCTCCTTCGTCGCCGGCACCATTGCCACCGTGCTGGTGACCCTGTTTGCTCCGGTGGTGGCCGAGTTTGCCGTCACCCTGGGCCCGCCCGAGTACTTCTGCCTGATGCTGCTGGCCTTCACGACCGTCAGCGCGGTGCTGGGCAAGAGCACCCTTCGCGGCATGACGGCGCTGTTCATCGGCCTGGCCATGGGCCTGGTCGGGCTTGACCAGATCACCGCCCAGGTGCGCTACACGGCAGGCATCCCCGAGTTCATGGACGGCATCGAGACGGTGCTGGTGGCGGTGGGCCTGTTCGCCGTCGGTGAGACGCTCTACAACGCGCTGTACGAGGGTCGCAGCTCGCAGGAGCTGAACAAGATGAGCTCGGTGCACATGACCAGGAGCGAGTGGAAGCGCTCCTGGCCGGCCTGGCTGCGCGGCACCTTCATCGGCTTTCCGTTCGGCACGATTCCGGCCGGCGGCTCCGAGATTCCGACGTTTCTGAGCTATGCGGCCGAGCGCAAGCTGTCCAAGCATCAACACGAATTCGGCACCACCGGTGCGATCGAAGGCGTGGCCGGCCCGGAGGCGGCCAACAATTCGGCGGTGACCGCCACCCTGGTGCCCTTGCTGACCCTGGGCATACCCACCTCGGTGACGGCGGCCATTCTGTTGAGCGCGCTGCAGAACTACGGCATCCAGGCCGGGCCGCAGCTGTTCCAGACCTCATCCACCCTGGTCTGGGCGCTGATCGCCTCGCTGTATATCGGCAATGTGATGCTGCTGGTGCTGAACCTGCCCATGGTGGGCCTGTGGGTCAAGCTGCTGAAGATTCCGAAGCCGCAGCTCTATGCCGGCATCCTGATCTTCGCCACCGTCGGTGTCTACGGCATGCGCCAGAGCGCCTTCGACCTCTACCTGATGCTGGCCATCGGCCTGCTGGGTGTGGTGATGCGGCGCTTCGACTTCCCGACCGCGCCGGTGGTGGTGGGCATGATCCTGGGCCCCATCGCCGAGGCACAGATGCGCAATGCACTGTCGATCGGCGAGGGCCACTGGACCGTGTTCCTGCAGCGCCCGATGTCGCTGGGCCTGCTGATCATTGTGTTGCTGGTGCTGGTGGCGCCGCGTCTGATGCGCTGGAACAGTCAGCGCGCCGCCTGAGGCTGCTCAGGGTTTGTTCGCCCCTAATTCGAAGGCGTGACCTCGTCGTATTGATGATGACCTGACTCAGGTGCCTGGCTATTCTCGTGCGTCCCCGGGACTCTACCCAGGGCGAAATATGAGGATCAAGCCATGCACCTGCTTCATGCTCCCCTTGCCCCGATCGCGCTGGCCGCCGCACTGGCCCTGTGGGCCCTGCCCGGACAGGCGGGCATATCAAGCTCGGGCAGCGTCACCTCCAATCCCGGCGCGGTGACGCTCGGCCCGGCCGACACGGTTGCTCCCACTACCGCGTTCTCCATTGGTGCGGGCGGCATAGGATCGCTTCTCGTCGACGGGGGCTCGTTCTTGCAGGCTGCGCGGCTGAATCTTGGTGCTGGCGGCAGTGGCAACGGTTCCGGCCTGCTGACCGGCGCCGGCAGCCGGATCGAGCTGGTGGCCGATGGCGCTCCCGGCTCGTGGACGCAGCGCCTGCTCGTGGGCGAGTGGGGCACCGGCGAGTTGACGGTTGCGGCCGGGGCGACCTTGGACACCAGCACCCAGTACAGCGCCTGCCTGATCCAGTTCCACTACTGCGACTCCTTTGTTGGTACCGCGGCGGGGGACAAGGCCACGCTGAACGTGACCGGCGTCGGCAGCCAAGTGCGCATCGGCAGCCAGTTGTTCGTCGGCCACCCGGGCCTGGGGATTCAGAGTTTGGTCGGCTACACCTTTGGCACGCCGGGCGCCACGGTGACGGCCAATGTCAATGTGCTGGCAGGCGGCGAGCTGAAGACCGACCGCGCCCAGATCGGCACGCGGCAATGGGACAGCTCCAGCACCGGTTTCGAGCGCAGCGTCAGCAATGTGCTGATCAGTGGCGCCGGTTCGCGCTGGGTCAGCGTCGGGGGCGAGACCTGGAACAGCGTCACCGGCGCGGTCTTCAATCCCGGGTCGGGCATTTCGACGGCCCTGGACCGCTACGCCGTGGCCAACATCGACATCCGCGACGGCGGTCAGATGCGCATCGATGGTGTGGAGGGCATCTTCAGCTACCTGAACCTGACCACCGGCGGCGGACGCACCGACATGAGCCTGCGCGGCGCCGGCTCCAGCCTCCTGTTCACCGGCGATGCCGGTGTGCTGCAAGTGGGTCGAACGCTGGGTAGCGCCTCGTTGGAGATACGCGAGGGCGCCACGGCCGGCGGCATGTTCTATCTGTCGGTCGGCCGCGATGCCTCGTTCGGCCAACTGCTCGTGGACGGGGGAGGCTCCGAGGTATCGATCAACGGCACGGCGTCCGCCGCCGCGAACGGCACGGCCGCCACCGGGAGCATGGACATCGGCCGGGGCGGAGGCACGGGCGTCGTCACCGTCAGCGGTGGCGGCAAGATCCTCCTGCAGACCGCCGTGGCACGGCCGTCGGGCACGGTCCTGAACATCGGCCGTGATGCCAGTTCCTCGGGAACGCTGAACATCAGCGGCGCAGGCTCGACGGTGCTGATCTCCGCGGCCTCGGTGCTGCCCGGTGGCGGCGTGGGCGAGGCGCTCAATCCACAGATGCGTGTCGGGCGTGAGGGCTCGGGCCAGCTGAACGTCCTGGCGGGGGGGAAGCTGTTGCTCGATGGCCAGGCGGTATCGACGCCGGCCGCCTCGCGCGGCACCAGTCTGCTGATCGGCGGTGTGTCGGAATCGGCCAATGGCGGCAAGGGCATTGCCCTGGTCTCGGGGGCCGGCTCGGAGATCAGGCTCAGCGGCAGTGATCGCTACATCGGCGTCGGCCATGGTCCGCAGAGCAATGGCCAACTGACGGTGCAGGACCACGGTGAGGTCAGTTCCACCAGCATCACCATCGGCCGCACCGGCGGCGTCGGCATGCTCAAGCTCGATGCCGGTGTGCTGAGCCTGACGGGCCAGCAAACCGGTTCGAATCAGGCCGGGGCCAATTTGTCGATAGGCAATGGCGGCGGCGTCGGAGTGGCGATGATAGGCAACGGCAGCAGCGTCACCATCAGCAATATGGGTTCCAGCGGTGCCAGCCTCAACCTGGGCGGCACCAGCAACTTTCCTCTCGGCGATGGCAGCCTGACGCTGTCCGGCGCTTCGGCCATTCACGTCATCGCGGCGCCGGGCATGGCGACCATGAATTTGGGCCGAGATGGAACGGCATTCGCCCGCGTGCGCGGCGCCAGCAGCATAGACCTGGGCGACGGCTCGCTCTACATCGGCCGGCTGTCGGGATCGGATGGCACCTTGATCGTCAGCGAGAACTCGACCGTCAACGCTGGCTGGGTGGGCGTGGGCCGCAACAAGACGGCGGGAGGCAGCGTGGATGGCGGCACCGGCACCTTCGTGCTCAACAACAGCGTGCTGAACGCGCCGACCGTCATCATCGGCACCAATGGCTTCCTCGGCGGCAACGGCACGATCAATGGCACGGTCACCAACTACGGCATCTTCAGCCCGGGCAACTCGCCGGGGACGATGACCATCAATGGCGCCTACTCGGCTGCGGCCGGCAGCCGGCTGATCCTGGAGGTGGAGAGTGATGGCTCGGGTGGTTTCAACACCGACCAGGTGGTGTTCGGCGAAGGCTCGCTGCTGGACCTGTCGGCGCTGAAGGTCGAGTTCCGCTTCCTGGGCGCCACGGATCCGAATGCCTTCCAGAGCAGCGGCGGCTTTGATGTGGACATGTTCTTCCGCTCGCGCGGCGCTGGTGGTGACAGCGATCTGGCGCACGACCTGTTCGCCACCGCAAGCTTCACGGCCCAGGCCGACCAGTACACGATCAGCAACTTCACGTTCAGCGCCGACGGCGGCGCGGTTTTCAGTGCCGTTCCGGTGCCGGAGCCGGGCACCTGGGCGCTGATGTTGGGTGGCTTGCTGCTGACGGCGTCGGTGGCACGGCGCCGCCGCTGAAATCAGCTGGCAGCGCCCAGCGCCAGCGCGGCCTCACGCTGACGCTGCAGGGCCGCCGCGTCGGGCGCCACCTGCGTGGGCCAGCCCTGCAGATGGCGCTCGGCCAGGGCGGTGAGGGCGCGCATGCCGTCGGGCCTGTCGTTCAGGCAGGGGATGTAGTGGAAGGCCTTGCCCCCGGCGGCCAGGAAGGCGTCGCGGGCTTCCAGGTTGATCTCTTCAAGGGTCTCCAGGCAGTCGGCGCTGAAGCCGGGGCAGATCACATCGACGCGGGCCACGCCCTCAGCGGCCAGGCGCTTCAGGCTGGGCTCGGTGTAGGGCTCCAGCCATTTGGCCTTGCCGAAGCGGCTCTGGAAGGTCACCAGGTACTGCTCCTTACCCAGGCCCAGCGCCTCGGCCACGAGACGCCCCGTCTTCAGGCACTCGCAGTGATAAGGGTCGCCGAGGGCCAGGGTGCGTGCCGGCATGCCGTGAAAACTCATCACCAGCTTGTCAGGCCGGCCCTCGCGCTCCCAATGCTCGCGCACGCTATTGGCCAGGGCGGCAATGAAGCCGGGGTCATCGTGGTAGCGGTTGACGAAGCGCAGTTCGGGGATGTTGCGGCGCTGGGTCGTCCACTGCGAGACCGCGTCGATGGTGCTGGCCGTCGTCGCGCCGGAGTACTGCGGATAGGCCGGCAGTATCAGCAGGCGGGTCACGCCCTGGGCGGCCAACTCGTCAAGCACCTGCGGGATGCCCGGGTTGCCATAACGCATGGCATAGCGCACAGCCACGGCATGGCCCCGCTCGCCAAGATAGCCACCCAGCAGCTTGGCCTGCCGCTCGGTCCAGACGCGCAGCGGCGAACCCTCGGGCATCCAGACACTGGCGTACTTGGCCGCCGACTTGGCCGGGCGCACGCGCAGGATGATGCCGTGCAAGATCACTTTCCAGACGATGGCGGGAATCTCGACCACGCGGGTGTCGCTCAGGAACTGGGCCAGGTAGCGGCGCAGCGCCGGAGCGGTGGGCTCATCGGGCGTGCCCAGATTGCACAGCAGCACGGCGGTGCGCGGCGTCTGGCCGTGAGAGAAGGCGGGTTCGGGTTGATAGCGCATGGGTCGAGTTTGAGTTCAGCCGCCGGAGCGTCCGCTGAAATGTTGGCCCGGTTGGGTGTCGGCAAAGTGCAGGACTTCGAAGCGGACGCTGGGCGCACTCAGGTCGGTCGGCGGACTGCCCAGACCGATCACGCCGCTGCCATGCAGGGTGCAGGAGCCGCGCCTGAGGTTGAGGATCTCGCCATCGGTACCGAAGCGCACATAGGTGCCGTTGTAGCTGAGATCGGTCAGGGAGAAGGTGTTGCCATGCCAGTCGATGCGCGCATGGGAGCGCGACACGCGTGCATCGGTGATGCAATAGGTGGCCTGCACGCTGCGGCCCAGCACGATGGGCATGGCGGCGGCGTCGAAGACGCGATCCAGGTCCAGCCAGACCAGGCGTATGCCGTCGGGCTCGGCCGAGCGGATGACGTCGCCGAATTGAGTCGGCGCGACGTCGCCGCCATTCGAGGTGTCCAGCACCAGCACGTGGATGGGCTCGACGCGGCCGCGCAGGGTGATGCGGTCGAGGCTGCGGAAGTGCCCGTGTTGGGCCTTGGGCAGACCGGCCAGCACCTCGCCCGTGATCAGGGTCTCGTTGTCGCCTGCATGGTCGAGCAGACGGGCCGCGACATTGACTGCATCGCCAAAACAGTCGCCGGCCATCTCGACCACCTCGCCGCGTGCCAGGGCCACCTGCAGCTTCATGCCTCTGAGCGCCTTCGATGCGCCGCGCTGGCGGCCGCGCAGGACCATGCGCTGCAAGGCCTCGTGCATCATCGCTGCGGACTTCAAACCCTCGGGCGGTGTGGCGAAGATGGCCATCAAGCCATCGCCAAGTGTCTTGACCAGGGTGCCACCGCACTTGCCCACCGCCTCGCTGACCTGCTTGACGGTCTGTGTCACCACGGCCGTGGCCTCGGCATTGCCCAGCGACTCATAGAGCGCCGTGCTGCCGCGCAGGTCGGCAAACAAGACGGTGCGCTCCCGTATCAGGGTCATGAGTGAAGGTGTTGGGCTGTGGGATGAGAACTATTGCTCAGTGTAGCGCCGGGTCGTGACGGCTGATGCTGCGCAGCGCACATGAAAAAAGGCCGGCGTTGCGGCCGGCCTTTGATGCAGAGTGCATGCGCAGTATCAGATGTTATCCAAGTACGTGCGCAGCTTGTCCGACCGGCTCGGATGCTTGAGCTTGCGGATCGCCTTGGCTTCGATCTGGCGGATGCGCTCGCGGGTCACGTCGAACTGCTTGCCGACTTCTTCCAGCGTGTGGTCCGTGCTCATCTCGATGCCGAAGCGCATGCGCAGCACCTTGGCTTCACGCGGCGTCAGGCTGTCGAGGATGTCCTTCACCACGTCGCGAAGACCCGCTTGCATGGCGGCCTCGATGGGTGCCGTGTTGTTGGTGTCCTCGATGAAGTCGCCCAGATGCGAATCGTCGTCGTCGCCGATCGGCGTTTCCATCGAGATCGGCTCCTTGGCGATTTTCATGATCTTGCGGATCTTGTCTTCCGGGATCTCCATCTTCTCGGCCAGGGTCGGCGCATCCGGCTCGAAGCCGAATTCCTGCAGATGCTGGCGGCTCAGGCGGTTCATCTTGTTGATCGTCTCGATCATGTGCACCGGGATACGGATGGTGCGCGCCTGATCGGCGATCGAACGGGTGATGGCCTGACGGATCCACCAGGTGGCGTAGGTCGAGAACTTGTAGCCGCGACGGTATTCGAACTTGTCCACCGCCTTCATCAGGCCGATATTGCCTTCCTGGATCAGGTCCAGGAACTGCAGGCCGCGATTGGTGTACTTCTTGGCGATCGAGATCACCAGGCGCAGATTGGCCTCGATCATCTCCTTCTTGGCATCGCGCGAGGACTTCTCCCCCTCGTTCATGCGCTTGTTGATGCCCTTCAGGTCCTCCAGCGGCACGACGGCGCGGCCCTGCAGGTCGATCAGCTTCTGCTGCAGCTCCTGCACCGCCGGCAGATTGCGCGTCAGCACAATGCTGTAGGGCTTGTTGGCGGCGATCTCCTTCTCGGCCCAGCTGCGGTTCAGCGCATTGGGCGGGAAGGTCTTGATGAAGTGCTCCTGCGGCATGCCGCACTTGTCGACCACGATCTTGCGCAGCTCGCGCTCGTAGCGGCGCACGTCATCGACCTGCGAGCGCAGGATGTCGCACAGCTTCTCGATCGTCTTGACGGTGAAGCGGATCGTCATCAGCTCGGAGCTGATGGCATGCTGGCTCTTTTCGTAGGAGGGCGACTTGTAGCCGTCCTTCTCGAAGGCCTTGCGCATCTTGTCGAAGTTGGTCGACAACGCGTCGAACTTGACCAGGGCCGCGTTCTTCAGCTCTTCAAGCTTCTTGGTCAGCGCCTTGCTGCCGCCCTGGCCGTCGTCGTCGTCTTCCTCGTCGAAGAAGTCCACGTCTTCTTCGGCCACATAGTCGTCGGCCTCGCCTTCGGACACGAAGCCGTCGACGATTTCGGAAATCTTGGCTTCGCCCGAGCGGATGCGGCCGGCCATGGCGAGGATCTCGGCAATCGTCGTCGGCGAGGCGGAGATGGCCAGCATCATCGCCTGCAGGCCGCCTTCGATGCGCTTGGCGATCTCGATCTCGCCTTCGCGGGTCAGCAGCTCGACCGTGCCCATTTCGCGCATATACATGCGCACCGGGTCGGTGGTGCGGCCGAACTCGGAGTCCACCGTCGAGAGCGCCGCTTCGGCGGCTTCTTCGGCTTCTTCCTCGGTGGCCGTCGAGGTGCTGGCGCCGGCGATCAGCAGGGTGGCCGCGTCGGGCGCCTGCTCATAGACTGCGATGCCCATGTCGTTCAGCATCGACACGATGGCTTCGAGGATTTCGTTGTCCACCAGCTTTTCGGGCAGGTGGTCGTTGATTTCCTGGTGGGTCAGGAAGCCGCGCGTCTTGCCCATCTTGATGAGCGTCTTCAGCTCATGACGGCGCTTGGCGACTTCTTCTTCGGTCAGGGCGGTCTCGTCCAGGCCGAACTCGCGCATCAGCGCGCGTTCCTTGGCCCGCGACACCTTCATGCGCAGCGGCTTGGCCTTGGGCTTGGCTTCGCCGGTCTCTTCGACCTCGGCTTCCGGCTCCGACTCCAACTCGAGGTCGGCCTCGACATCGCTGAAGTCCTCTTCAGGGAGGTCGTCCTTCTTCTTTGTCTCGACCGCGGCGGCCTTGGGCTTGCGCCCACGCTTGGCCTTGACTTCGTCGTCCGCCTTGGCGGCAGGGGCGGCCTTGGCTGCCTTGGCAGATTTCTTCTTGTTGTCTTCTGCTTCGGTCGTGGCGGGGGCGTCAGCCTTCGACGGGGCGGTCTTCTTTGCGGTCATGCAAGTCCTCAAGTGCTTAGGGGCGGGGCAAGGCCAGTGTCTGCAGATGGCATCAAAAAACAGCAAATCAATGCCGGATTTCATGCGTTTCAGCGACAGCTGGGCAGGCCGTACCCACGGCCGACGAGCGGACGTGTGGCACAGCGCCGGAAGCGGGCAAGCTGAGGGTGATCGTTTGTGGAGTGCAGCCCTTGCGGGTATCGGTTGGCCTATCAACCCGTTGAAGGGTACCCAGGGTCAGTGGGTGGCCGGGGACCGGAGGTACTGCCGTCACTCTTGCCGCGCGTAACAACCCTCGATTATCGCTGAAGAGTCGGAGGTTTTCAAAGAATCAGCGGAAATATTGTCGATTTATCCCAGCTTCAGCTCGGATTCGCGCTGCTGGCCGACAAGAGCAGGGCCTTGATCTGCTCCTGCACCTGCTTGTAGCGCGCCATCGCCTCGGGCTCGCTGGCCCGGGCGGCCAGCGCAGCAGCCTCCTGCCGCAGCTGCTCGACCCAGAGCCGGTTCATGACCTGACGCAGATCGGCAAAGCCGTGCTCGTCCTGAGCCGCCATCGCTTTCATGATGCGCTGGGCCGCGCGCTGCAGCTTCGCGTCCGCCTCTATGTCGGCCTGCATCGCGGCCCATGCCTCGGGGCCGTGGTCCACCAGGCGGCGCTCCAGCCAGGCGATCAGCGCGCCATGCTCGCCGGGCAGCTCGTGCAGCAGCTGATGGTCATCGGCATTGAGCTGGTCCCACCAGTCGCTGTGCAGCAGCAGCATGCGCACGGCATTGTCGGCCGGGCCGTCCGGCTCGACCCGGGGCGACTGGGGCGGCAGCGGGGGCTCGCTGCGCCACTTGCCCTTGCCCTGCCACTTTCCCGGTGCGCCACCGGGTTTGGGCGTCCAGGGCTGGTCGCGGCGCGGGGCGCGCGGTGCGCTCGCGGCGCCGTGATCCATATAGTCGTCGAACGGAGGCGGCTCGCCGATGTAGTCGGGCTCATCATTGCGTTGGCGGGATTCCGCCGCGGCGGTGCCGCCCTGCCACTGCTGCATCAGCTCGGCCTCGGGCAGCTGGGCCAGTTTGGCGATCTCGCCGATCAAGAGGCGCTTCAGTCCGCCGGCGGGCAGGGCGGCCCACAGCGGCTTCACATTCGCCAGCAGCCGGGCGCGGCCCTCGGCACTGTCCATGGCGCAACCCTCGCCGGCCACCTCCAGCAACTGCTTGGACAGCGGCATGGCCTGCTCGACACAGCGCTCGAAGGCCTCAGGCCCCAGCTCGCGGATATAGGAGTCGGGGTCGTGCTCGGTGGGCAGGAACAGGAAGCGCACCGTGCGCGTGTCGGTGGCAAAGGGCAGGGCGGCTTCCAGCGCGCGGCCGGCGGCTCGGCGGCCAGCGGCGTCGCCGTCGAAGCTGAAGACAATCGATTCGGTGAAGCGGAACAGCTTCTGCACATGCTCGGGCCCGCAGGCCGTGCCCAGCGTGGCCACCGCGTTCGGGAAGCCCCATTGCGCCAGGGCCACCACGTCCATATAGCCCTCGACGACCAGGGCATAGCCCTTGGCGCGCAGGCCCTGGCGGGCCTCGAACAGGCCATAGAGCTCGCGGCCCTTGCTGAACACCGGGGTTTCTGGCGAATTCAGGTACTTGGGCTCGCCCTTGTCGAGCACGCGGCCACCAAAGCCGATCACGTCGCCCTGCACGCTGCGTATCGGGAACATGATGCGGTCGCGAAATCGGTCATAGCGCCGTTGCTCGGCGGCATCCTCGCCCTGCACGATGACCAGGCCGGCCTCGCCGAGCAGTGGGTCGTCATAGGCCGGGTAGACGCTGGCCAGGCCACGCCAGCCCTCGGGCGCATAGCCCATGCCGAAGCGGGCGGCAATCTCGCCGGTCAGGCCACGTTTTTTCAGATAGTCAATGGCGCGGGGGGTTTCCTTGAGCTGGCGGCGGTAATGTTCACCGGCGCGCTCCAGCACTTCGGACAGCGTCGCCTGTTTCTGCTTTTGCTGTGCCGCCTGCTCGCGCTCCTCGGGCGAACGCTCCTCCTCGGGCACGACCATGCCGGCCTGCTGGGCCAGGTCCTTGACGGCTTCGACAAAACCCAGGCCGCTGTGCTCCATCAGAAAGCCGATGGCATTGCCGTGCACGCCGCAGCCGAAGCAGTGGTAGGTCTGGCGCGTCGGGCTGACGATGAAGCTGGGTGATTTCTCGCCGTGGAAGGGGCACAGGCCCTTGTGGTTGATGCCCGCCTTCTTCAGCTCGACATGGCGGCCGACGACCTCGACGATGTCGATGCGGGAAATCAGGTCCTGGATAAAGCCGGGTGGGATCACGGGAGGAGTCTAAGCCGGTCGGCGCGCGGGCTCGACGGCGAACGATGGGGCGACAACAAACAAAAAAGCCACCGCAAACGGTGGCTTTCTCGACATCTGCGGTTCGCTCAGACGGCGAAATCTTCCAGCTTGGCGCCGGCGCCGATGGCGGCCTTCAGCCACTTCGGCTGCAGGCCGCGGCCACTCCAGGATTCACCGGTGGACTTGTTGCGATACTTGGCCGCAACCTTGGATACCTTTTCCACCTTCGGCGCCTTGGTGCTCAGATCGGCAATCGTCAAGCCATATTCGGACATCAGTGTCTTGACTTTGGCAATTGCGTCGCTGCGTTCACGCGAGGTGGTTTCCTGGATTTGCTGATCCAGGGCGGCCCGTTGGGCCAAAAGGTCTTTCAGAGATGCCATCGTGCGTTTCCTCGGTAGGTTTCGGGCCAAACCCAGTATGGGACGGCTCGATTATAGGCATAAGCCTATCTATCTGCCTACCGAAGGTATTCGCATCGATATTCATCCGCTCGTGAATTGCATCACGCCGGGATTCCTGATTAAAACCCCGCTCGTGATAGACAAATCATTTGTAGCCGACGCGGTCAAGCAATTGCTGCACCTTGGATTGATTGCGCCCGACCACCGCCGACGGAATGGTTTCGCTCTTGAAGTTTCCGAGGGCCTGCAGCGCAGGATTGGCGACCTTGGTGTCGGTCACTGCCGGCCATTCGTTGTTGCCGTTGGCGAAATAGCCCTGCGCATCGGGGCTGCTCAGGTATTCAAGAAATTTGACCGCGTTGTCGCGATTCTTGGCGTGCCGGGCCACCGCGCCGCCAGCAATATTGATATGCGTGCCCCAGGAGTTCTGATTGGGGAAGACCACGCCGATCTTTTCGACCGCCGTGCGGTCCTCGGGCTTGGTCGACCGCATCATGCGCGCCAGGTAATAGGTGTTGGTCAGGGCAATGCCGCATTCGCCGCTGGCCACGGCCTTGATCTGATCGGTATCTCCGCCCTTGGGGTCGCGGGCCATATTGGCCACCATACCCTTGAGCCAGACCTCGGTGCGCTCGGCGCCCAGGTGCTCGAGTACCGCACCAAACAAGGACAGGTTGTAGGGGTGTGAGCCGCTGCGGGTGCACAGTTTGCCCTTGTTCTTGGGGTCACCCAGTTCCTCGTAGGTATCGACGTTATCGCGGTTGACGCTGAGCTTGTTGTAAACCACGACGCGGGCACGCGTCGAGAATCCAAACCATGCCGAACCCTGGCCGTTGTCGATCGCACGAAGCTGCGCCGGTATCCGCGACTCCAGCAGGCTGGACTTGACTGGCAGGAACAGGCCGTCGGTTTCGGCGCGCCACAGGCGCGAGGCATCGACCAGCAGTATCACGTCGGCCGGACTGGCCGCGCCTTCGCTTTGCAAGCGGGCCAGCAACCCGGCGTCATCGGTGTCGACGCGATTGATCTGGATGCCCGTGGCCTTGGTGAAGTTCGCGTAGAGCGCCTCGTCGGTTTGATAGTGCCGCGCTGAATAGAGATTCAGCACCTTGTCCTGGGCTTGCGCGCCCACGCTGGCCGCGGCCAGGGTAATACCGCAGAGCGAGGCGTGTAGCAGGGTTTTGAGGCGGGGGAAGCGAGTGCTGGTCATGCGAACTCCGAAGGCTTGCGCAGAATGCGAGAAGCCTTCAGTCTAGCATCTAACAAGAATGATTCGCGTTACCGAATATTGTCCCGGATCAAGCTCCGCTCAGACGCTGGGCGGTACGTAGCCGGCCGGTTTGTCGGCGCCCTCGCCAAAGAAGAACTGCTCCATCTGGCGCGCCAGGTATTGGCGGGCGCGAGCATCGGCCAGATTCAGGCGGTTTTCATTCACCAGCATGGTCTGGTGGCGCAGCCACATCTGCCAAGCTTCCTTGCAGACGCTCTGGTAGATGCGCTTGCCCAGGTCGCCGGGATAGGGGGCGAAGTCCAGGCCTTCGCCTTCTTTCTTCAGATGAACACATTGCACGATGCGGGCCATGGGGGTTTCCTTGCAGAGATTGAACGGACGCGACTGTAGCCGTGTTGGCAAAGCCCTGGCTCAGGCCAGCTTCTTGACCAGCACCTGAGAGCGCCGGTCGCGGTTGTATTTACGCTTGCGCTCCTCGGGCAGCCACTCGGGGTCGACCGGCTGGAAGCCACGCTTGATGAACCAGTGCATGGTGCGGGTGGTCAGCACGAAGATGCTGGTCAGGCCCTGGGCCTTGGCGCGTTGCTCGATGCGTTTGAGGATGCGGTCGCCGTCGCCCTGGCCCTGCACGGCGCTGGACACGGTCAGCGCCGCCATCTCGGCGGTGCGCGCCTCGACGTAGGGGTAGAGCGCGGCGCAGCCGAAGATCACGCCATCGTGCTCGATCACCGTGTAGGCCTCGATGTCGCGCTCGATCTCGTTGCGGTCGCGCTTGACCAGGGTGCCGTCGCGCTCGAATGGTTCGATCAGCGCGACGATGCCGCCCACGTCGTCGGGCGTGGCCTCGCGCAGGCTCTCCAGCTTTTCATCGACGACCATGGTGCCGATGCCGTCGTGGGTATAGACCTCCTGCAAGAGCGCGCCATCGACGGCCAGCGGCAGGATGTGTGAGCGCTCCACGCCAGCCTGGCAGGCCTTGACGCAGTGCTGCAGATAAAAGGCCACATCGGTGGGCTGGGTCGGCCGGGGCAGGGCGGCCAACATGCGCTCGGCGTCGGCCAGGGCCAGTTCGGTGTCGATCGGGCTGCTGGGATCGTCCCACTTCTCGTGCACGCCGGCGACCTCGGTCATGAACAGCAGCTTGTCGGCCTGCAGGGCGATGGCGGCGCTGGTGGCCACCTCTTCCATCGTCAGATTGAAGGCCTCGCCGGTCGGCGAGAAGCCGAAAGGCGACAAGAGCACGATGGCGCCGCTGTCGATGGCGCGCTGGATGGCCGCGGCATCGACCTTGCGCACGATGCCGCTGTGCTTGAAGTCCACGCCGTCGACGATGCCCACCGGCCTGGCGGTCAGGAAGTTGCCCGAGACCACCCGCACGGTGGCATTGGCCATGGGTGTGTTGGGCAGGCCCTGCGAGAAGGCCGCCTCGATCTCGAAGCGCAGCTGGCCGGCGGCCTCTTGCGCGCAGTCCAGGGTCACCTCATCGGTGATGCGCAGGCCGTGGCTGTAGTGCGAGGCATGGCCCTTGGCGGCCAGTTGCTCGGCCACCTGCGGGCGAAAACCATGCACCAGCACGATCTTGATGCCCATCGCGTGCAGGATGGACAGATCCTGCACAAACGCATTCAGCTTGCCCGCCGCCACCAGCTCGCCCGGCATGCCCACCACGAAGGTCTCGCCTCGGTAGGCATGGATATAGGGCGCGACCGAGCGGAACCAGGGAACGAAGGTGTGCGGGAAGACAAGGCTCATGGAGGCGTTCGGGCAAGAGGTGATCAGGGTGGCACCGATTGTGCCGCAGCGAGACAAAGAAAAAGCGCCCGCGAGGGGCGCTAGGGACTTGCTATGAGCAGCGAGGTGTCAGCGCGGGGCGCGGCGGCGGCGCGCCAGTGCCAGCACGGCCAGACCGCCCAGCATCAGCGCATAGGTCTGCGGCTCCGGCACGGCCGTCACATCCAGACGGATGCTGTCAGCGCCGTAGGTCAGCTTGGTGACGTAGCCGGCGGTCAGGCCGTCAATCTGGACCGTGGCGAAATGACCCAGCAGATTGCCCGCGCTCAACAGCGTGAAGCTGCCGGCGCCAAAGCCATTGAGCAGACTGACCTGCAGCGTGCCGCCGAGGAAGGCGGTGCCGCTGATGTTGAGCCAGTCGGCCGCACCGAAGCCGACGTCGAGGTCCAGCGCACCGGTCGGGAACTGGGCGAAACTGCCCAGCACGCTCAGGGTGCCGATCGAGTTCTCGCCCGGCGCCACATGGCCGGCCTGGTTCAGCAGATCGCCACCGATGATGGCATTGCCGGCCAGTGTGCCGCCGTAGACCGCCACGTCCCCGCTACCGAAGGCATTGGCGGAGCGGCCGACCAACGTGCCACCGAACACTTCCACGCCGCCCGAGAACGTGTTGTCGCCGCTCAGCACCAGGGTGCCCGCACCCGATTTGGCCAGGCTGCCCTCATACAGGCGGGCATTGCGCGCCGCTTCGCGCGCCACGCCCATCGTGTACTCGGTCTGCTCGTCGGCGGTGGCGCCGGGCGGCAGGCCGTTGGTCCAGCCCTTGGTCACCTTGGTCGTCTGCCAGCTGGCGGCCTCGGCCTGGTCTTCCAGCTTGCGCGCCTTGATCGCCACGTCGGAGATGTTGTTGGACCAGGTGTCGTTCTGCCCCTGCGTGTTGACGGCGAACTTGCCGAGGAACTGGCCCGGGCCGTTCATCGCGTTCTTCAGGCTGATCGTGCCCCAGCCGTTGCGGGCATCGGGCACCAGCGTGTTCTGGCCGGCTGTGGGGTTGGCAATGGCCGTGCCGATGGCATTGTTGATGGTGCCGTTCTGGATACCGGTGGTCTTCATCACCTCCAGCGCCTGGGCATTGGTCATGTAGCCGAAGCGCTCCATGATCACAGCCAGCGAGCCGGAGGCATGGGGCGCGGCCATCGAGGTGCCCGACAGGCTGGAGTAGGTGGCCGCCGTGCCGGCGCCGTTGACTGTGCTGCCGTTGATGGCGTTGCCCGGTGCCGTCATGCAGGACCACTTTTCCATGCCGCACTGGTTGTACAGGTGGGCGCCGGGCACATTGACCGAGCCGTCGGCATTCAGCGTCTGGCCCACGGCCGAACCGCTGATCGTCAGGTTCTGACGGATCGCTGCCACGGCCAGCCAGTTCGACTCCAGCTCGGGCATGAAATAGGGCAGGCCGGAGCGGGCGCTGGCGTTGGCAAAGCCGGTGTTGCCGGCGCTGAAGACCATCACCGTGCCGGTCTTGGCGGCGTCGATGGCGCCCTTCATCCAGACATCGTCGCGGGCCAGAAAGCCCCAGGCGCCGATCAGGCCGGCGACGCCGGTGGCGCTCGGGCCGAGGGTGTTGTACTGCTCGCTATTGGGCTGGCTGCCCCAGCTGGTGCTGATGATGCGCACGCCCTGGGCATTGACGCCGCGATAGACATCGGCCACATAGCCCTGCTCCAGGGTCTGCGCAGCGGTCTGCGTGACCTGGGGCAGGCCGAACAGCACGCCGTCGGTCTTGTGGGTGTTACCCACATAGAGATCGGCATTGAAGGCCACGCCATGGAAGTTGCTGGCGCCGCCGATGCTGCCGTCGCGCGAGGCGGCAATGGTGCCCGAGACATGGGTGCCGTGGGTGTCGTTATAGGCCGCGTTCTGGGCGCCCGAGATGCCGTTGACCGTGACCGCGTGGTAGCGCGACGCGCTCAGCTGCGGGTGCAGGTCGTAGTAGCCCGAGTCCACCATGCCGACCTTGATGCCGGCGCCGCTGTAGCCGGCCGCGTAGGCGAATTCGGCGCCGATGGAGCGCAGGCCCCAATCCCGAAGGAACTCGGCAGTGCGCCAGCTGGCCGGATCACCCAGCATGCCGGGGTCGCCCGGGTAGGTGACGATGGCTTGCGCCTGCAGCGTGGCGAAACCGCTCAGCATGAGCGCCGCCAGGCGGGTGATTTGCAGTGGGGTTCGGGTGAGCTTCATCGGGGTTCCTCTCTGATGTTGTTGGGCCGACCTGACCCAGCCGTCGGCTTGCGTCACCTCGGCGAATTCATCGTAGTCATGACGCGCCGAAAAGTGTGCGTTTTTTCACGCTCTTGTCATGGGGTGGGCGATGCACGCCCATCTGCCTGACCTGACCCTCGAAAAGTTGTGCGCTATGCGGCCGGATACGGGTCATTCCCGATACCGGCGTCAATAAGCGCAAACCCACCGATAATCCGCGCCTCGTGAATCCATTGCCCCCGCCTCCGCCCAAGCCCGCCCAGCCGCCCAGGACCCGCGCACCTCGCCCCGAGCGAGGGCCCGTGGTCGCCACGCCGCTGCCGCCCATCACCTTCCCCGAATCGCTGCCCGTCAGCGAGCGGCGGGAGGACATCGCCCGCGCGATGTCCGAGCACCAGGTCATCATCGTCTGCGGTGAGACGGGCTCGGGCAAGACCACCCAGCTGCCCAAGATCGCGCTGGCTTTGGGGCGCGGGCAGGCCAACACCGGCAAGCTGATCGGCCACACGCAGCCGCGGCGGATTGCCGCCAGCAGCGTGGCCAAGCGCATTGCCGAGGAGCTGAAGTCGCCGCTGGGCGAGGTGGTCGGCTTCAAGGTGCGCTTCCAGGACCGGCTGCAGCCGGGCGCCTCGGTCAAGCTGATGACAGACGGCATTCTGCTGGCCGAAACGCAGACCGACCCGCTGCTCAAGGCCTACGACACCATCATCATCGACGAGGCCCACGAGCGCTCGCTGAACATCGATTTCCTGCTCGGCTATCTGCGTGAGGTGCTGCCACGCCGCCCGGACCTGAAGGTGGTGGTGACCTCGGCGACGATAGACGCCGAGCGCTTCGCCAACCACTTCGCCTCGGCCAAGGGACCGGCCCCGGTGCTGACGGTATCCGGCCGCCTGTTCCCGGTCGAGCAGCGCTACCGCCCGTTCGAGGAAAGCCGCGAGTACGACGTCAACAATGCCATCGTCGACGCCGTCGACGAGCTGTGGCGCGAGGGTGCGGGCGATGTGCTGGTGTTTCTGCCCGGCGAGCGCGAGATCCGCGAGGCGGCCGAGGCGCTGCGCAAGCACCATCCGCCCGGTGTGGACGTGCTGCCGCTGTTCGCGCGGCTGTCGCCGCAGGAGCAGGACAAGGTGTTCGAGCCGCACGGCCAGCGCCGCATCGTGCTGGCCACCAACGTTGCGGAAACCTCGCTGACGGTGCCCGGCATCCGTTACGTGATCGACCCCGGCCTGGCGCGTGTCAAACGCTACAGCTACCGCAACAAGGTCGAGCAGCTGCAGATCGAGGCGATCAGCCAGGCCGCGGCGAATCAGCGGGCCGGCCGCTGTGGGCGGGTGTCCAACGGCATCTGCGTGCGGCTGTATGCCGAGAAGGAGTTCAACGAGCGGCCGCGCTTCACCGATCCCGAGATCCTGCGCTCGTCGCTGGCCGGCGTGATCCTGCGCATGAAGGCGCTGCACCTGGGCCAGGTGGAAGACTTCCCCTTCATCGAACCGCCACCGCGCAAGGCGATTGCCGACGGCTACCAGCTGCTCAACGAGCTGGGTGCCGTCGATGAGCGCAACGAGCTGACGCCCATCGGCAAGGAGCTGTCCAGGCTGCCGCTGGACCCGCGGGTGGGCCGCATGATTCTCGAGGCCAAGGACCGCCACGCGCTGGACGAGGTGCTGATCATTGCCAGCGCCCTGACCGGCCAGGACGTGCGTGACCGGCCGATGGAGCAGCAACAGGCCGCCGACGAGAAGCACAAGAAGTTCGACGACGAGAAGTCGGAGTTCATGGGCTATCTGAAGCTGTGGAAATGGCTGGAGGAATCGAAAGGCGGTTCGGGCGAACACAAGCTCAGCCACCGCCGCTACGAGGCGCTCTTGAGAGAGAACTTCGTCAGCGTGCGCCGCGTGCGCGAATGGCGCGATATCCACTCGCAGCTGCACACGGTGGTGGCCGAGCACGGCTGGCGGCTCAATGGCAGCGCCGCCACCTACGAGCAGGTGCACCTGTCGATGCTGGCCGGCCTGCTGGGCAATATCGGCCTGAAGAGCGAAGAGGACGATTGGTACCTGGGCGCACGCGGCATCAAGTTCTGGCGCCATCCCGGTGCGCATCTGAGCAAGAAGCCGGGGCGCTGGATCGTTGCCTCCGAGCTGGTGGACACGACCCGCGTCTTCGGCCGCGGCATTGCCAATATCGAGCCGCAGTGGATTCCGCAGATGGCCGGCCATCTGCTGAAGGTGCAGCTGCTGGAGCCGCACTGGGAAAAGAAGGCCGCCGAGGTGATCGCGCTAGAGCGGGCCACCTTGTACGGCATCGTCATCTACAGCAATCGGCGGGTGAACTTCGGCAATGTCGATGCCCCGGCCGCGCGCGAGATCTTCATCCGCGAGGCCCTGGTCAATGGTGACTGGGAGACGCGGCTGCCCTTCGTGTCGCACAACCAGAAGCTGATACGCCAGGTCGAGGAGCTGGAGCACAAGTCGCGCCGGCAGGACGTGCTGGTCGATGACGAGCTGATCTACGCCTACTACGACCAGCAGCTGCCGGCCGACGTCTGCTCGGGCGCCAGCCTGGAGCGCTGGTACCGGGTGGCGTCGCGAGAGAACCCCAAGGTGCTGCACCTCAGCCGCGAGGAGCTGATGCGCCACGAGGCGGCCGGCATTACCGTGGCCAGCTTCCCAAAGACCTTGCGCCTGGGCGGCGTCGATTGCGCCACCAGCTATCTGCACCAGCCCGGTGATGCCCGCGACGGCGTGACGGTGACGGTGCCCATCTACGCCTTGAACCAGGTCAGCGAGGAGCGCTGCGAATGGCTGGTGCCGGGCATGCTGAAAGACAAGCTGCTGGCCTTGTTGAAGAGCCTGCACCAGCGCCCCCGCTCGCGCCTGGTGCCGCTGCCCGACTACGTGGCGGAGTTCGTCGAAATGAACCCGTTCGCCCAGGGCAGCCTGCTCGATGTGCTGCTCAAGGCGGTGCGCGACCGCACGCAGATCGCCGTGCAGCGCAATGACTTCAAGGTCGAGCAGGTGCCGGTGCATCTGTTCATGAACTTCCTGATCGTCGACGAGCATGGCCGACAGCTGGGCATGGGCCGCAATCTGGCGGCGCTGAAGGCCGAGCTGGGCAGCAAGGCACGCTCTGCCTTCCAGGCGCTGGCGGCGCTGAAGCTGCCGGCGACCGCGGCCGCGCCATCAACTGCAGCCCCCGCCGCATCGGTCAAGGGTGGGCCTCAGCGTGTGCCTGCGCCGGACAAACCAGTCAAGGAAACCCCGGCGGCGACCTACACCAACTGGACCTTCGGCGAGCTGCCCGAGCTGATGGAGGTGAGGAAGGGCGCGCAGACACTGATCGGCTTCCCGGCGCTGATAGACCGTGGCGCGCACGTCGAGATCGAGGTCTTCGACGAACCCGATGTGGCCGCCGCCAAGCATGGCCTGGGCCTGCGCCGGCTGGTGGCGCTGCAGCTGAAGGAGCCGCTGAAGTACCTGGAGAAGAACATTCCGGATCTGCAGAAGATGTCGGTGTACTTCATGCCCTTGGGTTCAGCGGATGAGTTGCGCGAGCAGATCATCGGCGTGGCACTGGACCGGGCCTTTCTGGCCGATCCGCTGCCCACCGACGAGTTCGCCTTCAAGCGCCGCATCGAGGAGGGCCGCACGCGGCTGAACCTGATCGCCCAGGAGGTGGCCCGCCTGACCGGCGTGGTGTTGATCGACTACGCCGCCGCCGCGCGCAAGCTCAAGGACAGCCGGCCGGCCAAGGAGGTGGCCGACGACATCCAGGCCCAGCTGCAGCGTCTTTGCCCCAAGAACTTCGTCACGGCCACGCCCTGGGCCCAGCTGCAGCACCTGCCTCGCTACCTCAAGGGCATCGTCATGCGGCTGGACAAGCTGCGCGCCGATCCGGCCCGCGACAGCCAGCGCCTGGCCGAGCTGCGGCCGATGGAGCAGCGCTATCTGCGGCGCCTGTCCGAGCTGAAGGGCACGCATGACGGCCGCGTGGACGATTTCCGCTGGCAGCTCGAGGAACTGCGCATCAGCCTGTTCGCCCAGGAGCTGCGCACGCCGCAGCCGGTGAGCGTGAAAAGGTTGGAGAAAGTCTGGGCCCAGATCACGCAATGAGCGGGGGCCTGGGTTCCTCCCGCTTCAACTTGTTACATATATGCCGAAATAGGGCGCAATTGCCGCATTGATCGGGGCATGAGCATTGCATGCGCTTGTTTCAATGCGTACTGTCATGCTTCGCCCCTCACGCCCTGCCTCTATGACCTTGCCGCCCCAAACGCCCTCGGCCACGCCTCAAGTCGAGGCCAACCGTGCGCCGCTGCGGCGCTTCGGGCGATTCGAGTTGCGAGCGCTGTTGGGGAAATGCTCGCGCAGCATGAGCTGGCTGGTGTTCGACCCCCGCGCCGGCCAGGAGCTGATACTGATGCTGCCGCGGGTGGCGCCGGCCAACCAGGGCGAGATCGAGCAGTGGCAGCGGCAGCTGCGGCTGGCCTCGCGCCTGAGCCATCCGAATCTGGCCCATGTGATCGACATCGGCCAGCAGGATCAGTGGCCTTTTGTCACCTATGACCGCGCCCTGGGCGAGACGCTGGAAGAACGGCTGCGCCGTCAGCCCAACCCGCTGGGCACCGAGATGGCGCACTGGATCTGCCAGGCGCTGGAAGGCCTGGCCTTTGCCCACGAGGCCGGCCTGTCGCACCGCAGCCTGCAGCTCAGCAGCCTGCTGATCAACGAGGCCGACCAGGTCCATGTGGCCGGCATCGAGGTGGCGCCGGAGCCGGAGGTCGATACCGGGGATGGTGCCGGCATCGGTGGCATCTCCAGTGACCGGCGTCGCCGCCAGCGCGACGAGGCCGAGGCCGACCTGGTCGCCATCGGCGTGATCATGCAGCGCGTGCTGACCGGCCAGAATGTGCTCGACGAGGCCGATGTGCAGTTGGTGCTCGCCCGAATGTTCCCGAATGGCAAGGAGCTGGTTCGCCTGCCCTGGGGCATGCCCCAGCCGGTGCCCGAGGCGCTGCGTGCCATCGTCAACCGCAGCACCGACCGGCAGCCCCGCCAGCGTTACCACAATGCCCGCACGTTGCACCGTGCGCTCGACGGCTGGCGCTCCGATGCCTCCCGCGAGGGCGGCGGCCCGGCCGCCTTGCTGCTGGAGCGCATGGGCCGCTACGGCCATCTGCCGGCCATGCCGGGCGTGGCGTCCAGGGTCAGCCGCCTGGCGCGGATGGAGCAGCAGCACACCAGCGAGGTCTCGCAGCTGGTGCTGCAGGACATGGCGCTGACCCTGGAGCTGCTGCGCAATGTCAATTCGGCCAGTCTGCGTGGCATGACGGCCAGCAGCGGCGGTCCGGTGCTGAACATGCAGCGGGCCATCGCCATGCTGGGGCTCGATGGCGTCAAGCGCGGCGCCTCGGCGCTGCGCGAATGGCCGGGCCCGCTGAACGAAACCCATGCCCAGGCCCTGATGGGCTTGATGGAACGGGTGAAGCGGGCCGGCGATTTGGCCCAGGCGCTGCGCCCGGCGGGTTATGACGCCGAGGTGATCTACCTGATCACGCTGCTGCAGAACCTGGGCCGCTTGCTGGTGCAGTATCACTTCCCGGACGATGCGCTGCAGATCCGACAGTTGATGCAGCCGCAGCCGGCCACGCCGGAGCAGCCCAATCCGACCGTGATGACCGAGACCGGAGCCTCCTATGCCGTGTTGGGCATAGACATCGCCGCGCTGGGCGCCGCCGCGGCCCAGCACTGGGGTCTGCCGGAGGAGGTGCTGCACATGATCCGCCGCGCCGCGCCCGATGCGCCCATTCACACGCCGGACAGCGACGCGGAGACCCTCCGACTGACCGCCAGTCTTGCCAATGACATGGTCGATGTCCTGCAACTGCCCAGTCCCAAAATCGTGGGCGCGCTCGACCAGTTGGCCAAGCGCTACGGTCGCGCGCTGGGCCTGGGCTTGAAGGAGCTGCACGAGGCCTTGGCGCCCCCGGCTGGCAAGCCCGCCGAGCACAAAAACGCTAAAAACTAGCATTGCCAGGCCTCTCGCCGTCTGGCGGGCCCAAAAGAAGAATAGATTCCAGCCATGGCCCTCCCCACACCGACCGCCCCAGCAGGCCCGATGACCGCCGGCAGCCTGATCGGCCGCTTCAAGCTGCTGCGGCCCCTGGGGCAGGGCGCCCAGGCCACCGTCTGGCTGGCCCATGATCCGCGCCTGGAGCGGGAGGTCGCGGTCAAGGTGCTGCTGCCCAGCGAAACACCGCTGAGCCTGGACCAGTGGCTGCATGAGGCCCGCGCGGTCAGCCGGCTGACCCATCCGAACATCGTGCCGGTGTTCGAGGCCGACGCGGCCGCCGGCCGGCCCTATATGGTGTTCGAGTATGTGCCGGGACTCACGCTCAGCGAGCGACAGCGCCATGGGCCGCCGCTGGCCGTGCGCGAGGCGGTGGAGCTGATGCTGGGTGTGCTGGAAGCCCTCCAGACCGCGCACCAGGTCGGCGTCGTGCACCGCGACCTGAAGCCCTCCAACATCCTGCTCGACGCCAACGGCCGTGCCCGGGTGATGGACTTCGGCATCGCCGGCCGCGTCGCAGCTCCCGGCAGCGGCGACAAGCCGCAGCGCATCGTCGGCACGCCGGGCTATATGTCACCCGAGGCGGCGCTGGGCCGGCCGCCGAGCCCGCAGATGGATGTGTTTGCTGTCGCGCTGATGCTGGCCGAGCTGCTCAGCAACCAGCGCATGAATGCCAATCCTGACCCCTGGGCGGCCGTCAAACGTGTGGCAGAGCAGGACCTGAGCCTGCCCAGTGGCCTGCCGCCAGCGGTGGACGACAAGTTGCGGGCCATCGTTCAGCGCGGTCTGGCCCGCGACCCGGCGCAGCGCTGGCCCACCGCCACTGCCTTTCTGGGGGCGCTCAACGAATGGCTGCACGCGCCGCTGCAGGCCGCGCCCGAGGCTGCTGGCGAGAGCGCCACCCTGGAGTTCCTGCTGCGCCGCATGCGCCACAAGTCGGACTTTCCGGCGCTGTCGGACTCTGTCTCGCGCATCCACAAGGTGACCAGTTCCGAGAACGAGAGCCTGTCGGCCCTGTCCAACGAGATCCTCAAGGATGTGGCGCTGACCAACAAGCTGCTACGCCTGGTCAACACGGTGCAGTTCAGCCATGCCGGCGGGGGCAGCATCAGCACGGTGTCGCGGGCGGTGGCCCTGGTCGGCTTTGCCGGCATTCGCAATATGGCGCTGTCGGTGGTGCTGCTGGAGCGCATGGAGAACAAGGCCCACGCCCAGCAGCTGAAGGAAGATTTTCTGCGCTCGCTGATGGCCGGGGCGGTGGCCGGCGAGCTGTGCACCGTGCGGCGTGAGAGCGAGGAGTCCTTTGTCGCGGCCATGCTGCAGCATCTGGGCCGCCTGCTGACCGAGTTCTACTTCCCCGAGGAGGCGCTGCAGATCCGTCAGCTGGTGCGCCCGGCCAAGGCCGGCAGCGGTGCCAAGGCCATGCCGGTCAGCGAGCAGATGGCGTCCAACCAGGTGCTGGGCCTGAGTTATGAGGACCTGGGCGTTGGCGTGGCCAAGCAATGGGGGCTGCCAGACAGCCTGCAGCGCAGCATGCGCCGGCCGCAGGGTGACCCGCCGCGGAGCCAGGTGGATAACCCGGCGGAGCGCATGCGCATGCTGTCCAGCGCCGCCAACGATGTGGCCGACGCCATTCTGCACAGCGAGCCCAGCGACGCCCACGCCCGCGTGCGTGCCGTTGCCGAACGCTACGGCCGCGCGCTGGGCCTGTCGCAGACGCGCTTCGAGGTGGCCGCCGACGAGGCCCGCCAGCGCCTGTCAGAGATGGCCATCGCGATGGACCTGAAGGTGCCCAAGAACTCACCCGCACAGCGTCTGCTGGCGCCGGTGATTCCGGTCGAGCAGGACAGCCTGTCGCCGCATGCGCTGCAGGCCACGATGGTCGGCGACGACACTCTGGTCGCCGAGCCCCATATTCCTCGCGAGCAGGTGGCCGAGATTCTGGCCGCCGGCATCCAGGACATCACCAATGCCATGGTCGAGAGCTTCAAGCTCAACGAAGTGCTGCGCATGATCCTGGAAACCATGTTCCGCGGCCTGGGCTTCAAACGCATCATCTTCTGCCTGCGTGACCCCAAGACCGAGACGCTGACCGGCCGCTTCGGCCTGGGGGAGGGCGTCGAGCTGATCGTGCCGCACTTCAAGGTGCCGCTGCGCACCCCGCCTGGCGTTGCGCCCGACCTGTTCGCCGCCATCTGCCAGAAGGGCGTGGACACGCTGATCGCCGACGCCTCCGCCGGCAGAATCGCCGAACGCCTGCCACCCTGGTATTTGCAGCACGCCAAGGCCTGGAGCTTTCTGATACTGCCGATGGCCGTCAAGGGCGCACCGTTCGCCATGATCTATGCCGACAAGCTGGCACCGGGCAGCATCGATCTGGGCGAGAAGGAACTGTCGCTGCTGCGCACGCTGCGCAACCAGGCGGTGATGGCCTTCAAGCAGTCGAGCTGAGACTATGGTGGCCGCTCGAGCAGGAGGAGCCACATCATGAACATGCCCCGTCAACTCGATATCGACCGCGACTATCACATGCGGCTCCTGGTCGACCGGGTGCCGTCCATGCTGGCCTATTGGGATCGCGAGCTGCGCTGCCGGTTTGCCAATCGAGCCTACGAGCGCTGGTTCGGCGTCGATCCCGATGCACTGATCGGATCCTCGATCCGCGATCTGCTCGGGCCCGAGCTGTTCGCCATGAACAAGCCCTATATGGACGCCGCGCTGCGCGGCGAAGAACAGGTCTTCGAGCGCATCGTGCCAGGCCCCAACGGAGTTCGGCGCCACAGCCTGGCCAACTACATCCCCGACCGTGTGGACGGTCAGGTGCTAGGCTTCCTGGTCCAGGTCACCGAGATCACCAAGCTAAGGCAAACCGAGGATGCCCTGCAGCGCGAGCAGGCGCTGCGCCAGCAGATTGAGCAGCACTCCCGGGAACTGGACGCCTTGCTGCGCGAGCGCGGCGACATGCTGGACGTGATGGCCCACGAGGTGCGCCAGCCCTTGAACAATGCCTCTGCCGCGCTGCAAAGCGCCTCGCTGGCCCTGAAGGACTTGTCAGGGGCCGCGGCGGCCCAGCGTGTGGCCCGTGCCCAGACCGTGCTCGGGCAGGTGCTGGCCAGCCTGGACAACACCCTGGCCGTGGCCGCGCTGCTGGCCCATCCGCAGGGCGTGCAGCGCCTGGACAGCGATATCGACATGCTGCTTGCCGTGGCCCTGGCCGACATGCCGGCCGAGCAGCGCGATCGCGTGCGGGTGGAGCGCGCCACGCGCACGCGCACCGCCTCGATGGACCTGGCGCTGATGCGCCTGGCGCTGCGCAATCTGCTGTCCAATGCGCTGAAATTTAGCCCAGCCGGGTCACCGGTGACCGTGCGCCTGTCCGACCTCGACGATCCCTTGGCCCTGGTCATCGAGGTGGAAGACGAAGGCGGTGGCATTGACGCCGGGCTGCTGCCGCACCTGTTCGAGCGCGGCGCCAGCGGCGCGCAAGCGCAGGATTCGCGCAGCCTGGGCCTGGGCCTTTACATCGTGCGGCGGGTCATGGAGCTGCATGGTGGCCGGGTGGAACTGGCCCGCAATACCGAGCACGGCGTGACGATGAGGCTGGTGCTTGAGCAAAGCGGCGACGATTGAGCCGACCGTGCCGGGGCGCGATCACAGGGCCTTGAGCTGTGCCTTGAACAAATAGCCGACGCCCGACTTGGACTGCAAGGGCACCAGGCTGGGTGTGGCCCGTTCAATACGCCTGCGCAGGCGATAGATGGTGGCGTTGAGGCTGTCGGGCGCCTCGTCCTCGCCGGACTTGCCCATTCGCTGGCGCAGGGTGTCGCGGCTGACCACGGCCCCGTCGGCGGCGGCGAAGCATTCGATCAGGGCGAGATCGACCGGGCTCAATTCAATCCGCGCGCCGTCGGGCGCGACCAGCTGGCTGCTGCGCCGGTCCAGCTTCCAGGGCGTCGGCGTCGCGCTGGCCGCGCCCACGCGGCGCTGCACCGCCTCGATGGCCAGGGCGACCTGTTCGAATTGCACCGGCTTGGCCAGATACATATCGGCACCGGCCCGGATGGCCTGCTTGAACACATCCGGTGCCAAGCGGCCCGAAACCACCAGCAGGCCCACGTCTGAGCGTTTGCGCAGCACCTTGATCAGATCGACGCCATCGACGCCGGGCAGCATCAGATCGACGACGTAGAAGTCATAGGCGTAGGGCTCAACGTGGGCCAGCAGGTCGTTGCTGTCGCTGAAGACATCCACGCTCACGCCGCGCTCGCGCAGATAAAGGGCCAGGAATTCCGTGTATTCCTTGTCGTCGTCGATCAGGGCCAGGGTCTTGGGCAGCATGTTCGGTCGGTCATTTCCAGGTGCTCGATGGCAGCAAGCATAGCGGCGACACGCCGATATTCGCCCAATACCGCACGTTTTCTATTTTTATCACTTGGTGTGCGAATAAATGACTATTCAAAGAATATATAACTGACGACATGGCAGATGTCGGACGTCATCTGGCACTCAGAACAACCAGCCAGGGATGCCGTTCAGACGGTGAATTCACCGAAGTCTTCAGGATCAGACCATGCGAAACAACCTGCCCGTCACACAGCGCGAATACGTCATTGACGACGGTGTGACCCTGATGTCGACCACCGACACCCACAGTCACATCACCTACTGCAACGCGGCCTTCGTGCAGGTCAGTGGTTTCGACGCCGCCGAGCTGTTGGGGCAGCCGCACAACGCCGTGCGTCATCCGGACATGCCCGCCGAGGCCTTTGCCGACATGTGGGCGACCTTGAAGGCGGGCGAGTCCTGGACCGCGCTGGTCAAGAATCGGCGCAAGAACGGCGACCACTACTGGGTGCGAGCCAATGCCACGCCGGTGCGCCGCAATGGCCAGGTCAGCGGCTATATGTCGGTGCGCACCAAGCCCTCGCGAGAGGAGGTCGCCCACGCCGAGGCCCTGTACCGCAGCTTTCGCGAAGGCAAGGCCGGCAGCCGGCGCTTCTTCAAGGGTCTGATCGTGCGCACCGGAGCCATGGCCTGGATGTCGGCCCTGCAGCTGATGCCGGTGCGCTGGCGCATCCGCTGCGCGCTGGTCACGATGCTGCCGATGCTGATCAGCGCGGCGGCGGGCCTCGGCATGGCCGGGGCGGCCCTGGGCGGATTTGCCGCCATGGCCTCGGCGCTGTGCTTGGCCGCATCGTTGTGGCTCGAGCGCCAGATCGCGTCGCCCCTGGCGCTTGTGCTCAAGCAGGCGTTGACGGTGGCCGCCGGCCAGCTCGCCGACAACACCAACCTCGACCGCGTCGACGAGATCGGCCTGATCCTGCGTGCGGTCAATCAGTCCGGCCTGAATCTGCGTTCGCTGGTGGACGACGTGGGCGAACAGATATCGGGTCTGCAACTGGCCAGCGGCGAGATTGCCCAGGGCAATCTCGATCTGAGTTCGCGCACCGAGCAGGCGGCATCGAGCCTGCAGGAGACTGCGGCTTCGATGGAGCAGATGACCTCGACCGTGTCGCAGAACGCCGAGGGCGCGCGCCAGGCCACGCGCTTGGCCGGCGAGGCCAGCGAAGCCGCCGCCAAGGGCGGGGGTGTTGTCGGTCATGTGGTCGGCACCATGCAGCAGATCAGCCACTCGAGCAAGAAGATCTCCGACATCATCGGCGTGATTGACGGCATTGCGTTCCAGACCAATATCCTGGCGCTCAACGCCGCAGTGGAAGCGGCGCGGGCCGGCGAGCAGGGCAGGGGCTTTGCCGTCGTCGCCGCCGAGGTGCGCAGCCTGGCCGGACGCAGCGCCGAAGCCGCCAAGGAGATCAAGCGCCTGATTACCGACAGTGCCGAGAAGGTCGACACGGGCTCGAGGCTGGCCGATGACGCCGGCCGCTCGATGGAGGAGATCGTCAGCCAGGTCAAGCGCGTGGCCGATCTGATCCAGGAGATCACCGCCTCGACGATAGAGCAAAGCGGCGGCATCACCCAGGTCAATGTCGCCGTCTCGCAGCTGGATCAGATGACGCAACAGAATGCGGCGCTGGTGGAGCAGAGCTCGGCGGCGTCGGAGACCCTGAAGTCGCGGGCCTATCGCCTGGCCGAGGCCGTCAATGTCTACAAGACCGCGTCCTGAGACCCAGGGGGCACGCGGGCGTACAGCAGAAAGTCGCTGGGCTCGCCGCGCACCAGGCGGAAATTGCGCAGCCGGCCTTCAAGCTCGAAGCCGCATTTGGCCAGCACCCGCTGTGAGGCGGCGTGGGCCTGCAGCGTCGTCGCCTGCACGCGCACCCAGCCTCTGACCTCAAAGGCCCAGCGCAGGGCCGCCCGGCAGATTGCCGTGGCCAGGCCCTTGCTCCAACGCTCGGGCCTCACGCTGTAGGTCACCTCGGCCGTCTTGTTCAGCGCGGACACCGTGTGGAATCCGAAGGTGGCCAGGAGCAGGCCGCTGACCGGCTCGCGCAGCGCGAACAGCAGCGGCGCATTCGGGTCATCACTCAGGGTGCGCTCTATCATCATCCGCAGATCGTCCACCGAGGCCGCCGTGCTGCTGGTCAGGCGCAGCATCTCGGGCAGCAGGGCGAAAGCCGCCCAGTCATCGGCATCTGCCAGGGTGATCCTGGACACCTGGTAGCCAGGAACCTCGGGGGCGGATGCATCAGGCATCGCGTGTACCTCGCCTGCCCCGCAGCAGGCAGGCCATCGGGCAAGGACAGAAAATTGGGGTTGACGAGCCTTACCCCCGGCACTGGTCACAACAGTTAGGGCTGCTTGGTTCCCCACCTGACCCGGTTGGCCGTGCTTCCATGCGAGGAGGCCCGTCAGCGGGGATTGTATGCGAGGCTGCGGGGTGCTCCGACCGAGGTAGTGCGAAACTAATTGCAGATCGAGCCGGCCGGCAGGGCCTGGGGCAGGCGCAATCTGCGCTGCCTGAACATGATCTCGCTGCGGCCGGGGGCCGCCAGCACCAGTTCCAGGTCGGCCTCGGTGTAGTCGCGGCGCTGCAGGCGCTTGCGCAGGCGCGGGTCCAGCGTCGCCTTGAAGCGTATGGGCCCGGCCGATTGGGCGTCGACATGGCTGTTGAGTTCGACCGGCAGGGGCGCGGCGCCCATCATGCGCAGGCTCAGCAGCCACAGGCCGGGCTCGGTGGCCTGCCAGGCCAGACCGAAGTCGGCCGACATCAGGCAGCCGCCGGGGCCCGTCTGCAGGTTCAGGCTGGGCTGGAGATCCCTGGTGTGCGGCGCGGCGCTGACGTGCAGGGTCTGCCGCGCCTGCAACGGCACCGGGCGTTGGTGGCTGTCGGGCAGGCTCAGGTCCACGCTCAGCTGGTGGGAGCCTGCCTGCCAGGGCTGGTACTCGGCGAAAAACTGGCCGGCCTCTATGCCGACGCGCTGGCAGCGGCCGTTGCGGCAGTTGCCGGGTCACGAGGGTCACAGCGCTGCCTGGGCTGGCCTTGGCATGCCACAGTGTCAGCCGCCACGGGCCCGGGGCCGGATCGCGCTGCTGCGGCAGCACATAGGCATCGCCCAGGTCGGGTCGCTGGCGCTGCTGGCGGGGGATGCTGAGCAGCTGGGCCGGGGCCCAGGTCAGCGCGGGCGCGCCAGGGGGCTGGAGTCGAATCGTGTGCAGCGGCAGGCTGCTGTCGAACTGGATCTGCAGGCGGTTGTTGCCCAGGGGCTCGACCGGGATGTCAACCGCGGTCTGTTGCGAGCCGCTGGCGGGCCGCAGGACCTGCGGCGCGGCCGGTGCGCCGGCCGCCAGTGCCAGCAGCAGCGCGACACAGCGCAGCGCCTGCGTCAGCGACTCAGCGCAGCTGCAGGGAGTCGTCGCCAAACTGGAGGCCCAGCGGCTCGATCAGCAGCTGCTTGGGGCCTGCCTCGATCTGGCCGGCGACCCAGGCGTCCACGCCCTGGGCCTTGGCCACTTCGACCGTGCGCTGGGCATCGGCCGCCGGCACGAAGATGGCAAAACCTGCCCCCATATTCAAGGTCGAATAGGCCTCGCGGTCGTCCTGCTTGGCATGTTCCTGCATGAACTTCAGCACCGGCGTAACCGGGGGCACGGTATGGATGCGGTAGGTGAACCGGCCGGGGTGGCGCAGCAGCTTGCGCCAGCCGTGGCCGGTGATATTGGCGCAGTAGTGTGGCGTGATGCCGGCCTTGTACAGCGCCTCGGTCACCGGCGAGTACAGCACCGTCGGCGCCAGCAGGGCGTCGCCATACGTCAGGCCGGGTTCGATCTCGGTCAAGTAGCCCTGGGGCAGGCGCTCCACCAGCTTGCGCGCCAGGCTCAGGCCATTGGCGTGGATGCCACTGGAGGCGAGCAGCACGATGGCGTCGCCGGGTGCGAGCTTGTCACCGACCGACAGCCGCTCCTTCGGATTGATCAGGCCGGTGCAACTGGCCGCCAGGTCGATGCGGCCGGCCTCGACGATGCCGGCCAGGGCCGGCGTCTCGCCGCCGCCCCAGGCCACCTGGCAGACGTCGCAGGCCTTCTTCCAGCCCTCGACCAGGGCTTGCGCGCGCAGCTTGTCGCCGAACCAGTCGGAGCCGCCGGCGGCCCAGTAGGCCTGCACCACCAGCGGCGTGGCGCCAACGGTGATCAGGTCATTGATGGCCATGGCGATGGTGTCCTGGGCGATGCTGGCGTAGTAGCTCTTGCCGGTCAGCTGGTACATCTCGTCGGCAACCAGGGTCTTGGTGCCCAGGCATTCGACGATGGAGGCTAGGTAGAAGGGGCCGACGTCGACCACATAGGCCGATTCGCCGCGCGAGGCGGGCACTTCACTGAAGCCGTGGCCGGCCAGATGGGCGCCGGTGGCGGCGGCGGCGCGCTGGGCGGCCACCTTCAGCGGGTCGATCAAATCGTAGTTGACCCCCGCCTGTTCGTAGCTGAGGGTGTCGGAGGAGGAGGGGGCGTGCGTGCTCATGGTGCAGGATTATCGGTCAGCCGCCGGGCCGGCCCGCAGCGCGGCATGGCGCGCCCGTAGAATCGCCCGCATGAGCTATCTGGTTCTCGCCCGCAAATACCGTCCCCGCAGTTTTGAAGAGCTGGTCGGGCAGGAGCACGTCGTGCAGGCGCTGGCCAATGCGCTGACGCAGCAACGGCTGCACCATGCCTATCTGTTCACCGGCACGCGGGGCGTGGGCAAGACCACGGTCTCGCGGCTGCTGGCCAAGAGCCTGAATTGCACCGGGCCCGACGGCCAGGGCGGCATCACCGCCCACCCCTGCGGTGTGTGCGAGGCCTGCCGCGACATCGACGCCGGCCGTTTCGTCGACTACGTCGAGCTGGATGCGGCCTCGAATCGCGGCGTCGAGGAGATTTCGCAGCTGCTGGACCAGTCGGTCTACAAGCCGGTGGTGGGTCGCTTCAAGGTCTACATGATTGACGAAGTGCATATGCTCTCCAACACCGCCTTCAACGCGATGCTGAAGACGCTGGAAGAGCCGCCCGAATACCTGAAATTCGTGCTTGCCACGACCGACCCGCAGAAGGTGCCGGTCACCGTGCTGAGCCGCTGCCTGCAGTTCAATCTGCGGCCGATGGCGCCGCAAACGGTGCATGAGCATCTGGAGCGCGTGCTGGCCGAGGAAAACATCCCCGTCGATGCCGGCTCGCTGCGCCTCCTGGCCCGCGCCGCCCGTGGCTCGATGCGCGACGGCCTGTCGCTGGCCGATCAGGCGATCGCCTTCGGCTCCGGCGAGCTCAAGGAAGCCGGCGTGCGCCAGATGCTGGGCGCCGTCGATCGCAGCCATGTGATCGCGCTGATCGACGCACTGGCCGCCAGCAACGGCCCCGAAGTGGTGGCGATTGCCGACCGGCTGCGGGCCCAGGGCCTGTCGGCTTCCGGCACGCTGGAAGATCTGGCCAGCCTGCTGCAGCAGATGGCGGTGGAGCGCGCCGCCCCGGGCAGCGCCGATGCGGCCGACCCCGAAACACCCGAGATGCAGCGCGTGGCGCGGCTGCTGCCGTCCGACGAGATCCAGCTGATGTACAGCATGGCCCTGCATGGCCGCGCCGAACTGGGCCTGGCGCCCGATGAGTACGGCGGCCTGGTGATGGTGCTGCTGCGCATGCTCAGTTTCCGGCCCGAGGGCGGCGGGCGCGGCGCCAGTGCGGCGCCGGTGGAGGCATCGCCTCCGGCCCGCGCACCGGCGATGGCCGCTTCGGCAAGTGCCAGCAGCCCGGCGCCGGCTGTTCCGGCCGCGCCTGTCGCGAACACGGCGGCCCTGATGGCCGAACCGGTGCGGGCGGAGGCCCGGGCGCCGGCTCAGCCGCCTGCGCCACAGCCGAAGTATTCGCCCCCACCTGCACCGTCCGTTGCCGTCGTCGTTGCGCGCGAGCCGGCCACGGCCAGCCCTCGCCCGCCTGTACCCAGGCCGGCACCACCGCCTGCCGCCGCCGCCAGCGACGATGTGCCGCCGTGGATGGATGCGCCGATGGCCGATGAGGAGGGCCAGGCCATGCCTGCAAGTTCGGCCCCCGCGGAGCCTGCGCGTCGCGCGCCACCCGAAACGTTGGCAGTGTCGGCATCGCCTGTACCGGCGCCGAGTCAGTCCGCACCACAGTCCACGGCAGGCGAGCCGATCAGGATCCAGGCCACCGCGCTGGGCGAGCGCTGGTACCAGACCGTCAAGCAGTTGGGCCTGGTGGCGATGGCCCGCGAGGTCGCGCTGCAGGCCGAGTGCGTGGCCATCGAACAGGACGGCGATGCGCAGGTCTGGCGCTTTCGCATCGAGCGTGAATCGCTGCGCGCCCCGGTGCTGAAAGACAAGCTGCAGACCGCCCTGGCGGCGCACCTCGGGCTGGAACTGCGCGTCGAACTGGAGGCCGGCGCGGCGCTGGATTCGCCGGCGCTGCGCGATGCCGCCGAGGGCCAACGGCGCCAGCTGGACGCCGAAGCGATCATTCTCAACGACCCGCTGGTGCAGCAGATGCTGAGTCAGTTCAAGACGGCACGCGTCGTGCCTGGGTCGATCAAACCTCACTGAACACCAAGGAGTATCACGATGATGAAGGGTCAACTGGCCGGTCTGATGAAACAGGCCCAAGCCATGCAGGACAACCTGAAGAAGGCGCAGGACGAGCTGGCACTGGTCGAGGTCGAGGGCCAGTCGGGCGCCGGCCTGGTCAAGGTCACGATGACCTGCAAGCACGACGTCAAGCGCGTTGCCATCGACCCCAGCCTGCTGGCCGATGACAAGGACATGCTGGAAGACCTGGTCGCCGCCGCCTTCAATGACGCGGTGCGCCGCGCCGAGGAGGTCAGCCAGGCCAAGATGGGCAAGCTGACCGCCGGCATGCCCCTGCCCCCGGGCATGAAGTTCCCGTTTTGAACCTGCTGGCTGGTGCTGAGGCGAGGGGCTTGCGGTGAGCAATGCCCAGCACTCGCTTGATGGCCTGGTGGAGGCCTTGCGGCGTCTGCCGGGCGTGGGCCAGAAGTCGGCCCAGCGCATGGCCTACCACCTGCTGCAGCATGACCGCGATGGCGCACGTCAGCTCTCGCGGGCGCTGGGTCAGGCGGCCGATCACATCCTGCATTGCCAGCGCTGCCACACCTTCACCGAAACGCCGGTGTGCAGCATCTGCCTGGACGAGACCCGTGACGCCAGCCTGCTGTGCGTGCTTGAGTCGCCGGCCGATCAGGCAGCGCTGGAGCGCACCGGCTCCTACCGCGGCTACTACTTTGTGCTGATGGGGCGGGTCAGCCCGCTGGACGGCATCGGCGCGCAAGACATCGGTGTGGCCCAGCTGCTGGAGCGCGCCGCCGACGGCAAGGTCGAGGAGGTGATTCTGGCCACCAGCTTCACCGCCGAGGGCGAGGCCACGGCCCATGTGCTGAGCCAGGCATTGAAGGCGCGCGGCCTGCGCGCCACGCGGCTGGCGCGCGGCGTGCCTGTGGGTAGTGAACTCGAGTATGTGGATCTGGGCACCATTGCCCATGCATTGGTGGACCGGCGCTGAGCACCGTTCCACAAGAAAGCCTCAAGACATGACCCTCGCCAACTACTGCATCATCGTCGCCGGCCTGCTGCCCATCGTCTGCGCCGGCATCGCCAAGTCCAAGGGCTTTGGCAAGCGCCGCCGTGACGGTGGTTTCGACAACCACAACCCGCGGGCCTGGCTGGCGAGTCTGTCGGGCTGGCAGGCGCGCGCCAATGCGGCGCAGGCCAATAGTTTCGAGGCCTTGCCGCTGTTCATCGCCGGCGTGCTGGTGGCGCAGCAGATGCAGGCACCGCAGGGGCGGGTGGACGCCCTGGCGCTGGCCTTTGTCGCCGCACGCCTGGCCTTCATCGCCCTCTATCTGGCCGACAAGGCCTCGCTGCGATCGCTGGCCTGGACCATAGGCGTGGGCTGCAGCGTGGCGTTGTTCTTCAGCGCCAGCTGAACCGGGGCATCAGCGCTTGCTTGGCTGACGGGCCAGCGCTGACGGCAGTCCGCTGCTGGCCACCGTGCTGCGACCGCTGGTGCGCAGAACCTTGCGCCCTGACGGCTGCTTCACGTTCTTGCTGACTGCCGCGGTGCGCACCGGCGTCGTGGCGGTATAGGCAACCAGTCTCTGCCCGGTCTTCAGCACGGTCTTGGCGCCCAGCTTGTTCCATTGGGCGAACTGCTCGCTGCTGACGCGGTAGCGCCTGGCCAGGCTGGCCACGGTGTCGCCCTTGCCGGCCTTGAAGGCCACGCGCCTGAGCGGCGGGACGTCCGGTGTCAGGGTGATGCTGGCGTTGTCGGCCAGATGCTCGGACACATCATCGACGCGGTGCAGGCCGCGCGGCACCAGCAGGGTCGAGCCCTGCTTGACCAGCATGCGCGGCGGAATCTTGTTGACCTCGCGCAGCGTGGCCTCGTTCATGCCCACCAGCTTGGCTGCGTCGGCGGGTTTCAGCGTGCGCGGCGCGACCCAGGCTGTCCAGCTGGCGAGCGGACCCTGGTGTGCGCTCAAGCGGCGCACGAAGTGGCTGGCATTGTCATAGGGCAAGAGCACCTGCGGCGTGCCGGCGGCGAGTATCACCGGCTTGTTCATCTGCGGGTTGTAGAGCTTGAAGTCATCGACCTCCAGGCCGGCCAGACGGGCGGCCATATCGACGTCCATGTCGCGGTCTATCTTCACGCTCAGGAAGAATGGGTGGTTGGCCACCGCCGGCAGGCTCAGGCCGTAGGCATCGGGGCGGGCAACGATGTTCTTCACCGCCTGCAGCTTGGGGATGTAGTAGCGCGTCTCGTCGGGCATGCGCAGGCTCAGATAGTCGGTCGGCAGGCCAGCCTTCTGGTTGCGCGTGATCGCCTTCTGCACATTGCCCTGGCCCCAGTTGTAGGCGGCCAGCGCCAGATGCCAGTCGCCGAACATGCCGTGCAGCTTGCCCAGATAGTCGAGCGCCGCGCGGGTTGAGGCCAGCACATCGCGGCGGTCATCGCGGAACACGTTCTGCTTCAGCGCGAAGTCGCGCCCGGTGGCCGGCATGAACTGCCATAGGCCCGAGGCCTTGACGCGCGAGCTGGCGTCGGTAACGAAGGCGCTCTCCACAAATGGCAGCAGTGCCAGTTCGGCGGGCATGCCGCGCTTCTCGACCTCTTCGATGATGTGATAGAGGTAGCGGCTGCCGCGCTCGGTCATGCGCTGCACATAGTCGGGGCGGCTGCTGTACCACTGCTCGGCCTTGCCGACCAGTTCGCCGTCCAGATCCTGCAGTGCAAAGCCTTTGCGCACACGCACCCACAGATCGGCCTGGGCGCGGCTGTCGTCAAGGTCGATCTTGGCGCCGGGCTGCAGCGTGTCTTCCACCAGCGCCGCCGACATCTGGTCGAAGGCGGCGGCCGAGGCTCGACTTGCAGGCACCGGCGCGGGCGTCCAGTTGCTGGCCAGGGCGACCGGGGCGGCGGTGGCTGACTCGGTGGGGGGTTCTGCGATGGGAGGCGGGGTGCTGGCGCAGGCGGCCAAGAGCAGGGTCAGCAGGGGCAGCAGGCGCGGCAGCGAATGTGGCTTGGTCGAGTGGTGGGTCATCGGAATTCGTTCTTCCATTGGCGCAGGGTGGTAAACACCGAGACGGGATCAACGTCCGCGGCACCATGATCACTGGCAGCCCTGATCACGGCAGGCTCATCACAGCGCAGGAATGGATTGATGGCGAGCTCGCGCGTGAGAAGCGAGGGCAGGGTGGGCTGGTGCAGCGCGCGTTGCGCCTCGCACCATTGCTGATAGTCGGCCAGGGCCGCGTTGTCAGGCTCTACCGCCGAGGCAAAGCGCAGGTTGGACAGGGTGTATTCGTGGGCGCAGCATACCCTTGTTGGGCCGGGCAATCGAGCCAGTTGTGACAGCGAGTGGTGCATCTGCGCCGGCGTGCCCTCGAACAAGCGCCCGCAGCCGCCGGAGAACAGCGTGTCGCCGCAGAACAGCACGGGCGCCGCGTCGGCTGCTCCCGGCAGGCTCGGCAGATAGTAGGCGATGTGGCCGGCGGTGTGGCCGGGCACGTCCAGCACCTGGAAGTCCAGGCCCATCAGTGTCACCGCATCACCGCCCCGGCAGGGCGTGCAGGGGCCGGGAATGCTCTCGGTGGCGGGTCCGAATATGGGACCCTGCAACTGGTCTCGAAGTGCCTCCAGGCCGCCGACGTGATCGCCATGATGGTGGGTCACTAGAATGCCTGCCAGGCGCAGGCCCCTGCTGCTCAGTGCTCGCAGCACCGGCGCCGCTTCCCCCGGATCCACGACGATCGCATTTGCGCCATCGTGAAGCATCCAGATGTAGTTGTCTGTGAAGGCAGGCAGTGCGATAAGGTTCATGGCAGGCAATCCGTCGATTATAGAGTTGGCCCACTGGCTGCAAACCCCTGCGGGCCGCTACATGCTGGCCTGGGAACAGGCGCAGCTGGATGCTGCCGTGGTCGATCTGTTCGGCTTTCATGCACTGCAGCTGGGCCTGCCGGAGCTGGACGGGCTGCGCAGCAATCGCATGCCGCACCGCTGGCTGGCCTTGCAGCAGGCTCAGCCCCTGCCCGACGACCTGGTGCAGGACCCGGCCCGCACGGTGGCCCTGCATTGCGATTTCGACGCGCTGCCTTTCGACACCAACAGCCTGGACCTGGTGGTGCTGCCCCATGCGCTCGAACTCGCCCGCGACCCGCACCAGACCCTGCGTGAGGTGGATCGCGTGCTGCGGCCCGAGGGCAGGGTCGTGATACTGGGGCTGAACCCGACCAGTCTGTGGGCGCTGCGCCAGCGCCTGGGGCGCCTGAGGGGTCGCCTGCCCGGCCGCAAGGGCGAGCAGGGCCTGTTCCTGCCCAGCAGCGGCGAGTTCATCGGCTACTGGCGTCTGCGTGATTGGCTGCGGCTGCTGAGCTTCGAGGTCGAGGGCGCCCATTTCGGCTGCTATCGGCCGCCGGGCCTGAGCGAGCGCTGGATGCAGCGCCATGCCTGGATGGAGGGTGCGGGCGAACGTTGGTGGCCGGTGCTGGGCGCCGTTTACTTTCTGGTGGCTGTCAAGCGCGTGCGTGGCATGCGTCTGGTCGGCCTGCTGCCGCAGGTCCGCAAGGCTCCCAAGACCGCGGCGGTGGCGATGCACAACAACAAAGAGATTTCATGACCGAGACCCACGAGAACAAACCCGCCGCCACCATCCAGCGTCCCAAGGTGACCGTCTATACCGATGGCGCCTGCAAGGGCAACCCCGGACCCGGCGGCTGGGGCGCCTGGCTCAGCTCGGGCGGTCACGACAAGGAATTGTTTGGCGGCGAGCCCAACACCACCAACAACCGCATGGAGCTGACGGCCGTGATCGAGGCGCTGGCCTCGCTGAAGCGCACCTGCGAGGTCACGCTTTACACCGACAGCCAGTACGTACGTAAAGGCATTACGGAATGGATCATCGGCTGGAAGCAGCGCGGCTGGCAGACCGCCGACAAGAAGCCGGTGAAGAACGTCGATCTGTGGCAGCGGCTGGACGGCTTGCGCCATCTGCACCAGGTCGAGTGGCGCTGGGTCAAGGGCCATGCCGGCGACCCCGGCAACGAACGTGCCGATGCCCTGGCCAACCGGGGCGCGGCCTCGGTCGGTCGTTGAGCCTGCCGCCCGGGCACCCAGCCCTGGGAGTCCGCTCGCCAATCGCACATCGCAGCCCGGTCTTCCCCGGGGCCACGGCGCCACAGGCCAAACGCCGGTACAGTCCGCGCTCGGAGAATCCGGCATGAGTTTCAAGAAAATACATAGTTTGGTGGCGGTGGTCGCAATAGTGGCGATCAGTGGCGTGGCGTATTGGTGGCAGCACCGGCCCGGCCCATTGCCGGCCGCCGGCGCGGCGGGCCCAGCCTCGGGCTCCGCCCAGAGCCAGCCGGGACGTAGCGGCCCGGGCGGGCCGTCCGGGCCCGTGAGCGTCGAGGTCGGCCGCGTCGCGGTCATGAATCTGCGTGACGAGGCCCAGGCGGTCGGCAGCCTGCGCTCGCGCCAGGCGGTAGTGCTGCGCCCCGAGGTCAGCGGGCGCATCTCGGCCCTGGGCTTCACCGATGGTCAACGCGTGCGCAAGGGCCAGCTGATGGTGCAACTCGATGACGCACTGCAGGTGGCCCAGCTCCAGCAGGCCGAGGCCCAGGCCGGCATTGCCCGCACCAGCCTGCAGCGCAACCGCGAGCTGCTGGCGCAGAACTTCGTCAGCGCCAGCGTGGTCGATCAGGCCCAGGCCAATCTGCAGGTGGCCGAGGCTCAGGTGGCCCTGGCCAAGGCGCAGCTGAGCCGGCTGAAGATCGTCGCGCCCTTCGATGCCTTGGTGGGCATACGCTCGGTCAATCTCGGCGACTACGTCAAGGACGGAGCCGACCTGGTGAGCATCGAGGACAGCTCCAGCATGTGGGTCGAGTTCCGCCTGCCAGAGCGTTTCGTGCCGCGTCTGAAGGGTGGCCAGGCCGTGGACATGACCTTGGACGCACTGCCCAAGCAGGTGTTCCAGGCCAGGGTGGACGTGGTTGATGTGCAGTTCGATGCCAATGGCCGCTCGATGCTGGTGCGCGCCAAGCTGATGGGGCCGACCGCCGATCTACGCTCCGGACTGTTCGCCCGCGTCAACGTGGTGCTGGGCGAGCGCCCGAATGCGCTGGTCGTGCCCGAGGAGGCGCTGGTGCCCCAGGGTGGCAAGCAATACATCATCAAGGTCGTTGATGGACCCAAGGGCAAGCAGTCGCAGCGGGTCGAGGCGCGGCTGGGTATGCGGGTACCGGGCAAGGTCGAGTTGCTGGGTGGCGTGCAGGACGGCGATGTGGTCGTCACCGCCGGCCAGGCGAGGCTGATGCGCGGTGATGGCCTGCCGGTGAAGATCGTCGATGTGGACAAGCAGGGCGGTGCGCCGCGCAGCGCCGCGGCGTCCGGACCCGCCAGCGCGGCTTCGCGCTGATCCCCAGGCACAAGGAGTCGGCATGCGTATCTCGGAAATTTCCATCCGTCGCCCGGTGTTCGCGACCGTGATGTCGCTGCTGCTGGTGCTGGTCGGCATCGTCTCGTTCGACCGTCTGACCCTTCGCGAGTACCCGCGCATCGACGAACCGGTGGTCACCGTCAGCACCCGGCTGATCGGCGCCTCCAGCGAGGTGATCGAGTCCCAGGTCAGCAAGCCGCTGGAGGATTCGATAGCCGGCATCGACGGCGTCGACATCCTGACCTCGATCTCGCGCTCGGAGCAGAGCCAGATCACGGTGCGCTTCAAGCTCGAGAAGAACCCTGACGACGCCGCCGCCGATGTGCGCGACCGCGTCGCCCGGGTACGCGGCCGCCTGCCCGATGCCGTCGATGAACCGGTGGTGGCCAAGGTCGAGGCCGACGCCACGCCGACGATCTGGATCGCCTTCACCAGCGAGTCGCTGTCACCGCTGGAAGTGACCGACCTGGTGAACCGCGTCGTCAAGCCCAGGCTGCAAACCGTGCCCGGCGTGGCCGATGTGCAGATCGGCGGCGACCGCAAGTACGCGATGCGCATCTGGCTGGACGCCGATCGCCTGGCCGCCTACCGCCTGACCGTGCAGGACGTGGAGGACGCGCTGCGCAAGCAGAACCTCGAGGTGCCCGCAGGCCGCATCGAGAGCCAGCAGCGCGAGTTCAACGTCACCGCCCGCACCGATCTGAATACCGTCGCCCAGTTCAACGAGGTGGCGCTGCGCCAGGTCAATGGCATCACCGTGCGCCTCAAGGATGTGGCCCGCGTTGAAGAGGCGGCCGCCAGCGAGCGCTCCCGCGTGCGCCTGAACGGCGTGCCCTCGGTGAGTCTGGGCGTGATCCGCCAGGCCACGGCCAATCCGCTGGAGGTCTCGGCAGGCGTGCGCGCCATTCTGCCGCGCATCCAGCAGGACCTGCCGGACACCGTGACCGTGCGGCCGGCCAATGACAACTCGATCTTCATCGACCGTTCGATCAAGTCGGTCTACACCACCATCGCCGAATCGGTGGCCCTGGTGGCCCTGGTGGTGTTCGTGTTCCTGCGCACCCTGCGCGCGTCCATCATTCCGCTGGTCACGATCCCTATCAGCCTGATCGGTTCGTTCGCACTGATGGCCGCGGCCGGCTTCACCGTCAACACGCTGACCCTGCTGGCCCTGGTGCTGGCCATCGGCCTGGTGGTGGACGATGCCATCGTCGTTCTGGAGAACATCTTCCGCCACATCGAGGAGGGCCTGAACCCCTTCCAGGCCGCGCTGAAGGGGGCCAAGGAGATCGGCTTCGCCGTGATGGCGATGACCTTGACCCTGGCGGCCGTGTTCGCGCCGCTGGCCTTCACGCCGGGCCGTACCGGCCGGCTGTTCGTCGAGTTCGCGCTGACCCTGGCCGGCGCGGTGATCGTGTCGGGCTTCGTCGCCCTGACACTCACACCGATGATGTGCAGCAAGCTGCTGCGCCACAACGCCAAGCCCGGGCGCTTTGACCGCGGCATGGAGCGGGTGCTGGTCTGGATCACCGAACGCTACACCGGCGCGTTGCGCTTCGCCCTGCGCCAGCGCTGGATGGTGGTGGTGGTGATGCTGGCCTCGGGGGCCGGCAGCTGGTGGCTGTTCAGCAGCGCCAAGTCGGAGCTGGCGCCGATGGAGGACCGCGGCGTCATCATCATGCCGATCAGCGCGCCCGATGGCGCGACCCTGGACTTCACGGCCCGCTATCTGGACGCGATTGACCGCATTGCCTCGGGCTATCCCGAGTTCGACCGCGTGTTCCTGTTTGCCGGCGGCGGCATCGTGTCGCAGGGCACGGCCATCCTGCGCGCGGTGGACTGGACCGAGCGCAGCCGCAGCACCCAGGAGCTGGCCCGTGCGCTGCAGCCGCAGGTCAGCCTGCTGCCCGGGGTGAGCGCCTTCCCGATCACGCCGCCCAGCCTGGGCCAGGGCTTTCGCGAGCGGCCGATCAATTTCGTCATCGTGACCAGCGACAGCTATGCGAATCTGGCCAATGTGACGCAGCAGATGATGGCCGAGATGGGCAAGAACCCCGGCTTTGTGCAGCCCGACAACGACCTGCGACTGAACAAGCCCGAGGTCTTTCTGGAGGTTGACCGCGAGCGTGCGGCCGACCTCGGCGTCAGCGTGGATCAGATCGCCCGCACGGTGGAGTCGATGCTCGGCGGCCGCGCCGTGACCCGCTACAAGCGTGACGCGGATCAGTACGACGTGCTGGTGCAGACCGAGGGCAGCGGCCGCACCACGCCCGAGCACATCGAGAAGCTGTTCGTGCGCGGCCGTGGCGACACCATGCTGCCGCTGTCCAGCCTGGTCAAGGTGCGCGAGGCGGTGAGCCCGCGCGAGCTGAACCACTTCAACCAGCGCCGCTCGGTCTCCATCACCTCCAGCCTGGCCCCGGGCTACTCGCTGGGCGAGGCCCTGCAGTTCATGGACGAGGCCTCGCGCCGGGTGCTGCCGGTGGGCTATGCGACCGAGCTGAACGGCGTGTCGCGCGAGTTCAAGTCCAGCAGCGGTGCGCTGGGCCTGGTGTTCGTGCTGGCCGGCCTGTTCATCTTCCTGGTGCTGGCAGCGCAGTTCGAGAGCTTTGTCGATCCGCTGATCATCATGACGGCGGTGCCGCTGTCCATGGTCGGGGCACTGGGCGCGATGCAGTTGACGGGCGGCACGCTCAACGTCTATTCGCAGATCGGCCTGATCACCCTGGTGGGTCTGATCACCAAGCACGGCATCCTGATCGTCGAGTTCAGCAACCAGCTGCGCCAGGCGGGCAAGGACACGCTGGACGCGGTGATAGAGGCCAGTGCGCTGCGTCTGCGGCCTATCCTGATGACCACCGGTGCCATGGTGCTGGGCGCGCTGCCGCTGGCCCTGGCCTCCGGCGCCGGGGCCGAGAGCCGCCAGCAGATCGGCTGGGTGATCGTGGGCGGGATGTCGCTGGGCACGGTGCTGACGCTGTTCGTCGTGCCGACGATGTACAGCCTGCTGGCGCGCAAGCGCGTGCCGGGCGAGATCACCACGGCGGCGGCGCACGCCTGAGGGTAGGCAGGCCCCGGATTGCATCCGGGCTACGGGACTGTGTGCTGTCCCGGATTGCATCCGGGCTACGGAACCCTATGTAGCCCGGATGCAATCCGGGGCTAAGTTCGAGCAGGGCGCAGGTAGTAGTTATCAAACTCCGCCCGCTCGACCAACTCGAAGCCGTGGCGGACATAGAAGCGGTTTGACGCGCTGTCGCGCAGCGCACCTACGCGCACCGGCAAAGCAGCGGCATCGGCTTGGGCGAACACCTCGAGCAACACTGCAGCGCCAATGCCCTGGCCTTGCGCACCTGGTGCGATGTAGAGATGGTCAATCAACAACGCATCCTGCTGCGGCTTGACCACCACGAACCCGACACGTTCGCCATTCACAAGAATATGCCGTGTGTGCTCCGGAGCAAAGCCGCCAGCGAAGCGATCGCGAGCCCGCACCGGGTCGAAACGGCCGATGCGCTCCAGGCTCTCGCGCATGGCGGCGATGCGCAGGGCCAGCAGGGCTTCGAAGTCGGTGGCGTGCGCTGATGCAAAACTCAGGTCGATTGCCGTAGCCGTCGCAGGCACTTGTAGCGGGTACGAGGCGATATGCTTCAAAGCACTGCCCTCTCGCGCGACGACCGAAAGCACGTTCACCATGCCTTCGATGCATATGCCAGTTGCATTCAGCTCGTCGCACAGCTGTTTGGCGGCCACGCGGTCTTTCAGCGAACCGATGGTGATATGCGGAACAAAGGGCAGATCCAGCCGCAGCCTGGGAGCCATCGCGTCGGCGTACAGACGATCGTGCAGCAGCGACAGGCCACTCCATCCTTCGTCCGGTACCAGAAAGACATAGGCGGTGTCGTCCTCATCGTCGGCGCCGAGCATGGCGTAGCGGCAGCAAAAGCGCAGCGCGGTGCTGGCCCTGGCGGCCGTCTGCACATGCTGCAGATAGTCGGGTTCGGTCAATGCGTTGCAGCCGAACAGCAAGGTGAAATGCGGTGCAACCCGCCTGGCCCGGTCTTGATCATGGGTGCTGCGAAAAACATCCAGAAACTGCCGGTCCGCGACCGTGATGACGGGATAGGCGAGGGTGTAGAACGTACGCATCAAGAGTTCCAGCTAGGCCGACGCGGGAGCTTGCCACGCCACGCTCGCGAGGCCGGCGGTCAGACCCCTGGCCAGCTGGGCGGGTGCCTCGGCCAGCAAGGCGAACGAACGGCCTCTTGGTGCATAGCTCAAGAGGATGTCGGCAAGCAGTGCCGTTGCAGTGATCGCGACCAGGATCCGGCTCTTTTGGGGTGCCACCGCTGGCTTTTCGAGCGGCATGCCTCAGCCCTGCCCGCGCATCAGATAGAAGGCGATCAGCGCTGCGACGACGAGTGCTAGCAACACCCAGCCTATGCTGCCGCTGCGCCCCACCTCGCCGGGCGAGCCCTGACCCAGCTGGGCATGTTCCGGTGAAGCTTCAACCGCATCCTTCGCCTCCTTCAACCCCAGGCCGGTGAGTTGGCGCATCAGCTTGATGGCCTCGATCTTGTTGCCCCGCTGAAGGGCCGCGAGCACCTCGGGCGGCAATGGATCGGTGGGTATCGGCATGGTGTCGCTCCAATGGGTTGCTAGCTGACCGGAAAGGCGGGCGCCGGAGCTGCCCGGAGCACAACGGCGCCATGCAGGGCAGCCAGCGCGCTCTTCAGTGCGCCACCGACCGCTGGCGACACGATCATCTCCGATTCGCTCACCTTCGAGCCCAGCAGCGCGATGGAGATCGAGGCGTCCTCGACGATCAGGGCCGACATCGTCTTCAAGGTCTCGCGCAGCGCCGCATCGGCATGGTGGGCCCGCGGCGAGGCATTCAGCACAGCCACCGGTTTGTTGACGAAAGCCTCCTGACTGACCAGCCAGTCCAGCGCGTTCTTGATCACGCCGGTCACGCCATGGGCGTACTCGGGGCTGGCGATCAGCAGCGCGTCGGCTGCAGCCAGCGCATCTCGCAACCGCTGTACGGCGGGCGGTGCCTGTGCATCCAGATCCGGATTGAACAGCGGTAGCTCAGCCATGCCGTCGAACACGCTGACCCGTGTCCCGGCAGGCGCCAGGCGAACGGCTGTACGCAGCAGCGTGGCGTTGAGGGAGGCGGCGCGCAGGCTGCCGCAGAGGGCGAGGATGTTCATGCGCGGCTACGGATGGGCTCGCGCCTACTGCACCTTGTCCGAGACGCATTGCTCGGTCGATGCGTCAGCGATGCAGGCGAACGAACCCGTCTTCTGCAACTGGCCCTTGACGAAATAGCTGCGGCCTTGGACCGGTATGAATGTCAGCTCGCCCTCGACCGAGTAGAACGTTCCCGCCGCCCGACTGGCCAGTTCGTGAATAGGGGCACCGATGAAGTGCGTGCCGACCAGCTTGAGTCGCAGCGGCCGCGCGGGCACCTGACGTGTCACGGCCACCATCGACACCGAAAAACCCTGCCCTGAGGTCGCACGACGCGAAGCCACGAGGCTGGACTCGATCTCATGGCCATCGACCGCATCGACATAGAACAGCTGGGCCTTGGACCGCTCCTCCGGTATGTAGTAGTCGGTCAGGGCCACGGTGGGGCCTTTGTAGTCTGTGGGCACCGACGGCGCATAGCTTGCGCAAGCCGACAGGCCGGCAACGCAGAGGAGGCTCAAGAGAGTTTTCATTTGGGCGGGAACAGTGCGAAGTGAGTAACAGGCTGGCAGCGCGGCGTGCCGGGGGCGCGATTCTAGCGGGTGTCGTGGACCTTTGCGCGATTCACAGCGGCCGTCTTGGCGTATGGATTCAATCCGCAAGCATTGAACAAAAGTCGCGACTTTTTGATACTGTCATTTAAAAAAGTCGCAAATTTACCTATGCCGGCTTGGCCGCCAACTGCGCCGGATCATAGAAAAACTGCTCCTCGGCGATGCGCTCACCGTCCCAGCGCTGGTAGGCCAGTTCCTCCATCTGCATGACCGTGCCGTCAAGACGCTCGAAGCGGAAGATCCAGCGTATGACGACCTTGTCGCCGTGCTGGAAGACAGGCCGCACGCATTGCGAGTGCACCGCCTTCGTCTTGGCCAGCACCTTGCGCTCGCCCTCGGCCAGCAGCTCCCGGCCCACCCTGGGTGCGCCCATGTTCTCCTGCATCGAGGCCTGTTCGGTATAGAACTCCAGAATCGCCTCGACATGCGCGCCTTCCTCGACACGGGAGATGAAGCGCTCAAGGGTTTGCGGTGTGGGCATTGGGGCTCCGTGAGAGTCAGTCCGGATCGAGCTTGGCGCCTTTGTCGGCCAACAACTGGCGCAGCACCGAGCGGTGGCAATGGGCCTCGTCGGCGCAGTAGCAGCCGACCGAGAAATTCGTGCCCTGCGACAGCGTGGCCAGCAGGGCCAGCGAGTGGCCGGCCTCGGGCGTGGCCATTTCGGCGCGGTACTTCTTGACGAACTGGGCCCATTGGGCCGGCGTCTGGGCCTCCTGGCCCAGCTTCATTGTCTCGGCGCTGGGGGCGAGGTTCGGGTACCAGACGTCGTACCAGTTCTGCGCGGCGAATTCCGCCTTGGGCACGCCGCGCGGCGGGCGGCGCACGGTGCCGATGCGCGGGCCCTCTTCGGCCCTGCGTGGGCTGCCGAGCCTGACGATGCGTATGGTCATGGTCAGGCGGCGATCGGTGTGCACAGCTCCACCAGCGTGCCATCCGGAGACCGTACATAGGACACGACCTGGCCCCATGGCTTGGCGCTGGGTGCGGCCAGCTCGGTGGCACCTTGTTCGATGGCTCGCGCGTGTGCGGCGGGCACATCGTTGGTCACCAGCGCGATCTCCATGCCCAGGGGCTGGGCCGAGTCGCTGGCGCGCACATGGCCGCCGGGGAAGTTCATGTCGCCCAACTCATGGGCGGCGAACGACAGCGTGGTCTCGCCGGTATTCAGCTCGCCGTAGGTGCCCGACTCATGCAGAAACCGTTGTTCCAGATCGAAGGCCCGGGTGAAGAAGGCCAGCGAGTCGGCGACCGACGGCACGTAGATGATGGTGTAGCCCAGTTTCATAGTCGTGCTCCCTGTGGGTTTGAGTCGTCGGTTGACAGCCGCGCCGCGGTGTCGCGACACATCTCATAGAAACGCTCGCCATCGTCAAGTTGACGATTGAAGTTCCAGCCGGCGGCCTCGTAGAACCCCTGCGCTCGGGTGCCTGCGCCGGTGCTCAGCCACAGACTGTCCAGGCCCTGGTCGAACAGCCACTGCACCATCACATCGTGCAGCCTGCGCCCATAGCCCTTGCGATCATGGCCGGGCGCGACGAACAGCGCCCAGATATTGCGCTTGTGCAGATTGCCGACCGCGAAGGCGACGATCTCGCCGGCCTCCTCGATCACCCAGCCGCGGCCGCTGAGCTCGATCTCGGGCACGTAGTGCTCTTCGCGGATGACGTTGGAGGTGAGCGGGTTCTCACGCACAGCCAGGCGCACGCGGTGCATGCCGGGGATGTCGCTGCGCAGCGCTTGTCGGGGTTCGGTCTTCATCATTCCCGTCGCCTTACGGGCTGCGGCGCTTCGCCTGCACGGCGCCGCCATAAAAAACATTGAAGTCATGCAATGCGTAGGTGAAGACCTGGCCCTGGATGGCCGGGTCCTGCTGCATCATGGCGTGGGCCTCCTCTGCGCTGACGGCCTGCAGCACGACCAGACCCTTATCAGCGTATCGGGCGCCCAGCACTAACTGGCCAGCATCTCTCAGCCGCTTCAGATGGGCCGAATGCTCGCGAAAATGGAGCTGCTCCTGCGGGGGCTTGGCGGCGTCCCAACCAGGTCCGGTCTTGATCTCCACCGCGTAGAGATTCAAGGCCGGCGCGGCAGCTGCTGAGGATGCTGCGGTCTGCGCCCAGGCCGAGCCGCTGCAGACCAGGCTCAGCGCAGCCAGCAGCAGCGCTGCAAGGGCGGCTTGGCGCCTCATTGCGGGCCTCACGGCCTATCTTCCTTGCCAGCGATAGGCGTATTCGAGTCAAGCGGGATCTCAAGCACCACCTCGTTCCCGTCCATGCGCCCGGTGTGCCGGAAGCCGAGGTCCAGATAGAAGGGCTCGGGGCAACCTGGGCCGGGTACGTAGGACAGGGCCAGCGTCTTGAACAGGCCCTTGGCCTGTGCGTGCGCGATGACCAGTTGCAGGGCTTTGCGGCCTATGCCCCGGCCCTGGAAACGGGCATCTATCATCAGGCGCCAGACGCCGATCTCGGGCTGCAGCGGCGGCTCCGGGCGAAGCGACTGGTCTTCCAGCATCACGAAGCCCACCGGCTCCTCGCCGAGATAGATCGCCCGGTACCAGGCCTCGGGTGCAAACAGTGCCTGGGCCAAGGACGTGGCATTGGGAGCGACAAAGCCCTTCTGGCTGTCGGCCACCGACAGGGCGATGATGGCCCTCACCGTGTCGGCGGAAATTTCACGCAGGCTGACGGATCCGCTGGAGGCAGTCATGGGTGACCCCCGGATGATGATTGCGCAACGCTACGCTTGCCTGCGTGCTGCAATCCCACGCACAGCAGGCAGATGATCAGCAGCACGCTGTACTCGGCCCCGTTGCGGCCCTTGCCGACGACGAACCAGCCCGCCTTGGCATGGACCATGGCGATGCCCACCAGATAGATCAGCGAATAGAGCAGCGTCAGCGGGGTGACCAGCCGGCCCAGGGCCAGCAAGGGCGTGCCCAGTATCTCGACCGCCGTCACCGCCATGGCAATCGCCAGGCCCATGGGCAGGCCCTGGCTGAGCAGCCAGGCGCCAAAGGGCTCCACGCCACCATCGAGAAAGCGCACCCAGCCATGGGCGGCGATCAGGCCGGCCAGGGTCAGGCGCATCACGGTCCAGCCCAGCTCGCTTCTGGCGACGGGCGAGCCGAGATGGCGCAAAAGGGCAGTCTTCACGGGGACTCCTCCAGTTCATTGGGCGCTGGGTGGCCAGCCTATGCGCGCGGCCCGCCTCAGGCTGCTGCGCACGATCAGCCGATGAAAAGGCGCGATCAGCAGAATATAGCTGCGGCCCAATAGGTTGTGGCAGTGCACGACCGTGGAGAGCACCAGTCGCTGCTCGCCACCTGCGCCCTCAGGGGCGCACAGCAGCGAGAGGCGGAAGTCCAGATGACTGTCGTCCTCGCCCAGCACCACCTCCTGCGCCAGGCTGCTGTAGACCTTGAAGATGCCCACCCGCTGGCCGTCCGCCTTTGTCAATTGATTTGCGGTTTTCAAGCCGAATAGGCCGACCACCGCATCGCGGATCGCCATCAGGCCGTCCACCCAGCGAGGTTGTTGCGAGAAGATGAAACGCGCGAGCTGCTCAGGATGGGTCGAGGCCCCGGCGGGCAGGGTGACCGCATAGGCGTCGGCGAGGTGCGTCACCGGGTACAGACCGATGATGCTGGCCCGGGGCGGGATCTCGACGGCGGTGACGGAGCAGGTGACGGGCATAACGATCTCAGGGAGTTGACGCTTCTTGGCAGGCCATTGTCGCGCAGGCGTGGGATGCGGGCACAGCCAGCGGCTGACGGGTCGAGGCCCGCCCCGACTACAGGGTGCGCGTCATGAAGCGCCAGCGCGCCTGGAACGCCTGCGGTACCTCCGTGCCCTCATAGGCCGGGCAATCCACGAAGCCATGGTTTTCGTAGAGACGATGCGCTGACCGCATGAAGGGGGCCGTGTCGAGGCAGGCGCGCTCGTAGCCGAAAGCCTTGGCGTCCCCCAGCACGCGCCGAAGCAGCAGCTCCCCCAGCTTGTGTCCACGGAACTGTGGACGGATGTAGAGCCGCTTGACCTCGGCCACGCCGGGCCGAAGCCGGCGCAGCCCGCCCATGCCGGCGAGCTGCCTGCCCAGCATGACGAGGTAGAAGGCCCCGCTGGGCGGGACATCGCCACAGACCTTGTCTATGACCGCCGGTACGTAGTCGCTGGCCGGCATGCCGTCGAGCTGATTCCTGGCCAGGTCGAACAGGGCCTCGACCTCGCCAAAGACCCAGTCCACATACTCGACATTGAGCGCGATCAGCGCCTCGCGATGCGTGTGCACGCTGGCGGCGATGAACTCCGGTTCGACCATTGTGTTGTCCTTGGCCTGTGTCGCAGCTTGCGGCGGATCCGGCGCCTCAGCGCGTTTTCTGCGCCAGCAGCGCCCAAAGAAAGGCTTCGCCGAACAGCCCGCTGCCGGCTGGCTGCGACCGCATCGGCCGCAGTTCGTGGATCTTGAACAGGTCGCCCCAGACCTCGCGCAGCCGGGCCTCGGAGTAGCCCAGCCCGCCGCCCAGTGTGCCGCGTTCGTAGACCTCGTCGTCAGACAGTCCGCTGCCACCCTCGGGCCTGAAGCAGACCATGCCGAACCAGGCCCCCGGCTTCAGCGCGGCAGCGACCAGGCGGACATAGCCGTCGCGTCGATGCGGCGGCATGTGGTGAAAGCAACCCGAGTCATAGATCAGGTCACAGCTGCCGGGCTTGAGGTCGAAGTCGAACACCGAGGCATGGTGCAGGCGCAGGGTGACACCGGCTTCCCGGGCGCGCTGCCCGGCCCACTCGATCGCCGCATGCGAGTAGTCGATGCCCTCGACCGTGAACCCGGAGCGGGCCAGCAAAACTGCATTGCGGCCATTGCCGCAGCCGACGTCCAGCGCGGCGCCCGCCCGCGGCACGATGCCGTCCGCCAGCCAGCCGGACAGGCATTCGTCCGGCTCGGGGCCGAAAAAGGGCACCGGCTTGGCACGGTTGGCATAGAACTGGTCCCACCAGCCGCTCTGTCGCTTGGCTAGCAGGGCGTCGAGTGCGGCGAGATCATCTGTTGCTGCAGTCGGCTTGGCGGAGATGTCCATGTCGGGCTCGGGTCCGGGTTGGTGCTGGGGTGCTGCGCTCTAGACAGGGACGGACCAGGCTCGGCGTCGGGTCGGCGTTATGTGTCGCGGTCGATGATAGGGAGGGTGCCGCGGCTTCCCGGCGCAACGGCAGGTGGAACGCCCGCAGGAACGAGATAGACCTCGCCACTGCGCAACTGCACAAGCTCCGCGCCCAGGCTCAATTTCATCTGGGCATCGGTGACCAGCAGCGCTTCGTCGAAGCGTTGATACCAGCCGCTTGGCCGACGACGGTGGAGCGCCAGGCATTGGGCAGGGCAGCGGCCACTGCCAGCAGATTATTTTTGCTCATCTGTCTATCGTAGCCGGGGTGGGCGCCGCCTTTGAAATCGACAAATCGCTGCGTTTGCAGCCTGTCAGGCACAGCCCGAGCCCTGGGTAGAAACCGTAGCTCGATACTGACCCGATCCCGGTTCATGTGCGCCGAAGTATGGGTCCGATGTAGCAGATCGCCGCAGAAAAGCAGTGCATCGCCAGCTTCCATCACCGGCCGCCAGAACTCGTGCCCGGCAAATCGCGCCGCCAAATGCCCATGCGTCAACTCAGCCGGCGCCAGCAGCGACTCCTGCCTGCGTGCAACCAACTCCAATCCCGGCGCGTCATCGCCGCAAGGCATCAGCGGCACCCAGCACGTCAGCATATCCAGCAGCGCATTGGCCTGAGGCGGCTGCTGCCCCAAAGCCAGAAAGTCGAACCCCAGCGCCCCATCCTGATGCCAGCTGTGCGCCGCGTGCAGTGGCGGGTAGCGGCTTGGCGCGTACTGCCGCCGTATCCAGCATTCATCGACGGCGCAGCTGATGTGCGGGCCCAGCGCGTGGTGGACGGTGGCCAGGAACTCGGGATTGCGACGCAGCGCCGCCCAGACCTCGCCAACGGGAATCTGGGGCAGAGCGCGCAGGCGCAGGGACGAGCTGTGCGGGGAGTAGTCGCCGGTGGCGGTCAGGGCGTCAACGTCCAGCGTGGCGTAGCGCTGCTCGATCAGGGTTAGCCAGTGGGCGCAAACGTCCCGGGGCACAAGGCCGGGCAGCAGCAGGGCACCGGAGGGGTGGGGGAAGGGGAGCATGGCAACGGTGGGTGGCCCCGGATTGCATCCGGGCTACGTAGCCCGGATGCAATCCGGGGCCGCGTCGCGCCACTCGAACAGCACGTCCGGGCAGCGCTCCTCATTGCGCTGGCCGTCGCTGAGCGCGATGACCTCGAAGCCATGGCGCTGGTAGAAGCGCCGCGCACCGGTGTTGAGCTGGAAGGTGTAGAGGCGGATGGTCGGGCCCAGCAGTTGCATCGCCTCACTCAGCAGCACCGAACCGAGACCGCGCAGGATGGCGTCGGGGTGCAGATAGAGCTGGTCGATCCAGGCCATGCCGGCCTCGTCACGCGACAGAGCCAGAACGCCCAGCATCGTGCCCTTGTCACCCAGCGCCAGGCTCACGCCCTGGCTCGGGATCAGCGTGCCAGCCACCCATTGGTGCACATCGGCGTCGCCATGCACCTGGCGCAGATAGGGCAGAAAGGTCTTGCGGCTGAGCAGCAGCAACTCGGCCACGGCAGGTGCGTCGGTGGCCACGGCGGGCCGCAGCAGGATGCTGTCACCGAGGCCGCTGAGCCGGATCTCCCTCGCGCCGATCTGCATCACGGCGTTGCTCAAACCAGCCCGTCGAAGCTCAAGACCTCGACCAGATCGCCGGCCATGACATTGCCTTGCTCGTGCTGCAGCACGACCAGGCAGTTGGCCTCGCTCATGCTGCGCAGAATGCCCGAGCCCTGGGCGCCGGTTACGGCCACCTGCCAGTGGCCGTCGTGGCGGCGGCTGAGGATGCCGCGCTGGTACTCGGTGCGGCCGGGCTTCTTGCGCATGGCGCTGAGGCAGGGCACCCGCAGCAGCGGCAAGGGGCTGCTGGCGGCCCCGCTCATCGCCAGCAGGGCCTCGCGCACAAACGCGTAGAAGGTCACCATCACTGCCACCGGGTTGCCGGGCAGGCCGAACAGGATGGCCTGATGCGCCGTGTCTCCCGGGGCGGCAATGCGTCCTATGGCCATGGGCCGGCCGGGGCGCATGGCGATGCGCCAGAACAGCACCTCGCCCATCTCGGCCATTACCTGCTTGGTGTGGTCGGCCTCGCCGACGCTGACGCCGCCCGAGGTGATCACGGCATCGGCGCTGACAGCGGCTTCCCGGAAGGCCTCCGCCAGCGCCACCGGGTCATCGCGCACCACGCCCATGTCCAGCACCTCGACGCCGAGGCGCTGCAGCATTGCCCACAGCGTGTAGCGGTTGCTGTCGTAGACGCAGCCGGCGGGCAGTTCCTCGCCGACCGAGCGCAACTCGTCGCCGGTGGAGAAGAAGGCCACGCGCAGGCGGCGCAGCACAGCCACCTCGGGCTGGCCCAGCGAGGCCAGCATGCCGATGTCGGCCGGGCGCAGCACGCGGCCGGCGGCCAGGGCCACCTCGCCCAGGGCCAGGTCTTCACCGGCCAGGCGCCGGTTGTCGCCGGGCCTGACGATATCGGCCGGCACCAGCACCTCGTCGCCCTCGACCTGCGTGAACTCCTGCGGCACGACGGTGTCCAGGCCGGCGGGCATGACGGCGCCGGTCATGATGCGCACGCAGTGGCCTATTGGCACCTCGCCCTCGAAGTTCTGGCCGGCAAAGCCGGTGCCGGCGATCTTGAGCCTGGTTGCGCCCTCGGCCGTAAGCTCGAAGCCGCGCAAGGCGTAGCCGTCCATCGCCGAGTTGTCATGGGCTGGCACATTGATCGTCGAGACAATGTCCTGGGCCAGCACGCGGCCCAGCGCCGAGCGTATCGGCAACTGCTCGCGCGCGGTGACCCTGGGCACCAGGCGGGCGATGAACTCCTGGGCCTGGGCGACGGGCAGGGCCTGCGGGTCGTAGCCGCTGACGCAGGAGGCGATCTCCTGCAGCGACTGCAGCGGTGCGCTCATCGCAGCGGGCAGACCATCAGGTCTTTGTCGAGATAGACAGGGTGGCCGCTCTCGCCGGCAGGCACCGGCAGCTTGATGGCGCGGGGCAGGGTGCCGTAGCGCACGAAGCCGGCGCGGGCGTAGAGGCGCACGGCGCCATGGTTGCTCGCGGTCACGGTCAGTATCAGCTGCTCGAGCCGCCCGTCGCCGCGGGCCAGGTTCAGCGCGGTCTTCAGAAGCGCATTACCGAGGCCCTGGCCCTGCATATCGTCGCGCACCATCATGCCGACGATGTGACCGATATGGGCCACCTTGGCGCGGTCGTCGCGCTCGCAGGTGATGGCGCCCACCATCTCCGCACCGACCCAGGCGCAGAGCGTGAACAGGGTGCCATTGCCATTGGCCTGCGGCAGGCGGAAGCGGTAGCTGGCCGCGCTGCGGCTGGACTCGCCGAGGGCGTCAGAAGTGAAGGCGTCCTCATGCGCCGTCAGCATCAGGTCGCGCAGGGCCTTGTAGGCGGGCAGATCCTCTGGCTTGAGGGCGTGGATCTCGAAGGTGGCTATCATGGTTCCAGCGTTTTCAGCTCGGCCAGGGTGTTGGCATTGAAGAAGGCCTTGGAGTCGGCGGGCGCGTGGAACTGCACCAGCGCGTGTTTGTGTTGCTGCAGCCAATGCTCGATCTTGCGGCCGCCCTCGGCCATGTACTTGGCCAGGCTGGGTTGCAGTGAGGTGCGCAGCAGGCAGAACACCGGCTGCACGCGGGCATGGCCGTCTTCCAGGGTCACCGGGGCGGCGATATCGGCCTGCTCGGCCTCTATCGCCTGCCCCAACCGTTCGGCCAGGTCCAGCGGGAACAGCGGGCTGTCGCAGGGCACCGTCAGCATCCAGGGCGTCTGGCAGGCGCGCATGCCGGCCATGAAGCCGGCCAGCGGGCCGGAGAAGTCGGCTTGCGTGTCGGTCACCACCGGCAGGCCCAGGGCGGCGTATTCGGTCAGGTGGCGGTTGGCATTGATCAGCATGCTGCCCACCTGCGGCCCCAGCCGGCTCATCGTGTGCTGCACCAGGGTGTGGCCCTTGAGCATCTGCATGCCCTTGTCCACGCCGCCCATCCGGCTGCCGCGGCCTCCGGCCAAGATCAAACCCGTGATGTCTTCTGCTCGCATCGAGTCAACCACCTATGTAATGCATTTCGACGCGGCGCTCGGCCCCTGGCGGGCCGGCATCCGGGCCCAGGGCGCTGCGCAGCTGGGAGTAGCGGTCGCTGCGGCCGGCCCAGACCTGGCCAAGAGCACCCGCGATCTGTGCGTCGCTATAGGGGCCGCGCAGCAGGCTGCGCAGGTCGTGGCCCTGGGTCGCGAACAGGCACATGAACAGCTTGCCCTCGGTGGAAAGGCGGGCGCGGTTGCAGTCGCCGCAAAAAGCCTGGGTGACGCTGGAGATCAAGCCGATCTCGCCGCTGCTGGCCCCGCCGGCATAGCGCCAGCGCTGCGCGGTTTCGCCGGGCGCGCTGGGGTCGAGCGCCTCGACCGCGAACTCCGTGCGCAGCAGATCCAGCACCCGGGCGGATGGCAGCACCTCGTCCATCCTCCAGCCGTTGCTGGCGCCGACGTCCATGTATTCGATAAAACGCAGCACCACGCCGCTGCCCAGAAAGTGCCGGGCCATGGGCAGGATCTGGTCGTCATTCGTGCCACGCTTGACGACCATATTGACCTTGATCGGTGCCAGGCCCGCGGCCTGGGCCGCTGCTATGCCGTCAAGCACATCGCGCACCGGGAAGTCGGCGTCGTTCATGCGCTTGAAGATGGCGTCGTCCAGCGCATCAAGGCTCACCGTCACGCGCTGCAGGCCGGCGTCTTTCAGGCTTTGCGCCTTGCGGGCCAGCAGGGAACCATTGGTCGTGAGCGTCAGGTCCAGCGCGTCGCCGTCGGGCGTGCGCAGCTGGCTCAGCATTTCGATCAGGTTCTCGATGTGCCGGCGCAGCAGCGGCTCGCCGCCGGTGAGTCTGAGTTTCTGCACGCCGTGGGCAACGAACAGCGCCGTCACCCGGGTGATTTCTTCAAAGCTCAGCAAGGAGGTGCTGGGCAGGAATTTGTAGTCCTTGCCGAACACTTCCTTGGGCATGCAGTAGCTGCAGCGGAAATTGCAGCGGTCGGTGACCGAGATGCGCAGGTCGCGCAACGGCCGGCCCAGCGCATCGGACAGCAGGCCGGTGGGCGCCAGCGGCTGGGCAGGGATGCTGGGCACCCGGGCGGCGTAGCGCAGATCGGCAATGGAGATGACTTGGTCTGTCATACGCGCATTGTGCCGCGCCCTCAGACCCTTACTGGGCGAAATCGCAAAGTTGCCAGGGGGTTCTGGAGCGATAGTCCTCGATGAAGTCGTCGAAGCTGCCGGTCTGGCTGCTTTCCATCTGCTCCTGCTCGGCCAGCGACTGGCGCGCCATGGCCTCGAAATGGGCGGTTTCCTCGGCGCTCAGCGGGCGCGAGCGGAAGTTCTGCGCATGGGCCAGCGACTGGGCGAGCGAGAAGGCCTCGAACGAGTTGCCATGCTGTTGCAGCGTCGCCAGCACGCGGGCCGAGGGCGTCAGCGCCGGGTTCAGCAGCTTGGCACGCTGGGTGGCCAGGCTCCGGGCGTGTTGTGTGTCACCGCGCTCGGCGTCGAGCAGGGCGGCAACCTCGCTGATCTGGTCCAGCAGTTCCAGGCCCCAGGCCTGCAGTTCAACCGGCCGGCCCATGCGCTGCAGCGTCAGGCCCGGGCGGCGGCCCTGCTTGACGGTGCGGGCGAAGTTCTGCGCGTTGTCGCTGGCCTCCAGCTCGGGCGGGCTGTCGGCCAGGGTGCAGAACAGCAGGAAGGCATCGAGAAAACGCGAGGTCTCCAGGCTGATCCCCACCGGCTCGAACGGGTCCACATCCATGCAGCGCACCTCGACGTACTGCACGCCGCGGGCACACAGTGCCTCCAGCGGGCGTTCGCCGGGGCGTATCACGCGCTTGGGGCGGATGGTGGCGTAGTACTCGTTCTCGATCTGCAGCACATTGGTGTTGATCTGCACCCATTCGCCGTCGCGCTTCAGACCTATGGCCTCATAGGGCGCATGGGGCAGGCGCACGGCGCGGGCCAGGCCGCGCATATAACCCTGCACCGAGTTGTAGGGCGGCATCAGGTCGGCCTGGGCGTCGTTCTGGTAGCCCAGATCGCTCATGCGCAGGCTGGTGGCCCAGGGCAGGTAGAGGGTGTCGTCCGACAGCGTCTCCAGCTTGTGTATGCGGCCGCGCAGGAAGTGCGCGCTCAGTGCCGGCGAGGCGCCGAACAGATACATCAACAGCCAGCTGTAGCGGTGGAAGTTGCGTATCAGGGCGATGTAGCGCTCGGACTGATAGTCCTGGGCCGACAGCGCCTTGGCGGGTTCGCTGTCTGCCTGCTGCAGCAGCTTCCAGATGCCTTCGTTGAGCGAATAGTTGTAGTGGATGCCGGCAATGCACTGCATCGTCTTGCCATAGCGCAGCGCCAGGCCACGACGGTAAACGTGCTTGAGCATGCCGATGTGCGAGCGGCCGTACCAGGCGATGGGGATGTCGGCCTCGCCCGGCAGGTGGCAGGGCATGGACTGACTCCACAGCAGCTCCGGGCCCTGGGCCTTGTCAAGCTGGGTGTAGGCGAAGCGGTGGATCTGGTCCAGCTCCCGCAGCGCGGTGGCGATGTCGGGTTCGGCCGGGGTGATGAACTCGAGCAATGACTCGGAGTAGTCGGTGGTGATCTGCGGGTTGGTCAGCGCCGAACCCAGGCCCAGCGGATGGGGCGTCAGTGCCAGCTGGGCATGCCTGTCCACCCTCAGGGTTTCACGCTCGATGCCGCGCAGCCCCTGAGACAACAGGGCGCGGTGGGTGGGGGAGGAGAGCAGGCTCAGGCCTTGCTTCAAGAGGTCGTTCAATCGCGGTCCTAGCTTGTCTCTTTGATGGCAGGCGCGCTGGGGTGGGCGGCGTCCGTTTCTGGGTAGGCGTGAAGATTAGTCGAATTCGATGTTTCGCGTGTGACCGCCCCGCTAAGGTGGCTGGCGGCTAACGGTTATGGCTGTCGTCCGCTGCGGGCCCGGCCGTTTTCGGCTTGTGGCCGGCGGCGTCGGCCAGCGCATGGACCAGGCTGTACTCGCAGACCTTGAACACCACATAGGCGGCGAGGCTCAGATAACCGGTCAGCAACAGCTCCAGCAGCTGCTGCAGGCCGCCGTCTGCAACGGCCTCCCAGCCATGCTCGGCCAGCAGGCCCGTGTTGGCCTTGAGCAGATAGAACAGATTCAATGAACCCGCGCCAAAGGCAAAGAAGCTCAGGCCCATGGCGACGAAGGTGGCCCAGCGGCGCGTCAGCACCAGAAGGTGGAACCAGGTTTTGAGCATGGGCGACCTCGGCTTGCCGAACGGGCGCTCAGTCTAGCCCTGGCCGCCCAGGTTCAGTCGCTCACTTGTGTCAGCTGCCCCGCTTGGCCGCGATCAGGGTCTGCGGGCCATCGACCGCCAGCCGCGGCCGGTCGGCCTCGACCTCGGCGAGCGGTGCCACCTCGACCAGCGAGGCATGGCAGCGTTGGCTCAGCACCTGGTAGGTGCGGGTGCCATCAAGCTTCCAGCGGATCTCGTCCTCACTGAGTTCGCGCATCACCTTGGCCGGCAGGCCGGCGATCAGCGACTTCTCGGGCAGCTTCAGCCCTGCACGCACAAAGGCGCAGGCGGCGACGATGCTGTAGGCGCCGACCTCGGCCTCGTCCATGACCACCGCGTTCATGCCCACCAGCGCGTCATGGCGCACCACGCAGCCATGCAGCACCGCGCCGTGGCCGATATGGCCATTGGTCTCGACCACCGTTTCCGAGCCCGGAAAACCGTGCACGACGCAGGTGTCCTGCACATTCACACCCTGCTGCAGCACGATGCGGCCGAAGTCTCCGCGCAGGCTCGCGGCCGGGCCGATATAGCAGTCGGGCCCGACGATCACATCGCCGATCAGCACCGCGGTCGGGTGGACGAAGGCGCTCGGGTGGACGACGGGAATCACTCCGTCGATGGCATAACAAGGCATGGCGAACTCCGGCTGAATCTCGAAACCAGGTAGTAACCCTAGGATTATTTGACTTGCGTCAACGGGTCAAGCACCTTACGATCTACCGACCGGTCGGTCAAGAGTGTTTTGATTGATCTGCGTAGCCATAGCCGCGAGGAAGCCCATGCAAGAGTCCCAGGTTCTGCTGTCCCAGGAAGGTGCCGTGCGCACCTTCACGCTCAACCGGCCAGCGGCGCTGAACAGTTTCACGACCCAGATGCTGGGCGAGTTGCTGGTCGCCTTCGAGGCCTCCGCGGCCGATGCCAGCGTGCGCTGCATCGTCGTCACCGGAGCCGGCCGCGGTTTTTGCGCAGGTCAGGATCTGTCCGACCCGGCGATCAAGCCCGATCTGACGCCCGGCGCCGCGCCCAAGGACATTGGCGCGTTGCTCGACGGCTTCTACATTCCGCTGGCCCTGCGTGTGCGCAGCATGCCCATTCCCGTGATCGCCGCCGTCAATGGCGTGGCGGCCGGCGCCGGCGCCAATTTTGCGCTGGGTTGCGATCTGGTGCTGGCCGGCCAGTCGGCCAGCTTCATCCAGGCTTTCTCAAAGATCGGTCTGGTGCCCGATTGCGGCGGCACCTGGCTGCTGCCCCGTCTGGTCGGGCGTGCGCAGGCGATGGCCCTGACCCTGCTGGGCGACAAGCTGCCAGCCGAGCAGGCCCAGGCGCTGGGCATGATTTACCGCTGTGTGCCCGATGTCGAGCTGGCCGAGCGGGCTCAGGCGCTGGCCCAGCGCGTGGCCGCAATGCCGGTGGCCGCACTCGCCGCCACCCGCCAGGCGCTGGACAGCGCGATGCAGATGGACTGGGCTACCGCTCTGGCCCAGGAAGCCGCGCTGCAGCGCCAGCTGGGCATGGCGCACGACTATCAGGAGGGCGCCTCGGCCTTTCTGCAAAAGCGTCAGCCGACGTTCACCGACCGCTGATGCCCATGTCCGCAACTCACACACCACAGCAGGTGGCCGAAGCCGTGCGCGACGCAATGTTCGCCAACGACCGTGCCTCCAAATCGATGGGCATGGAGATACTGGCCGTCGGGCCGGGCACGGCCACCTTGCGGATGGCCGTGCGCGACGACATGCTCAACGGCTTCGACATCTGCCATGGCGGCTTCATCACCACCCTGGCCGACTCGGCCTTTGCCTTTGCATGCAATTCGCACAATGAATTGACGGTGGCCTCCGGCTTCGCGATCGACATCGTCGCGCCCGGCCGCGAGGGAGACACGCTCACCGCGGTGGCCGGCGAGGTTTCGCTGTCCGGCCGCACCGGCGTTTACGACATCACCATCAGGAATCAGCGCGACGAACTGGTCGCGGTGTTCCGCGGCAAGAGCTACCGGATCAAGGGCAAGCCCGTGGTGCCCGGTCTTGTCGCGCAGGCATAGGAGCAACAGACATGACGGCCAAGACCCCCGCCCCCGGCGAACTCGAAGCGATAGAGACCGCCAGCCGCGACGAACTGCAGGCCCTGCAGCTGCAGCGTCTGCAATGGTCGCTGCAGCACGCCTACGACAACGTCGCGCACTACAAGAATGCCTTCGATGCCAAGGGCGTGCACCCGAGCGACTTGAAGACCCTGGCCGATCTGGCCAAGTTTCCCTTCATGACCAAGAAGGACCTGCGCGACCACTATCCCTTCGGCCTGTTCGCCGTGCCGCGCGAAGATGTGGTGCGCATCCATGCCTCGTCGGGCACGACGGGCAAGCCGACCGTGGTGGGTTACACCGCCAAGGACATCGACACCTGGGCCAATCTGGTCGCCCGCTCGATCCGCGCCTCGGGCGGCCGCAAGGGCGACATCATCCACATCGCCTACGGTTATGGCCTCTTCACCGGCGGCCTGGGCGCGCATTACGGCGCCGAACGGCTCGGTTGCACGGTGATACCGATGTCTGGCGGCCAGACCGAGAAACAGGTGCAGCTGATACAGGACTTCAAGCCGGACATCATCATGGTCACACCCAGCTATATGCAGGTGATCATCGAGGAGTTTGAGCGCCAGAAGATGGACCCGCGCGAGATGTCGATCAAGGTCGGCATCTTCGGTGCCGAGCCCTGGACCGAGGCGATGCGCCGCGAGATCGAGACCAAGGCCGGGCTGGACGCTGTCGACATCTACGGCCTGTCCGAGGTCATGGGCCCCGGCGTGGCCAATGAGTGCATTGAGTCCAAGGACGGCCCGGTGATCTGGGAAGACCATTTCTACCCGGAGATCGTCGACCCGGAAACCGGCGAAGTGCTGCCCGATGGCTCCGAGGGCGAACTGGTGTTCACCTCGCTGACCAAGGAGGCTTTGCCGGTGATCCGCTACCGCACCCGCGACCTGACGCGCCTGCTGCCGCCGACCGCGCGCAGCATGCGTCGCATGGGCAAGATCGTCGGCCGCAGCGACGACATGCTGATCATCCGCGGCGTGAACATGTTCCCGACGCAGATCGAGGAGCTGGTGCTGCAGGAACCGGCACTCTCTGGCCAGTACCAGATCGTCGTCTCGCGCGACGGCCATCTCGACGCCGTCGAGGTGCGTTGCGAGTTGCAGGTCGCCGCCCAGGGCGCCGACGTGGGCGCGATCACCAAGTCGCTGCAGCACCGCATCAAAACCTTGATCGGCGTCAGCACCCGCGTGGTGATAGGCGCGCCAGACTCGATAGAGCGCACGCTGGTGGGCAAGGCCCGCCGCGTGATCGATCAAAGACCCAAGTCATGAACCGTAGCCCGGATGCAATCCGGGGGTAGTTCGCGTGGCCCCGGATTGCATCCGGGCTACGCATTCAAGGAGAGCAAGGATGTACACCCAAGCGATGAGCGTAGGCCCGCAGGATGTGGCCGCCAAGGTGAAGAGTGTCGAGGACGCGCAGCGTGAGGAGGCCTTCGAGGCCCGCATCGCCGCCGGCGACTTCATCGAGGCCAAGGACTGGATGCCCGAGCACTACCGCAAGACGCTGGTGCGGCAGATCAGCCAGCATGCGCACTCGGAGATCGTCGGCATGCTGCCCGAGGGCAACTGGATCACCCGCGCGCCCACGCTCAAGCGCAAGGCCATTCTGCTGGCCAAGGTGCAGGACGAGGGCGGCCACGGCCTCTATCTCTACTCGGCTGCAGAGACCCTGGGCACGACCCGCGACCAGATGCTGGACGCGCTGCACAGCGGCAAGGCCAAGTACAGCTCGATCTTCAACTACCCGACCCTGACCTGGGCCGATATCGGCGTGATCGGCTGGCTGGTCGATGGCGCGGCCATCATGAACCAGGTGCCGCTGTGCCGCTGCTCGTTCGCCCCCTATGCCCGCGCGATGATTCGCGTCTGCCGCGAGGAGAGCTTCCACCAGCGCCAGGGCTATGAAAGCCTGCTGGTGATGATGCAGAGCGGCACGGCCGAGCAGAAGGCCATGGTGCAGGACGCTGTCAATCGCTGGTGGTGGCCCTCGCTGATGATGTTCGGCCCGGCCGACAAGGACTCGCCGAACTCCGAGCAGTCGATGCGCTGGGGCATCAAGCGCATCTCCAACGACGATCTGCGCCAGAAGTTCGTCGACGCGACTATCCCGCAGGCCGATGTGCTTGGCGTGACCGTGCCCGACGCCGACCTGAAGTGGAACGAGGCCCGCGAGCACTATGACTTCGGCGCCATCGACTGGGCCGAGTTCTGGCGCGTCGTCGGTGGCGACGGCCCCTGCAACCGCGAGCGTCTGGCCAACCGCGTCAAGGCCTGGGACGAGGGTGCCTGGGTGCGCGAAGCCGCACTGGCCCATTCCCGCAAGCAAGCAACCCAGGCCCGGGCGGCCTGAGCCGACAAGGAATCAAGATCATGAGCGACAACAAGCAAGCTTCGTCTGCTACCGCCACCGAATGGCCGCTGTGGGAGGTGTTCGTGCGCAGCAAGGCAGGCCTCGACCACAAGCACTGCGGCAGCCTGCACGCCGCGGACGCCAAGATGGCCGTGCAACTGGCCCGCGACGTCTACACCCGCCGCCAGGAAGGCACAAGCATCTGGGTCGTGCTGTCCAGCCAGATCGTCGCCTCGGACCCGGGCGAGAAGGGCATGTACTTCGATCCGATGGAAGACAAGGTGTACCGCCACCCGACCTTTTATCAGCTGCCCGAATCCGTTGACCACATGTAAAGGCAGGGCGATGAGCACTCCATCCATTCACGTCGGCGACTCCGCCTCGGTGCGCTACCTGCTGCGCCTGGCCGACAGCTGCCTGATCCTCTCCCAGCGCCTGGGCGAGTGGTGCGGCCACGGCCCCATCCTCGAAGAAGACCTGGCGCTGACCAATATGGCGCTGGACCTGGTGGGCCAGGCCCGCGGCCTGCTGACGCGCGTCGGCCAGCTCGACGGCAAGGGCCATGACGAGGACCAGCTGGCCTTTTTGCGCGAGGAACGCCACTACTACAACCCGGTGCTGATGGAGCTGCCGCGCGGCGATTTCGCCTTCACCCAGGTGCGCAACTTCGCCGTCGCCACCTGGCTGGAGCTGCTGTGGCAGCGGCTGCAGACGTCCAGCGACGCCGAGGTGGCCGCCATTGCCGCCAAGGCGGTGAAGGAGGCCCGCTACCAGCAGCAGCATGCGGCCGACTGGGTCGTTCGTCTGGGCGACGGCACGGCCGAATCGAAGGCCCGCATGGAGGCCGCCTTGAGCACGCTGTGGCCCTTCTTCAACGAGCTGTTCGTCGACGACGCGGTCGATGCCGCGGCGGTGCACAGCGGCCTGGGTCCGGCCTGGAGCGAGCTGAAGGCCGAGTGGCAGCAGGCCATGGACGCGGTGCTGGACGAGGCCGGACTGGCCCAGCCCAAGCCCAGCGCCTATGTCTCCGCCGGCCGCCAGGGCGTGCATAGCGAGCACATGGGCCATATGCTGGCCGAGATGCAGTATCTGCAGCGCGCTTACCCCGGCGGGGTTTGGTAAGCGCCATGACAACGCCGATGGCCAATACCTGTGGCCGCCTGGAGGCGGCATGGGAGGTGCTGCGCCAGATCCCCGACCCCGAGGTGCCGGTGATCTCGCTGGCCGAGCTGGGCATCGTGCGCGACCTTCGCGAGACCGCAGGCGGCCTGGAGGTGGTGCTGACGCCCACCTATTCCGGCTGCCCGGCCACCGAGCTGATTCAGGACAATGTGCGCGCCGGCCTGGCCGCCTTCGGCGAGATCCAGATCACCATGCAGCGCGCACCGGCCTGGACGACCGACTGGATCAGCGAGGAGGGCAGGGCCAAGCTGCGGGCCTACGGCATCGTGCCGCCTGGGCTGACCCATCTGAACCCATTGGCACAGGGCCAGCCGATCCGCTTCGTGCGTCGTGGCGCATCGGCCCGCCTGGCCTGCCCGCACTGCGGCAGCGAGAACACCGAGAAGACCTCGGCCTTTGGTTCCACTCCCTGCAAGGCGCTGTACCGCTGCCTGGCCTGCCTGGAACCGTTCGAGCATTTCAAACCGATCTAGAGCCACAGGATCCACCATGAGCCTGCATTTCCATCCCCTGCGCGTGCGTGAGGTGCGCCCCGACACCGAAGAGGCCGTGATCGTCAGCTTCGACGTGCCCGCCGAGTTGAGCGAGGCCTTCAGGTTCACCCAGGGCCAGTACCTGACACTGCGTAACGACGTGGGCGGAGAGGACCTGCGCCGCTCCTATTCGATCTGCGCCGGCGTCGATGACGGCGAGTTGCGCGTCGGCGTGCGCCGCGTCGGCGGTGGCCGGTTCTCGAACTGGGTCAACAGCGAACTGAAGGCCGGCGATGTCCTGCAGGTCTATCCGCCGCAGGGCCGCTTCTTCGTGCCGGTCGAGCCCGCCAGCCAGCGCCACTATCTGGGCATCGCCGGCGGCTCGGGCATCACGCCGATACTGTCCATCATGAAGACCATGCTGGCCCGCGAGCCCGGCAGCCGCTTCACCTTGATCTACGGCAACCGCCGCCAGGCCTCGACGATGTTCAAGGAAGAGATCGAGGACCTGAAGAACCAGTACCTGACCCGCGTCAGCCTGCATCATGTGTTCAGCGATGAGGCCACCGACTCACCGCTGATGGCCGGCATCATGAACCGCGACAAGATCGCCGAGTTCCTGGGCACCCTGGTGGCGCCGGCCGGCATCGCCCATGCCTTCATCTGCGGCCCCTACCAGATGAACGACGAGGCTGAGGCCGCGTTGCTGGGCGCTGGCGTGGCCCAGGAGCGCATCCACATCGAGCGCTTCGGCACACCGGAGATGCTGCAGGGCAAGGCCCCGCCGCATGAGGTGCGCCCCGAGGACGCCGAGAGCGCCCGCGTCGTCGTGATACGCGATGGCGTGTCGCGCGAGATCGAGTTCAGCAAGAACGACCCCAGCATCCTGGACGCCGCCGCCCGCGCCGGCATGGATGTGCCGTTCTCGTGCAAGAGCGGTGTCTGCTCGACGTGCCGCTGCAAGCTGCTGGAGGGTGAGGTGCGCATGGACAAGAACTTCGCGCTTGAGAAGCACGAGATCGCCGCCGGCTTCATCCTCAGCTGCCAGGCTCATCCGCTGACGCCGAGGGTCGTCATTTCATACGACGAGCGCTGATGGCACGCGGACGCGCCCCGGGTTTTGAGTCGCAGCGTGACGAGATCGTCCGTCACGCCGCCCAGCTGTTTGCCCGCAAGGGTTATACGGGCACCTCGATGAACGAGGTGGCCGAGGCCTGCGCGGTGTCCAAGCCCACGCTCTACCACTATGTGCGCGACAAGTACGAACTGCTGGTGCTGATCGCCGAGGGCCATGTGACGCGGCTGGCCCATCTGATCGAGGAGGTGGATGTCGTGCCGCGTTCGCCCGAGGAGCGGCTGCGCGCCTTGATCACCCGCTTTGTGCGGGAGTACTCCGAGGCCCAGCATCACCACCGGGTGCTGACCGAGGATGTGAAATTCCTGAACGAGGAAGACCAGACCCGTGTGCTCGATCTGGAGCGCCGCGTGGTGACGGCTTTTGCCAACGCCGTGGCCGCGGTGCGACCCGAATTGCTGGCCGCGCAGCTGCACAAGCCGCTGACCATGCTTTTATTTGGCATGATCAACTGGATGTTCACCTGGCTCAAACCCGAGGGTGAGCTGACCTACGACGCCATGGCGCCGATGGTGGCCGACCTGTTTTTTGGTGGCATAGGTGCGGTGAAAGCCGAGCCGGCCACGGCCGAACTGGCGTGATCCGAAGCAACGAGTTCCTTGATTCCGATAAACCACGAAGGAGACGAAGACCATGAAATTCATCAAACACCTGCTGGCCCTGGCCGCGCTGAGTGCCACCGTGAGCGTGCAAGCCGACATCAATGTGGGCGTGACCCTGTCCACCACCGGTGCCGCCGCCTCGCTGGGCATTCCCGAGAAGAACACCATCACCCTGCTGCCCACCACCATCGGTGGCCAGAAGGTCAACTACATCGTGCTGGACGATTCGTCGGATACCACGGCCGCCGTGTCCAACACGCGCAAGCTGATCACCGAGCACAAGGTCGATGTGGTGATCGGCTCCACCGTCACGCCCAACTCGCTGGCCATGGTCGACGTGGTCGCCGAGGCGCAGACGCCTATGCTGTCGATCGCCGCCTCCTCGCGCATCGTCGAGCCGGTGGACGCGAAGAAGCGCTGGGTCTTCAAGACGCCGCAGAACGACATCATGATGGCCCTGGCCATCGTCCAGCACATGGTGGACAACGGCGTGAAGACGGCCGGCTATATCGGCTTTGCCGACGCCTATGGCGAGGGCTGGTACCAGGAGTTCGTCAAGATCGCCGGCATCAAGGGCCTGCAGGTCGTGGCCAATGAACGCTTCAACCGCAATGACACCTCGGTCACCGGCCAGGTGCTGAAGGTGATGGCGGCCAAGCCCGATGCGGTGCTGATCGGTGGCTCGGGCACGCCTGCGGTGTTGCCGCAAAAGACGCTGAAGGAGCGTGGCTACGCCGGCAAGTACTACCAGACCCATGGCGTGGCCAATAACGACTTCCTGCGCGTCGGTGGCAAGGACGTCGAGGGCACCTTCCTGCCGGCCGGCCCGGTGCTGGTGGCCGCTCAGCTGCCCGCCAACCACCCGGTGCGCAAGAGCGCGCTGGACTACACGGCCAAGTACGAGGCGGCCTTCGGCAAGGGTTCGGTCAGCACCTTTGGCGGCCACGCCTGGGACATCGGCCTGCTGCTGCAGCACGCGGTGCCGGTGGCGCTGAAGAAGGCCCAGCCTGGCACGCCGGCCTTCCGCGCCGCGCTGCGCGATGCGCTCGAAGGCTCGAAGGACATCGCCGGCGCCCATGGTGTGTTCAATATGTCGCCCAACGACCACCTGGGTCTGGACCAGCGCGCCCGCGTGATGGTCAGGATCGAGAACGGCACCTGGAAGTACATCCCCTGATTGAGTTGGTTTGACGGTGGCCCCGGTCTTGCATCCGGGCTACCTGGTTCACGCATGGCCCCGGATTGCATCCGGGCTACCAACTCTCCGTAGCCCGGATGCAATCCGGGGCCGTCCCATTTTTCAATCGAGCCCGTCATGAGCAGCACCCCCATCCTCCAAAGTTTCATCGCCGACCGCTGGGTGGGCGCACAGGCCGGCAAGGCCCTGCACAGCGCCATCGACGGCCATGCCGTGGCCCTGGCCCATGCCGACGAGCTCGACTTCGCCGAGGCGCTGCATCACGGCCGCACGCGCGGCCTGAAGGCGCTGACGGCCATGCACTTTCAGCAACGCGCGGCCATACTGCGTGCGTTGGGCGCCTATCTGCTGGAGCACAAGGAGCAGCTCTATGCGGTGTCACACCACACCGGCGCCACCCGCGCCGACAGCTGGATCGACATCGAGGGCGGTGCCGGCACGCTGTACGCCTATGCCAGCATGGGCGCCAACGAGCTGCCGTCCAGCAATGTGATGCACGAGGGCCCGGTGCAGCAGCTGGGCAAGGGCGGCCAGTTCTTCGGCACCCACATCCTGGTGCCGCGCGGCGGCGTCGCGGTGCACATCAATGCCTTCAATTTCCCGATCTGGGGCCTGCTGGAGAAGTTCGCCCCGGCATTTCTGGCCGGCATGCCCTGCATCGCCAAGCCGGCCACGGCGACCAGCTATCTGACCGAAGCGGCCGTGCGCCTGATGCACGCCTCGGGCCTGCTGCCCGAGGGCAGCCTGCAGCTGATCGTCGGCACCAGCGGCGACCTGCTGGACCGCCTGACCGAGCAGGACCTGGTGACCTTCACCGGCTCGGCCGACACGGCGGCGATGCTGCGCGCCAACAAGAATTTGATCAAGAACTCGGTGCCGTTCAATGCCGAGGCCGATTCGCTGAACTGCTCGATACTGGCGCCCGACGTGACGCCGGACGACGAGGAGTTCGATCTCTTCATCAAGGAAGTCGCCAAGGAGATGACCGCCAAGGCCGGCCAGAAGTGCACGGCCATTCGCCGCGCCATCGTGCCGCGCGCGCGGCTCGATGCGGTGGCCAGCAAGCTGCGCGAGCGCCTGGCCAAGATCGTTGTCGGTGATCCGTCCATCGAGGGCGTGCGCATGGGCGCGCTCGCCTCCAAGGCCCAGCAGTCCGATGTGGCCGAGCGCCTGGCGCTGCTGCTGGAGGGCAACGAGCTGGTGTTCGGCGAGCGCGATGGCTTTGCGCCGGTGGGCGAGGGCGTCGCTGCCGGCGCCTTCTTCGCCCCCTCGCTGGTGCTGTGCCGCGATGCCTTTGGCAACGCCCATGTGCACAACGTCGAGGCCTTCGGGCCGGTCAGCACCCTGATGGCCTATGACGATGTCGATGAGGCGATCGCGCTGGCCGCCAAGGGCCGCGGCAGCCTGGTCGGCAGCCTGGTGACCCATGACCCGTTGATCGCCGCGCGCATCGTGCCGGCCGCTGCGGCCTACCACGGCCGCATCCTGGTGCTGGACCGCGACGCCGCCAAGGAGTCCACCGGCCACGGCTCGCCGCTGCCGCAGCTCAAGCATGGTGGCCCGGGACGGGCCGGCGGTGGCGAGGAGCTCGGCGGCCTGCGCGCCGTCAAGCATTACCTGCAGCGCACGGCGGTGCAGGGCTCACCGACGATGATCACGGCCATCACCGGCGAGTACCAGCGCGGGGGCGCGGTGCGCGAGGATGGCATCCATCCCTTCCGCAAGCACTTCGAGGACATCCAGGTCGGCGATTCGCTGCTGACCCACCGCCGCACCGTCAGCGAGGCCGACATCGTCAACTTCGGCGGCATCTCGGGCGACTTCTTCTACATGCACTTCGACGAGATCGCGGCCAAGAAGACGCAGTTCGGCAAGCGCATCGCACACGGCTATTTCGTGCTGTCGGCGGCGGCCGGCCTGTTCGTGTCGCCGGGCGAGGGGCCGGTTCTTGCCAACTATGGCCTGGACACGCTGCGCTTCGTCAAGCCGGTGGGCATTGGCGACACCATCCGTGCGCGCCTGACCTGCAAACGCAAGATCGACCGGCCCACCAAGCGCGACCAGCAGCCCCAGGGCGTGGTGGCCTGGGATGTGGCGGTGACGAATCAGGATGACGAGCTGGTGGCCAGCTATGACATCCTGACGCTGGTCTTGAAGCGCGGCGGTTGAGCCGGTGTGCAACGAAAAAAGCGAGCGAGTAGCCCGGATGAAATCCGGGGCAGGTCTCGAAGTGGCTCCCGGATTTCATCCGGGCTACGAACAGCGCCTCAGCGCAAGGTCGGCTTGGCGTCCGTCGCGGCCTGATCCAGCGCGGTGGCCGGCAGCGTGGCGCGGCGCGCGCCGGTGAAGCGCTTGTTCCAGTAGGCCTCGCGCATGTCTTCCACGCGCACCGACGAGCCGGAGCGCGGGGCATGGATGAACTTGCCTTCGCCCACGTAAATGCCCACGTGGGAGAAGGTGCGGCGCATGGTGTTGAAGAACACCAGATCGCCCGGCCTCAGTTCGTCGCGCTTGACCGCCATCAGCGCCTTGTCCTTGGCCTGGTCATCGGCGCGGTGCGGCAGCACCAGCCCCAAGCTCAGCTCGAAGATGTGGCGGGTGAAGCCGCTGCAATCAAAACCTTCCTCGGCACTGCTGCCGCCGCGGCGGTAGGGCACGCCCAGGAAATTCATCGCCGACAGCACCATGTCCGAGGTGGTGTCGCGCATGCGGTCGATGAAGACGGTGGAACTCTCGGCCGCTGCGGCGCTGATGATGCCGCGGTCGCTCAGGAAGCGCGACACCGGATCAACCGGCGGGCTTTGCTGGGCCATCACCGTTGGCGATGCGCCCAGTGCGCCCAGCACAAGACCCAGGGCACCGAGTCGGCGCAGCGCTGGGGTCAGGGCGTGGGATGGGCGGGATTTCACGGGCACGGGGCGCAGGATAGAGGCGCGGCCATGCCACTGTCAAGGTGAAAATCCCTTTGAAGACAATGATTTACAAGGGTTTACCATGAACTCTAAGGGCCTTGTGCGATGCCTCAAACAAGCCGCGAACAAGGACGTAGCGGCCGTGAAAAAGCACACGGGTCAGGCTCTCGTCAGACCCCTGCACTGAAATGTGGGCGAGCGAACGAGGAGACAAGACATGAGCGTTTACAGCGACTTCTACCAGCGGTCGGTCGAGCAGCCGGACGCGTTCTGGGCCGAGCAGGCCCGGCTGATCGATTGGCAGCAGCCCTTCACCCAGGTCTGCGACGACAGCAAGCCGCCGTTTGCGAACTGGTTTGTCGGCGGACGCACCAATCTGTGCCACAACGCGGTGGACCGCCATGTGCTGACCCGGCCCGACCAGAACGCGCTGATCTTTGTGTCCACCGAGACCGGCCAGGAGCGCTGCTACAGTTTTCGCGAGCTGCAGGCCGAGGTGCAGCGCATGGCCGCCTGCCTGCTGGCCCTGGGCGTGCAGCAGGGCGACCGGGTGCTGATCTATATGCCGATGATTCCCGAGGCGGCATTTGCGATGCTGGCCTGTGCGCGCATCGGCGCCATCCACAGCGTGGTCTTCGGCGGCTTTGCCAGCGGCAGCCTGGCCAGCCGCATCGACGATGCGCAGCCGACGGTGATCGTCAGCGCCGATGCCGGCAGCCGCGCCGGCAAGGTCATCGCCTACAAGCCCCTGTTGGACGAGGCCATCACGCTGGCCACCCACAAGCCGGGTCAGGTCTTGCTGGTGGACCGTGGCCTGGCGACCATGGCCATGACCGCGGGCCGCGATGTGGCCTATGGCCCCCTGCGCGAGCAGCATCTGCACACCGAGGTGCCCTGTGTCTGGCTGCCGTCCGAGCACATCAGCTACACGCTCTACACCTCGGGCACCACCGGCAAGCCCAAGGGCGTGCAACGCGACACCGGTGGCTATGCCGTGGCCCTGGCCGCCAGCATGAAGCACATCTACTGCGGCAATGCGGGCGAGACCTATTTTTCGACCAGCGACATCGGCTGGGTCGTCGGCCACAGCTACATCGTCTATGGCCCCTTGATCGCCGGCATGGCCACCATCATGTACGAGGGCCTGCCGACCCGGCCCGATGCCGGCATCTGGTGGAGCCTGGTCGAGAAGTACAAGGTGACGGTGATGTTCAGTGCGCCCACCGCCGTGCGGGTATTGAAGAAGCAGGACCCGGCCCAGCTGAGCCGCTACGACCTCAGCTCGTTGCGCGCGCTGTTCCTGGCCGGCGAGCCGCTGGACGAACCGACCGCGCGCTGGATCGCCGAGGCGCTGGGCAAGCCCATCATCGACAACTACTGGCAGACCGAGAGCGGCTGGCCCATCCTGAGCATTGCCAATGGCGTGGAGCGCAAGCCCAGTAAGTTCGGCAGCCCCGGCGTGCCGATGTACGGCTACAAGGTCAAGCTGCTGAACGAGAACACCGGCGAGGAGCTCATCGGAGCGAATCAGAAGGGCGTGGTCGTGATCGAGGGCCCGCTGCCGCCGGGCTGCATGCAGACCGTCTGGCGCGACGATGCCCGCTTCGTCAGCACCTACTGGAGCAGCGTGCCCGGCAAGCTGGTCTACAGCACCTTCGACTGGGGCGTGCGCGACGAGGACGGCTACTACTTCATCCTCGGCCGCACCGATGATGTGATCAATGTCGCCGGCCATCGTCTGGGCACGAGGGAGATCGAGGAGAGCATTGCCGCGCACCCGAATGTGGCCGAGGTCGCGGTGGTGGGCATTGCCGACGCACTGAAGGGCCAGGTCGCCATCGCCTTTGCCGTGTTGAAGGACACCGCTGCGCTGACCGATGCCACCTTGGCGCTGAAGCTGGAGGGCGAGATCATGAAGCGTGTCGACGAGTCGCTGGGCGCAGTGGCGCGGCCGGCGCGCGTGCGCTTTGTCAGCGTGCTGCCCAAGACCCGCTCGGGCAAGCTGCTGCGCCGCGCCATCCAGGCCGTCTGCGAGCAGCGCGACCCGGGCGATCTGACGACGATGGAAGATCCGGCCGCGCTGCAGCAGATCCGCGACCTGCTCTAGGGGTTTCTTCGGGGGGCTGTTTGCAGTTCATCCCATCGGATGCTGCGTTCGTCGCATCCGCCTCGTGTCCAGGGCCGGGCAGGGCACAATCCGCGCGCGCGCCGCGACCTGCGACGCATCCGACGGAGACCCCATGAAGAGACCCCTGATCGCCGGCGCCTGTGCGCTCCTGCTGCAAGCCAGCGCCATCCATGCCCAGACCCCGGCTTCGCTGCCCGGCCCGGCCTTTCCGCGGTTCTTGAGCGATGCCGAGATCAAGGCCGCCTGCGACTCGGGCCTGAAGGGCGCGGGCGAGCGGGTCAAGACGCTGGAGAAGCGGGCCGTCGACAAGGGCTGGCTGGCCGCCCTGGATGATCTGTATGCCTACCAGGAAGACGTGCAGTACCCGATCGAGTTCGTGCTCAATGTGCACCCCGACAAGGCGGTGCGTGACGCCGCCCAGGCCTGCTCGCAGCGCTGGGCCGAGTTCAGTTCGGCCCTGGGTCAGAACGAGAAGGTCTACCGCAGTCTGAAGAAGGCACCGACGGTCGATGCGATCGACCGCGAGCTGGTGCGTGTCAGCCTGGGTCAGTTCGAGGATAGCGGCGTGGCTCTGGCGGGCGCCAAGCGCACCCGTGCCAAGCAGATCCTGGACAAGCTCAACGAACTGAGCCAGGCCTTCGAGAAGAACATCCGTGACGCCGGCACGCAGGTTGCGTTCGACGAGGCCGAACTGAAGGGCGTGCCCGAGTCGGTGTGGAAGAACGCCAAGCGCGACGCCGCCGGCAAGATCCTGCTGGGCCTGGACTACCCGAGCTACATCCCCGTGCTGCAAAGCGCCGAGAACGGCGCCACCCGCGAGCGCATGTGGCGGGCCAAGATGAACGAGGGCGGCGAGCCCAACCTGAAGCTGCTGTCCGAGATCACCACGCTGCGCAACGAGTACGCCAAGCTGTTCGGCTTCGACAACTACGTGGACTTCAATCTGCGCCGCCGCATGGCCAAGGACGGCAAGACCGCCTGGAAGTTCCTGGACGAGGTCAAGACCGCGGTGACCGAGGGCGAGCGCAGCGATCTGGTCGATCTGCGCGCGGCCAAGGCCCAGCACCTGGGTCTGGCACCCGAGGCAGCCAAGGTCGAGCGCTGGGATGCCACCTTCTATGCCGAGCGCGTGCGCCTGCAGCGCTACAGCGTCGATCAGGAGGCCTTCCGTCAATACTTCCCGCCACAGGAGAGCCTGCTGTTCGCGATGCGCATCATCGAGAAGATGATGGGCGTCAAGTACACGCCCGTGAAGGCCGAACTGTGGCATCCCGAAGCCCAGGCCTTTGTCGTCAGCGATGCCACGAGCGGCAAGGCCCTGGCGACGATGTATGTGGACCTCTATCCGCGCGATGGCAAGTACAACCATGCGGCCGTCTGGCCGCTTCGCTCCAGCAGCACCCGCCTGGGCCGCACGCCCACGGCGGCCCTGGTCGTCAACTTCGACCGCAAGGGCCTGACCCTGGACGAGGTCGAGACGCTGCTGCACGAGCTGGGCCATGCGGTGCACAACAATCTGTCGAACACCCGCTATGCGGCACAGGGCGGCACAGCGGTGATGCATGACTTCGTCGAAGCGCCCTCGCAGATGCTGGAGGACTGGGTCTATGACAAGAAGGTGCTGCGCCTGATGGCCGAGGTCTGCCCGGCCTGCAAGCCGGTGCCGGACGAGCTGGTCGACAAGGCGGTAGCCGCGAAGAACTTCGGCAAGGGTTCGCTGTACAGCCGCCAGCATCTGTTTGCCAGTTATGACCTGGCCCTGCATGGCGCGCAGGTGAGTGACCCGATGGCGCTGTGGACCAAGATGGAGGGCGCCACGCCGCTGGGCTATGTGCCGGGCACGCGGTTCCCGGCCGGTTTTGGCCATATCGCCAGCCACTACGGCGCCGGCTATTACGGCTATCTGTGGAGCCTGGTGGTGGCGATGGATCTGCGCACCGAGTTCAAGGCGGACAAGCTGGGCACGGCCGTCGGCCAGCGCTACCGCAACGTGGTGCTGGGCAATGGCGGTCAGCGCCCGGCGCCCGAGCTGGTGAGCGAGTTCCTGAAGCGCGAGTCCAACTCCAAGGCGTTTTACGACTACCTGAAGAAGTAGGGCGGGCGGGGTTTCCTTGCCCCGAGTCGTCGATACTTCGGGCATGAGCGATCTCTCTTCGCGCCCCGTGCTGACCCCCGCAGCACGGCGCTTCCTGCCCTGGGTCGTGGCGCTGGCGTTCTTCATGCAGACGCTGGACACGACGATTCTGAACACCGCCTTGCCCGGCATGGCGCGTGACCTGGGCGAGAACCCGCTGCGCATGCAGTCGGCCGTGGTGGCCTATATGCTGACGGTGGCGCTGCTGATACCGGCCTCCGGCTGGCTGGCCGACCGCTTCGGCACTCGCACCCTGTTCCTGTGGGCGATCGGCCTGTTCAGCGCCGGTTCGCTGGCCTGCGCGCTGAGCAGCTCGCTGAACATGCTGGTTGCCGCGCGGGTGCTGCAGGGGGTGGGCGGGGCCCTGTTGGTGCCGGTCGGGCGGCTGACCGTGCTGCGCGCCTTTCCGCGCGAAGAGTTCCTGCCGGTGATGACCTTCATCGCCATTCCCGGGCTGGTCGGTCCGCTGATCGGCCCGGCGCTGGGCGGCCTGCTGGTCGAGTACGTCAGCTGGCACTGGATCTTCCTGATCAATCTGCCGGTCGGTGTGGCCGGCGTGCTGGCCAGCCTGCGCTTCATGCCGCAGCTGAAGAGCCAGCGGGCGGCGCCGTTCGATTGGGGCGGCTATTTGCTGTTCAGCCTTGGGCTGATGCTGCTGTCGGTGGCGCTGCAGGGTTTTGGCGAGCAGGTTGTCGGCTCCGCCGTGGCCATGGTGCTCCTGGTGGCCGGAGCGGCCTGCATGATGGCCTACTGGCTGCACGCCGCGCGCGCGCCCGAGCCGCTGTTCAGCATGACGCTGTTCACGATACCGACCTACCGCATCGGCATCATCGGCAATGTGTTCGCGCGCCTGGGCAGTGGCGCCACGCCGTTCCTGATGCCGATGTTTCTGCAGCTGGGCCTGGGCTTCTCGCCCAGCGCGGCCGGCCTGTCCATGGTGCCCACGGTGATGGGCGCCATGCTGACCAAGACGGTGGCCATCAAGCTGATCAAGCGCCTGGGCTACCGGCGGGTGCTGGTCGCCAACACGCTGGCCCTGGGTGCGATGATCGCCAGCTTCGCGCTGGTGGACCGCCACACCACCCATCTGTGGCTGGCCCTGCACCTGGGCCTGTTCGGCATGATCAACAGCATGCAGTTCACGGCGATGAACACGCTCACGCTTGGGGATCTGGACGCCGCCACGGCCAGCAGCGGCAACAGCCTGCTGTCGGTGGTGATGCAGCTGTCGATGAGCCTGGGCGTGGCGACCTCCAGTACCCTGCTGCTGCTGTTCTCGGGCGTCGGCAATGTGCACTCGGGCCTTGGCTCCAGCGTAGATCTGGTGCCAGCCTTTCACGCCACCTATCTGGCCATCGGCAGCATGGCGGCACTGGCTTCGTTCATCTTCTACCAGCTGCGCCACCACGAGGGGGCCAGCGACGCGCAGGACACGATGGGGCAGGAGTAGCCCTCAGTCGGCTTGAGAGCGCAGCCAGTCCGCCTCGATGAAGCGAAGCACGCTGTCTTCGTCGTGGTGGCCAATGACCTGGTGCGCATGGCGCTTCAGCTCGTCGATGGCGTTGGCCATGGCAATGCCGCGGTGGGCGGCGCGCATCATGCCGACATCGTTGATCTGGTCGCCGAACACGACGATCTCGCGCTCATGCAGGCCATAGCGTTCGGCCAGCGTCTTGATCGCCTGATCCTTGGTGGCGCGACGGTCATGCACGGTGAGCCAGAACCAGCCCGGCAGGTAGAGGTCATCGGCCAGATGGCATTCGACGCGCGCGCCGAACCGGGCCTCGATCTCGGCCTCCAGCGCCTGCAGCGGCCCCTCGCGATCGACGACCACAAAGGTCACGGCAGGATCGATCAGCTCGTCCTGCAGACGCTCGGTACGACACAGCCGCGGGTCGCGATTGGCAATGCGCTCCTCGATGAAGCGCTGCTGGCCATGGTTCTGAGCCTCGATATGGAACAGGTGGTCACCGCGCGGTCCATGAGTCGCGAAGAAGGGCGTCAGGCCCAACCGGACGATCAACGCGAACACCTCCTGTGCCAGCGCCGGCTCCATCGCATGGACCAGCTCATGCTTGCAGGTCGCCAGCTCGCTGATGCAGGCGCCGTTGGTCGAGATCACCGGCAGCCGCAAAGGCAGATCGCCGAGCAGATGTCGGATCGACGAAACATGGCGCGCGCTGGCGACGGTGAACAGCAGGCCTTCGTCGAGCAGGCGGGTCAGGCCCGCGCGGGTGCGGTCGGAAAGCCTGCCGGACCTGTCAAGCAAGGTGCCGTCCAGGTCGGACACATAAAGAGTCATAAAGAGATAAACAGCTACAGACGGTTGGGGTCGGAGCTGCCGGGGGTACCCGACAGGTCCAACCCGCAAGTCTTAGAGAACGTCAGACGCGAAGTCCGCCAGTCGCGAACGCTCGCCACGCGCCAAGGTCACATGCCCGCCATGGGCCCAGCCCTTGAAACGGTCCACCGCATAGGTCAGGCCGGAGCTGCCCTCGGTCAGATAGGGTGTGTCGATCTGCGCCAGATTGCCCAGGCAGATGATCTTGGTGCCAGGGCCGGCACGGGTGATCAGGGTCTTCATCTGCTTGGGGGTCAGGTTTTGCGCCTCGTCGATGATGACGAACTTGTTCAGGAAGGTGCGGCCGCGCATGAAGTTCAGGCTCTTGATCTTGATCTTGCTGCGCACCAGGTCATTGGTTGCGGCGCGCCCCCATTCGCCGGCGCCGCTGTCGCCTCGGGCCAGCACTTCGAGGTTGTCGTCCAGCGCGCCCATCCAGGGGCTCATCTTTTCTTCCTCGGTGCCGGGCAGGAAGCCGATGTCCTCACCGACCGGCACGGTCACGCGAGTGACGATGATCTCGGTGTAGCGGCGGTCATCGAGCACCTGCGACAGGGCCGAGGCCAAGGTCATCAGGGTCTTGCCGGTGCCGGCCGTGCCGGTCAGCGTGATGAAGTCGCAGTCCGGATCCATCAGCAGGTTCAGCGCGAAGTTCTGTTCGCGATTGCGCGCGGCCACGCCCCAGACGGCATTCTTCTGATGGCTGTAGTCCTTCAAGGTGCGCAGCACGGCGTGCTTGCCGGTGATCTCGGTCACCTTGGCATACAGCGACGTGGCGCCGGGGGCTTCCAGATAGACGAACTGGTTGACCATCAGCGCCGGCACCATGGGCCCGCTGATGCGGTAATAGGTCAGGCCGGCCTGCTGCCAGCTCTCCATGGTCTTGCCATGGTGCTCCCAGAAATCGGCGGGCAGGGGCAGCACGCCGGTGTAGAGCAGATCGCCGTCTTCCAGCGTCTTGTCATTGAAATAGTCTTCGGCGGGCAGGCCCAGCGCGCGGGCCTTGATGCGCATATTGATGTCCTTGGACACCAGCACCACCTCGCGCTTGGGCTGCTGCTTGCGCAAGGCCTGCACCACGGCCAGGATCTGGTTGTCGGCCTTGCCCTGGGGCAGGCCGGCGGGCAGCACCGTCTCCATCAGGCCGGTCTGGAAGAACAGCTTGCCGCCGGCCTCGCGGTGGCCGGTGTGGGCCAGGGACAGGCCTTCCGCCATGTCTTCGGCCGTGTTCTTGCTGCCGCTGGGCAGGCTGGCGGCCAGCGCGTCCAGCTCTCGGCTGACCTGGCGCACATTGCGCGAGACCTCGGTCATGCCCTTCTTGTGACCGTCCAGCTCTTCCAGCGTGATCATCGGCAGATAGATGTCATGTTCCTCAAAGCGGAACAGCGACATCGGGTCGTGCATCAAGACATTGGTGTCGAGCACGAACAGCTTGGCCGGACCGGTGCCGCGCGGCTTGCGGGTGCGCGGCTCGGGCGACTTGCGGTTGGCCGCGCCGTTGTGGGCCGGCAGTATCAATGGGGCAGGGCTGCTGGGCGCGGGCGGTAGGGCGACCGGTGCCTTGGCCTTGGCTTGAGGAGCGGGAGGGGCTACCGCCACGGCCGCAGCGGTGACGCGGGTTTCACGTGCCGGCGCAGCTGCCGGGCGCGGGCGGGCGGCGCTGGGGCTTTTTCGGGCTGCGGTGGCCGTGGCTTCAAAGTCGGCGGCGGAGAGGAGGCTGGCTCGTTTTGCGGGTGGCTTGGGCAGAGGCATGTGGGCGTCTTCAAACAGGCTATGAGGGCCAAAAAAGCAAAAAGCCGCACAGTCGGCTGTACGGCTTCAGGGAAGTTCGTGGTTCACGCAGGGGCGTGGTTCGCGTCACGGGCATGGAATCATTATGCACAACTCGATGTGACACTCCCGCCACGCAACGCAGCGCAAATACGACAAAAGCCGACACGAGGTCGGCTTTTGTCACAATCAAGGCGAGCAGATCAGACGGCTTTTTTCAGCGCCTTGACGGCCTTGAGGACCTCGTCCACATGGCCGGCCACCTTGATGCCGCGCCATTCGGCACGCAGCACGCCGGCACCGTCGATCAGGAAGGTCGAGCGCTCGATGCCCTTGACCTTCTTGCCGTACATGATCTTGTTCTTGACCACGCCGAACATATGGCACAGCTTTTCTTCCGTGTCGGCGATCAGTTCGAACGGCAGTTCAAGGTTTTGCTTGAACTTGTCGTGTGAAGCCATATTGTCGCGAGACACGCCCAGCACCACGGCTCCGGCCTTCACAAAATCCTTGTGACGGTCACGGAACTGCATTGCTTCGGTTGTACAACCGGGCGTATTGTCTTTGGGGTAGAAGTAGAGCACGACGGCTTGACCGGCATAGGTCTGCGGCGTGAACTTCACACCGCCGGTGGCGAGTGCTTCAAGTTCCGGGAGGGTTTTATTGAGCGCTGGCGTCATGAGGCGTTCTGCACAGAGGTATGTGCCCAGGGTGGGCATAGCCTGCAATTATACCGTCTGATCGGGCCGTTCCGGCCGAGTCGTGACAGATGTCGCAAGTTGGCGGCCGCCGGGACTTCGGTCACGCCTCGATCAGCAGTGCAGCCAGCACCGCGCGGCCCTCGCTGGCCAGCACGTTGTAGGTGCGGCAGGCGGCCGCCAGATCCATCGTTTCCATGCCGATGCGGGCATCGATCAGGCTTCGGTACAGGGCCGCAGTGGCAAAGCGGATCTTGGCGCCGCTGCCGAAAATCACCAGTTCCGGCTTCAGCGCAAGGATCTGCTCGAAGTGGGCGGCCTGCAGGTCGGAAAAGCGGCTCACCGTCCACTCCTGCACCTCGCCCTGCCAGGGCACCAGCAGGCTGCGGCCGTGTGGCCGGCCATTGACCCAGACCTGGCTGGCATCATGGCGCGAGATGCTGTTGCCGCCCATCGGTTCGTCGAGTTGAAACTTCATCCGTGGCCTGTTATTCCTTGGCAGCAAGGCGCTGTGATTAAATTGTATCTTTTGCGGTGCAGCAAACTGGTGCATGGCAAGACCCCTATTCCTCAGAGAGACAGTCAGGAGTCCCCGTCTTGAAACCCGCGATGAAGACCGTTTCCAAGTCCGACAAGCTGGCCAGCGTCTGCTATGACATCCGCGGCCCCGTGCTGGACAAGGCGCGGCAGATGGAGGACGAGGGCCACAAGATCATCAAGCTGAACATCGGCAATATCGCCGCCTTCGGCCTGGAACCGCCCGACGAGATCGTGCAGGACATGATCCGCAATCTGCCCCATGCGGCCGGCTACACCGACTCCAAGGGCCTGTTCGCACCGCGCAAGTCGGTAGTGCACTACTGCCAGGAAAAGCATATTGCCGGCGTCACCGTCGATGATGTGTATCTGGGCAATGGTGCCTCCGAGCTGATCGTGATGAGCATCAATGCACTGCTCAACAATGGCGACGAGGTGCTGCTGCCCGCGCCCGACTATCCGCTGTACACCGCCGCCGTGGCGCTGTCGGGTGGCACGCCGGTGCACTATCTGTGCGACGAGCAGAGCGACTGGATGCCCGACATCGCCGACATCAAGTCCAAGATCACCGAGCGCACAAAAGCCATCGTCGTCATCAACCCGAACAACCCGACCGGCGCGCTCTATCCGGACAGCGTGCTGCTGGAGATCATCGAAGTGGCGCGCCAGCACCAGCTGATCATCTTCGCCGACGAAATCTACGACAAGACGCTGTACGACGGGCACACCCACACCAGCATCGCCTCGCTGGCCGACGATGTGCTGTGCGTGACCTTCAACGGCCTGTCGAAGAACTACCGCTCCTGCGGCTACCGCGCCGGCTGGATGGTGGTGTCGGGCGAGAAGCGCCATGCCCGTGACTACATCGAGGGCCTGAACATGCTGGCCTCGATGCGCCTGTGCGCCAACACGCCGGGCCAGCTGGCGATTCAGACCGCACTGGGCGGCTATCAAAGCATCAAGGATCTGGTTGCGCCCGGCGGCCGGCTGGCTCGCCAGCGCGACCAGGCTTACGATCTGTTGTCGCAGATTCCGGGCGTGTCGGTGGTCAAGCCCAAGGCGGCGCTCTATATGTTCCCGCGGCTGGACCCGAAGATGTACCCGATCGCCAACGACCAGCAGTTCGCCTATGACCTGCTGGCCGAGGAGAAGGTGCTGATCGTGCAGGGCACCGGCTTCAACTGGCTGCAGCCGGACCACTTCCGCCTGGTCTTCCTGCCCAACACCGATGATCTGGCCGAGGCGGTGGGCCGCATCGCCCGCTTCCTCGAGCATTACCGCAAGCGCCACTCGGCGCATTCCTTCTGATCGCAACTTGCAGGGCGCCCGGTGGCGCAAAAGCTGACATGAAACCAATCCAAGTGGGCCTGATCGGGGCCGGTGTCGTCGCCACGGGCGTGGCCAAGGTGCTGGAACGCAACCAGAACGAAATCATGCGCCGTGCCGGCCGCGGCATTCAGGTCACCCATGTGGGTGCGCGCAATCTGGACAAGGCCCGCAGCACGCTGGGCATCGCGGCCGACTACAGCAGCCAGCTGGAGGCCGTGGCCACCCACCCCGATGTGGACATCGTCGTCGAGCTGATCGGCGGCACGACGCTGGCCAAGGACCTGGTGCTGAAGGCGATTGCCGCTGGCAAGCACGTGGTCACCGCCAACAAGGCCCTGTTGGCCGTGCATGGCACCGAGATCTTCGCCGCGGCTCGCGACAAGGGCGTGATGGTCGCCTTCGAGGCCGCCGTGGCCGGTGGCATCCCCATCATCAAGGCGCTGCGCGAGGGCCTGACGGCCAACCGCATCGAATGGATCGCCGGCATCATCAACGGCACGACCAATTTCATCCTCAGCGAGATGCGCGCCAAGGGACTTGACTTCGGTGTGGTGCTGAAGGAGGCGCAGCGCCTGGGCTATGCCGAGACCGACCCGACCTTCGACATCGAAGGCATCGATGCCGCGCACAAGCTGACCATCATGAGCGCCATCGCCTTCGGCACGCCGGTGCAGTTCGATCGTGCCCACATCGAGGGCATCACCAAGCTGCAGGCCACCGACATCAGGTATGCCGAGCAGCTGGGCTACCGCATCAAGCTGCTGGGCATCACGCGCCGCCGCGACGATGTTGCGACGGGCGGGATCGAGCTGCGCGTGCACCCGACCTTGATCCCGGCCAAGCGCCTGATCGCCAATGTCGAGGGCGCGATGAACGCCGTCGTCGTGCAGGCCGACGCGGTGGGCACCACGCTGTATTACGGCAAGGGCGCCGGCTCCGAGCCCACCGCCTCGGCCGTCGTCGCCGATCTGGTGGACATCACCCGCCTGCATACCGCCGATCCCGACCACCGCGTGCCGCACCTGGCCTTCCAGCCCGATGCGATGAGCGACGCGCCCATCCTGGCGATGGACCAGGTCATCACCTCGTTCTACCTGCGCCTGACGGTGGCCGACGAGGCCGGCGTGCTGAGCCGCATCACCGGCATCCTGGCCGAACACGACATCTCGATCGACGCCGTGCTGCAGCGCGAATCGGCCGAGGGCGAGCGACAGACCGATCTGATCATCCTGACCCATGACACCTTGGAAGGCAGTATGAACAAGGCGCTGGCGCAGATGCAGGCACTGCCCACGGTCCTCGCCCCCATCGTCAGAATCCGCAAGGAGGAGTTGGCGTGAAGTACATCTCCACCCGCGGCGATCAGACCGAACGCAGCTTCTGCGACATCCTGCTCGAAGGCCTGGCGCCCGATGGCGGGCTGTATCTGCCCACGCACTACCCGCAGATCGACGATGCGACCTTGACGAAGTGGCGTGGTCTCAGCTACGCCGAGCTGGCCTTCGAGATCCTGTCGCTTTACATCAGCGACATCCCGGCGGCCGACCTGCGTGCGATCACCGCCAAGGTCTACACCAAGGACGTGTTCGGCACCGACCAGATCACGCCGCTGAAGCCGCTGGAGCCCGGCCTGGTGCTGCAAGCCCTGTCCAACGGCCCGACGCTGGCCTTCAAGGACATGGCGATGCAGCTGCTGGGTGCGCTGTTCGAGTACGAGCTGGGCCGGCGCGGCGAGCAGCTGAACATCCTCGGCGCGACCTCGGGCGACACCGGCAGCGCAGCCGAGTACGCGATGCGTGGCAAGCGCGGCGTCAATGTCTTCATGCTCAGCCCCAACGGCCGCATGAGCGCCTTCCAGCAGGCGCAGATGTTCAGCCTGCCCGATGCCAACATCCACAACATCGCCATCGAAGGCGTGTTTGACGATTGCCAGGACATCGTCAAGGCCGTGTCCAACGACCTGGACTTCAAGCGCAAGTACCGTATTGGCACCGTCAACTCGATCAACTGGGCGCGGCTGCTGGCCCAGGTGGTCTATTACTTCGCCGGCTACATCCAGGCGACGAAGTCGAACGAGGAGAAGGTCAGCTTCACCGTGCCCTCGGGCAATTTCGGCAATGTCTGCGCCGGCCATGTGGCGCGCAGCATGGGCCTGCCGATCAAGCACTTGGTGGTGGCCACCAACGAGAACGATGTGCTGGACGAGTTCTTCCGCACCGGCAGCTACCGCGTGCGCGGCAGCGCCGAGACGCATGAGACGTCAAGCCCGTCGATGGACATTTCCAAGGCCTCGAACTTCGAGCGCTTTGTGTTCGATCTGCTGGGCCGCGACGGCGCGCGCACCAAGGCCTGCTTCAAGGACGCGCTGAATGCCAGCGGCGCTTTCCATGTCACGGCCGAGGAGTTCGCGCGCATCGCCGGCTTCGGCTTTGTCTCGGGCAGCAGCCGCCATGCCGACCGGCTGGCGACGATACGCGCGACTTTCGAGAAGACCGGCGTGATGGTGGATACCCACACGGCCGACGGCCTGAAGGTGGCCCGCGAGCATCTGCAACCAGGCACGACGATGATCGTGCTCGAGACCGCCTTGCCGGCCAAGTTCGCCGAGACGATACGCGAGGCGCTGGGCGTCGAGCCGCCGCGGCCGGCCGCGCTGGCCGATCTGGAATCGCGGCCTCGTCGCGTCACGGTGATGGCCTCGGACGTGGATGCTGTCAAACGCTATGTGGTCGAACATGTCTGAGCGCCCATGAAGGTCCTCGGCCTCTGCGGCGCCTCGGGCTCGGGCAAGACCACCGTCGCCGAGGGTCTGATCAAGGCCCTGCGCGAGGCCGGCCAGCGTGTCTCGGTCGTCAAGCATGCGCACAAGCGTTTCGATATCGATCATCCGGGCAAGGACTCGTTCCGCCACCGCGAGGCCGGTGCCTTCGAGGTGGTGATCGCCAACGGCCAGCGCCTGGCCCTGGTGCGCGAGTTCGAAGCGCCGGTGGATCTCAACGTCGATCAGTTGCTGGCCGAGTTGGCGGACAACGGCGAGGCTCGCAACTGGGCCCTGGTCGAGGGCTTCAAGCATGCCTCGTTGTTGAAGCTGGAAATCTGGCGCAGCGCGGTGGGTGGCCCAGTGCTGTATCCCGATGATCCCTACGTCGTCGCCGTCGTGACCGACACGCCGGAGGCTCTGCCGGTGGCCACCGGCCTGCCAGTGTTCACAATGGGCGACTCGGCCGCATTGCTGCAGTTCTTGATGCAAGATGCGGCTCGATATGACTACCACAGCCCCTATGCCGACGAGTCCTCCGACGCCTGAAAAGCGTCCTGCACTGCAAAGTCTCGATGAGGCGCTGGCGCGGCTGCTGGCGGCCGTTGCTCCATTGGGCGAGGTCGAGACCGTTTTGACCTTCGACGCGCTGGGCCGCGTGCTGGCGCAGGATGTGGTCTCCACCATTGATGCGCCGCCGGCCGACAACACGTCCATGGATGGTTATGCCATGCGCGCCGCCGATGTACCCGCCGCCGGCACGGTGTTGCCGGTCGCGCAGCGTGTGCCGGCCGGTGTGGTCGGCGCCGTGCTACAGCCGGGCACGGCCGCCCGCATCTTCACTGGCGCGCAGGTTCCGCTCGGCGCCGACGCGGTGGTGATGCAGGAGTTGTGCGAAGGCATTCCGGGCGAGGGCCTGGGCGCGGTTCGTGTCAACGAAGTGCCGCAGGCCGGCCAATGGATACGCCGCCGCGGCGAGGATGTGGAGCAGGGCGCCATCGTGCTCCATGCCGGCCAACGGCTGGACCCGGCTGCGCTGGGTCTGGCCGCTACGGTCGGCGCCGCCACGCTGCAGGTCGCCCGCCGCCCACGCGTCGCGCTGTTCTCCACCGGCGACGAGCTGGCCATGCCCGGCGAGGTGCTGAAGCCCGGCGCCATCTACAACTCCAACCGCTTCACGCTGCGTGGCCTGCTTCAGGCGCTGGGCTGCGAGATCACCGATCTGGGCATCGTCCCCGACCGGCTGGACGCCACCCGCGCCGCACTGCGCGAGGCCGCTGCCGGCAACGACCTGATCATCACCTCGGGTGGCGTGTCGGTTGGTGAGGAAGACCATCTGCGCCCGGCCGTGCAGGCCGAGGGCCGGCTGGACCTGTGGCAGATCGCCATCAAGCCGGGCAAGCCGCTGGCCTTCGGCTCAGTGGGCCGCGCTGAAGGATCGGGCAGCGCCTGGTTCATCGGCCTGCCGGGCAACCCGGTGTCCAGCTTCGTGACCTTCATGCTGCTAGTGCGGCCGGTGATTCTGCGGCTGCAGGGCGCCACGGCGCTGACTCCCCAGGCGCTGACCCTGCGCGCCGATTTCGACTGGCCCAGGCCCGATCGCCGCCGCGAGTTCCTGCGCGTGCGGCTGAACGCCCAGGGTGGGCTGGACCTGTTCCCTAACCAGAGCTCGGGTGTGCTGACCTCGGCCGTCTGGGCCGATGGCCTTCTGGACCTCCCGGCCGGGCAGCGAATAGCCTGCGGAGACGCCGTGCACTTTCTGCCGATGGCGGGGCTGATGTCATGACGATGAAGATTCATCTGCGCTATTTCGCCTCCTTGCGCGAGGCCCTGGGTTCCACCGAGACGGTCGAGATCGAGGTCGGCAGCACCGTCGGTGCGCTGCGTGATCAGTTGATCGCCCGTGGTGAGCCGCACGCCGGTGCACTGGCCCGCGGCCGGGCGCTGCGCGCGGCGCTGAACCAGACCCTGTGCGACGAATCGGCGCCGATTCCCGATGGCGCCGAGGTCGCTTTCTTCCCGCCGGTGACCGGAGGCTGATCGTGTCCGTCGCTATCCAGACCGAAGACTTCGACTTGTCGGCCGAAGTGGCCGCGCTGCATGCGGGCAACGGGGGCGTCGGCGCCATCGTCAATTTCGTCGGCACGGTGCGCGATCGGGGCCAGGATCAGGCCATCAGCCTGATGGAGCTGGAGCATTACCCGGGCATGACCGAGCGGGCGATAGAGGCCATGGTTGACGAGGCGCACAAGCGCTTCGACATCCTCGGCGCCCGTGTCATCCATCGCGTCGGCGTGCTGCAGCCGCTGGAGCAGATCGTGCTGGTGGCGGTCACGTCCAGGCACCGCGGCCAGGCCTTCCAGGCCTGCGAATTCCTGATGGACTATCTGAAGACCCAGGCGCCGTTCTGGAAGAAGGAGACCACGCCCGGAGGTGCGCGCTGGGTCGATGCGCGCAGTGTCGATGACGCGGCGCTGGCCCGCTGGGGCATACAGGCCGGCAACGCTGCCGCAGACGCGTGAGTGCTCTGTTGGCGCAGGCATCGATGGTGGCGCTGGGCGCCGCCGCCGGCGCGCTGGCCCGCTGGGCCGCGGGTCTGTGGCTCAACGCCAGCTGGGGCGGATTTCCGCTGGGTACGCTGCTGGTCAATCTGGTCGGTGGCCTCTTGATCGGCATGGCGCTGGAGTGGTTCGGCCGCACGCCGGACGAGATGCTGCGCCTGCTGCTGGTGACCGGCTTTCTGGGCGGGCTGACGACCTTCTCGGCCTTTTCCGGGGAGTCGCTGGCGCTGCTGCAACGAGGTTCCTTTGGCATGGCGCTGGCGCATGCCGCCGCCCATGTGCTGGGTGCACTGGCCGCGGCCGGCCTTGGCCTGAAGCTGATGCAGCTCTGGCTGGACTGAGCCAGAACCATGCTGCTCAAGGTCGGCGAACTCGCCAAGCGTGCCGGCCTGACGGTGCGCACGCTGCACCACTACGACAACATCGGCCTGCTGCGCCCGTCGTCTCGCTCCGACAGCGACTACCGCCTGTACAACCAGGGCGACATCGCCCGCCTGCACGGTATCCAGGCACTGCGTGGCCTGGGTCTGCCGCTGGAGGAGATCGGTCGGCTGCTGGACAGCGGCGGGGCTGACCTGCCGCTGATCGTCGAGCGTCAGCTGACCGCGCTGCAGGATCAGATCAGGCAGGCCAACGCGCTGCGCCAGCGGCTGGAGTTGCTGCAGGCCAAGTTCGCCTCTGGCCGCGAGCCCGAGCTGGACGACTGGCTGTCCAGCCTGCAGCTGATGACCACGTGCGACAGCTATTTCACCCCGGCCGAGATGAAGCTGATCTTCGGCAACTGGCCGGTGGTGGAGGCCGACTGGCAGCAGCTGGTGGCCGATGTCCATGCGCTGATGGCCACCGGCGTGGGCTCGGATGATCCGCTGGTGCAGCCGCTGGCCCAGCGCTGGATGAATCTGATGCACGACTGGATGCGCGGCGATTTCGATCTGATGGAGCGCTGGGGCAAGATGTATTTCGCTGAAGCAGGACTGCATGCCGGCGCCGGCCCCAATCTGGGCATGGTCAGCTTCATCGACCGCGCTGTGCAACTGCGTCTGGCACTGATGCGGCGCCACATCAGCGAGGCCGAGTTGCGCAACCTCGGCAACGTGCCGCAGCGCGACTGGCAGGCGCTGGCCGCTGCGGTACAGGGACTGATCGATGCACAGACCGCGCCCGACTGCGCCGAGGCCCGTTCGCTGCTGCTGCGCTGGCTTGCGCTGGTGGAGCGCACCACGCGGGGCGACACGCAGCTTCGCGCCAAGCTGCAGAAGGCCTACGAGAGCGAGCCACTGCTGCGGCTGGGGGCCAATCTGAGCGAGGCGCAACGCGCGTTTCTGATGCAGGCTGCCGCAACCCTCAAGACGTGAATCGCTGTCCTCGCTTTGGTCGCGACTCAGATCACTCAGTGGCTTCGGGCCAGCCTTCCGCCGCCCAGCGCGGCCAAGCCCACCAGCAGCGAGGCTCAGGTGCCTGGCTCCGGCGCTGCGCTCACGGAAGTATCGTTCACCGCGTCGCCGATGACGAACACGAGCTCGCAGCGTTGCGTATGCGTGCTCATCCAGTCCAGGGCGAGCCGGTAGTCGCGTGGCTGGCGTAGTCGGCCTCCAGCATTTCTATGCTCGCCTGCCCCAAGAGCTCGAACGACAAGAACGCGCGACTATCGGCGCAAGATCGGCCTTCTGGGCCGGCACCCATGCGCCGATTGCCAGCGCCAGCAACCGGATCGAATTCGGTGTTGTTCCAGCACGCATCTCACGCCGCATGAAATTGGAACGGGCCGATATTGCCGCTGCTGTTTGCTGGCCGACAGCAGTGTGGTCTTCAAAACTTAGGCTTGGCGAGCCCGCCTGACAACAACGGAAATCACTCCAATGCCCAGGATCAGGATTGGCAGAGTAGCGGGCTCCGGTATTGGCTGGGCGGCTCCAATCTGCACGCCCCAGCCAAGGGTTGAGTTCATAGTGTTCCAGTACGAAGCAAAAGAGGGGGAAAACCACTTGTACGACGCCAAGGGGCTTGCAACGCCATTTGTAAATGTGGCCATTCCAGTCTGATCATTGAGGCCTTCGAAGACAACCCAATAGGTGCCCGGGCCCAAGTTCCAATTCAGTCCGCTTGGTCCTGTCCAAGATGGGAGGCATCCCGAACAGTTGTCTGTCGGACCTAATGAAAATGCGCTTGAGAACAGCCTTGCCCCCGGATCCGTAGCAATGGTATTGAAAATGCTTACGGTCAACTCAGCGTTGTCGGTCGAGTAATTTGCAAGCCAACCCTGGATGCTCGTGATCTTGGTGGTGGTTGTGAGATTGAACCTTCCCGCAAGGGACTGGCCGAAGGCCACGCCTAAAGGGTTGTTTGGGCCACCGGCAAAACTGCCGCCGGTGGAAGCGTAGCCGGGGCCTGTGTCCACCACCAACACATCCGCATGGGCAATGCCAATCAGAGTGGATGCGGCGAACGCACAGGATCGAACTAACTCTTTGAACATTGAGAAACTCCCTTTGAGACGGTAGTGTTCGCTACGGGTGAAGTCCGCAGCGGCTTGTGGAGCTTTTCGAGCGACGTCTCTCTTGCGGGACGTTGCAGCACTCGAAGCCCAGTGTCATCAACTGGCGGCCGGGCGTCATTACCGGAACGGGTAGCGGCGGCGGGCGACGTGGTGGTACCCCCCTTGCTTCGGGGGGCGCGGGCGGGCAAGGCGAACAGGCGACCGGCGCTTGACTCTCACGCCACGTCAGGCTGCACAGTTAGGGCATGAAGAATTCCCAGACCCCTACACAGACCGGCGTGCAGCGCAACGCCCTGTTCCGCGACCGCAATTTCACGTGGATGCTGGGCGGCGGCATCCTCTCGATGCTGGGCGACCAGTTCACCCTGATCGCCTTGCCCTGGCTGGTGCTGCAGATGAGCAACGACACCCGTGTGCTGGGCACCGTGCTCTTGATACTGGGCCTGCCGCGCGCGTTATTCATCCTGATCGGCGGCGCCTTTGTCGACCGCTACTCGCCCAAGCGGGTGATGATGCTGACCAAGTACGTCAACACCGTGCTGCTCGGCGCGCTGGCCTTGCTGGTGCTGACCGGTACGCTGACGCTGCCCTGGTTGTATGCCTTGTCGCTGGGCATAGGGCTGGCCACAGCCTTCAGCATCCCGTCCGGCACCGCGATGTTGCCTCAGGTGGTCGCGCGTGAGCATCTGCAGGCGGCCAATGGCGTGATGCTGGGGCTGCGCCAGCTGACGATGTTCGTCGGCCCCTTGCTGGCGGGCCTGCTGATCGCGCTGTTCGGCTCCGGCCATGCCGACGCGGTGACCGATGCGCGTGGTCTGGGCCTGGCCTTCGGCTTCGATGCCTTCAGCTTTGCGCTGTCGGCCTGGACCCTGTCCCGGGTGCGCGTGCTGGCGCCACCTGCGACCTCACCTACCAAGGTCTCGGTGCTTTTCTCGGTGGGCGAGGGGCTGCGCGCCTTCTGGGCCGATGCGCAGCTGCGTACCTGCCTGCTCTACTGGGCGGCGGTGGCCCTGCTGATCAGCGGCCCGGTGCATATCGCGCTGCCGGTGCTGGCCAAGCAGGTGCCCGGCCTTGGCGCTGCGGCGCTGGGCACGATGCTGGCGGCGCATGGCGCCGGCACGCTGATGGGCATGGGCCTTGCAGGCGCCAAACCGAAGTGGCGCCTGCGCAGCCTCGGTCTCACGCTGCTGGCCGTTGATGCTCTGGTGGGCCTGCTGTTCATGCCCATGGGCACCATCACTGCCACCTGGCAGGGCGCGGCCTTGCTGCTGCTGATCGGCCTGCTCGGCGGCTTCATGCAGGTAGCGGTGTTCACCTGGATACAGCGCCGCGTGCCGCCGGTGATGCTGGGTCGGGCGATGAGCCTGTTCATGTTCATCTTCATGGGCCTGGCCCCGCTGTCCTCGGCCGCCACCGGCTGGCTGTTGCACAGCCTGGCTTTGAGCACCCTATTCCTGGCCAGCGGGGCGCTGCTGGTGGTCATCGTCGTGGTGGCCTTGCTGACCACGCAGATGCCACAGGTCAGTGAGGCCGTCGCTGCTTGAGGCCGGCCGCGCGCAGCAGCCCCAGCAGTCCGCAGGCCATCAGTGCCCAGGATTGGGGCTCGGGCACGGCAGCCGCCGGCAAGGTGTCGGGGAACAGGCCGGAGGCCGAATAGGTCGTCGCGTTCGTCGGGGCGACGAAACCGGTATGGATGGTGTGCGAGAAGTCCAGTGTGGAGGTCAGGTTCTCGTAGGACAGATCCATCGCCACCCGGGTTTCCAGCTCCAGGGTCCACTCGAAGTCACCCCCCGGTGCAAAGGCATAGCTGACCTCGGCCGGCGTCGCGCCCAGCGTGACCTGCTGGAAGAAGACTCCGCCGCAAAAGCCCGCCAGGGTGCGGCTCTCGCCCAGGCACCAGCCAGCGCTGGTCATGGACAGCGCATTGACCTGGTTGCTGAGCCGCACATACTCGGTCCAGGCCGCGTCGTTGCCAAACTGCTGGGCGTAGGCGCTGTAGTCAAAGGCGCTGAGCTGGTGGTTGGCTTCCAGGCCACCGGGGCGCCAGATGTTCAGTCTCAAGGTGGCCCAGGTCATGGCCGAGCTGCTCACCGGGGTGGCCACTTCGGCCGGGATGTCGACCGTGCCGTCCACACCGAAGCGGAACGTGAACTGCTCACCGTCGGCCCACAGGTAGCCGCTGCTGCCGTTGCGAAAGCTCAGGCTGTCGGCGATGGTGGCCGATGCGCTGGCGGTGGTGCTTCTGACGCCGAAGGCCGGGGCGGGGTCGCTGCCGGGCTGGTTGATGCCCAGGCCCAATGATGCGCTGGCCTTCAGCTCGCCGCTGGCCAGGTCGGCGCGGGCGAAGACCTGGCTGGTCTCCAGCTTGTGCAGATAGCCGCCGGCGCCATTGCCGAAGGCCCAGGTGCGCGCGCCGTTGTAGTGGCCTTCGGTGGCCGCGCCGCTGTAGTCCACGATGTAACCGTATTTCGACTGGGCGTATTCGTCGGAGTAGACATACTCGCCCGAGTTCAGATGGCGGCCGCTGTAGTGCGTGACCGGTGCGGTGCCGGCCGCGGCGCAGTGGCCCGCAAGCAGCCCGACAACAAGGGCTGCGGCGAGGCGATTCGGTGGGGAAGATGCGATCAGGTTCATGACGGGTCTTTCGGTGAAGATGAGTGAGTGCAGGGCTTCAACGAGGCTCTTGCTGCATCAGCTGCGCCGCCGCCGCAGCGCCAGCCCGAGCACGCCCAGACCGCCGGTCAGCAGGGCCCAGTTGGCGGGCTCCGGTACGGCGCTCACCCGCAAGGTGATGTCATGGGCGTTGTATTCCACCGTGAAGCGCTGGCCATCGAGGCCGTGCCAGGTGATGCTGTCGAACGCCGATGCGCCCAGACGCTGGCCGAAGCTGGCGATGGTGTAGAGCTCACCGCCCTGCAGCGTCAGACCGGGCTGGGCCCAGACGGACAATGCGCCGTTCCAGGTGACGTCGCTGGTGACCGCCAGCAGATCCGACATGCCGTTTGTGCCCAGGTCAATGCGCAGCACGCCGCTGTCGGTGAAGGCCAGGTCGCCTTCCACCGTCAGCGTGCCGAGCCCGTTGGTGACGCCGGGATCCAGCGTGCCCGCATGGCTCAGCGTGTCGTTCGCGCTCAAGGTCTTGATGGTGCCCGTGCCCTGCACCAGTCCGGCGTTGCTGAACACCGTACTGCTGGATTCGAGCGACGCGCCGGCGGCGATGCGCACGGTGCCGGAGTTGCTGAAGTTGCTGTTCACTCGAATCTGTCCGGCCTCGATCAGCAGGGTGCCCGAATTGTTGAGTCCGTAGACCCGGGTGACACCGAGGCCGTTGCGGACAAAGCTGCCCTGGTTGATGAAAGTGCCGCCGTTGTAGGAGCCGCCAACGTCGAGCATCGATTTGTAGGCATTGGCATTGCCCGCGCCCTGGTCGGTGAAAGTGGCGCCAGCGGCGTTGACCACGGTCCCCGAGCCGCCCAGGCTGCCGCTGCCTTCGGTCCAGTTCGACGTGCCCTGCAGGGTCAGCACATGGTTGGCGCCTATGGATTGCGTCTGTGCGCCGTTGAACGAGGCCGTCGCCGTGACGGTGGTGCTTCCTGCGGAAACACCGGTCAAGGCGTTGCCACCCAGCGTGCCGCGCCCGTGGTTCAAGGTTTGCACGCTCAGGTGGCCGGTGCCATAGATCTGGCTGCCGCCCCCGGTCATCACCAGGTTTTGCAGGGAGTTGGTGGACTGGTTGTTGATGCTGGCATCGACAACTTCAAACGCACCGCCGAACCCTGCGCCGGCTGCGAACGAGATATTGCCGCTGTGGAAGCGCAAGAGGCCGGCATTGGCGATGGTGCCCGTGATGGCGGCGTGGCTGCTGTTGAACGCCAACGTGGCACCGGACGCCACCTCGGTCTGGCCCGCCAGCTGGCCGGCTTCGCGCATCTCGAACGTGCCGGCAAGCACCTGAAGCGTGCCTGAGTTCTGGAATCCGTAGGCCCGGGTGATGCCGAGGCCGTTGCGGACAAAGCTGCCCTGGTTGATGAAAGTGCCACCGTTGAAGGAGCCGCCCACGTCGAGCAGCGATTTGTAGGCATTGGCATTGCCCGCGCCCTGGTCGGTGAACGTGGCGCCAGCGGCGTTGACCACGGTCCCCGACCCTCCGAGACTGCCGCTGCCCGCACTCCAGTTCGACGTGCCCTGCAGCGTCAGCACGTGGTTGGTGCCGATGGATTGCGTCAGTGCCCCGTTGAAGGATGCCGTCGTCGTGACCGTGGTGCTGCCCGCCTCAAAGCCGGTCATGGAATTGCCGCCCAGCGTGCCGCGCCCATGGTTCAAGGTGCCCACACTCAGATGGCCGGTGCCGTAGATCTGGCTTCCGCCGCCGGTCATATGCAGGGTGCCCAGGCTCGCCGGACCCGACAGGCGCGCCATGCCGGCAGCCAGCTCAGCACTATCGTCCGCGCCGGGAACGCCGAGCAGCGACCAGTTCGCGGCATTCTCCCAGTCACCTGAAGCGGCGGTCCAGCTGTAGTTCAGCGCCCAGCTGGGCTGGGTCAGCATCAGAACGGCCCATGACACGGCAGCGAGGCGAGCCATGCGGGGTAACTTGACTTGTTTCATGGTGGCTTGTCGTCCCTGAGAAGCGAATGGTTGAGGGTCAGGTCAGGCGTTGGTTGTTGTTCTGTTTCTTCGGGCCGCGGACTCTTGACACGTTCAGCAGACCTCAGTCTGGTCGGCGAGGGGTGTCTCGTCATTACCCGAACTGGCATCAGCTGCCTCGACGAGGAGCGGCTCCCCCGCAACCCGGGGGGGCAGCAGGTCGCTCATGGGCAGGCGCGGCGGGTGGTCGGTCAGCACTGCCACGCTGCGCCACAACAAGGACACCAGCTGCACCTGGCGCTCGGTGTTGGTCTTGGCCAGCAGTTTTTTGATATGGGCATGCACGGTGTTGAGCTGCACGCCCAGGTCGCCGGCTATTCTTTGGGTGCCATGACCATCGGCCAGCGCCGCTGCGATGCGGGCTTCGGTGGTCGTCAGCCCGAACAGCCCCGGCAGCAAGCGGCGGTCCATGCGCTGGGCCTGGGGGTCGATCAGAGTGGCCAGCACCGCCAAGGGCTGATCCTGGCTGTCGGTGACGATTTGAGCCAGCAGACTGAGCGAGGGCCGACCCGTGCGCACCAGGGCCAGGCTTTGACCGGCCGCCAGCTGTTCGGCCAGGGCGGCTCGCTGACCTCGGGCCACCAGACGGCCACGCTGCAGGCCCAGGACCTCGGTATTGGCCGCCAGCACGGCTCGGGCACCGTCGCTGCAGCTCAGCAAATGCATCTGCAGATCCAGCAGCAGCGCGTTGTGGGGCAACAGGGAGGGGGCGATCTGCAAGGGCATGGTCGAAGGCGCAGGCGGGTTCGGGTGCGTTGGCAATGACAGTGCGTGAAGCATGGCGACCGGTGCGTTACTGGCGCGTGACGCGGCCAGCTCGCCAGCCGCGGCGCCGTGCTAACGTCCGACCCTGACGACACCTGATGCGAGCACCGCTGTGACGCTGTCCGACGCCGATCCTGGAAGCCCTGGAGTCTCCGTAGTCCCGCCAGCTCACCGGCTGTGCCTGCTGGGTCTGCCGCGCATCGTGACGCCTGACCGGGCCGACCATCTGCTGGAGCGTCGCGACGCGGCCCTGCTGGCGATGCTGGTGCTGCGTGGTGCGATGCCTAGGGCTCAAGCGGCTGAGAGCCTGTGGCCCGGCCTGCCGGCGCAAAAGGCGCAGACGAATCTGCGGCAGCGTCTGTTCCGGCTCAAGCAGGCGGTGAGTGCCGAGCTGGTGCTGGGCCAGGCAACGCTGCGGCTGGGGCCGGGACTTGCCCATGACCTCCAGCCGCAGGCGCTCGCGGCCCCGGTGGTGGCCCAGGATGCCTTGCTGCTGGGTGGCCTGGACTATGCCGACTGCGGCCCGCTGGGCGAGTGGGTCGAGGAGGCCCGCGCGAAGTGGCGCCAGCAGCGACGCACGGCCTGGGCATCGCGTGCCGAAGTGCTGGAAGCAGCCGGACGTCTGGCCGAGGCACTGCCCTGGGCGCAAGGCCTGGCCCTGGAGCATGCCGACAGCGAGCATGCGCATCGACGTGTCATGCGCCTGCACTACCGGCGTGGCGACCGTGCCGCCGCGCTGGCGGCCTTCCGGTCGTGCCAGCAAGCGTTGATGCGGGAGGCCGGGGCAAGCCCCGGCGATGAGACGCAGGCGTTGGCCGCCTTGATTGAACGCAGTGCCGACCTGTCGGCCGCTCCTGCAACAGCCGCACGGGCGGTGACCCTGCTCAGGCCCCCGCTGCTGGTGGGCCGGGAGGCCGAATGGAGCTTGCTTGCCGCTGCCCGCGGCCGCGGGCAATGGCTGCTGCTGGAGGGGGAGGCCGGCATCGGCAAAAGCCGGGTGGCTGAAGATTTCGCCCGCAGCTGCGGGCCGGTGCAATCGGTCAAGGCCTACGCGGGCGATGCCGGTACGCCATATGCATTGCTGGCGCGTGCGCTGCGTTTGCTGCTGCCCCAGCTGCCAGCGCCGCCGGACTGGGCGCGAGCCGAGCTGGCGCGTCTGCTGCCCGAGTTGGGACCCTCGCCCGAGCCGCGTCTGGAAGTCCTGAGGTTGCGGCAGGCGCTGGCCGAGGCACTGAAGCCTTGGGCAGATCAGGGCTTGGGCAGCCTTGTGCTCGATGACCTGCAGTGGGCCGATGCGGCGTCACTGGACGGCCTGCTGGCCTGGCTGGCACCGGCCTCGACCAATCTGCCTTGGGTCGTGCTCGTTGTCCGCTCCGGCGAGCCTGCAATGGCCTTGCGTGCCTGGGTGGCCGAGCAGGCGCTTGAGCGCATGGGTGTGTTGACGCTGGGCCCGCTGCCCGAATCGTCCATCGCGGACTTCGTGCAGGCGCTGGACTTGCCGCAGCTTGATGCCTCGGCCCGGCAAACGCTGGCAGTCACGCTGTTGAGGCGTACCGGCGGTCGGCCGCTATTCATGTTGGAGCTGTTGCGCGCGGGGGGCGGCCGACTGCCGGCAGAGGGTTCGCCAGCCGAGTCCGAACCCCGGCAACTGCTGGCGATGATAGAAACCCGGCTGCTGGCGCTATCGGCCCCGGCGCTCAAACTGGCGCGCGTCGCGGCGCTGATGGGGCCCGCGTTCTCTGTGGCGCTGGCGGCCGAGGTGCTGCGCCTGCATCCCGTCGACCTGGTCGACCCCTTGCGGGAGCTGCAGGCGGCGCAGCTGATGGGCGAGCATGGACTGGCCTTCGATCTGGCCCAGGAAGCGCTGCTGGGCTCGGTACCTGAAGCGATTGCGGCGCTGCTGCATCGCGCCATTGCCGCCGCGCTGCATCAGCAGCAGGCGGCTGCCCCCTCGGTGGTGGCCTCGCACTGGGCCGCTGCCGGTGAGTGGCTTGCGGCGGCACGCTTGTTCGAGCAGGCGGCACAGGCCGCGCTGGCGGCATCGCGCCGCGTCGAGGAGCTAGATTTTCTGGACCGGGCCGCCCAGTCCTACAGCAAGGCCGGAGCCCAGGACGGTGTCTTCCGGGTCGCGCACCTTGCGCTGAGCGCGGCCATGAGCGTGGAAACCCCGGCCGCGACGCAGGCCCGCGTGGACGCGCTGCAGCAGATGGCCGGCGACGACGGGCAACGCTTGACGGCGCTGCTGGCCGCCAGCCGCTATCGGCTTTGCCTGTCCGATGGCGCGGGCGCGCTGCTACCGTCCGGCCAGGCACTGCGCTTGGCGCAGGCGCTCGGTCGCCAAGACCTCGAAACCGTGGCCGCCGGCTGGCACGGCATGGCCTTGACCTTGACCGGAGATGTTGCCCAGGGGATGCTCTGCTGCGAAGCTGCGCGGGGCACCGCCGAGCGACTGGACGACGTGCGCGCCCGGCTGGATTTCCATGGCGCCCATGGCTACGTGCTGTTCTGCGCCGCCCGCTATACCGAGGCGCTGGCCCCGCTGCGCCTGGCCGCGGCGCTGGCCGAGAGCCTGGGCGACCTGAGCGAGGCGATGGAGCAGCACTGCAATGTGGCCGTGTGCCAGACCGCATTGGGCGAGCGCGAAGCCGCCTTGGTCACCGGCGAGCAGATGCTGGGTCTGTGGCGGCGCATGGGCGAGCCGCCCGGCCTGGCGGCGGCCACCAACCACGTCCATCTGGCAACCTCCTACTTCGGCCTGGGGCGGTACCGTGAGGCCCTGGATCTGCTGCCCTGGGCCCTGGCCCAGTTCCGGCAGGGCGAGGCGCCGGCCTGGGTGGTGATCACCGAAAACAGGCTGGCACGCATCCATCTGCGTCTGGGCCAGATCGCCAGGGCCCGACAGCTCATGACGCCGCTGCCCGCCGGTGCGGACGCCGGCAATCGTGCCGCGCGGCAGGTGCTCGTCGCCCGGCTCGACGCCCTGGCGGGCAAACGGGTGCTGCCCGCGCTGCTGGCGGCCCACCCCTCGCTACCCGACACCCTGGACCTCGCGGATCGATGCAGTTTCGAGCTGCTGCTTGCCTCGCTGCTGCCGCCCGAAGAATCATTGGCCTGGTGCGAACGGGTGCTGGCGCGGGTGGCCGCTGACAACGCGCCGGTGCGCCTGCATGCCGGCCTGCGACAGGCCGACGCGCTGCGTCGCCTCGGCCGCCACCCTGAAGCTGCCCGGCATGCCCGTGCCGCTGTGGCCTTGGCGGCGCAGAGCAGCGCGCTGGACATGGACCCGGCCGAACTCTGGTGGCTGGCCTTCCAGGCGCTGCGTGATGCCGGTGAGGACGCCGCGGCCCGGCAGGCGCTGGCCAAGGGCAGGGCCTGGATAGCCTCCTGCCTGCCCCATGTGCCGGACGCCTTCATGCCCAGTTTTCTGGAGCGCAATCCGTTCAACCGGGCGCTGCTGGCGGCGCGCCTGCCGGACGAGCCGGCAGAGCGCGGCGCTCACTCAATGTCCTGAAGCAGGTGCCCGAAGCGCTGCTGCAGTTCGGCGGAGGCCGGCTGCAGCGGTGGCCGCAACTCGTTCTGCATCTCGCCCTGCCCGGCCAGCATGGCCTTGATCGGCGCCGGGTTCGGTTCGGTAAAACACAGCTCGATCAAGGGCCGGAGCTGGCGCCACAGCGCACGGGCGCGCGGCAGGTCGCCGGCCTGCAGCGCCGTGACCAGGGCAACGAAGCGCGGCGTCTGCAGATGCGCGCTGGCCGTGATGGCGCCGGCACCGCCCAAAGCCAGGGTGCCGAAGATCTGGTGGTCTTCGCCGGCCAGCACGGCCAGACGGCCGTCGCTGATCAATGCCTCGGTCGCGGAGGGCTGACCACCGCAGTCCTTCAGCGCCTGTATGGCCGGGTGGGCAGCCAGCTCCAGCAGCGTGGTCGGCTCGATCTTCACGCCGGTGCGGTAGGGGATGTCGTAAAGCACCACCGGCCGCGGCGTGGCATCGGCCACCGTGCTGAAGTAGCTCAGCAGCCCGGCCTGTGAGGGCCGGATATAGCTGGGTGGCGGCAGCAGAAAGGCGTGCAGCGGGAAGCGCTCGGCCAGCCATTGCGTGCGGGCCGCCACGCGTTCAGGTCGTGGGCCCGAAACGCCCATGATCACCGGCAGGCCGCCGGCCGCCTCGACGATGGTGGACAGCGCGGCGTTCTGCTCGGCCTCGTCAAGCAGGCCGCCTTCGCCGGTGCTGCTGCTGGCCACCAGGCCGCGCACGCCGTCCTGCTTGAGCCTGAGCACCAGCGCTTTCAGCGCGCCATGGTCGATCTCACCATGGGCAAACGGGGTGACGACGGGAATCCAGAGGCCGGAAAAGTCTTGCACGATCACGATCAAAGTCCTTCAGGTGGTGTTGACCTGGAAAACCGTGCGGGAGGATGCGCGAAGACTGTCGCCGGGGAGGAAGTGGTGGCTGCCGTCGCTCATCCGAGCACGGCAGCAGCGCCGGTCAGATGAGCGGCTGCTTTTTCGATTTGCACGCGACCACGCCGCAAGCCCGGCTGGCGCAGGGCCAATGGGCGAAGGGGAGGGCGCAATGCATGGTTGCATTATGCCGGCTTGATCCAGCGCAAGACAAGCCGGTCCCGACGCTGGCTCACTCGACAGGTGCCTTGAAATCCGGGGCCATGGTCCCACCTGCCTGCCATTGGAGGATTTGACCTATGCGTGCTGACAAACTGACCACCCGTTTTCAGGAAGCCCTGGGCGAGGCGCAAAGCCTGGCCGTGACCCGCGACAACCCGTACATCGAGCCGGTGCACGTGCTGCTGGCCATGCTGGCCCAGGACGATGGGCCGCGCAGCCTGCTGGAGCGGGCCGGCGTCAAGCTGCCTGCGCTCAAGACTTCGCTGGACGCTGCGCTGAATGGCCTGCCCCAGGTGCAGGGCAGCGACCAGCAGGTACAGGCCGGGCGCGATCTGCTGAGCCTGCTGCAAAACTCCGAGAAGGAAGCCTCCAAGCGCGGTGACCAGTTCATCGCCAGCGAAATGTTCCTGCTGGCGCTCAGCGAGGCCAAGACCGATCTGGCCGGCATAGCTCGCGGCCACGGGCTGACGCGCAAATCGCTCGAAGCGGCGATCGAATCGGTGCGTGGTGGCCAGAAGGTGGACAGCGCCGAGTCGGAAGGCCAGCGCGAGGCGCTGAAGAAGTACACGCTGGACCTGACCGAGCGTGCCCGCCTGGGCAAGCTGGATCCGGTGATTGGCCGCGACGACGAAATCCGCCGCGCCATCCAGGTGCTGCAGCGCCGCACCAAGAACAACCCGGTGCTGATCGGCGAGCCCGGCGTTGGCAAGACGGCCATCGTCGAAGGCCTGGCCCAGCGCATCGTCAATGGCGAGGTGCCCGACACCCTGAAGAACAAGCGCGTGCTGGTGCTGGACATGGCCCTGCTGCTGGCCGGCGCCAAGTTCCGCGGCGAGTTCGAGGAGCGGCTGAAATCGGTGCTGAAGGAAGTCGCCCAGGACGCCGGCCAGACCATCATCTTCATCGACGAAATCCACACCATGGTCGGCGCCGGCAAGGCCGAGGGCGCGATCGACGCAGGCAATATGCTCAAGCCGGCGCTGGCGCGTGGCGAGTTGCATTGCATCGGCGCGACCACCTTGGACGAGTACCGCAAGTACGTCGAGAAGGACGCGGCGCTGGAGCGGCGCTTCCAGAAGGTGATGGTCGATGAGCCCTCGGTCGAGGCGACGATTGCCATCCTGCGCGGCCTGCAGGAGAAGTACGAGGTCCACCACGGCGTCGAGATCACCGACCCGGCCATCGTCGCCGCGGCTGAACTCAGCCACCGCTACATCACCGACCGCTTCCTGCCCGACAAGGCCATCGACCTGATCGACGAGGCCGCGGCCAAGATCAAGATCGAGATCGACTCCAAGCCCGAGGTGATGGACAAGCTCGATCGCCGCATCATCCAGCTCAAGATCGAGCGCGAGGCCGTCAAGCGCGAGAAGGACGAGGCCTCGCAACGCCGCCTGGGCCTGATCGAGGAAGAGATACTGAAGCTCGAACGCGAGGCGGCCGATCTGGACGAGATCTGGAAGAGCGAGAAGGCCACCGCGCAGGGCTCGGCTCATCTGAAGGAAGAGATCGAGGCCACGCGCTTCCAGATGGAAGAACTCAAGCGCAAGGGCGATTTCAACAAGGTCGCCGAGCTGCAATACGGCAAGCTGCCCGAGTTGGAGAAGCGCCTGAAGGAGGCGCAGGCCAAGGAGGCCGGCAAGGCCAAGGATGGCAAGGCACCGCAGCTGCTGCGTACCCTGGTCGGCGCCGAGGAGATTGCCGAGGTGGTGGCCCGTGCCACCGGCATTCCGGTCGCCAAGCTGATGCAGGGCGAACGCGACAAGCTCTTGCAGATGGAAGACAAGCTGCATGACCGCGTGGTCGGCCAGGACGAGGCCATCGTGGCCGTGGCCGACGCCATCCGCCGTTCACGTGCCGGCCTGTCCGACCCGAACCGCCCGACCGGCAGCTTTCTGTTCCTGGGCCCCACCGGCGTCGGCAAGACCGAGCTGTGCAAGGCCCTGGCCGGCTTCCTGTTCGACAGCGAAGAGCACATGATACGCATCGACATGAGCGAGTTCATGGAGAAGCACTCGGTCAGCCGGTTGATTGGTGCGCCTCCAGGCTATGTCGGCTACGACGAGGGCGGCTACCTGACCGAGGCTGTGCGCCGCAAGCCTTACAGCGTGCTGTTGCTGGACGAGGTCGAGAAGGCCCATCCGGACGTGTTCAATGTGCTGCTGCAGGTGCTGGACGATGGCCGCCTGACCGACGGCCAGGGTCGCACGGTCGACTTCAAGAACACCGTGATCGTGATGACCAGCAACCTCGGTTCGCACATGATCATGCAGATGGCGGGGCAAGACCCGGCCCTGATACGCGAGGCGGTGTGGGGCGAGGTCAAGCAGCACTTCCGTCCGGAGTTCCTGAACCGCATCGACGAGACGGTGGTGTTCCATGCGCTGGACCAGAGCAATATCGAATCGATCGCCAAGATCCAGCTGAAGGTGCTGGAAGCCAGGCTGGAGAAGATGGACATGAAGCTGGAGGTCAGCGCCGCGGCGGTGGCCGAGCTGGCCAAGGTCGGATTCGATCCTTCGTTCGGCGCACGGCCGCTGAAGCGGGCGATCCAGCAGCGCATCGAGAACCCGGTGTCCAAGCTGATCTTGCAGGGCAAGTTCGGCCCCAAGGATGTGATTCCGGTTGATGTGGCGGAAGGGGAGTTCGCGTTCAGCCGGGTCGTGCATTGAGCAGCCAGCATCGATTGCGTCAGCTCTCGATGGACGGATCGGGCAGCAACTCCAGGAGTCCGATCTGTCTATCTGGTTCTGCTTAAGAGTTCATCTCTGTGTCACTTTTGACTGCTTCACTTGATTCACTACAAAAATCGGTTAGCCGATTCTGAGAGAATCATGAAGAAGACTCTGTTCGCGGTATGTGTGTATGCCTCTGCAGTTCCGATGCTCGCGCACGCAGCCACATATGACATTGACCCGCGCGCGAGCTTCGTGGAGGTGGAGACGATCTCCGATCTGCGTTGGACCGTCACCGAAGCACCAGAATGGGTTGACGTGGGATGGGCGTACTCGATAACCTTGAGCCGCTACGCCTTGTCAGGCTCATTGAATCTCGAGTATCTTGGGCTGACCAACTCCGCCGGGCGTCCTGAGGTTCGCTTTCGAGACGCCGCGATGTTTCATCAAGCGCCATTGAACTTTGACTTCGCCGTCAATGTTTGACGAGAGTTTAATGCGTCTACGGGCGTGTTTGGACGTGCTATTGATGATCCAAGGCCTCCACTCGGAGCCGGATGTCCACCCCTGTGGGCCGGGGGGATGTACGCCTGCTTTGTAACCGGTCCAGCCTTGCCATTGTGGACGCCCGAGCGCCTTTCCGGGTGGATCGATATAGCTGAAATGGCCTTGACGCTTGAACCGAATTTCCATGCGCTCTACAGCACCTCGTCGATCATTACCTACCGTGTGTTCAGACCGATAGTGAGCGAAGTAGGTCAGGATCCCGGAGCCCCTCGGGTTTATGGCGCGGTGATTCTTCCGAGCCCAGATCCCGTGCCCATCCTGCCAGAGTGGCCGACGAGTAGTCGCATCAGTCAAGTGTCTATCGTCGGTACGGTAAGTTCCGTGCCAGAGCCCTCGGAGGCGATTCTGCTGCTGGTCGGGCTTGGAGCAGGACTAGTGCAAGTTGGGCGTCGACGCGGTCATTCTTGACGTCTTGCGCCTGTCGGGATGAGCTCTGAGTCGAATCCATCGCCAAGATCCAGCTGAAGGTGCTGGAGGCCAGGTTGGAGAAGATGGACATGAAGTTGGAAGTCAGCGCCCCGGCGGTGGCCGAATTTGCCAAGGTCGGCTTCGATCCGCAGTTCGGCGCGAGGCCGCTGAAGCGGGCGATCCAGCAGCGCATCGAAAACCCCGTGTCCAAGCTGATACTGCAGGGCAAGTTCGGCCCGTAGGACGTGGTCCCGGTCGATATGGCGGACGGGGAGTTTGCGTTCAGCCGCGTGGTGCATTGAGTTCAACCACGAGAAGCTGGATTGCGAACCGTTTTCGCGACCTGATTTCTTGCCTGGGCTGAGTACGGCCTGGCAGTTGATTCTCTGGTTATCCCGCCCCCCCGTTCGAGGGGGTGATTTACAGAGCCATGGTTTGTATACCCGGTAGCATTCGAAAGAAGAAGAACCAAAAGATTTGCCGATCAAAATCGCAGCGAGCCCGACGGGTGAGAAGCTGCACAAGTTCGCTAGAGGGAGAACCAATGCGTACCACCTATTTCGTGGCAGCTATGCTGTCTGCGTTGACCATGCCTGCCGTCGGCTCAACTGGGGCGAGCGTTGATGTCAGCAACTTCGCGTACACATTGAAGGCCATCGATGGTGCCTCGGGCACCGTGCCTTCTCTGGCATGGCAGCCCGATTGGTCCATGCACGCGAGTGCGTCCATTGCGACACCTGAGTGGTCGACCAGGTACTACGGGGTGGGGGAGTTCAAGTGGGGTTCGGGTGACAAGGCCTGGGTTCAGAATTGGAATTATTCCGACTGGCAGTCCGGATCCGGCACTGCCCCCCAGACTTCGCTGCAAATGGCGTTCACGTACGGCGCTTCGCAGCTCTACACGACAGGCACAGGCACTCAACTGCTATCTGCGAATCAGGAGGTGGGGACCGGGCAGCTCGGCCGCGGCTCGGGTAGCACCCGTCAACACTTCATTTTGGGTGCCGGCAGCGAGGTGACGTTTTCCATCAGGGTCAGTGGTTTTGCTTACGGGACGGCCTACGCCGGGGACTGGGTAACTCCACGAGATACCGACCTCCATCCTCTGACCCCTCATTCGATGGCAAGTTTTTCGGCTGGGATAAGCATCCAAGATGGCGGCGATTGGGTCACCGAACGCTATGGCAATTTTGGCGTTAACTTCTGGTCCAGGCACGACCTGGCCTATACCAGGCGCGCCGAGTCTGAGTTGGTGCAAGTCACGGTGACGAACTCAAGTGCTGAACAAAAGACCTATGTGCTTTCGCTGTTTGCGGACGTAGATGCGCGGGAAGCCATGGCACCGGTGCCCGAGCCCAGCACCTATGGTTTGATGGCCATGGGTTTGCTCACCTTGGGCGTAGTGAGACGGCGGCAACGGTCCAACCGGGCCTGAGCGGTAGGCGAAGCTGCCTGCGCGCAAAGCCGTTGGCAGCGGCTCGTGGTTTGAGGTGGGGCGGCCTGGCGATCGCGAGTTCGAGTCCGGCTCCTAGAATCAAGCCCCTGATCACAATGCCGCCGGGCCTGCCCGGCGCCGAAGCACTCCATGACTGCTGCCCCTGCCGAGAATGCGTCCCCCGTCGTCATAGTAGGTGCCGGCCTGGCCGGTCTGACCGCGGCCCTGCACCTGGCCGACACCGTGCCCGTGGTGGTGCTGGCCAAGCGCGAGCTGAATGTGGGTGCCACGGCCTGGGCGCAGGGCGGCATAGTCGGCGTGCTGGGCAGCGATGACAGCATAGACAGCCATGTGCGCGACACGCAGGAAGCTGGTGCCGGCCTGGTCGACGAGGTCACGGCACGCTTCATCGCCGAGCGCAGCGCCCAGGCGGTGGCCTGGCTGGTGGCCCAGGGCGTGCCGTTCACGACGGACGACACCGGGCCGCTGGGCCTGCACCTGACGCGCGAGGGCGGCCATGCGGTGCGCCGCATCGCCCATGCGGCCGATGCCACCGGCAAGGCCATCCACGACCAGTTGCTGGCCGCCGCCGCGGCCCATCCCAACATCACGCTGCGCGAGCGCTGGATGGCGCTGGACCTGATCACCTCGCGCCACCTGAAGCGCGACGAGCAGCCGCGCTGCTACGGCATCTACGCGCTGGACATCGACCGCCAGCGCGTCGAGGCGCTGGACGCCCGCGCGGTGATCTTGGCCACTGGCGGTGCCGGCAAGGTCTACCGCTACACCACCAACCCCGACACCTCCACCGGCGACGGCATCGCGATGGCCTGGCGGGCCGGCTGCCGGGTGGCGAATATGGAGTTCATCCAGTTCCACCCGACCTGCCTGTACCACCCGCAGGAGCGCAGCTTCCTGATCACCGAGGCGATGCGGGGGGAGGGCGGCCACCTGAAATTGCCCGACGGCACCCGCTTCATGGCAGCTCACGACGATCGACTCGAGTTGGCGCCGCGCGACATCGTCGCCCGGGCGATCGACTTCGAGATGAAGAAGCACGGCCTGGACTATGTACTGCTGGACGCCACGCATCTGGGCGAGGCCTTCCTCAAGGAGCACTTCCCGACCATCCATGCCCGCTGCCTGGCGCTGGGCATAGACATTGCCCGCCAGCCGATTCCGGTGGTGCCGGCCGTGCATTTCACCTGCGGCGGTGTCGTCACCGATTTGCAGGGCCGCAGCGACATGCCGGGCCTTTACGCGGTGGGCGAGACCACCTACACCGGTCTGCATGGCGCCAACCGCCTGGCCAGCAATTCGCTGCTGGAATGCGTGGTGGTCGGCCAGACCTGTGCCGATGACATCCTGAGCCGCTCAAGCCCCGAGCCCATGGCCCTGCCGGCCTGGGATGAAAGCCAGGTCGAGGACGCCGACGAGCAGGTCGTCATCGCCCACAACTGGGACGAACTGCGCCTGGTGATGTGGAACTACGTCGGCATCGTGCGCACGACCAAGCGGCTGGAGCGGGCGCTGCACCGCATCGCCCTGCTGCGCAACGAGATCGACGACTACTACGCCAATTTCCGCGTCACCCGCGACCTGCTGGAGCTGCGCAATCTGGTCGACTGCGCCGAGCTGATCGTGCGCTCGGCGCTGGCCCGGCACGAGAGCCGTGGCCTGCACTTCAGCCGCGACTACCCGGCCACGCTGCCGGTCAGCTTCCCCACCGTGCTGGTGCGTGCGCCGCGGCGACGGCCCAGCGAGGTTGCGCCCAGTGCGGCCTGGCTGGATTCCTTGAAGCAGGGTCATTGATTGCCGAAGTCAAATTATTGTTTGACTTAGGCAATCTATTGCCGGATCATCGGCTCCGACCAGGAGCTTGATGATCATGTCCGACACCTCGACCATCGAAGCGGTGCGCCGCTTCAGCCGCTTCTACACCGGCCAGCTGGGCCTGCTGGACGACGGCCTGCTCGACAGCCCGTTCTCGCTGAGCGAGGCGCGCATCCTCTACGAACTGGCCCATCGCAGGGACCTGACCGCCACCACCCTGCGCAGCGAGTTGCGGCTGGACGCTGGCTACCTGAGCCGCATCGTCAAGCGCTTCGAGGCGCGCGGCCTGCTGAGCCGCCGCTCCTCGCCCGACGATGCCCGCCAGACCTTGCTGAGCCTGACCGAGGCAGGCCATGCCGCGTTTGCGCCATTGAACGAGGGCTCCAGGCAGCAGGTCGCGACCTTGTTGGAGCCGTTGAGCCCGGCGCAGCAGGGCGAGCTGGTACAGGCGCTGGCTGCGGTCGAGCGTCTGTTAGGCGCCCCCGCGCCGGCCACGCCGTATCTGCTGCGCCCGCATCAGATCGGTGACATCGGTTGGGTCACGCGTCGCCAGGCCATGCTCTATGCCCAGGAGTACGGCTGGGACGAGACCTTCGAGGCTCTGGTGGCCGAGATAGGCGCGAAATTCATCAAAGAGTTCGACGCGAAGAAGGAGCGCTGCTGGATCGCCGAGCGCGAGGGCGCCATCGTCGGTTCGGTGTTCCTGGTGCGCGAGTCGGACGAGATCGCCAAGCTGCGCATGCTCTATGTCGAGCCCTCGGTGCGCGGCCTGGGCATTGGCCGGCGGCTGACCGAGGAATGCATACGCTTCGCCCGTCAACAGGGCTACATGACCCTGACCCTGTGGACCAATGACGTGCTGGTCTCGGCGCGCAAGATCTACCAGGCGGCCGGCTTCAAGCTGGTGGCCGAAGACCGCCATCATTCGTTCGGCAAGGATCTGGTGGGCCAGAACTGGAATCTGACCCTGTAAACCGCTGTAGCGGTTTACTGCTGGCGCGCCCTCAGCGCCGCACGGGCGGCGACGAACTCGAAGGCATAGCCGACCGCTTCCTTGGTCGCCAGATCCATTTCGTGGCGTTCGCGGTCGGTCAGGTAGAACACGAAGTCCACCTCGTGGCGGATATAGCGCGGCGGCAGGCGGTTCAGGGCCACGCAGGCGACGTCGGCGAGCAGATCATCGTCGTCGCGGATGTCGGGGTAGTTGGACGCATAGTCCATCACCGCGCCGAAGATGATGCGCTCGTGATGGTTGTAGATCGAGGTGAAATCGGTTGTCATGACCAGTTCTCGCGGCTGGGTTGGCGATGTGCTCTTTATAGGCCCAATCGCCGCCGATCAGCGCCGAATAAGCGGCGGCCGACGGTTCTATTCCTCACAAAGCCGGTCAAGCTCGGCTTCAGGCTGCGCCAATGCCCGGGGTCAAACCGACGGCGCCGCGCGCGGCCGGCTGGGCCAGCGCGGCCGGGTTCTGCGCCACGAAGTCCAGCATCCGCGTGATGCAGCCCAGCGCCTGCCGGCGTATCGACTCGTCGACGAAGATCTCGCCCGAGCCCTGCTCCAGACAATCGACCACCCCCTGCACCGCGTTCATCGCCATCCAGGGGCAGTGGGCGCAGCTCTTGCAGGTGGCGGCATTGCCGGCGGTGGGCGCCTCGATCAAGGTCTTGCCCGGCGCCAGCTGGCGCATGCGGTGCAGGATGCCGTTGTCGGTGGCGACTATGTACTCCTGCGCCTTGCCGTCTATCACCGCCTTCAGCATCTGCGAGGTCGAGCCGACGACATCGGCCTGGGCGACTACGCTGGCCGGCGACTCGGGATGCACCAGTACCATTGCATTCGGATGCTGGGCGCGCAGCAGGTCAAGTTCCAGGCCCTTGAACTCGTCATGGACGATGCAGGCACCCTGCCAAAGCAGCATGTCGGCGCCGGTCTGCTGCTGGATATAGCCGCCCAGGTGCTTGTCGGGCGCCCAGAGGATCTTCTCGCCGCGGGCCTTCAGCTCGTTGACGATGGCCAGCGCGCAGGAACTGGTGACCATCCAGTCGGCGCGGGCCTTCACGGCGGCGCTGGTGTTGGCATAGACGACGACGGTGCGGTCGGGGTGGGCGTCGCAGAACGCCGCGAACTCATCGGCGGGGCAACCCAGGTCCAGCGAGCAGGTGGCGTCCAGATCGGGCATCAGCACGCGTTTGTGCGGGCTCAGTATCTTGGCCGACTCGCCCATGAAGCGCACGCCGGCCACGACCAGGGTCTGGGCCGCATGGTCGCGGCCGAAGCGGGCCATCTCCAGCGAGTCGGCGACGATGCCACCGGTCTCCAGCGCCAGATCCTGCAGATCACCATCGACGTAGTAATGCGCGACCAGCACTGCCTTGTGCTCTTCCAGCAACTCAGCAGCGCGTTGCTTGACGGTCTTGCGCTGCGCGCTGTTCAGTGGGGGTGGCACCTTGGCCCAGGCATGGGCGGTGCAGCTGGCGCCTTGGGCGTCCTGGCGGGTGTAGTCAAACAGTACCTGAGTCATGCGGGAATGTTAGCGCAGGCGACTGCAGCGCTCGCCGAGCAAGGGCTTGTAGACTGAGCCATGCTTGGTCGAATCCTTAGTGTGACTCGTATGGCCTTGTGCGCCTTGCTGTGCTGCGGCTTCCCTCTATGGGCAGAGCCAACGCCGGCCGGTGGTGCGCAGTTGGTCTTCGGCGTCAGCCAGGCCTGGGCCATGCCATTCGCGCGGTTCGATGATGGGCAGCTCCGTGGAGGCATCCTGTTCGATCTGATGCAGGAAATAGCGGCCAAGCTGGGCAGCAAGCCGCAGTTTCTGGTGCTGCCGCCGAAGCGGGTGGAGGCCGTGCTGCAGGCAGGTGAGGTGGATTTGCACTGTCTGGTCAGCCCTTTATGGCTGCATCAGGAGGTACCCGCACACCGCTGGACCGCGACCCTGCTGCGCATGGACGATGTGCTGCTGGCACCGGCGAAGTTTGCCGCCAGCGAGTTGGATCTGGACCGCGCTCAGGGCGCCTCCGTGGGGCTGGTCGTCAGCTACCTCTATCCGCGGCTGGATGCTGCGCTTGCCAGTGGCCGCCTGCGCAGGGAGGACGCCCCTACTCAGGAGCTGGTGTTCGAGAAGCTGCTGCGCGGGCGAAGCGACTTCGGTGTCGGCAACAGCCTGATCGCCGACTGGTTCAACAAGCGGCGGCCCGTCGGTCAGCGTCTCAAGACGCTGCAGACCCTGGCATCGCTGGAGACGGCCTGCGTGCTGTCACCTCTGCCCCGCATGGACCCGGCACGCATCAAGGTTGCCGTGCAACAGCTGCTGCGCGAGGGGGCGATGGACAGGATATTGCAGCGTTACCGCTGAGCCTCAGGCCTCGGCAAAGAAGCGACTCGGTGGCATGCCCACCGCCCGCGTGACCATGGCGGTGAAGGCGCTGGCGCTGGCATAGCCCAGCTCCGCAGCGATATGGCTCATTGGCCGCTTGCGCGCCGCCATCGACAGCGCCCGCGCCAGCAGCACCTGTTGCCGCCATTGCGCAAAGCTGGTGCCCAGCTCCTGGCGGAACAGGCGGGCCACGGTGCGCGGGCTGGCTCCGGACTCGGCCGCCCAGCCGTCCAGACTGGCGTGGCGGGCCGGGTCGTCGAGGATGGCCTCGCACAGCGCGAGCAGGCGCTTGTCCTGCGGCAGATCGACGCCCAGGCGCAGCTGGCGGGCACGTTGCAGCTCATCCAGCACCAGGGCGGCGATATGGTGCTCGCGCCGCTCGTCGATCTCGTTGGTCGACGGCGCATCGGGGTCGGTGGCCAGCTGCAGCACCAGCTCGCGCAGCAGCGGCGAGACCTCCAGCACCCGGCATTCCTGCCAGGCTGCGCTGTCGGGCACCACGGCCTGATGCAGGTACAGCGTGCGCAGATCGGCCTGCTCGACGGCGGTGACGCTGTGCACCCGCCGCGGCGGAATCCACACCGCCCGCGATGGCGGCACGATGAAGGTGCTCAAGCCGGCGCTGACCCGCGTCACCCCGGTGACCGAAAACACCAGCTGTCCCCAGTCATGGTGGTGCGGCTCGATGCGGATGTGATTGGCCAGCACCCGAGCCTTGGCCCGCAGCGGCCGCTCGGCCGTGGGCTCGTACAGCCGCGGGTCCAGCGGTGGGGTGTCGACGAGCTGGCGGCGGGGGCGGGGAGCATCCATTGGCTTGAATTCAACAGAAGTTGTCGGACTATCGTAACCCGGACGTCACGGCCCCGCCTACAGTGAGGCCATGAGCAGCACCACACTCCCCAACACGCCTGTTGCCTCGGCAAAGAGCGACATCACCACCATCAGCCTGATCGGCCTGGCCCACGGCACCTCGCATTTTTTCCACATGCTGCTGCCGCCGATGTTCCCCATCTTCATGAAGGAATTCGGCCTCAGCTTTTCCGAGCTGGGTCTCTTGGTCACGACCTTCTTCGTGATCTCTGGCATTGGCCAGGCGCTGGCCGGCTTTCTGGTCGACCGCACCGGCGCGCGGCCGGTGCTGTTTGCCGCGCTGAGCTGCTTTGTGCTGGCCTCGATCGCGGCGGGTGTGGCCACCGGCTATTCGGGCCTGATGCTGGCGGCGGCGCTGGCCGGTCTGGGCAATTCGCCCTTCCATCCGGTGGACTTCACGATTTTGAACAAGCGCGTGTCGGCGCCGCGCCTGGGCCATGCCTTCTCGGTGCACGGCATCACCGGCAATCTGGGCTGGGCGGTGGCGCCGGTGCTGCTGATCGGCGTCTCGACGGCCACCGGCAACTGGCGCTGGGCCTATCTGGCCACCGGCCTGATCGCCGCCGCGGTGATGCTGCTGCTGTTCCTCAAGCGCGACGCGATCGATGACAGCCAGGGCGCCTGGGCCCATGACAAGGCCAAGGGCGCGGCACCCGTCGATGAGCATCCGATGGCCTTTCTGAAGCTGCCCTCGGTGTGGATGTGCTTTTCCTTCTTCTTCTGGACCACGGCCGCCCTGAGCGCCATCCAGAGCTTTGCCAGCCCGGCCCTGGCCGGCATGTACGGCCTGCCGCTGACCTTGACCGCCTATGTGGTGACCGGCTATATGTTGTGCGGCGCCGCCGGCATGGTGGTGGGCGGCTTTCTGGTCGCCCGGGTGCAGCAACTGGAGCGCACCATCGCCGTGGCGATGGCCTTCGCCGCCGTGCTGCTGCTGCTGACCGCCAGCGGCTGGCTACCCGGGATGCTGGCCGCGGCGGTGGCCGCGCTGGCCGGCTTCGGCACCGGCCTGGCCGGCCCGTCGCGTGACATGCTGATCAAGCGCGCCGCCCCTCCGGGCGCCACGGGCCGCGTCTATGGCACCGTCTATTCCGGTCTGGACGTCGGCTTCGCCCTGGCCGCACCGGTGTTCGGCGCCTTGCTGGATCATGGCCAGCCGTCCAGCATCTTCGTCGGCTCGGCGGTGGCGCTGATGCTGGGTGTGGCCTCGGCGGGGTTGGTGGGCGGCTATCTGTCGCGCCGCAATTCGGCGTTGGCTGCGGCCTGAAATGGACATCCGCCACGGTACAGTGGCGGGATGAGCACGCAACCCACCACAACTTCGTCGCGCCTGGCCGGCCATGCGCTGGTCGAGGCCCTGATTGCCCAGGGCATTGATACCGTCTTCGGCGTCCCCGGCGAAAGCTATCTGGCCGTGCTGGACGGCTTTCACGAGCATGCCGACAAGATCCGCTTCGTCGCCTGCCGGCAGGAGGGCGGCGCCGCTTTCATGGCCGAGGCGCAAGGCAAGCTGACCGGCAAGCCCGGCATCTGCTTCGTCACCCGCGGGCCGGGCGCCACCAATGCCAGCATCGGCTTGCATACCGCCTTCCAGGACAGCACGCCGATGATTCTGTTCATCGGCCAGGTGGCCAGCGACCAGCGTGACCGCGAGGCCTTCCAGGAGGTGGACTACCGCCAGATGTTCGGCCCCGGCACGCTGGGCATGGCCAAATGGGTGGGCGAGGTCCATGACCCGCACCGTCTGCCCGAATACGTGGCCCGTGCCTTCCACACCGCCATGCAGGGCCGGCCCGGCCCGGTAGTCTTGGTGCTGCCCGAAGACATGCTGACCCAGGCCACGACAGCGCCTATCGTCGCCCCGGTGGCCTTCGCCGAGGCCGCGCCGACGCCGGCCGCACTGGGCACGCTGCGCGAACTGCTGCGGGCCGCCAGGCAGCCGCTGGTGATTGCCGGTGGTGGTGGCTGGACGCCCGCCGCCTGTGCCGATCTGCAGGCCTTTGCCGAGGCTTGGCAGCTGCCGGTCGGTTGCGCATTCCGCTTCCAGGATCTGTTCGACAACGGACATCCGCTCTATGCCGGCGATGTCGGCATCGGCATCAATCCGAAGCTGGCGCAGCGCGTGCAGGACGCCGACCTGATCATCGCCATCGGTCCGCGCCTGGGCGAGATGACGACCGGCGGCTACACCTTGCTGCAGGCGCCGCGGCCCAAGCAGCAGCTGGTGCACATCCACGCCGGTGCTGAGGAGCTGGGCCGGGTCTTCACGGCCGATCTGCTGATCAATGCCAGCATGGGCTGTGCCGCCACAGCGCTGAAGAGCATCGCTCCGCCCGCCGAGGTGGCGTGGGCAAGCTGGACGGCAGCCGCCAATGTCGACTACCAGGCCAATCTCCTGCCGCAGCCGGTCGCACCGATGGACATGGCCGAGGTCATCAAGACCTTGGACGCGCTGCTGCCCGAGGGCACGATCTACACCAATGGCGCCGGCAATTACAGCGGCTGGCTGCACCGCTTCCACCGTTATACGGCCTTGCACCAGCATGGCCGCACGCAGCTGGCGCCGACCTCGGGTGCGATGGGCTACGGCGTGCCGGCGGCCGTGGCCGCCAGTCTTTTGCAGAGCGAGCGCTGGGTCGTCAATATTGCCGGCGATGGCGACTTCCTGATGACCGGCCAGGAACTGGCCACGGCCACCGGCTATGGCGCGAAGAAGCTGCTCAGCATCGTGGTCGACAACGGCACTTACGGCACGATTCGTATGCACCAGGAGCGCGAGTACCCGGGCCGCGTCAGTGGCAGCGATCTGTTCAACCCCGACTTCGCCGCGCTGGCCGTGGCCTATGGCTGGCGCGCTGCCAAGGTGGAGAGCACGGCCCAGTTCGAGCCCGCGCTGCGCGAGGCCATTGAAAGTGGCCGACCCACGCTGATTCACATCAAGCTGGACTCGGACGTGATCACCAGCCGTGGCACCCTGAGTGCCATTCGCGAGGCGGCGCACAAACGATTGGGTACGTCATGAGCAACATCCTGTTCGAGCTGCGCGGTGAGTTCATCCCGCTGGACAGCCTGCTCAAGGCCACCGGCCTGGCAGAGAGCGGCGGCCGCGCCCGCGTCGTCATCAGCGAGGGCCAGGTCCTGGTCGACGGCAAGACCGAGCTGCGCAAGACGGCCAAGATCCGCGAGGGTCAGGTCGTGAGCTATCAGGGCACGCAGGTCAGGGTGCTTGCCGGGACTTGATGCGTCCGCCGCCACAGCTGGCGGCGGACACGGCGGTCGCGCTCAGCAGCCTGCCGTGCACTTGCCGTTGGCGTCGAACTCCATCGTCTTGCCCGACAGCGGGATGTGAACCGGCACCTTGGTGGCCCTGATGAAGGCCTCGGTCTTGCTGCCCGGGCGCAGCTTGCCGCCCACGGTACCGACCTCGTTGGCGTGCGAGGCGATCACCGAGGCGGGCTTGACCAGATCGTTGATCACATAGGCCGCCTCGGCCGGCCCGGTGGTGAAGCCGTCGCCGATATTCATCACCGCCAGCTTGGCGTTGTAGTGCTTGTTGACCACCAGATCCTGGTCGGCGGTGATGCCGGTGTCACCGGACAGATAGGCCACCAGGCCGTTGCTGAAGCGCAGCACATAGCCTGTCGCCAGGCCCACGTCACCGGCAATGCCCACGTCCTTCATTGCCTTGCCGAGCTCGCCGCCGATGTAGTCGGGATCGACGCCGTTGCTGTGCAGCGCCGTCACGGTGGCGATCTTCACGCCGCCGACCGTCACGCTGCCGCCGAAGCGGGCCAGCATCGAATTGGCCGGATCGCCACCATTGGCCTTCAGCTTGGCGGCGAAGAAGGGGGGCATCTCGCTGCCTGTCACGATCTTCGACTTCTTGGCCAGCGCGATATTCACCACGCTGGAGTTGGGCATGGCCGAGACCGACATGTCAGGCTTGTCGCAGGCCCCAGAGTTCGGCGCCTTGTTGTGGGCATTGCCGACGTGGTCGCCGTGCATATGGCTGACCAGGATGATGTCGATCTTGCCCAGCCGCGGGTCGGTGGCGCCGGCCACCGTGCGGCCCGGATCGTAGAGCACGCGCGTGCCGTTGGGGTCTTCGAACACCAGCGCGCGATCCTGCGGGCAGAACTCGCCGTCGATGCCGCCCAGCGGTGTGACCTTCACGGTCGTCTGCGCCGGTTGAGCGTGCACAGGCTGGCTCAGGGCGGCGCCAAGGGCGCCCACGGCGGCGATCCAGGTCGAACGATTCATCATGAAGAAGTCTCCTTGTTTCGGTTGCGTTCAGTCACGGCCCAACTCGGCCAGCGCACCCACATCGGCGGCGCCGCCCACACCCCAGCAGGCCGCGATCAGTGCGCTGCAGCGCTCTGCGCCCAGCACCTGATCGGCCATGCCGCGGAATTTCGCTTCCAGCTGCGCATCGCTCATCGGCCTGGCCAGCGAGCCGATGGCATGCTCGACGAAGACATGCACGCGGCGCCCATCGCTCAGCACGGCGGTGACATCGGCGCTGGCCTCGGCAATGGCGTCGTCCACCGTGGCCACGACCTTGCGGCGCAGCGCCACCAGGTCGGCGCGGTTGACGATGTCGTCGGCGAACTCTTCCTCGGCCGCGCGGCCGAAGGTCAGGCCGGCGGCGCAGCCGTGATAGACGCTGAACTTGGCCTGCAGGCCGTCGGCCGGCTCCTTCTTGCCGGTCAGCTCCAGCACCAGCGAATGCACCTTGAGTTCGAGGCGCTCGATGTGTTCGGGCCTCACGCCCTGTTCGCGCAGCTGCGCGCAGGCGTCGATGCTGGGGTGGATGACGATGCCGCAGGCAAAGGGCTTGTAGGCATTGAAGCTGATCTCGAAGCGCGAGCCCAGCTCGGATGTGATCTCCGACCAGTCGTTCTTGGTCGAGATCGTCTGCATCATGCCTCGCGGTGCCTCCAGTGCACGCGGGCTGGCGGTGAAGCCCTGCTGGGCGAGCAGCGCCGCCATCAGGCCGGCCCGTGCGGCGGCGCCGGGGTGGAAGGGCTTGGTCATGGTGCCGAACTGCTCGCGCACGCCGATCGGCTGCGAGGCGGCGATGCCCAGCGCCATCGCCGTCTGCCGCACGTCCAGCTTCAGCAGCCGCGCGCAGGCCGCGGCCGCGCCCAGGGTGCCGGTGCTGCCGGTGATGTGCCAGCCGCGGTCGTAGTGGTCCGGGTACATGGCATTGCCGACGCGGCAGCTGACGTCGATGCCCAGCACCAGCGCATCGATCAGTGCGCGGCCGCTGGCGCCCGTGTGCTCGGCCAGGGCGAGCACCGCGCTGACCACCGGGCCGGCCGGGTGGATGATGGTCTTCAGATGCGTGTCATCGAAGTCGAAGGTGTGCGAGCTGATGCCATTGATCAGTGCCGCGCTGGCCATGTCCACCTTCTCGCTGCGGCCCAGGACGCTGGCCTGCGCCGCGGGCTGCAGCAACTGCACGGCGGCCAGCGCCGCCTGCGCGGTTTCGTGGTGGGCGGCGCCGACGGCGCAGCCCACCCAGTTCATCAAGGTGCGGTGGGCTTCATGGTCCACCGCATCGCTCCAGCCGCGAGATGGGTGATTGACGATGAATTCGGCCAGGATCTGGGTGACGGGCGGGGCGTGGTGGTCGGCGGCGACCTGGGTATTGCGGGCCATGGGGAAATCTTTCTGAGGAGGGTCAGTTGTCGAGCTGTATGCCGCGGGCCTTGGCCACTTGCGTCCAGCGGGCGATGTCGGCGCGGATGAAGTCGGCGAACTGTTCGGGGCTCATGGCAAGTGGCTCCAACGCCTCGATCGAAAGCTTCTCGCGCAGATCGGGCATGGCCAGCACCGCGCCCAGGCTGTCGTTGAGGGTCCTGACCACGGCGGCGGGCATGCCGGCGGGGCCGACCACGCCATACCACTGCTGGGCCTCGAAGCCCTTGAAGCCGGATTCGTCCAGGGTCGGGATGTCCTTGAACTGCGGGTGGCGGACCAGGCCGGTTACCGCCAATGGCCGCACGCGGCCGGAGCGGATATGCGGCACGGCCGCGGCCAGGCCCGGGAACATCGCCTGCGTCTGGCCGCCAATCAGATCGGTGAAGGCCGGGGCGATGCCGCGGTAGGGAATGTGCACCATGAAGGAGTTGACCTGCTGCTTGAACAGCTCCATCGTCAGATGGGTCAGCGAGCCCGCCCCGGCGGAGCCGTAGCTGAGCTTGCCGGGGTTCTGGCGCAGGTAGGTGACGAACTCCTTCAGCGTATTGACCGGCAGCGCGGCGTTGACCACCAGCACATTGGGCGTGCCACCAATCATGCCCACCGGCGTGAAGTCCCTGATCGCGTCATAGGGCAGCTTGCGCGTGGCCGGGCTGGTGCCATGGGTGGCCACATAGCCCTGCATCAAGGTGTAGCCATCGGGTGCTGCGCGCGCCGTGGTCTGGGCCGCGATGGTGCCGCCGCCGCCGCTCTGGTTGTCCACCACGAAGGTTTGCTTCAGCGCCTGGCCCCAGCGCTCGGTGACGGTGCGGCCGACGAAATCGCTGCCGCCGCCCGGCGCCACCGGCACGATGTAGCGGATAGGCTTGTTCGGGAAGGCGGTCTGGGCCCAGGCCGGCAGGCCCAGCATCAGCGGTGTGGCTTGCAGCAGGGTGCGTCGTTTCATGCCTGTTTCCATTCGGGTGGTGGGCTGGTCACGTCCAGCGTGGACAGCAGACGCTGGCGTCCCTGCAGCACATGGGCTTGCGCCAGCTTGTTGGCGCGGTCCGCCGCGCCCTTGGCAATGGCGTCGAAGATCTGGCGATGCTCCTTGTTGGAGCGGCGCATATTGATCGAGGCGTCGAAGTAGCGCCTGCGGTACAGATGCAGCTCCTTCACATGGTCTTCATAGGCTTGCTGAGCGCGCTGGTTGCGGCATTGCGCCATCAGCAGCGCATGGAAGCGCAGATTCAGCTGGTAGTAGCGCTGGCCATCGTCGGCCTCGCAGGCGGCATCCATGCCATCCAGCAGCTGCTCGAACTCCCGGCGGTCGGCCTCGCTGAGGTGTTCGGCCGCCTGCTGCGCGGCAAAGCCCAGCAGCAGGGCGCGCAGCTCGTAGATCTCCAGCATCTCGCGCACCGAGATCTGGCGCACGAACACGCCGCGATTCGGCACCGCCAGCACCAGGCCGATGCCGGTGAGCATGCGTATGGCCTCGCGAATCGGGCCGCGGCTGGTGCCCATGCGCAGGGCCAGCGCGGCCTCGTTCAGCCGCTCGCCGGGGGGGATCTCGCCGCTGTAGATCAGCTGCTGCAGCTGCTCGCAAATGCCATGGGCGAGGCCCTGTTGCGATCGCTCGGTGCGGGCCGGCATGGCACGTTTTTTCGCGGCGGGACTTGTGTTCATGGGCCGGATGCTAGCGCAAGCGGCCGTCCTTGTGGGCCTCTAAGTGTTTGCGATAGGTTTGAAAGTGTTGACACTTTTGGCTTGACGGCCAACACTCGTCGCACACTTTCCGGGCCTGCCCCGACCCGACCGCCATGCCGCATGTCCCCGCTTCCAGCGCCCTGGCGCGATTTCGCGTCATCGACCTGACCCAGGTACGGGCCGGCCCCACGGCCTGCCGCCAACTGGCCGACTGGGGCGCCGACGTGATCCAGGTGCAGATGCCCGAGCACATGCGCGGCGACGACACGCTGGGTGGCCAGGACGGCAGCGACTACCAGTACACGCACCGCAACAAGCGCAGCGTCACGCTCAATCTGAAGGAGCCCGAGGGCATTGCGGCGCTCAAAAAACTGATCGCCACCGCCGATGTCGTGGTCGAGAACTTCCGCCCCGATGTGAAGCTCCGTCTGGGCATCGACTACGAGACGCTGGCCAGCGATCAGCCGGGCCTGGTCTATGCCAGCATCTCCGGCTTCGGCCAGACCGGCCCGCTGGCCGAGCGGCCGGGCTTCGACCAGATCGCCCAGGGCATGGGCGGCCTGATGTCGGTCACCGGGCTGCAGGAGCAGGGGCCGGTGCGGGTGGGCATTCCGATTGCCGATCTCTGCGCGGGCATCTTCGCGGCCCAGGGCATTCTGGTGGCGCTGCTGGAGCGCGATAGCTCGGGCAAGGGCCAGTGGGTGCAGACCTCGCTGCTGCAATCGATGATCTACATGATGGACTTCCAGACCGCCCGCTGGCTGGTCGATGGCGAGGTGGCCACGCAGGCCGGCAACTTCCACCCGACCAGCATCCCGACCGGCGTCTACAAGGCCCGCGACGGCTATATGAACATCGCCGTGTTCGGCAGCAAGATCTGGGAGCGCTTCTGCACCACCCTCGGAGCGCCGGAGTGGATCACCGACCCGCGCTTCCATGACAAGCCCAGCCGCAGCGTCAACCGCGATGCGCTGAATGCGGCGATCAACGAGCGCCTGGCGCATCAGGACCGCGCCCACTGGATAGAGCGATTCAACAGGGACGGTGTGGCCTGCGGCCACATCAACGACATGAGCGAAGTCTTCGACGAGGCCCAGGTCAAGCACCTGGGCCTGGTGCAGAGCGTGGTCAGCGAGCGTCTGGGGCCGCAGCGCCATGTCGGCCAGCCGATGACCCTGGAGCGCACGCCCAGCCTGCTTGTGCGTGCAGCACCGAGACGCGGCGAACACACGGAAGAGGTGCTTGGAGAGCTGGGCCTGGCGCCCGACGACATTGCGCAGCTGAAGGCGCGGGGAGTGTTCTGATGACCGCTGACTACGTTTCACCCACCGAGCGCGTGCAGGTGCGCCTGGACGGCAGCAGCCTGCACATCGTCTTCAACAACCCGGCCAAGCACAACGCGCTGAGCGTGGACATGTGGGGCGCCGTGCCGGCGCTGCTGACGCAGGCTGCCACCGACGAGCGCGTGCGCCTGGTGGTGTTCTCCGGCGCAGGCGAGAAGGCCTTTGTCTCGGGCGCGGACATCTCGCAGTTCGAGGATCAGCGCGCGGCCAAGGAGGCGGTGAAGCACTACGAGGCGCTGGCCGAAGAGGCGCTGATGGCTATTCTTCACTCGGCCAAGCCGACCTTGGCCTGCATCAAGGGCTGGTGCATTGGCGGTGGCGTCAACGTCGCCATCAGCTGCGACATCCGCATCGCCGCCAGCGACGCGGTGTTCGGCATACCGGCCGCCCGGCTGGGCCTGGGCTACCGCTATTCGGCGCTGAAGAATCTGGTGGATCTGATCGGCGTCGGCGCGGCCAAGGACCTGTTCTACACGGCGCGCCGGATCGATGCCGCCGAGGCCAGGGCGCTGGGGCTGATCTCGCGCACTTGCGCGGTCGAGCAATTGCCGGCGCTGCTGGCCGAGTACACCGGCGCCATCGGCGAGAACGCGCCGCTGACGATTGCCGCGGCCAAGCAGATCGTCGGCGAGATCCTCAAGCCCTCGCCGGACCTGGACGTCGAGCGCTGCCGGGCGCTGATCCTCGGTTGCTTTGAGAGCGAAGACTATGCCGAGGGCCGCCGCGCCTTCATGGAAAAACGCAAGCCGCAGTTCAAGGGGCGATGATGATGAAATCCTACTCACTCAGGGTCGAAGGCACGGAGGTCCTCGTCCAACTGGGCGACGTGCCCCTGCCCGAGGCAGGCCGGGGTCAGGTCTTGCTGAAGATGCAGGCCGCCGGCCTGAACCGTGGCGAGTTCATTCCCGGCGGGCTGATCAAGGGCGGGGCCTCCAAGCCCGCCGGCATCGAGGGCGCGGGCGAGGTCGTCGCGCTGGGCTCGGGCGTCACGGGTCTGCAGGTCGGCCAGCGCGTGATGGGCCGCTGCGCCGGCGCCTTCTCCGAATACGCGGTGATGGATGCGCGCGAGGCGCTGCCTGTCCCGGCCGGCCTGGCGATGGAAGCGGCCGCTGCGGTGCCGCTGACCCTGCTGGTGGTACATGACATGCTGGTGCTGCAGGGCCGGCTCAAGGCCGCCGAGTGGCTGCTGGTGACCGGTGTGTCCTCGGGCGTCGGCGTGGCCTCGCTGCAGGTGGCCAAGGCGCTGGGCGCCAAGGTCATCGGCACCTCGGGCTCGCCGGATAAGCTTTCGCGCCTGCAGGCCCTGGGTCTGGATGTGGCTATCAACACCCGCGCACCCGATTTCGCCGCCCGCGTGCTGGAAGCTACCGGCGGCCAGGGCGCGAACCTGGTCGTCAACACCGTAGGCGGCAGCGTGTTCGCCGAATGCCTGCGCTGCATGGCCTTCGAAGGGCGGCTCGCGACTGTCGGCTATGTGGACCATCAGCTGAAGGCCGAGATCGACATCCAGGCGTTGCACGTCAAGCGGCTCACGCTGTTCGGCGTCTCCAACAAGATGCGCAGCGCCGACCAGCGCGCGGCCGGCCTGCCCGCCTTCAAGGCCGATCTGTTGCCAGCGATTGCCGACGGCCGCATACGGCCTCTGGTCGATCGGGTGTTCACATTCGACGAACTCGCGGCCGCCCAGGCCTATATGGAAACCAACCAGCATCTGGGCAAGATCGTGCTGAAGATCGCAGATTGATCGCGCCAGAGAGCGCAACCGGAGACAATATGCATTACATGCTTCATAAGCTGACTCAGCGCCGTGCGCTGCTGGCCACGCTGCTCCTGCTGGGCAGCGGCGGCATTGCCCAGGCCCAGGCCTGGCCTTCCAAGCCGATACGGCTGGTCATCGGCTTCGCCCCCGGTGGCGCGGCCGACTATGTGGCACGCACCATCGCCGACCCGCTGGGCCGCGTGCTGGGCCAGACGGTGACGGTCGACAACCGCGCCGGTGCCGGCAGCAGCCTGGCGGCCGATTTCGTGGCCAAGGCGCCGGCCGACGGCTACACCCTCTTGATCGCCAGCCCCAGCAGCATCTCGGTCAACCCGGCGCTGAACCCCAAGCTCAGCTACAGCGCCAAAGACCTGCTGCCGGTCACCCGCGTCACGACTTCGCCGCTGGTCGTGGCCGTCAACCCGGGGGCGGGCATCAACACCTTCCAGGAGCTTATCGCCATGGCCAAGGCCAAGCCGGGCGTGCTGAACTACACCACCTCGGGCAATGGCTCGGCGCCGCATCTCGGCGCGGCCCACTTCAGCAAGGTGGCCGGTGTGGAGATGGTGCACATTCCCTACCGCGGCGGCGCGCCAGCCATCCAGGCCGTGGTGGCCGGCGACGCCCAGCTGACCTTCGGCACGCCGCCCTCGGTCCTGCCCATGGTGCAGGCCGGGCGCCTGAAGGCACTGGCCGTGACCAGCCCGAACCGCACGCCCCTGGTGCCCGATGTGCCGGGCACCATGGAGGCCGGCCTGCCCGGCTACAGCCTGTCGTTCTGGTATGGATTCTTCGTGCCGGTGGGCACACCGCCCGAGGTGACGAAGAAGCTGTTCGACGCCACACAGCAGGTCATGCAGCGCCCGGAGGTGAAGGCCGCGCTGGCGCGCGAGGGCACCGAGGTGGCCATGTCCAAGTCACCCGAGGACTTCGCCGCCTTCCTGACCGAGGACAACCGCTTCTGGGCCAAGCTGGTCAAGGATGCCGGCGTGAAGTCCGATTGACTTCGGTTCAGGTTGTACCGCTCTTGCGCCCCGCCAGCAGCAGCACCACGCCCACCAGCACGAGGCCGGCCGAGGCCCATTCGAAGGAGCTGACGACCTCGCCGGCAATGCCCACGCCCAGCAGCATGGCGATGACCGGATTGACGAAGCAGTAGCTGGAGGCCAGGCCGGTGGGCGCCTTGGCCAGCAGCACCATATAGGCGTTGAAGGCGATCAGCGAACCGGCCACCACCAGATAGAACCAGGCCGCCACCGACACCGGCTCGGGCGGCCATTGGCGGGCCAGCACGGCATAGTCGTCGCTGATGGCTGCCATCAGCAATAGCACGACGCCGCCACAGATCATCTCGCTGGCAAAGCCGGTGGCGCCCGGGGCCAGCGGCAGGCGGCGCTGCGACAGCATGCTGCCGGCGCACCATGCCAGACAGGCAATGGCAATGGCGATCAGCCCCGGCGTGCTGGCCGCAAAACCGGCGCCCTGCGTCAGCAGCAGTACGCCACCCAGGCCGCAGGCAATGCCCAGGGCCTCCAGCCGCGAGGGCAGATTGCCCATCAGCGCGTTGGCGGCCACCATCAGCACCGGCACCACGGCGATGAAGGCCACCACCAGGCCTGAGCCGACCGTCTGCTCGGCATAGGCCGTGCCACCCATGCCGCCACCCAGCATCAGGGTGCCCACGGCCAGCGCATTGCGCCACTGCCGGCGATCGGGCCAGGGCGCACCGCGCCAGAGCATCCAGGCCATCAAGACGACGCCTGCGACCAGAAAGCGCGAGCCCATCTGCACAAAGGGCGGCAGGCTGATCAGCGCGTACTTGATCGCGAGGTAGGTGGAGCCCCAGACCAGCCAAGTCGCGGCCAGGCAGGCAATGATCAGGGGCGAGAGGGCGGTGCTGCTCCGCAGCGGGGTCAGGGTGGCGGTCGTCATGCCGCAAATCGTAGACAGCAAGGAGATCGCGGTGAATGCCAGTTCGCAGGACTTTAGCGGGTTTGACCTTGCATTTCATTGTCTTGATGGTGCTAGGCTTTGAACATGGAATCTGGAATCGCCTTGGACGCCCATGACACCCGCATCCTGCTGGAGCTGCAGGCGGACGCCCGCCTGTCGATGGCCGAGCTGGGCCGGCGCGTGCATCTGAGCCAGCCGGCCGTCACCGAGCGGGTGCGCAAGCTTGAGGGCGCCGGCGTGATCTCGGGCTATCGCGCCACCGTCAATCTGGCGGCGCTGGGCTATGGCATACGGGCGCTGATGCGCGTGGGCCGCACCGACTACCCGCGCATGGTCAAGCTGGTGGAAGACACGCCCGAGGTGATCCGCTGCCACAACATCACCGGCAGCGACAGCTGGATGCTGGAGATCGCCGTGCTCGACGTGGCCCACCTCGACGCCGTGGTCAGCCGTTTCTGCATGCTCGGCGAGACAGCCACGGCCATCATCCTGAGCACGGTGCGCGAGCAGCAGGCCGTGCGCCCGGCGCGGCGCGAAGACGTGAAGCCGCCGCAACGCAGCGCCAGGCCGGGCTGAGCAGGGGCAGGGATTGCCAGCATAGACGGCAAATCCGTCAAATGAAACACTGTTTCGGCGAAATGAAATCCGTCGTGCGCCCGGGCTGAACTACCTCACGCCCTCCGGTGCCCGGCCCGCCCGGGGCTGTCTCCATCATGCCCCGCTGGGCCCGCCAGCGACCCTGCGGACGCACCCGCTACTAGGGTGCGCAACGCAGCGACCGGCTCTGCACCCCACGTGTGCGCCGCTCACCCGACCCTGCTGACCCGGCCTGCCGCCGGCCTCTGTTCATAGACCGAAACGCCGGGTACCTACCGGTGGCGCCGCTGCATGTCTGCCCGCATGCCACCGCCGCCCGGGCCACGGCGCGCCATGGAGACATCGATGCGCACATTGAGACCACGCAGAGGCCTGCTCGCCTCGTCGCTCACGCTGGGCCTGCTGGCCTGCGGAGGGGGGGATGAGGGCCAGTTCACCAGCAACGCGGCGCCGACCACCAAGGCACTCGCTGCCCGGCCGCCGCGCTCGACGCCCGCACCGAGCCCGGTCATCGACGCTTCCAGCCTGACCGACACCGCCGCGCCGCTGCTCTATGACCTGGGCGACCGCACTTACTCAGCACCGGTGCTCGTCGGTGGCCTGCATGCGCCGGCCAACTACCGCGCCGCGCCGCGCCTGCCGGCCTGGCAGTTCGCGAGCAGCGACCCGACCAACGGCGTGCTGACCTTCGAGCGCGAGGTGGCCCCGGACATCGGCTGGCACAACCACTCGCGCAAGGGCCGGGTGCTGGTCACCGGCGGCTCGGCCGCAGCGCCGGGTCGCGTCTACACGGTGTTCAACCGGGAGCAGCTGCTGGCGGCGATTCGCGAGGCGAAGAATGAACCCAAGATCATCCGCATCGTCGGCCATATCGACTTCCGCTGGCGCGATGGCAACACCGTGTTCGAGGAGTACACCAGCTACCTCGACCAGAAGAATGGCGGCTCGCTGTCCATCCCTTCCAACACCACCCTGGTCGGCATCAATGATGCCCAGGGCCGGCCGGCGCGCCTCACCGGCACGCAGATCCTGATCGGCAAGGAGGCGGCGCTGACGCCCACCGGTGACCCCGAGGCCGACTTCAAGCAGTGGGTGGCCGACGGCAAGGACCCTGAGGCTTATCCAAGCTGGACGCGCAACATCATCCTGCGCAATCTGGCCATAGACACGCCCTGGGACGTCAACCCCGAGGACAGCGGCAACGCCTATGCCGACGGCCTGGCCATCACCCGCGGCCAGCACATCTGGATCGACCATGTGGCGATCAGCGACGGCGACACACCCGACTCGCTGGCCAGCGACACGCGCCACGATGGCGGCCTGGACATCGTGCGTGGCTCGGACTACATCACCGTGTCTGCCAGCCATTTCAGCCGCCACGGCAAGCTGACCCTGGTCGGTAATGGCGACTCGGGCCGGGCCTGGAGCGATGCCGGCCGCCTGCATGTGACCTTCACCGGCAACTGGTGGGACAGCATAGGCAGCCGCCAGCCGCTGGTGCGCTTCGGCCAGGTCCACCTCTACAACAACCTGGTCAGCGGCTCCACCACGACCAGCGACAGCGATGCCAAGTTCGGCCAGGCGCTGGACGTGCGCTACCAGTCCGACGTGATCTCGGAAAGCAATTTCTACGAGTTCACCGGCCTCAAGCCCAGGGAGATCTGCGGCAAGCTGGCCGGTGGCAAGCAGGCGATTTCGTTCCGCAGCTCGGGCCACCGTTTCATCAGCGACAAGGACGATGCCGGCAAGCCGATGACCGCCATCATCGACGCCCAGCTGCAGGGCTGCGATGGCCTGCCGGTGGTGCAGCTCTGGGTGCCGCCCTATGCCTACACCCTGCGCCCGGCCGACAGCCTGCGCGAGGCGGTGAAGGCCGGCGCAGGTGCCGGCCGTCTGGGGCTTTTTGCCAAGGCAGGGCCGACACCTGCGCCGCCGCCCGGCACCACGCCGCCCGCGCCCGGGCCGGTGCCCAGCCCGCCGCCGCCTGCCCCGCCGCCACCTGCGCCGATACCGGGCTGCGTATTCGATGGCGCCTGCTCCGCCGTCAGCGGCGAGCAGGTGATGAGCGCCAACGTCACCGTGGCCGTGCCGCCCGCCAGCTATGCCGCAGACACCGGCACCTACACCGTCAGCGGTGCCGGCAAGATGGAGAACGCCAATAGCTACAACTTCAGCTTCAGGCACACCCGGCTGAGCGGCAACTTCACCTTCACCGCGCGCCTGCTGAGCCAGGGCGGCAGCGACACCGCGGCACGGGCCGGCGTGGCGGCGATGCAGGGCCTGAACACCAGCGCCCTCTATGCCTGGACGGCGCGCTACGCCTCGACCGGCGACATCCGCGCCGCCGTCAATGCCAATGGCAAAAGCACCATAGGCAGCTTCAACCCGACCACGCCACCGGTCTGGGTGCGCATACGCCGCGTCGGCGATGTCCTGTACTCGGGTGCCTCGCTGGATGGCATCACTTGGACCGAAAAGACCAACCTCAGCATCAGCGCGGCGGACCTCTACGTCGGCCTGGCCGTGTCATCGGGCAGCAATGGCGCGGTGGTCACCAGCAGCTTCGACAACGTCAGCATCGTCGGCGGCGGCCGTTGAATCATCCATTTGGAGACATGACATGAATCCAACGAAAAAGACGATTTCGCTATTGGCGGCGGGCCTGCTGGCCCAGGGTGCGGCGTTGGCCATAGCACCGGTGCAGGGCGTGGCCTACGCCTCGCTGAGCGGCACGCTGCAGGACTTTGAAAGCCTCGCCGTCAGCGACCCCGCCGGCAACCTGCTGGAAGGCATCGTCAGCCTGGGTGGCGTGCAGTTCGGCGAGCGCTTCGACGGCCAGGAGCTGGGCGTCACCAAGGCGCCCCGGCCGGGCGTCATCGCGCAAGACTGGTTCGACGACCTGACCTACGGGGCGCCCCTGGCCGGCTTGAGCCTGCTGGCCGGCGCGGCCGGCAGCAATCTCGGTGGCTACGACTATGGCGATGCCAACGGCAAGGCACTGACCGGCATCGGCCCGCAGAACAGCGATGGTGGCGATGTCTTTGGCCTGGGTGCGATCTCGGCGCGCTTTGCTGTCGGCCAATCGGCGCTGGGCTTCCAGGTGCGCGATGCCGACGGCGGTGCGGGCTTCCTGAGCGTGTACCGCCTCGATGGCAGCCTGATCCAGACCCTGACGCTGGGCCCGCTGCAGAACAGCTTCTATGCCTTTGCGCGCAGCGATGGCATGGCCGATATCGCCGGCTTCTCGCTGTACCAGAGCGACAGCTACTACGGCATTGCCATCGACAACTTGATATACGGCGGCATCAGCGCCGTGCCCGAACCCGGATCGAGCCTGCTGCTCGCCGCCGGTCTGATTGCCTTGCTGGGCGCCCGCCGCCGCTGCCCAGCCCAAGCCTGAACTTCCCCACACGATCCACCGGAGACAAGACATGGAATACCTGAACAAGATCGCCCTGGCCGCCACCCTGGCCGCAGCAAGCCTCACCGCCGCCCAGGCCACCACCTTGGCCGCGACCGACTTCGCCTTCACCGGCGTCAACGGCAATACCACGCTGGGCGGCTGGTCCTTCGTCAGCTTCGTCGACATCAGCGCAGGCACGACGATCTACTTCACCGACACCAATGTGCTGCAGACGACGCCGTCGGCGGGCGTGTTCTCGACCAGCGCCGAGACCTTCTGGTCCTGGACGGCCGGCGCGAACGTGGCCGCAGGCACGTCGGTGGCGCTGCTGGGCACCGGTGTCAGCGGCCAGTACGGCGCCAAGTCCGGCGCGGCGGGCGGCTCGACCAACGGCACCGTCACCAATCTGAATGGCGGAGCCTCGAACATCTCGAGCGGCGGCGACATCCTCTATGCCTATCAGGCCGCGTCCTATGCCACCAACTACGCGCCATCGGCCATCACCTTCCTGGGGGCGCTTGCCAATCGCACCACGCCCTACGCCAGTTCGGACAACCCGTTCGCGGCCACCGGCCTGAGCGGCATCCAGGTGCGCGAGTACAGGGTCGACGCCGCCACCGCGACCCGCTACACCCAGTTCACGCCCCAGACCACCACCAGCGACACGCCCTACGGCTCGATGGCCGCGCTGAAGAGCGCGCTGGCCGTGAGCGCCAACTGGACCACCGTCGCCGCGTCCAACACGCTGCCCATCGTGGCCGATGTGCTGGCGGTGACGGCCGTCCCCGAGCCCGAAAGCTATGCGCTGCTGCTGGCCGGCCTGGGTGTGGTCGGCGCCGTGGCGCGCCGCCGCCAGTTGGCCTGATCGCCGGGCTGATTCAGTTCAGCAGTTCCAGCAGGCGATCGAGGCCACCCTCGTTGATGGCCACCATCGCCTGCTCGCGCACCTTCGGTTTCGCGTGGTAGGCCACCGACAGGCCTGCCGCGCCCATCATCAGCAGGTCATTGGCGCCGTCGCCGACGGCAATGGCCTGACTCGGCTCACAGCCGATCTCGGCGCAGCATTGCAGCAGCATGCGGCGCTTCTCCTCGCCGTCGCAGATTTCGCCCCAAGCCTGCATCACCAGGCCGCCGGTCAGCGCGCCATCCTTGAATTCCAGCTCGTTGCTGCGCACGAAGTCCATGCCCAGCTCGGCTGCCACGAAGCGGGTGAAGAAGGTGAAGCCGCCCGACACCAGCACCAGTTGGATGCCGGCCGCCTTCAGCGCCGCGCACAGCGCGCGTGCGCCGGGGTTGAACTGCAGCCGCTCCTTCAGCACGCCGTCCAAGGCCGAGACCGGTACGCCCTTGAGCAGGGCCAGGCGGCGGCGCAGGCTGTCCTTGAAGTCGGTGATCTCGCCGCGCATCGCCGCCTCGGTGATGGCCGCCACCTCGGCCTTGCGGCCGGCGGCATCGGCGATCTCGTCTATGCACTCGATATTGATCAGGGTCGAGTCCATGTCGAAGGCGGCCAGGCGGAAGTTGCTCAGCCGCAGCGGCGGGGTGAAGCCTTGGGTGATGAGGGTCGGGTCTTGCATATCGGTTCCTGAGAAATTCGTAGCCTGGATGCAGCGAAGCGCAATCCGGGGTTTCCGGCGAGCATGCGCTCTCCCCGGATTGCGCTGCGCTTCATCCGGGCTACACCATCACACCGGCGTGGTGGGCTTGCCCAGCAGGCGCAGCACTTCGCGTATCGCCTGGGCGCGGTCCTTGGGATCGGTCAGCTGCTTGTCGATGCGCAGCTTGTCGTTGCCGACCAGCTTGATGGTCTTGTTCTTCTGCACCATCTCGATCACGCGCAGCGCATCGATCGGCGGGTTGGGGCGGAAGCTGATATTCATCACCGTCGGCGCGGCGTCTATCTTCTGCACGCCATAGGGCTTGGCCAGCACGCGCAGGCGGTGCGTGTCGAACAGGGTCTGGCCCTGGGTCGGCAGCTTGCCGAAGCGGTCGGTGATCTCTTCGAGCATGGCATCGATCTGCTCGTTCCTCTCGGCCGTGGCCAGGCGCTTGTACAGGCTCAGGCGCACATGGACGTCGCCGCAATAGGCGTCGGGCAACAGGGCCGGGGCGTGCAGATTGATTTCGGTCGTGGCGGCCAGTGGGCTCAGCAAATCGGGCTCGCGGCCGGCCTTCAGCGAGCGCACGGCCTCGGCCAGCATGTCGTTGTAGAGCTGGAAGCCGACTTCCATCATATTGCCGCTCTGGTTCTCGCCCAGCACCTCGCCGGCGCCGCGGATTTCCAGATCGTGCATGGCCAGATAGAAGCCCGAGCCCAGCTCTTCCATGCTCTGGATCGCGTCCAGCCGCTGCTGGGCCTGCTTGGTCAGGCTCTGCACGTCGGGCACCATCAGATAGGCATAGGCTTGGTGGTGCGAGCGGCCGACGCGGCCGCGTAGCTGGTGCAGCTGGGCCAGGCCGAACTTGTCGGCACGGGAGATGATGATGGTGTTGGCGCTGGGCACGTCGATGCCCGTCTCGATGATGGTCGAGCACAGCAAGAGGTTGTGCTTGCCGCCGACGAACTCGCGCATCACCCGTTCCAGCTCGCGCTCCGGCATCTGGCCGTGGGCGACGGCGATGCGCGCCTCGGGCACCAGCTCCAGCAGCTTCTGCGCGCGGTTCTGAATCGTCTCGACCTCGTTGTGCAGGAAGTAGACCTGGCCGCCACGCTTCAACTCGCGCAGCACGGCCTCGCGTATCGTGCCGCTGGACTCGCTGCGCACAAAGGTC
>JADMJJ010000061.1 GCA_018780645.1 Burkholderiaceae bacterium
CGTGCTCGCAGCCGCGGTAGGGGTTCAGCGAGAGCTCGAAGAAGATGTCGGGCGAGCTGTTGGTGTTGACGACGCGCCTGGCCTGCTCTTCTATGATCTGAGTGGCCGGCGGCAGATGCTCTTCGTCGGCCAGCTGATCCAGGGTGCCCCAGCCATCGTCGAAGCCTTCGCGCTCGTCGCTGTGGAAGCGGTGCGCGATCTGCCAGGCCGTGCCGCGGCCCTTGCGCGGTGGCGCCACAGTGGCGCGGCCATCGGCCTGCTCGGCCTCGCTGGGCACGGCGGCAATCGGAACGAAGCGATTCTTGCTGGGCGACATACTGTGACTATATACAGTATTTCGCCACGCTCCCGGTAAGGTCCGGGGCCACCCCGTATTAGTAGTCCGGCCCGCCGTCGCTGGCCATGCCCGGCGCCAGATTGTCGAACTTGGTCAGCGGGCGCAGGAAGGTCAGCTTGACCGTGCCCACCGGGCCGTTACGCTGCTTGCCGATGATGATCTCGGCCACGCCGGGCTCCTTGCACTCGTCCTTGGTGTAGTACTCGTCGCGGTAGATGAACATGATGATGTCCGCGTCCTGCTCGATGGCGCCGGACTCACGCAGGTCGGACATCATCGGCCGCTTGTCGGGCCGCGTTTCGACCGAGCGGTTCAGCTGCGACAGCGCGATCACCGGGCACTTCAGTTCCTTGGCCAGGGCCTTCAGGCCGCGCGAGATCTCGCCAATCACGGTGGCGCGGTTCTCCTCGTTGCCGCCGCTGCCGCTCATCAGCTGCAGGTAGTCGATGATGATCAGCCCCAGCTTGCCGCATTGCCGTGACTGGCGGCGCGCACGGGCCCGCACCTCGGACGGCGACAGGCCCGGGCTCTCGTCGATGAAGATGCTGGACTTGCTGAGCTTGTCCACCGCCTCGGCCAGCCGGCTCCATTCGTCGTCGCGCAGCGCGCCGGTGCGCAGATGGCTCTGGTCGATGCGGCCGATCGAGCCGACCATGCGCAGGGCCAGCTGGGCGGCACCCATTTCCATCGAGAAGATGACGACCGGCAGGCCCTCGTTGATGGCCACGTTCTCGCCGATATTGATCGCGAACGCCGTCTTGCCCATCGAGGGGCGCGCGGCCAGCACGATCAGGTCGCCCGGCTGCAAGCCGGCGGTCATGCGGTCCAGGTCGTAGAAGCCCGTGCGAACGCCGGTCACTTCCTCGGCACCGTTCTCGGCCAGTTCGTTGACACGGTCGAGCAGCTCTATGACCAGCTTGTCCATGCTCAGGAAGCCCTGCTTGGTGCGGGTGCCCTCCTCGCCAATGCGGAAAATCTGTGCCTCGGCCTCGTCAAGTATGGTGTTGACCGGCGTGCCCTGCGGATTGAAGGCCTTGGTCGCAATCTCGTCGCTGGCCGAGATCAGCTTGCGCAGGATCGCCCGCTCGCGAACGATTTCGGCATAGCGGCGCAGATTGGCGGCGCTGGGCACGCTTTGCGCCAGCGCGTTCAGGTAAGTCAGGCCGCCGCACTCATCGGCCTTGCCCAGGCTTTGCAACTGCTCGTAGACCGTCACCACGTCGGCAGGCTTGCTGCCATTGATCAGGCCGCCGATGGCGGCAAAGATCGTCCGGTGCTCGTAGCGATAGAAGTCGGACTCGGTGACCAGGTCGCCGGCGCGGTCCCAGGCCGAGTTGTCCAGTAGCAGCCCGCCCAGCACGCTTTGCTCGGCCTCGACCGAATGGGGCGGCACGCGCAGGCGGGCCACCTCGTCATCACGCGGCTCGGCACCGGGGAAATTGCTTTTGGAGAAGACGGCTGACATGGCTGGAACTATACGGCGGGAAGGCCCCCGCCCCTGTGGACAACACTGTGGGCAAGCTGGGGAGTGGCTGGGGGCAAGCGACTCATTTGTAACCTTGGCGCCTCACCATGAAAAAAGGCCGGCAATGCCGGCCTTCCTGATGCGCTGCATGCCAAAGGCATGCGAGGGCTGGTCCGATTACTCGGCTTCGGCGACCACTTGCACGGTCACTTCAACCACCACATCGGTGTGCGGAGCAACGCTGACCGGGTGCTCGCCCACGGTCTTCAGCGGGCCGTTGGGCAGGCGAACCTGAGCCTTGGCGATCGTGAAGCCCAGCTTGACCAGCGCTTCGGCGATGTCGGCGTTGGTGACCGAACCGAACAGACGGCCGTCCACGCCAGCCTTTTGGCTGACGCGCACGGTCTTGCCGGTCATGGACTCACCCAGAGCCTGGGCAGCGGCCAGCTTCTCAGCGGCAGCCTTTTCCAGTTCGACGCGCTTGGCTTCGAATTCCTTGATCGCCACCTCGGTCGCACGGCGAGCCTTGCGCGAAGGGATCAGGAAGTTGCGTGCGTAGCCGTCCTTGACCTTGACGATATCGCCCAGGTTGCCGAGGTTCGCGACCTTTTCAAGCAGAATGATTTGCATGTTGGGTGACTCCTCAGACCTTGTGCTGGTCGCTGTACGGCAACATGGCCAGGAAGCGCGCGCGCTTGATGGCAACCGTCAGCTGACGCTGGAAGAAAGCACGCGTGCCGGTCAGACGAGCCGGCGTGATCTTGCCGTTTTCGCCGACGAAGTCGCGCAGGGTGTCGATGTCCTTGTAGTCGATCTGTTCGACGCCAGTGACGGTGAAGCGGCAGAAACGCTTGCGGCGGAACAGCAGCGACTGGGTATTGCGCTTGGGCTTGCGGTCCTTGGAGAACCGGCCTTTACCACGAGGTGGTGCCATTTTTAGACCTCTTTCAATTCAATCCGGAACAAAACAAACAGTGCGAGCTTTCAGTCCAGGGCGGTGATGTGAAACACCGTACCGCGACCGTTGCGCTGGGCAGCGAGAAAGCCTGTGAAACAAGCCGACTCTCCAATCCCCAGCGCGCTGACCCGCTGTGACAAACCGCCTATCACCACCGCTTTGAGCTCCATCGAGACTTTGCGCGGGGTGCCGGCTTCCTGGACTTGCGACTCGTGCTTCAGGCACATGTCGATCACGGGCAGACCGGCGGGTGTGTATCTCACAGCGCCTCGTTCCAGCAACTGCGCGCTCAGAACCAATTGGTTCACGGCAGGCAGCGCAGGGACGTGGCTCGCGGCTATGGACTTCAGGCAGTCGCTTCCTGCGACACCGGGGCCTTGCGGGCCTCTTCGCGCTCAACCGCCTTCATCATGATCGACGGAGCGGTTTCGGCCTTGGGCTTGACCACCGTCAGGTGGCGCAGCACGGCGTCATTGAAGCGGAAACCCGTTTCGAGCTCAGCCAGGACTTCCTTGCTGACTTCGATGTTCAGGCACAGATAGTGGGCCTTGGCCAGCTTCTGGATCAGGTAAGCCATCTGACGACGGCCCCAGTCTTCCAGACGATGGACCGTGCCACCACCAGCGGTGATCAGGGTCTTGTAACGCTCCAGCATAGCCGGAACTTGTTCGCTTTGATCCGGATGGATCAGCAGAACGATCTCGTAATGACGCATGTTTACTCCTTGTGGATTCCGAACCTTGGGGGGAATTCGGGTTCGTGGAAGCCGTGCTGCAGCGTCAAAGTCGCAGCGACGGCAAGGTGAAGCCCACGATTATAGCCTGATGTGCCCGGGTTTGCCGCACAATCGGCGGCCGGGGTGTCAGCGCCCGGTGCGAGGAGTGCGCAGCCAGTCGACCAGCTCGCCCTGCTCCTGGGACGGCCTGGGCGTCAACAAGCTAACGGCCACCACCACCGCAAACCCCAATGGCACGCCGAACACGCCAGCCGAGATCGGCTGAATGCCCCACCACAGCTCGATCGGTGAGCTGATGCCCAGCAGATTGCGCAGCCAGGGGTGGGTGGTGGCCAGGTAGTAGCAGGTCATGCCCAGGCCGGCAGCCATGCCGCACAGCGCGCCCCAGGTATTGGCACGTTTCCAGAACACACCCAGCACCAGGGCCGGGAAAAATGCCGCCCCGGCGAACGAGAAGGCCGCCGAGACCAGGAACAGGATGTCGGCCGGCTTCTGCACCGCCACCGCCGCCGCAGCGAGGGCCACCACCAGCAGCAGGGCCTTGGAGATGGTGACGCGCCGGGCCGCTGTCGCGTTCGAATTGACCATGCGGAAGTAGAAATCGTGCGAGAGCGCGCTGGAGATGGTCAGCAGCAGGCCGTCGGCGGTGGACAGCGCCGCCGCCAGGCCGCCCGCGGCCACCATGCCCGACACCACGTAAGGCAGGCCGGCAATCTCCGGCGTGGCCAGCATCACGATATCGCCGTTGATGGCCATCTCGCCGAGCTGGAAGATGCCGTCGCGGTTGACGTCGCTGACCGACAGCAGGCTGGCGTCCACCTTGGACCATTGCGCAATCCAGGCGGGCAACTGGTCGAACGGCGTGCCCACCAGCACATTGAAGACCTCGAACTTGACCATCACCGCCAGCGCAGGGGCCGTGACGTAGAGCAGGAAGATGAAGACCAGAGACCAGGTCACCGACTCGCGGGCCTCGCGCACCGAGGGCGTGGTGTAGCAGCGCATCAGGATGTGCGGCAGGCCGGCCGTGCCGACCATCAGGCAGAACACCAGGGCCAGAAAGTTCAGGCGGGAGCTTTGATAGAGCTCACGCGCCTCGGGGCTGCCGTCGGGATCGCCGGCGAACTGCTCGGTATGCGCATGCATCCCCGCCAGCGGCCGGGCGCGGGCCTCGTTGGCGGCCTGGGCCTTGGTCCAGACCTCCTTGGCCTCCTGCGCGCTTTTGGGCAATGCGGCCAGCGCCTTTTCGGCGGCTTGCACCTGGGCCAGTCCCGCATCGCCGGCCTTGAGTTCGGTCACCCGGGCCTGCGCCGCCGCTCTATCGCGGGCCAAGGCGACCGGCACATCGGCGAGCTTCTCCTCGAACTGCCGTGCGCGCGCCTGGAAGACCTGGATCACCTCCAGTTCCTTGGGGTCGCGCATCAGCTGCTGCTCGCGCTCGCTGACCTGCTGAAGCTGATAACCATAGACAGCCTGGGGCAGCGGGATGCCGGTCTGCTTGACGGACAGCCAGACCACCGGCACCAGGTAGGCGATGATGATGATGATGTACTGCGCCACCTGGGTCCAGGTGACCGCCCGCATGCCACCCAGGAAGGAGCACAGCAGCACGCCGCCGAGGCCGACGAACACGCCGATCTCGAAGGTCAGGCCGGTGAGTCGCGTGGTGATCAGGCCCACGCCATAGATCTGCGCCACCACATAGGTGAAGGAGCAGAGGATGGCGGCCAGGATGGCCACCGCGCGCACCAGATGGCTGGCATAGCGGGCGCCCAGAAAGTCCGGGATGGTGTATTCACCGAAGCGGCGCAGATAGGGCGCCAGCAGCAGGGCCACCAGGCAGTAGCCGCCGGTCCAGCCCAGCACGAAGGCCAGGCCCGAGTAGCCCGACAGGTAGAGGCTGCCGGCCAGGCCCAGGAAGGAGGCGGCGCTCATCCAGTCCGCGGCGGTGGCCATGCCGTTGTACATCGCCGGCACGCGCCGGCCGGCCACGTAGTACTCGGTCGCGTCGGTGGTGCGGCTCATGATGCCTATGCAGGCATAGAGCGCCACCGGCGCGAGCAGGAAGATGAAGCCTATGCCCGACTTGGGCAGGCCCGCGCGCTCCAGCAGGCCCATGCCCAGCACAAAGGCGACGAATCCCACCGTGTACCAGCCATAGATCTTGTTGAGCCTTCTCTTGAAGGCGGGCGCGCTCATGGTCCGCTTGTCTCGTTGTCGTCGCTGTTGTGATGGATGGGCGTGGTGCCGATCATCGGCCTGTGCACCGGCCTGGCAATCCTGATCTACCCGGGAAACCGGGCCGGAGCGCACGCAAAAACGGCCCCGAGGGGCCGTTTCCTGGAGCCGGCGGGTCCTATCGCTTGGCCAGACGGGTCCAGGTCTCGACCACGCTGTCGGGGTTCAGCGACATCGAGGCAATGCCTTCCTGGGCCAGCCAGTCGGCAAAGTCCGGGTGGTCGCTGGGGCCCTGGCCGCAGATGCCGATGTACTTGCCGGTGGCCCGGCAGGCGGCAATGGCCCGCGAAATCAGCGCCTTGACGGCCGGATCGCGCTCGTCGAAGTCGCCGACCAACTGCTCGTGGCCGGAGTCGCGGTCCAGGCCCAGGGTCAGCTGGGTCAGGTCGTTGGAGCCAATCGACATGCCGTCGAAATGCTCCAGGAACTGCTCGGCCAGGATGGCGTTGCTGGGCACCTCGCACATCATGATCAGGCGCAGGCCGTCCTGGCCGCGCTTGAGACCACGCTCGCCCAGCATGGCGACCACGCGCTCGGCCTGGCGCACCGTGCGCACAAAGGGCACCATGATCTCGACGTTGGTCAGGCCCATGTCGATGCGCACGCGCTTCAGCGCCTCGCATTCCATCGCGAAGGCGTCCTGGAAGTCGCCGCTGATATAGCGGGACGCACCGCGGAAGCCCAGCATCGGGTTCTCTTCATCGGGCTCGTAGCGCGAGCCGCCGATCAGCTTGCGGTATTCATTGCTCTTGAAGTCCGACAGCCGCACGATCACCGGGCGCGGCCAGAAGGCGGCGGCGATGGTGGCAATGCCCTCGACCAGCTTGTCGACATAGAAGGCACGCGGCGAGGCGTGGCCGCGGGCCACCGATTCCACCGCCTTCTTCAGGTCCGCATCGACATTCGGATAGTCGAGGATGGCCTTCGGGTGCACGCCGATATTGTTGTTGATGATGAACTCGAGCCGCGCCAGGCCCACGCCGGCGCTGGGCATCTGGCAGAAGTTGAAGGCCAGCTGCGGGTTGCCCACATTCATCATGATCTTGACCGGGCAGTAGGGCAGCTCGCCACGCAGCACCTCGGTAATCTCGGTCTCGAGCAGGCCGTCGTAGATATGGCCGGTGTCGCCCTCGGAGCAGGCCACGGTGACCAGTTGACCGTCCTTCAGCGTCTCGGTGGCGTCGCCGCAACCGACCACGGCCGGAATGCCCAGCTCGCGGGCGATGATGGCGGCGTGGCAGGTGCGGCCGCCGCGGTTCGTGACGATGGCGGCGGCGCGCTTCATCACCGGCTCCCAGTTCGGGTCGGTCATGTCGGTCACCAGCACATCGCCGGGCTGGACGCGGTCCATCTCGGCAATGCTGTGCACCAGGCGCACCGGGCCGGTGCCTATCTTCTGGCCAATCGCGCGGCCCTCGGCCAAAACAGCGCTATGGCCCTTGAGCTTGTAGCGGTGCTCGGCCTTGCCCTCGGCCTGGCTCTTCACCGTCTCCGGGCGGGCCTGCAGGATGTAGATCTGGCCATCGATACCGTCACGGCCCCACTCGATGTCCATCGCGCGGCCGTAGTGCTGCTCGATGATCAGCGCGTAGCGGGCCAGCTCGGTGACCTCGGCGTCGTTCAGCGAATAGCGGTTGCGCTGCTCGGGGGCGGTGTCCACCGTCTTCACCAGGCGGCCGGTGGCGGCCTTCTCTTCGGGCGAGGCGAACTCCATGCGAATCAGCTTAGACCCGAGGTTGCGGCGTATCACTGCCACCTTGCCGCGCGCCAGTGCCGGCTTGTGGACATAGAACTCGTCCGGGTTGACGGCGCCCTGCACCACCGTCTCGCCCAGGCCGTAGCTTGAGGTGATGAAGACCACGTCCTTGAAGCCGGACTCGGTGTCCATCGTGAACATCACGCCGGACGAGCCCAGGTCGGAGCGCACCATGCGCTGCACGCCGGCCGACAGAGCCACTTCGCTGTGCTCGAAGCCCTTGTGCACGCGGTAGCTGATGGCGCGGTCGTTGTACAGGGAGGCGAACACCTCTTTCAGCTTGTGCAGCACCGTCTCGATGCCGACGACGTTCAGAAAGCTTTCCTGCTGGCCGGCGAAGGAGGCATCGGGCAGGTCTTCGGCGGTGGCCGACGAGCGCACGGCGAACGAGGCTTCCGGGTTGCCGGCGCTGATGCGGGCGAACTCGGCGCGGATCGCCGCTTCCAGGTCCGCGGGGAATGGCTGCTCCTCGACCCAGCCGCGAATCTCGGCACCGGCCTCGGCCAGAGCGCGCACGTCGTCGGTGTTCAGCGTGGCCAGGCGGGTCTTGATGCGCTCATCCAGGCCTTCGTAATTCAGGAAGGCCCGGAAGGCGAACGCGGTGGTGGCAAAGCCACCCGGCACGCGCACGCCACTGGCGGCAAGCTGGGAGATCATTTCGCCGAGGCTGGCGTTCTTGCCGCCGACCACCTCGACATCGCTCATTCTCAGGTGCTCAAACGGTACGACCAGGGCGGTCGCCTCATAGTTGGCAGACATAGGGAAACTCCATAGGATTGAAAAACCTGGGTTCCCGCGCCAATTCGCTCAACCATGCCATGCGCGGCGCGACAAACGCTGCGGCGCATGGGTCTGCACCCATTTTTAGATTCTGATTCGAGGGAGACAGTGTGCACGGCCGGGCGTCGCGGAGAAGATGTTCGGGATTCTACGGGCAAGCCCTTCTATGATGGGCACTTACCCTGAACTCATTGCCACGCCATGCCCAATCGCTCTGTGTACTTTGTCTCGGACGGCACGGCCATCACGGCCGAGACCTTTGGCAAATCGATACTGGCCCAGTTCCCGGGCAAGCCGCGCCTGGTGCGCCGGCCCTTCATCGACTCCGAAGACAAGGCCAGGCAAGTGATCAACGAGATCAATGTGCTGGGCGCGACCGAGGGCAAGCGGCCGGTGGTCTTTGTCACGCTGGTGGATTTGTCGGTGCTGGCCTTCTTCAAGGCCCATTGCCAGGGCCTGGTGCTGGACATGTTCAACACCTTCATCGAGCCGCTGGAGGCCGAGTTCGCCGTCAAGTCAAACCACCGCGTCGGCCGCTTCTCCGACGTAGCCAAGAGCCAGGAGTACCACGACCGCATCGAAGCGATCAACTTCTCGCTCGCCCATGACGATGGCCAGGCGACGCGCAATATCGAGGCTGCGGACGTGATACTGGTCGGCGTCAGCCGCTGCGGCAAGACGCCGACGTCCCTCTACCTGGCGATGCAGCATGGCATCAAGGCCGCCAACTACCCGCTGATCCCCGAAGACTTCGAGCGAGGCAAGCTCCCCTCAATGCTGGCCCCGCACAAGAAGCGCTGCTTCGGCCTGACCATTGACCCGGACCGGCTGAGCCAGGTCCGCAACGAGCGCCGCCCGGGCAGCAAATACGCCTCGCTGGCGAACTGCCGCTACGAGGTCAACGAGGCCGAGGCGATGATGAAGCGCGAGGGCATTGCCTGGCTGTCATCGACGCACAAGTCGATCGAGGAGATCTCGGCGACGGTTCTGCGGGACATCAAGCCCGACGCGCTCGCTATCTACTGAGGCGTGACAAGCCGCTGCCTGGCCGACTCGTACAGGCAGATCGCCGCGGCGCTGGCGACATTCAGCGACTCCTCGCCGCCCGGCTGCGGAATGCGCACGGTCAGCGCGCAGCGGGCCATCAGCTCGTCGCTGATGCCCTGCCCTTCGTGGCCCAGCACCCAGGCGCAGGGCCTCGGCAGTTGCAGCTGCTGCAGCTCGCGCTCGGCATAGGAACTGGTGGCCACCATCGCCGCCTGCAGGCCGTCCAGATCGGCCAGGCTCAGGCCCTCGACCAGATTCAGCGCGAAATGGGCGCCCATGCCGGCGCGCAGGACCTTGGGCGACCACAGTGCGGCCGTGCCCTTCAGCGCCAGCACCTGGCGCACGCCCAGCGCCGAGGCGCTGCGCAGGATGCTGCCAACATTGCCGGCGTCCTGCAGCCGATCGAGTATCACGCTGTCCACGCCCGGCAGCATTTGCGCCGAGGCCAGATGCGGGACTTCGAAACCCAGTTCGGCCGGTGACTCCAGCCCGCTGATGCTCTTGAACAGGGCGCGCGGCACGATCACCACCTTGGGCGCCTGCTCGGCCAATGCGCGCAGGTCTGCCTGGCCCCAGCCCTCCTCGGTCAACAGGGCCAGGCTCAGGGCATGGCCGCGCTGCAGGCAGGCCCGGGCAAGATGGTCGCCCTCCAGCCAGACGGAGCCGAGCTTGCGGTAGGCGCCGGCGTCCTGCGACAGCTTGCGCAGGCGCATCAACAGCGGGTTGTCGCGGGAGGTGATGTGCAGCGGCTGTTTCGTCTGGCTCATCGCGCCTGCTCCAAGCAAAGTCGTACCGGGCCGAATGTGCGCCGGTGCCAGGCGCAGGCGCCATGCTCGCGCAGGGCCTGCAGGTGCTCCGCCGTCGGGTAGCCCTTGTGGGTGGCAAAGCCGTAGTGCGGATGGGCCTCGTGCATGGCCAGGCATTGGCGGTCGCGCGACACCTTGGCCAGTATCGACGCGGCCGAAATGGCCTTGACTTTGCTATCGCCCTTGACGATGGCCTCTGCCGGTATCAGCAGCTGCGGAATGCGGTTGCCATCGACCAGCACCTTGGCCGGCTTCAGGCGCAGGCCTTCGACGGCGCGCTTCATCGCCAGCATGGTCGCGTGCAGGATGTTCAGACTGTCGATCTCCTCGACGCTGGCCTCGGCAATGCAGAAGCACAGGGCCTTGGCGCGGATCTCGTCGAACAGCCGCTCACGCGTGCGCTCGCTCAGCACCTTGGAATCGTTCAGGCCCTTGATCGGTTGCAGCTCGTCGAGCATCACGGCCGCGGCGACCACGGGCCCGGCCAGCGGCCCGCGGCCGGCCTCGTCGACGCCGGCCATCAGACCCGGGCCGTCCCAGATCAGACCCAACTGCTCAGGCCTTGTTGAGGATTTTCGCGATGGCATCGGTGGCAATCTGGGCGGTGTTGCAGCGCAGCAGCTGGTGCTGTTCCAGGAAACGGGCACGCACCGCTTCGCAGCGCGCCGGATCATCGAGCCAGGACAGCGCGGCGGCGGCCAGGGCCTCGGGCGTGCAGTCGTCCTGCAGCAGCTCGGGCACCAGGAACTCGCGGGCCAGCACATTGGGCAGGCCCACCCAGGGCTGGTAGCGCCGGCTCCGTATGCGCAGCCAGTTCAGCCAGTGCATGCGGTAGGCGATGACCATGGGCCGCTTGAACAGCGCCGCCTCCAGGGTCGCCGTGCCGCTGGCCACCAGGGTGATGTCGCAGGCGGCCAGGGCCTCGTGCGAGCGGCCGTCCAGCTGCAGCAGGTTCACATTCGGCGCAAAGCGCAGCACCAGTGGCGTGATCAGCTCGGCCAGGCCCGGTGCCACCGGCATCACGAAGCGCAGCTCGGGCCGCGCCACCTGCAAAAGCGCGGCGGCCTGCAGCAGCGGCTGGGCGATGAAGCGGATCTCGCTCTTGCGGCTGCCGGGCAGCAGGGACACGACGGTGTCACCCTCCTTCAGTCCCAGCGCCTTGCGGCTGGCGGCCTCGGGCGGCTGCAGCGGAATCGCATCGGCCAGCGGATGGCCCACATAGGTGGCGGCAATGCCATGTTGTTGCAGCAGGGCCGGCTCGAACGGGAACAGGCACAGCACATGGTCGACGGCACGGGCAATCTTCTGTACCCGCTCACCGCGCCAGGCCCAGATCGACGGGCAGACGAAATGCACCGTCTTGACGCCGGCCTCGCGCAGCTTCAGCTCCAGGCCGAAATTGAAGTCGGGGGCATCGACGCCGATGAAGAGCTCGGGCTTGTCGGCCAATAGGCGCTGGGCCAGCTGATCACGTATGCCCATGATCTCGCGATAGTGCAGCAGGGCATCGACATAGCCGAACACGGACAGCTTGTGGTGCGGCCACCATGCCTCGAAGCCCTGGGCGGCCATCTTGGGGCCACCTATTCCGTGGGCCATCAGGCCGGGCCAGCGGGCGCGCAGGCCACCGAGCAGCAGGCCGGCCAGCAGATCACCTGACGCCTCGCCGGCGACCATCGCCAAACGTGGCGTCTGGTCACTCATGTCTAGCGCACGATGCCGCGCGTCGAGGCGGTCAGGAAGTCCAGCATCAGGTTCACATCGCCGGCGGCCTCGGGCACGGCCTCGCGCTGGGCGGCGATCTCGGCCTTGGCCTGGTCCAGCGTCAGACCCTTGCGATACAAGCTGCGGTACATCTGCTTGACGACGCTGATGCGCTCGGGCGCGAAGCCGCGGCGCTTCAGGCCTTCGGTGTTCAGGCCGGTGGCCTGGGCCGTGTTGCCCGAGGCCATCACGAAGGGCGGCACGTCCTGGAACACGATGCTGCCCATGCTGGTCATGCAGTGGGCGCCGAACTTGACGAACTGGTGCACGACGGTGAAGCCGCCGAAGATCACCCAGTCGCCGACCTCGACGTGGCCGGCCAGCTGCGCGTTGTTGGCGAAGATGGTCTTGTTGCCGACGACGCAGTCGTGGGCGATGTGCACATAGGCCATCAGCCAGTTGTCGTCGCCGATGCGGGTCACGCCGCCGTCCTGCGCCGTGCCGCGGTTGAAGGTGCAGAACTCGCGGATGGTGTTGCGGTCGCCAATCACCAGCTCGGTGGGCTCGCCTGCGTACTTCTTGTCCTGCGGCGCAGCGCCGATCGAGCCGAACTGGAAGATGCGGTTGTCGCGGCCGATGCGGGTGTGGCCCTCGATCACGCAGTGCGGACCCACGGTGGTGCCGGCGGCGATCTGCACATCGGGCCCGATCAGCGTGTAGGCGCCGACCGTGACCGACTCATCAAGCTGGGCCTTGGGATCGACCAGGGCGGTGGGGTGAATCTGGGCCATGACCGACTCCGGCTCAGGATTCGATGCGACGCATCGCGCAGATCAGCTCGGCCTCGACGGCCAGCTCCTCGCCGACCAGCGCACGGGCGGTGAATTTGAAGATGCCGGCCTTGGCGCGGCCCAGATTCACTTCCAGGGTCAGCTGGTCGCCCGGCTCGACCGGGCGCTTGAAGCGCGCGTTGTCGATGCCGACGAAGTAATAGACGGTCTTGTCATCGAGCACCGCACCGGCCGATTCGACGGCCAGGATGGCGGCGGCCTGGGCCAGCGCCTCTATCATCAGCACACCGGGCATGACCGGGCGGTTCGGATAGTGGCCGGTGAAGAAGTTCTCGTTGATGGTGACGTTCTTGATGGCGCGGATGCTCACACCCTTGTTCAGCTCGAGCACGCGGTCCACCAGCAGCATCGGGTAGCGATGCGGCAGGCGCTTGATGATTTCGTGTATGTCCATCATGGTGAGTTCTTCTTTTCGAGAGCGCGCAAGCGTTCCCGCAATGCATGCAATTGTCTGAGTGTGGCGGCGTTCTTTTCCCAGGACGCATTGTCGTCGAACGGGAACACGCCGCTGTAATGGCCCGGCTTGGCAATCGTGCGCGTGACCACGGTGGCGGCCGACACATTGACGTGATCGGCCAGGCTCAGATGGCCCAGGATGATGGCGCCGCCGCCGACCGTGCAATGCGCGCCGATGGTCGCGCTGCCGGCCACGCCGGCGCAACCCGCCAGCGCCGTGTGCGCGCCGATCTTCACGTTGTGGCCGATCTGCACCAGGTTGTCGAGCTTGACGCCGTCTTCGAGCACAGTGTCGTCCAGGGCACCGCGGTCTATGCAGCTGTTGGCGCCAATCTCGACGTCATTGCCGATGCGCACCGCGCCCAGCTGTTCGATCTTCTCCCAGCGCCCTTCATTCGGCGCGAAGCCGAAGCCGTCGGCTCCGATGACGGCACCGCTGTGAATGATGCAACGCTGGCCAATGACGCAGTCAAAACCAATCGTGACCCGCGCGGACAGCTTGCTGCCCTCGCCCACCGACGCTCTCTCACCGATCACGCAGTGCGCGCCGACGCGGGCACCGGCGGCAATGCGCGCGCCGGCCTCGATCACCGCCAGCGGGCCTATGTCCACACCCTCGCCGATCCGGGCCGAGGCATCGATCAGGGCCGAGGGATGGACGCGCGGCGCGCTCAAGGGCCGCAGGCGCTGCGCCCACCACTGCGTGCAGCGGGCGAAGTACAGGTAGGGATCCGAGGTCACGATGGCGGCACCGCGGGCGGCGGCCGCATCGCGCATGGCCGGGGCCACGATCACGCAGGCGGCCTGCGTCGAGGCCAACTGCGACTGGTAGCGCGGATTGGAGAGAAAGGACAGCGTCTGCGGGTCGGCCGATTCGAGCGGGCCCAGCCGCGCAAGTCTGAGGCCGGGTGAACCCACCAATTCGCCGCCCAGGGCGGCGATCAGCTCACCCAGCTCGACTTCAATCACCGCGGTGGGTCACTTGCCACCCTGGGCATTGAGCAGGTCTATCACCTTCTTGGTGATGTCGATGCGGTTGCTGGCGTGCAGCGCATCCTGCACGATCAGATCGTACTTGTCGTTCTCGAAGATCTGCTTGATGACGCGGTTGGCGCGATCGACCACACCGGACAGCTCCTCGTTCTTGCGCTGGGTCAGGTCTTCCTGCCACTCGCGGCGCTTGCGTTGCAGGTCGCGGTCCTGCTCGACCAGATCGCGCTGGCGGCGGTTGCGCTCGGATTCGGCCAGCGTGGGCGCATCCTTTTCCAGCTTTTCGGCAGCGGTGCGCAGGCGGGTCTCAATATCCTTGAGCTCCTTCTCGCGCTTGCCGAACTCGGCTTCCAGCTTGAGCTGTGCCGCCTTGGCCAGATTGGCTTCACGCAGCACGCGCTCGCTGTTCACGTAGCCGATCTTCAGTTCCTGCGCCTGCAGGGCAACCGTAGGCAGGGTCATCATGGCCGCAAGGGCCAAGGATTTCAGCAGCGTGCTCTTCATCAGAATGCAGTCCCGATCTGGAATTGGAGTTTCTCGATTCTATCTGTGGGCTTCTTGCGCAATGGCGTGCCCCAGCTCAGCTTCAGCGGTCCCATTGGCGAGATCCAGCTGATACCCAGGCCCGCCGAGGTGCGCAGGTCGCCGGCCTTGATCTTTTCATGCTCGGCCCAGACATTGCCGGCGTCGAAGAAGCCGAACAGACGGAAGGTCTTGTCATTACCGGTGCCGGGCACCGGAATGTACAGCTCGGCATTGACGTTCACACGGCGGTTGCCGCCGATATAGGAGTTGGTGATATCCACCGGGCCCAGGGTGCCAGGCTCGAACACCCGCACCGAACCCAGGCCACCGCCTTGGAAGTTCTTGAACACCGGGTAGGGCCGGCCGCCCAGGCCCTTACCCCAGCCCAGCTCAGCATTGATGCCCCAGGTGAACTTGGCGTACAGCGGGAAATACTGCTGGTACTGCAGATTGGCGCGGGCGTAGCGGGCGTCGCCTACCGGGCTCAGCTCGAGGTTGACTCGCTGCATCTTGCCGGCCGTCGGCGACAACAGGCTGTCGCGCTCGTCACGCTGCCAGCCCAGGGTCAGCGGGAAGCTGGTGCTGGTGGCGCCGAACAGCTCGCGATAGCGGTTCAGGTTCTCCGGGAGGCCCTTGTCGGTCGTGATCTGTGTGCGTTCATAGCCCAGGCCCAGGAACACGACGTCGAACTCGGACAGCGGCACGCCGAACTTCAGGCCGGCGCTGTGCGTGACGTACTCGTACTCTTCGCCCAGATTGTTGTAGGGCCTGACGGTGCGATAACCCAGATCGACGGTGCGCGAGACACCATCGACGGTGAAGTAGGGGTCGGTGGTGCTGAGCACCAGCGCACGGCCGGTCTTGCCGGTGTTGACCTCGACGCCGAGATAGTGCCCCGAGCCAAAGACATTGTCCTGCTTGATCGAGCCGGTGAAGCTGAGCTTCTGCGCGCTCGAATAGCCCGCGCCAACGGTGATGTTGCCGGTGGGTTTTTCCTTGACGGTGACGGTCAGGTCCACCTGGTCCGGCGCGCCCGCGACCTCGTTGGTCTCGACGCCAGCGTCGCTGAAATAACCCAGGCGGTTGACCCGGTCGGTGGACAGCTTGATGCGCTGGCCGTCATACCAGGCCGACTCGAACTGGCGGAACTCGCGACGCACGACCTCGTCGCGAGTGCGCGAATTACCCGACACATTGACCCGGCGCACATAAACGCGACGCTGCGGCTCGGCGACAAAGGTCACCACCACCTGGCCGGTGGCGCGGTCGATCTCGGGACGGCTGTCGACGCGCGCGAACGCATAGCCGTAGGAGCCGAACAGATCGGTGAAGGCACGGGTGGTGTTGGCCACCAGTTCGCCGCGGTAGGCCTGGCCGGGCTTCAGCGCGATCAGGCTCTTGAAGTCTTCCTCGCGGCCAAAGTACTCGCCTTCGAGCTTCACCGCGGTCACCGTATATGGCTGGCCCTCGTTGACCGTGATCGAGATATTGATGCTCTGCTTGTCCGGCGAGATCGTCACCTGGGCCGACTCGACGGCAAACTCCAGATAGCCGCGGTTCAGGTAGTAGGAGCGCAGCGTTTCCAGGTCGGCATTCAGCTTGGAGCGCGAATAGCGGTCGGTCTTGGTGTACCAGGTCAGCCAGCCGCTGCTGGTCTGCTCCAGCAGGCCTGTCAGGGTCGACTCGGAGAACACCTTGCTGCCCAGAATGCGGATCTGGCCGATCTTGGCCGGTTCGCCCTCGGCGACGGCAAAGCTGACGTTGACGCGGTTGCGCTCGATCGGGGTGATGGTCGTCACCACCTCGGCGCCGTAAAGACTGCGGGTCAGGTATTGACGCTTGAGCTCCTGCTCGGCGCGGTCGGCCAGGGCCTTGTCGAAGGGCAGGCCTTCGCCGATGCCAACTTCCTTCAGCGATTTGGTCAGTGCCTCGTTGTCGAACTCCTTCAGGCCGACAAAGCTGACGTTGGCAATCACCGGGCGCTCGTCGATATAGACGACCACCGAAGTGCCGTCGATGGCGATGCGCACGTCCTTGAACAGGCCGGTGGCGAACAGCGCACGCAGAGCGGCGGCGCCCTTCTCGTCGCTGTAGGTGTCACCGATGCGGAACGGCAGCGAGGCGAATACGGTGCCGGGGTCGGTGCGCTGCAGGCCCTCGACGCGGATGTCTTTCAACACAAAGGGATCGACGGCCCACACATTGCCGGACTGCAGGGCAGCGGCAAGGGCAACGGTCAGGAGTGCAGGGCGCAAGCGCGGGCTGGAGCGGAATGTTGATGACATTGAGTAATCAGTGCAGGCCCATCAGGCGGGCCACATCGTTGGAAAGGGCCAGTGACATCATCAGCAGCATCGCGAACGCGCCAGCGCGTTGCAGCCACTTCAACCACCATTCGGAGACCGGCCGGCCGGTCACTCCCTCGAAAAGATAATACATGAGGTGCCCCCCATCGAGCATGGGCAAAGGCAGCAGGTTCAACACCCCCAGGCTGACACTCACCATCGCGAGAAAGCCGAGATAATAAGACACTCCGAGCCGCACGGACTGCCCGGCATAGTCGGCGATGGTGATGGGGCCGCTGAGATTGCGCAGCGAAGCCTCGCCGATCAGCATGCGGCCGAAGATCTTCAGGCTCATCGTGGACACGTCCCAGGTGCGCTCCACGCCCCGCAGCAGCCCCTGCACAGGGCCGTAGTCCACGGTCACGATTTCGGGCGCCGCGCCGACAAAGGCCTCGATGCGGCCGATTTGCCGGGTACCGTCCTGTGCCACCACGGGTAGCACATTCAGGTCCATCACCTGGCCGGCCCGCTCCACATGCCAGAGCATTTCGCGCGGCTGGCCCTTGTCCAGCGATTGACGGATCTGCTCGCGCAGCATGGCCGCGTCGCTGATCGTCACGCCATCGACCGACAGCACGCGGTCGCCCGCACGCAGGCCGGCCTTGGCCGCCGGCCCGGCCGCCTTGACCTCGCCCAGCATCGGCTCGCTGTAGGGGCCACCCAGGCCGATCTTGCGCAGCAACTCGGCGTCCAGCTCCCGGTCGGCGAGGCTGGCGGTATCCAGCACCAGGTTGCGGCGACCACGGCCATCGCGGTCGGTGACCGTCAGGTGCAGCGGCTCGCCCTTGCTCAAAGCGCGGGTCAGCTGCCAGCGCAGCTCGGGCAGCGAGCGCACCTCCTCCCAGGTCAGGCCGTCGCTGGAGCCGGCCTGCACCCAGTCACCGGCACGCATGCCGGCGCGCTGGGCCAGGCTGTCGGCCACCGGCGAACCCAGCACGGCCTTGGGCTCGTCCAGGCCTATCCAGTTGGCGCAGGCATAAAGCAGTATGGCAAGCAGCAGGTTCGCGATCGGCCCGGCCGCAACGATGGCCGTGCGCTGGCGCAGGCTCTTGTTGTTGAAGGCCTGGCTGCGCAGGCTCTCGGGCACCGGCCCTTCGCGCTCGTCCAGCATGCGCACATAGCCGCCCAAGGGCAGCGCGCAGAGCGTGAACTCGGTGTCCGACGGGCTGCGCTGGCGGCGCCAGATCACCTGACCGAAGCCGACCGAAAAGCGCAGCACCTTGACGCCACAGGCCTTGGCGACGCGATAGTGGCCGTACTCGTGCACAACGATCAGCACGCCCAGCGTCAGCACAAAAGCCAGCAGGGTGATCATGGGGCCAGGCCTCTCGCCAGTTGCTGCGCATGGGCCCGTGCCCGCTGATCCAGCGCCAGCAGGCCGTCCAGCGAATGGGTGTCACCTGCCTCGGGATACACGGCGGCCAGGGTCTGCTCGTTGAGCTGGTGGATCTGGTCGAAGCGGATCTGGCGCTCCAGGAAGGCGGCCACGGCCACCTCGTTGGCGGCGTTCAGCACGGCTGTGCTGCCCTCGGGTGCGGCCATCGCCGCCCAGGACAGGGCCAGGCCCGGATAGCGGGCATGGTCAGGCGGCTCGAAGCTCAGGCCGCCAAGTGCATGGAAGTCCAGCGCGTCGGCGCCCGATTCGATGCGCTCGGGGAAGGACAGGCCATAGGCAATCGGCACACGCATGTCCGGCGTGCCCAGCTGGGCCAGCACCGAGTTGTCGCGGCAGACCACCATCGAATGCACGATCTGCTGCGGATGGATCAGCACCCTGACCTGTTCGGGCTTGAGGTCGAACAGCCAGCGCGCCTCAATCACCTCCAGCGCCTTGTTCATCATCGTCGCCGAATCGACCGAGATCTTGCGGCCCATGACGAAGTTGGGATGCGCGCAAGCCATCTCGGGCGTGACCTCGCGCATCGTCGCAGGGTCGCGGGTGCGGAACGGGCCGCCGGAGGAGGTCAGCAGGATGTGGTCGATGCGCTGCGCCCAGGCCGAACGGTCTTCGGGCAGGCACTGGAAGATGGCCGAATGCTCACTGTCGATTGGCAGCAGCATCGCCCCGCCCTGCTGCACCGCCTGCATGAACAGCGCACCGCCGACCACCAGCGCCTCCTTGTTGGCCAGCATCAGGCGTTTGCCGGCGCGCGCTGCGGCCAGGCAGGGCGCCAGGCCGGCGGCGCCGACGATGGCTGCCATCACCGAATCGACATCGGGGTGCGCGGCGATATCGGCCAGGGCCTGCGCGCCGTCCAGCACCTCGGTACGCGAGCCCTGCTCGCGCAGTCGTTGACGCAGCTGCTGGGCGGCCTGCGGGCTGGGCATGATCGCGTAGCGCGGCTGCCATTGCACGCATTGAGCAAAAAGCTCATCGACGCGGCTCATCGCGCTGAGCGCGAAGACCTCGTAGCGATCGGGATGGCGCGCCATCACATCCAGGGTGTTGGTGCCGATCGAGCCGGTGGAGCCGAGCACGCAGACTCGTTGGCGGGAAGTTGTGGCTGTCATGTCAGAAATACCGGGAATGCGCGGCCAGGGCCATCGCCAAAGGAAAGACCGGCAGCAGCGCGTCGACGCGATCTAGCACACCGCCGTGTCCGGGCAGCAGGCCGCTGCTGTCCTTGGCGCCAACGGCACGCTTGATCAGCGATTCAAAGAGATCACCGACCACGCTCATCGCGCTGAGCAGCAGCAGGGCCAGCAGGGCGATCAGCCAGCCGAATTTGACGAACAGCAGCTGGTAGAGGCTGGGGCCGTCGACGGCGACCTGCTTGTCGATCACGAAGGCCCACAGCAGTGCCAGCGCGAACACGCCGGCCATGCCGCTCCACACACCCTCCCAGCTCTTTCCGGGGCTGATGGCCAGGGCCAGCTTGCGCTTGCCGAAGGTGCGACCACCGAAATAGGCGGCAATGTCGGCCATCCAGACCAGGCAGAAGATAGACAGCAGGAAGTTGATGCTCATCGCCTTGGCCTGGGCCATGGCCAGCCAGGCGGCCCACAGGCACAGCAGGCCGAGTGCCAGGCGCGGCGCCTTGCCCAGGCGCGGCCAGCCCGCAGGGCCCAGGCTCAGCGCATACGCGCCACCCAGCACCCAGGCCAGGCTGACGCCCCACCAGACCCAGGACGGCATCGCGTGCAGGCCAACGCTGAGCAGGGTGCCCGCGCAAAGGGCGGCGGTCAGGCCGCCATAGGCCAGCGCAGCGGCGCCGGCCAGGCCATTGAGGCGCGCCCATTCCCAGCCGGCGGCGGCAATCATCACCAGGGTGAGCAGCGCGAAGGGCCAGGGCGAGGCCGCGAACAGTGCCGGCAGCAGGATCGCCAGAAGCACCACGGCCGTGACAATCCGTTGTTTGAGCAAGGTCAGGCTCCTATTGCAGCCACAGCATCGGCGGTCTTGACGCCGCCGAAGCGCCGGTCGCGCTGGCGGAACTCCTGTATCGCCGCATCGAGCTGCGCTTCACCAAACTCCGGCCAAAGGCAGTCGGAGAACACGAACTCGGAATAGGCCACCTGCCAGAGCAGGAAGTTGCTGATGCGCACCTCGCCGCCGGTGCGTATGAACAGATCGGGGTCCGGCGCATAGCTCATGGCCATGAACTGTGACAACTTCGCTTCGTCCAGTTGATCCGGCGAGACACCGGCACGCATGGCCTGCTTGCAGGCCTGCACCACATCCCAACGGCCACCGTAGTTGAAGGCCACCGACAGGGTCAGCTTGGTGTTGTGCTGGGTGGCCGTCTCGGCCTCGTTCCAGGCCGCACGCAGCTTGTCGGACACCGCATCGCGGTCACCGACGATGCGGATGCGCACCCCCATGCTGCCCATGCGCGCCAGATAGCGGGACACCGCCGCCAGCACCAGGCCCATCAGGCCCGAGACCTCGTCGCTGGGACGCTTCCAGTTCTCCGACGAGAAGGCGAACACGGTGACGTACTCGATCTTGCGGTCTATGCAGGCCTGCACCACCTTGACCAGGCTGTCGACCCCGGCCTTGTGGCCGAAGAAGCGCGGCAGGAACCGCTTTTTGGCCCAGCGCCCGTTGCCGTCCATGACGATGGCAACGTGGCGCGGCACGATGGGGGTCTCGCTGCTCACCTGGGCGCAGGGGCTCAAACCGCCATGATCTCGGCTTCCTTGCCCGAGATCAGCTTGTCGATCTCGGCGATCACCGCATTGGTCAGCTTCTGGATCTCGTCCAGGCTGCGGCGCTCGTCGTCTTCGGTGATCAGCTTGTCTTTCAGCAGCTTCTTGGCGTGCTCATTGGCATCGCGGCGCAGATTGCGAACGGCAATGCGGCAGTCCTCACCGGCGTTGCGCACAACCTTGGTCAGGTCGCGGCGGCGCTCTTCGGTCAACGCGGGCATCGGCACACGAATCAGCTCGCCCTGCGAGGCCGGATTCAGGCCCAGATCCGACTCGCGAATCGCCTTCTCGATCTTGGGCGCCAGGTTCTTTTCCCAGGGCTGCACGCTGATCGTGCGGGCGTCGATCAGGGTCACGTTGGCGACCTGGCTGATCGGCACCATGGACCCGTAATAGTCGACCGAGACCTGGTCCAGGATGCCGGGGTGGGCACGGCCGGTACGGATCTTCTGCAGCTCGCCCTTGAAGGACTCGATGGACTTGGCCATCTTCTGCTCTGCGTTTTGCTTGATTTCTGCAATGCTCATGGGGACCTCTTCAATGAAGCATCAAACGTGGACGAGTGTGCCCTCGTCCTCGCCCATCACCACGCGCTTGAGCGCGCCCGGCTTGAAGATGCTGAACACCTTGATGGGCAATTTCTGGTCGCGGCACAGCGCAAACGCCGTCGCATCCAGCACCTGCAGGTTCTTCGCGATGGCCTCGTCGAAGCTGATGCGGTGATAGCGCGTGGCGGTGGGGTCTTTCTTGGGGTCGGCGGTGTAGACGCCGTCCACCTTGGTGGCCTTGAGCACGATCTCGGCGCCGATCTCGGCGCCGCGCAGCGCCGCGGCGGTGTCGGTGGTGAAGAAGGGGTTGCCGGTGCCGGCACCGAAGATCACAACCTTGCCTTCTTCCAGATACTGCAGGGCCTTGGGGCGCACATAGGGCTCGACGACCTGCTCGATGGCGATGGCCGACATCACCCGCGCGGTCATGCCTTCCTGGCGCATCGTGTCGGCCAGGGCCAGCGCATTCATCACCGTGGCCAGCATGCCCATATAGTCGGCCGTGGCGCGGTCCATGCCGACCGAGCCGCCCGCGACGCCGCGGAAGATATTGCCGCCACCGATGACCACGGCCACCTCGACGCCCATCTGCGTGACCTCGCGGATCTCGCGCACCATGCGCACGATGGTGGCCCGGTTGATGCCGTAGGCATCGTCGCCCATCAGGGCTTCACCGGACAGTTTGAGCAGGATTCGTTTGTGCGCTGGCATGCGGACCTCTGGAGATTCGGGGGTGGGCGCCGGGGGCGGCGGCTCGGTTCTTCGGCCGCTGCACACGGCCACAAGTGTAAAGGGCGCCAGGAGGCGCCCTTTTGGTGCTTACTGCCCCTTGGCAGCAGCGACTTGCGCCGCCACTTCGGCAGCGAAGTCGTCAACCTTCTTCTCGATGCCTTCACCCACCACGTACAGGGTGAAACCCTTCACTGCGGTGGCCTTTTCCTTCAGCATCGCGCCCACGGTCTGCTTGCCGTCGGCGGCCTTCACGAAGACCTGATCCACCAGCGAGACTTCCTTCAGGAACTTCTGCACCGAGCCTTCGACCATCTTGGCGACGATGTCGGCCGGCTTGCCGGATTCAGCAGCCTTCTCGGTGGCAATCTTGCGTTCCTTCTCGACCACTTCGGCGGGCACGGAGGCCGACGACAGTGCAGCCGGCTTCATCGCGGCCACATGCATGGCGACGTCCTTGGCGGCGACGTCGTCACCGTCGAACTCGACCATCACGCCGATGCGCGTGCCGTGCAGGTAGCTGGCCAGCTTGCCGCCATTGGCATAGCGCTGGAAGCGGCGGATGGCCATGTTCTCGCCGATCTTGCCGATCAGGCCCTTGCGCACCTCTTCCAAGGTCGGGCCGAAGCCGTCCTGCTCGTAGGCCAAAGCAGACAAGGCTGCCACGTCGGCCGGGTTGTGCTTGGCGATCAGCTCGGCCGTGGCCTTGGTGAAGGCCAGGAAACTGTCGTTCTTCGACACGAAGTCGGTTTCGCAGTTGATCTCGACCAGGGCGCCGGTCGTGCCATCAACAAATGCCGACACCACGCCTTCGGCGGTGATGCGGGAAGCGGCCTTGCCGGCCTTGGAGCCGAGCTTGACGCGCAGCAGCTCTTCCGCACGCTCCATATCGCCCTCGGCTTCGGTCAGCGCCTTCTTGCACTCCATCATCGGGGCGTCGGTCTTGGCGCGCAGTTCGGCCACCATGCTTGCAGTAATTGCCATTTTCAATCTCCGTTGAACGAGCTTGCAGCGTTGGCGGCCCTGGGGCTGCACCGCTGCTGGAAACAAGGTTCTGTGTAAAAAAGGGGCTGAAATCAGCCCCTGTGTTGGCGGCTGCTACGAGCTCAGGCGCCTTCGCTGACTTCCACGAATTCGTCGGAACCGGCGGCCACGGCGTGCACCACTTCGTTGGTCGCGTTGGCCTTGCCGTCCATCACCGCATCGGCGATGGCCTTGGCGTACAGGGCCACGGCCTTGGACGAGTCGTCGTTGCCGGGGATCACGTAGTCGATGCCTTCGGGCGAGTGGTTGGTGTCGACAATGCCGATCACCGGGATGCCCAGCTTCTTGGCTTCGGCCACGGCAATCTTGTGGTAGCCGACGTCGATGACGAACATGGCGTCAGGCAGCGCGGTCATGTCCTGGATGCCGCCGATGTCTTTTTCCAGCTTGGCCAGGTCGCGTGCGAACAACAGCGCTTCCTTCTTGATCATCGACTCGGTGCCGGCTTCGACTTGAGCCTGCATGTCCTTCAGCTTCTTCAGCGAGCCCTTGACCGTCTTGAAGTTGGTCATCATGCCGCCCAGCCAGCGCTGGTCAACGTAAGGCATGCCGACGCGCTGGGCTTCCATGGCGATCACTTCGCGGGCTTGGCGCTTGGTGCCGATCATCAGGATCGTGCCGCGGCGGGCTGCCAGCTGGCGCACGAATTTCATCGCTTCCTCGAACAGCGGCTGCGTCTTTTCGAGGTTGATGATGTGAATCTTGTTGCGATGGCCGTAGATATACGGGGCCATCTTGGGGTTCCAGAAGCGGGTTTGGTGACCAAAGTGGACGCCGGCTTCCAGCATTTCACGCATCGTAACGGACATGTTTCAACTCCAAAGGTTGGTTCTAAAATCCGGCTTGAATCGCGACAGCTTCCGTAAGCCTTCGCAACACCTTTCAGCAGCCGGGTTTGTTTGGTCTGCGTTCACGACGACAGTCGCGTTCGACATGACCTGCGGTTGTACTTCGGTATGTACTTCGGTACTTCATTCCACCGAGCATGCCCGGCAAAACCCAAAGATTATATACCACCGATGACGCATGACCTGACCGGCACGGCCGACGCAGTACGAGCCGGGGCTGCCAGCGCCACCGGCCTGATGCAGGCCAGCATAGAGGCCGCCAATGGCAGCGCCTGCACCCGCGCCTTCGTTCGCACCTTTTTCGAGAGCGCCCTCACCCAGGCGATGGCGGTGGACCTGCAACTGGAGGCCGGCCTGCCGCTGCCTCCGTTGGCGGGCCTGGCCATCAGCGTCAAGGATCTGTTCGATGTGCAGGGGTTTCCCAGCACCGGCGCTTCGCGGGCGATGTCGGACGCAAAGCCGGCCGAGCGGGACTGCCTGGCCGTGCAGCGCCTGCGCCGCGCGGGCGCCTCGTTGATCGGCCATTGCAATATGAGCGAGTTCGCCTTTTCGGGCGTGGGCATCAACCCGCACTACGGCACGCCGCGCAATCCGGTCACCCTGAAGCTGGACAAGAAGCCGCGCATCCCGGGGGGCTCGACCTCGGGCGGCGCGGTCAGCGTGGCCGGCGGCGCGGCATGGGCGACGCTGGGCTCAGACACCGGCGGCTCGATCCGCATCCCTGCGGCGCTGCAGGGCCTGGTCGGCTTCAAGAACACCAAGCGACTGACGCCGCTGGACGGCGCGATCCCGCTGTCGCAAAGCCTGGACACAGCCTGCGCGATCACCTTGTCGGTGCGCGACGCGGTGCTGCTGCACGAGATCCTGTCCGACACCCGGGTGCAACTGACCCACCGGCCGCTGCGCCAGCGCCGCTTTGCCGTGGCCCGCGAGCTGATGCAGGACGGCATGGATGCCACCGTGACCACCGCTTTCGAGCGCACGCTGGCACAGCTGCGCGAGGCCGGTGCGCAGATCGAGGAGATCAGTATTGCCCCGCTGCTGGAGCTGGGCCGCCTGCTGGCCCGCGGCAGCCTGCCGGCGGCCGAGAGCTGGGCCTGGCACCGCCAGCGCATCAGCGAACGCGAGGCCGACTACGACCCCCGCGTGGTGCAGCGCATCCGCACCGGCGAACACATGAGCGCGGCCGACTACATCGACGTGATCAACGGCCGTGCAGCCTGGATGGCGCGGATGCTGGGCGCATTGCAGGGCTTCGATGCGGTGCTGAGCGCCACCGTGCCCATCGTCGCCCCGGAGATTGCCCCCCTGGTGGCCAGCGATGAGCAGTTCTTCGCCGCCAACAGCCTGCTGCTGCGCAACACGGCGGTGGTCAATATGCTGGACGGCTGCGCCCTCTCGCTGCCCTGCCATACCGCAAGGGAAATGCCGGTCGGTCTGATGGTCTGGAGCACGGCCCTGCAGGACGACACCGTGCTCGACGCGGCGCTGCAGATCGAAACCGCGTTGGCGCCCCTTCGCCAGCCAGCCATGGTTTCCGCAGCATGAAGGTCGCAGTGATTGGCGCCGGCATCATCGGCGTGACCACAGCCTACGAACTGGCCGCCGACGGCCATCAGGTGACCGTGTTCGAGCGCAGCGGCAGCGTCGCCGCCGGCACCAGCTTCGCCAATGCCGGCATCGTGGCACCCGGCTATGTCAGCCCCTGGGCGGCGCCGGGCATGCCGGCCAAGGTCCTGCGAGGCCTGTTCAGCACCCACACGCCGGTGCGCCTGCATGCCACGATGGACATGGGCACGCTGCGCTGGCTGTGGAAGGCCTGGCGTGCCAGCCGGCTCAAGCCCTACCAGGCCAACCGCGCGGCGATGCACGGCCTGGCCAGCTACAGCCGCGACCGGCTGCACGAGCTGGTCCGTACGCTGAACCTGGACTATGAGCGCGCCGATGGCTATCTGGTGCTGCTGCGCGGCGAGCGCGAACTGGCCGGCATACAGCCCGGCCTGCAGCTGCTGACCGAGCTGGGCCAGAAACACCGCCTGCTCGACGCGGCCGAATGCCGACAGGTCGAACCCGGGCTGAGCGCCGACACCGAGCTGCGCGCCGGCGTGCATCTGCCGCAGGACGAGGTCGGCAACTGCCGGCAGTTCGCCCATCTGATGAAGACCGAGGCGCAGCGCCTGGGCGTGCAGTTCCGCTTCCACACCACGGTGCAGCACCTCAGCCCCGGCGCCAAGCCGCAGCTGATGCATCAGTACACACCACCGGGCGAAAGCCTGGGCACTGCACCGGAGGCCGCGAACAGCGAGCTGGCCAGCATCGCCGGCCCGGCCACCCAGCCCATGGTGATGGGCCCGGTGCTGGAGAACTTCGACGCCATCGTGGTCTGCGCGGCCATGGGCGCGCCGGCGCTGCTGCGCCCTCATGGCCTCAAGCTGCCGATGGCGCCGGTCTATGGCTATTCGATCACCGCGCCGCTGCGCCACATCGAGGCCCACCCGGACTTCGGCCCGCGCGCCGGGCTGATGGACGAGCGCTACAAGGTGGCCATCAGCCGCCTGGGCCACCGGGTACGTGTGGCCGGCAGCGCCGAGTTTGGCGGCGCGCCAGAGACCATGAACAAGGGCGCGATCGCCACGCTATACAAGGTCCTGCATGACTGGTTCCCCGGTGCGGCGCAGAACGGCAAGCTGCAGCACTGGAAGGGAGCGCGGCCCATGCTGCCCGATGGCCCGCCGGTGCTGGGCGCCTGCGGCATTCCCGGCATCTGGCTGAACCTGGGCCACGGCTCCAGCGGCTGGGCACTGTCCTGCGGCTCGGCGCGGGTGCTGGCCGATCAGGTGGCGGGCCGCACGCCCGCGGTCAAGACCGAGGGGCTGGGCGCCGAACGCCTGCGCTGAAGCGATGATCACACCGCTGCTGCCCACGCCACTCGCTCGCCCCCTGTACGGCACCGTCAAGTCGCGCGCGATCGAACAGGCGGCACTGAGTGTGACGGCGCCGCATGAGCTGATGGCACGCGCCGGCCTGGCCTCGGCGCGCCTGGCGGTGGCGCTGGCACCCCATGCGCAGACGATCTGGATTGCCTGCGGCCCCGGCAATAACGGGGGAGATGGCCTGGTGGCAGCGCGCTGGCTGCACGGACTTGGCAAACAGGTTCGGCTGAGCCTGATTGGCGACGCCGCCCGGCTGCCCAGCGACGCGGCAGAGGCGCTGCAACAGGCGCAGGCGGCCGGCGTGCCCATCTCCAACGACCTGCCGGCCGCGAACCAGGATTTCGACCTGGCCATTGATGCCCTGCTGGGCCTGGGCGTCAGCCGCGCCGTCGAGGGCGCGCTGGGCCAGGCGATTGCCGCGCTGAACGCCCTGCCCTGCCCGGTGCTGGCCCTTGATCTGCCCAGCGGTTTGAGCGGCGACACCGGCCAGGCCCTCGGTGCCTTGGTCGTACAAGCGCAGCACACGCTGGCCCTGCTGAGCTTGAAACCCGGACTGTTCACCGGCTCGGGCCGCGAAAGGGCGGGCCGGATCTGGTTCGATGACCTCGGCATCACCCCATCCGCGCCCGTCGATGCACGGCTGCTGGGCCTGGACGCCTGCGCGCACTGGATGCAGCCGCGGCGCCATGGCCAGCACAAGGGCAGCTTCGGCGATGTCATCGTGCTGGGCGGCGCACCGGGCATGGGCGGCGCCGCACGGCTGGCCGCCCGCGCGGCCCACGCGGCGGGCGCCGGCCGTGTGTATCTGAGCCTGCTCGATGAGGAGGCCACGGGCCTGACCGACGCGACGCGCCCCGAGTTGATGACCATGGCCTGGCGTATTGCGCAAACCGCCGACGCAATGCAGCACCGCACCGTCGTCTGCGGCTGCGGCGGCGGGGCACTCGTTGCGCAAGCCCTGCCCGCCCTGCTGGCGCTGGCCCCACGGCTGGTGCTCGATGCCGATGCGCTGAATGCGATTGCGGCCGATGGCTCGCTGCAGACCCTGCTGAGCCAACGGTCGGCGCAGGGCCTGCACACCGTGCTGACCCCGCATCCACTGGAAGCCGCCCGTCTGCTGGGCAGCAGCACCTCAGAGATCCAGGCCGACCGGCTTGCCGCCGCCGATCACCTGAGCCAGCGCTTCCAATGCATCGTGGTGCTGAAAGGCTCGGGCTCGGTGATCGCTTCGCCGGGCCACACGCCCGCCATCAACTCCAGCGGCAATGCCGCGCTGGCCACCGCCGGCACCGGCGATGTGCTGGCCGGCTGGCTGGGCGGGCTGTGGGCCCAAGAAACTTCGACGCCGGAGTCAGGTCTTGCTGCCGCCAGCGCGGCCTGCCACTGGCATGGCCTCGCCGCCGATCACGGTGGCCGCTCGCTGCTGCGCGCCGCCGACCTGATCGAAGCGATGTTCGCGCTGTGATCCTGATTTTTCAGCGGCGCTTGCGCGTGCGACTTTCCGGGCCTTTGCTGCCCTTCAAGGCCGATTTGCGTGCGGCCTTGACCGGATTCAGCTTGGCCGAGGGCGTGCGGGCCACGGCACTCTTGCGCCCGGCCTTGGCGGCGCGGCTGGCACGCTGCACATCGGCCAGTGCCTGTTGGGCGGTGGCTGGTGGCTCGCCCGCTTTATCGCGCGCAGCACGGCTGGTGATGGCGCGCTCCTCGTCGCCCTCGCGCAGCATGCGGAAGTCGATCTTGCGGCCGTCCAGATCGACGCGACTGACCTGCACCCGCACCCGGGCGCCCAAGGCATAGCGTATGCCGGTGCGCTCGCCGCGCAGCTCCTGGCGCATCTCGTCATAGCGGAAATACTCGCCGCCGAGTTCGGTGATGTGCACCAGCCCCTCGACATAGAGGCCATCGAGCTGCACGAACACACCGAAGGACGTAACCGCCTTGACCGTGCCCGAATATTCTTCGCCGAGGTGGTCGCGCATATAGCGGCACTTCAGCCAGGCCTCGACGTCGCGCGAGGCCTCGTCGGCGCGGCGTTCGTTGGCACTGCAATGTGCGCCCACCATCTCCCAACGCTCGCCCTCGGTCACAGCATGGGGCGCCTCGGCCGGCCCGCGGCGCGGCTTGGCCGCAGCCTCGTCTATGCGACCCGACAGCAGGTGGTAACGCTTGCCCGGCTGCAGCAAAGCCTTGATGACACGGTGCACCAGCAGGTCCGGATAGCGGCGTATCGGGCTGGTGAAGTGCGTGTAGGCTTGGTAGGACAGGCCGAAGTGGCCGGCGTTCTTCGAGGTGTAGATCGCCTGCTGCATCGAACGCAGCAGCATCGTGTGAATCTGCTGCGCGTCGGGCCGCTCCTTGGTCGCCTGGGCGATCGCCTGGTACTCACCCGGCGTCGGGTCGTCGCTGATGCCCAGACCCACGCCCAGCGTGCGCAGATAGGCCTGCAGCACGCCGCGCTTCTCCGGCGTCGGGCCTTCATGCACCCGATACAGCGACGGGTGCTTCTTGCCGGCAATGAAATCGGCGGCGCAGACGTTGGCCGCCAGCATCGCCTCCTCGATCAGCCGGTGCGCCTCGTTGCGCGTGCGCGGCACGATCTTCTCGATGCGGCCGTTGTCATCGCAGACGATCTGCGTCTCGGTGGTCTCGAAATCGACCGCGCCGCGCCGGGCACGCTCGGCCAGCAGCGCGCGATAGACCTCGTGCAGATGCAACAGGTGTGGCACCAGTTCCTCGCGCTTGGCCGCCTCGGGACCTCGCGTGTTGCTGAGGATGGCCGCCACCTCGTTGTAGGTGAAGCGCGCATGGGAGCAGATGATGGCCGGGAAGAACTGGTAGGCATGGACATTGCCTTGCTCATCAACCAGCATGTCGCAGACCATGCTCAGCCTGTCCTCGTAGGGGTTCAGCGAGCACAGCCCGTTGGACAGCTTCTCGGGCAGCATAGGAATCACGCGGCGAGGGAAATAGACCGAGGTGGCGCGCTCGAAGGCGTCCTCGTCGATCGGCTCGCCCGGCTTGACGTAGTGGCTGACATCGGCAATGGCCACCAGCAGGCGCCAGCCGGCGAAGGCTGTCTTGCCGCGGCCGGTCTTGATCGGCTCGCAATAGACGGCGTCATCGAAGTCTCGTGCGTCCTCGCCGTCGATGGTGACGAGCGGTATGTCGGTCAGGTCGATGCGATTGCGCTTGTCGATGGCGCGTAGTTTTTCGGGCAGTTTGGCCGCCTGGGCCAGGGTCTCGGCGCTGAAACGGTGCGGCACCTCGTACTTGCGCACCGCGATCTCGATCTCCATGCCGGGGTCGTCGATCTCGCCCAGCACCTC
>JADMJJ010000062.1 GCA_018780645.1 Burkholderiaceae bacterium
GGCATTGCGCGCCTCGGGGCGGTTCAGGGTCAGGGTCCAGACCGGGCCATCGACGTCAAGCAGCACGCGGTCCTCATCCATCGCATCGCTCCTAGAAATTCTCCAGCGCCAGCCTGACACCGGCCAGCACGAGGGCCGCCTCGTCATCGGGCAGCTCGACTTCCATGCGCAGCAGCTGGGCGCCCAGGGTCTTGCCCAGGTTGTCGCTGCGCAGGCTCAGGGCGGCCCCGCCGTTCAGCGCGCCGTTGAGCACCAGCTTGATGGCCAGCAGATTGGGCAGCAAATAGAGATCGACGCGGCCGGCATCGGCACTGCCAAGGTGATGAGCGAAGTGCGCGGCGATGCGCTCGCGGGTGATGACGCGAGAGAGCGCCGCGTATCCCGCCGCATCCCAGGCGAACAGGCCCAGGTCGGCGCGGTCGGCCTTGTCGCCGCTGCGGGCGTGGGCGATGGCTGCAAGACGCAGCTTCATGGCTGCACCTCGCTCAGCTCGACCTTCACAAGCGGCTCGATCAGCTCACGAGCCACCTGGCTGGGCCACAGCCCCAGCAGCTGACTTGCCGGCTGGATGCCATGAAAGCCGCCCATGAAGGGCGGACCGGACAGGGCCATCCAGGGGAAGAGGCGAGGGAAGGCATCGGCCACGCGCTTGTCAGCAGCGCGCACCGCCATGCGTAGCCAGACCTCGTTCAGTTCGGCCTCTTGCGTGCCGTCGGCGTGCGGCCCCAGAAAGCTGTCGTGGCCCAGGAACTCGACGTGCAGCTCCTCGTGGCGCATGCGTTTCTCGTCCATCTGGGTCTTGATCGAGGCGACCACGGCGCGCGCCTTGGCCATCGCGTCGGGCCAGCAAAAGCCCAGCACGGCCGAGCCCATCCAGCCGTTTTCGTAGCCGGCCACCAGCTTCAGCGTTGGCGGTGGCGCCGAGCCCGTGGCGCCGCGCAGGCGCACGCGGTTGCCGCCCAGCTCGTCGAGCTGGATGGTGCTCATGTCCAGCACCACATCGGGTGACAGATAGCGCTGCGGGTTGTGCACCTCGTAGAGCAGTTGCTGGCGCACGGTATGAAAGTTGATGCGCCCGCCGGTGCCCGGCGCCTTGGTGATGATGGCGCTGCCGTTCTCGAACACCTCGGCGATGGGGTAGCCGATGTGCGTCAGGTCCGGCACCTTCTGCCAGGCGCCGGCCGAGCCGAAATTGCCGCCGGCACCCTGGCCCGAGCATTCGAGCAGATGGCCTACGCAAAGCCCCTGCGCCAGGCGGTTCCAGCCTTCGGCATCGCCGGGTTGCAGCGACCAGCCGAACTCATGGATCAGCGGTGCCAGGAACAGCGCGGCGTCGGCCACCCGGCCGGTCAGCACGATGTCCGCGCCGCGAGCCAGCGCCTCGACAATGGGCGCAGCGCCAAGATAGGCGTTGGCGAAGACCAGTCGCTCGCGTACCTCGTCGATAGGTGCAGCGGTGTCGAGGTGTGCGAGGGCCTGCCCCTTGGCGCGCAAGTCGTCGATGCGGTCGAGCAGGGCGTCGCCGCTGACGACGGCGATGCGTGCCGTCCAGCCCTTGGCCTTGAATGCAGCGAGCAGCGCATCACGCGCACCGCCGGGATTCAGGCCACCGCCATTCAGCACGAACTTGACGCCGGCCTGTTGGGCCATCGGCCACAGGGCGCTGAGCATGGGCACCAGGTCGCGGGTGAAGCCAGCCGCAGGGTCCCTGGCCTGGTCCTTGCGCAGAATGGCCAGGGTCAGCTCGGCCAGATGATCGGAGCAGACGTAGTTCACCTCGCCGAACTCGATCGCTGCGCGTATTGGCTCCCAGTTGTCGCCGTAGAAACCCAGGCCGGAGGCGAGGCGGACCTTTTTCATCCTAGTTCTCCGCTGCGCTGTGTGCGAAGCAAGCCTTGTGGAATGTGGAGCGGCAGAGACGAGGGCACGCCGGCCGCCGCGGGCTGAAGCCTTGTCCTGTCCTGAACGGACCGGACTCCGGCTTCTTAATGCCCGCGGCGGCCGGCGCGCCCTCATCTCTGCTGTTGCGGGTGTTCAGGCGCGCAACGCGGCAACACACGGGCATTGCGCGGAGCGGGCTGCCACCAGCGCATCCCGGAGGGGTCGTGGCCGGCCCCCGGCCCCTCTGCCGCACCTTCGCAGCGAGGCGCAAGGTTCTGGCACTCAAACGCAATTCGATCAGGTTCACGTCTGCATTCAAGTCGGATGGGTGACCAGGGCCACCGTCTGCTCGGCCAGTGCGTCCAGGCTGACGGCGGTCTTGGCACGTGAGCGGGCGTGGTACCAGGTGGCCGAGAAGTTGATCGCGCCCAGAATCATCAGCCGCGCCAGCTTGGCATCGGTGCGTATCAGGCCCTGGCGCTGGAGGTCTTCCAGGGTGGATTGCCAGATCTCGTCATAGCGGTCCTTCAGCTCGATGATGCGGCGCTTGTACTGGTCGGGCAGCGAGCGCCAGTCATAGAGCATGACCGGGATGAAGTCGCTGCCGGTGTCGTGCAGGATGCCGTAGTGCGTGCGCACCAGTCGCTTGAAGCGTTCCATCGCCGGCAGCCCCGCATCCTCGATCACCGCCTCGCTGCGCTCCAGGCCCAGGCGCAGGCCTTCTTCCATCACCGCCATCAGGAGCTCATGCTTGTTGGCGAAGTGGTAGAACGGGCTGCCGGAGCGCATGCCCACGGCGGTGGCGATATCGCGCACGGTGGTGCCGTCGAAGCCCTTCTCGCGGAACAGGCGGGCGGCCACACGGACCAGGTCTTCGCGGCGGTTCGCGGGATTGTCTTCGCTGGCAGTCTTGCGGCGTGGGCCGGGCATGTCGGGTTTCTCCGGGCACACAGCGGGTGAGCCCTTCTGTACAAAGCGAACAAAGAAGAAAAGAAAGCAATTGCTTGCTTGCCTTGGTGTTGCCAGCATATCAACCGGCGCCACCCTGTGCAATGCGAGCTATCCGCAGGAGAAGTATTCGCCAGGAGACAGGCGCTTTGCAAATGGCCCAGGTACTGCAGGTGTTGATGGGTGGCGTGGCGCAGGGCTGTATTTACGGCCTGATCGCGCTGGGCTTCTGCCTGATCTACAAGGCCACCGAGACCGTCAGCTTCGCCCAGGGCGATCTGATGATGCTGGGCGCCTTTCTGGGCCTGACCCTGCTGACGGTGGCCGGCCTGCCGTTCTGGATCACCGTGCCGTCGGTGATTCTGGCCATGGGCCTGTTCGGCATGTTGCTGGAGCGGCTGGTGGTCAGCCCCATCCTCGGCCAGCCGGCCTTCTCCATCGTCATGCTGACCATAGGCATAGGCTACGTGGCGCGCGGCGCGATCACGATGATTCCCGGCATGGGCACCGACACCCGGGCGCTCGATGTGCCTTACAAGGGCGAGGTGCTGGAGTTCGGCGGCGTCGTGCTGGCGGTGGAGCAATTGGTGATAGTCGCCACCACCGCCGTGCTGTGCGCCGCGCTGTTTGCCCTGTTCAAGTACAGCCGCGTCGGCATTGCCATGCAGGCGGCCTCGCAGAACCAGATCGCGGCCTACTACATGGGCATACCGGTCAAGCGGCTCAATGGTCTGGTCTGGGCCCTGGCCGCTGCGGTGGCGGCGCTGGCCGGGCTGCTGCTGGCACCCATCACCTTCGTCCACGCGAACATGGGCTTCATCGGTTTGAAGGCCTTTCCGGCTGCGGTGGTCGGCGGTTTCGGCAGCCTGCCGGGCGCGATCGTCGGTGGGTTGGTGATAGGCCTGGTCGAGGCGCTGTCGGGCTTCTATCTGCCGGAGGGCTTCAAGGACGTGGCGGCCTATGTGGTGGTGCTGGTGATGCTGATGTTCAAGCCGAACGGGCTGTTCGGCGAAAGCCTGCGCAAGAAAGTCTGATGCGATTCCTCTTCAAAACCCGCTACGACCAGGACATCAACCTGGCCAAGCACGGCGGCCACGTCGGCTGGTATGGCGCGCTGTTGCTGCTGTTGGTGGCGGCGCCCTGGACCTTCCCCGACTACTGGCTGGCGCAGCTGACCTTTGTCCTGATCTATGGCATCGTCGGCCTGGGGTTGATGCTGCTGTCGGGCTTCACCGGTCTGTTCTCTATCGGCCACGCCGCCTTTCTGGGCGTTGGCGCCTATACCCAGGCGGTGTTGGCGGCCAAGGGCTGGCCGTTCCCGGTGTCCATGGCCGTCGCGGCCCTGCTGTCGGCCATTGTGGGCGCGATGGTGGGCCTGCCGGCGCTGCGGGTGAAGGGCATATATCTGGGCATAGCCACCTTGTCATTCGCGGCCATTGTCGAGGAGGGCCTGGCGCGCTGGGAGAGCGTCACCGGCGGCAATGCCGGCATGGCGGTGGCCAGCCTGCAGGCCTTTGGCTGGTCGTTCGACAGTTCGGAAGCTTTCTACTTCGTCTGCCTGGTCTGCGCCGTGGGCTGCACCCTGGCGGTGTTGAACCTGCTGCGCTCGCCGACCGGCCGGGCCTTTGTGGCGATACGCGACTCCGAGGTCTCGGCGCAGAGCATGGGCATCCATCTGGCCTATTACAAGACGCTGTCGTTCGCGCTGTCGGCCGGCATGGCCGGCATCGGCGGGGCGCTGTACGCGCACAAGATCCGCTTCCTGTCGCCCGACCAGTTCAACATCCTGCAGTCGATCGACCTGCTCTTGATGATCGTCATCGGCGGGGTCGGCTCGGTCCACGGCGCCTTTCTGGGTGCGATCTTCCTGATCACGATGCCGCAGCTGATCACCCTGGCCAAGGACTATCTGCCTGAGTCGGTAGGGCAGGCGCCGGGCCTGCAGGCGGTGGTCTATGGCCTGGTGCTGATCGTCTTCGTGTTGTTCGAGCCGCTGGGCCTGTATGGCCGCTGGCTGAAGATACGCACCTGGTTCCAGCTGTTCCCTTTCTACCGCCAGGGCCTGTTCAAGCGGCAGAAATCGTTCCAGAAGTCGGATCGCCTGAAATGAGATCGATCAACTCTTCACTGGGGGGGCAGAGGGGGGGGGGGGGGGGGGGGGGGGGGGGGGGGGGGGGGGGGGGGGGGGGG
>JADMJJ010000107.1 GCA_018780645.1 Burkholderiaceae bacterium
CCCAGCTCAATGAGCGCCAGGAAGCGCGCCGCCAGATCGGCTTTGCCGACCAGATATTCATCAGCAAGAGCGATCTGGCCGATGCGGCCAAGCTGGAGGATCTGAGCCACCGCATCAAGCACATGAACCCGCGCGCGCCGCAGCGCCGCGTGCATTTCGGCGAGGTGCCGATCGCTGAGGTGTTCGATCTGCGCGGCTTCAATCTGAATGCCAAGCTGGACATCGACCCCGACTTCCTGAAGGCCGACGAGCCCCACGGCCACAAGCACGACGACCACGACCACGAGCATGGCGAGCACTGCGACCATCCGCACCACCATGCCCATGACGATGACGTGAAATCCTTCGTCTTCAAGTCCAACAAGGCCTTCAATCCGGCCAAGCTGGAGGACTTCCTGGGCGCCATCGTCCAGGTCTATGGCCCCAAGATGCTGCGCTACAAGGGCGTGCTGAACATGAAGGGCTCGGATCGCAAGGTCATCTTCCAGGGCGTGCACCAGCTGATGGGCAGCGATCTTGGCCCCAAATGGGCGCCCGGCGAAACCAAGACCAGCAAGATGGTTTTCATCGGCATAGACCTGCCAAAAGATATCTTGTTACAGGGTTTGGAGGGCTGTCTGGTCTAAATTTGATTGGAATCCGTTGGCATTCCTGCAACGTGGCTACAATCCGCGGCGCCCGAAGTGGCAGGGAATGCAGATGTGACCCACCGCCGACCCACAGAGCAGGTATAACTGCCGATGCGAGGAGACAGACGTGAGCAAGACCCCGGCCCCAGCATCCAGCCCGACCAAGGCATCCGCCAAAACAGCAGTGACCGCTGCGGCAGCCCCGGCTGCCGCCCATGCCCCAGCCAAGGCCAAGCACGCGGCCGCAGAGGCCGAAGCAAAGCCCGCAGCGAAAGCCGCGGTGAAGGTCGCAACAAAGGCGGCAAGCCCGAAGTCGGGCGATACAGCAATGGACACCATGAGCACCAAGTCAACGCTTCAAGCCCCGGCCCCCAAGCCCGCGGGCAAATCCTCCGCCAAGGCGGCGGCGTCCAAAGTGGATACGGGCCCGGCCATGGTGCATGCGCCGCTGGTTGGCTCCAGCCGGTTCGCGGACCGTTTTGCTCCCCCTAAGCCGCCAACGCGACAAATGAACAGCCCTGTGATTGATACCCCCCGAATCGCCGCCAAGCCGGACCCCAAGCTGGCCAATGCCTGGAAGACCAAGTCCGGCCGCGAGATGAGCGAAGCAGAGATCTTCGCCATGCCCGACAGCGAGTACATGAACGACAAGCAGCTCGACTTCTTCCGCGGCAAGCTCCAGGAGTTGAAGGAAGATCTGCTGTCCAATGCCGGCGAGACCACCGAGCACCTGCGCGAAGACACCTCCATCGTCCCCGATCCGGCCGACCGCGCGACGATCGAGGAAGAGCATGCGCTGGAGCTGCGCACCCGTGACCGCGAGCGCAAGTTGCTGAAGAAGATCACCCAGTCGCTGGCGCGCCTGGACACCGGCGAGTACGGCTATTGCGACGAGACCGGCGAGCCCATAGGCCTGGGCCGCCTGATCGCCCGCCCGACCGCCACGCTGTCGCTGGAAGCCCAGCAGCGCCGCGAGATGAAGCAGAAGATGTTCGGCGACTGATTCGCCCCCGGTCCTCAGCAGCCCAGTCAAAGAAGCCTCATGACAGATCCGAAAGACGGCGAGAGCTTCTTCCGCAAGGTCGTGCGCTTCGTGGCCAATCCGGCCACGGACTGGGCCGAGCTGAGCACCAAGCAGGACAGCAATCTCGAGGACGATCTCGCCAAGAGCGAGCTCAAGTCGATGATCGAGCGCAAGCGTCGCAACGACTTCGTGCGCAAGAACGAGCTGGACATGCTGCGCCGCGTGCGCCGCGAGGGGCTGACCAACGAGCAGTTGGCGGCCCTGGGCAGCGCCAGCTCGCGCATGGAAGACTCGGGCCGCCACAGCGAGCCCGCCTCCGGCCGGCCCGAGAAGGGCGTCAAGGCCAAGATCGACGCGATCGAGCAACAGATGGTCAGCGAGAACGTGATCGGCGGCAACCGGCCACGGCCACCGTCGTTCTACGACACCGCCACCCAGCCGGCCCACTTCTCCGCGCCCGTACCCCCATCAGCACCCGAGCGTCCCGGTGGCCCGCCGGCCGTGGCCCGCCCGGTCAACACCCGCCCGGGCCGGCTCGAGCGCGAACCCAGCCCCAGCGTGGCCGATGCCGCCAGTGCCGAGGAGCTGGAACGCCTGGAGCTGACGCCGCCGCCCGCCGCCGCGACGATGAAGCAAAGCATGCCGCCGCTGAGCGAGCCCAACAGGCCGGCCGAGATCTCGCTGGTGGCCCTGGACTTCCTCAACGACCGGACGGTGCTGCCGGTCATCGAGGTCAGCGAGGTGGTGCACGACCCCGAGCTGGACGAGGCGGTGATTGCCTTTGCCAATGCCGATTTCGAGCAGTGCGAACGCGCGCTGCTGAACATGACACTGCCAGGTGGCCCGCGCAATCTGCAGAGCGAGACCTGGCTGGTGCTGTTCGACCTGTATCGCGCCACCGGCCAGCAGGACAAGTTCGAGACCCTGGCCCTGAACTATGCGCAGCAGTTCGCGCTGTCCTCGCCGCAATGGTTCTCGCTGCCCAAGCTGGTGGCGGCGGCGGCCAGCGCCGAGCCGCCCAAACCCAGCCAGGACCGAGGCGACATCGGCTGGGTCTCGCCCGAGGTGCTGGACCTGGACGCGGTCTCGAAACTGCGCTCGCAGACCCTGCAGATGCCCCTGCCCTGGGTGTTCGACTGGGGCCCGCTGCGCCAGGTCGAGGTCGAGGCCTGTGGCCGGCTGAGCGAGCTGATGCGCCAGTGGGCGGTCCAGCCGCTGGACCTGCGCTGGCTGTCGGGCGAGCACTTCTTCAATGTACTCAAGGAAGCCTCGCCGACCGGCGTGCGCGATGCCGACCCGGCCTACTGGATGCTGCGCCTGGACGCGCTGCGCGTGGCCAACCGCCCGGACCAATTCGACGAGACCGCGATCGACTACTGCGTGACCTACGAGGTCTCGCCGCCGTCCTGGGAGCGGGTGACCTGCCGCGCCCGCATCAGTGGCGCCACCCAGTCCACCGTCGCACCGCCGACCTCCATCGTCACCGAGGCCAGCACCAGCTTCATGGAGTCGCAGATCCTCGACCAGGCAGGCATGGTGCAGGTGGCCCAGTTCGAGCTGTCGGGCCAGTTGGTCGGCGACATCAGCGACACGCTCAAGCGCATGAATGCCGAGCTGGGCAATTCGACCCAGGTGAATGTCTCCTGCACGCGGCTGATAAGGGTGGACTTCATCGCCGCCGGAGACCTGCTGAACTGGGTGCTGAGCCGCCGCGGCGAGAACCGGGCGGTCACCTTCACCGAGGCGCACCGCCTGGTGGCGTTGTTTTTCGGCGCGATGGGCATCAATGAGCATGCCAAGGTGAAAGTGCACGCAGTCTGATGCTCTTGCGGGACAGGTTCGTAGCCCGCATGGAATGCGGGGCCCCGGATTTCATCCGGGCTACGAACTTGAAATGCGTTTCAGCGCCCCAAACTGCCGCCGATGGACCAATACCACGGAACAACCATTCTCAGCGTAAGACGCGGCAACTTGGTCGCCCTCGGCGGCGACGGCCAGGTCACGCTGGGCACCATCATCGTCAAATCGAGCGCCCGCAAGGTGCGCAAGCTCTACCGGGACCAGGTGCTGGCCGGCTTTGCCGGCGCAACGGCCGATGCCTTCACCTTGTTTGAGCGCTTCGAGTCCAAGCTGGAGAAGCACCAGGGCCATCTGGTCCGTGCCGCCATCGAGCTGACCCGCGACTGGCGCACCGACCGCGTGTTGCGCCGGCTTGAGGCCATGCTGGCGGTGGCCGACCGTGAGGCCTCGCTGATCATCACCGGCAATGGCGACGTGCTGGAGCCCGAGCATGGCATCGTCGCCATCGGCTCCGGCGGCGCCTATGCCCAGGCGGCAGCGCGGGCGCTGATACAGCACACCGAGCTGACACCGGCCGATGTCGTCAAACGCTCGCTGGAGATCGCCGGCGACATCTGCATCTACACCAACCAGAGCCACATCATCGAGACGCTCGATGGTCCGGCGGCCAAGGCATAAGCGCCATGTCCATGACACCGCAAGAAATCGTCTCCGAACTGGACCGTCACATCGTCGGCCAGCAGGCCGCCAAACGCGCCGTGGCGATCGCCATGCGCAACCGCTGGCGCCGCCAGCAGGTCGATGAAAAGCTGCGCGGCGAGATCACGCCCAAGAACATCCTGATGATCGGGCCCACCGGCGTGGGCAAGACCGAGATCGCGCGCCGCCTGGCCAAGCTGGCCGACGCGCCCTTCATCAAGGTCGAGGCGACCAAGTTCACCGAGGTCGGCTATGTCGGCAAGGATGTGGACTCCATCATCCGCGACCTGGTGGACATGGCCGTCAAGCAGGAGCGCGAGACGCAGATGCGTCGCCTGCGTACCCGCGCCGAAGACGCCGCCGAGGAGCGCGTGCTCGACATCCTGGTGCCGCCACCGCGCGGCGCGGCTGGCGGCAACGAGTTCGGCTTTGCCGCCCCGGCTCCGGCAGCAATACCTGGCCCCGCTGTTGCGAATGAAAGCACGGCTCGCCAGGTGATGCGCAAGCGCCTGCGCGAGGGCACGCTGGACGACAAGGAGATCGAGGTCGATCTGGCCGAGGCCCGCCCGGCACTGGAGATCATGGGCCCGCAGGGCATGGAAGACATGGCCGAGCAGCTCAAGGGCATGTTCTCGCAGCTGGGCGCGGGCAAGCGCAAGACGCGCAAGGTGAAGATCGCCGAGGCGATGAAGCTGCTGGTCGAGGAAGAAGCCGGCAAGCTGGTCAACGAGGACGAGATCAAGACCACGGCGCTGCACAACGCCGAGCAGAACGGCATCGTCTTCATCGACGAGATCGACAAGGTCGCCTCG
>JADMJJ010000074.1 GCA_018780645.1 Burkholderiaceae bacterium
CAACGAGTCGGTCAACCTGATGGCCTCGGGCGAGGTGGTGATCCAGTCGATGTGGTCGCCGGCGGTGACGGCCGTGCGCACCAAGGGCATTGCCTGCAACTTCCAGCCGCTGAAGGAAGGCTATCGCGCCTGGGCCGCCGGCTTCGGCCTGCCCGCCACCCTGAGCGGCAAGAAGCTGGACGCCGCCTACGAGTTCATCAACTGGTTCCTCGACGGTTGGGCCGGCGCGTACCTGAACCGCCAGGGCTATTACAGCGCCGTGCTGGAGACCGCCAAGTCCAAGATGGAAGCCTATGAATGGGCCTACTGGATGGAGGGCAAGCCCGCCACCCAGGACATCAAGAGCCCCAACGGCGATGTGCTGGCCAAGACCGGTTCCATCCGCGACGGCGGCAGCTACGAAGCCCGCATGGGTGGCATCGCCTGCTGGAACGCGCTGATGGACGAGAACAACTACATGGTTCAGAAATGGAACTCGTTCGTCGCGGCTTGAAATGAGCTTGAACGACTCGGCATTGGGTGGCTGTTCGCTGCCCCTCGCTGCAATGGGGCGGCAGAGGGAGCGGGGGGCCGCCAACCTCGCGCAGTGCGCGCGTCTTGTGGGATTGCGAACCTTCGCACCCGCTACAGCAGGGAGGAGGGTGTGCCGGTCGCAGCGGGCATAGAGAAGCCGGAGTCTGGTCCGTTCAGGGCCGGACCAGGCTTCAGCCCGCAGCGGCCGGCGCGCCCTCCTCACTGCCGCCTCCCACTTCGAATCGCACGAAGCACAGTGGAGCCACTGAGATGAACACTACACCCGATGCAAGCACCAGCGCTCCTGGCTCCGGCCTGGGCGCCTGGTGGCAGGCGGCGCCGCTGAGCGCGGTGTTCCTGCTGTTCTTCCTGATCCCGCTGGCGCTGATCTTGATGGTCAGCTTCTGGGACTTCAACGAGTACGAGCTGCTGCCCGGCTTCACCTTGAAGAACTACGTTGCGGTGTTCGAGGGCTGTGGCAGCAGTGATGAACTGTGCACGACGGTGAAGACCTATCTGTCGACCTTCAAGTTCTGCTTTCTGGTCTGGCTGATCACGCTGGCGATCGGCTTCACGGTGTCGTACTTCCTGGCCTTCCACGTGCGCTCGTCCGGCGTGCAGACCCTGCTGTTCGTGCTGTGCACGATACCGTTCTGGACCTCGAACGTGATACGCATGATCTCCTGGGTGCCTCTCTTGGGCCGCAACGGGCTGGTCAACCAGAGCCTGCTGGGCATGGGCTGGGTCAGCGAACCGGTCGAGTGGCTGCTGTTCTCGAACTTCTCGGTCGTGCTTGCCTTCGTTCATCTGTACACGATGTTCATGATCGTGCCCATCTTCAACTCGATGATGCGCATCGACCGCAGCCTGATCGAGGCCGCCACCGACAGCGGCGCCTCGGGCTGGCAGACGCTGTGGAACGTGATCGTTCCGCTGTCGCGCACCGGCATCGTGATCGGCTCCATCTTCGTCATCACCATCGTGATGGGCGACTTCGTCACCATAGGCGTGATGGGCGGCCAGCAGATCGCCTCGGTCGGCAAGGTCATACAGGTGCAGACCTCCTATCTGCAATTCCCGCTGGCCGCGGCCAATGCAGTGATCCTGCTCAGCCTGGTGCTGCTGATCATCTGGGGCCTGACCCGGCTGGTCGACATACGCAAGGAACTCTGATGCACCGCGACAGCCGCCCCGCCGCCTTCTGGTTCCTGACCCTGTTCTTCGCCGCCTTCGTGATGTTCCTCTACGGTCCGATGCTGGTGATCGTGGTGCTGAGTTTTCAAGGCCCCGAGGGCGGGTTGACCTTCCCGCTGCGCGGCCTGTCGATGCACTGGTTCCACAAGCTGGCCGAGGGCCTGGGCGTGGTCGACATCGGCGCGGCCCTGCAGCGCTCGCTGGGCCTGGGGCTGGCGGTGATGGTCTGCACCGTGGTGTTCTCGGTGCTCGCCGGCCTGGCCTTTCGCAAGCGGCTGGCGGGCGGCAACACGCTGTTCTACGTCGTCGTCGCCAGCCTGATCATGCCGTCCATCATCGTCTCGCTGGGCATAGGCCTGGAGTTCCGGCTGATCGATGGCGGCATCAAGTCCGCGCTTCAAGCCTTGGGCATGGAGTCCGCGCTGGAGGGCTTTGGCACGTCGCTGGGCCTGTTCACCTCGGCCCTGGGCGCCCACCTGACCTGGACCCTGCCCTTCGGCCTCCTGATCATGTTCGCCGTGTTCAACCGCTTCAACCCGGCCTATGAGGAAGCCGCTCGCGACCTCGGCGCAACGCCCTGGCAGGGCTTCCGCCACGTGGTGCTGCCGCTGATCGCGCCTTCGGTGGTGGGCATAGGCATGTTCGGCTTCACGCTCAGCTGGGACGAGATCGCCCGCACCTCGCAGGCCATCGGCGACGTCAACACCTTGCCGCTGGAGCTGCAGGGACTGACGACGACGGTGACCACACCATCGATCTACGCGCTGGGCACGGTGACCACGGTGATCTCGCTGCTGGTGGTCAGCATCGCTGTCGGCCTGGCAACCTGGCTGGGCAGGCGACAGCGCGCGCGTTGAAGGCAGAATTGCTCATGCGCAAGCTGCTGCTGATCAACCCAAATACCTCGCTGTCGGTGACCGAACTGCTGCGCAGCCATGTGCAGGCTGCCGTCGGCGCGCAGATGCAGGTGCAGCACGTCACCGCCCGCTTCGGCGCGCCGTACATCGCCGATGAGGCCAGCTACGCGGTGGCCGGTCACGCGACCTTGGATGCCTGGGCGGCCGCGCTGGCGGCCGATCCAGCGCAGCCCGATGCAGTGCTCATCGGCTGCTTCGGCGATCCCGGCCTGCTTGCGTTGCGCGAGAGCAGCCCGGCACCGGTGGCAGGTCTTGCCGAACTGGCCTTCGCCGAGGCCGCCAGGTATGGGCGCTTTGCCATCGTCACCGGCGGCCAGCGCTGGCCCCCCATGCTGCAGCGGCTGGCTCAGCAGTTGGGCTACGCGCCGCAGCTGTCCGGCATCCACACAGTGGCTCCCACCGGTGCGCAGCTTGCCGCCGATCCGGATGCGGCCGGCGCACTGCTGGGCGATGCCTGCCGCGACGCCGCCGCGCAGTTCGGTGCCCAGGCGGTGATACTCGGTGGCGCCGGCCTGGCAGGCCTGGCCGCACGGATTCAGCCCGGCTTGGCTGTGCCGGTGATAGACAGCGTGCTGGCCGGCGCGCGCTGGGCGCTGAAGGCACAAGCCCTGCCGATGCAGCGCAGCCTGCCGGGCTTTGATGTGGCCTGGCAGCGGGTCTCGGTGGAGCTCTCGGCCCTGGGCCTCAGATGATGTAGTTGCTGCCGTCAGAGGGTTGGTCGCGGCTGCGGTCGCTGGTGGGCAGATTGCCCAGCCAGCCGCAGGGCAGCGCCGGGCAGCGAAAGCGCTGCACCGGGCTGAACAGACTGCGCAGGCGGTCAATCAGGCGGCGCGGTATGCGTTGCACCGGGCCCTGGCAGCAGGGGCAGCGCAACGCAGGCCCTCGGGGCGGCGTGCCCGGGGTGTCAGGATGTGCATAGGGCTTGTACATGAACCCCAGTCTGCACGCGTTCGAGCACCCCATGCGTGCGCTATCGCACAAAGCGCCCGCTTGTAGCGCACAAACCCCCCGGACTGCGGGGGCATCGCGCGCAGACAGAACAAGCAGATTTGCAGTTACTGCAATATATGCATCAACGTTGCTGGCGGCGGCGCATCAGACCGAGCACACCCAGGCCGGCCAGCAGCATCGCATAGCTCTCGGGCTCGGGCACCGGGGTAAGCGCGGCGACGGCGGCCACGCCCGTGTCGGGGAAGTCGGTGAAGATGCCATCCACGCCCAGCTTCAGATAGGCCTCGATCTCCTTTTGCGGATCGGCATAACCCAGCAGCGAGGCGTCGTTGCGGAAAGTCCAGGTGTGGATGAACAGGCCGTTGGCATGGGCCGATTCGATCACGCCGGTGCTGCCATCGACCCGGCGATCCTTGCCGGTGATAACGCCATCGCCGTCGCGGTCCACGCCGTCGGCCACCGTCTTCAGCAGATAGGGCTTCCAGGGGCCGATACCGTCAGCGTAGGTGGCGACGAAGGACATGCCGACATCGCTGACCATGTCGGCAAAGCTCAGCTTGCCGTTCTTCACCGCCACGTCATAGGGCCGGTCATAGGGGGCCACCAGGGACATCGAACCGTCGGCGTTGACATCGTCGGCATCGACCAGCTGCACCAGCTTGATGTCGGTGTGCTGGTTCAGGTACTGCAGATTCGATATCTCGAAACTCTGGATGAAGACCGGCGCATTGCCGGTATTGCCGTAGGCCGCGTGCAGTGTGGAGACCAGCTTGTCTTCGAAATAGGTCTTGGAGAAACCCAGGCTCTGCGACACGCCCTGCATATAGGTCGAGTGCTTCAGCTCCGGATAGATGCCGATCTGGCGGCCGGTGGCAATGCTCTGGGCCTTGGCCAGGGCGATCACCTCGTCCAGCGTGGGCACCTGGAACTGGCCGTCATAGGTGGTCGGGCGGCCGGCGCGGGTCTGCTTGGCGCCCAGCGTCTTCAGCTCGGCCAGGGTGAAGTCTTCGACGAAGTACTGGTTGGCATAGGTCACGCCGTCAATCGTCTTGGTGGTCTTGCGACCGGCGAACTGGGCCAGGCTGCCGACATTGGTCGAGTCGCCGATGATGGGCTCGTGGCGGGCCACCAGCACGCCGTCCTTGGTCATCACCAGGTCGGGCTCGATGTAGTTGGCGCCCATCTGGATGGCCAGCTTGTAACCCTCCAGTGTGTGCTCGGGCAGGTAGCCGGAGGCGCCGCGGTGGGCGATCACCAGCGGCGCATTGCCGTCCAAGGTGTTCCAGGCCATCGCGGAGCTGACGGGGGCGGCGGCCAGCAGCACGGCGGCGGCCAAAGTGGACAGTGCAGAAGTCGATTTCATGTGGATGTCTCCCATAGGGTGCTTGAATCATCGAGGTCTTCGATGAAATGCGTCCGCGCGGCGCCGGGCTTGCCATAGTCCGAACGGACTATTCATCTAAGCACGCAAGTAGCGGGAGGCTGCAGCGAGATGATGCCGATTGACGAGGGTCGGTTCAGCGCTGCAAGAGCTGGGCGACCACCGCCACCGCAATCACCTCGGGCTGCTTGCCGACGATTCCCGGCACACCGATCGGGCAGGTCACGGCGGCCAGCTCGGCCGCCGTGAAGCCTCGCGACTCCAGCCGCTGGCGAAAGCTCGCCCACTTGGTCTTGCTGCCGATCAGGCCGATGAAGGGCAGATCGCCCTGCTCGCGCCGGCGCTGCAGGCAGGCGGCAACCACATCCAGGTCCTCGGCGTGGCTGAAGCTCATGATCAGCACCTTGGCGCCGGGTGCCAGGTCTTGCACCGCGGCCTGCACCGGATCGGAGTGCTCGGCCTCGACGTTGTCGGGCAGCTCGGCCGGGAAGATCTCGTCGCGGCTGTCCACCCAGTGCACACGGGCCGGCAGCCGCCCCAGCAACTCGACGATGGCGCGGCCGACATGGCCGCCGCCGAACAGGGCCACCGGCAGCAGCCCCTGCTCGCTGGCCAGGCGTTCGCGCAGGCCGGCAATGTGCTGCGCGCCCAGCCATTCGTAGCGCAGATGGACCACGCCACCGCAGCACTGGCCCAGGCTGGGGCCCAGCGCATAGCGGCGCAGCGGCTCGGTGACCGAACCGGCCGCCAGAAAGGCACGGGCCTGGGCGATGGCCTCGAACTCAAGCTGGCCGCCACCCAGCGTGTCTAAGACGCAGCCGGGGGTGACCGCCATCCAGGCTCCCTCCTCACGCGGGCCGCTGCCCTCGACCCGATCGACGCTGACGAGCACGGCTGGCCCCAGGGCCAGGGCCTGCTCCAGCGCGCGCCAGGCCCGCATTCAGCTACCCCGGTAGGTGGAATAGCTCCAGGGGCTGGCCAGCAGGGGCACGTGGTAGTGCGAGTTGGCATCGGCAATGCCGAAATCCAGCGGCACCTCATCCAGAAAAACTGGCTCGGGCAGTTCGACGCCCCTTGCCCTGAAATAGTCGGCCACGCCGAACACCAGCCGGTAGCGGCCGGCCACCAGCGCCTCGCCTTCCAGCAGCGGGCCCTCGGCCCGGCCATCGGCATTCAGCAGCAGCGATTTCAAGGGCTGCACCGCCGGCCCGTCTAGGCGATACAGGCGCACGGCCATACCGGCGGCGGGGCTGCCGTGCATGGTGTCCAGCACATGGGTGGTGAGCTTGCCCATCGCATTCATCCTGTGGTTCTGTAGAGATGACAAAGTGTATACACCTCGGCGCACAGAAACCCTGCCTTCAGTCGCCCAGAAAGCCGAGCATCAGCCGGGTCACGGCCTCGGGCCTGTCCAGCATCATCCAGTGGCCGGCTCCCGCAACCCTTTCGTAACGCCAGTTGCCACTGACCAGCTTGCCCGACGTCTTCATCTGGGCCTCGGTCAGGAAATGGTCGCCGTCACTCCAGACCCCCAGCACATGGGCCTTCACCCGCGGCACGGGCGGGGCCTTGGGGTCCTGGCGCTGGGGCTTCAGGAAGGCGCGGTACCAGTTGAGCCCTGCGGTCAACAGGCCCGGGCGGGTCGAAAAACGCTCGATGGCCTGTTCGATGTCGCCTTCGTTGCGCATCATGCCGCGCAGCAAGGCCCAGTTGTCTCGTTGCAAGGCCTCTTCGGCCACACCTTCGAACTGAAAGAACAGCGTGTACCAGGATTTTTCACGCTGCTCGATGGCGTAGAACAGCGGGTTTCCGGGTGCGCCCACCGACATCACCATCAGCCGCTCCACGCGATCGGGAAAGTGCATGGCCAGCAGCCAGCTGACGACGGCGCCCCAGTCATGGCCCACCACGCGCGCCTGATTGATGCTCAGCACATCCAGCAGGCCGATCACATCGCCCAGGATCAGGCCCGGGTGGTAGTCGGCAATGGCCTGCGGGCGCGGGGCGTCGCCAAAGCCGCGCAAATCCGGCGCCACCACACGATAGCCGGCGGCGACCAACGGCCCGACCTGCTTGCGCCACAGCGCATGGGTGTCGGGAAAGCCATGCAGCAACAGCACGGCGGGGCCGCTACCGATGTCCAGCACCGGAAACTCCAGCCCGCCGACATTGACTCTCTTGACCGCCGCCTCGATGGCGGCGGCATTCGGCGTCTGGCCGGCGCCGGCCGGGCCGCACAGCAACGCAGCGCACACCGCCAGCACCAATACGCGCGCAGCACGCAGCAGGTGTTCAAAAATGGATCCCATCAGGCTCTCCCTCGGCGTGACATGACATGAGCCGCCGCCACGGCAAGGCAACACTCCGACGCTTGGCGCGGAGTTGCCGGTGGCATAGCGGAAATCGGCGCCAGTAGAACCCATCGGTGGCCGCGGCGCCAAGCGGCTTGACACCGCGTATTGAAGCCACACAACAGCCCATCAGGGCCAAACCATGGAAGCCGGGTTTCACGGCGCATCGCTTGACATCAGGCGCTCAACTACCCCGGCAGGTGGCATGACTGGATGGCCGGCCACCAGCCGGTGGCAAGGCGCCTTCAAAGTGTATACACTTCAGCACACAATGACCGTCAAGCCCAAGAAACCAGCCCTGGCGTCGGCCACGGAAAAGATCGCCGCGTCCATCACCCAGGCCATCGTCGAGCGGCGGCTGATGCCTGGCACCAAGCTGGCCGAGCAGCAGATCGCGGACATCTTCAAGGTCTCGCGCACCCTGGTGCGTCAGGCTTTGAACCAGCTCAGCCGTGACCGCCTGGTGACACTGGAGCCGGCGCGCGGCGCCTTCGTCGCCCAGCCCAGCGTCGATGAGGCGCGCCAGGTGTTCGAGGTGCGCAAGATGCTGGAGGCCGCGATGATCACCCAGTTGGCCCAGACCATCAGCAAGCCGCAGATTGCTCAGTTGCGCACCCATCTGGCGGCCGAACGCGAGGCCGTGGGCCGCACCGATGTGCCGGGCCGCACGCGGCTGCTGGCCGACTTTCATGTGATCCTGGCGCGGTTGCAGGGCAACGAGGTGCTGGCGCAGATCCTCACCGACCTGCTGTCGCGCAGCTCGCTGATCGCGCTGATGTACCAGAGCGCCCATTCGGCCGCCGAATCGCAGGCCGAGCATGAAGCCATCGTCGACGCGCTGGAGCGGCGCGACGCCAGCGTCGCTCTGAAGCTGCTGGACGCCCACCTCGGCAATGTCGAGGCCAATCTGCGACTGAACCCGCGCGTGCAAGACCTTGCCAGCGCGTTGCAAGCATGAGCCCTCTTCAGAACACCCGCTATCCCCGTGACCTGATCGGCTACGGTGAGAAGCCGCCTCATGCGCAATGGCCCGGCCAGGCCCGCATCGCCGTGCAGTTCGTCCTGAACTACGAAGAAGGCGGCGAGAACTCGGTGCTGCACGGTGACGCCGCCAGCGAACAATTCCTGTCCGAGATGTTCAACCCGCCGGCCTTTCCGGCACGGCATCTGAGCATGGAGGGCACCTACGAATACGGCTCGCGGGTCGGCGTCTGGCGGCTGCTGCGCGAGTTCGAAAGCCGCGCGCTGCCGCTGACCGTGTTCGGCGTGGCTATGGCACTGGAACGCCACCCAGACCTGACGCGCGCCTTAGTTGAGCTGAACCACGAAATCGCCTGCCATGGCTGGCGCTGGATCCACTACCAGAACATGGCGCCGGCCGAAGAGCGCCAGCACATGGACACCGGCATGGACATCATCCAGCGCCTCACCGGCGAGCGCCCCTCCGGTTGGTACACCGGCCGCGACAGCCCCAACACCCGGCGTTTGGTCGCCGACTACGGCGGCTTCGAATACGACAGCGACTATTACGGCGACGACCTGCCGTTCTGGCTCAATGTGCGCAAGAGCGATGGCGATCTGGCACCGCATCTGGTCGTGCCCTACACCCTGGACTGCAACGATATGCGCTTCGCCCTGCCGCAAGGCTTCAGCCACGGCGACGAGTTCTTCGAGTACCTGCGCGACAGCTTCGATGTGCTCTATGCCGAGGGCGCCGAAGCGCCGAAGATGATGAGCGTGGGCATGCACTGCCGGCTGCTCGGCCGGCCCGGCCGCATGCGTGCGCTGCAGCGCTTTCTGGACCACGTCGAAAAGCACGACCGTGTCTGGGTCTGCCGCCGTGTGGACATTGCCCGCCACTGGCGCGCCACGCACCCTTTCGATGCCAACACCGCCTTCCTATGGGAGTGACCGCCACCCGCAGCCCGGATGGAGCACAGCGCAATCCGGGTCTCCACATCATCCCCAATCACTGCCCCGGATTGCGGCCTGCGACCTTCATCCGGGCTACCAGGACAACCCCATGCTGACCCTGGCCACCCTGAACAATTCCTCGCCGCAGGACTTCGTCGCCCTGCTGGACGGCACTTACGAGCACTCGCCCTGGATCGCCGAACGCGCCGCCGCCGCGCGGCCCCTGCGGAGCCTGGCCCATCTGAAGCATGAGCTGGCCCGTGTCGTGCGCGAGGCCGCGCCCGACGAGCAACTGGGGCTGATACGCGCCCACCCGGAGCTGGCCGGCAAGGCCATGGTCAGCAAGAGCCTGACCGCCGAATCGACGAACGAGCAGAGCAAGGCCGGCCTGACCGACTGCACGCCCGAGGAGTTCGCCCGCATCCAGCAGCTCAATGCCGACTACAACGCCAAGTTCGGCTGGCCCTTCATCCTGGCCGTGCGCGGGCCGCGGGGTCAGGGCTTGCCCCGGGCCGAGATCATCACCACCTTTGCGCGGCGGCTGGCCGGCCACCCCGACTTCGAGCGCGCAGAGTGCCTGCGCAATATCCACCGCATCGCCGACATCCGGCTGAACGACAAGTTCGGCGTGACGCCCACCCTCGGCGATCAGGTCTGGGACTGGGCCGAGGCGCTGGCCGTGCACAGCGACCCCGGCTTCAAGGAACAGGGCCAGCTGACGGTCACCTATCTGACCGAGGCGCATCTGGCCTGCGCCGCGCAGCTGCGGCAGTGGATGCTGGAGTGCGGCTTCGACGAGGTCACCGTCGATGCACTGGGTAATGTGGTGGGCGTCTATCACGGCACCGGCGACAAGCGACTCTTGACCGGCTCGCACTACGACACCGTGCGCAACGGTGGCAAGTACGACGGGCGCCTGGGCATCCTGGTGCCCATGGTCTGCGTGCGCGAGTTGAAGCGCCAGGGCCGCCGCCTGCCCTTCGACCTCGAGGTCGTCGGCTTCGCCGAAGAGGAAGGCCAGCGCTTCAAGGCCACCTTTCTTGGCTCAGGTGCGCTGATCGGCCGCTTCAAGCCGGCCTGGCTGGACGAGCTCGATGCCGAGGGCGTCAGCATGCGGAGGGCGATGCTCGCGGCCGGCCTGCCGGCCAACTTGGAATCGATCGATGCGCTGCAGCGCGATCCGGCCCAGTACCTGGGCTTCGTCGAGGTCCACATCGAGCAGGGCCCGGTGCTCAACGAGATGGACCTGCCGCTGGGCGTCGTCACCTCGATCAATGGCAATGTGCGCTATCTGTGCGAGGTCACCGGCATGGCCTCGCATGCCGGCACGACACCGATGGACAGGCGCCGCGATGCCGCGGCGGCGGTGGCCGAGCTGATCCTGTACGTAGAGAGGCGTGCCGCTTCTGTGCCCAACGTCGTCGGCACGGTGGGCATGCTGCAGGTCCCGGCCGGCTCGATCAATGTGATCCCCGGCCGCTGCCTGTTCAGCCTCGACCTGCGCGCCACCACCAATGCAGCCCGTGATGCGCTGGATGCCGATGTGCAGGCCGAGTTGCGGCGGATCTGCGAGCGCCGCGGCCTGCACTGGTCCTTGACGCAGACCGAGAGCGCCTCGGCCGCACCCAGCGATCCGGCCTGGCAGCAGCGCTGGGAGGCCGTCGTCGCCGGCCTGGGTCTGCCGGTCCACCGCATGCCCTCGGGGGCCGGCCATGACGCGATGAAGCTGCACGAGGCGATGCCGCAGGCCATGCTGTTCCTGCGCGGCGCCAATTCGGGCATCAGCCACAACCCGCTGGAGTCAATCACGAATGACGACGCCCAGCTCTGCGCGCAGGCCTTTCAGGGCCTGCTGGAATCGCTATGAGCACACCGCACAAACAACTCGACGCCTGGATCGACGCCCACTTCGACGAGGAGGTGCGCTATCTGCAGGCCCTGGTCCAGGTGCCCACCGACACCCCGCCGGGCAACAACACGCCCCACGCCGAGCGCACGGCCGAGTTGTTGGCGACGATGGGCCTGGAGGCTGAAAAGCATGCCGTGCCCGCGGCCGAGGTCCAGGCTTACGGCCTGCAAAGCATCACCAACCTGATCGTGCGCCGCCGCTATGCCGACGGCGGCCCGGTGATCGCGCTGAATGCACACGGCGACGTGGTGCCGCCCGGCGAGGGCTGGAGCCACGGCCCCTACGGCGGCGAGGTGGTCGATGGCAAGCTCTACGGCCGCGCCTCGGCCGTCAGCAAGAGCGATTTCGCCAGCTACACCTTTGCGCTGCGCGCACTCGAATCGCTGGGCCTACCGCTGAAGGGCGGCGTCGAGTTGCACTTCACCTACGACGAGGAGTTCGGCGGCGAGCTGGGCCCCGGCCGGCTGTTGGCCGAAGGCCTGACCAAGCCCGATCTGCTGCTGGCGGCCGGCTTCAGCTACCAGGTCGTCACCGCCCACAACGGCTGCCTGCAGATGGAAGTCACCGTGCACGGCAAGATGGCTCACGCTGCGATACCGCACACCGGCGTCGATGCGCTGCAGGCGGCCGTGGCCATCCTGAACGCGCTGTACGCGCAGAACCAGCTCTACCGGCAGGTCAGGTCGGCCGTCGAGGGCATCACCCACCCCTATCTGAACGTGGGCCGCATCGAGGGTGGAACCAACACCAATGTCGTACCCGGCAAGGTGGTGTTCAAGCTCGATAGGCGGATGATTCCCGAGGAGGATCCTGTCGCCGTCGAGGCCAATATCCGCCAGCTGATAGCCGATGCGGCTGCCACCTGCCCCGGCGTCACGGTGGACATCAAGCGCCTGCTGCTGGCCCGCGCGCTCAAGCCGCTGCCCGGCAACAAGGCGCTGGTCGAGGCGCTGCAAAAGCATGGCGAAACGGTGTTCGGCGAGCCCATCCCGACCTCGGGCACACCGCTGTACACCGATGTGCGGCTGTACGGCGAGCAGGGCGTACCGGCCGCGATCTACGGCGCCGGGCCGCGCACGGTGCTGGAGAGCAATGCCAAGCGGGCCGATGAGCATGTGGTACTCAGCGACTTGAGGGGTGCCACCAAGGTGGTGGCACGCACGCTGCTGGATCTGCTCAGGGCCTGAGCGTCACGCTGAGCGGAAATGCGGGCGAAATCAGAGCCAGACAATAGCGGGCAACGAGGGGCCGTCTTCGAGCCATTGAAGCCTGCTGGCGCAGGCAAGATGCTGTGCATGAACCGAGCTCTGCTGTTCGCCGGTTCGTCCACCACATCGCCGGGGCCGCGTGCTGCTCAGAGCTCGCCAGGGCCTGCGTTGTCCGCGCTATTTGGCTCCACGCCACGGCCCCACGTTTGGCTCAGATCGAGCCGCAATGTCCCGGGTGGCGTCCGCCAGCGCGTTCGGCAGGTCTTGCTCCCGCAAGACCTGCCCTTTTTCCTGCAGGCTCAGGCAGCGACGGTGTGGATATTGATCACGCGGCCGGCGCTGTGGCCGGCACGGGCCTGGCCCGACAGTGCCTCATTGAAGACCTCGCGTGCGCAGTCGTGACAGGCGCCGCAGGCCGAAGCCACATGGATGTCATCCTGCATCTGCTCGAAGCAATGCGTGCCATTGGCAACGGCGCGCTTGATGTCGCGGTCGGAAACTCGGTGGCAGAGGCAGACGATCATGGTGCGAGGCAGCCTTGGGGCTAACAGCGGATGCCTGCACTCTAATCGAAATGCGAACGCTTCTCAATTGTTAAACAAGAACAACCCCACGCCTCGGGGGTTTTGCGCACTCAGGACGCCTCGTGCACCTGGCTTTGCATCCAGTTCTGCTCGCCCAGCTTGGCCACCAGCTCGATCTCGGTTTCCAGGTGGTCGGCATGTTCCTCGGTGTCATCCAGGATCTCGACCAGCAGGTCGCGCGATACATAGTCGCGGACGCTCTCGCAGTGGGCAATGGCGTCACGCAGCAGCGGCTGCGTGCCCAGCTCCAGCTTCAGGTCGCATTCCAGCACCTCGACGGCCGTCTCGCCAATCATCAGCTTGCCCAGGTCTTGCAGATTGGGCAGGCCGTCGAGCATCAGGATGCGTGTCATCAGCTTGTCGGCATGCTTCATTTCCTCGATCGACTCCTGGTACTCATGCTTGGCCAGGCGCTTGAAGCCCCAGTTGTCCAGCATGCGGTAGTGCAGAAAGTACTGGTTGATCGCGGTCAGCTCGTTCTTCAGCTGGAGGTTCAGATACTCCAAGACCTTGGCGTCGCCCTTCATTGCATGCTCCTGAGAAAAATCAATGGGGTGATTCTGAACGCGACCGCTGCGGCTGTCAGCGATGAGTGAGAAGCACTAGCAGCAAATATCAAAAACTCATGATTGCTATTGCGAGTGATTCGCATTTAGAATGCAATCATGAGCACCGAACCTCCCAACCCTGCCACCTTGGCCACCCCGCCTCCGGCGTCTGCCGAGTTGACCCCGCCGCCGGTCCGCTGGACCAGCGACATCCTGCTGGCCGGTGCCCGCGAGGTGCAGATCGAGCACCAGGGCTGCACCTATCGCCTGCGCCTGACCCAGTTGGGCAAGCTGATACTGACCAAGTAAGCCCCGTCCCTGGCGGCGTCGATTCCGACGCCGCCGCCCCGCCCTGCACCAGCCCGCTCTTGCCAGCCCGTGCCACTCCTATTGTTGAGGACTCCGCACCATGCTGCGCAAGACGCCCGTCGCGCTGGCCCTGGCCGCCGCTTTTTGTTCATCGCCGTCCCTGGCGCAATCCCCCGCCGACACACCGGTCACCCGCCTGCGTGAGGTCACCGTCACCGCCACGCGCACCGAGCGCGAGGTCGACGCCGTGCCCAACACCGTCACCCAGCACGACGCCAAAGACAGTCAGCAGCGCGGCGCCCGCGACCTGAAAGACCTGCTGGCCACCGAGCTGGACGTGGCCGTGCGCGCCGCCCCGGCCCGCTTCACCGCTGCAGGCACACCCACCGGCCGCGCCGGCAATGAGGGCATCAATATCCGCGGCCTCGAGGGCAACCAGGTGCTGGTGATGGTGGATGGCATACGCCTGCCCAATACCTTCAGCTTCGGCGCGTTTTCCAGCGGCCGGCTGGATTTGGTCGATGTGGACCAGCTGCAGTCGGTGGACATCCTGCGCGGCCCGGCCTCGGCCCAGTTCGGCGGCGACGGCCTGGCCGGCGCGGTAAACCTGACCACCCTGTCGCCCGACGACCTGCTGACCCAGGGCAAGACCCTGGCCGGCCGCGTGCGCCTGAGCGCCAGCACGGTGGATGACTCCTTTGCCACCACGGCCGCCATCGCCCACGCCCATGGCGATCTGAAGACCCTGCTGAAACTGACGCACCGCCAAGGCCACGAGACCGACAGCCGCGGCGACAACGAAGCCCTCGACAGCCGCCGCACCAGGCCGGACCCGATGGACATAGGCTCGAACAGCCTGCTGGCCAAGGCCCGGCTGCGCGTGAATGCCCAGCACCGGCTGAACGCGACCTTGGAAGCGCGTGAACGCAAGCAGGACACCGAGGTCTATTCGGCACGCACCGCGCCGGCATCGACGGCCACCACGCGGGTGCTGGACCTGGATGGCCGTGACAAGGCGCAACGCCAGCGCGCCTCGCTGGAACACCAGTTCGAAGACCTGAACGGCACCTGGCTGCAGCAGGCGCGCACCACGGTCTACGCCCAGACATCGAAGACCCGCCAGTACGCGTTCGAAGACCGCAACACCACCGACCGCATCCGCGATGGCTTCTACAAGGAAGCACTGCTGGGCCTCAGCACCCAGGGCCAGACACAGCTGAGCGGCGCCCTGCCCCAGCGCCTCAGCTATGGGGTGGACCTGAGCCGCAGCGCCATCAGCGGCCTGCGTGACGGCACCGTGCCGCCCGCAGGCGAGACCTTCCCGTCCAAGCCCTTTCCGGACACCCGCTACACGCTGGGCGGCGCCTTTGTGCAGAGCGAGATCGACAGCGGCAGCCTGACCCTGATCCCCGGCCTGCGCTTCGACCACTACAAGCTGAGTCCCTCGGCCACCGGCTACACCGGCCCCATCGTGCGCCTGAGCGACCAGGCCGTGACACCGCGCCTGGGTCTGATCTGGCGCGCCACGCCGGCGCTGGCGCCCTACGCGCAACTGGCCGGAGGCTTTCGCGCGCCGACGCCCGACCAGGTCAACAACGGCTTTGCCAACCCGGTGCAGGGCTATTCCAGCATTGGCAATCCGAATCTGAAGGCCGAGAAGGCCAGCAGCCTGGAACTGGGCCTGCGCGCGCAGACCGGCGAGCTGCACTGGCACCTGGCCGCCTATGACAATCACTACCGCAACTTCATCAAGCAGGAGCTGGTCAGCGGCGGCTTCGCGACCCGCGATGCGGTCTATCAGTACATCAACCTGAACCAGGCGCATATCTACGGCGCCGAGGCACGGGTGCAATGGCAGGCCAGCACGCAGCTGCGCCTTGATGCCGGCCTGGCCTACTCGCACGGCAACACCAAGGCGGCCGGCGTCGAGACGCCGCTGGACACCGTGCTGCCGCTGCGCGCCAACCTGCGCCTGCGCTATGAGAGCGGCCCCTGGACGGCCCATGCGCTGCTGACCCGCATGAATGGCAAGGCGCGCAGCCAGGTGGCCGATGCGACCTGGTTCGTGCCGCCCGGCGCCACCACCCTGGACCTGGGCCTGGGCTGGAAGATCAATCCGCAATTCGAGCTGCAGGCCAATCTGAAGAACCTCGGCAATGCCAGGTACTGGCAGTGGTCCGACGTGCGCGGCCTGCTGGCCAACAGCACCGTGCTCGATGCCTCCACCGCGCCAGGCCGCAGCGTCCAGCTCGCGCTCAACGCCCTGTTTTAAGGAGACCCACCATGCAGACGACAGATCACAGCAGCACCCGCCAAGCCTTCGCGGCGGCCCGGCGGCAAGGCCAGGCCCGCCACCGCGAGGTCGCCCAACGCCTGGGCCTCAGCGAGGCCGAATTGATTGCCGCCCATGCGAGTGCGCACGCGCAGGAAGAGTCCCCGCTGAAGGCCACCCGCCTGCGCGCCGAATGGCCGCAGATCGTCGAGGCCCTGCCCACCCTGGGCACGGTGATGGCGCTGACACGCAACGAGTCCTGCGTCCACGAAAAAGTGGGCGTGTACCAGGAGGTCTCCGGCCAGCAAGGCGTGGGCCTGGTGCACGGCCGCGAGATCGATCTGCGCATCTTCTACACGCAATGGGCCTTTGGCTTCGCCGTCGAAGAGCGGCTCAACGATGGCGCGATGCAGCGCAGCCTGCAGTTCTTCGACGCCCAGGGGGTGGCCATACACAAGGTGTTCCTGAAGCCGCACAGCGAGCTGGCGGCCTATGCGGCGCTGGTGCAGCGCTTTGCACAGGAGACTCTGGCCGCAGGCGTCAGCGTGCAAGCCGCAGCGCCCGCAAAGCCCGAAGCCCCCGATGCAGCGATCGATGTGCAAGGCCTGCGCGCCGCCTGGGCCTCGCTGCGCGACACCCATGAGTTCTTCGGCCTGCTGCGCCAATTCGGCGTCAGCCGCACCCAGGCCCTGCGCCTGGCCGACCCCAGCTTCGTCCAGCCGCTGGGCCTGAGCGCGGCCCAGGAGGTGCTGAGCCATGCGGCGCAGTCGGGCGTGTCCATCATGGTCTTCGTCGGCAATCCCGGCATGATCCAGATCCACACGGGCCCGGTGCAGAAGGTCAGCGTGATGGGCCCCTGGCTGAATGTGCTCGACCCCGGCTTCAATCTGCATCTGCGCGAAGACCATATCCACGCCGCCTGGCTGGTGCGCAAACCCACCGTCGACGGCCTGGTCACCTCGGTCGAGCTGTTCGACGCCCAGGGCAACACGATCGCGATGCTGTTCGGCGAGCGCAAGCCCGGCCAGCGCGAGCACTGCGGCTGGCGTGAGCTGCTGGGCACGCTGTTCGAGGAGCCCTCATGCTCCGCGTGAGGCCCAACAGCCGCCGCCAGCTCTTGCTGGGCGCCGGCGCGCTGGCCGGCGGCCTGGCCTGGCTGGATCGATCACAGGCGGCGGTGAACCCGCAGCGCATCGTCAGTGTCGGCGGTGCGCTGACCGAGACGCTGTGCCTGCTCGGCGCGCAGGGCCAGCTGGTCGGCGTGGACACCACCTCGCTGTTCCCGCCGGACGTGCGGCGCCTGCCCAGCGTCGGCTATGCCCGCGCACTGTCGGCCGAGGGGCTGATGTCGCTGGCGCCGACGCTAATCGTGGCCAGCGATGAGGCCGGTCCGCCGACCGTACTGCGCCAGCTCGAAGCCGCCAGGCTGCCGCTTCAGATCCTCAAGTCCGACCACCAGTTCGAGGGCGTGCTGGAACGCACACGCCGGCTGGCCGAGCTGGCGGGCCGGCCGAAAGAGGGTCAGACCTTGCTGGCACGGCTGCAACAGCAGTGGCAGCAAGCCTGCGAGCAGGTCGCCCGCAGCAAGGCCGCCCGGCCGCCGCGCGTGCTGTTCGTGCTGTCGCATGCGCTGAACCAGGTGCGCGTGGCAGGCCGCAAGACGGCAGCCGACGCGATGCTGGGCTATGCCGGCGCCATCAATGTGATGGACCGTTTCGAGGGCTACCGCCCGCTGTCGGGCGAGGCGGTGATCGCCGCCGCGCCCGACGTGCTGCTGGTCACCGACATGGGCCTGGAGGCGGTCGGCGGTGTCGAGGCCTTTCTGCGCATGCCGGGCCTGGCGCAGACGCCGGCCGGCGCCAAGAAGCGCGTCGTCAGCATGGACCCCTCGCTGCTGCTCGGCTTCGGTCCGCGCCTGCCGCAGGCCGTGATGCGCTTGCACGAGTTGCTGCATGGCTGAGACCGCAGTGGCGCCCTTTGCCCGCTGGCGTCAGCCCTCAGTGCCGCTGCTGCTGTGGGCCGCGGTGGCCCTGGGCCTGCTGGCAGCCGCCAACATCGGCGCCTTGCAGGTGCAGTGGCGCGACTGGGGCGCCGCCTTGACCGATGAGCCTTTGAGCGGCAGCGCCCATGTGCTGTGGCATCTGCGCCTGCCGCGGGTGCTGCTGGCCCTTGCCGCTGGCGCGATGCTGGGCCTGGCCGGCGCGCTGACGCAGGCCCTGTTCCGCAACCCGCTGGCCGACCCCGGCCTGCTGGGCGTGACCAGCGGCGGCACCTGCGCCGCCGCACTGGCCCTGACGGTGTTCTCAGGCCTGCACTGGGCCCTGCCCAACAGCGCCCGGATGTGGGTGCTGCCGGTGGCCGCCTTCGTCGGCACGCTGGGTGTGACCTTTGCGCTCGACCGGCTGGCGCGCTGGCTGGCACCGGGCTCGGTGGCCGGTCTGCTGCTGACCGGCCTGGCCCTGAGCGCCATCACCATGGCCGTGGTCGGCTTCTGCAGCTTTGTCGCTACCGACGAGCAGCTGCGCAACCTGAACTTCTGGACCATGGGCTCGCTGGCCGCCGCCAGCTGGAAGCTGCTGCTGGTGCTAGGCGGGGCCCTGCTGCTGGCCGCCGGGACCGCGCACCGCGTCGCGCCGCTGCTGAATGCGCTGGCGCTGGGCGATGCCGCGGCTGCGCACGTCGGTGTCAATGTTTCCCGCCTGCGCAAGCAGATGCTGGTCCTCGTCGCCCTGTTGTGCGCGCTGGCCGTGGCCTGGTGCGGGCTGATAGGCTTCATCGGCCTGATGGCCCCCCATATGGTGCGCCAGCTGGTCGGTGCCGACCAGCGCCGTGTGCTGCCCCTGTCCATGCTGACCGGCGCGCTGCTGCTGCTGGTGGCCGACACCGTGGCCCGCTTGGTCGCCATTCCTGCCGAGGTGCCGGTGGGCATCTTCACCGCGCTGATCGGCGGGCCCTGGTTCCTGATGCTGCTGCGCCGCCGTATGCAGGAGCAGTCATGACAACTAAGCCACTGATGCAGATGCAGGCCGCAAGCCTGCGCCTGGGCCGGGCCAAGTGCTTCGGCCCCTTCGAGCTGAGCCTGCGGCACAGCGAGCGCGTGGCGGTGCTGGGCGCCAGCGGCGCCGGCAAGTCCACCCTGCTGAAGCTGCTGGCCGGCGAGCTGCAGGCGCAGGCGGGGCAGGTGCTGCTCGACGGCCGCGTGTTGAGCGATTGGCGTGCACAAGACCTGGCCCTCAGGCGCGCCGTGCTGCCGCAGTCGCATGCGGTCGCCTTCGGACTGGAGGTCGAGCTGGTCGTGTCGCTGGGCCGGGTGGCCCGCGGCCCCGACCCCGAACTGGCCAAGACCGTGCGCCAGGCCCTGCAGCTGGCCCAGGCCGGCCACCTCGGCGGCCGCCGTTTCGACACCCTATCCGGCGGCGAGCAGGCCCGGGTGCAGTTGGCTAGGGTGTTCGCCCAGGCCTGGCACAGCGAGCAGGGCCTGCTGCTGGTCGATGAACCGCTGGCCGCGCTGGACCCCGGCCTGCAATTCGAGCTGACCGATGGCCTGATGGACTTCGCCCGGCAGCGCGGCCACGCGCTGGTGGCCGTGCTGCACGACCTGAATCAGGCCCTGTCGGGTTCCTTTTCGCGCCTGTGGCTGGTGCAGGACGGCCGCCTGCTGCATGAGCTCGCTGCGGACGCTGCCGCCTTGCCGGCGCTCGAAGCGCTGTACGGCATCTCGCTGCGGGCGGTGCACGACGAGCAGGGCCTGGCCGTGGTGCAGCGCAGGCGGCTGGCGGCATGAGCGGCATCAGGTCCGCCGGCGGCGTGGCCCTCACGGTGGTCGTGCACGGCGCGCTGCTGATGGTTCTGCTGACGGGCCTGCGCGTCAAGCCGGTGACGCCGCCGAGCCGCGACATCGGTGTCCGCTTGATTGCTGAGGCGCCCGCCCCTCGCCAAGCGATCCGCGCCGCAGCTGCGCCGAGACTGGCGCTGCCGGCAATCGAGCCTTTGCGCGTCACGCACGCAGCTGTGCTGGTAGCGGCCGCGGCCGAAGCAGTCGCGCCCGAGGTGCAGGCCCGTCCTGCCGCGGCCATGGCAGTTGCCGCTGTCGCAGCAAGCACACTCCCCGCCACGCCCGAGCCACCCGCTCCGGCCGAAGCGGTCGTCACCGCCGCCGACCACCAGCACTGCCCGCAACCCGACTACCCCAGCCTGCTGCGCAGCAAGCGCATCGAAGGCCAGGTGCTGCTGCGCGTCCGCGTCGAGGCCGATGGCCGGCCCAGCGAAGTCGTGGTCCGACAGGGCAGCGGCTGGCGCCTGCTGGACGAAGCGGCCAGGCAATCGGCCAGGCGTTGCCTGTTCCGGCCGGCCCGGCGCGGCCAGGCCCAGTTCGCGAGCTGGGTGGAGTATCCGGTGAGCTTTGCTTTGAGCAGTTGAGGGCAGCGGCGCACCGGGTCAGCGATCCTTTCGCCAGATCCAAAACCAAGCGCATTGTGGCTGACGGTCAATGGCGAAAAGCGTCACCTGCGAGCCGGTGACCTGACTACTTCGCCTTGGCGCGCCCGTACTTCGCGGTGAAGCTGGCCTTGCCCAGCGCGTTGGCATTGATCATGTAGCCGGCGAGCGCGGCCGTGGCGTCGGCGGGAATCTCCAGCTTGTCGGTCTTCAGCGCGTGCACGGTGAAGATGTAGCGGTGCGGCTTGTCGCCCTGCGGAGGGCAGGTGCCGCCCCAGCCGGCCACGCCGTAGTCGATGCGCACATGGCTGGCGCCCTTGGGCAACTTGGCACCGCCCACTGCACCCGCGTCCGGTTCGAGTGCATGCACATCGGCGGGCAGGTTGATGACGGACCAATGCCACCAGCCCGAACCGGTGGGCGCATCCGGGTCATACACGGTGACGGCGAAGCTCTTGGTGCCGGCAGGTGCGCCGCCCCATTGCAGGGCGGGCGATCTGTTCTCACCCGAGCAGCCAAAGCCGTTGAACTCAAAGCGCTTGTCTATCATGCTGCCGGCCCTGATGTCCGGGCTGCTGAGCTGGAATCCAGTGGCGTGGACAAGGGTCACTGCGCTGATCAGCGCGCTGGCCAGAAGTGTGTGTTTCATGGGGGGCTTTCATTCAATCAATTGAGAAGCCCGAATGATGGGCCGAGTGGCCGCACCACATTAGCCCGGGCGCGTCAATCGCTGTGCGCCACGGCTCAGGGCCGCAGATGCGAGGGCGCAAAGCCAAAGCGCTGGCGAAACGCCGCAGAGAAGCGGCTGTGGGAGTCGTAGCCGCAGCGGGCGGCGATTTCCGACACCTGCAGGCCAGCCCCCTGTTGCAGCAGGACCATCGCCGCCTCGAGCCGGACCTCTCGCACGCAGCGGCTGACCGAAGTGCCTTCATCGGCGAGCCGGCGCTGCAAGGTGCTGGCGCTCGCGTGGAAGGCGCTGGCCACCTCGTCCACGGTCCAGCCCGCATGGGGCCGCTGGCCCACCAGACGATGCACGCGGTCGGCCCAGGCCAGCTCTCGCGCCGGGGCAAACACCAGGCCACGCTCGGAGAGCAGCAGCAGGACTTCGAGCGCACGATGCTCGCGCACGGCTTGCGACGCCACAGGCTCATTCAGCGCTGCGGTGGCGTGGCCGAAGGTGGCCAGAAAGGCTTCGTCGGCGGCCGAACTGGCGCAACTCTGCACCGCCGGTACGCCGGCGAATTGGCCAAAGCGCTCGTGAAACCGTTCCACCAGCTGTGGCGCAAAGCTCATCAGGCGCGCCTCGTAGTGGCCGCCGGGAGCGGCCTCATTGATCATGTCCCACTGGGTCGAGCGCGGGATGACGAAGACCTGACCCGGGGCAAAGCGGGTCTCGCCAGAAGGCGTGGCCAGGCGCTTGCGGCCTGACACCACCCAGCCCACCAGATCGTCGCGTACGGTGGCCGTGCGCACCGTGTGCGACACGCGCGTGAAGATACGCTGGGCGCTGGCGCCGGAGAACAAGTTCATGGTGCCGTCTTCGCCAGCCGCGCCACCAGCTTCAGCAGGGTCGGCACCCGCTTCCTGCCATGCATGGCCCGCAGCCGGGCCTTGGCCGCACCGAGGTCGATGCCGGCGCAGGTCACGATCAGCGGGCGGGTCTCCTCTTCCCTGACCACCTCGAACTGCGCTGGCGTGTCGGCCATCGCCGTCTTGGAGATGCCGATGACGGCGACACGCCCGCCCAGCGCATGGAACAGGTGCTGGCCCAGGCCCGGCGTCTCCTGCGCGTCGAGGTGGACGAAGCCGTCGATGACGATGACCTCGGGGTCCAGTCCATGCTCGCGCAGCAGTTGCAGCAGGCAGGGCAGCTCGCGCAGATCCAGCTCGCCACGAGGCACCTTCTCGACATGGTTGATGCGGGAGGTGTAGGTCCGCAGGGCCTCCACAGCGCCCCAGTCCTCGAAGGCCACGGCGGCGGCCTGGGCGCCTTCGGCGTCGTAGTGAACGTCAACGGCCAGTTTCATCGCGCACCCTGTCTGATCAGCTGCAGAAACGGGCATTGTCGCCCGGCACCGTCGCCACAGGCCCGCTTGCCGTACAGTCTTGCCCCACACCCAACTTCATGCCGGTCTCACCCATGCTGATCATTCAAAAACTCTTGCCTCAGGGCGAAGGCCTGGCTCCGGTGCTGCTCAAGCGCGCCGGCGTGCTGGCCCTGCCCTTTGCCCACCGCCAGCATCATGAGGCCAATCTGAGCAATGGCGAGGGCCTGGAGCTGGGCCTGCGTCTGCCCAAGGGCAGCACCTTGCGCGGCGGCGATGTGCTGGTGGCCGAGGACGGCTCGCTGCTGCGCGTCGAGGCCGCGCCCGAGCATCTGCTGCTGGTGCGAGCCAATGCCGAGCACGGCAAGCCCGGCGACCTGCTGCGCCTGGCCCATCAGCTGGGCGAGATGCATGTGCATATGGAAGCCCATGACGACCATCTGCGACTGCCTGGCGACCCGCAGCTGGCCCAGTGGCTGGAGCGCCAGCACTTCGCCCTGGCCCCCGAGGTCGCCCCCTTCGATCCGCCGGCGCTGCTGAGCCAGTTGCCCGAGGTGATGGAACACAACCATGAGCACCACGATCACGGTCACGCCGGGCATGTCCACGGGCCGGGATGCAATCACGACCATTGATGTCGCCCCGCAACCCCCGCCGTGAGGGCAAGGTTTGCGGGACTGAATTGCTCAAAATGCAATCACTGATCAAAACCACTGAGATACCACTTCTCAGCGCGTGAAGAAACGCACGTCGGCCTAGGTGATCCCCCTTAGCCAGGGGGATTACAGCCTGACCCGTCTCCCTAGAATCCGCTCCAGTTGCAAACCAATTGCAAACCACCTGGCCGGCTCAGCACGGCCGAACACTGAAAGCCACTAGGGAGATTCACTATGAATATCAAGAAAAGTCTGAATCGTTTCGCTGCTCTGAGCCTGCTGGCCGCCGCCTGTGGCGCCGCACACGCCCTGCCCCTGATCGACCTCGGCCCGGCCGCCGGCTACAGCGGCTTTTTCTTCGGCAATGTGAATGCCGCCTCCGACGTCGAGGGCCGCTTGGCCGTCGGCGGCAACCTGACCTCCGGTTTCGATGTCGGCTACCGCAATGCCTTCGGCTCGACCGCACCATCGCTGGTCGTCAAGGGCAGCGTTTCGCTGACCGGTCAATGGGGCGCTGCCGGCTCGATCTACAACGGCCCGAACTACAACACCAACACCAATGCCTCGATCGGCCCGAGCACCGCTCCCTGGGTACCCTCGAACCTGAATATGGGTCAGATCGTCTATGGCACGACCCTGACCGCCGCCAGCTGGCAGTACGGCACGGCCACCCAGAACGCCAGCTACCTGGACTTCGCAGGCGCCAAGACGCAGCTGAGCGGCCTGTCCAGCGCGCTGGCCGGCCAGGCGCAGATCGGCAGCTGGTCTGCCAGCGCTGGCGGCGTGACCTTGACCGGTGACGGCAGCTCCGATGTGCAGATCTTCAATCTGGGCAACACCGCGCTGAGCAACATCACCCTGAACAACGTGAAGGCCGGCGCCCATGTGGTGATCAACAGCTCGCTGACCAACGTCGTGTTCTCCGGCAATCTGGGTGGCGACCAGGCCAACTCCAGCGATGGCCTGGCCTCGCACCGCGACCGCGTGATCTACAACCTGAGCAATGCCACCAGCGTCAATGTCGGCACCTTCCTGAACGGCAGCGTGCTGGCGGTGAACGCCAACGTGATCGGCAGCGGCCACCTGGAAGGCACGCTGATCGCCAACTCGCTGAGCGCCGGCCCGAACGGCAAGCTGGAGCTGGGCTACGAGCCCTTCGTGCCAACCACGCCGGTGCCGGAACCCGAAACCTATGCGCTGATGATGGCCGGTCTGCTGACCGTGGCCATGATCTCGCGCCGCCGCAAGGCCCGTTAATAACAAGAAGACGTCGCTCGGGGATGGGGCGCTACAAGCCCCAGAACGCAAAGAGCCGGAACCCGCAAGGGCTCCGGCTCTTTTTTTCATTGCCGCAGCGTCGTCAGCGCAGATTGATCACGCCCCGCATGGCCCGCACCGAGCCCTCGCCGATGGCCGCGCCGAAGCGCTTGGCCAGGCGCTCGGCGACATTGTCCTTGGGTGTGTAGTCGATCACGTCCTCGGCCTTGACGACCTCGCGGGCGACAAAGTCCAGGCTGCCGATCTTGTCGGCCAGGCCCAGCTTGATCGACTCCTCGCCGTTCCAGAACAGGCCGGAGAAGGTGTCCGGCGTTTCCTTCAGACGCTTGCCGCGGCCGTCTTTCACGGCCTTGATGAACTGGCGGTGGATCTGGTCCAGCATCGCCTGGGCAAAGCCGCGCTGCTTCTCGCTGACCGGCGAGAACGGGTCCAGCATGCCCTTGTTCTCACCGGCGGTGAGCAGGCGGCGCTCGACGCCATATTTCTCCATCACGCCGGTAAAGCCGAAGCCGTCCATCAGCACGCCGATGGAGCCGACCACCGAGGCCTTGTCTACATAGATCTCGTCGGCCGCGGCGGCCATGTAATAGCAGCCCGAGGCGCACATCTCCTCGACCACGGCATAGACCGGCTTCTTGTACAGGGCCTTGAGCCGGCGGATCTCGTCATAGACGATGCCCGACTGCACCGGGCTGCCGCCGGGCGAGTTCATGCGCAGCACCACGGCCTGGGCACCATGGTCCTCGAAGGCCGGGCGCAAGGCTGCCAGCAGGTTCTCGGCACTGGCCTCGGTGTCCACCGCAATCTCGCCGCGCACCTCGACCAGGGCCGTGTGCGGGCCGCTGGGCGACGGTGTGTGGTGGCGCTGCAGGAACAGGAACCAGGCGAACAGCGCAATGATGCCCAGCCAGATCAGCCGGAAGAAGCTGCGCCAGCGGCGGTCGCTGCGGCGGTCACGCAGGTACTCGCGCGCAAACTGCTCCAGCACCGGTTCCAGACCGACCACCGAATGGCTGGCCGGAGCGGCAGCAGCGCTGGGCGCCGGGGCAGCAGCCGCAACCGAAGGCGTGCCGGGCGGTGCGGGCGTGTTGTCCACATTCAAGGTGGCCGGGCCCGGATCGGGAACCGCACCGGGAAGATCATCATTCGGATTCATGCTTTGCCTTCAATATCGTCGAACAGGGCCTGGACGGGCTTGGTGTCCCGGGTCGGGAACCAGAAGACCTGGCCCTCGCGCTCCTGCACCTGGATGCGGGTGAGCCTGCCGCGTGAGCAGGGACCGGACACGATCTGCCCGGTGCGCGGCTCATAGGCCGCGCCGTGGATGGAACACATGATGTATTCCTTGGAACTGTCGAGAAATTCGCCGGGCTGCCAGTCCATCTCGGTGGGCACATGAACGCAGCGGTTCAGGTAGGCGACCACCTCGCCGTCGAAGCGCAGCGCAAAGGCGCGCACCGCCTCGCCCCATTGCAACACATCGAAGACGACGGCCGTGCCCCGCTCGGCCAACTCGTCGGAGCGGCACAACAGCAGCGGTTCACCGATGGGAGTTTCATGCATGCGAATCCAGCCACTGGTGCAGCTCGGCCACGCTGTGGGCCACGTGAACGGGCGCAAAGGTGTGGAAGCTGTCGTGCTCGTGCGCACCGTAGCTGACGCCCAGGCAGGCGGTACCGGCGTTGACGGCCAGCTGCAGATCGTGCGTGGTGTCGCCAATCATCAAGGTGCGCTCGGGCTCGGTGCCCAGCTCGCGCATCAGTTCCAGCAGCATCTGCGGATTGGGCTTGGAGGCGGTCTCGTCGGCGGTGCGGCTGCTGTCGAACACGCCCTTCAGCTGGGCGCTGTCCAGCGCCTCGTCCAGGCCCCTGCGGTTCTTGCCCGTCGCCACGGCCAGCCAGTGGTGGCGGGCCTTCAGGCTGTCCAGCATCGCCAAGACACCATCAAACAGCACCAGCTCGTGTTTGCGCTCGAAGTAGTGATGGCGAAAGCGCAGGCCCAGCTCGGGATATTTGTCGGCCGGCAGATCGGGCGCGGCATGGCGCAGCGCGTCCTGCAGGCCAAGACCGATCACATAGCTGGCGGCCTGGTCGCTGGGCACGGTGGTGCCCACATCGGCGCAGGCGGACTGGATGGCGCGGGTGATCAGCGCCGTCGAGTCATACAGGGTGCCATCCCAGTCGAAGACGATCAGATCAAATTGGCGAGGTCGGTTCACGCAGACACTTTCAATGGCATTTTCAAGACAGCGAGCAGGGCCTCGCATTCGGGAGGCAATGGTGCGACGAGTTCGATCTCCTCGCCCGTGGCGGGGTGGTTGAACTTCAGCCGCCGGGCATGCAGGAACATGCGCTCGAATTTGTGGCCGCCCAGGCGCTCGCCGCGGGCCATGGCATGGTTCAGCTCGAAGATGCCGTACTTGGTGTCGCCGACGATGGGGTGGCCCGCATGCTGCAGGTGCACGCGGATCTGGTGTGTGCGGCCGGTCTTGATCGTCACGTCCAGCAGGCTGAACCCATCGAAGGCCTGGGCCAGCCGGACCAGGGAGATCGAACGGCGCGCGTCCTCGGCATTCACATCATGGGATGAGGTCACGGCGCGGACGCGACGCTCGCCATCGGCGTCGAGGAATTTGTGCAGCGGCACGTCGATGACCTTGTTCGACGCATCCCAGGCGCCGATCACCAGCGCGGCATAGGTCTTGCCCGTCTCACGCTCGCGGAACTGGGTCTGCAGGCCGGTCAGCGCGCTGCGCTTCTTGGCAATCAACAGCAGGCCCGAGGTTTCGCGGTCCAGCCGGTGCACCAGTTCGAGAAATTTGGCCGTAGGCCGGGCCTGGCGCAGCTGCTCGATCACGCCAAAGCTGACGCCGCTGCCGCCGTGCACGGCCACACCGGCCGGTTTGTTGATGGCGATCAAATGCTCATCTTCGAACACGATGGGAAACTCGCGTGGTGGCGCGGCCGGCGCACCGTTCTCCACCCGCTCGGGCAGGCGCACCGGCGGTATGCGCACCTCGTCGCCCAGCTCCAGCCGGGTGTCGGCATGGGCCCGGCCCTTGTTGACTCGCACCTCGCCGGCACGGATCAGCCGGTAGACGTGGGTCTTGGGCACGCCCTTGAGCTCGCGCAAGAGGAAGTTGTCCAGGCGCTGGCCGGCCGAGCCATCGTCTATGGTGACGCGCTTCACCGCCGGCGCGGCGCTGGGGGCGCTGGGCACAGGCACCGCGACTGCCGTTTTTGCCATTCTGGACTTGGGTGGTGCCACCGGCACACGAACGCCCAATGCGACCTTTTTGCCGGTTCGGCGCGGGGCTGCGCCGCCGGGCTTGGCTGCCTTGGCCGAGCCCGCTGCTTTCCGCCCTATAATGCTTTGCACCACGTTTGCGCCGTAAGTATTTGATTTGCCTGAGTTTAACTGGGCAAGAGCGGTGCAAGTGGCGGCCCGTAGTGTTTGAACAAGACAAGACGGGTCAAAAATCGGTGATGCAACGCGCCCTGCCGTGGGCGGGCGCTGTCCCCAAGTGACAGCGCGGCCAGCGGCAGCACGTGGCAGAGCAAACGTAGAACGAGCCAACCCGGCGCCCCAACAGGGGCAGGGAAAGACAAAGGTTTATATAGGCATGAGGCGCGCAATTACAGTTTGCAGATCTCATGCCCGCGTTCAGTGATCAGCGGATGTTCCCCTTCAATCCCTCTCCCATGCCCTCCAAGTGTTTGCTGCCCCGGCTGAATGCCGGCGCCGGCCGCGCCATGGATCAGGCCTGGGCCGCGTGGCGCCCGTCGCTCGCATCAAGGGATGGGGCCACAAGCGCTGATGTTTCACTGCCACGCATGCGCCAACGCTGCTCCTCTTGATCGGCTAGACGATCAACCGCGCAGTCCAGGGCGATTCCTTACTCGGTTCCTCCACGTTTCTCGTGCATCGGTGAGTCGCCCACGGTTCTCGGACCGCAGGCGGCGTTGATGTATGCGCGACCTAGGTCCTGTCGAACAGGCCGGGCGCGCACAGAGGAGAGTGAACATGAAACGCATGCTGATCAATGCGACGCAGGCTGAAGAGCGTCGCCTGGCCATCGTCGATGGCCAGAAGCTGGTGGACTTCGAGACCGAGATCGAGGGCCGCGAACAGCGCAAGGGCAATATCTACAAGGCGGTCGTGACGCGGGTCGAGCCCTCGCTCGAAGCCTGTTTCGTTGACTACGGCGAAGACCGCCACGGTTTCCTGCCGTTCAAGGAAATCTCGCGCCAGTTCTTCCGCGAAGGCACGGATGTGCGCACCGCCCGCATCCAGGACGCGATCAAGGAAGGCCAGGAACTGCTGGTCCAGGTCGAGAAGGAAGAGCGCGGCAACAAGGGCGCGGCGCTGACCACCTTTGTGTCTCTGGCCGGCCGCTATCTGGTCTTGATGCCTAACAACCCCCGCGGTGGTGGCGTTTCGCGCCGCATCGAGGGCGAAGACCGTGAAGAACTGAAAGAGAACCTCGACCAGCTCGAGTATCCCAAGGGCATGAGCCTGATCGCGCGCACCGCCGGCATCGGCCGCAGCGCACCCGAGCTGCAGTGGGACCTGAACTACATGCTCAAGCTGTGGACCGCCATCGACGGCGCATCCAAGGGCAGCAAGGGCGCCTTCCTGATCTATCAGGAGTCGTCGCTGGTGATTCGCGCCATCCGCGACTACTTCACCGCCGACATCGGCGAAATCCTGATCGATACGGACGACATCTTCGAGCAGGCCCAGCAATTCATGAACCACGTGATGCCCGAAACGGCCAATCGCGTGAAGCGCTACCGTGACGACGCGCCGCTGTTCAGCCGCTTCCAGATCGAGCACCAGATCGAGACCGCGT
>JADMJJ010000027.1 GCA_018780645.1 Burkholderiaceae bacterium
GGAGGCGGTGCCGTGGACGAACACCAGCATCGGGTACAGCGCCGGATCTGCCTGCGGCGAGGCGCTGAACTTCGGCGCCTCGAAGTCGGCCGCACTGCCCGCTCCCGCCGCCCAGTGGTAGAGGCCCGGCTCGCGCTCCAACCGCTTCTCGATCGCCCACATCAAGGCCTTGGTGCCGGCCCAGCTGACGCCCAGGCCGGCCTTGCCCCCCAACCGCGCCACCGCCTCGCCGATGATGGCGTCGGGCAGCTTGCCCACGCCGACGCTGAAAACCTTGCTGATCAGCCCGCCCACCGCCTCGCCGAGGCCCCGGCCGGGTGCCGCTCCCTGGGCGCGCAGCTGCTCCAGCAGCACCATGCCACCGGCGCCGAGCAGGGCCGGACGGGTCTGCTCCAGGCTGGCGCGCAGGCGCTGGGCGCTGGTGATCAGGCTGGAACCGTCGGCCAGCTCCAGCACCAGCACTTCGTCAACGCCAACACCATGCTGCTGCTCGGCCGCGCCCTCGCCGCCGCTGCGCGCCGCCGTGCCCACATCCAGGGTCAGGCGCGGCTGAAGATAGCTCGGCGGCAGGAAGGGATCGTCCTGGGCCGGGCCGCTGCGCGCCGTGGGCAGCAGCAGGCTCGGCAGGCGCGGCGTATCGGCGCGGCCAATGAGCTTGATCTGCACCGTGTTGCCTGCTGCCGCCATGATGCTCTCCCGCAGAGTGGTGCCGCAGTCTAGGAGCCGGCAAGCCTGGCCACAAGACTGCAGCCTAGGGAGGTAAATGTCCGAAAAGCGCCGGACAGCAAATAGCTTGCATGCGAGGATCTGCCCTTTTCAGGAGGACCTCATGGACCACAACAGCCGCGCCAGCGCCTTCCACACGCTGCACCATGCCGACACGATGCTGCTCCTGGCCAACGCCTGGGACGCCGGCAGCGCCCTCGTGATGCAGTCGCTGGGTGTGCCGGCCCTGGCGACCAGCAGCGCCGCCGTGGCCTGGGCCCATGGTCAGGGCGATGGCCACCACCTGCCGGTGGCGCAGCTGCTGGCCACGGTCAGCGAGATCACCGCCAAGCTCAAGGTGCCGCTGACGGTGGACATCGAGGGCGGCTACTCGGACGACCCGCAGACGGTGGGGGACAACGTTGCCGCCATCGTTGGCGCCGGTGCCGTGGGCATCAATATCGAGGACGGCCGCGACACCCCCGAGCTGCTGTGTCGCAAGATCGTTGCGGCCCGCGCCGCCGCCGAGCGCCAGGGCCTGCGCCTGTTCATCAATGCCCGCTGCGACGTCTACCTGAAGGGCCTGGTGGCGCCCGAGCTGCGCGTCGAGGAGACCCTGCGCCGTGCTCGCCTGTATGCCGAGGCCGGCGCAGACGGTCTGTTCGCGGCCGGCGCGAGTAGGCCCGACGAGATCGCCGCGATCTGTGCCGGCACGGCGCTGCCGGTCAACATCCTGGCCCTGCCCGGCGTGCCGCTAGCAGCGGAGCTGTCCGGGCTCGGTGTGCGCCGCTTGAGTTCGGGCTCGGGCATCGCCGAATCGATCTATGCCCGCATGGCCGAACTGACGCGCGGCTTTCTGCAGACCGGTGACGGCAGCCCATTGGCAGCGCAGGCGATGAGCTGGAGCGAACTGAACGGTCTGATGAAGGCAGGCCGCGACGGCGCATGAAAGGGCCGGGCGCCGGCCTCGGCGTGCGACCAGGGCCTGGCGACAGGCCCTGCTCAGGGGGCCGGATGACCGACCGTCTGCGCCAGCAGAATCTGCTGATCCTGCGCCAGGCCCATCGCTGCGGACAGCGCATCACGATCCAGCCAGGCTCGCAACACCGTGGACAGGCCCTGCGACGCGCAACACAGGTAGACGTTCTGCGCCATCGCCCCGGCGGCCACGTGGGCGTAGGCCACCCGCTGGGCGGCGGGCACCAGCGACATGCGGCCGTGATCCGCGACATAGATCAGGTCGAGGCCCGCATCGTCGACAAAGTCCTGGTACCCGGTTACGCGCCGCACGTCGGCGGCCGCGACCAGGCGCAGCTGGTGTGGCTCGGGCTCGTAGCGATACAGTCCCTCGGCCAGGGCCGCGTAGAGCACAACCTCCTGGGCATTCATCGCGCTGGGTGCCGTGCGCCCGCCCAGCTTGCCGCGGTTGATACCCGCGGCGGCCCAGAGCAGATCGCCCAGCGCCTGCGGCTCCAAACGCGCTGGCGAGAACAGCCGCTGCGACTGCCGCCGGGCCAGGGCCTGCATCAGCGGCAGGCCGCCATCGATGGCGGCGGCGGGCAGGGCCATGACCTGGTCGGGCACGGCCTGCACCGGCCTGGGCTCCAGCCTGCCCATCAAACCCATCGCCAGCTTGGTCAAGGTGTTCATGCGATCCTCCGAAGGCATTCGACAACAGGGACCCATCCCGGCCCGTGATCCAGCGCAAGCCAGCGTCGCCTCACCCCGCCTGCAGCTGCACCCCGGCAGCGCGTCCGTGCATGGGCCGGCCGGCGCCCGACCCCGCGGCGCTGACGCCCCCGGCAAATCCGAAATCCCCTCGCCGGCCGGCCCAACTCAGGTTCAGCGCGTCGGTCGTCGCGGCCGGCGGGCAGGACGAACCCGCCTTGGCGATCCTGGCGTCGATGTCATCGATCGAACGGCGGGTGCTGCGTGCGAAGCTCGTCAGGCTGTTCAGATCGAGAATCTCCACCTCGCGGTTGTTCACGCGCAGCCAGCCCCAATCGACCAGCACGCCGAAGCTGCGGCTGACGGTCTCGTGCGCCACGCCCAGATGGCTGGCAATGTCGCGGCGCCCCATGCGCAGCAGCAGGTTCACCGGCGACTGACCGCAGGCCTTCATCTGCCTGGACTGCAGGATCAGAAAGCGCGCCAGGCGTACCTCGGCAGCCACCGCGGCCATCAGATCCGCGATCTCGGCCGACCGGATCAGCTGGCGGCTGATCGCCAGATGCAGCATGCGGTCCAGGGCCGGAATGTGCTGCAGCAGCTTGAACAGGTCGCGCGCAGCGACGGCGAACACGCGCGAGTCCTCCAGCGCGACCGCCGCCGTCGGATGCTGCCCCAGGCAGACCGCGTCGTAGCCCAGCACCTCGCCACGCCGCGCAAACCCCAGCACCTGCTCATAGCCATCCTCGGCGGTGCGATAGATCTTGAACGAGCCCATGCTCACAAAGTGGATCGCATCGACCTGGCCGTGCTCATGGAACAGGGCCGCGCCGGCACGCAGGGGCCGTAGCGTGACCGGAAGGCCGTCGCTCTCCGGGCCGGTCTCGGCGTCGGGGTCCATCATCCGCAGCAGATCGGAGAGGCAGGCGCGACCCATTGCAGCAGGATGCGCCACGCGCGGGGACATCGAGGAAGAGAAGGCCCTGTGCTGTTGAATGGACTGGTTCATCGCTACTCCGTTGTTTGATTGCCCGCGTAATCCCGATGCATCACGCCGCCAGCATGATCAAAGGCGCATGTCCGGGCCATAGGCGGAGACTGGCCCTTGGGCCTGGAGGTTTCCGCCGGGACAGGCACGAGTCCGAAGCCGAGTTCGGAATTTTCCGAATCTGCACCGCCGCAAATACGCGCTGCGATCGACGGCGGCCGACACCGTCATGGCCGACGTCTCCCATGAAAATCGCAGGGTCTGCGACGTTTCCGGGGGGCTGTGTCGGCTGCTGGCCCGGTGCCGGCATCCGGCGGCCGCGGGGCGGGCGGACAGCCCTCGTTTTCGAGCCGCGGTCCACGGCGACATCGTCGACCTTTGATCTGGCGCAAATCGCGCGGGCGAAGCAATCGACGTGCCTGTTGCGTTGGCACCGCGTTCACGTGAACATCGGCCGAGACAAAGTGATCAAGCTTGGTAACAACAATGGCGGCGCCGACCGGCGCGGAACGCAGCAATGAACATGGCCTCTTCGAGCCCGCTGGAACCGGACGATATCCACCAAGCCAACGAGCGCGCGGTGCAGGCCTCGGTGGAGGCCATCGTCACCATCGATGCGCAGCAGCGCATCGTGATGCTCAACCCGGCCGCGTTGCGCATGTTCGGTTGCCAGGCCGACGATGTGCTCGGTCAAGCCCTCTCGGTCTTCATCCCGGAGCGTTACCGTGAGGCCCATGCCGAACACGTGACGTGGTTCCAAACCTCCGGGGAGACCGAGAGGCCGAAGGGCGTGCGTGGTTGCCTGATGGGACTGCGCGCCGACGGTCTCGAGTTCCCCGTTGCCGCCACGATCACCCGCGTGCTCGCCTCGGGCCAGGACCGGTCGCGTGGCTTCAGCACGGCCGTGCTGTGTGACCTCAGCAAGGAACAGGCGCTGGAGCACGATATCGAGTCGCTGCGCGACCACTTCCAGCGGCTGTTCGACGTCGCGCCGATCGCGATCTGGGTCACCGAGCGGGACCGCATCGTCTTCTGCAACAAGGCCTGCCAGGACCTGCTGGGCTCCGGGCAAATCATGGGCAGGTCGATTTACGAGTTGCTGCATCCTGCTTCGCACGAGGCCGTGCGCGACCAGCTGGCGCGCGCGCTCGAAGGCGGGCCCGGCGTCTACATGCTGCAGGAGCGTCTGCTGCGCCCCGACGGCGCCCTGCGCGAGGTCGAGATTGCCATCGCCGCCCTGCCCGGCCCGAACCGCTCGACCGTGCAGATGGTGCTCAGCGACATCACCCGGCGCGAGCAGGAGCGCAAGCTGCTGCAGAGCTCGCGGCAGGAACTGCGGCGGCTGTCCGCGAGCATGGTCGATGCGCGCGAAGATGAACGCAAGCGCATCGCCCGTGAGTTGCACGACGAACTGGGTCAGCGCCTGTCGGCCCTGAAGATGGATCTTGCCGATGGCGCGAACGGGATCA
>JADMJJ010000063.1 GCA_018780645.1 Burkholderiaceae bacterium
GGCCCTGCTTGAACAGCGACAGGTGGCGGTTGAGCTTCATCACCTTGCGCAGGTCGGTGACGATTTGTGTGCGCCAGCGATTGCCTGCCACCTCAAGCACCTGCATATGAAAGGCCTCGTTGAGGGCGAAGAACTGGGTGCGCTCGGCTATCGCCAGTTCAAGCTGCTGATGCAATTGGTTCAGTGCGGCCAGTTGGTCGTCTGTTGCCTTGATGGCCACCTCGCCCGCCGCGTCGCTCTCCAGCACGGACAGCAGGTGATAGACCTCGGCCACGTCCTGCTGCGACATCTCGGTGACATAGGCGCCGCGGCGCAGCTTCATCGTTACCAGGCCTTCGGTGGCCAGCACCTTTAGCGCTTCGCGCAGCGGCGTGCGGCTGATGCCCCAGGCCTGAGCCAGGCGCAGCTCGTCTATCCAACTGCCCGGTTGCAGCTCGCGCGCAAAGATTTCCTGGCGCAGGCGCTCGGCCACCTGCTCATACAGAGCCTGTGGCGCGAAGGCGGGGGAACGGGCACCGGGGGCGTTGGACATAGTGTTCTGGCAGCGGCGGGGTGGCGTGCGTCAGGCGCTCGTCAAATTTGAATTCATAATTATGCATCATGTATGATGGCAAGCACGCAGCAAGAAGGTACTCGCATGTCTGACAGCAACCGCCCCGAATTCGCACCAGCCTCGTTGGCCGCCTGGCAAAAGGCCGCCGCCAAGTCGGCTCCCGGCGGTGATGTAGAGGCGCTGACCTGGCACACGCCCGAGGGCCTGGCGGTCAAGCCGCTGTACACGGCCGCAGACACGGCCGATCTGCCGCATGCCAACACCCTACCCGGCTTCGAGCCGTTCCTGCGCGGCCCGCAGGCGACGATGTATGCGGTGCGGCCTTGGACGATCCGGCAGTACGCCGGCTTCTCGACCGCCGAGGAGTCGAACGCCTTCTACCGCAAGGCGCTGGCCGCGGGCGGGCAGGGCGTCAGCGTCGCCTTCGATCTGGCCACGCACCGCGGCTATGACAGCGACCATCCGCGCGTGACCGGTGACGTCGGCAAGGCCGGCGTGGCGATCGACTCGGTCGAGGACATGAAGATTCTGTTCGACCAGATCCCGCTGGACACCGTCAGTGTCAGCATGACGATGAACGGCGCCGTGCTGCCGGTGCTGGCCGGCTATGTGGTGGCGGCGGAAGAGCAGGGCGTGGCGCAGAACCAATTGAGCGGAACGATCCAGAACGACATCCTGAAGGAGTTCATGGTCCGCAACACCTATATCTTCCCGCCCGAGCCGAGCATGCGCATCATCGGCGACATCATCGAGTACACGGCGCAGAACATGCCCAAGTTCAATTCCATCTCGATCAGCGGCTACCACATGCAGGAGGCCGGCGCGAATCAGGCGCTGGAGCTGGCCTTCACCCTGGCCGACGGCAAGGAGTACGTGAAGACCGCCCTGGCCAAGGGCCTTGACGTGGACGAGTTCGCCGGCCGCCTGAGCTTCTTCTGGGCCGTCGGGATGAACTTCTATCTGGAGATCGCCAAGATGCGCGCGGCGCGCCTCTTGTGGTGCCGCATCATGAAGGGCTTCAATGCCAAGAGCCCCAAGAGCCTGATGCTGCGCACGCACTGCCAGACCTCGGGTTGGTCGCTGACCGAGCAGGATCCGTACAACAACGTCGTGCGCACGACGATAGAGGCGATGGCGGCGGTGTTTGGTGGCACGCAAAGCCTGCACACCAACAGCTTCGACGAGGCAATCGCGCTGCCCACCGAGACCAGCTCGCGCATTGCCCGCAACACCCAGCTGATCATCCAGGAAGAGACGCATATCACCAGCGTCGTCGACCCCTGGGCCGGCAGCTACATGATGGAGAAGCTGACCCAGGACATGGCCGACAAGGCCTGGTCCATCATCGAGGAGGTCGAGGCCATGGGCGGTATGGTGCACGCGGTCGACAGCGGCTGGGCCAAGCTGAAGATAGAAGCCAGCGCGGCCGAGAAGCAGGCCCGTATCGACTCCGGCCGCGACGTGATTGTCGGCGTCAACAAGTACAAGCTGGCCAAGGAAGACGCTATCGAGATCCGCGAGGTCGACAACGTGCGCGTGCGCGAAGGCCAGATCGAGCGGCTGAAGGCGATACGCGCCAGCCGTGACACGGCCGCTGTGCAGGCCGCGCTGAAGGCCTTGACCGAGGCGGCCGAAGCCAGGACCGGCAATCTGCTGGACTTGGCGATCAAGGCGACTCGGCTGCGGGCCACGGTCGGCGAGATCAGCGATGCGCTGGAGACGGTCTTCGGCCGCCACCGTGCCGATACGCAAAAGGTCACCGGCGTCTATGCCGCCGCCTACGATTCGGCCGAGGGCTGGGAGAAGCTGCAGCACGAGATCGCCGAGTTTGCCGACGATCAGGGCCGCCGCCCGCGCGTGATGATCGCCAAGCTGGGCCAGGACGGCCACGACCGCGGCGCCAAGGTGGTGGCCACCGCCTATGCCGATCTCGGCTTCGATGTGGACATAGGCCCGCTGTTCCAGACCCCCGAGGAATGCGCCCGCCAGGCGATCGAGAACGACGTGCACGCGGTGGGTGTTTCGACCCTCGCCGCCGGCCACAAAACCCTGGTGCCGGCCATCATCCAGGCGCTGAAGGATCAGGGCGCCGACGACATCATCGTCTTCGTCGGCGGCGTGATTCCCAAGCAGGACTACGAGTATCTGTACGAGGCGGGTGTCAAAGGCATCTACGGCCCGGGCACGCCGATACCGGCCTCGGCCAAGGATGTGCTGGAGCAGATCCGCCAATCGGTGAGCGCCTCGGCAGTCTGAAATGCAGTCGCCTGCTTCAAGCAGCTTGGCAGATCGCCTGCTGGCAAGTCCTGGCCCCGCGCAGCGCCGTGCGGTGGCCAAGGCCATCACCCTGCTTGAATCCACCCGGCCCGACCATCGTGCCCAGGCCGATGCTCTGCTGACCGAGCTGCTGCCGCACACCGGCAAGTCCTTTCGGCTGGGCATTTCCGGTGTCCCGGGCGTGGGCAAGAGCACCTTTATCGAGGCGCTGGGCCTGTTCCTGATCGCGCGGGGGCATCGTGTCGCGGTGCTGGCGGTGGACCCGTCGAGCAGCGTGTCGGGCGGCTCCATCCTTGGCGACAAAACGCGGATGGAACACCTGTCGATGAACGAGCGCGCTTACATCCGGCCCAGCCCGGCCTCGGGCACCCTGGGCGGCGTGGCCGAGAAGACGCGCGAGGCGATGCTGGTCTGCGAGGCGGCGGGCCATGACGTGGTCATCGTCGAGACCGTCGGCGTCGGCCAGAGCGAGACCGCCGTGGCCGGCATGACCGATATGTACTGCCTGCTGCAGTTGCCCAATGCCGGCGACGACCTGCAGGCGATCAAGAAGGGCGTGATGGAGTTGGCGGATCTGGTGGTCATCAACAAGGCGGATCTCGATGCCACCGCGGCCACGCGCGCCCAGGCGCAGATCACCTCCAGCCTGCGGCTGCTGGGCTATAGCGGCCACTCGCATGGGCCGCATGACGAGCAGGTCTGGCACCCGCAGGTGATGCAACTCAGTGCGCTGAAGGCGCTGGGGCTGGACGGGTTCTGGGCGGCCGTCGAGCAGTTCCAGAAGCTGCAGACCGCGAATGGCAGGCTGGCCATGCGCCGTCAGCAGCAGGCGAAAGACTGGATGTGGGAGCGCATCCACGCCGGCCTGCGCCAGCAGTTTGCCGCCTCGCCGGCCGTGCGCGCGGTGCTCGAGGACAGGACGCAGCAGGTGCTGCAGGGGCGGCTGGCGGCCTCCACCGCCGCCCGCGAATTGCTATCTCTTTTTTCTGGGGTCTGACCCCAATTCTGAAATTGGACACACCATGCATGACATTCAACAGATGCTGGAAGAGAAGCGCGCCAAGGCGCGCCTGGGTGGCGGCGAGAAGCGCATTGCCGCCCAGCATGCCAAGGGCAAGCTGACGGCGCGCGAGCGGCTGGAGATGCTGTTCGACGAGGGCAGCTTCGAAGAGTGGGACATGTTCGTCGAGCACCGCTGCGTGGACTTCGGCATGGCCGACAACAAGATTCCCGGCGATGGCGTGGTCACTGGCTACGGCCTGATCAACGGCCGCCTGGCCTTCGCCTTCAGCCAGGACTTCACCGTCTTCGGCGGTGCCTTGAGCGAGGCCCATGCCGAGAAGATCTGCAAGGTGATGGACCAGGCGATGAAGGTCGGCGCGCCGGTGATAGGCCTCAACGATTCGGGCGGGGCGCGCATCCAGGAGGGTGTTGCCTCGCTGGGCGGCTATGCCGACGTTTTCCAGCGCAATGTGATGGCCTCGGGCGTGATCCCGCAGATCAGCATGATCATGGGCCCCTGCGCCGGTGGCGCGGTCTACTCGCCCGCCATGACCGACTTCATCTTCATGGTCAAGGACTCCTCTTACATGTTCGTCACCGGCCCGGAGGTGGTGAAGACGGTGACGCACGAGGAGGTGACGGCCGAGGAGCTGGGTGGCGCTTCCACCCACACCAGCAAGAGCGGTGTGGCCGACCTGTCCTTCGACAACGACGTCGAGGCCATTTTGATGCTGCGGCGCTTCTTCAACTACCTGCCGCTGAACAACCGCGACAAGGCTCCCAGCCGGCCCAGTGGAGACCCGGGCAACCGGGTGGACATGTCGCTGGACACGCTGGTGCCCGACAACGCCAACAAGCCTTATGACATGAAGGAGCTGATCGTCAAGGCGGTCGATGACGGCGACTTCTTCGAGCTGCAGCCCGACTACGCCAAGAACATCATCATCGGCATGG
>JADMJJ010000054.1 GCA_018780645.1 Burkholderiaceae bacterium
GTGTGGTACTGGTTGCTGGAGGTGGTGGTGTTGAGCAGCAGCTGGCTGCCGGCGGCCACGCCGTTGGCGTCATAGCGCTGGGCATAGCTGCCCCAGCCGGAGCCGTCGTTGCCGTTGTCTTCCCAGCTGATGACGAAGCCGCCATCGGACAGGCCGGCCACATGGGGGTAGTTCTGGTCATTGCCGGACAGGAGGTTGACACGCCACTCGGGCCCGACGGCCACGCCGCTGGCGCTGTAGCGCTGGGCATAGATGCCATCGGCGCTGCCATCCTGGCCCACCGAGGTCCACACGGTGACATAGCCACCATCGCTGAGGCGGCCTATCTCCGGGTCGTTCTGGACGCCCGGGCTATAGCTGTTGACGCGATCCTCGCCATAGGCGGTCGGGGTGCCGTCAATCTCGCGCGTGACGTTGATGGTCAGGCTGCTCGCCAGGCTGGCGCCACCATCGCCATCGCTGACGCGCAAACCCAGCGTGCGTGAGGCATCCGGGCTGCTGCTGGTGTTGGCATAGGCAATGCGCTGAATCAGCGACTCGACGGCATCGACCGTCGCGGCATCGCTGTTGAAGTCAATGCGCAGATTCGTGCCATTGCTGCCACCGCCGAGCAGGCCGATGGCCACGCCGCCATAGCTGACGACGTTTCCAGCCACGCCAATCTGGCCGGCGCCGTTGCCCTGGCTGAGTACGCTCAGCTGGTCCTGGCTGCTCTGGCCGGTGGTGTAGAACAGGTCCAGCCGGCCGCCATTGAAGTTGGCCGAGTCGGCGTCGGTCAGGCTGACGGCGGCGTCCAGCAGTTGGGGGGCTGCATTGACCAGATTCTCGGCAAAGGTCAGCGTGCTGGCCAGGTCGCCCAGATCCGGGTTGGCCTGGCGCGCCAGCTCGGCGCCATCGCCGAACACCTGCTGGTAGATGCCACCGCTGCTGCCGTCCTGCCCCTCGGAGCGCCAGGCCACGACGAAGTTGCCGTTGCCCAGGTCTTCGATGGCCGGCTCGGATTGCGTGCTGCTGGTGTAGCTGTTGACGCGGCGATCACCATCGATGGCATTGCCGAGATTGTCATATTCGCGCAGGCTCACATCGCCGGAGGTGCCTTCCGGACCGGCCGAGTCGTTGTGGAAGGCGACGACGAAGCCGCCCGTGCTCAGGCCGGTGACGACCGGTTGGTACTGGCTGCCGTTGGTGTACTCGTTGACGCGGAAGGCGTCACCCAGGGCCGCGCCGGCGGCGTCATAGACACGGGCATAGGTGGCCCAGCCCGAGCCATCGGGGCCGCTGGAATCGCCCCAGACAGCGACAAAGCCGCCGTTGGACAGCATCGCCACCCGGGCCTCGTACTGGTTGCCGCTGGTGAGGGTGTTGACCTGGAAGACGGTGCCGAAGGTGGCGCTGGCCGCGTCATAGCGGCGGCCGAACACGCCATAGCCATTGCCATCGGCACTGGCCTCGTCCTGCCAGACGATGACCAGATCGCCATTGGCCGCGGCCGCCACGTCGGGCAACTGCTGGTTGTTGCCCACCGGCGTGTTGACCAGCACCTCGCCGCCGAGCTTGGCGCCGACGTTGTCGAAGCGCTGCAGCAGGATGTCGTAGCCGCCGCCGCCGGCCTGTCCGTTGGCGGCCCAGACGGCTGCAAAGCCACCGGTGTAGGCACTGACCACGGTGTGGTACTGATTGTTGGCCGTCGTGGTGTTGAGCAGCATCTGGCCGCCAGCGGCAGCGCCGTTGGCGTCATAGCGCTGGGCATAGCTGCCCCAGCCGGAGCCGTCGTTGCCGTTGTCTTCCCAGCTGATGACGAAGCCACCATCGGACAGGCCGGCCACATGGGGGTAGTTCTGGTCACCGCCGGTCGACGTGTTGACGCGCCACTCGGGCCCGACAGCCACGCCGCTGGCGCTGTGGCGCTGGGCATAGATGCCATCGGCGCTGCCGTCCTGGCCGACCGAGGTCCAGACGGTGACATAGCCGCCATCGCTGAGGCGGCCGATCTCCGGGTCGTTCTGGTTGCCCGGCACATAGCTGTTGACACGGTCTTCGCCGTGGACGGCCGGCGAGCCGTCGAGCTCGCGGGACACATTGACGGTGATGATGCCGCCCGCACCCGAGCCACCATCACCGTCTTCGATGCGCACGCTGACCTGCCGGGTCGCCTGTGGGCTGCTGCTGGTATTGCGATAGCCCAGGTGCTGTATCAGGTCCTCGACCGCCTCGACGGTCGCATTGGCGTTCAGCGCGATCTCCATATTGGCGCCGTTGACGCCGCCGCTGAGCGTGCCTATCTGCACGCCACCGTAGCTGACCACGTTGCCGGCCAGGCCGATCTGCCCGGGGCCGTTGCCCTGGTCCACCACGGTCAGCTGATCCTCGGCGCTGGCACCGCTGACATAGAACAGGCTCACCCGGCCGCCATCGAAATTGGTCGAATCCGCATCGGCCAGACTGACCGAGGCGTCGAGCACCTGGGCCGTGGCATTGACGGCGTTCTCGCCAAAATTGACGGTGCCGCTGAAGTCGCCCAGGGTTGGCGAGGCCTGGCGGGGCAGCTCGGCCGGGTCGCCGAACAGCTGCTGGAACACCCCTGTGCCGTTGCCGTCGGCGCCGCTGTTGTCGGCGAACACGACGACGAAGTTGCCGCTGCCCAGATCGGCGATGGCCGGCGCATACTGCCCGTTGTTGTTGGGCGTGTTGACGCGTTCCTCACCGGCCAGCGGTATGCCCAGGCTGCTGTACTCGCGCACATAGACGTCGCTGTTGCTCAGCCCATCCAGGCTGCCGCTGTCGTTGTGCCAGGTGACGACAAAGCCGCCGCCGGACAGCGCCTCGACGTCGGCCTGGTACTGGCTGCCGCTGGTGTATTCATTGATGCGGAACTCGCCGCCCTGGGCCACGCCTGCCGCGTCATAGCGCTGGGCAAATACCGCGTTGCCGCTGCCGTCACGGCCACCATCGTCGCGCCAGACGACGACAAAGCTGCCATCGGCGAGCATCGCCACACGCGGCTCGTACTGGTTGCTGGCCGTGACCGTGTTGACTAGGAACTCCGCGCCTGCGGCGACACCGGCGCTGTCAAAGCGCTGGGCGTAGACACCGGCGCCGCTGCCGTCCTGGCTGTCGGAGCGCCAGACCACGACATAGCTGCCGTCGGCGCGCGCCGATACGTCGGGTTCGTACTGGGCTCCGGTGGTGGTGGTGTTGGCGCGCGTCTCGGCGCCCTGGGCCACGCCGGCATTGTTGTAGCGCTGGGTGTACACGCCGTAGCTGCTGGCGTCCTGGCTGTTGGAGTACCAGGTGACGACATAGCCGCCATCGAACACGGCCGTGCTGGGCTGTCCCTGGTCACTGCTGGTGTAGGTGTTGACGCGGAAGTCATTGCCCAGCGGCGCGCCGTTGGCGTCGAAGCGGCGGGCATAGACGCCGTAGCTGCTGCCGTCGATGCCGGAATGGTCCACCCAGCTGACCAGGAAGCTGCCATCGGACAGGCCGACCACGCTGGACTCCTGCTGGGTGCTAGAGGTGTTCGTATTGACGCGGAACTCCGGGCCCAGCGCCACGCCGCTGCTGCTGAAGCGCTGTGCGAACACGCCGTTGCCGCTGCCGTCCTGACCGCTGCTGGTCCAGGTCACCACATAGCCACCACTGACACCCTTCAGCGCGGCCACCGCGGGATCGTCCTGGGTGCTGTTGAAGTAGGTGTTGACGCGGGTTTGCGGGTGGACTTTCATGCTGGACTCCTCTTGGTCCAGAGCGCCTGGGCTTGCGGTCGCTCTGCGTTTCGCTTTACGGGGGGCTGCGGTTCGGGAACTGCCGGTTGGTGCCTCGCTGCTCCAGGACCTCCGGCGCGCTGGAAATCCGCAGGGGAATACCAGCTCTTGTCAGAAGCTTTAGGGGTTGTAACCAGGGGGCTACGGGGCAGCCATCCCACGGGTTAGGGGTGAATGGGTATATGCCTCACCCCTCGTTCAGGGGGTGGGTCTGAGCTGTGTCAAAGTCGGGCTTCCTGCGCTATTGAGCGCGTCACCCGTGGCGGACTCCGCCCACACCCATGCAGCCATGAGCAAGGCCTTCACCAAAGAGAGCGACGGCGACGATGATGAGGACATGGCCCTGCCGGCCATTCCCGCCGGCACGCGCAACTACATGACGCCCAAGGGCTATGCCGACCTGCGCGCCGAATTCATGCAATTGCTTGACGTCGAGCGGCCGAAGATCGTCGAAGTGGTGTCATGGGCGGCCAAGAACGGTGATCGCTCCGAGAACGGGGACTATCTCTACGGCAAAAAGCGTTTGCGCGAGATTGATCGGCGGATCCGCTTCCTCACCAAACGGCTCGATGTGGCCGAGGTGGCCGACCCTTCCGCCCACCATGGCAGCGACCAGGTCTTCTTCGGCGCGACCGTGACCTATGCCAATGCCCGCGGCGAGGAGCGCACGATCACGATCAAGGGCATAGACGAGTCGGACAGCCTGAAGGGCGAGGTCAGCTGGATCGCGCCGATCGCCCGGGCCCTGCTGAAGGCGCGCGAGGGCGACGAGGTGCAGCTGATGACGCCCGGCGGCGTCGAGAAGATCGAGGTGCTGGAGGTGCGCTATCCCGAACCGGTCAAGGCTTGATACGCCAGACCCGCCGCGTGGACGGGCTGCGCTTGAGTATGCGCAGCACCTCGGCCAGGTGCAGCCGGTCGCGCACGCTCAGCAGCAGCTTGAGCTCAACCGTCTCGCCCTGGGCATCGTCGCCCATGGCGATATGGCTGATGTCGGCCTCAGCCGAGCTGACCGCCGCCGCCACCTGGGCCAGCACGCCCTTGCCATTGCTCAGCAGCACACCGACGGCGGCCTCGAACGGGCGGGTCAGCTCCTCGGCCCAGGCCACCTTGATCCAATGCTCGCTGTCGCGCTGCAGCAGGCGCCGGCCAACGCCGCACTCCTGCGTGTGCACGATCAGGCCCTCGCCGCGACCCAGATAACCGGTGATCTCGTCGCCGGGAATCGGGTGGCAGCAGGGTGCCAACTGCACCGAGGCGCTTTCGCTCCCGTCGATGCTGACCAGGCTTTGCTTGGGCGCGGCGTCGTCCTGGGCGTAGCGACCCAGGGTCAGCGTCACGGCGTCGGGCCTGGCGCCTTGCTCTCCCATCAGCCGCGCCAGCTGCTTGGCGACGATGGAGGCAATCTTGCGGCCCTGCGAGATCTGCACCATCAGCTCGTCGGCATGGCGGTTGCCGCTCCAGCGCGTCAGCTGCTGCCACAGCGCGCTGGACTGCGCGTCGTCCGGGTCCTGGCTGGGCAGGCTCAACCCTTCCGCGCGCAGCGCCTGGGCCAGCATCTTCTCGCCCAGATCGCGCGATTCGTCGTCTTCCAGCGTCTTCAGGAAATGGCGGATCTTCGAACGCGCCCGGCCGGTGCGCACAAAGCTCAGCCAGGCCGGGTTCGGCCGTGCGCCGCTGGCCGTGACCACGCTGACCACATCGCCGCTGCGCAGCTCGGTGCGCAAAGGCACAGGCTCGCCATTGACTTGCGCGGCGACGCAGTGGTCGCCGACGTCGGAGTGGATGGCATAGGCAAAGTCCACCGGCGTGGCGCCGCGGGGCAGGGCCAGGATCTTGGACTTGGGCGTGAACACATAGACCGCGTCGGGGAACAGGTCGATCTTGACGTGCTCCAGGAACTCGCTGGAGTCGCGCGTCTCGTCCTGGATGTCGACCAGCGACTGCAGCCAGCGCGAGCCCATGCGCTGGGCTTCGGAGATGCCGGCCTCGTCCACCTTGTACAGCCAGTGCGCAGCAATGCCCTGCTCGGCCACGCTGTGCATGGGCACGGTGCGGATCTGGAACTCCACCGGCGTGCCCACCGGGCTCACCAACGTGGTGTGCAGCGACTGATAGCCGTTGGGCTTGGGGATGGCGATGTAGTCCTTGAAGCGGCCCGGCTGCGGCTTGTACAGCTGGTGCAGGGCACCCAGCACCAGATAGCATTCGGGCAGGGTCTCGACGACGATGCGAAAGCCGAAGATGTCGCTGACCTGGGCAAAGCTCAGGTGCTTGTCCTTCATCTTGCGGAAGATCGAATACAGCGTCTTCTCGCGGCCATGGACCTTGACCTTGATATTGGCCTTGGCCAGGGCCTGCAGCACGTCTTTCTCGATGCGCGAGACCAGGTCGCGGCGGTTGCCGCGGGCGCTGACGATGGCCTTGGTCAGCGCCGCAAAGCGCCAGGGGTAGATGTACTGGAAGGACAGGCCCTGCAGCTCGCGATAGGTCTGGTTCAGGCCCAGCCGGTGGGCAATGGGCGCGTAGATGTCCAGTGTTTCACGGGCAATGCGCCGGCTCTTCTCGGGCGCCATCGACTCCATCGTGCGCATATTGTGCAGACGGTCGGCCAGCTTGATCAGGATCACGCGCACATCGCGCGCCATCGCCAGCAGCATCTTGCGGAACGACTCGGCCTGCGATTCTTCCTTGGTCGAGAACTGCAGCTTGTCCAACTTGGTCAGGCCGTCCACCAGTTCGGCCGTCGGCGCGCCGAAGCGCTCGATCAGCTCGACCTTGGTGATGCCGCAGTCCTCCATTGCATCGTGCATCAGCGCGGCCATGATGGCCTGCACGTCCAGCCGCCACTCGGCGCAGATGCCGGCCACCGCGATCGGATGAGTGATGTAGGGCAGGCCGCTGGCGCGGAACTGGCCCAGATGGGCCTCGTCGGCGAACTTGTAGGCCTCGCGCACCCGCTTGATGTCGGCCTTGCTGAGGTAGCTGAGCTTGTAGGTCAGCGCGTCAAACGAGGCGGCCTCGGCCTCGGTCGGCTCGTTGTTCGTGGGGCCGCGCAGACCCGAAAGCCCCGACAGGGCGGCGGGGAGGCGAGCGGCGGCGAATGATCTGAGACCCATGGCTTGAATTTACCGGATTCCTCAGTGTCCAGCGGTCGGCAAGGGCGAAAGCGCACACAAAAGAAAACGGGCGCCGAGGCGCCCGTTCACGGAATGTGTGCCTGAATCCTCAGATCGGCACTTTGCGCAGCATTTCAATGCCCACCTCGCCAGCGGCGATTTCGCGCAGCGCGGTCACGCCGGGCTTGTTCTTCGACTCGACCTTGGGCGTATGCCCTTGGCTGAGCATGCGGGCGCGGTAGGTTGCTGCAAGCACCAACTGGAAGCGGTTGGGGATCTTGTCGAGGCAATCTTCAACGGTGATGCGGGCCATGGAGCGTCCTAGGAGTCAAGGGGTATTACGGAAGGTCCAGCGCCTGAAACACGGCGGAACGGTTTCGGCGCTGAGCCGCGTATTTTAACCTTTGTGCGTGGACTATTGTTTTAAGGTCGAAAAGTGCGGTCTCGAAGGTCGCGTTGACGACCACGAAATCGAACTGCTGGGCCTGCGCCACCTCGATGCGCGCATTGCTCATGCGCTGCTCGATGACCTGGTCCTTGTCCTCGCCTCGGCGCAGCAGGCGCTGGCGCAACTCCTCCCAGCTCGGCGGCAGTATGAAGACCAGCACTGCATAGGGAAACAGCTGCTTGATCTGCAGCGCGCCCTGGAAGTCGATCTCCAGCACCACATCGTCACCATGGGCCATGCGTGCCTCGATCGCCTCGCGCGAGGTGCCGTAGAGATTGCCATGCACCTCGGCCCATTCGAAGAATTTGCCCTGGTCCACCATGTTGCGGAAGTCCTCCGCGCTGGTGAACCAGTACTCGCGCCCATGCTGCTCCTGGCCGCGCGGCTTGCGCGTGGTGTGCGAGATCGACACCTGCAGCTTGGCGTCCAGCTCCAGCAGGGCCTTGACCAGGCTGGACTTGCCCGCCCCGCTGGGGGCGGCAACGACGAAGAGATTGCCGGGGTATTCCATTCGGACGCCTTACTTGATGTTGCACCTGAACGCCGAGTGCAGATGCAAACGACTGTCAGGCCTATGGTGTTTCGCCGCCACACACCGAAGACCCCACATGGGGCGGTGGCATGCTTTGGTCCAGCGGACCATCGCGGGCAGTGCTGAAATTTTAGCTTGCAAGGTCCGCTTGCGCCTCCGGGGTGACGTCCCAGGAGGTGGTGCAGGTCCTTGATCGGTGCGTACCCGGAGGGGCAGGGCTGCTGCGTCTATGCTCGCTTGCTTCAAGTGAGTCGCACCCGCGCGATTCCGCACAGTTCCAGCATCCCGGTAATCGAAATCTTACGGAGACAACCCATGACATCGTTCCGCAGTCACTTCCACCGCGGAGCGCTCGTCGCCGTGGCACTTCTGTCTCTGGCTGGCCTTGCAAGCGCGCAAAACGCTGGTTTGCGCACTCTTACCGTCGCGGGCGACATCCCCATGACGGTCGCATTGTTCTACCCCACCGCAGCTCCGGCTCGCACCATCCCGATGGGCCCCTGGCAGGCAATCGTCGCCCCTGGCGCCCCGGCCACCCAGGGGCCGCTGCGGGGGCTGATCCTGATTTCGCATGGCACGGGTGGCACAGAACTGAACCACCACAACCTGGCCACGCGGCTGGCCAGCGACGGCTATCTCGTCGCAGCCGTGCGCCATCCGGGCGACAACTGGCAAGACCGTTCAATGATCACCTCGGGCCGCTACTTCAGCGAACGCCCGCGCCAGCTCACTCTTGTGCTCGATGCGCTTCTTGCCAATCCTGAATGGGGCCCGCGCATCCCCGCCGAGCGCATCGGTGCCGTCGGGCACTCCGCCGGCGGCTACAGCGTTCTGGCTTTGGCGGGTGCGCAAGCTGAACCCCAGCGCGCCGCGCAGCATTGCCGCACGGTGCAGGACGATCCAGGCTTCTGCTCTTTGGCCAAGGATTCAAGCGCTGCCCCCGCATCAGGTGCGCTGCCGGCTTTTGCTGCCGAAGCTCCTGCGGCTGCGACTGCTCGAGTCTCGGTGCCTGACCGTCGTATCCGAGCCGTCGTCGCGCTTGCTCCCATGGCGGTCGTCTTTACCGCCGAGAGCTTGTCCGCCATCACGGTGCCGGTGCGGGTCATGATGGCCGAGGGCGACACGGTGCTCAACGGCAAGTATCACGGCAGCTACGTCGCAGCCAGTCTGCCGAGGGCGCAGAGCACCACGGTGCCCCGCGCTGGGCACTTCGCGTTCATGGCGCAATCAGGCATCCCACTGCCTTCGGCTGCGGGTGACGCTGCGTCCAATCCGCCGGGCTTCGACCGAATGGCCTTCCTGCCGGAGTTGGAAAATCAGGTCGCCAGCTTCTTCGCAGAACAGTGGCGCTGAGCGTCGGCCGGCTGTGCACCGGCATTTGCCCGGAATGCTTGAAATCGCCTCGGACCGAGAAACGGCGAAAGGTCGTTGTCGGTACCAGGCTTCCGTGCCTTCCCCGCAATCGCTGAAACCCTATTCAATGTTTTGAACCTGTTCCCGCAGCTGCTCGATCGCGACCTTCATCTCGACCGATATATTCGTCAACTCCAGCGCCGCGGCCTTGGAGCCCAGGGTATTGGCCTCGCGCAGCAACTCCTGGATCAGGAAGTCCAGGCGCTTGCCGACCTCGCCGCCGACCTTGAGCAGCCGGGCAATCTCGTCCAGATGCGAGCGCAGCCGCGCCACCTCCTCGGCCACATCGATGCGGATCGCGTAGGCGGCCGCCTCGTTCAGCGCGCGCTCCTGCAGCGCCTCGCGGGGTATGGTCTGGGCCGCGCCGGTGGCTTCCAGCGCCTCCTGCCAGCGCTCCAGAAAGCGCTGCTGCTGGCGCAGCACGACGGCCGGCACTAAGGGCTCGGCCTGGGCCGCCAGCTCGCGCAGGCGGTTCACCCGCTCCATCAGTATGGTGACCAGCTTGTCGCCTTCGCGGGCGCGCGCCTCGGCCAGACCGGCGATGCAGCGCTTGGTGGCGTCCAAGGTCGCCTCGTCCAGCCGTTCGCTGCCGGTGCCGCCCTTGCACCACTGCAGCACCTCGTGGACGCTCAAGGGTTGCGCCTTGGGCAGCCAGCTCTGCACCGAGCTCTCCAGGCGCGACAGGCGGTTCAGCTGATCGGGCTGAGGCTGGGGCCAGGCCGAATCGGTCTCGCGCTGGGTGTTGATGCGCAACTCGATCTTGCCGCGCCGGAACTTGGCCGTGATCAGATCGCGCAGCGCGGGTTCCAGCGAGCGCAGATCGTCGGGCAGGCGAAAGCCCAGATCCAGGAATCGGCCGTTGACCGAGCGCAGCTCGACGGTGACGGTGGCTGAGGCGGCAGCGGCTGCTTCGCCACCCTCGGAGGGGCGGGAAGAGGCGCTGGCGTAGCCGGTCATGCTGTAAACTGCCATGTAGCTTTCGGACGAGCAAAACCCGATTATGTCAAAGCCGAAACCGGCACCCTTGCCTGCGGGGACCGTCGTTGGGGGATATCAGATTGTCAAGCGACTGGCAGCAGGCGGATTTGGCGTGGTGTATCTCGCCGAAGACCCTGAGCACCGGCTCGTGGCCCTGAAGGAATATCTGCCGTCTTCACTGGCAGAACGCTCCCCAGGAGAACTGACCCCCCGCGTCAAACCCGAGAAACAGCCCCTGTACCGACTCGGGTTGAAAAGTTTCTTTGAAGAAGGCCGTTCGCTGGCGCAGATATCGCATCCCAGCGTCGTCTCGGTGCTGAACTTCCTGCGCGAGAACGAAACCGTCTATATGGTGATGAACTACCTGCAGGGGGACACCCTGCAGGACTTCATCGTCACCGCGCGCGAATTGAAGCGTGACAAAGTGTTTCGCGAATCAACGATTCGCAGCCTGTTCGACGAGATCCTGCGCGGCCTGCGCATCGTCCACCAGCACAAGATGCTGCACCTGGACATCAAGCCGGCCAATATCTTCATCACCAATGACAACAAGGCCGTGCTCTTGGACTTTGGCGCTGCCCGCGAAGTGCTGAGCAAGGAGGGCAACTTCATCCGCCCGATGTACACGCCCGGCTTTGCGGCGCCCGAGATGTACCGGCGCGATGGCACGCTGGGCCCTTGGACCGACATCTATGCCATCGGCGCCTGCATCTATGCCTGCATGCAGGGCTATCCGCCCAATGATGCGCCGCAGCGCATCGAGAAGGACCGCATCGCCCTGAGCCTGTCGCGCCTGCGCAATATCTACTCCGACAACCTGATCGAGGTCACCGAGTGGTGCATGTCGCTGGACCCGCTGGCCCGGCCGCAGTCGGTGTTTGCCTTGCAAAAGGAGTTGGCCCGCGAGACCGAGCGCCGTTACACCAAGCTCAGCTTCAGCGAGCGGCTCAAGCTGCAGCTTGAGAATCTGAAGACCGGGGCCAAGCCATGAGGTTCAGCGTCTTTCAGGTCAGCCGGCGTGGCGGCCGCGAAAAGAACGAAGACCGCATGGGCTATAGCTATACCCGTGACGCCGGCCTGTTCGCGCTGGCCGATGGCATGGGCGGCCACCCCGAGGGCGAGGTGGCGGCGCAGCTGGCCCTGCAGACCATGTCCGGCATGTTCCAGCGCGAGGCCACGCCGGCCCTGGCCGACCCGGCCAAGTTCCTGCAAGAAGGCATTCTGGCCGGCCATCTGCAGTTGCTGGCCTATGCCGCCTCCAAGGGCATGACAGACACGCCGCGCACGACGCTGGTGGCCTGCATCCTGCAGGGCAATGCCGCCTATTGGGCGCACTGCGGCGACTCGCGCCTGTACCTGGTGCGCGGAGACAAGCTGATCGCCCGCACCCGCGACCATTCCTATAGCGAGCTGCAGGAGGCGCTGGGCCGCAGCCCGGCCGCCGGCGAGCATTTCAACCGCAATGTGCTATTCACCTGCCTGGGCAGCCCCGGCAAACCGATGGTGGACACCACCGGCCCGATGCTGCTGCAGGATGGTGACCGTCTGCTGCTGTGTTCTGACGGCCTCTGGGGCACCGTCAGCGACGAAGTCATCACCGAGCAGCTGGTGAATCTGCCGATTGCCGACGCGGTGCCCGAGCTGGTCGAGCGGGCTTTGCGCAACGGCGGGCCGCGCTGCGACAATGTCACCGTGCTGGCCGTCGAATGGGAAGCCGGCGAGGATCTGACCATGGGCATCTCGACCCAATCGCTCAGCGACGACGAGTTCGCCTCCACCATACAGGCCGCCGGGGCCGGTGAAGAAGACAACCCCGAACTCGACGAGGCCGAGATTGAACGCTCGGTCCGCGAAATCAACGAGGCCATCGTACGGCGCTCGTCCAAGAAAACCCCTTAAGGATTGCTCTCATGACTTTTGTCCGCACGGACGCGCGAGGCGCAGACGCTCTGCGCCCGGTACGCTTGACACGCCACTACACCAAACACGCCGAGGGCTCGGTGCTGGTGGAGTTCGGTCACACCAAGGTGCTCTGCAACGCTTCCGTCGAGGAGCGCGTGCCGCCGCACAAGCGCGGCAGCGGCGAGGGCTGGGTCACGGCCGAATACGGCATGCTGCCCCGCGCCACCCACACGCGCAGCGACCGCGAGGCCGCCAAGGGCAAGCAGAGCGGCCGCACGCAGGAGATTCAGCGCCTGATCGGCCGCTCGATGCGCTGCGTGTTCGACCTGACGCTGCTCGGCGAGCGCACCATACAGCTCGACTGCGATGTGCTGCAGGCCGATGGCGGCACGCGCACCGCAGCGATCACCGGCGCCTATGTGGCCGCCCATGATGCGGTCAGCTGGCTGCTGGCCAAAGGCAAGATCACCCAGTCGCCGTTGAAGGATGCGGTGGCCGCGATCTCGGTGGGCATGCTCAAGGGCACGCCACTGCTGGACCTGGAATACATCGAAGACTCGGCCTGCGACACCGATATGAATGTGGTGATGACAGGCTCGGGTGGCTTTGTCGAGCTGCAGGGCACGGCCGAGGGCGAGGCCTTCACCCGCGCGCAGATGGATGCGCTGGTTGGGCTGGCCGAGAAGGGCATCCGCGATCTGCTGGCCTTGCAGCGCCAGGCCTTGGGGCTGTGATGAGATTGGTACTGGCCTCCAACAACGCCAAGAAACTGGCCGAGTTGCAGGCGCTGTTCACGCCGCTGGGCCTGGACCTGGTCACGCAGGGCTCGCTGGGCATTGCCGAGGCGCAGGAGCCCTTCCACACCTTCATCGAGAACGCGCTGGTCAAGGCCAGGCATGCTGCGCATGAGAGCGCTTCGGCGGCGATTGCTGATGACTCCGGGCTCAGCGTCGAGGCGCTGGGCGGCGCACCGGGCGTGCTGTCGGCGCGCTACGCGACCTTGTTCGATCGCCCCAAGAGCGATGCCGACAACAACGCGGTGCTGCTGGAGCAGATGCAGTGCAAGGCCGACCGCGCCGCGCGCTTCGTCTGCGCGCTGGTGGCCGTGCGCTCGGCCGATGATCCTGAGCCCTTGATCGCGATGGGCCGCTGGGAAGGTCGGCTGCTGGACACGCTGCAAGGCGAGGGCGGTTTCGGCTATGACCCCTTGCTGTTCATCCCGGATTTGAATGCCAGCGTGGCGCAGTTGAGCGTGGAGCAGAAGAACGCCTTGAGCCATCGTGCACTGGCCTCTGTCGATCTGCTCAAGCAGATGCGCGAGGTCTGGCATCTTGGCTGAGGAGCGGCCCATCGCTTTGCCGGTGTCGCCACAGAGCGCAGACCCGGCTCAGCGTCTGGTGCAGCTGATGCGCCCGGGCACCTTGAGCCTGCAGGCCTTGCCGCCGCTGTCGCTCTATGTGCATTTGCCCTGGTGCCTGAAGAAATGCCCCTACTGCGACTTCAACTCGCATGAGTGGAGGAAAGACGGCGAGCTGCCCACAGAATCCTATCTCGATGCCTTGCGCAGCGACCTGGAAGCGGCGCTGCCGCTGATCTGGGGCCGGCGCGTCGTCAGCATCTTCATCGGCGGCGGCACGCCCAGCCTGTTTCCGCCGGCGGCGATCGAGCGGCTGCTGGCCGACATCCGCGCCCGCGTGCAGCTGGAGCCGGGCTGCGAGATCACCTTGGAGGCGAATCCGGGCACCTTCGAGAAGGACCGCTTCCGCGGTTTTCGCGAGGCCGGCGTCACACGGCTCTCGATAGGCGTGCAGAGCTTTGACGATGCCAAGCTGCAGGCGCTCGGTCGCGTGCACAACGCCGAGCAGGCGCAGGCCGCCGTCGAGGAGGCCGCTCAGGCCTTCGAGACCTTCAATATCGACCTGATGTATGCGCTGCCGGGCCAGAGCATGGCAGAGCTTGATCGGGATCTGAGCCGTGCGCTGGCCTTCAAGCCGCCGCATCTGTCGGTCTATCACCTGACGATAGAGCCGAACACGATGTTCGCGCTCAATCCGCCGGTGGTGCCCGACGACGATCTGGCCTCGGACATGTTGGACCTGATCACTGCCCGCACCGGCGCGCAGGGGATGGAACGCTACGAGGTCTCGGCCTATGCCCGGCCCGGCCACCGCTGCGCGCACAACCTGAACTACTGGCAGTTCGGCGACTATCTGGGCATAGGCGCGGGCGCGCACAGCAAGCTGAGCTTTGCCCACCGCATCCTGCGCCAGGTGCGCTGGCGCGAACCAGCGGCCTTCATGAGCCATGCGGCGCAGGGCAATGCGGTGTCCAACGAGAACGAGGTCAAGCGCAGCGAGCTGCCGTTCGAGTACATGCTCAATGCCCTGCGCCTGCGCGACGGTGTGGAGTTGCTGCGCTTCTCCGAGCGCACAGGCCTGCCGCTGAGCAGCATCAAGGCCGGCCTGGAGCATGGGCGCGAGCGGGGCCTGCTGGAGCCGGATCCGGCACTGCTGCGACCGACCGCCCGCGGCTTCGATTTCTTGAGCGATCTTCAGGCCCTGTTCCTGCCCAAGGGCTAAGCCTTTCTTAATCTACTCGCCGCTAAGCTCGCCGGCCAAACTGGCTTGAGGATGAGCGATGAAGACGATGAGCAAGTGGGCAGCCTGTCTGCTTTTGTTGGCGGTGCCGGTGGCGCAGGCGGCCGGCGACGAGGCCGTGGCCTGGGTGGGCAAGCATGCGGCCCCGATGCCGGCACGCGCGGCGGCCGACCTCAGCGATGCGCTGCTCCAGGCCTTTGGCGATGCCGTCGGCCCGGCGCGGGTGGTGGCTCTGGGCGAGCAGACCCATGGCGGGCGCGAGGAGTTCGAGCTGAGGCTGCGGCTGCTGCGCTATCTGCACGAGAAAAAGGGCTTCGACGTGCTGCTGCTGGAAAGCGGCGTGTTCGACGTTGCCCTGCTGCAGCAGGCCATGCAGCGTGGCGAGAAGCTCGACGCGCTGGCCCCGGGCAATGTGTTCTATATGTACTCGAAGAGCGATGCCGGCCGCGGCCTGCTGCGCTATCTTGACCAGCGCCAGGCAGGCCCCCGGCCGCTGCTGCTGGCCGGCATCGACAGCCAGCTCAGCGGGGGGCTGAGCCAGCGTGAGCTGCTGCCGCGGTTGAAGACCTGGGCCTCCGGTGGGGAGGCCGATTGGCCGCTGTTCGAACGTCTGGCCGCTGCGCTGTTCGCGCTCGACCGGCGCGCGCCGCCGGCCGCCGAGCAGCAGCGTTTCGAGGCCTTGGTTACTCGGCTGCGCACCCGGCTTTGCGCCGTGAACCAGGGTGACGGCCAGCTGTGCCGCAGCCTGGCCAGCCTGCAGGCCCAGGCCGCGACCCTGTGGCGCGGCGACTACCAACGCGACCACGCGATGGCCGACAACATGCTGTGGCAGCTGGAGAAGCTGTTCCCGGGCAAGAAGGCTGTCGTCTGGGGCCACATCATCCACCTCGCCCGCGGCGTGAAGATGGACGAGCAACACCGCTTTGCCGGTGACATCCTTGGCGAGAAGCTGGGCCGTGACTACTATGTGCTGAACACGACGGCGCTGCAGGGTTCATTCCTGGAATTCGCCTCGGGCCAGGTCCAGGCGGTGCCGCCGGCCTATCCGCGCAGCCTCGAGTCGGCGCTGGCGCAGCACCCAGCCGAGTTCATCTTCCTGAATGCGCCCCGGCCCATGCAAGCCGGTGTGGCCGGCCTGCCGGCTCGATCGATGGAGTTCGGCTACGGTCTGCCCACCGGCTCGGCCTCGGGCCTGGGCCGGCACTGGGATGGGGTGTTCTATATCCGCGAGATGCGGCCGGTGACGATGGAACGCTGAGCGGGTGGGCGCTGAATTCAGCGCACCATCGCTTTGCGGTACCACTGATGGAAGTGGCGCATGCCGTCTTCCATCGGGCTCTGGTAGGGGCCCGACTCGTCGTCGCCTCGTTCGAACAAGGCCTTGCGGCCCAGGTCCATGCGCTCGGCGATCTCGTCATCCTCGATGCAGGTCTCCATGTACGCGGCCTGCTCGGCCTCGATGAAGTCGCGCTCGAAGGCCGCGATCTCCTCGGGGTAGTAGAACTCCACCAGGTTCAGCGTCTTCTGCGGGCCCTTGGGTATCAGGGTCGAGACCACCAGCACATGGGGGTACCACTCGACCATGATGTGCGGGTAGTAGGTCAGCCAGATCGCGCCATGCTTCGGCGACTGGCCCTGGCTGTACTGCAGCACCTGCTGATGCCACTTGGCATAGGTGGCCGAGCCCGGCTTGGCCAGCGCGTTGTGCACCCCCACGGTCTGCACCGAGTGGTGGCGGCCGAATTCCCAGGCCAGATCGTCGCAGCTGACGAAGTGGCCCAGGCCCGGGTGGAAGGGAGCGACGTGGTAGTCCTCCAGATAGACCTCGATGAAGGTCTTCCAGTTGTAGTTGCACTCGTGCACATGGACCTTGTCCAGCACATAGCCGGTGAAGTCGAGCTCGGCGCGGGGGCCCAGGTTGGCGAGATCGGCGGCGATGTCCCGGCCGTTGTCCTCAAACAACATTCCGTTCCATTCTCGCAATCGGTAACGATTGAGATGCAGGCAGGGATCTTCGGCGAAGTGAGGCGCACCGACCAGCTCGCCCTGCAGGTCGTAGGTCCAGCGGTGGATGGGGCAGACGATATTGCTTCGGGTATTGCCGCGGCCACGCAGCATCAGCGCCTGGCGGTGACGGCAGACGTTGGATAGCAGCTCGATGCCCTGCGGCGTGCGCACCAGGGCGCGGCCCTCGCCCTCCTGGGGCAGGGCGTAGTAGTCGCCGATCTCGGGCACGGCGAGCGCGTGTCCGAGATAGCGGGGGCCGTGCTGAAAGATCAGCTCCTGCTCTCTGCGGAACAGGCCCTCATCGAAATAGCTGGATACGGATAGTTGAGTGCTGCGGCTGCGCTCAAGAGCCTCAAATGCGATGCTCAGGTCGGACATGATCCAAGAGGGTCTCCAAAAACCAATGCCAACCCCCCGCCCAATGATCGAGAGCGGGTTTGTTGGGGCGTCGGTGCCGTAGTCGTCAGAGGGACGCACGTCGCCGACAGAAAAAAACAATGCGCGGCAGCGCCGCGCGAGGGCGGGATTGTACCCATGCCCCTGTTTCTTGGGGGCGAGAAAGCACAAACTTGGCGCAATCGTCAATGGGGATGATGCCGGCCGAGGGGGGGAAACCCTGTGCGCATGGCGCGCCTGACTACAATGGAAGTTTCGCCCGTTGAAATGACCAAGACCTCGACCACCACCCAGAAGCGTGCCGCGCCCGCCAGCTATGAAGAAGCGCTGGCCGAACTGGAGCGTCTGGTGGCCAGCATGGAGGCTGGCCAGCTGCCGCTGGACCAGTTGCTGGGAAGCTATCAACGAGGCGCGGAGTTGCTGGGCTATTGCCGATCGCGGCTGCAGGCCGTGGAGAGCCAGGTCAAGCTGCTGGAAGACGGGGAGCTCAAGGTGTGGGAGGGATCATGAATATGCGGACCGCAGAGTTCGAGACTTGGGTGGGCAGGACCTTGCAGCAGGTCGAGGATGCTTTGGAACAATGGGTGCCCAGCGATGCGCCGGCCGGCCTGGGCGAAGCGATGCGCTACGCCGTGCTGGGTGGCGGCAAGCGGCTGCGCCCGCTGCTGGTGATGGCCACCTGCGAGGCTGTTGGCGGCCAGCCCGAGGCGGCGCTGCGCGCGGCCTGCGCGGTGGAGTTGATACACGCCTACTCCCTTGTCCATGACGACATGCCCTGCATGGATGACGACGTGCTGCGCCGGGGCAAGCCCACGGTCCATGTGCAGTTCGGCGAGGCCCAGGCCATGCTGGCCGGTGACGCGATGCAGGCCCTGGCCTTCGAGGTGCTGACCCCCGATGGCGAGCAGGTGCCGCCCGCGCTGCAAGCCCGGCTTTGCTCGCTGCTGGCCCGCTCGGCCGGTCACGCCGGCATGGCCGGCGGCCAGGCCATAGATCTGGCCAGCGTCGGTCATCCCTTGGACGAGCCTTCGCTGCGCGATATGCACCGCCGCAAGACCGGCCTGCTGTTGCAGGCCAGCGTGCTGATGGGCGCGGCCTGCGGCGAGACCAGCCCCGTCACATGGGCGGCGCTGGCCGACTACGGTTCGGCCATCGGCCTGGCCTTCCAGGTGGTGGACGATATTCTCGATGTGACCCAGGACTCCGAGGTGCTGGGCAAGACCGCCGGCAAGGACCAGGATGCCAACAAGCCGACCTTTGTCAGCGTGCTGGGTCTGGACGCCGCGCGCCGCCATGCCGAGGAACTGCGCGACCATGCCCACCAGGCCCTGGCCGCCAGCGGCCTGAGCAATGCCGCGCGGCTGAGCATGCTGGCCGACAAGGTCGTTGAACGGGACAGCTGACACGACATGAAATATTCCCTACTGAACACCATCAACAGCCCGCGAGATCTGCGCCGCCTGCCGCGCCATGAGCTGCAGCGGCTGGCCGATGAGCTGCGCGCCTTCGTGCTGGAAAGCGTGTCCAAGACCGGCGGCCACCTGTCGTCCAATCTGGGCACGGTGGAGCTGACGATTGCGCTGCACTATGTGTTCAACACGCCCGAGGACCGTCTGGTCTGGGACGTGGGCCACCAGACCTATCCGCACAAGGTGCTGACCGGCCGCCGCGACCGCATGGGCACCCTGCGCCAGCTGGGCGGCATCGGCGGCTTCCCGCGCCGCGACGAGAGCGAGTACGACACCTTCGGCACCGCCCACTCCAGCACCTCGATCTCAGCCGCCCACGGTATGGCCATGGCGGCCAAGATCAAGGGCGAGGACCGCAAGGCCGTGGCCATCATCGGTGACGGCGCGATGACCGCCGGCATGGCCTTCGAGGCCCTGAACAACGCCGGCGTGGCCAATGCCGGCATGCTGGGCGACATGCTGGTGGTGCTGAACGACAACGATATGTCGATCTCGCCGCCGGTGGGTGCGCTGAACAAATACCTTGCCCGCCTGATGAGTGGCAAGTTCTACGCCACCGCGCGCGAGGGCGCCAAGCAGGTGCTGAAGAATGCGCCGCCGCTGTTCGAGCTGGCGCGGCGCTTCGAGGAGCATGCCAAGGGCATGGTCGTGCCGGGCACGATCTTCGAGGAGTTCGGCTTCAACTACGTCGGTCCCATCGACGGCCACGACCTCGACTCGCTGATACCGACCTTGGAGAACCTGCGCGACCTGAAGGGCCCGCAATTCCTCCACGTGGTGACCAAGAAGGGCTTTGGCTACAAGCTGGCCGAGGCCGACCCGGTCAAGTACCACGCCGCCTCGGGCAAGTTCAATCCGGCCGAGGGCTTTGCCAAGGCCACCGGCCCGGCCAAGCCGGCCTTCATGCATGTGTTCGGCCAGTGGCTGTGTGATATGGCCGAGAAGGATGAGCGCCTGGTCGGCATCACGCCGGCGATGCGCGAGGGCTCGGGCATGGTCGAGTTCCACAAGCGCTTCCCGACCCGTTACCACGACGTCGGCATTGCCGAGCAGCATGCTGTGACCTTTGCCGCCGGCATGGCCTGTGAGGGCATGAAGCCGGTGGTGGCGATCTACTCGACCTTTTTGCAGCGCGGCTATGACCAGCTGATCCACGACGTGGCGATCCAGAACCTGCCGGTGCTGTTTGCGCTGGACCGCTCGGGCCTGGTCGGTGGCGATGGCGCCACCCATGCCGGGGCCTATGACCTCGCCTATCTGCGCTGCATTCCGAATATGAGCGTGCTGGCTCCGGCCGACGAGAACGAGTGCCGCCAGTCGCTGTACACCGCCTTCCTGCAGGACAGCCCGACCGCCGTGCGCTACCCGCGCGGCACCGGCGTCGGCGTCGAGATTCAGACCGAGATGACGGCCCTGCCCTGGGGCAAGGGCGAGATCCGCCGCGAGTCGGGCATTGCCCAGGGCCGTGGCGCGCAGCGCATCGCCATCCTGGCCTTTGGCACCCTGCTGTATCCGGCGCTGAAGGCGGCCGAGCAACTCGACGCGACGGTGGCCAATATGCGCTTCGTCAAGCCGCTGGACGATGAACTGGTGGCCGAGCTGGCGCGCACTCACGATGCGCTGGTGACGGTGGAAGAGGGCTGCGTGATGGGCGGCGCCGGCAGCGCGGTGCTGGAGTCGTTGCAGAAGTCGGGGCTGAATCTACCGGTGCTGCAGCTGGGCTTGCCCGACGAGTTCGTCGAGCATGGCGACCCGGCCAAGCAATTGGCCGGCTGCGGCCTGGACGCCGCCGGCATCGAGCAATCGATACTGCAGCGCTTCGGCTCGCGTCCGACCCTGGTGCGGCCCGCCGCCAGCAGCTGAGTTCCCGGCCCGGGCCGTTGACGGCTCGGTGATAACCCTCGGGCAGCAGGGCGCTGCGTTTGCTGTCATTCTTGCCGCCATCGACCTACCCTTTGTCCGGGTCCGCCCCCGGCGCCGCTCAGCGGCGAAGCGAACCATGAATCAAATCACCGATCTGCTGCACATCCCCGACACCCAGAGCGAGCGCGACGAGCGCCATCTGGTCATCCAGCGCGTGGGTATCAAGGACGTACGCTATCCGATGCAGATCCGCGTCGCCGGCAAGTCGCAGCCGACCGTGGGCCAGTGGACCCTGGACGTGGCCCTGCCGGCGGAGAAGAAGGGCACGCATATGTCGCGTCTGATCGCCTGGCTGGATTCGCTGAACCGCCCGCTGGACGCCGCCACCCTGAAGACCGAGCTGGCGCTGATGCTGGACAAGCTGCATGCCAGCGAGGGCCGTATCGAGGCCCGTTTCCCCTTCTTCATCCGCAAGCGCGCGCCGGTGTCCGGGGTCGAGAGCCTGCTCGACTACCAGGGCGCCTGGATCGCCGAAACCCGCGGCGGCCGCACCGCCATCTGGGCCGAGGTGGCCGTGCCGGTGAAGAGCCTGTGCCCCTGCTCCAAGGAAATCTCCGACTACGGCGCGCACAACCAGCGCTCGCTGGTGACCGTAAAGGTCGAGCTGATCGGTGAAGAGATCCCCTGGAACCAACTGGTGCGCTTTGCCGAGGAAAGCGCCTCCAGCGAGATCTGGCCGCTGCTGAAGCGCCCGGACGAGAAGTGGGTCACCGAGCGGGCCTACGAGAACCCCAAGTTCGTCGAGGACCTGGTACGTGACGTGGCGCTGCGCCTGAATGCCGATGCCCGCATCGGCCGCTATCGGGTGGATGTGGAGAACTTCGAGTCCATACACAACCACTCCGCCTACGCGCGGATTGAGCGCAACTAAGCCCCGCGACTCCGCTGCCGGCGCCCTGTCGGCAGCTTGAAACATCCGTCTGAGAGACTTGACCACCCCAGTCGATAGCCAAGCCCAATCACGTCGATTTGATTAATCAAAACTAACGGCAACGTGTTTTCGATATAGTTCATCCATCCCTTCAACACCAACGGAAGTTCTCAATGTCCCTGATCAATACCCAAGTCCAGCCCTTCAAGACCGAAGCCTTTCACAACGGCAAGTTCATCACCGTCACCGAAGAGTCGCTGAAGGGCAAGTGGTCCGTGCTGATCTTCATGCCGGCAGCCTTCACCTTCAACTGCCCGACCGAAGTCGAAGACGCGGCCGACCACTACGCCGAGTTCCAGAAGGCCGAGACCGAGGTCTACATCGTCACCACCGACACGCATTTCGCGCACAAGGTCTGGCACGAAACTTCGCCGGCCGTCAGCAAGGCCCGCTTCCCCCTGGTCGGCGACCCGACGCACCAGCTGACCAATGCCTTCGGCGTGCACATCCCCGAAGAAGGCCTGGCCCTGCGCGGCACCTTCGTGATCAACCCCGAAGGCATCATCAAGACGGCCGAAGTGCACTCGAACGAGATCGCCCGTGACGTCAAGGAAACCCTGCGCAAGCTCAAGGCCGCCCAGTACACCGCCAAGAACCCCGGCCAGGTCTGCCCGGCCAAGTGGAACGAAGGCGCCAAGACCATCGCTCCTTCGCTGGACCTGGTCGGTAAGATCTAAGTCCTTGAAGCAAATCGCTGCGAGCCCGGGAGGGCTTGCAGTTTCCCCCAGAGAGCCGCGCAAGCGACTCTGAGAGTGCCTGTCACCAACGGGTGCTCCCAGAGTGGCTGGTTACGCCACGCCTGAACCGCAAAGGAAGCAGCACCATGTTGGACGACACCCTCAAATCCCAACTCAAGTCCTATCTTGAGCGCGTCACCCTCCCGTTCGAGATCACCGCCTCGCTGGACGATGGCGACAGCGCCAGGGAAATGTTGGCCCTGCTGCAGGACATCGCCGCGATGTCCGACAAGATCACGCTGAAGACCGACGGTCAGGACGTCCGCAGGCCCTCGTTCAGCCTGAAGCGCACCGGCACCGAGCAAAGCCTGCGCTTTGCCGCGATTCCGCTGGGCCATGAGTTCACCTCGCTGGTGCTGGCCCTGCTGTGGACCGGCGGCCACCCGCCCAAGGTCGAGCAGGACGTGGTTGAGCAAATCAAGGCGCTCGACGGCGACTACGCCTTCGAGGTCTATATGAGCCTGACCTGCCACAACTGCCCGGACGTGGTGCAGGCGCTGAGCCTGATGAGCGTGCTCAACCCCCGGGTCAAGACGGTCATCGTTGACGGCGCGCTGTACCAGGACGAGGTCAACGCCCGCGAGGTCATGGCCGTGCCCAGCATCTACCTGAACGGCCAGCCCTTTGGCTCGGGGCGCATGACGGTGGAAGAGATCGTCGCCAAGCTCGACACCGGTGCCGGCACCAAGGACGCGGCCAAGCTCTCGGCCAAGGAGGCCTTCGACGTGCTGGTTGTCGGCGGCGGCCCCGCCGGTGCCGCCGCGGCCGTCTACGCCGCTCGCAAGGGCATACGCACGGGCATTGCAGCGGAGCGCTTTGGCGGCCAGGTCAATGACACCCTGGCAATCGAGAACTACATCTCGGTGCTGGAGACCGACGGGCCGAAGTTCGCGATGGGCCTGGAAGCCCATGTGAAGGCCTACGGCGTGGACGTGATGAATCTGCAGCGCGGTGACAAGCTGATCCCGGCCGCCGCGCCGGGTGGCCTGGTCGAGGTGCAGCTGGCCAATGGCGGCTCGCTCAAGAGCAAGACCGTGATCCTTTCCACCGGCGCGCGCTGGAGGAATGTCAATGTGCCCGGCGAGCAGCAGTACAAGAACAAGGGCGTGGCCTATTGCCCGCATTGCGACGGCCCGCTGTTCAAGGGCAAGCGCGTGGCGGTGATCGGCGGCGGGAACTCGGGCGTCGAGGCGGCCATCGACCTGGCCGGCATCGTCAGCCATGTGACCTTGATCGAATTCGGCGAGGCCCTGCGTGCCGACGCGGTGCTGGTCAATAAGCTGGGTAGCCTGGCCAACGTGACCATCCACACCAATGCCCAGACCACCGAGCTGACCGGCGACGGCTCCAAGCTGAACGGCCTGACGTACACCGATCGGATCAGCGGCGAGTCGCGCTATATCGAGCTGGAAGGCGTGTTCGTGCAGATCGGCCTGGTGCCCAACACCGAGTGGCTGAAGGGTGTGGTCGAGCTGAGCAAGCACGGCGAGATCATTGTCGATGCGCGCGGCCAGACCTCGGTGCCGGGCGTGTTCGCCGCCGGCGACGCCACCACCGTGCCCTTCAAGCAGATCATCATCGCCGCCGGCGATGGCGCCAAGGCGGCGCTGGGGGCCTTCGACCACCTGATGCGCATGCCGGCGACTGCCCAGGCGAGTTGACCCGGGCGGCAAGACCGCAAGCTCGATCAGGCGGCGGCCGGGTCGGCCCCGAACAATGGCGCATCGTCCTTCACCGATGACCTCCGCGCCATGCCAGTCCACCTTGTCGAGCCGCCCGCGATCGTGACCGTCAGCACCTGTGCCAGCCTCTGCCATGACGCCCCGGTGGGGTTGTTGCAGCGCCCATGGGTCGACCCTTCGCGCCAGGCCTGGAGCGGCGCTGCGCCCCGGCCGCTGCGTGTCACGCTCTGGTACCCGGCGGTGGCCGATGCGCGGATGGAAGTGCTGCCGGCCGGCCCCTTCGCGCTGGAGCCGGTGGCGCCCGGCGCCGCGCCTGCGGCCTCTCCGGCACGGCTGCCCCTGTTGCTGCTCTCGCACGGCACCGGCGGCAGCGCGCTGGCCATGAGTTGGCTGGCCCGGGCGCTGGCCGCGCGGGGCTTTCTGGTTGCCGGGGTCGATCACCACGGCAATACCGGCGCCGAGGCCGAGTACCGGCTCGAGGCCTTTCTGGCCTGGTGGGACCGCCCGCGCGATCTCAGCGCGGCCCTGGACCGGCTGCTGGCCGATCCGCAGTGGGGCCCGCGCGTCGATACCCAGCGCGTAGGCGTCATCGGCTTTTCCTTGGGCGGCTACACCGCGCTGGCGGCCTTGGGGGCGCGGCTGGATGCGGCGGCTCTCGCGCACTTCCACAGCCGCTGCGCCGACGAAGGGCAATGCCTGCTGCCGCCCGAGATCGCCGCCCGGCACAGCGCGGCCGAGGTCGGAGCGCTGCTGCGCAGCGATGGGCGGCTGCGCGCCAGCATCGAAGAGGCCGGCCGGGACTGGAGCGATGCGCGCTTTCGCGCCGGCCTGGTGCTGGCGCCGGTGATGGGGGCGCTGATGAGCGCCGAGAGCCTGACCGCCATCCGCGTGCCCTTGCATCTGATCGCCTCCGAGGCCGACGACCAGGCACCGCCGTCGGTGACCGCGCAGCGGGTGGCCGCGGCCGTGCCCGGAGCGACGGTCCATGTGCTGCAGGGGGCGGGGCACTACAGCTTTCTGTCACCCTGCAATGAATTCGGTCGTCAGCGGGCCGCGCCCATCTGCAGCGACCCGCCGGACCAGCCGCGCGAGCGCCTGCACCGCCAATTGCAGGTCGAGGCGCTGGACTTCTTCGCGCGGGCCCTGCCGCAGCGCTGATCGGGGCCGCTCAGGCCGCTTGCAGTGCCGGGCGTCGGCTGACCCACAGGCCCTCGGCGCTGTAGACCAGCAGCGCGGCCCAGATGAAGACGAAGCCGATCAGCCTCGAGGGCTGCAGCGGCTCGTGGAACACCCACAGGCCCAGGCAGAACTGCAGGCTGGGCGACAGGTACTGCAGCACGCCCAGCGTGGCCAGCGGTATGCGGCGCGCACCGGTGGCGAACAGCAGCAGCGGTATGGCCGTCAACGGCCCGGCCAGCACCAGCCAGGTCATGGTCGATGTGGAGGCAGTGCCAAAGCTGCTCTGGCCCTGCCAGCTGAGCCAGCCCAACCACAGCGCCGCTACGGGCGCCAGCACCATGGTCTCCAGCGCCAGGCCCTCCAGCGCACCGAGGGTGGCGGTCTTGCGCAGCAGCCCATAGAGGCCGAAGCTGCCGGCCAGGGCCAGCGCGATCCAGGGCAGATGGCCGGCAGTCCAGGTCAGCCACAGCACGCCCAGGGCGGCCAGACTCAGCGCCATCCACTGCACCGGGCGTGGCCGCTCGTGCAGCACCAGATAGCCCAGCAGCACATTGACCAGCGGATTGATGAAATAGCCCAGCGAAGCGTCCATCACATGGTGGTTCTGCACCGCCCAGACATAGACCAGCCAGTTGCAGGACAGCAGCAGGGCGCTGAGCACAAAAGTGCCCAGCACCTTGGGGCTGCGCAGTGTGGTGCTCAGCCAGGCCCAGCGCCGCATCACGGCCAGCACACCGAGCACGAACACCATCGACCAGACGGTGCGGTGCAGCACCACCTCCAGCGAAGACACACCCGCCACCTGGCGGAAGTAGAGCGGGAACAGACCCCAGCAGATATAGGCGAGGGCTGCGCTGAGCACGCCTTTGGAGTAGGTGGAATTCATCGAGGGTCAGAGAGCTGCGTGGCTCATTGTCTCCAGCGAGGGCATTTCGCGCAGGCGCTCCCTCTAACTCCTTGACGTCGTCAAGGTATGCCGTTGCGACCGTGGGCCATGAAGCCCGGCCGCTGGCTGAGCCGCTCGTAGTAGGCCTGCACGGCCGGCAGCTCTGGGTGCTCCAGCGGCGCCGCCATCCAGCGATGGGTGGACAGGCCCAGCACCACATCGGCCAGGCTGAACTGCGCGCCCGCCGCGAAGGAACCGGTGCGCTGCAGCTGTTCGTCGAGCAGGGTCATGTGGCGGTGCCAGTTGGCGACGCCAGCGGCCAGCGCCTGCGCGTCCTGATGTGCCGGGCTCTTGCGCACCAGCGACATGAAGGCATAGCGCCAGGCATTATTCAGCTCGGTGCCCTGCCAGTCCATCCACTGCTCGACGCGGGCGTGGCCGGCGGCGTCTTCGGGCAGCAAGGTACCCGGGGCATAGCGCGTGACCAGATAGCGGCAGATGGTGTTCGACTCCCACAGCACAAAGTCGCCGTCCAGCAGCACCGGCACCATCGCGTTGGGGTTCAACGCGCGGAACTCCGGCGTCTCGGTGGGCTTGAAGCCCGAGCCGTAGGCCTCCAGCTCGTAGTCCAGGCCCAGCTCGGCGCAGGTCCACAAGACCTTGCGCACATTGATCGAGGTGGCCTTGCCCAGTATCTTCAGCTTCATTCTTCAAACCTTCATCAGTCGCGCGTCGCCGCTGACGCGTATGCTCGCGCCGGCCTCGGAGGTGATATCGGCGGCCAGCAGGGAGCGCATGCCCATGTCCTCGCCCTGGACGATGGCGATATGGCCGCCATGGGGCCAGCCGACGCTGCGCAGATGGCCGGCCAGCGCGGCCGCAGCGGCGCCGGTGGCCGGGTCTTCGAGCACACCGCCGATGGCGAAGGCATTGCGCACATGAAAGCGCTGCGGGGTTTCGGCCCAGGCCAGCATCATCGTCGTCCAGCCCCGGGCCTGCATCACAGCGCGGCCCTCGTCCAGCGCATAGTCCATGCGGGCCAGGCGGCTGCGCTGCTTCAGCACCAGCAGAAGATGGTCGACGCCGGCATGCATCACGGCCGGTGGCAATGAGGCATCCAAATCGTCCATCGTCAGGGCGAAGAGCTGCAAAGCCTGCTGCAATTCGGCATCGGTCGTAGACCGGCTGCGTGTCGGTGGCGATTGCAGGCTGGCGCGCATCGAGTCACCGCCCTGGCCCTGCACGGTGATGCGCGCCTGGTTCAGCTGCAAGTCGAAGACCCCGTCGCCCTCGCGCAGGGCCAGCGCCGCGCCGAGCGCGATCGTGGCATGGCCGCAGAACTGCACCTCGGCCGCTGGCGCGAAGTAGCGCACCCGCCAACCCTGTTCGGCCGGTGCCGCGAATACAGTCTCCGAGTAGCCGAGCTCGGCGGCGATCTGCTGCATCAGCGCCGCCTCCGGCAGTTGCTCGGTGATTACCACGCCGGCCGGATTGCCGCCGGTGGCGCCATCCGAGAAGGCGGCGAGGTGCAAGACCTGCAATCCCCCGTGCTGTGTCATGGCCGACCCCAGTAGATGATGGCCAGGCCAAGGGCGGTGAAGAGCAGCCAGTGTGAGAGTTCCATGGCGCCAGCATAGCGGCGGGCAGTGGCGTGGTACCGGCACAGCCGGCGCTCCTCGGCGCGATGCTGTGTCACTGCGCGGACTGCAACAGTGGATGCCACTCGCCGTGTGCCTGCAGTGCCTCCCATTCGGGGCCGGGCGCTGCGCTGAAGTGCAGCTTTTCTCGCGTCAGCGGATGGACGAGGCTCAACTCCCGTGCATGCAGCCACAGCCGCTGCAGGCCAAGAAACTGGGCCACGGTGCGGTTCAGTGCACCCTTGCCATGGGTGGAGTCGCCGATGATGGGATGGGCGATGTGCTTCAGATGGCGGCGGATCTGGT
>JADMJJ010000097.1 GCA_018780645.1 Burkholderiaceae bacterium
CGCCGCAACCCTGAGCCCAAGCCTGAACCTCTACATGCGCTTTTCCGCGATCGCCTCTGTTGCGCTGTGCCTGGCTCTTGGGGCTTGCAGTTCGCAGGCTCAGACGGCTGCACCGCCGACCAAGCCTGCCGCCGAAGCTGAACTCGATGCCGGCTCGGTGCGGGCCTGGCTGTCGCGCATCCATGAGGCGGCCGGCCGGCGCGACTTCTCCGGCACCCTGGTGGTCAGCGCCGGAGGCGGCGTGCACAGTGCCCGCATCGTCCATGTCTGCAACGGCGCGGAGCGCTATGAGCGCATCGATGCGCTCGATGGCCAGCCGCGGCAGATTTACCGCCAGAGCCGAGTCGTCCACACCTTCTGGCCCGACAGTCGCACGGTGCTGATCGAGCAGCGTGGCGCGCTGTCCGACTTTCCGGGGCTGCTGCACGGCGGTGTCGACCGGATTGCAGAGTTCTATGAGCTGCGCAAGCTCGGTGTCGATCGCGTCGCCGGTCACGAGGCCGATGTGTTGCTGCTGCAGCCGCGTGACGCCGCGCGCTTTGCTCACCGGTTGTGGGCCGAACGCAAGACCGGCCTCTTGCTGCGCGCCGAGGTGCTGGGCGAGCGTGAGGAGGTACTGGAGTCCTCGGCCTTCTCCGAGCTGGTGATGGGCAGCAAGCTTACAGCCGATGGTCTGATGCAAAGCATGCCCAAGCTTGACGGTCTGCGTGTGATACGCAAGGTCAGCACGCCGGTCAAGCTCGAGGCCGAGGGCTGGGCCTTGCGCGAGCTGGTGCCGGGTTTCCAGCAGGTCAGCTGCGTCAAGCGACCGATGCCCAGTGGTGAGCCCGCTGGTGAAGGGGGAGGCAGTGCGCTGCAGCTGGTGTTCTCCGACGGCATGACCTATGTGTCGCTGTTCATCGAGCCCTTTGTCTCCGTCAAGCATCAGAGGGCGCTGCAGACAGCCATGGGCGCGACGCAGACCCTGATGCGCCGCCAGGGCGACTGGTGGATCACCGTCATGGGCGATGTACCCATGAGTACCCTGCAACGCTTCTACTCGGCGCTGGAACGCAAGCGCTCGCCCTGATTTCCCACCCTCTGTCTTTTCTTCAAGCGAATGAACTCTTCGAGGTCGATGACGATGAACGCAAAACCCGCAACGGATCTGCGCCGCTGGGTGCTGACCCTGTCCACCGGCCTGCTGCTGGGCGCCGCCCTGGTGTTGACACCTGGCGCCGGCCACGCCCAGGGCAAGGAGTTGCCCGACTTCACCGAGCTGGTGGAGCGCTCCGGCCCGGCGGTGGTGAACATTCGCACCGTGGAGCGCGTGCGCGCCAGTGCGCGGGGCCTGCCCGAGATGGACGAGCAGATGCAGGAGTTCTTCCGCCGCTTCGGTATTCCGGTGCCGAATCAGCGCCGCGGCCAGCCGCGCAATGACGAAGACCTGCCGCAGCGCCGCGGCGTCGGCTCGGGCTTCATCATCAGCGCCGATGGCTTTGTGATGACCAATGCCCACGTGGTCGACGGCGCCGACGAAGTCATCGTCACGATGACCGACAAGCGCGAGTTCAAGGCCAAGCTGATTGGCGCCGACGCGCGCACCGATGTGGCGGTGGTCAAGATCGAGGGCACGGGCCTGCCGCTGGTGAAGATCGGCGACGCCAACCGGCTCAAGGTCGGCGAATGGGTGATCGCCATCGGCTCGCCCTTCAATCTCGACAACACGGTGACCGCCGGCATCGTCAGTGCCAAGGCACGCGACACCGGGGAGCTGCTGCCCTTCATCCAGACCGACGTGGCCATCAACCCCGGCAACTCGGGCGGCCCGCTGATCAATATGCGCGGCGAGGTGGTGGGCATCAATTCGCAGATCTACAGCCAGTCGGGCGGCTATATGGGCATCTCGTTCGCGATCCCTATCGACGAGGCGATGCGCGTGGCCGATTCGTTGCGCAGCAATGGCCGCGTCGTGCGCGGCCGCATCGGCGTGGGCATTGGCGACGTCAGCAAGGAAGTGGCCGAGGCCATAGGCCTGGGCAAGCCCACCGGTGCCGCGGTCAGCACGGTCGAGGCCGGTAGCCCGGCCGACAAGGGTGGCGTCGAGGGTGGCGACATCATCACGAAGGTCGATGGCAAGACGATAGAGAAATCCGGCGACCTGCGCCGCATCATCAGCGCCATCAAGCCCGGCACCAAGGCCACCCTGCAGGTGTTCCGCCGCGGCGCCTACAAGGAGCTGAGTGTCACCGTGGCAGAGATGGAAGCCGAGCAGCGCCCGCGCCGCCAGGCCGAGGGCGACAGCAAAGCCGCACCTGCGCAACCCGCCGTGCTGGGCCTCACCGTGGCCGACCTGACCGACGCCCAGCGCAAGGAGCTGAAGCTGAAGATAGGCGTACGTGTCGAGAGCGCCGAAGGCGCCGCCGCACGGGCCGGCCTGCGCGAGGGCGACATCATCCTGGCCGTGGACAACACCGAGATTGCCAATGCCAAGCAATTCGGCGCCGTGGTCTCCAAGCTCGAGAAGGCCAAGGTCGTGACGATGCAGGTACGGCGCGAGAACGCGGTCAGCTTTGTGCTGGTGAAGCCGGCCAAGTAGGCGGCTCCGGCGGCGCCGATCGGGCTGACACTCAACCCACTGCGCCGCCGGGTCTTTTCACAATGCGAATTTCGGCCAGTATATTTACGGCTGAGTGATGCCGGCCATGTTGACAACTCAGGCACGGAAGTGGTCGGTGGTCACTCACATAGGGAGGGCCGGCGGCGGGATTGAACTGCTTCTCGGATAGAATGCAGGCCGCCATGCCCGACTTTGGACGCCTTCACGGTCGGATCCCGCTGGCGCCCCAGGCTATCCCCAAGTCATCCACATCAGTATGTGGATAACTTGTGAATAACTTAGGTGTTGGTGGGTTGCAACGTCGGGTTTTCCGGCCTCGCCCCGGTTTTCAGACCGGCGGTTTTGGCTACAATGAAAGCCCAACAAGCAGTTGCCAAAAGTTTTGTTGGAAGGCGCGTCACCGATTCGACGTGCCTTTTTTTTAGCTTCAGCACGGCGCTACGCGCCTTCACATCGCTTCGCGATATGTGCTTGCGCTGCAACGGCTACGCCGTTGTGTCTCCCGACTCGGCGCAAAAAAGATCAGCATGAACCACATCCGCAATTTCTCCATCATCGCCCACATTGACCACGGCAAGAGCACGCTGGCGGATCGCATCATTCAACGCTGCGGGGGGCTGTCCGATCGGGAGATGGAGGCGCAGGTGCTGGACTCGATGGACATCGAGAAAGAGCGCGGCATCACCATCAAGGCACAGACCGCCGCGCTGCAGTACAAGGCGCGCGACGGCAAGATCTACAACCTGAACCTGATCGACACGCCCGGGCATGTGGACTTCTCCTATGAAGTGAGCCGCTCGCTGTCGGCCTGCGAAGGTGCGCTGCTGGTGGTCGATGCCAGCCAGGGCGTGGAAGCGCAGACGGTGGCCAATTGCTACACCGCGCTGGAGCTGCACGTCGAAGTCGTGCCGGTGCTGAACAAGATGGATCTTCCCAACGCCGATCCGGACAACGCCAGGGCCGAGATCGAGGATGTGATCGGCATCGACGCGACCAACGCGATTCCCTGCAGCGCCAAGACCGGCGAAGGCATAGACGAGATTCTGGAAGCGGTGATCACCCGCATGCCGCCGCCGCGTGGCCTCGTCGAGGCGCCGCCGCGCGCGATGATCATCGACAGCTGGTTCGACAACTATGTCGGCGTGGTGATGCTGGTGCGCGTGGTCGATGGCGTGCTCAAGAAGAGCGAGCGCATCCGCATGATGGCCACCAATGCCGTCTACCCGATCGAGCAGATGGGCGTGTTCACGCCGCACTCGACGCCGCGTGAGCAACTCAGCGCCGGCGAGGTGGGTTTCATCATCGCCGGCATCAAGGAACTGCAGGCGGCCAAGGTCGGCGACACGATCACGTTGGACAAGAAGCTGCCCAACAACCTGGGCCCGGCCACCGAGGCACTGCCCGGCTTCAAGGAAATCCAGCCCCAGGTGTTCGCCGGTCTGTACCCGACCGAGTCCAGCGAGTACGACTCGCTGCGCGACGCACTCGAAAAGCTCAAGCTCAACGACTCGTCGCTGCACTACGAGCCCGAGGTGTCGCAGGCCTTGGGCTTCGGCTTCCGCTGCGGCTTCCTGGGCCTCTTGCACATGGAGATCGTGCAGGAGCGGCTGGAGCGCGAATTCGACCAGGACCTGATCACCACCGCGCCCAGCGTGGTCTATCAGGTGCAGATCGGTGACGGCACGATCATGGAAGTGGACAACCCGTCCAAGGTGCCGGAGCAGGGCAAGATCGTCGAGATCCGCGAGCCCATCGTCACCGTGCACCTGTTCATGCCGCAGGACTATGTCGGTCCCATCATGACCCTGGCCAACCTGAAGCGCGGCGTGCAGCTGAACATGGCCTATCACGGCCGCCAGGTCAAGCTGACCTACGAGATGCCGCTGGCCGAGATCGTGCTGGACTTCTTTGACAAGCTCAAGAGCGTGTCGCGCGGCTATGCCTCGATGGACTATGAGTTCAAGGAGTACCGCGC
>JADMJJ010000103.1 GCA_018780645.1 Burkholderiaceae bacterium
GCCGTGCTGGGCGAGAACGGCGCCGGCAAGTCCACGCTGATGAAGATCATCTACGGCGCCGTCAAGCCAGACGCCGGCTCCATGCTGTGGAATGGTGCGCCGGTGCAGGTGGCCAGCCCGGCCCAGGCACGGGCCCTGGGCATCAGCATGGTCTACCAGCACTTCTCGCTGTTCGACACCCTGACCGCCGCGCAGAACGTCTGGCTGGGCCTGGACAAGTCGTTCACGCTGGCCCAGGTCACTACGCGCATCACCGAGGTGGCGGCCGAGTACGGCCTTGAGGTCGATCCGCTGCGGCCGATCCACACACTGTCGGTCGGCGAGCGCCAGCGCGTCGAGATCGTGCGCGCGCTGCTGAGCGGGACGCCGGGCCGTCCCAAGGCCCGCTCGCACCCCCTCGGGGGGCGGGCACCGCAGGGCGGTGACCTGGGGGCCTCATCCCATCCGCAGCTGCTGATCCTGGACGAGCCGACATCAGTCCTGACCCCGCAGGCGGTCGAAAAGCTGTTCATCACCCTGCGCGTGCTCGCCGACAAGGGCTGCTCCATCCTCTACATCAGCCACAAGCTGGACGAAATCCGCGCGCTGTGCCAGCGCTGCACGGTGCTGCGCGCCGGCCAGGTCACCGGCGAGGTGGATCCGCGGCAGGAGAGCAATGCCAGCCTGTCACGGCTGATGATTGGCGCCGAGCCGCCGCAGTTGCAGCATGTGCAGGCCCGTGCCGGTGCGGTGGCGCTGGAGGTCCAGGCACTGAGCCTGGTCAAGCAGTCGCCGTTCGGCACCAGCCTCAGTGATATTTCGCTGCAAGTGCGGGCCGGCGAGATCCTCGGCGTGGCCGGCGTCTCGGGTAACGGCCAGCAGGAGTTGATGGCGGTGCTCAGCGGCGAAGACCCTCGCGCTGCGCTGGGCAGCGTACGGCTGTTCGGTCAGGACGTTGCCCGCGCCAGCCCCCGCTCGCGACGCAAGCGCGGCCTGCACTTTGTGCCCGAGGAGCGGCTGGGCCGCGGCGCGGTGCCGACCCTGTCGCTGGCGCAGAACACGCTGCTGACCCGCACCGAGGCGGTCAACCGCTGGGGCTGGATAGACACCGGCCGCGTCGAGCGCCTCGCCCAGGATTTGATCGCCCGCTTCAAGGTGCGCGCCGGTGGCGCAGGCGCGGCGGCCAAGAGCCTGTCGGGTGGCAACTTGCAGAAGTTCATCGTCGGTCGCGAGATCGAGGCCGGCCCCAAGCTCTTGATCATTTCGCAGCCGACCTGGGGCGTTGACGTGGGCGCAGCGGCGCAGATACGTGCCGAGCTCTTGAAGCTGCGCGACGGCGGCTGCGCCATCCTGGTCGTCAGCGAGGAACTGGACGAGCTGTTCGAGCTCAGCGACCGGCTGGTGGTGATGGCCCAGGGTCGGGTCTCGCCGTCACTGCCGATCGCCGAGGCAACGATAGAGAAGATTGGGGAGTGGATGAGCGGGCTGTGGGACGAGAAGGACAAGACGGCAGGGGAGCGCGAACATGCTGAAGCTTGAGGTTCGCCCCCAGCCATCGAAGCTGATGGCTGTGGCCTCGCCCTTGCTGGCACTGGCGCTGACCGTGCTGCTGGGCATAGGCCTGTTTCTGCTGCTGGGCAAGGACCCGCTGCGCGGCCTGCAGATGTTCTTCTGGGAGCCGATCAAGTCGGCCTATGCCTGGTCGGAGCTGGGCGTCAAGGCCACGCCGCTGGTGCTGATCGCGCTGGGCCTGGCCGTGTGCTTCCGCTCCAACGTCTGGAATATCGGCGCCGAGGGTCAGTTCATCGTCGGCGCCTGTTGCGCCGGCTGGGTGGCGATGCAGGCCGATGCCAGCTCGAGCCGGCTGATCGTGGTGGCGATACTGCTGGCCGGCGCCCTGGGCGGCATGGCCTGGGCCGGCATCACCGCGCTGCTGCGCGACCGTTTCAATGCGAACGAGATCCTGGTCAGCCTGATGCTGGTCTATGTGGCCGAGCAGCTGCTGGGCTATCTGGTCTACGGGCCCTGGAAAGACCCCAAGGGCTACAACTTCCCGCAGACGATCACGTTCCTGGCCGTGACCAAGATCCCGCGCCTGGTCGATGGCTGGCGGGTCAATATCGGCGTGCTGATCGCACTGGCTTCGGTGCTGATGTTCTGGGTGCTGCTGTTCCGCACCTATATGGGGTTTCAGCTGCAGGTGGGCGGGCTGGCGCCTGCCGCGGCCCGCTATGCGGGCTTCTCCTCGCGGCGCGCGCTGTGGACGGCGCTGCTGCTGTCGGGCGGCATGGCGGGCCTGGCCGGTGGGCTGGAGGCCGCCGGGCCGCTGGGCCAGCTGACGCCGTACGTGCCGGCCGGCTATGGCTTCGCGGCCATCATCGTCGCCTTCGTCGGGCGGCTGCATCCGGTTGGCATCGTGTTCTCGGCCATCCTGATGAGCATGTTCTATATCGGCGGCGAGCTGGCGCAGTCGCGCCTGGGCCTGCCAAAATCGCTGACCGGGGTGTTCCAGGGCCTGCTGCTGTTCACCCTGCTGGCCTGCGATACCTTGATCCACTACCGGTTGCGCTGGGCTGCCAGGCCCGCCGCAGCCACTGTTTCGGGAGCCGCCTGATGGAAGGCATCGCTTTGCTGCTGGCGGCTACGCTGAATGCGGGCACCGTGCTGGCCATCGCCGGCCTGGGGCTCTTGATCAACGAGCGCGCCGGCATCGTCAATCTGGGCGCCGAAGGGCTGATGCTGGTGGCGGCGATTGCCGGCTTTGCCACCGCCGTGCACACCGGCAATGACTGGCTGGCCTTTGCGGCCGGGGCCGGGGCGGGCGCGCTGATGGCCATGGTCTTCGGCGTGCTGGTGATCTGGCTCAATACCAACCAGTACGCGGCCGGCCTGGCGCTGAGCCTGTTCGGCGCAGGCTTCTCTGCCTTTGTCGGCATCCGCTACGCGCAGGAGAAGCTGACCGAGCGGGCGCGCTTCGAGATACCGTTGCTGTCGGATCTTCCCTTCCTCGGCTCGGCGCTGTTCAAACAGCACCCGATGGTCTATTTCGCCATCTTCCTGGCCGCAGGACTGGCCTGGTTCCTCTACCGATCGCGAGCGGGCCTGGTGCTGCGGGCGGTCGGCGAGTCGCCCGAATCGGCCCATGCGCTGGGTTATCCGGTGCGCCGCATCCGGCTGGCCGCTGTGATGGTGGGCGGCGCGCTGTGCGGTGTGGCCGGCGCGTACGTGTCGGTGATCTACACCTCGCTATGGGTCGAGGGCATGATTGCCGGCAAGGGCTGGATCGCGCTGGCGCTGACCACCTTCGCTACCTGGCGCCCGGCGCGGGTGCTGCTGGGCGCCTATCTGTTCGGCGGCGTGACCATGCTGCAGTTCCATCTGCAGGGCCAGGGCGTCGAGGTCGCCAGCCAGCTGCTGAGCATGCTGCCCTATGTCTCGACCATCGTCGTGCTGGTGCTGATTTCGCGCAACGCCGGTTTCATACGCGTCAATATGCCGGCCTCGCTTGGCAAGCCCTTCTTCCCTGGTGCATGAGTGCCCCCCTAGGCCGCCGCTTCGCTGCGTCCGCCCCCCCGAGGGGGAGCAAGGAAACTTGGGGCGGCCCGGCGTTTCCTTGTGACCGTTGGCGCGGCACGATTCCTGCTCATAATTCCAGTTTCCTCCCACCCACTTTCGGAGCCTCCATGACATCCCCATCCAAGCGCCATCTGCTCAAGCTTGCCGGCTGGTCCACCCTGGCCGTCACCGCCGCCCTGGTCGGCTGCGGCAAGAAGGAAGAGGCCGCAGCACCGGCGCCTGCAGCCCCGGCTTCGGCCGCCGCCCCCAAGCCCGAGCCGCTGAAGATCGCCTTCGCCTATGTGGGCCCGGTGGGCGATGGCGGCTGGACCTTCGCCCATGACAATGCACGCAAGGCGGTCGAGAAGGAATTTGGCGACAAGGTCGTCACCAGCTTTGTCGAGAAGGTGCCCGAGGCGGCTGACGCCGAGCGCGTGTTCCGCGATATGGTGGGCCAGGGCAACAAGCTGATCTTCGGCACCACCTTTGGTTATATGGAGCCGATGATGAAGACGGCGCCGGACGCCAAGGATGTGAAGTTCGAGCATGCCACCGGCTACAAGCAGGCCGACAACCTGCGCACCTACGACTCGCGCACCTACGAGGGCGCCTACATGGCCGGTGTGATCGCCGGCAAGATGACCAAGAGCAATGTGCTGGGCGTGGTCGGCTCCATCCCCATTCCCGAGGTGATCCGCAATATCAATGCCTTCACCTTGGGCGCGCAGAGCACCAACCCCAAGATCAAGACCAAGGTGGTCTGGGTCAACGAATGGTTCAACCCGCCCAAGGAAACCGAGGCCGCGCAAAGCCTGATCAATGGCGGTGCCGACGTGCTGATGCAGAACACCGACTCCTCGGCCGTGCTGCAGACCGCCGAGAAGAACGGCAAGTACGCTTTCGGCTGGGACAGCGACATGACCGCCTACGGCCCCAAGGCCCACCTGGCCTCGGCCGTGATCAACTGGGGCCCGTACTACATCAAGGCGGTGCGCGAGGCACTGGACGGCAAGTGGGCCGGCAACCAGCACAACTGGTGGGGTGTCAAGGAAGGCGCGATCGACATCGTCTCCATCGCCGAGGCCGTGCCGGCCGATGCCAAGGAGGCAGTCGCCAAGGTCAAGGCCGGTCTGGCGGACGGCAGCTACGTCATCTGGAAGGGCCCCATGGTGGGCTCGGACGGCAAGGAAGTGCTGAAGAAGGACGAGGTTGCCGACGACAAGTTCCTGTCCGGCATCGGCTTCTACGTCAAGGGCGTGGAAGGCAAGGTTCCGAGTAGCAAATAAGCCTGGGCAGACGGGCCGCCCGGCGATGGCCGGGCGGCCCTTTTCATTACTTCTTGAGATCGGCCATCCCATGAGCAGCAGCATCAACTTCGACCACATAGACCGCGCCCAACTGCCGGCGCTGCTGCGCGCCGCACCCAAGGCCGAACTGCATATGCATATCGAGGGCTCGCTGGAGCCCGAGCTGATCTTCGAGCTGGCGCAGCGCAATGGGGTGTCTCTTCCCTATGCCGACGTCGAGGGGCTGCGCGCGGCCTATGCCTTTACCGATCTGCAGAGCTTTCTGGACATCTACTACGCCGGTGCCAGCGTGCTGATCACCGAAGCCGACTTCCACGACATGGCCTGGGCCTATCTGCAGCGCGCCGCGGCCGACCATATCGTCAACACCGAAATCTTCTTCGACCCGCAGACGCATACGGCGCGCGGCATTGCCATGGCCACGGTGATCAACGGTCTGCACAGCGCAGCCCAGCGGGCCGAGAAAGAGCTGGGCCTGCGTGCGCAGCTGATCCTGTGCTTTCTGCGCCACCTCAGCGAGGAAGACGCGCTGGCCACCCTGGACGCCGCCTTGCCCTACCGCGATCTGTTCATCGGCGTGGGCCTGGACAGCAGCGAGCGCGGCCATCCACCGGAAAACTTCGCCCGGGTGTTTGCCAAGGCCGCGGCACAGGGACTGCACCTCGTCGCCCACGCCGGCGAGGAGGGCCCGCCCGAGTACATCTGGAGCGCCCTCGATGTGCTCAAGGTCGAGCGCATCGACCATGGTGTGCGCTGCGTCGAAGACCCCGCGCTGGTGCGGCGTCTGGTGGAGTTGCAGATGCCGCTGACCGTCTGTCCGTTCTCCAACATCAAGCTGTGCGTGTTCGACAGCCTGCCCCGGCACAACCTCGCCACCCTGCTGGACCTGGGGCTCAAGGCCACCGTCAACTCCGACGATCCGGCCTACTTCGGCGGCTATCTGAACCGGAATCTGGTCGAGACCTTCGAGGCCCTGCCGGCGCTGGGCGCCCGCCACGCCTACCAGCTGCTGCGCAACAGCCTGGAGGCGAGCTTCGCCACCCGGGAGCAGAAGGCACCCTGGCTGGCCGAACTGGACCGGGTGTTTCTGGCCGCCGCCGCTCGATGAGGGCCACCGCCCCCCCGAATGCAGGGGGCCAAATGGCGTATTGCCGGCCCTGAAATGGCAAAAACAACCTAGTTCTAGGGGTATGGCTCCTCAAGCCTGTCGGTCATCATCAAAACGTTGGTCCTGTCCACCACCGGAGGTTTTTGATGATGCTCAAGCTCCTATCCACGGTTGCAGCCGCCGCCTTCTCTCTGGTTTTGGCAGGGACGGCCCAGGCGGTGCCGCTCAATACGACCTTCGCTGCAGAGCCTTTTCTGGTCACCATGCTGCCTGGCACCACTTCGGCGCTTCGCCCCGAGCTGGCAGGCACGGTTCTCGCGGATGACGTCCAGTCCTTCTCCTATGGCTCGGTGTCCGGTACGGTGCAGAGCCGGGTGGTGCGCGAGGATGTTGCCGGCACGCTGGACTTCTACTGGCGCATCGAGGTGGACGCGCAATCGCTGGGCACGGTGCCCGAGTTCATGGTCCGGGACTTCGGCTACAGCCATCTGACTGACGCGGACTTCCGCATCGACGGCCTCGGGTCGTCCTTCCCCTACGCGGCCCTGGTGTTCAATCCCGCCGCTGCACCGACCGGTGTGATCGATTTCATCATGGGTCCACCGGTGCAAGCCGGTTCCGGGTCGCTGTTCGTGTTCCTGCGCACTTCGGCCACCGACTATGCGAAGACCGCCGTCTATGTGGTCGGCAATCCCTTCACTGCCGATCAGGCCGCGTTCAATCTGACCTTTGCGCCGGTGCCCGAGCCTGCCTCCTGGCTGATGCTGGGTCTGGGCTTGGCAGCGCTGGGTTGGACTGCGCAGAGCCGTGCCCGGCAGCGTCAGCGTCTGGATGACTTGACTCGCGCCCCCCAGCGAGTCTAGCCCGCCCGTGCTTGGCGCGAGCTTTCGCGCCGAAGGCCGTTCAGCTTGTACCCGAACCACCTTTGGAACGAAACATGAGGGGAACCACCGTGACCGACGCTGCCGCTTACTCCAACAGTGCCGAGGGCCGAGACGCGCCCACAGCCACGCCAATTCCCGTTCTCGCGGGTTCCGATCCGAGCCTGGCTCACCGCCTGTTCGAGATCACCTTTGCCGCCGTGGTGCTGGTGTTGACCGCGCCGCTGATGCTGCTGATTGCGCTGATCATCCGCATGGATGGGCCGGGGCCGGTGCTGTTCTTCCAGCAGCGGCTGGGCAAGAACGGCAAGCCCTTCACCTTCGTCAAGTTCCGTACCCTGCATGCCGATGCCCGGCAGCGCTTTCCCGAGCTCTACGCCTACCAGTACAGCCATGAGGAATTGGCCGATCTGAAGTTCAAGATCGACAACGACCCGCGCGTCACCCGTTGTGGTGTCTGGCTGCGCAAGTCAAGCCTCGATGAGCTGCCCAATTTCTGGAACGTGCTGACCGGCGACATGGCCCTGGTCGGCCCACGGCCCGAGATTCCCGAGATGCTGCGCTACTACCACGGTGAGATGCTGATGAAGTTCAGCGTGCGACCCGGCGTCACCGGGCCGGCGCAGATCTCTGGCCGGGGGCGGCTCAAGTTCACCGACACGGTGGCCTACGACCTGGACTATGTGCGGCAGCACTCCTTTCGCTACGACCTGAAAGTGCTGGTGAAGACCTTGCAGAAGGTTCTGATGCACGACGGAGCCTTCTGATATGAGCGCCAATCTCAACCATCGCAGCACCCTGGCTGGCAAGCGCGTGCTCGTCACCGGCGCCAGCGGCTTCATCGGCAGCCATCTGGTCCATAGGCTGAACGAGCTGGACGCGCACACCAGCGGCCTGGCGCGCAGCCCCGGCCGACTGCGCCAGCAGCTTGGCGGCGCCAGCAGCTTTGTGGCCTGCGATCTGCGCGACCCGGAGCAGACGCGCGAAACCGTGCTCAACCTGCGGCCGCAGGTCGTCATCCACCTGGCGGCCCATCCCGACGGACGCGAGGACGGCCGGCAGACCGCGGCCGTGCTGGCCACCAATGTGACGGCGCTGAGCCATCTGCTGGAGGCGCTGCGCGAGTTGCCCGCCGTCTCCCTGGTCTACAGCGACTCGGTCAAGGTCTACGGCAACGGCAATGTGCCCTACCGCAGCGAGCAGCCGCTGCAGCCGCTGTCCACCTATGCGGTATCCAAGCTGGCGGGATGGGGCCTGGTCGATGTCTATCGCCGGGTGCATGGGCTGCAGGCCGTCTGCCTGCGGCCGACCCTGGTCTATGGCCCCGGCCAGGGCTTCAATCTGTTCACCTTCCTGCTCAACGCGATAGAGGCCGGTGCGCCGGAGATCGGGCTGGACGGTGGCTCGCAGACCCGCGACCCGCTCTATATCGATGACACGGTCGATGCCTTCATCGCCGCCGCCGAGCACTGCCAGGCGCTCAGCGGCCGTGTGCTGCCGCTCGGCGGCGGCCGCGAGATCACCGTGCAGGCGCTGGCCGAGCTGGCCGTGGGCCTGATGGGTGGCGAGCAGAAGGTGGTGTGCCGACCGACCTGCGTGCGGCCCACCGAGACCTTCCGCAGCTGGTGCGACAACGCCGAGATCTCGCAGGCTCTGGGCTGGACGCCGCGCACCTCGCTGGAAGACGGCATCGCGCGCACGGCGGAGTTTCTCAAGGCGGCGCGCGAATCGGCGCATACAGCGCCGCGTCTGGCGGAAGAGGTATGACGATGTCGCTGGCGGACCGGTTGCTGCAGAAGATCCCGCAATACACGCGCAATGCGAGGCATCTTCGCTCGGTGGTGCAGCATGGCACGCCGGGCAAATGGGCCAATCTGGCGCGGGTCGAGTACGAGCGCATGCGCAAGCGCATACAGGTGGCCAGCCACCCCTACCTGCTGATCATCGACCCCTGCAACTTCTGCAATCTGCGTTGCCCGCTGTGCCCCACCGGGCTGAACGATCTGGGGCGCGAGCAGTCGATGCTGTCGTTCGAGCATTTCAAACACTACTTCGATCCGCACGCACCCTATCTGTTCGAGGCCTATCTGCACAACTGGGGCGAGTCGCTGATCAACAAGGACGTGTTCCGCATGATCGACTATGCGCAGTCGCGCAATGTCGGCACCAACCTCAGTTCGAACATGGTCATACCGACCTCGGACGACCTTGACCAGCTGATCGACAGCGGCCTGGAGTATCTGGTCGTGTCGCTGGACGGCGCAACGCCGGAGACCTACTCCAAGTACCGCATCCGTGGCGACTTCGACCGTGTGCTGGCCAACATGACCGAGCTGATACGCCGGCGCAATGCGCGGGGCAAGAAGACGCCGGTGGTCGAGTGGCAGTACATCGTGATGAAGCCCAACGAGCACGAGGTGGCCCAGGCCGAGGCGATGGCCAAGAAGATAGGTGTGGACCTGATCCGCTTCATCCCGGTTGGCATGCCCTTCGAGTTCCGCAACCGCCAGGAGGTGGCCGACATCTGGTACCCGGAGAGCGTCAAGGGCCGCAAGGACAGTGACGGCACCGAGCAGCAGTTCGGCCAAGCCGGCAAGCCGGGGCCCTGCTTCTATCTCTACCGCTCTATGGTGGTCAATCCGGATGGCGGCATCTCGCCCTGCTGCGTGGTCTATCGCAAGAACCGCGATTTCGGCCAGCTCGACCCGGAGCAGGGCATAGACCTGCCGCGGCTGTGGAACAGCGAGAAGTACCAGTCGGCGCGTTCGCTGTTCTCGCCCGAGGTGCTGCAGGGCCGCAAGCCCACCGTCTGCGACACCTGCGACATCTTTGCCTACCACCCGTCCAAGGCCAGGCCGCGACGACGACCCGAGGGCGAGCCCATCCAGCTGCACCGCAGCAAGTCCTGAGGGATGGGTCGAAGCAGAATAAGAATGTTGGGAGAAACCTGATGAGCGACCACCCTACCAAACCCCGGTTCGGCGATGCTGCCGTGCGCCTGGGCTATGTCAGCGCCGACGCTGTCAGTGTCGCCCTGAGCGAGCAGGAGCGGCAGCGCCAGAGCGCCGGCTCGGCCGGCCAGATCGGTGCGCTGCTGATGGAAAAGGGTCTGCTCACCCGCGAGCAGATCACAGCCGTGCTGCGCCATGTCAGCGGCAGCGATCTGCCGCTGTCCGAGGATGGCATCCGTCTCGCAGCGCGGCTCAAGGTGCTTCACCCGGCGGCAAGCAATGTGATCGGCATCACCGGCACCCTGGCCGACGACGCGGCACAGGCCGCCGTCGAGCTGGCCGTGGCGCTGGCGGTGATGGAGCAGGGCCAGGTCTTGCTGATCGACGCCAATCTGCGCAGCCCGTCGCTGCATCTGGTCCTGGGCACCGAGGCCGCGCCGGGCTGGATGGAGCGCATCCGTCTGGACGAGGCGGCGGGCCCTGCACAGGCCACGGCCATCGCCGCACTGAGCCTGATGCCGGCCGGGCAGGTGGAAGGCGATTTTGTCTCGCTGAGCATGTCGCCCGAGGCCGGCGAGCGCCTGCAGGCCTGCCGGCAACGCTACCGCTACGTGCTGGTCAATCTGGGCCAGGTCCTGCATCATCCGGAGGCGGCCGTGGTGGCCTCGCGATGCGATGGCGTGGTCACCGTGCTGCGGGCCGGGCATTCGCAGAAGAGCGAGTTGCGCGATCTGCAGCGCCTGCTGCAGGGGCTCAAGGTGGGCCTGTCGGGCATCGTGCTGGCCAGCGCCGCGGGCCGGGCGGAGCGGAGGAGGGCTTGATGGACATGAAGGCCGGCCCCGAGGTGGCGCGCAAGCTGCGGGTCATGCATGTGATTCACACCATGGCCTATGGCGGCGTCGAGACCGCCGTGCTGAACTGGCTGCGTTCGCTGGACCGCTCGCAGTTCGAGGTGCACCTGGTCTGCTTCGCCAATCCGGGCGAGACCGAGAAGCCCTTTGTCGAGGCCGCCGAGCGCCTCGGCTTCGAGGTCGGCAAGATCCCCTGGAACCGGCGCAAGCCGGTGTGGCGCGCGGCGCGGCTGCTCGCGCAGATGGTGCGCGCGAGGCAGGTGGACATCGTCCACGCCCACAACTGCTATGCCGATCTGGTCACCGTGGTGGCCGCACGGATGGCGCCGGTCAAGACCATCACCACCGCCTATGTCTGGTTCGATTTCGACTGGAAGCGCAATCTGCTCCAGTGGATAGATGCGCAGGCGATGCGCTGGTTCGACCGCGTCACCGCGCATTGCGAGAACACCCGTGACGAGACGCTCAAGCGCGGCTTCAGGGCGGAGGACATCAGCACCTTGATCTGCGGCTTCGAGACCCATCGCCTCGAACTCGAGCCGCAGCGCCGCCGCCAGCTGCGGGCCGAGCAGGGGGCGCGCGACGGGGACACGGTTCTGATCAATGTGGCCCGCTTCTATCCCGAGAAGGCCCATGTGTTCCTGCTTGAGAGCTTTGCGCTGCTGCTGGAGCAGCGGCCCGACACCTGGCTGTGGCTGGCCGGCGTGGGGCCGCTGGAGGACGAGATTCGCGACGCCGTCGAGCGGCTGCGCATAGGCCACCGGGTGCGCCTGCTGGGCTTTGTGGTGAACCTGCCCGAGCTGCTGGCGCTGGCCGATATCCAGGTTCATCCGGCCTATATCGAGGGCGTGCCGCTGGCCATCTGCGAGGGCATGGCCGCGGGCCTGCCCATCGTCGCCTCGCAGGTCGGCGGCCTGCCCGAAATCCTGGACCACGGCCGCAACGGCGTGCTGGTGCCGGGCCTGCAGCATGCCCTGTTTGCCGACGCGGTGCAGGGGCTGATGGACGAGCCGCAACGCGCCCGCGACTATGGCGCGCGGGCCCGGCACTTCATCGAGAACGACTATTCGCTGCGGACCGCCGTGAAGCGTGTAGAGGCCACCTACCGGGAGCTGGCGGCATGCTGAACATCGGCCTGTTCCTGGTGATGACCGGTCGCCAGGCGGGCGGGCCGGAGACCTATGAGCGCTGCCTGGTCGAGGGCCTGGCGCGGCTGGACCCGGACAACCACTACCGCACCTTCTGCCTGGACGACGGCGCGCCCTCGCTGCTGCCGCCGCCGGGCGAGCGCCTGCAGCACCAGGTGCTGGCGCCGAAGCTGCGGCTGATCAGCACGGCCGTGTCCCTGCCGCTGGCTCTGCTGCGCCACCGCATCGACCTGCTGCATGCGCCGTTCACGCCGCCGCCCTATTCGCCCAAGCCCTATGTCTTCACCCACCACTGCTTCAGCACCTTCAACCACCCGGAGTTCTATGCGCCGGGCATATTGCTGCGCCTGAATGCCCTGCTGATCAAAGGCCTGAGGTCGGCGGCGCGGACGATCTGCGTGTCCGAGTGCACGCGCGAGCTGACGGCCGAGCGCTTCAAGCTCGACCGCAGCCGCATGCACGTGGTCTACAACGGCGTCGGCGCCCAGTATCAGCCGCAGGACGCGGCCTTGGCGCGCCGGCTGGTGGCCGAGCGCTACGGCCTGCACGAGCCCTTTCTGCTGTACCTGGGCAAGATCGAATCGCGCAAGAACATCGTGCGCCTGCTGCAGGCCTTCGATCAGTTCCGCCGCGAGGCCCGCGAGCCGGTCAAGCTGGTGCTGGCCGGGCGCCGCTCGCCGATGACCCAGGGCATTGACGAGACGCTGGACGGCCTTGGACTGCGTGAGCATGTGGTCGAGATGGGCTATGTGCCCGATGCCGATCTGCCGCTGCTCTACGGCGCGGCGCAGATGTTTCTGTTTCCCTCGCTGTGGGAGGGCTTCGGCATTCCGGTAATAGAGGCGATGGCCTGCGGCACGCCGGTCATCACCTCGAACCTGTCCTCGCTGCCCGAGGTCTCGGGCGACGCCGCACTGCTGGTCGATCCCTACCGTGTCGAGGACATTGCCGCGGCGATGCTGAAGCTGTGGCAGGACGAGGCGCTGCGCGCCGAACTGCGCGAACGCGGCCTGCGCAATGCCCGGCGCTTCAGCTGGGACAAGACGGCGCTTGAAACCCTGGCCGTCTATCGCCAGGCGGCCCTGGCCTGAATGGATACGTCGATGCGCAAGCCCCGGCTACTCAAAGGCCCAGCGCGCAATCCAGACATTGCGCTGCCCCCGCGCCTTGTTCTGCGCGCCGGCGTCGGCGATCAGCAGCTTGGTGATGCGTTCGGGCGCCAGCACCCCGTCACGCTTCTTGGCCGGGTCGGCCTTCAACTGGGTCAGATCCATGCTGAAGTCGCTCCAGGCACTGCGCGGCTCGATCTGGGTGAAGAAGGTCTGGCCGTCGGCCAGCTCCACCTGGACGAACAGCGGGCCCGGTCGGTCGCTGCGCAGGCGCAAGCTCATGCGCTTGGCCGTGGTGTTCAGCCGCGTGCCGATGTCGCGCGTGGCCCAGGCCCACTCCGTGCCCTTGTAGTCGAAGGTCCAGCGCATGCCGGCGTCGGGCTCCAAGGTGGCCTTGCCGCCAGGGCCGGTCAGGAACAGCTGCTTGGCCGAGCTGAAGCCGATCTCGGTGGCCGTGATCGCCGCCGGCGCCAGGGCGCTGCCAACGGTGCTGGTCTTCGCCGCCAGCGGCTCGATGCGGCCGGCCAGCGCGTTCTGCCATTCGGCCCAGCCGGGCTTGGCCTTGATGTCGCCGCTCCACAGGCCGATATTGCGCCACAGCAGATTGACTTCATTGTCCGGCGTGCCGCTCATGCGTTCGTACAGACGGTCGTAGTCCACGGCCAGGAACCAGACGATGAACAGGTAGTTGTCGCGTTCGGCCAGCTGGGCCAGTTCGCGCACATAGCTGGCCTGCAGCATCGGATCGCCCTTGATTTTCAGGCTGTAGGCGGGCAGCTCGGCATTGGCGCTGGAGTAGCCGGTCTCGCACAGGGCGATGGGCTTGTTGGTGTAGCGCTGCACCCAGTCCAGCGGCGCGCGCCAGGCCTGCTCGCGCTCGCCAAGCGGCGGGTCGCCGAACTTCTCGGCGAAGGGCGACATATGGGGGTAGAAGCTCAGGCCCAGATAGTCGCTGGCGTCCACCAGCTGCTTGGCCAGCTCGGCCACGCCGGGCTTCATCAGCGACTGCAGGCCAAACGAGATGCCGATCTGCAGCCGCGGGTTGTCGCGCTTCAAGGCCTGGGACACATGGCGGTACAGGGCCTCGAACTGCGGCCAGCGCTTGGGGTCGCGTGCGGCCAGCTCGCCGGCCTCTATGCCCAGGTTCAGGTAGCTGGGGCGGAACTGCTTGACCGCGCGGCGGGCGTATTCGAGATAGGCGGCCTTGACCTTGTCGTCGTCCAGCCGCGCAAGCTTCAGGCTCCAGGGCAGGGAGCTGCTGGTGCCGGCCTCGCCCTTGGTCGGCGCCAGGCTCTTGCGGTCCTTGGCCAGCGGCGCCAAGGCCAGATAGACCGGGCGGCCGGTGGGTATGACGCGGGTCCAGTCGTCCCATTCGCGCTGCACCCGCTTCGGGTTTGGCTTGGCGTCGAGCAACTCGTCCCAGGGAATGCCGTCGTCCAGATGCAGGGCATGGACATTGGCATTGTTGCGCACGATGTCCAGCGTGCGGGTCACCGCCTCATCGGTGGAGTCGTAGGGAAAGGGCGTAAATCCGTACAGGGGACGGGCGCCGGCGGGAGCTGTCGTCAGCGCGACCAGCGCGCAGGCAAGAACCGCAAATCGCTGCAATTGCTTCATGGCATGCGGGAGCCCGAGGGCCGCGTACTGCAAAGAGGCGACCACTGTAACGCCGCAGCGGCATGCGTGGCAAAGACCTTTACACCATGAAAAAGTCTTTGCAACAAACGGCCTGTGTGGCCCTGCCCAAGGGCTTGGGCGGTGTGCTGACGGTGGTGCTGAACAGCATTCTGCTGACCCATATGGCCCCCGCCGACTTCGGGGCCTATGCGATCTGCCTGACCCTGGTGGCCCTGGCCGATGGCGTGCTGGGCTCGGCCATAGACATGAGCGTGGTCAAGCTGGCCTCGGTCCATCGCCTGCACGATCTGCCCCGCGCCGCCGCCGTCGAGCGCTGGGGTGTGGCCGTCAAGCTGGCGGCCAGCCTGGCCTTGGTCAGCGTAGCCCTTGCGCTGGCCGGACCGCTGTCCGCCGCGCTGTTCAAGCGTCCTGAGCCGCAGCTGCTGGTGCTGGCCCTGGCCGTGGCCGGTGGCGTGCTGCTGCTGCGCTCGGCCTTTCTCAGTCTTCAGCTGCAACAGCGCTTCGGCGCCTATGCCGGGCTGGAACTGCTGGCCCAGGCGCTGCGGGTGGGCGGCATTGCTGCCGTGCTGCTGTGGCTGCAGCCCTCGGCCCAGGTGCTGATGACCGTGGCCGGGCTGTGCACATTGACCGCACTGCTCGGGGCCGCGTGGCTGGTGCGGCCCCGGTTGCCGCGCCAGGGCCTGCTGCCGCGACGCGAGGGCCGCGAGCTGGCCCATGCCCTGCACTGGATGTTCGTCACCTTTGCGTTCTCGGCGCTGCTTTCGCGCGCCGACCTGCTGCTGCTGACCCAGTACTCGACCCTGGAGCAGGTGGGCCTGTTCGCCGCGGCCCAGGTGTTTGCGCAGATTCCCGAGCTGCTGGGCACCTATCTGGCCGTGGTCGTCAGCCCCAAGGTGGCGCCTGCCAGCCACGCCGGCACCTTGCCGAGCCTGATGGCCCGGGTGCAGGGCGGCCTGCTGGCGCTGGCACTGCTGGTGCTGCTGTCGGGCTTGAGTCTGCTGTACTTCGGTGCCGCCTGGCTGCCCAAGGGCTATGCCGGCTCGGCCGAGGTGCTGGTGTTCCTGCTGGTCGGTTCGCTGGCCGCGATGTGCGCCTTTCCGGTCGCCATCCCCTATCTGATGTTCGTCAAGCCCGATTTCATCTTCAAGCTCGATCTTTACACCCTGCCGCTGCTGCTGGCGGCTTACTATTTCGCCATACCCGCTGCCGGTGCCGTCGGTGCCGCCTGGGTGTCGGGCGGCGCACGCCTGCTCAAGCTGGGCTTGATGCAGGCCTGCGCCTGGAACTGGGCGAGGCAGGGCCTGCCCGCAGGGACAGCGACCATATGAGCCATTCGGACCACGATGTCGATCAGGTGATGCAGCTGGGCTCGGCCTTCGTGGCCGATCTGGTACGGGCGCTGGACTATCACCGCTGGCTGATCGTCGCCACCACCCTGGGCGCCGTGCTGACGACCTATGGCGCGATGCAGTTCGTCAGCGAGGAGTACGAGTCCACCGCGCGGCTGCTGGTCAAGCTGGGCCGTGAGAACGTCGAGGTGCCGGTGTCGGTGGAGAAGGGCGGGCTGATCTCCAACGGCGTGCGCAAGGAGGACATCAACTCCGAGATCCAGATGCTCAGCGCACGCTCGCAGCTGGAGGCCGCGGTCGATGCCCTGGGCCCGGCGGCCTTCAAGATGGCGCCGCCGCCGCCGCAGACCCTGTTCCAGAAAGTGAAGTACGAGCTGCGGCGCGTGGTGCGCTGGACCAAGGCCCAGTTCAAGGAACTGAGCATCCTGCTGAACCTGCGCCCGCGCCTGAGCGAACGCGAGGAGGCGGTGACGCTGGTGCAGAAGGCGCTGCGGGTCGAGCGCGAGAAGGACTCCGACGTGATCTCCATCGCCGCCCGCCTGCCCTCGGCCGATCTGGCCATGCAGGTGGTCGACATGGTGGTCAAGCTCTACCTTGAGAAGCGCGTCGAGGTGCGACGCGAGCGCGGCATGAGCAGCTTCTTCGACGAGCAGCTGCAGACCCTGCGTGAACAGCTCAGGCTGCTGGACGCCAGCCGCCTGCAGCTGCGCGAGGGCCAGCAGATTTCGACCATTGGCGAGGAGCGTTCGCTGCTGCTCGGCCGCCTGCAGCTGCTGAGCAAGGAGGCGCAGAGCGACGAGGGCGAGATGAGGCTGCTGCGCCTGCCCGCGGGCGCGGTGCCCGCCACCGATGCGGCGGTGCTGGCACGCCTCAGCTCGCAACCCAACCACGAGCAGCTGCGCGCCAAGCTCACCGAGCTGCGCATACGCCGCACCGAGCTGCTGCAGCGCTTCAGGGATGATGCCGAGGCGGTGCAGCGGGTGGACCGCGAGGTGGCCCAGATCGAGGCCACGCTTCGTCAGTCCATCGAGGCGCAGCAGACCGAGCGCCGCACGGTGGCCGCCGGCATAGAGACGCGGCTGCGCGCGCTGAACCGTGCCGAGTCGGAGCTCGAGCGCATCGAGCGCGATCGCGCGGTGGCCCTGCAGACCTTCCAGACCTATGCCAAGCGCAGCGAGGAGGCCCGCGTGTCTGAGGCGCTGGACCTGCGGCGTGTGTCCAATATCGCCGTGCTCAACCAGGCCGAGCGGCCTATCGAGGCGGTGTCACCGCGCAAGCTGCTGATGGTCGGCCTGGCCCTGCCGCTGGGCCTGCTGGTGGGGCTGGCGCTGGCCCTGTTCCTCGAGTATCTGAACCAGACGATTCGCGATGAGCGGGATCTCGGCGCGGCCGACAAGGCGCTGTTCCTGGGCCGCCTGCGCACCAAGGTGAGGCGGACATGAAGGCCTGGCTGCACCGCCTGGCGCTGCTGCTGACCGGCCTGCTGCTGGTCGGCTCGCTGCAGGCCCAGGTGCGCAGCTGGCGCCCGCTGGGCCCCGACTATGGCACGGTGCTGAGCTTTGCCCACCAGCCCAACTTCGAGCAGGTGGTGCTGGCCGGCACCTATTTCGGCGGCCTGTACCGCAGCATCGACTGGGGCTTTTCGTGGAAGGCGGTCAATGTGCCGTTCTCGGCCCGCTCGGTGTTCGCGCTGGCCTTCGATCCCTCGGGCATAGGCCGGGTCTATGCCGGCGTCTATCAGGACGGCGTCTGGCGCTCCGACGACAGCGGCCAGACCTGGGTCCGCATCGTCGCCGGACTGACCGACCTCGATGTGCAGGCGCTGGCGGTCGATCCGGCGCAGACCCATCGGGTGCTGGCCGCCACCGCCCAGGCCGGCGTATTCCTGAGCCAGGATGGTGGCGGGCAATGGGCACCGATCGCCGCGCTGGCCGGGGTGCGCAGCCGAGCCATCGCCTTCGATGCGCGCCAGCCCTCGAACGTCTATCTGGGCACGGTGGGGCAGGGCGTCTATCGCTCGCTCGATGGCGGCCTCACTTGGGCGGTACTGGGCCAGAACCTGGGTACGGTCACCAGCCTGAGCTTCGATGCTGCCGGCAACCTCTATGCGGCCACCGAGGGGGGCGTGTTCCAGCTCAAGCCAGGGACGAGCACTTGGACCGATCTCAGCTTCAATCTGCCCAAGCTGCCGGTGGCCCATGTGCTGGCCCATCCAAGCGTGCCCAACTTCCTGTTCGTGGCCACCGTCTACGGCGTCTATGCACTGGCCAACTGGGACACCACGCCGACCTGGTTTCAGTGGACCACCGGTGACAGCCGCCTGGTCGGCAGCGACAGCCGCGGCCTGATACTGCATGTGGCACGTCAGCATGGCTCCATGCTGATGACCACCGACTTCGGCGCCCACTGGATACGCGGCGATGTCGGCATACAGAACGCTTTTGTCGGCGCGCTGGCCACGATCAACGGCCCTCAGGGCTGGCGCCTGCTGGGCGGCACCGATCTGGGCCTGTATGCGCTCGATGGTGGCAAGCCCTGGAAGTCGGTCCTGGCGCGCACCGAGGCGCTGTTCGACCTGCAGGTGCGGGGCAGCACCGCCTATGCCGGGGCCGAGACCAGCGGCGTATGGAAGAGCAGCGACGCGGGCGACAGCTGGACCCTGGCCAGCAACGGCATCGTGCCAACGCGCATCAATGCCTTCTCGCGCACCGCCGAAAGCGCGCCCACCCAGCTGGTGGCCAGCGCCTCGGGCCTGTACCGCAGCTTCGACGACGGTGCGCAGTGGCTGCCGGTCGGCCTGCCCCAGGTGCAGACGGTGCTCAGCGTCGCCGCCGATCCGGTGCGTGGCCCCATCGTCTATATCGGCAGCGGCGCGGGTCAGGTCTTGCGCAGCATCGATGGTGGCAAGAGCTTTGGGGCTGCCGGCGCCGGCCTGCCCAACGAGGGCATCACCCGGCTGGCCCATGCGCCCTGGGGCCGCGTCTATGCCATCACCGCCGCGGGCGGGCTGTATGCCACCTCCGATGACGGCGTCAACTGGTACCCCAGCAAGACCGGCTGCGACGCCGCCGCCGTGGACCTGGTGTCAGATCCGCAGCGCAACTGGGTGCTGTATCTGGCGACGGCCGGTGGCGGCCTGTGCAAGAGCGAGTCGGCCGGCCTGCAATGGGCGCCGGCCAACACCGGCCTGGACAACCCCTATGTGACCGCGCTGTGGATAGACCCGGCCCAGCCCGCGCGGCTGATCGCCGGTAGCGTCGGCAAGGTCTATCTGAGCAGCAATGGCGGCTCGAGCTGGACGGCCGCCGGCACCGGCCTGCCCGCCGCACCGGTGACGGCGCTGTCCGGCAGCGGCATGAGCTTTTATGCGCTGCTCGACGGCCAGGGCCTGTACCGCAGCAGCAATGGCGGCACCAGCTGGACGCCGATGGCCGCACCGGTGGCCGGCAATGCGCTGGCCCTGGCCCAACTGCCCGGTGGCCGCCTGCTGCTGGGCACACCGTACCTGGGCGTGCAGGTCTCGGACGACGCCGGTGCCAGCTGGCAGGCAGCGAACGCCGGCATGAGCCTGTTTGTGCGCAGCCTGGCGCTGGACCCTGCCGACGCCAGCACGCTGTACGCCGGCTCGCTCAGCGGCGGCGTGTTCCGCAGCCGCGATGCTGCGGCCAGCTGGAGCAGCGTCGGCCTGTCGGACGGCAATGTCTTCAAGGTGCTGGCGCCGGCGGCGAACCGCGTGCTGGTCGGTACCTCGGCCGGCATCGCCGTCAGCAATGATGGCGGTGACAGCTGGGCGCAGCTGGGCCAGCGGGCGTCCTATGCGCTGTCCGTCGCGGCCGATCCGGATGATGGGCGGCGCATGGTGCTGGGCAGCTTCGGGGGCCAGGTCTGGACCAGCGACACCAGCGCCAGCCGCTGGCGGCCGGTCGGCCAGGGCCTGCCGCCGGCCGATGTGCTGGCGCTGACCCGTTGCGCCGACGACAGCCTCTATGGCGCGCCGAACCGCAGCGGCATTTACAGGAGCTCGCTGGGCGATCCGGGCGCTTGGCAGAGTGCGGGCGGATCGGGCCTGGGCACGGCCCAGGTGCTGAGCCTCAGCTGCGATCCGCGCTCGGGCCTGCTTTATGCGGCCACCAATGGCGACGGCGTGTTCCTGAGCATGGATCAGGGCGCCCACTGGGCGGCGATCAACCAAGGTCTGGTGGGTGGCATCGTCGGCGCGGTGCTGGCCAGCCCCGACCAGCCCTGGCAGGTCTGGGCTGCGGTGCGCGATGGCACCGTCCATCGCTCCGACGATGGCGGCCTGCACTGGACGGCGGCCGGCCAGGGCTTGCCGGCCGGCGGTGTCAGTCTGCTCACGGCGGGCGGCGATGGCACCCTGTATGCCAGCGCCGCCAACACGGTCTATCGGCGGCTTGCCTCGGGCAGTTGGACCCTGGCCGCCACGGGCCTGCCGGCCGGTACGGTGACGGCGCTGTGGGCTCACCCGAAGGACGCGGGCCGGGTGCAGGCGGCGGTGGCCGGCGCGGGCCTGTTCCTCAGCACCGACAGCGGCGCGCATTGGAGCGCCGCAGCGTCCGACGCCAATATGGCCGAGGTCCGCGTGCTGGGTGGCGGCGCGCAGCGCGTGCTGGCCGGTACCCTGGGCACAGGCCTGGCCTGGAGCGACGACGGCGGGGCCCATTTCGGCACGGTGCAGATCGCCGCCGAGATACCCAAGGTCGTGACCGGCATCGCCATCGACGGCGGCGACGCGAGCCAGATCTATCTGGCCACCGGGGGGCAGGGCGTGCTGCGCAGCCTGGATGGTGGTGCCCATTGGCGCGGCGGCGCCAGCGGCCTGGGCAGCAGCTTCCTGCTGTGTCTGGCAGCCCATCCACTGCGGCCGGGCGAGTTGTATGCGGGCACGACCGAGGGCGTGTTCCGGTCCACCGACGGGGCCCAGAGCTGGAGCCCCATTAACGAGGGCCTGAACAACCGCAACATCACCTCGCTGGTGTTCGACAGCGTTGTGCCCGGCCTGCTCTATGCCGGCACCGAGGGCGGGGGGATCTACCTCTATGACACCCGCTGAGACCACGCATCGCAGCGGCAGCTGGCGCAGCCTGCAGGCCGTGCTGGCCGGCAGCCTGTTCAGCGGCGCGACCCTGACCCTGGGCAGCAGCGCGGTCGGCTCGCCATTGCTGCTGCTGGGCCTGCCCCTGGTGCTGGGCGCCGGGGTGCTGCTGATGCTGTGGCCGGCGATCGCCTTCATGCTGACCGCCTTCATCATCCCGATCGAGCGCCTGGGGCGGCTCACCGCCGACGACGCGATGTACACGATCTCGCTGATGCGCATTGTCGGCACCCTGGCGCTGGGCAGCTTTCTGCTGCATGCGCTGATACGGCGGCGCGCCATAGCCTTCGGCAGTGCCTTCTGGCTGTATGCCGCCTATTTCTGCCTGGCCCTGCTGGGGGTGTTCCACAGCAGCCACCAGCTGGGCACGGTGCGGGCCTGTGGCGCCATTCTGGGTAATCTGCTGTTCTTCTGGCTGGTCATCAATGTCGGCCAGGCGCCGCGCCTGGCCAAGACGGCGGTGGCGCTGTGGCTGACCTCGACGGTGATCGTCGGCGTGTTCACCATCCTCACCTGGCACTTCGGCAAGGGCGTGTCCGAGGCCGATCTGGGCGAGACGGCCAGCCGTTTCTCGACGGTGATGGTGGACACCTCGGAGTGGGAGGCTCTGGACAGCACGGCCCGCGCCGCCGGCCCGACATCGCATGCGGCCGTCTATGCGATGAATCTGATACTGACCCTGCCGTTCTTCCTCTACTTCCTCAAGCACCAGCGCGGCGCCGGCTGGCGTGTGCTGATCGGTGGCGGCCTGCTGGTGACGATGTACAACGTGTTCCTGACCAACACGCGGGCCGCCATCCTGCTGGCCGTGGCCGTGCTGCTGCTGTGCGGTGCGCGCGGCCTGTACCGCTTCAGTGCCGGCGGCGTGGTGGTGGCCCTGCTGGCCGTGGCGGCGATGCTGCCGCTGGCGCCCGAGGCGGTGTGGCATCGCGTGCTCGACACCTCCAACTACAGCCTGGAGCGCTCGGCCACGCTGCGCATACGTTTCGAGTACTGGGCCGCCGGCCTGCAGGTGGCGCAGGACCACTGGCTGGCCGGCATCGGCGTGGGCAACCAGCAGGTGATTCCGCTCTACATCAAGGGCGACGCGCCCGAGGAAACCACGGTCCATAACGAATACATCATGACGGCGATGGAGGTCGGCCTGCTCGGCTGGGGCGTCTTCTTCGGCTTCGTTGCGCTGATGTATGCCGCCGCCCGCCGCGCCGCCCAGTTGGTGCCGGGCCGCTGGCCGCCCGGCCTGCTGCACGCCGACTTCTTCGTCGCCGCCCAGGTGGCGATGCTGGCGACCGCGGTCTATGGCCTGCAGGTCGATGTCTTTCACTTTCCGCTCAAGGGCTGGTGGCTGATCGCCGGCATCAGCTGGGCGCTGTACCGCGTGTTGCTCGAAGAGAAGCCCATTCAAGTTCATCACAGCGAAAGGAGTGCGCAATGACGCAGCAAGCCGCCGAAGGCCGGGTCGATGTGTCCGTGGTCCTGGTCGGGCTCAATGCCTGCCACTACATCGTCGAATGCATCGTCTCGCTGAAGGCCGCGCAGTGGCCCGACTGCAGCTACGAGATCATCTACGTCGACAACGGCTCCAAGGACGACTCGGTGGCCCGCGTCACGGCTGAGCACCCCGACGTGCGCGTGATCGCCAACGCCAGCAATACCGGCTATTGCCCGGCCGCCAACCAGGGCTCGCGCATCGCCAGGGGCGAGTACCTGTACTTCCTGAACGACGACACCATCGTGCTCGACGATGCGATCGCCCGCACCCTGCGCACCCTGCGCGCCGAGCCGCGCGGCGGCGTGGTCGGCAGCCGCCTGCTCAACCTCGACCGAACCGATCAATGGTCGGGCAGGCGCTTCCCGTCGGTCTGGAGCGCCTTCCTCGGGCGGCGCTCCTGGCTGACCCGCTGGCTGCCCAATGCCTCGCCTGTGGTGGACTATCTGTGCAAGCAGGAGGTGGCGCGGGGCGTGCCGTTCGAGGCCGACTGGGTTTCGGCCGCGGCGATGCTGGTCAGCCAGCGCGACTTCTGGGCTATCGGTGGCTTTGCCGAGGACTACTACTACTGGCACGAGGCGGTGTTCTGCGACCGCATGCATGCCGCCGGCCATGCGGTGCTGCTGGACCCGCAATCGCTGATCGTCCACTACGAGGGCAAGGGCAGCGGCAAGCGCACTTACCCGGTGCTGCGCTGGCACATCCTGAACTTCCACCGCGGTGCCTTCCGCTGCTTCTGCGAGCACTACGGCCTGTCCAGGCTGCACCCGCTGCGCTGGCTGGTGGGGGCGGGTCTTGCCACCCGTGCCGGCCTGCTGCTGGCCGGCAACTACTTCACTGCGCCGAGGGCCTGAACGATGTTGGATACCGCGATGCTGGAACGGCGTATCAAGGGCCTGGGCCTGGTCTGCCCGCGCTGCCATGGGGCCCTGGGCGCCACCGCCCAGGGCTATCGCTGCCGCGTCTGCGCCAGCGACTATGCCTTCACCGACGGCTTTCCCGACCTGATCGAGGGCGAGCGTTTCGACGACCCGAGCGATGACACGCTGCTGCGCTACGAGGAGCAGTCCAACGCCGACCTGACCAACAACTACTGGCAGCCGCTGTTCCGCAAGCTGTGGCCCCAGGGGCTGGCGGGCGGCCGCGAGCCGCGCCTGCTGTCGGTGGGATGCGGCACCGGCGTCGATGTCGATCTGCTGCGGGATGGCGGCTTCGACAGCGTCGGCATCGACTGCGGCAACCGCAGCAATGTCTGGCCGCGACGCCGCCATACCGAGCGGCTGGTGATGGCCAACGGCAAGCACCTGCCCTTCGACGACAACAGCTTCGACTGCGCCTTCTGCGGCTGCGTGTTCCCGCATGTCGGCGTGGTCGGCGACACCGACATCACCGCCCCCGATGTGCATCTGCAGCGTTGCGCGATGGCGCGCGAAATGGTGCGCGTGCTCAAGCCCGGCGGCTACATCATCGTCAGCAGCCCGAACCGCTGGTTCCCGTTCGATATCTTCCATGGCCGCAAGCCGGGTCAGTACACCCCCCGCTTCAACCCGCCGAGCAGCCGCTTCCTGCTCTCGGTGGGCGACTACGAGCAGCTGTTCGCCCAGGCCGGCTGCGGCCCGGCCCAGGCCATGCCGGTGGAGAATTACTGGGGCTTCATCCGCAGCAAGCACTCGGTCAAGGGCATGGTGTTCGGCCTGCCGGTACGCTTCGTGTTCTGGCTGGTGTCGCGGCCGGGCATGGGCTTCCTGCGCGGCTCGCCGGTCAATCCCTGGCTGGTCGTGATGATGCAGAAGACGGGGTGATGAGATGAAGCTCGCGCGCCTGCTGCTGCTGCTCTGCCTGGCCTGCATGGGCCGGGTCTGGGCCGTGCCGGTGGCGCTTGGCCCGGTGACCCAGGCAACAAAGCTGACCAACGGCGCCAGCCTGGTGCTGGGCGGACCGGGCGGCAGCCTGCGCATCGAGTTCCTGGCCGGCGGCATCGTGCATGTCGAGGCCACGCCGCCCGGCGTCAGCGCGTTGAGCACCGGCGCGATGCTGGCCCAGACGCCGGCCGGCGGCCCGCTGGACTTCTTCGACGACGGCAGCAAGGTCTTTCTGCGCCAGGGGGGCTTGAGCGTTATCGTCATCAAGAACCCGCTGCAGGTGGTGGTGATGCGCGACGACGGCTCGGTGCTGTCGGCCGATCTGCCCGGCGGCGTGCTGTGGGATGCCGACAGCGGCCTGGTGATAGGGGCCAAGTTCACCGCGCCGGACGAGCGCTTCTTCGGCCTGGGCCTGGCCGGCGGCCCGCTGGACAAGCGCGGCCGGCTGATGCTGATGCGCAATACCGATCTGGCGGCCTACAGCGAGTTCAGCAACCCGTTGTATTCGAGCACGCCGTTCTTCTACGGCCAGCGCGACGGCAAGACTTACGGCCTCTACGTCGACAACCCCTCGACGACGCAGTTCGATCTGGGCCGGCAGTGGACCGAGGTGCTGAGCATTGCCTCGCAGGCCGGCAGCCTGAGCTACTACCTGATCGCCGGGCCGACGCCGGCCGAGGTGGCCCGCGGCTTCGGCCGCTTGACCGGCAACACGCCGTTGCCGCCGCGCTGGAGTCTGGGCTATCTGCAGGCCCATTTCGGTTATGCCAGTGCCGCCGAGGTGCTGGGTCTGGCCCAGGAGTTCCGCGCCCGCAGCATCCCGGCCGACGCCTTCTTCCTGGATCTGGACTACACCGACCGGCTGTTCACGATGAGCTGGAACCCGGCCACCTTCCCCGACCCGGCGGGCTTCAACGCGCAGATGGCCGGCATGGGCTTCCAGCGCGTCAACATTCTGGAACCGCTGCTGACGGTGTTCGATCCGCTGTGGGCCACCTACGCCAGCGCGGGTTTCCTCGCCACCGGGCCCGACAACCAGCCCTTGATCACGCCGATCTGGATGGGTGAGGTCAGCTGGGTGGACTTCACCAAGCCGGCCGCTAGTGCGGACTTCAAGACCCGGCTGAAGAACTTTCTGTCCACCGGGGTCAGCGGCCTGTGGGCCGACCTGAACGAGCCGGCCGCGAACCAGATGCCCTATGCCCGCTTCGACTTCAACGGTCAGCCCCGGCTGGAGTACGCCACGCGCAATGTCTATGCGCTGCTGGAGGTGGCTGCCCTGCACGAGGCGCTGACCGAAGCGCAGCCCGGAGTCAGGCCCTTCATCGTGTCCCGGTCCGGCTTTGCCGGCATGCAACGCTACGCGGCCAACTGGAGCGGCGACACCGACTCCACCTTCGACTCGCTGCGCGTGCAGGTGCAAATCGCAGCATCCATGGGCCTGTCGGGCCAGAACCTGTTCGGCGCCGATGTCGGCGGCTTCCTCGGCGCGCCAAATGCCGAGCTGTTCCTGCGCTGGCTGCAATTCGGTGTGGCCACGCCGCTGCTGCGCAACCACTCGACGAACACCTCGCCGCTGCGCGAGCCCTGGCGCTACGGCGAGCCCTACACCTCCGTGGCCAAGGCGACGATCGAATGGCGCTACCGGCTGATGCCCTATCTCTACGGTCTGTTCGTGCAGGCCGAACGCGACAGCCAGCCGGTGCTGGCGCCGACCTTCTTCCACTTCCCCGACGATGCGGCCACGCACACGCAGGACGGTGAGTACCTGCTGGGGCCGTCGCTGCTGGTGGCGCCGGTGTTCACCGAGGGGGCGACGACACGCGCCCTGCATCTGCCGGCCGGTGCCGACTGGTACAACTACCACACCGACCAGCGCTACAGCGGAGGCCAGCAGGTGCAGGTGGCCGCGCCGCTGCACCAGCTGCCGATGTTCGTGCGGGCCGGCAGCATCGTGCCCATGGGGCCGGTGCGGCAGTTCGCCGATCAGTTGGTGGACGAGATGCTGCTGCTGGACATCTTCCCTGGCGCCAATGCCAGCTTCACCCTGCATGACGATGATGGGGCGACGACGGCCTATCGCGGCGGCGCCTATCGGGACAGTCTGCTGAACTGGACCGAGAGCGCCGGCGCCGCCCAGCTGGACATCAGCCATGCCGGCGGCAGCCAGGCACCGACGAGCCGCGTCTGGTGGGTGCAGGTGCGCGCCTGGCCGCAGGCACCGGCCCGGGTGCTGGCCGATGGCGTGCTGCTCGCTCATGCCGCCAGCCCGGCCGCCATGGGCGAGGCAGGGGCCTGGTTTCAGGATGCCGCCAGCGGCCGGCTGCTGGTGCGCCTGCCCGGGCGCGGACCGGTGCAATCACTGCGCGTGGAGCGCTGAACCCGACGAACCATGACACAACATCCCTCAAGCCTCATCGCCGCCCTGCTGCTGAGCGCCGCCAGCCTGCTGGCCGGCTGCGTCACCACCGCGCAGAACGTGGGCCAGCGCGCCATCCCCGCCGCCACCTATATGGCGCTAGACAGTGATGGCAAGAAGATCGAAGGCGGCAGCCTCAGCTACCAGCTGCAGCCCGGCGACCAGATCGACATCAAGTTCTACTACAACCCCGAGCTGAACGAGCAGGCCCTGGTCGGCCCCGACGGCCGCATTGCGCTGCAGCTGATCGGTGAACTGAATGTCAGCGGCCTGTCCACCCAGGCGCTGTCCGACGAGCTCACCAAGCGCTATGGCAAGACGCTGCGCCAGCCGCAGGCCACCGTGATACTGCGCAAGTACGCGCTGGCCCGGGTGTTCGTCTCCGGCGAGGTCAACGCGCCATCGGCCCACGCGCTGGACGCTGGGCCGATCACCGCCTTGCAGGCCATCGTGCAGAGCGGTGGCTTCCGCAAGGGTGCCGAGCGCAGCAATGTGGTGGTGCTGCGCAACTCGGCCAGCGGCCAGCCGGTGTTCATCAAGCTCGATATGCAGGGGCATCTGGAGCAGGCGGTGCAGGCCGACATCCTGCTGCGGCCCTATGACATCGTGTTCGTGCCGCAAAAGCGCATCGCGGAGGTGGCCGAGTTCTTCGAGGAGTACATCAACAAGATCGTGCCCCTGTACCGGAATATGGGCTTCTACTTCAATTACGACCTGCGCGACAAGGTCGAGGTCAGGACCTCACCATGACGACAACCCCAGCGATACGGGAACCGGTGCTGGTGCTCGGTGGCGCCGGCTTCATAGGCTCGTCCATCGTGCGCGCGCTGGTGGCGCAGGGCCTGCGGC
>JADMJJ010000098.1 GCA_018780645.1 Burkholderiaceae bacterium
GTACGAGGATGCGATACACCTGGTCCAATCCGTTCAATGGCCAGGTGTTCGCTGGACCGACGGACTACGAGTTCGAGATGCGCGTGCTGGACGCAGCGGGCCAACCATTCCTTGACGAAGTCCGTGATCCAGTGGTCATGCGTGGCGTCGCGACCTTTGGCACCAGTGCCACCGAGCCCCTGAAACTGAAGCAGTACGCCACGGCCCTGAATCAAACGGCCCAGGTCAAGCGTCTGCAGGCGTACAACGCCTTCGGCGAAATCATCGAGGAATACGACCAGCGGGTGCAGGATCGCGCCCAGAAAATGGTGGAGCAATACCAGAAGGCCGGCTTGGGAACCTTCAGTGTTGACGCGAACGCCATGCGCACCAAGCTCAGCTACAACGCCCTGGGCAGGCTCATCGCCAAACAGGACGCCGAGACCTTCGAGACATTGGCCAATGGCTTTGTGCGTCGCGTCAAGCCTCAGACCGAGTTCGGCTACGACCTGCTGGGCCGCATGACCGTCAGCAAGGACGCCAATGGCAATATCAGCATGCAGAACTACGCAGGTGGCTTGGCGGAGGCCGACACCCTCTGGGCTGGCGACGGGGGCCGACGCATCCAGCGGCACGACATCCTTGGTGATGCGCGCCAGCTGATTGACGAACTGGGCGCCGTCGTCGATCAGTCCTTCAGTGCCAATGGTCGCTTGATCAAGGTCGAGCGGCGCAATGTGCTGCGCGCCGGTATCGGCAACATCGGCACCTTGACCGATAGCTATGAGTACGACGCTCTGGGACGGCGCATCAGCCATACAGACGCGTTGAACCTCACCGATCGCAGCTGGTATGACAGTCTGGGCCGAATCATCAAGACGCGCAGCGCTGCGGGCCGCGACACCCAATACAGCTACCAACTCATTGCAGCCAATGCAGGCAGCGATGCCATCATCAGCCTGGGTGAAAAGAGCCTGGGGGGTTTCAAGCGCACCACGCTCAACGCCGATGGCCGCAGCCTGGTGGACAAGATCGACTACTTCGGCCGCACGACCTGGCACCTTGACCTGGGTGGCAACAGCTACAACTACATCTACAACGCTGGTGGGCAGCTGAGCTCCCAAACCAGCAGCAAGGGCCAGCACATCCAATACAGCTACCTGCTGAATGGCTTCATCGCTGAAGCCAAGGACATGACGGAGCACACGGCCTCGCGATACGGATACGACGATGCGGGCAATCGAGTCTATGAGCAATATGCCCAGCTGAATGGCAACAACAACGCCGACACTTGGGTGTATCAATCGAGCACCATCGCTTACGACGAGCTCAATCGCATGGCGCATGTCTGGGACGGGGCCTACAAGAGCCACGACGTGCGCTACGAATACGATGCCGTGGGCAATCGGCGCGCTGTTACCGCCGTGTATTGGGATCCTTTGCGCCCCGGCGACCTCCGCCAGCTCGACAGTCTCTGGTACACCTACGACGCCGCCAATCGATTTACCACCACCAAGGGCAGTCTCACGGCCCGCGGCGCCACCGTCAACGATACGAATGGCAGGATCACACGCGGCCTCCAGGGCAGCAGCCTCGAGTACAACCAGGCCGGCCAGCGGGTGAAGAGCACGGCCGCTGATGGCACGGTGGAGGACTACAGCTACAGCACGGATGGCTTCCTGGAAGACACCAGCATCAACGGCACGCTGCGCGCGCGCCGTGCCATTGATGCCGAAGGGCGCACCCTGGTGTATAGGGAATGGGAAGCCAATGGCGTGACCTTGCGCCAGACCAAGGCCACCATTTACGACAACGACAACCGTGTCCAGTCGGAGACCGTCTCCGACAGCGGCGCAAACAACGGCTCCACCAACTATTTCTACGAAGCAGACAAGAACGATCTGATGGCGAACGCCTCGCTTGTGGGCTCAGGCGCGCTGACCAAGACAGTCTTCACGCCGCACGGAGGCGGCACGACACGCGCAACGACCTACACGTACGAGTACTGGGACAGTGCCAAACAGTCCGGCATCATGGTGCAGGCCTCCAATGAAGCGGCCCCCTACTGGGCGCCCGGGCAGTCCAGACTCGCCTACAACGTCAACGGCCATCTGCGCGAAACCCAGGACAGGACCGGCACCCGCAAGCTGAGCTACTTCAGCAATGCCCAGGGCTTGGTGCTGGACCGCTATGAGAGTCAGGGCGTGCAGCGCTACGAGCGTCACTACTACTACGCCTCGGGCCGTCGCATTGGTGATGTGACGACCGATCCGACGGACAAGTTCCGCATGTCCTACGCCGAGCAGTTGGCGATCAGCATCAAGGACCAGGCGGAAGAGCAAGACAAGTTCAAGAACTTCAAGCCCGTGACCAGTGCGGACTTTGATCAGAACTACGAGCCCATCAACGCCAACTACCCGGCGGCCACCAGTGGCAGCTACACGGTGCGCAGCGGCGATACGCTCAGCTCGATTGCCCAAAGCGTTTGGGGCGATTCGGCCATGTGGTACCTGCTGGCCGACGCCAACGGTCTGAGCGGCAGCGAGACGCTGACAGTCGGCCAGGTGCTGGTGGTCCCCAACAAGGTCACGAACATCCACAACAACGCCAACACCTTCCGCCCCTACAACCCGGGCGAGGTGATAGGCAACATCGATCCGACGCTGCCCGCGCCGCCGCCGCCGCCCACGCCTGATGGCGGGTGCGGCGGTCTCGGCACGCTCTTGATGATTGTGGTGGCGGTGGTGGTGACGGTCTATACGGCCGGCGTGCTGACGTCCGAGGCTGGGGCGACACTTGGGGAGGTGATGTCCGCAGGTGGGTCGGCCCTCACAGGTGGGGGGACTGTGGCCGGCGGCTCGATTGCGGCAGGCATGGGGGCTGGTGCGGGCGCAATGGGAGTGACCACGGCGGTGGCCGTTGGCGCCACGGCGGCGGCGGCGGGCTCTGTCGCAAGTCAGCTGGCGGGGATGGCCACGGGCGACGTAAAGCGGTTCAGCTGGAATGCGGTGGGGCAGTCGATGCTCAGCGGTGGCATCACAGCGGGAGTAGGTAGTGCTCTGAGCGGAGCGAGCTGGATGCCCAGTTCTGGATGGGGGAGTGCGGCGGTCAAGGCAGGCCTCGGCTCTGCCGTGAGCCAGGCCCTGCAGGAGCAATGGAGTTGGCGCGAAGTGGCGGCCTCGACCGTCGGCGGTGCTGCGGGCTATGCGGCCGGCGACGCCTTCGGGCGGGCGCTGCAGGATGCAGGCGCGAACCTGGGCAGGATCGCAGGAAGCACCGTAGGCGCCATGGCCGGCGGCTGGGCGAGCAGCCAGGTGCTGGGGCTGAGCAGCCAGGAAACGCGGGCCAGGGTGGGGCAGGCGTTTATCAGTGGGCTGGGGGGAGGGGTTGCCAATGCGGTGGATGAGAGCCTGGCAAGCCCGAACATCAAGACGATGCAAGGCATCAGCATGCCTGTGGCGCCGTTCAGCTCAGATGACATCAGGCCGCTGGCGCAGTCGAACTTGGCGGACATCGAACCTCTGCCGCAACTGGACTTGAGCGACAACCGCAGCCTGCTCCATGCAGTGGAGCGCAGCAGCGATCCGGGACACTATGCCAGTGTCCACGGGGCCGGCGTGGTGGCTCGCAGCGGCGACAGCATCTCGCACATCCTGGGCAGAAGCGATCCGCAGGCCATCGGCAACTTCATGCGGGCCAACAATCTCACGACCGACCGGATAGAGGCGGGGCGCAAGTACTTCAGACCGAGCAGCATGACGGCGTATGGAGACTCGGCTTACGTGGGACATTTTGCGCTGAGCCTGGGGGATGTCCGGAACGCGGCGGCAAGCCACACCGATTCAGGTGATGAACCTGAGTGGAGTTTCCGTGATGCTGGCACAAGGCATCGCAAGCTCACCAATGCATCTCTGGTGGCCGATTACCGAGCAAGGCTGGCAAACATACCAGGGCAGCACATTCGAGCCAGCACAGCGGCACCGGTTTCTGCACCGTCGCTATCAAGAGGTGAACTTGCGCGACTCAACAGCTACGCAGTCCAGCAAGGGAGCAACCTCTCGCAGGCCTTGGTGATAGCTGCATCAGCATCCCCGCCGGCGCTTGTGGCTGGAGCCTTGGTCACAGGCTACGAATTCGGCTCGAACGTGAGGAATGGTGACTATGGTGATGGGGCCATGAACCTTGCCATATTTGGAGCGGCAGCCTTGGGAGCGCGTGGTCCCTCCGGGCCGTTGCGCGCGGAAGCCATCAATGGTTCAACAAGGGTAGTTCCGCTTGGATTTGAGAGTGAAGTTCAGTTCATGAAGGCTGCAGAAGAGCTCCACGCTGCCCTAAAGGCAAGCGGAATTAATGACGCTACCGTCGGCGTGAGGGGAAGCTCGGTGGTAGGAGGTAGCATTCGCAAGGGAACGCAGTTTGGCCCGCAAAGTGA
>JADMJJ010000081.1 GCA_018780645.1 Burkholderiaceae bacterium
CCAATGCCGAGGAGGCCGGCTACCTGACCGCCAAGGCCCTGATCGCCCAGGGCCTTCGGGCCAAGCTGCTGGGCGCGGACGGGCTGCTGCATCTGCTGGCCATCGCGGGCGACAAGTCCACTCCAGTGTCGGTGCTGCGCAATCAGGGCATGCAGCGCGCGGTCGCCGAGCAGGCAGGCAAGGTGCGGCTGGAACAGATCGTCTATGCCGACTGGCGCCGCGACAAGGCCGCCGAACAGGCCGGCTGGCTGCTGGCCCGCTACCCGCAGGCCAGGCTGCTGTGGGCCGGCAGCGACCAGATGGCCTTTGGCGCCATGGAGGCCGCCCAGCAGATCGGCCGCGAGCCTGGGCGGGACATGCTGTTCTCGGCCATCAACACCTCGCCCGAGGCGATGCAGGCGCGCATCGCCGGACGCCTGTGCTCGCTGGCCGGAGGCCATTTCATGGCCGGCGCCTGGGCCCTGGTGATGCTGTATGACCATCACCACGGCCGCGACTTTGCCGACGAAGGCCTGGAGCTGGACCGGCCGATGTTCACCCTGTTCGACCGGGCAACAGCCGAGCGCTATCTGCAGCGCTTCGGCGACGGCATTGGCGGCATAGACTTCCGGCCGTTCAGCAAGGTGCTCAATCCGAGGCTCAAGCGCTATGACTTCAGATTTGGCCAGGTGATGCGATGAGGTCGCGGGAGCCCCTGTTCCGCTCCCTGGCCGAGGCCTTGACCCGCCGCATGGTCGTGCTGGGGCTGCTGTGTGCGTTGATCGCCGCCGCCCTGCAGATGAGCTGGGTCTATCACGAGGAGCGCAAGGCCTTTGACGAGCAGATGCACAGCGTCGCACAGACCCATCTGCAGCTGCTGTCGTCCAGCCTGTGGGATATCGAGCCCCGGCATGTGCAGAGCCTGCTCGACAACATTGCCGCCGCGCCCCAGGTGCAGTACGTGCTGCTGGAGGCCGGCACCGGCCAGCAGTTCCGCGCCGGCTCGCGCGATGCGCATGACCGGGACCCCGACCATGCCGGCGTCACCCTGACCGTGCCCAGCCCTGGCGCCCCGGGTCAGAGCCTGGGCCGCCTGCATATTGACTTCAACCAGGACTATCTGCGCTGGCAACTGGCACGTGCTGCCCTGCAGGTGGGCCTGATCTCGGGCCTGCTGACACTGGTGCTGGGGGTGGCCAACAATTTGATGGTGCGCCGCCTGCTGCTCAAGCCGATGGGGCAGATCGCCCGTTTCGCCGTCGCGCTGGCCCCCGGCAAACTGCCGCCCGAGCTGCAGCTGCAGCGCCCCGCGCGCGACCACCGCGACGAGATCGACCTGGTGGCCGATGGCTTCCTGACCCTGCAAAAGGAGATCGCACGCTACGTCGACGAGCGCACCCGCCACGAGACGGCGCTGGCACGTCAGGCGGCCGAACTGGACCAGGCCTTCCGCCAGCGCACCGCGGAGCTTCAAGCGATGACCCGCTACCTCGAGGTACTGTCGCTGAGCTCCAACCGCTTCATGACCGTCTCGCTGGACGCCTATGCCGAGCTGATGCGCAACACGCTTGGCGAGATGGTGCAGCACATCCCCCGCTGCGACCTGGCCGTGGCCGAGCAGTTGGACAGCGCCTCGCCGCTGCTGTGGCGCTATGTGCACCAGGCCCCGGGCCACGGCACGACGGCGCTGGTGGAGGGCCAGGAGTTGCCCTCGGGGCTGATCGGCGAACTGGCGCCGGGCTGGACCCACTGCCGCATTCGCGGGCTGGACGAGGCCACCCCCGCCCAGGCCCTGGCCATGCAGCGCCAGGGCGCCCGTGCGATGGCCTGGTGCGCCTACCGTGGCGCCGACAGCACGCGCGTCATGGTGGCACTGTCGGGCCAGCCGCAGCGCTGGGCCGAGCTCAATGACAAGCTCACCCAGATGGCCGCCGACATGCTGTTCAACTCGATGCGCCGCCGCCGCGACCAGCTGACGATGGAGCATATGCACCGCGAGCTGCAGCATCTGTCGCACACCGACCCGCTGACCGGTCTGGCCAATCGCCGTCACTTCGATCAGGTCAAGCTGGAGGAAACACGGCGGGCGCTGCGCAATGGCCTGCCGCTGGCCGTGGTCAGCGTCGATCTGGACCATTTCAAGGCCTATAACGACAGCCACGGCCACGGCCAGGGCGACAGCTGCCTGGTCACCATCGCCCAGCTGATGCGCGACACCTTTCACCGCGCCGGCGAACTGCCCGCGCGCCTGGGCGGCGAGGAGTTCACGGTGCTGCTGCCCGGCCAGTCGCTGGCCATGGCAGCGGCCCATGCCGAACGGCTGCGCGCCCGCGTCGTCGAGCTGGCCCTCCCGCACCGCGACTCGCCGCTGGGCGTCGTCAGCGTCAGCATAGGCCTGGCCTGCCTGAACGTCGAACCTTCGATGCCCGAGCATTCGGCCGAGGAGCAGATCGCCGCGGTGCTGGAAGCCGCCGACCGGGCGTTGTACGAGGCCAAACGGGCCGGGCGCAACCGCGTGCAGGTGGGCTGACCCCGGATTGCATCCGGGCTACGGATGCGTGCGTAGCCCGGATGCAATCCGGGGCCACAGATGCGTGCGTAGCCCGGATGCAATCCGGGGCCACAGACGCGCACGTAGCCCGGATGCAATCCGGGGCCACAGATGCCGGTGTAGCCCGGATGCAATCCGGGACCTCAATACTTCCCTGTAGCCCCCGCCACCCGCAAATACACATAGGCCACCCAGGCCACCAGGCCTCGGCGCAGCACCCCGCGCCAACCCGGCAGATGCCGGTGCTTGGCATCAACCTCCAGCGACACCGCCAGTGCGGCATCGAATTCCTCGCGCAGCTGGCGGGCAAAGCCCGGGTCCTGCACGATCACATTGGCTTCGAGGTTGAGCAGCAGCGACAGCGGGTCGATGTTCGAGCTGCCCACCGTGGCCCAGTCGTCATCGACGACGGCGATCTTGGCGTGCAGAAAGGCCGGCGTGTACTCGAAGATGCGCACGCCGTGGCGCAGCAGCTCCTCGTACAGCACGCTGGCGGCCATGCCGGCAATGCGGTAGTCCACCTTGCCCTGCAGCAGCAGGCGCACCTGCACGCCGCGCCGGGCCGAATCGCGCAGGGCGTTGCGGAAGGCATGGCCGGGATAGAAGTACGGCGTGATCAGGTCCACCCGATGCCGGGCCGAGCGGATCGCGTGCACATAGGCATGCTCGATGGTGCGGCGGCGGCGCAGGTTGTCGCGCAGCACAAAGGCGGCGCGCATCGGCGGCAGCCAGGCATCGGGTGTCAGGTCCGGCTTGCCGCCGGGCATCTTCAGGCGCTTGAGCAGGCGGCGCGCGCGGCGTATCGGTGCCGGGCTGCGCACCATGGCGATCATTTCCTCGGTGAAGTCACGGCCCAGCCAGGCACGCGTCCAGACCGCGCGGCAGGCCTGCTCGATCGCCTGCACCGCGGCACCGCGCAGGCCCACGGCAAAGTCCAGCCGCGCCTGCTCGCACATGCCGTGATTCAGATCGTTGCGGTCGTCGATGATGTTGATGCCGCCGACGAAGCCGACCTCGCCATCCACCACGCACAGCTTCTGGTGCAGGCGGCGCAGCTGGCCCGGCTGCAGCCAGCGCCACCAGCGGTCGATAGGCCGGAACACGGCCAAGGCCGCGCCACTGCCTTCGAGCTGCTCGGTCAGCCAGGCCAGGCTTTGCTTGGAGCCGAAGCCATCGACGACGATGCGCACCCGCACGCCACGCAAGGAGGCGGCGCGCAGCGCCTGGGCCAGCTGCGCACCGGCAATGTCGTTGTGAAAGATATAGGTGGCCAGCCAGACCTCATGGCGCGCCGCGGCGATCGCCTCGATCTGCGCCGGGAACAGCTGATCGCCGCCGCGCAGCAGCCGCACGTCGTTGCCGCCGGTGAAGTCCGGCCCCGAGGGGCTGGGCCACAGCGGTTGGTGCTGCGGCTCGTCCGCCGGCCCGGACTCGGGTGTCAATTAAGCCAGCTCCAGCTCGGCCACCAAGGGCAGGTGGTCGGACATGCGCGCCCAGGCCGGGCCGCGCGGCACATGCATGCCCACGCATTGCATGCCGCGCATATAGATGCGGTCCAGCGAGAACAGCGGCACCCGCGACGGGAAGGTGGCGATGCGCCGCCCGCCCGGTGGCTGCGCACGCTCCAGGCCGGCCTCGCGCATCGGCGCGTCCAGGCGTTCGCCCCAGTCATTGAAGTCACCGGCGATCAGCAGCAAGGCATCCGGCGGAATCTCGCGTGCGATGTAGTCGGCCAGCGACTTGGTCTGGCGCACCCGGCTGCCATGCATCAGGCCCAGATGGG
>JADMJJ010000003.1 GCA_018780645.1 Burkholderiaceae bacterium
CGGTCGTGTGGTGGTTGTCGAGCCGCATGCGGCGCGAGCGCGAGCAGGTGGCCGACGAACTCGCCGCCCAGGCCCTGGGCGAGCCAAGGCGCCTGGCCCTGGCGCTGCATGAACTGGCCCTGATGAGCCCGCCCACTCAAGCCCTGACCCTGTCCGCCCGAGGAGGCGATTTGCTGCAACGCATTCAAACCCTGCTGGCCCCGCGCCGGCCCAGCTCGGCCTGGAAGCTGGCCCTGCCCGCCGTGGCCCTGATCATCGGCAGCCTGCTGGTCCAGGCCAATGCCAAGCCCGTCGCTTCTCAGGCCGCAGAGCCCGTCAGGCCCACCGCCAGCGCGCCCGCCCCGTTCAACCTGCCGGTGAACGCCCGCCATGCGCTGGTGCTGGAGGAGGGCACGGGCCGGGTGCTGATGCACAAGGACGCCGATGCGGTAGTGCCCATCGCCTCGCTGACCAAGCTGATGACGGCGATGGTGGTGCTCGACGCCAGGCTCGATCCGGCCGAGAAGATACGCATAGACCGCGACGATGTGGACAGGCTCAAGCACAGCCCCTCACGCGTGCCCGTCGGCGCGAAGATGCCCCGGCTGGCGGCGCTGAAGCTGGCCCTGATGTCCTCCGACAACCGCGCCGCCGCGGCCCTGGCGCGCACCTATCCCGGCGGTCTTGAGGCCTTCGAGCTGGCGGTGCAGGCCAAGATACGCACGCTGGGCCTGACGCAGACGTCGATCACCGAACCGACCGGCCTGTCGCCGAAGAACACCTCCACGGCCACCGAGGTGGCGAAGCTGGCCGCAGCGGCCTCGCGCTACCCCGAGATCGGCCAGATCACCAGCGACCGCAAGGCACTGGTAGCGATCAACGGCCGCTCGGTCGAGTACCGCAACACGAATCGGCTGGTCGGCAGCAAGGGCTGGGACATCCTTCTGTCCAAGACCGGCTACACCGACGAGGCCGGCCGTTGCCTGACGATGCGCATGATGAGCGGCGGCAAGAACGTCACCGTCGTGCTGCTCGATGCCGACGGCTCGGCCGAGCGCCTGCGCGACGCCGCCAAGATCCGTCGCTCGCTGGAAAAGCGTCCCGCCTGACTTCCCCTGACCCGCCGGCGCGCCTGAGCACCAGGTGCCGCCGCCGCATGCCCGAACGAGACCGCCATGTTTGTTGCCCGCCTGCTGTTCATAGTCCTGCTCACCCTCGGCGCCCTCGACGGCCGCACGGCCGCCCTTGAGCCCTACACCCTGGCCAACACCGAGGTGCACCCGCTGCGCTCGCGACTCTTGCAACGCGACTACCGGCTGTTCGTCAGTCTGCCGGCGGACTACGACAAGCAGCCCGCCCGCCGCTATCCGGTGCTGTTCCTGACCGACACGAACTACGCCTTCCCGCTGCTGCGCAGCATCGCGCACATGGCCCGCAACCAGGGCCGGGACCTGCAGGACTTCATCCTCGTCGGCCTGTCCTATGCCGATGGCGACAGCCCTCAGGCCAGTCGCAACCGCGACTACACGCCGACCGCGCGGCGCGACAGGAGCGAAGACAGCACACCCCTCTATGGACAGGCCGAGGCCTACCGCCGATTCATCGCCGAAGAGGTCTTTCCCTATGTCGCGAAGACCCTGCGCGCCGACATGGGCCGCAAGATCTTCGCCGGCCACTCCTATGGCGGGTTGCTGGGTGCCCATATGCTGCTGACCGAGCCGGGCATGTTCCAGCACTACATCCTCAGCAGCCCCTCGCTGTGGTACGACGACGGCCTGATGCTCAAGCGCGCCCGGGGGCTTGCGGGTCAGCAGCGCGAGTTGAAGGCCCGGGTGCTGCTATTGGTCGGCGGGCTGGAGCGAGGCAGGGACGAAGACATGGTCGGCGACCTGCGCCGCTTCGAGACCATCCTCCGATCGGCGCGCCTGCCGGGGCTGAAAGTCGAGAGCCGGATACTGGCCGGCGAGGGGCATCTGACCGCCTTCCCGGCGGCCATTACGCGGGGTCTGTTCTGGGCTTTGCGGCCGGGCGCTTAAAATCCACGGGTTTGCCCCAGTCACCCTAGCGTCGCGGCCCGCCCAGCCGCCCGAAGCCATGAATCTCTCCGCCCTCTCCGCCCTTTCGCCCCTGGATGGCCGCTACGCCTCGAAAGTGGCCGGCCTGCGCCCGCTGCTGTCGGAGTACGGCCTGATGCACCGCCGCGTGCAGGTCGAGGTCGAGTGGTTCATCGCGCTGTCGGACGCCGGCTTTGCTGAGTTCAAGCCCCTGAGCGAGGCCGCCCGCGGCCTGCTGCGCGGCTTTGTGCTGCGCTTCTCCGAGGCCGATGCCCAGGCCATCAAGGACATCGAGAAGACCACCAACCACGACGTCAAGGCGGTCGAATACTGGTTGAAGGCCCGCTTCGAGCACCACCCTGAGATGAAGGCCGCCGGCGAGTTCGTGCACTTCGCCTGCACCAGCGAAGACATCAACAACACCAGCCACGGCCTGATGCTGAAGGCCGCGCGCAGCGAGGTGCTGCTGCCGGCGCTGGACCGCATCATCGCCAAGATGCTGGACATGGCCCACACGCTGGCCGATGTGCCCATGCTCAGCCGCACCCACGGCCAGACGGCCAGCCCGACCACCGTCGGCAAGGAAGTCGCCAATGTGGTGGCCCGCCTGCAGGTGGCACGCAGCCGCATCGCCGACGTGAAGCTGCTGGCCAAGATGAATGGCGCGGTCGGCAACTACAACGCCCATCTATCGGCCTGGCCCGATTTCGACTGGGAGGCCTTCTCGCAGAAGGTCGTCGAGCAGTCGCTGGGGCTGACGTTCAACCCGTACACGATTCAGATCGAGCCGCACGACTATATGGCCGAGCTGTTCGATGCGCTGACTCGCTGCAACACGATACTGATCGACTGGTCGCGCGACGTCTGGGGCTATATCTCGGTGGGCTATTTCAAGCAGCGCACCAAGGCCGGCGAGATCGGCAGCTCGACGATGCCGCACAAGGTCAACCCGATCGACTTCGAGAACGCCGAGGGCAATTTCGGCCTGGCCAGCGCGATGCTGACCCATCTGAGCCAGAAGCTGCCGGTCAGCCGCTGGCAGCGCGACCTGACCGACTCGACCGTGCTGCGCAATATGGGCGTGGCCCTGGGCTATGCGCTGCTGGGCTATGACTCGCTGCAACGTGGCCTGGACAAGCTGGAGATCAACGAAGCGATGCTGGCCGACGACCTCGACCATGCCTGGGAAGTGCTGGCCGAGCCCATCCAGACGGTGATGCGCCGCTACAGCCTGCCCAACCCCTACGAGCGCCTGAAGGAGCTGACCCGCGGCAAGGCCATCACCCGCGAGGCGATCCGCGAGTTCATCGAAACCTTGGAGCTGCCCGAGGCCGAGAAGGCCCGCCTGCGCGACCTGACCCCCGGCAGCTACACCGGCAAGGCCGCCGAACTGGCCAGGCGCCTGCGCTGATCCCCAACAACGAACCGACAGAGCTACCCAGGAGACCCCCGCATGAACTTCATCGAGATGCTGCAACAGGCAGAAAAGCTGAATGACTCGATGTTGTGCGTGGGCCTTGACCCGGAGCCCTCGCGCTTTCCGGGCCCCTGGCGCGGTGATGCCTCGCGCATCTATGACTTCTGCAGTGCGATCGTCGACGCCACCAAGGACCTGGTGATCGCCTTCAAGCCGCAGATCGCCTACTTCGCCGCGCAGCGCGCCGAAGACCAGCTTGAGCGGCTGATGGCCCACATCAAGCGCGTGGCGCCCAACGTGCCGGTGATACTCGACGCCAAGCGCGGCGACATCGGCAGCACCGCCGAGCAATACGCCCGCGAGGCCTTCGAGCGCTACCAGGCCGATGCGGTGACCCTGTCGCCGTTCATGGGCTTCGACTCGATCGAGCCCTATCTGCGCTACCCGGACAAGGGCGCCATCCTGCTGTGCCGCACCTCCAATCCCGGCGGCAGCGACCTGCAGAACCAGCGCCTGGCCGACATCCCCGGCCAGCCGCTGCTGTACGAACACCTGGCGCAGCTGGCCCAGACGGCCTGGAATCGCAACGGCCAGCTGGGCCTGGTGGTCGGTGCAACCTTTCCGGCCGAGATCGAGCGGGTGCGTGAACTGGCCCCGAACCTGCCGCTGCTGATCCCGGGCGTCGGCGCACAGGGCGGCGACGCACGTGCCACCGTGCTGGCCGGCTGGCGTGGCCAGGGCGGCACAACCAGCGGGCCCATCATCGTCAATTCATCGCGGGCGGTGCTCTATGCCTCCGCCGGCGAAGACTTTGCTGCCGCCGCCCGCGCCGTGGCGCTGCGCACCCGAGAAGAGCTGAACCGGTCAAAGCTGGCCTGAACGTGGCAAAAAGGCCCCACGCCGGGCCGGAATGCGTACATAGATCGCGTTTGCCCCCCATTTAGGGTGCCGGCCCGTGTTCCGCTGGGCCGGGTTCTGGTTAAGACTGTGGGCCGCGCCGGGATAGGGTCCCGGCCATGGGAGCCGTGGGAGAGAAAAGGGCCGTGAACGCAGGACAACTCGAAGACTTGGGGCCTCTGGAAGGGGGCACTACCGGGCCCTGGACCTCGCCGAGCCTGGACAGCGCGGTGCATGCCCGCTCCTGCCGGCTGTTCATGGGCACCTGCTCGGCCCTGTGCCTGCTCGTCACCGGCCTGCTGCTGCTCAGCGGCGAGGGTCAGTGGAGCCATATCAGCACCCTGGCGCCGGCCGCCCTATCGCTGTTCATCGCGCTGACCAGCCTGATCGGCCTGTGGGTCGTGCCCCCGGCCCGCTGCCGCAATGTCGTCACCCTGCTGATGGCCCTGGTGGTGGTGCTGGCCGTGACCGTGGCGGTGCTGCGCAATATCGGCCTGGGCTCCAACACGCTGGGACTGCTGGGCCTGATGGTGGCTCTGGCCACCGCCCTGAACGGCCTGCGCAAGGGTCTGGTCTTGACCGCATTCTGCGCGGTGCTGCTGGCCGGCATCGCCGCCATGGAATACCTGGGGGTGTTTGCACCGAATGTGCCGGGCACGGGCCTGACACGCAGCCTGCTGGCCCATCTCGGCGCGCAGCTGCTGCTGCTGGGCACCGGCCTGGTGGTCGGCCTGGGCAGCCTGCACATCATCACCAGCTCCCTGGCCCAGGCGGCCGACCGCAGCAACCGCTTCCGCCGTCTGCTGGCCATGGCCGCCGACTGGTACTGGGAGATGGACAGCGAGTTCCGCTTCACCCATGTGACCGAAGACAAGCCCGGCGCCTCCGGCGTGGACACCGATATGCGCCTGGGCAAAACGCCCTGGGAGATCGACGACCTGGGCCTGTCCGATGATGAGCTCGACGCCCACCGCGCCGATCTGGAGGGGCACCGCGCCTTCTACGGCGTGGTGGCGCGCCGCCAGCAGCCCGACGGCGGCACCCGCTATGTCAGCATCAGCGGCGAACCACGCTTTGACGAGCATGGCAGCTTTCTGGGCTTCTGGGGCGTGGGCCGCGATGTGACTCACGAGGTGCAGGCCGAGCAGGCCATCCAGGCCACCGAGGGTCGCTACCGCGAGCTGTTCCGCCGTTCGCCAAGCCCCCTGGTGTTGCACCGCTGGGGCCGGGTGATAGATGCCAACCCGGCGGCCATGGCCATGTTCGGCTACACCCAGCGCAGCAGCATGATCGGCCAGGACCTGTTCTCGCACTACGAACCGGGCGACGACGAACGGGCGCGGCAGCGCGCCGCCAAGATCGAGGCCATGGTCTCGGGCACGATGATGCCGATGAGCGAATTCCGGCTGCGCACGCTGTCGCGTCGGCGCCTGCTGGTGCAGGCCACCAGCGTGCGGGTGGACGCCGCCAGCGGCCCCGCCACTCTGTCCTTCTTCGTTGACCAGACCGAGCAGGCCCGCGCCCAGGACGCGCTGCGCCGCTCCGAGAGCCTGCTGTCGCATCTGGTGGCGACCAGCCCCGATGTGATCACGCTGACCGATATGCACACCGGCCGCTATGCGATGGTCAACAAGACTTTCGAGCGCCTGTCGGGCTACAGCGCCGACGAGATCATAGGCCGCACCGCCGCCGAGATCGGCATCTGGGCCAAGGACAGCGAGCGCGAGCGCATGGTGCAGCTGATACGCCAGCAGGGCCGGGTCAACGAACTGCCAATGGCCTTCAACAGCAAGAACGGCGAGAACATCTCGATGCTGCTGTCGGCCGCGCCGTTCGAGATGGACGGCCAGGACTACCTGGTCGTCAACGCCCGCGACGTCACCGACAACGAGCGCACCCGCCTGGCCCATGAGGCGATTCTGCAGAACGCCTCGATCGGTATCGCCTTCACCCGCGACCGCACTTTCGTGCAGGCCAACCCCTGCGTGGAGGACATGTTCGGCTGGCCGCGCGGCAGCATGGTGGGCCAACCGGGCAGCGTGATCTGGCCAAGTGCCGAGGACTATGCGCGTATCGGCCGCGACCTGGGCCCGCGCCTGGCCAGCGGCGAGCAGGTCGAGGCCGAGCGCTTGGTGCGCCGTCGCGACGGCAGCACCTTTCTGTGCCGCCTGCTGGCCAAGGCGGTGGACCCGACCCACCCCAGCCGCGGCGGCACGATCTGGATCCTGGAAGACATCACCGAGCGCCGCCGCGTCGAAGGCGCGCTGGCCCAGGCCAAGGACGAGGCCCAGTCGGCGAATCGCGCCAAGAGCGCCTTCCTGGCAAATACCAGCCACGAGATCCGCACGCCGCTGAACGGCCTCTTGGGCCTGGCCCGTCTGGCTCAGCAGCCCGATCTGGACGAGGACACCCGCCGCCAGTACCTGAACCAGATGTTGGACAGCGCGGAGAGCCTGTCGGGCCTGATCTCCGACATCCTCGACCTGTCCAAGATCGAGGCCGGCCGCCTGACCCTGGAGCACCTGCCCTTCGCGCTGCGCGACATGCTGGGCACGATGCGCATGGCCTATCTGACCCTGGCCCATTCGCGCGGCCTGGAGTTCAAGGTCGATATCGACCCCGAGGTCTCGGCATGGGTGGTGGGCGACCCGGTGCGCACCCGGCAGATCCTCAGCAACTACCTGACCAACGCCTTGAAGTTCACGGCGCACGGCTCGGTGGCCATGCGCGTCAAGCTGCTGCCGGAGGGCACCCTGCGCTTCGAAGTGGCCGACACCGGCCCGGGCATCAGCGACGACATGCGTGCCCGGCTGTTCCAGCCCTTCACCCAGGCCGACGAATCGACCACTCGCCGCTATGGCGGCACCGGCCTGGGCCTGTCGATCTGCGCCGAGCTGGCCGAGCTGATGCACGGCAAGGTCGGAGCGGACAGCGCGCCCGGCAAGGGCAGCGTGTTCTGGGCCGAATTGCCGCTGCCGGCGACCTCGCCACCGGTCAGCTCGCTGGCGACCCACCCGGCCCGCCGCCACAACGAGCTGCAGGGCGCCCGCGTGCTGATGGCCGAGGACAACCCGGTCAATATGATGATCGCCGTGGCCCTGCTGGAGCAATGGGGCATGGAGGTGGCCCAGGCCAGCGACGGCAGCCAGGCCGTCGAAGCGGTGGCCGCCGCCGACAGCACCGGCAAGCCTTTCGACGTGGTGCTGATGGACGTGCAGATGCCGGTGATGAGCGGCCACGAGGCCACGCGCATCATCCGCAAGCATCATGATGCCGAGGATCTGCCCATCATCGCGCTGACCGCAGCCGCCCTGGTCTCGGAGCGCGACGAGGCGTTGGCGGCCGGCATGAACGACTTCCTGACCAAGCCCATCGATGCGCCGCGCCTGCGCCAGGTGCTGGTGCAGCTGATCGGCCAGCGGGATCCGGACAGTCGCTGGGGTTGATGCGGAGAGTGGATACTGTCGGCCCCGCCCACAGGAACGCCCCATGAAAATCTCCGCCCTGGCCCACACCCCGGACAGCGGCCCAGTCGAGCTGCTGTACCTGCTCTATCACGGCGTTGGCGGCCGCGCCGCCGACATGGCCCCGCTGGTGCAGCGCCTGGCCACCGAGTACCCGCAGGCCGCCGTGGTCTGCATAGACGCGCCCGAGCCCTTCGATGGCGTGCCCGGAGGTGGTGCCGGCTTCCAGTGGTTTTCGATCCAGGGCATCACCGAGGCCAACCGCCCCGAGCGCATCGCCGCGGCCATGCCGGGCTTCATCGCCATCGTGCGCCAGCTGCAGCAGCATTTCGGCCTGCCCTGGGAGCGCACCGCCCTGGCCGGCTTCTCGCAGGGCGCCATCATGGCGCTGGAGGCGGTGCAGGCCGAAAGCCAGCTGGCCGGCCGCGTGCTGGCCTTCTCGGGCCGCCACGGCACGCCGCCCGACCATGCGCCGCAGGACGTCTGCGTGCACCTGTTCCATGGCCTGGCCGATGCCGTCGTGCCGCACGGCCCGGCACTGGATTCGGCCAAGCGCCTGGTGGCACTCGATGCCGACGTCACCGCCGACCTGCTGCCCGGCATCGGCCACGAACTGGCTCCGGCGCTGCTGGACAAGGCCGTCGCCCAGCTGCGCGGCTTCATCCCGAAAAGGCTGTGGCGCGAGGCCTATGAGCAGGCGCCGCAAGACTGACCCGGGAACGATGTGACAGGCGCGGCTGCCGGCCTGAGCCTATCAGCCCAGACCGGCCAGACCACAGAGCCGCAAAGCCGGTCCAGCGCATGTCTTGGGCGGAGCCGACACTGTACCCATCATGGCGAAACCGCAGCTCCATCCGTCTCCTGCCCGCACAGCCTCGCGCCTGCGTCCGCGACTTGCACTGTCTGCCATCGTGCTCGCTGGCTGCGGGGTTGGCGTGCTCGCGCTCGCCGGCGGCAGCGATCCGGAGCCGGCCCGCCCGGCGCCCCGCGCCACCTTGCACAGCGCACTCACGTCCGTACTGGGCGGCGCCGAGACCGGTGCCGCGAAGGCGGACCCGCGCCAGTTGGCGGACCAGACCGCCGAATTGCTTGCCCAGTGCGAGCGCCCGCTGCTCAGCAACTCGCTGGACGCGGCCGTCAAGGGCTGCGCGGCGTTTCTGGACCATCCCACGCTGGCAGCCCGCGCCCATGCCGCGACCAGCTCGGCCTATATGTTGATGGATCCCAGCGAGGTGCGAAAGTCGGCGGCCCACGCCGAGGCGGCCACCAAGCTCGGCAACGCGGCGGGCAAATACCTGTGGGCCTATCACGGCCTCAACGGCGAAAGCGGCGTGCAGATGGAAGCCGACCACGCCAGACGCAACCTCGAAGAGGCGCTGGCCGCCGGCATGCCCAAGGCAAGCAAACTGCTGGCAGTGATCGAGGAATCGAATGCCTGCCTCGATGCATCGCAGTTCCGCTTGCTGGACCAGCCCGCCTTCTGCCTGTTGCGCCCCCAGCTCGATCGCTGGCTGAAGACCAGTGGCATGGCGCCACGCCCCTCGCGCCAGGCCTGGACCGACGAGTACAACCCCGGCGCCGTGCTGCCCGATGCGAGCAGCTTCGAGGTCAGCTACGACCGGGACCCCAGCTCCGGCATGTACTACCCGGCCGCCATGGGCTACCGATTCGCGGCACGCGAGGGTCGATCGGCGACCGAGCTGCTGGCCCGGCTGGGGCGCTCGTTGAGCGACAAATACGGCCCGCCCAGCCGCGGCACGCTGCCGCCGGCACCAGGCAGCGGCACCGCCTGGCAGATGGCCGAGGGCCTGCAGATCGAGCTGCTGCGCGATGCAGCCGGCGAACTGCGCGTGCGCTACCAGCACCCGAAACGTGTGCAGGCCGCCCTGGCCCATGCCGAGGCCCTGCAGACGCAGCGGGACGAAAAGCGCGCAGAGCTGACCCGCCGCGCGCTTTAAGCGTGCGGCTCAGTCGAGACTGACCTCTGTACGCACCACTCCGGCCCGGTCGGCGCGTGCCGTCAGCGCCAGGCGCGTGCCCTTGGGCGCACGCACCACCCACTCGCCGACGGCACGGTCGGCGGTGACCTCGCGGTTGCCGAGGAAGGCATGCAGGGTGGCCTTGGGCGCATGGCCCTCTAGCTGCGGGCCTTCCATACGCTCCTTGCCGCTGACCAGGCTGACGCCGCTGCTGGTGTCGTGGGGCAGGTGGATCTCGAAGATCACGCCACGCACCACCTTGCGCTCGAGCGCCCGCTTGGTCACGTAGGCCGGCAGCCAGCCGCTGTTGGCCACGGCCAGGCGGATGCGCCAGGTGTCCGGGCCCAGCGCGCGCACCTCGGTGCGCAGCAGCTCCAGCTTGGGCAGGCTCAGCGCGATCTGGTTCATCCAGGCCGGGAAGCGGGCGGCCTCGCGCTCGCGCAGCTCCGGCGGCGGATTGCGCCAATAGTTCATCTTGTCCCAGCCGCCGATCTCGACCGCGCCAAGCTGCGGGTGCTGGAAGGGCCGCCACTCCACATGGGCCTGGCCGCCGCACTGCTCGTCGCTCCACTTCAGCAGCTTCAGGTCGTCCTCGACCGGATGCTCGCGGAACCAGTCAATCCACTTGTAGTCGGTGATGCCGGCCTCCTTGTTCGGCGACCACAGCTCGACCACCCAGAACAGCGCACCCAGGTGCTCGTAGACCCAGTCCTGCGTGCCGGTGATGACTTCCTTGGGGTGGTAGCGGAAGTCCTTGTAGATATTCACCGCCGGGTAGCCGGTGAGCTTCTCGCCCATGGCCGAGAAGCGCTGGTAGGACCACAGATCCTCCGGGATCATCTCGTCATCGCTCTGCGAGCCGAAGGGCCGCAGTATCACGCCGCTGTGCGTGTGATAGCTGATCGCCGCGCCGATGTTCGGGTGGGCGACGATGAACTCCACCATCGCCCGCACCTCGGGCTCGCTGGTCGGGAAGGCCCCGGCGCCGACCTGCTTGTACTCCTGGCGCCACTCGCTGGGGAAGTTGCGGTTCAGGTCCAGCCCCTCGGCGTCCTTGTTGACGGTGACGGTCAGGCCGTCATGGTTCTTGATGAAGCCCTCGGGCAGCAGGCGGTAGTACTCGCCACCAAACTCGCCGGGCTCGCGGGGCACCATCAGGCGCGGGTCGCCGGCATGCTTCTTGTAGGCGCCGTGCGGGTCGGGCACGCGCATATAGAGGATGCGGCCGTCACCATCGACGTCCTCGACGGTCAGGCCATCGACAGGCTCGTCCTCGAAGGGATAGCGCTTGGTCGAGGAGCGGATGTGGCGCGGCCGGTCGGCCAGGGCCAGCTCGGCGCCGTCGGGATTCAGACGCGGCACCATATAGATGGTGCGGGTGTCCAGCAGGTGGCTGACCTGGGCGTCCTGGCCATGTCCGGTGACCAGATGCTCCAGGTAGTACAGGCAGGTGGTGCTGGCGGTCAGCTCGGCGGCGTGGATATTGCCGTCCAGCCAGAAGGCGGGCTTGTCGGTGTCCAGGCCGGTGGCGGTGTTGGTCAGCACCAGCAGCCAGATGTCACGGCCCTCGAAGCTCTTGCCGATGCTGCGCACCGACACCAGGTTGGGATAGGCCTCGGCATAGCCGAAGATGATCTGGGTCAGCGCGTCATGGCGGTGAAACAGGTCGAAGCGCGGCGCCGGATGTTGGGGTGTTGGCATAGGTAGGCGGGGGTTGGGTTGTGACTCGCCGCCGCCGCGATGGCAGGCCGCGCTGTATCCGCCCAGTGTCTCAGGACTTCGCGTCAAGCGCGAGCGGGCCTTCCCTCAGGCGTGCGTGAGCCGCCCTGGGCTGGTCAGCAACTGGCCATCGACGAAAACCTTCAGCTCGCCGGGGACGAAGGCGATCCAGGGCTCGTCGCAGGTCAACGGTTCGGTGGCGATCACGGCAACGCGATCGCGGGCCGTGGTCTCCGCGGCAAAGTCCACGCGCACATCCTCGTCCTGCAACTGGGCCGGGCCGAAAGGGTGCTTGCGCTCCAGATAGTGCAGCCGGGTCGTGCCATGGGCCCACAGGGCCTGGCCATTGGACAGCAGCATATTGAAGGTGCCGTGGCTGGCCAGCTTGGGCACCAACTCGCCGAGCGTCGCGGTCAGCTCCTCGACGCTGGGCACGCTGGCATGGGCCTTGGCCAGTTCCTGCATCAGCCAGCAGAAAGCCAACTCGCTGTCCGTCCGGCCGACAGGGCGAAAGGCACCGTGCAGCACCGGCGCAAAGCCCTTCAGATCGCCGTTGTGGGCGAACACCCAGTAGCGCCCCCACAGCTCGCGCACAAAGGGATGGGTGTTCTCCAGCGAGACCACCCCCTGCGTGGCCTTGCGGATATGGGCAATGACGTTGTCGCTCTTGATCGGATAGTGCTTGACCAGCTCGGCCACCGGGCTGACCCGGGCGCTGTGGTGGTCAACGAACAGGCGCAGACCACAGCCCTCGAAGAAGGCGATGCCGAAACCGTCCTTGTGCTCCTCGGCCCTCGTCGCCAGACCGGTGAAGCTGAACATCACGTCGGTCGGGGTGTTGGCATTCATGCCCAAGAGCTGACACATGGCTACTCCAGAAAGAGTCTTGAGAAGCCCTTGACGCTGATCAGATTGCCCGGGTTGCTGGTCTCGTTGAGCACGCCGCTCATGCGCGCCAGCAGACGCGGGCTCTTGCGTGCGCGCCAGATCAGCAGATCGGCCAGCCAGGGGAAGGCATTCACCCGATTGGCGCGGGCGTAAAGCTGGAACTTGGGTTTCAGCGCCAGCAGGCCGGCCTCGTAACGGGCACGCACTTCGGCATCGGCCAGGTGCTCGCGCCGGCCGGCCAGCACCGCATCGGCGGCCAGCATGCCGGTCTCCATCGCCTTGCCTATGCCCTCGCCGGTGAAGGAATAGGTGCTGCCTGCGGCCTCGCCGGTGACCAGCAGGCCCGGGCGGCTCCAGCGTGCACCCTCCAGGGTGCAGCGCAGCGGCGCACCCTTCAGCTCACCGACGATGGTGCCCTTGCGCATCAGCTCGGCCGCCGGCGCATAGGAGGCGCAGAACGACTCGAACAGCTGGCGCAGATTGGCCTGGCCACGCTGGCCCTTGCCCTCGGCGCTGACGCTGTGGCTGTCGGTCACTCCGGCGCCGATGTTGAAGATGCCGCCGGGGGCCGGAAAGATCCAGCCATAGCCCGGCCGCACATGCTTGTTCCAGATCACTTCCATGTGCTGGATCTTGCCCACCAGCTCGGGCGCATGCACATAACCGCGCAGGGCCACGCCGGTGGGCGTGTGGCGCTCGCACATGCCGGCGGCGATCAGGGCCTTGGGCACCGCACCGGTGGCCAGCAGCACCCAGTCGGCCCGAATCTCATGCTCTGCGCCGGCCATGCTCAGCTGCGCACCGATGACCTGACCTTGTTCATCTTCCAGCGCCCGCTCGAAGCGGGCGGGCGCCAGCAGCTTCGCCCCCGCGGCCACGGCGGCCTCGCACATCAGCAGGTCCAGCTCACGCCGTGGCAGCACGGCCAGGCTGCCGGGCACATCGAGCATGCCGCCCGCCGGCCCGACGCAGCGCACATGGCTGACATGCTGGGCCCGCGCCATCACGGCCTCCAGCAGGCCCAGGCGCCTCAGCGCCGCATGGGCGTCCGGGATCAGGCCGTCACCGCAGATCTTGTCGCGGGGAAAGGCGTGCTGGTCGGCCAGCACCACGTCCAGACCGGCCTGGGCCAGCACGCGTGCGGCGGCACTGCCGGCCGGGCCGGCGCCAATGACCAGCACGTCGCAGCGCTGCGGTCCCGCGATGGGTTCAGACATCAATTCTCCTTGGCAACAGCGCCAATTCTAGGCAACAGGGTCGGGCTTCGATTCGAGGATCCTGCCGGCGCATGAAAAAGGGGCCGCGAACGGCCCCTTTCGATCCGCCAGGTGCGGGGCTCAGAAGGTGTAGCTGCCGGTCATGTACAGCGTACGCATCTTGGGGTCTGCATACCGCGGGTCATAGCCCACCTGGTGGCCCGATGAGTCACGCAGCGAGAACGGAGGGGCCTCGTTGAGCAGGTTGTTGATGCCCACGCGCAGCTCCAGTGCCTTGTTGTAGTTGTAGGTGCCCTGCCAGTCGAGCGTGCCGTAGCGCGGCACATCGACCGACACCAGCACGTTCCGGTTGGTCGCCATATCCCGCGCCGTCGTGCTGATGTCCTTGTAGCCGGAGCGCAGCTTGACGGTCAGCTGGTTGGTGAAGGCACCCGTCTCCAGCTTCAGCGTGGCACGGATGATGTTGCGGAAGGTGACGGCCGCGTTCTCACCGTACTTGCCCATATTGTCGGTGAAGTCGCTGTCGCTGCCCGGACGGGTGTACGAAGCCTCGATCATGTACGTGCCGGCCAGGCCAGCAGTGAGGCGCCCGATGCCCGTCTGGAAGCGCGCCACCGTGTCCCAGTCGATACCGCTGTAGTTGGCCTTGCCGATATTCATCGACACGCTCTTGAACGCATAGTATTCCTGCGTCTCTGCCGGCGTCTTGTACAGGGTGAATAGGTCCTTGTACTTCTGCGGGTCGGCAAAGGCCAGATTGGCCGAAACGGAGCTGACGGCATCCGTCATCTTCACATTCCAGTAGTCCGCGCCGATGCCGAAGTCGGCCGTGGGCTCGAACCGGATCCCCAAGGTGCCCTGCTTGGACTTCTCGGGTTTCATCTGGTCGTTGCCACCGCTGAGCTGGCTGTACTGCGTCTTGGTCGGCTTGCAGGCGTCCGTGCCCGGGAACGGGCAGTCGTAGCTGGCCGCCGTCACCCCATTGGGTACCAGGGGCTGGGCGATCTCAAGCATCGACGGCGCCTTGAAGCCCGTGCCATAGGAGCCACGCAGCAGCACGGTGTTGGACACCTGATAGCGCGCCGACACCTTGTAGGTCGAGGCGCTCATCTTCTGGCCGACTTCCTTCTTGTTGACCGCGTCCTTGATGGCCGCAATCGTGTCGTAGCGCAGGGCACCGGTCAGCTCGAAGTTCTTGAATACCGGCACCAGGACCTCGGCAAACACACCGGCGTTGTCACGCTCCAGGTCATAGGCCGTCGCGGGCGCGTAGTTGTAGATCTCTCCGGCCAGCGCCGCGGCCGACGGCGTCTGCTTGTAGCGGTAGTTGCGGAAATCACCGCCCACACCGACGCCGACCGTGCCGGCCGGCAGCTTGAACAGATCACCCGAGGCGCGCACATCGACACCCTTGAGCGTCGTGGACGCCGTGCGGATCGTGCCGTTGAAGATCGAGTTGGCGATCAGCGTCTGCGCCGCGGCCGACTGGTTGCCCGAAGGCACGAACGGATCGACCGACACATTCCGGACGATGTCGCGGAACTCCTTGTCCTTGAAATAGCCCCCAACATACTTCTCGTTGATGGCGTTCTGGGACCAGGTGACGGCGCCGCCGACGACCCAGTTGCCGACTTCGGCGTCGCCACCGAAGACCAGGTGCTTGGAATCGGTGATGGTTTGCGAATCACGGGTGCCGAAGTCAGTGGCGCGGTAGTTGGCCGTCACGGTGTTGACGTGGGCAATCTGGTTGGCGCTCAGATAGGGTTGCACATAGGTCGTGAACAGGCTGGACGAGACCGGGATCGACACCGGCACCGGATTCGGTGCAATGCGCGCGATCAGGTCCAGCCGCGAGTAGGCGATATCGGTGAACAGGGTGAGCGCATTGCTGGCTTTGAACTGGCCCGACACATAGACCGAGTCGCGCTTGGACTCGGGATAGACATCGATGGTGCTGACGAAGTCGAACGCGCACATCTCCGATACCGAAGTGGCCGTGGCGGCGTTGCTCAGGCTGTAGAAATTGTTCGGTGCGCACTGGTTGCTGTGCGTCTTGTAGTAGGGGTTGAATGCGTAGGCGGGCAGGGTCGTGGTTTCGGTGCCCAGCCGCTTGAAGGTCACCGTGGCATTGGCAGGATCGGCCGAGGTGCTGGTGCGGTCATAGGTGTATTTGCGGCCGTTGTACTCGAACGGCAGATAGGCGGACTTCGCGAACTCGCGATCGCCCGACTTCATCGGCTTCTGTTCGTCGTGGCGATAGGTGGCCACCACGTTGAAGCGGTTCTTCTCCAGGTCCCCGAAACCGTAGGTGATGCTGGCATTGGCCGACTCGCCGCCGCCTTCCAGCGGTACGTCCGCCTGCAGGGTGATGTTGCCGCCCTGGTGGTTGCGCTTCAGCACAAAGTTCACCACACCGGCGATGGCATCGGACCCGTAGAGTGCCGACGCACCATCGGTCAGCACTTCGATGCGCTCGATGGCGCTCATCGGGATCGAGTTCAGATTGATCGAGGAGCCGGAACCGGTGGGCGCCACACGCCGACCGTTCAACAGCACCAGGGTGTAGGCGGCGCCGATGTCATGGATCGAAGCCGTGGCGATGCCGCCGGAGTTGCTGCCGATCGCAGTGTCGGCGATCGCGAAGCCCTGCATCGAGGGCAGGCGCTGAATGACATCGGCCACGCTGGTGGCGCCCGAGCCACGAATCTGCGCCGCGGTGATCACCTGCACGGGCAGGGCGCCCTCGCTGGCAATGCGCCGGATGCTTGAGCCGGTGATCTCGATGCGGTCCAGTTGCTGCTGCGCCAAGGCGGGCGTCGCCGACAGCGCGCCAAGACAAAGCATGGCGGCAAAGTTGACCTGATTTCTTCTGAACATGCTGCCCCAGTGACAATTTTGAATGGTTGAGGGATAGATCCACCGCCGGCTCATCCGCAATGCCCAGGCCTTGTAAACCTGATTGCAAATGCCCGGCGAAGTACGTAAGAAATTAGATTGTCACAGCGGGAAACAGGGGTAATTTAAGGGTATTCCTTGATGCTTTTTTAGGGTATTCCTTGACGCCGGGGGATGCAATTTGTTGCAGCCCGCACGACCGCTCCATGCGTCCCGGGCCAGGACTGCCTACGCCCTGGAAACGGCCTCGCCGAAAGCGAACCGCGGGGCTGCATTCAGGCCGCCGCGCGCGGCTTTCGAATGCCCTTTCTACGGGAAAACCTGGGCCTTTCTCGTTGCACTGCTGCAACAGGAAACGAGCCCTTTTTTCACCGCAGCCACCCCCTCCTAAAATTTCCGAACAACTACCCTAAGTCAAGTTGTTGTCACGCTGTGTTTGCGCCCGCCCATCCGGCGGGTACGGCCTGACAGGGGCAATGCAACCACACATCCTTATCTGGAGATTCCCATGTTCAAGAGAAACAAGCTCAGCGCCGCGGCGGCGCTGCTGGTCACCGGCATGTTGCCGGCGCTGCTGCCCGCGATGGCGCAGACCACCGACAAGGTCGAGAAGATCGAGTCCGTTGTCGTGACCGGTTCGCGCATTGTTCGCCCCAACCTCGAGGGCACCACCCCGGTGCTGGCAGTGACGACGGAGACGATGGCCAATATCGGCGTCACCAACTTCGCCGACATGGCCACCCAGTTGCCGCAGTTCACGCCGTCCTTCGGCTCCTCGCGCACGCAGTCCACCTTCTCCGGTGTCGAAAACTCGGGGCTGCAGCAGGCCAATCTGCGCAACCTCGGCGCGGGCCGCACCCTGGTGCTGGTCAACGGCCGTCGCTTCCCCGGTGGCACGACCACCGGCACCGGCGTTGACTTCAACTCGATCCCGTTTGCAAATATCGAGCGCGTCGAAGTCATGACCGGCGGCGCATCGGCCGTCTATGGCGCCGACGCGGTCGCCGGTGTGATCAACATCATCACCAAGAAGAATTTCTCCGGCGTTGAAGTCGGCGTCCAGTACGGCGAAGCCTCCAAAGGCGACAACAAGGGCACGCAGGCCCATGTGATGATGGGCGGCAAGTTCGGAGACGGCGGCCGCGCGCTGCTGACGATGGAATTCCACAAGGACGGCCGCGTCAGCTGCAAGGACCGCGAGATCTGCGAGGACGACCTGTTCTGGGGCGCCCCCGGCTCGCTGATCAAGGGTCCGGCCGCCCGCTCGGGCGTCGGCGCCAACGGCCGCTTCTTCCTGGATGACGGCCGCACCGTCACCCGCCGCGGCAATAGCTTCACCGATGCCAATGGCAACCTGATTCCATTCGCCACCGCTACCGACGGCTACAACCGCAATGCCCAGCGCGACCTGGCAATCCCGACCAAGCGCGTGGTGGTGGCAGGCGAGGCCGAGTACAAGATCAACGAAAAGGTCACCGCCTTCGGCGAAGTGAACTTCTCGACGGCGTCGGTGGATTCGTCCTTCGAGGGTCACCCCTTCCAGTCCAACGCCAACACCTTCGGTGGCCTCGAGGCCTCGATCCCCGTCGACAACCCCTTCATGCCGGCTGCACTGCGCGCCGCCATGGTGGCCCAAGGCCAGACCGAGATGACCTGGTGGCAGCGTTTCTCGAACGAGACGCTGGGTGGCAACCGCGGCGCCAGCAGCGACCGTGATGTGGCCCGCACCGTGTTCGGCGTCAAGGGCGAGTTGGACAGCCTGCTGGGCCTGGGCCAGGACTGGCGCTGGGAAGCCTCGCATGTGTTCGGCCGCACGACGGTCAACCTGGGCACCGAAGGTTCGGTCGGCGTGGGACAGCTGTACCACGGCCTGCGCGTGGTCGAAACCGCGCCGGGCTCGGGCGTCTATCAGTGCGCGGACGCTGCTGCTCGCGGCAATGGCTGCGTGCCGATCAACCCCTTCGCCCCCTACACCAAGGCGATGGCCGACTACCTGACCGTGGACACCGCCTCGCACGGCAAGAGCACCTTGAACGACACGATCATCAGCCTGTCCGGTTCGCCGTTCAAGCTGCCGGCCGGTGATGTGCGCACCGCCTTCGGTGCCGAGTCGCGCACGCTCAAAGGTGGCCTGGATCACGACACCCAGATCAATCTGGGCAATGTGACCGGCAACCAGATCGGCGACACCGACTACGTCAAGATCAAGACGCGCGAAGTGTTCGTCGAAATGCTGGTGCCCGTGCTGGCCGACAAGCCCTTCATCAACTCGCTGAACCTGGAAGGCGCCTACCGCCACTCCAGCAGCAATAGCAAGAGCTACAACACCTGGAAGTTCGGCGGCGACTGGGAGCCCACCGATGGCCTGCGCCTGCGTGCCATGAAGGCCCGCGCCGTGCGCACCCCGGTGCCCGGCGAACTGTCCGGCATCGGCCAGACCTTTGGCGTGATCAATGACCCCTGCACGGAATCGCGTCGCAATGCCAACCCGACCCGCGCCGCCAACTGCGCGGCCGACGGCGTGCCGACCAACTACGTGCCGGCACAGTCGATCGAGCAGAGCGTCGAGGGCTTCTCGGGCGGCAATGCCAACCTGAACCCGGAAATCGGCACGACCATGACCTATGGTCTGGTGTTCACGCCCAAGGCACTGAAGGGCTTCTCGCTGGCGATCGACCGTTTCGACGTCAAGGTCAAGGACATGATCACGACGGTGGCTCGCCAGACCGCGGTGAACCTGTGCTACGACACGCCGAACCGTCTGCTGTGCGGCTCCAAGACCCGTGGCACGCACCCGTTGCTGCCGGGCGCCAACTACGTGCTGCGTTCGGTGAACGAAGAGCTGCAGAACGTGGCGTCCATGGACATCCAGGGCGTGGACCTGGACGTTCGCTATGGCTTCAAGACCGCCAACTGGGGTGACTTCGATCTGTCCGCGATCGCCACGTTCTACGACAAGGCCACCCAGCTGCCGCTGGCGGGCGAACCCGAGGTCGACCTGCTGGGTCAGGCCGGCGGCTCGACCACCGACCAGGGCTTCATCAAGATGACGGCCAATGCCAACATCGGCTGGAAGAAGGGCCCGTTCAAGGCCAACTGGAACATGCGTCATATCGGCCGCGCCGACATGGCCGTGGGCACAACGGCTGACGGCTTCCCGAAGATTGGCGCACACACGTACCACAATGTGCGCGTGGGCTACAACCTGCGCAAGGGCGTCGAGCTGTTCGCCGGCATCACCAACCTGCTCGACAAGAAGCCGCCGGTGTTCGCATCGGGCACTTCGGGTACGCAGGCTCTGGACACGATCCCTGGCTACTACGACGTCTTCGGCCGCTCGTTCTTCCTGGGCGCTACCGCCAAGTTCTGATCTCGCATCAGTGCAACAGAAACGGCGCCCTCGGGCGCCGTTTTTTTATGCCGATCGATTGACGGGCCGTCAGGTTGAGGGGCCTCAGGCCGCCGCGGCCTTGACCTTCAGCCGCCAGGCATGCAGCAGCGGCTCGGTGTAGCCACTGGGTTGCTCCTTGCCCTTGAAGACCAGATCCAGTGCGGCCTGGTAGGCGGCCGAGGTGGCGAAGTGGCCGGCCATAGTGCGATAGGCAGCATCGCCAGCGTTCTGTCCATCGACGACCGCGGCCATGCGCTCGAAGGTGGCGCGCACCTGATCCGCCGTGACCACGCCATGGTGCAGCCAGTTGGCGATGTGCTGGCTAGAGATGCGCAAGGTGGCGCGGTCCTCCATCAGGCCGATATTGTGAATGTCGGGCACCTTGGAGCAGCCCACGCCCTGATCGACCCAGCGCACCACATAACCGAGAATGCCCTGCACATTGTTGTCGAGCTCCTGCTGGCGCTCGGCCTCGCTCCAGCGGGCCTCGGCGGCCACCGGCACCGTCAGCAGGCGGTCCAGCAGCTCGTCGCGCAGGGCATTGGCGTCCTGCTGCTCCAGTTCGCGCTGCACCGCAGCCACATTGACCTGGTGGTAGTGCAGCGCATGCAGGGTGGCGGCCGTCGGCGAGGGCACCCAGGCGGTGTTGGCGCCGGCCTTCGGATGGGCAATCTTCTGCTCCAGCATCGCCGCCATCAGGTCGGGCATGGCCCACATGCCCTTGCCGATCTGGGCACGGCCGCGCAGGCCGCAGGACAGGCCCACCAGCACATTGCTGCGCTCATAGGCCTGTATCCAGGCGCTGGTTTTCATATCGCCCTTGCGCAGCATCGGTCCGGCCAGCATGGCGGTGTGCATCTCGTCGCCGGTGCGGTCCAGGAAGCCGGTGTTGATGAAGGCCACACGGCTGCTGGCCGCGGCGATGCAGGCTTTCAGGTTGACGCTAGTGCGGCGCTCCTCGTCCATGATGCCCAGCTTGACGGTGCTATCCGCCAGGCCCAGCACCTGCTCGACGCGGCCGAACAGCTCGGCCGCAAACGCCACCTCGGCCGGGCCGTGCATCTTGGGCTTGACGATGTAGACCGAGCCCTGGCGCGAGTTGCAGAGGCCCTCGCGGCCATGGCGCTGCAGGTCATGCAGGGCGATGGTGACGGTGATCACCGCGTCCATGATGCCCTCGGGGATCTCCTTGCCGTCGGCATACAGGATGGCCGGATTCGTCATCAGGTGGCCGACATTGCGCACAAACATCAGCGAACGGCCATGCAGGGCCAGCTCGCCGCCCTGCGCGGCGGTGTAGCGCCGGTCCGGGTTGAGGCTGCGGGTGCTGATGCGGCCGCCCTTGTTGATCTCCTCGGTCAGGGTGCCCAGCTGTATGCCCAGCCAGTTGCGATAGGCCAGCAGCTTGTCTTCGGCATCGACGGCGGCGACCGAGTCTTCCAGGTCGAGGATGGTGGACAGGGCAGCCTCCAGCACCAGGTCGCTGACGCCCGCGGCGTCGCTGCGGCCGATGGCGGTGCCGCGGTCGATCTGCAGGTCCAGGTGCAGGCCGTTGTGGCGCAGCAGCACCGCGCTGGGCGTGGCGGCCTCGCCCCGGTAGCCGAGGAACTGGCTGGTGTCGGCCAGGCCGGTCTGCCCGCCGCTGAGCAGTCTCACGACCAGTCGACCCGACTCGACGCTATAGCCACTGGCATCGCTGTGCGATGCGCCCTCCAGCGGGGCGGCCTGGTCCAGCACGGCACGGGCGAAGGCAATCACCTTGGCGCCGCGCACCGGGTTGTAGGCCGAACCCTTCTCGGCGCCGTCGGCCTCGGCGATGGCATCGGTGCCGTAGAGCGCGTCATACAGCGATCCCCAGCGCGAATTGGCCGCGTTCAGGGCATAGCGTGCGTTCAGTATCGGCACCACCAGCTGCGGGCCGGCTTGGCTCGCCAGCTCGGCGTCAACGTTGGCCGTGCTGATCTGCACCTGCTGCGGCTGCGCCACCAGGTAGCCGATGCGCTCCAGAAAGGCGCGGTAGGCGGGCATGTCGGCGATCGGCCCCGGATGGGCGCGGTGCCAGGCGTCGAGCTCGGTCTGCAGCCGGTCGCGCTCGGCCAGCAGGGCCACATTCTTTGGCGCCAGCTCGTGCACGATGGCGTCGAATCCAGCCCAGAAGGAGGCCGGGTCCACGCCGGTGCCGGGCAGCACCTCGTCTTCGATGAAGCGGTACAGCGGCGTGGCGATCTGGAGGCGGTGGCGGGTGGTGCGGGCAGTGCTCATGGACATCAACCTCAATCAAGAAGATAGGAACCGGGCGGCGGCGCAAATCTGCCAGCCTTGGCCGCAATTTAAGCCTGTTCGCGCGCTGCATTCACACGCTGCCCGGCAGTTGATACATGACTTTTTTGATTGCAGTCCGGTCGGAAATTGACTATTTACCCGAATCAAAGCGCACAATGCCGGCCCATGGATCGCCTCAAACAGATGGAGTCATTCACCGCCGTGGCCACCAAGGGCAGCCTGACGGCCGCCGCCCAGGCCGAGGGCGTGGCACCGGCGGTGATAGGCCGGCGCATCGATGGCCTGGAGGAGCGCCTGGGCGTCAAGCTGCTGGTGCGCACCACGCGCAAGATCAGCCTGACCCATGAGGGCAGCGCCTTTCTGGAGGACTGCCAGCGCCTGCTGGGCGATCTGGCCAATGCCGAGGCCAGCGTCAGTGCCGGCGGGCTGAAGGCCAGCGGCTATGTGCGCATCACCGCCCCTGCGGGCTTCGGCCGCCGCCATGTGGCCCCGCTGATTCCGAAATTCCTGGCCCAGCATCCGGACGTGCATCTGTCGCTGAACCTCAGCGACCGGGTGATCGACATCGTCAACGAGGGCTTCGACTGCGCGGTGCGCGTCGGCGACCTGCCCGACTCCAGCCTGGTGAGCCTGCGCCTGGCCGACAACCGCCGCCTGTGCGTGGCCGCGCCCAGCTATCTGAAGCGTGCGGGCGTGCCAGCCCATCCGTCCGAGCTGACCCGCCATGAATGCCTGACCCTGAGCTCGGACGCCAGCCAGACCCGCGGCTGGGCCTTCACGGTGGACGGTCAGCTGACCCATCTGCGCCCTAGCGGCCGGCTGGATTGCAGCGATGGCCAGGTCCTGCACGACTGGTGCGTGGCCGGCCTGGGCCTGGCCTGGCGTAGCACCTGGGAGGTCGAGGCCGATATCGCGGCCGGCCGGCTGCAGCCGGTGCTCGATGACTTCGCCGCGCCGCCGAATGGCATTTACGCGGTGTTTCCGCAGCGCAAGCATCTGGCCTTGCGCGTGCGGCTGTGGATTGATTTCCTCAAGGCCAGCTATGGCGACGAGGGGTATTGGCGGTAGCCCGGATGGAATCCGGGGGCCTTCGATGCATTTGCGCAAACCCGGATTTCATCCGGGCTACGGAACTCACTTCGCGTCAGCGCTACATTTCTTGACGAAGCTCGTCTTCGCCGCACCCGCCAGCTTCTTCTCCGCCGCCTGAGCCTCACAGGCGCTTTGCGCATTGCCGGCCATGGTGTCGGTGCTGCACTTCTTGACGAAGCTGTTCTTGGCCGCGCCGGCCAGCTTCTTCTCGGCCGCCTGGGCTTCACAGGCCGCCGATGCCGAGGCCGCACCAGCATCGCTCTCGCACTTCTTCATGAAGCTGGTCTTGGCCGCACCGGCCAGCTTCTTCTCGGTGGCCCTGGCCTCGCAGCTGGCATCGACGGCCAGCGCGGAGGTGGACAGCCCGGCCATGGCGAGCGTGAAAGCGATGAAGATCTTTTTCATGAATGACTTCTCCGTCCTGAGGGTGGGCATGATTGCCGTTGGTGATTGAAGCACAGCGGCCAAGAGCCGCGCTAGAGGATTCGTCTTGGGTGGGCAAGCGCCTCATGCGCCGCATGCAGCCTGCGCACCAGCACGCGGATGAAGGCACTGTCGAAACGGTGCTGGCATTGCTCGCTGAGCTGGCCCAGTGACTCGGGCGTGAACGAGATCGTCGTGCAGGGCGAGGCCACCAGCACGTCGGTGCTGTGGCGGCGCAGATCGGGGTTGGGCGCCAGATAGGCCATCTCGCCGACCGAGGTGCCCGCCCCGAGCTGGGCCACCCGCTGGCCGTCGCGGAACACCTCCAGATCACCGTGGGCGATGATGTGGAAGGTATTGCCCTCCTGGCCCTTCTTGTACAGCGAGTGGCCTAGATGAAACCGCCGCCAGCGCGCCCGGTGCACCACCTCCCACAGCTGCACATCGTCGAAGCCGACGAAGAAGTCCAGGCTGCGCAGCAGATTGAAACGCTCCGAGTCCATCACCTCCTGGAACTGCGCCAGTGGCACCAGCTGCTTGGCCACCAGGTCGGACAGGGCCCGGCCGAAGCTCTCCCAGTCGTCATAGCGGTCCTGCGGCTGCTTGGCCAGGGCCTTCAGGATCACCGCATCCAGCTCCGGCGTCACGCCGCCGCGCTGCCCCTGCAGGGTGGCCGGGGCCTGGCTGTAGATCTGGTGCATCAGGCTGGCCTGTGCCGGCGCATCGAAGGGCGGGCGGCCGGCCACCAGGTGGTAGAGCACGGCGCCCAGCGAGTAGATGTCGGAGCGGCAATCGAGATCGCCGCCGTCGAGCTGCTCGGGCGACATATAGGCCAGCGAGCCGACTCGGTGGATCTGCGTGCGGTCGGAATTGAGGTTCAGGGCGCTGCCGAAGTCACTGACCTTGATGTCGGTGACCTGGCCCTGGGCGTCGAGCACAGCCAGCAGATTGGCCGGCTTGACGTCGCGGTGTATCACGCCCTGGCGGAACACATAGGACAGGGCCATCGCGCACTTGAACCCCACCTCCACCATCACGTCCAGCGGCAGCAGGTTGTCGGGCCGGCAGAAGCGCCGCAAGGTCACGCCCGGCACATACTCCATCACCAGATAGGGTTCGTGCGGGTCGGGGAAGGCGTCAAGGATCTGCACCACGTTCGGGTGCTGCAGCCGTCCGGCCAGGGCCGCCTCGTTGGCGAACAGCCGGCTCGGAAAGTGGCCCGAGGGCCCGTCCTCGCCGCTGCCGCCGCGCACGCGCTTGATCGCCACCTCGGTGTCGCGGAACTCGTCGCGGGCCAGGAAGACCTCGCTGGTCGCCCCCTCGCCCAGGCGCTTGAGGATGCGGTACTTGCCCACATAGGCAGGCAGGGGCGGCTCACCGCCACCGTCCAGCGGCAGGTCGAAATGGTCGGGGTCCGAGTGGGTCAGGTCTGATTTGGACATCTGAAGGGGCTATCTTCCCACCTTGTGAAGGCTCGCCCGGGAGCGAAGATGTGCAAAAGTGCTGCCAGTCTCGGCTTTTGCTACCACCAAGGCAAGCCGGGGGAGGGTCGAGCCGCAAACGTAGAATCAGCCCATGATTCAAGCCAAGCAAGACCTGCTCCAAGCCCTGGGTGAAGTGATCCGGGAGCTGAGCCCCACCGACGGCCCGGCGCTGTCCATTCCGATCGCCTTCGAGTCGCCCAAGCAGGCCAGCCACGGCGATTTCGCCTGCACCGCCGCGATGCAGATGGCGCGACCGCTGAAAAAGAACCCGCGCGAGCTGGCCCAGGCGCTGATCGACGCGCTGCAGCGGCGCCCGGCCGTGCAGCGTTGGGTGGCCAGCATGGAAATCGCCGGCCCCGGCTTCATCAATCTGCGCCTGACCGACGCCGCCCGGCAGGCCGTCGTGACCGAGGTGCTCGCCGCCGGCGAGACCTTCGGCCAACAGCCGGCCAATGGCCAGCAGCTGATGATCGAGTTCGTCTCGGCCAACCCGACCGGCCCGCTGCATGTGGGCCACGCCCGCCAGGCCGCGCTGGGCGACTCGCTGTGCCATCTGTTCCAGACCCAGGGCTGGAAGGTGCTGCGCGAGTTCTATTACAACGATGCCGGGGTGCAGATCGCCACCCTGGCCTCGAGCACGCAGAACCGCCTGAAGGGCCTGAAGCCCGGCGATGCCGACTGGCCCGAGGCCGCCTACAACGGCGACTACATCCAGGACATTGCCGACGACTTCATGGCCAAGGCCACCGTCAAGGCCGATGACCGCGAGTTCACCGCCTCCGGCGACCCGGCCGATCTGGACAGCATCCGCCAGTTCGCCGTCGCCTATTTGCGCCACGAGCAAGACCTGGACCTGCAGGCCTTCGGTCTGCACTTCGACAACTACTTCCTCGAGTCAAGCCTGTACAGCAAGGGCCTGGTCGAGGCCACCGTTGCAAAGCTGATCGCCTCGGGCAAGACCTTCGAAGAGGGCGGCGCGCTGTGGCTGCGCACCACCGACTACGGCGATGACAAGGATCGCGTCATGCGCAAGCAGGACGGCAGCTACACCTATTTCGTGCCCGATGTGGCCTATCACATCAACAAATGGGAACGTGGCTACAGCAAGGTCATCAACGTCCAGGGCACCGACCACCACGGCACCATTGCCCGCGTGCGCGGCGGCCTGCAGGCGGCCGGTGTCGGCATACCGCTGGGCTACCCCGACTATGTGCTGCACAAGATGGTGACGGTGATGAAGGGTGGCCAGGAGGTGAAGATCTCCAAGCGCTCGGGCAGCTACGTCACCCTGCGCGACCTGATCGACTGGACCAGCCGCGATGCGGTGCGCTTCTTCCTGATCAGCCGCAAGGCCGACACCGAGTTCACCTTCGATGTCGACCTGGCGCTGAAGCAGAACGACGAGAACCCGGTGTTCTATGTGCAGTACGCCCATGCACGCATCTGCTCGGTGATACGCCAGTGGGGCGGCGACGAGGGCAGCCTGGCCCAGGCCGATCTGAGCCTGTTGACCGCGCCGGCCGAGGTTGCCCTGATGCTGAAGCTGGCCGACTATCCGCGCATGCTCAGCGGCGCCGCACAAGACCTGGCCCCCCATGACGTGGCGTTCTATCTGCGCGATGTAGCCGGCCTGTTCCACAGCTACTATGCGGCCGAGCGCTTCCTGACCGATGATGCGGCCCAGACCCGTGCGCGCCTGGCCCTGCTGACGGCCACGCGCCAGGTCTTGCGCAATGCGCTGGCCCTGCTGGGCGTCAGCGCGCCCGATGTGATGTCCCGAGAGATGGAGACTGAATGAAAAATTCTGCGAACAAGGCCCCGGCCGCCAAGAAGAGTGGTGGAGGCGGCCAGAAGGGCGGCTTCGTGCTGGGCATGATCGTGGGCCTGCTGATCGGCCTGGCCATCGCCCTGGGCGTGGCGCTGTACATCACCAAGGTACCGGTGCCTTTCCTGAACAAGGTGCCGCAGCGCACCGCCGAGCAGGACGCCATGGAAACCGAGCGTAACAAGAACTGGGATCCGAATGCGCCGCTGGCCGGCAAGAACGCGGCCAAGGCGGCCAGCGGCGTGATCAGCGCACCCAGGGCGGAGGCCGAGGCTCAGCCTCCCGCCGTCGCGCCCGTCGTCGCGCCCCCTGTGGCTCCCGCCGTCGCGCCGGCAGCCTCCAGGCCTGCCCCGGCCACGGCCGCAGCGTCGAAGGCCGCCGCAGCCTCCGCCGCTGCCGGCTCGGACCCCTTCATGTACTTCGTCCAGGCCGGCGCCTATGGCAAGCCCGAGGACGCCGAACAGCAGCGCGCCAAGCTGGCAATGCTGGGTTACAGCGCCAAGGTGTTCGAGCGCGAGCAGGCCGGCCGCACCGTCTATCGCGTACGCTTGGGGCCCTTCGACAAGAAGGACGAGGCCGAGGCGCAGCAGCAGAAGATCGAGGGCTCGGGCCAGGAAGCCCAGCTGGTGCGCGTACAACGCTAAATTGACGGCGCCCCGGAACAAAGCCGGCTGGCGCGACTCCACTGCAAGCACTCCCCTTCAGACAGGACACCGAATGAACCGTCGTGACTTCTCCACCCGCCTCGCGCTGAGCACCCTGGCCGGCGCCATCCCTGGCCTGGCCCTGGCCCAGGGCGGCCCGGTCGAAGGCCGCCACTACCAGAAGCTGGGCACACCGGTGCCGGTGGCGCCGGGCAAGATCGAAGTGGTCGAATTCTTCTGGTACGGCTGCCCGCACTGCTTCGCCTTCGAGCCGGTGGTCGAGGCCTGGACCAAGCAGTTGCCCGCCGACGTGGGTTTCCGCCGCTCGCACGTCGCCTTCCGCGAGAACACCAAGACCCATCAGCGCAGCTTTTTCGCGCTGGATGCCCTGGGCCGCGAGGCCGAGTTCCGGCCGAAGATCTTCAACGCCATCCACCAGCAGCGCCAGCCGCTGGACACGGCCGACAGCATGGCCGCCTTCCTGGCCAAGAACGGGCTGGAGGCGCCGAAGTTCCTGGAGGTCTACAACTCCTTCAGCGTGCAATCGAAATGCCAGCAGGCGGTCAAGCTGTCCGAGGCCTATCGCATCGATGGCGTGCCGGCCATAGGCGTCGGCGGCCGCTTCCTGACCTCGCCCAGCATGGCCGGCCAGGGTGCGGGCGAGAACGTGTCGCTGCAGCAGGCGGTGGTCACGGCCGGCTTCCTGATCGAGCGCGTGCGCGGCGGCAAGGTGTGAAGCCGGCCCGGCTTACGCAGCCATGACAAAGGGACGCCGCGAGCGTCCCTTGTCGTTTTTGAGCGCCCAGCGGGCACAAACCCTGGTCTAGAATGGTCTGCAAGAACTGTGCCGCCATGCCCCACCCCTCCAAACTCCTGCTCGCCCTGATCGCCGTTGCCGCCCTGCTGCCCCTGGGCACGCGGGCGGAAAAAGCCGACCGCCTGAAAGACCTGACGATAGAGGCCGATCAGCGCAGCGTGCTCGATCTGATACGCCGCCATTACGTCGTCAACGGCAATGTGGTGATGAGCCAGGGCACGCTGACGATGCGCGCCCACCAGGCCGAGGTGCGGGAGACCCCCGATGGCTACAAGAACGCGGTGCTGACCGCCGGTGCGGGCCAGATGGTCAGCTTCCGGCAGAAGCGCGATGGCGTCGATGAGTTCATCGATGGCTCGGCCGAGCGCATCGAGTACGACAGCAAGCTCGAGACGGTGCGGTTCATCGGCAACGCCGTGGTGCGCCGGCTGCGTGGCACGGCCGTGGCCGACGAGGTGACCGGCGCGCTGATCACCTATGACAATCTCGCCGAGGTGTTCTCGGCCGCGGGTGGCGCCACACCGGCGGCCAACGGTCGGGTCAAGATGACCCTGGCCCCGCGCAACGCCGAGGCCGCCGCATCGGCAGCTCCTGGCGCCAAGCCGGCCAGCGGACGTTGAATACGCCGATGAGCAGCCCGGTGCTGGAGTCCGCAAGCGCTCCGCGCAGCCGCCTGGAAGTGACCGGGCTGCAAAAGAGCTATGGCATGCGCAAGGTCGTGACCAACGCGCATCTGGCCGTGAACAGCGGCGAGGTGGTGGGCCTCTTGGGCCCCAATGGCGCCGGCAAGACCACCAGCTTCTACATGATCGTCGGCCTGGTGCGCGCCGATGCCGGCGAGATCACCATCGACGGCCAGAGCGTGCAGCGCCTGCCCATCCATCAGCGCGCGCGCCTGGGCCTGAGCTATCTGCCGCAGGAGGCCTCGATCTTCCGCAAGCTCAATGTCGAGGAGAACATCCGTGCCGTGCTGGAGCTGCAGATCGGCTCCGACGGCAAGGCGCTGCCGACCCAGCGCATCAACGAATTGCTCGAAGGCCTGCTGCACGACCTGAGCATAGAGAAGCTGCGTGACAGCCCCGCGCCGGCCCTGTCGGGCGGCGAACGGCGCCGCGTCGAGATTGCCCGGGCTCTCGCCACCCAGCCGCGCTTCATCCTGCTGGACGAGCCCTTTGCCGGCGTCGATCCGATCGCGGTACTGGAGATCCAGCGCATCATCCGCTTCCTGAAGAGCCGCGGCATCGGCGTGCTGATCACCGACCACAATGTGCGCGAGACCCTGGGCATTTGCGACCGCGCCTACATCATCAGCGAGGGCGCGGTGCTGGCCGAGGGCACGCCCAGCGAGATTGTCGAGAACGCCGATGTGCGCAAGGTCTATCTCGGCGAACATTTCCGGATGTGATGTTGACGTGACGCGGCCATGAAGCAGTCCCTGCAGGTACGCCTGTCACAGCATCTGGCACTGACGCCCCAGCTGCAGCAATCGATACGTTTGCTGCAACTCTCGACCCTGGAGCTGCACCAGGAGGTCGAGCAGATGCTGGAGCAGAATCCGATGCTGGAGCCCGAGGACGACGGCTTCGAGCCCGGCGCCCTGCCCGAGCGCATCGAGCCGCTGCACAACAGCACGGCCCAGGCCGACGAGCCCAGCGCCCGCGAAAGCTCGGACGGCGCCGGTGACGAGCCCAGCGCCGAGCTGCAGGCCGGCGACTTCGGCGGCACCGAGCGCGAGGACTGGGAGAACGGCACCGAGCGCGAAGACTTCGACGGCATCCGCGAAACCCCCGGCAGCAGCAGCGGCAGCGGCGAGTCCGACGACGGCATGGAGCGCGAGCAGGAGAGCCCCGGCATCAGCCTGCAGGAGCACCTGCGCGCGCAGATGGCCGGCATGCACCTCAGCGAGGCCGACCGCGCGGCGCTGATGTACCTGATCGAATCGTTGAACGAGGACGGCTATCTGCTCGACCCGCTGGAGGAGCTGGCCCAGGCCCTGGCCTCGGACGAACCCGACAGCCGGGACGAGATCCTCGACCAGCTGCGTTGCGCGCTGAAGTGGCTGCAGAGCATGGAGCCGCTGGGCGTCGGTGCCCGCGATCTGTCCGAATGCCTGCTGCTGCAGCTGCGCGCTCTGCCACGTAGCCAGGCGCAGGCCATTGCCATCCTGATCTGCAAACAGCATCTGGAGCTGATGGCGCGGCGCGACCACAAGCGCCTGATGGCCGCCACCGGCGCCGACGAGGACCTGCTGCGCGAGGCGCAGAACCTGATCACCTCGCTGGAGCCCAAGCCCGGCCGCGCGTTCAGCCACACCGAGGCCGCGGCGATCCAGCCCGATGTGCTGGTGCTGCCCGCGGGCAAGGGCTGGAAGGTGGTGCTCAACCCGGATGTGATGCCCAAGCTGCGCATCAACGAGCTCTATGCACGCGCGCTGCGCCAGCAGCGCGGCGGCGCCAGCGGCTCGACCCTGGGCACCCATCTGCAGGAGGCGCGCTGGTTCATCAAGAACATCCAGCAGCGCTTCGACACCATCCTGCGCGTGTCCCAGGCCATTCTGGAGCGGCAGAAGGCCTTCTTCACCCATGGCGCGCTGGCGATGAAGCCGCTTGTGCTGCGCGAGATTGCCGACGAGCTGGGCCTGCATGAATCCACCATCTCCCGCGTCACCACGGCCAAGTACATGGCCACCCGCTTCGGTACCTTCGAGCTGAAGTACTTCTTCGGCAGCTCGCTGAACACCGAGGCCGGCGGCAATGCCTCCAGCACCGCGGTGCGCGCGCTGATACAGCAGTTCATTGCCGCCGAGTCGCCGACCAAGCCGCTGTCCGACAGCCAGTTGAGCGACATGCTGGACGAGCAGGGCATACAGGTGGCGCGCCGCACGGTGGCCAAGTACCGCGAGGGGCTGCGGATAGCGCCGGCCAATCTTCGGAAGCAGCTCTGACGGAAGCGATATCGGCCAGGGCCGATAATCGCGTATGTCCGAAGCTCCCTTCCCCACCACCTACACCCTGTTCCTCCCCTGTGCCGCCGGCGTCGAAGCGCTGCTGGCCGAAGAGGTGCAGGCCCTGCTCCCCGACGTGCCGGTCAACACGCTGAAGGGCGGCATCGGCCTGAAGGGCGATCTGGACGTGGTGATGCAGCTCAATCTGCACAGCCGACTGGCCCAGCGGGTGCTGATACAGCTGACCGACGGACCCTATTTCGACGAGCATGCGCTATACACGCTGGCCTGCCGCATCGACTGGACGCAGTGGATCACCCCGCACCAGACGATACGGGTGGACACCACCGCCCACCGCTCGCCGCTGCAAAGCCTGAACTTCGCCACGCTGCGCATCAAGGACGCGATCTGCGATGTGCTGCGCGACGCCACCGGCGAGCGCCCCAGCGTCGATACCCGCTTCCCCGATCTGTCGGTGGTGCTGCACCTGGGCCCGGAGTGGGCCACGCTGTATGTCGACAGCTCCGGCGAGCCGCTGTTCAAGCGCGGCTGGCGCGAGGACAAGGGCGATGCCCCGCTGAAGGAAACGCTGGCCGCCGCCATGCTGGCCGCCGCCGGCTGGAAGGGCACGCCCGAGGCCGGCGGCGCCCTGCACGACCCCTGCTGCGGCTCGGGCACGATTGCCATCGAGGCCGCCCAGATCGCCTGCCGGATGGCCCCCGGCATGGGCCGCCGCTTTGCCTTCGAGCGCCTCTTGCCCTTCGCCGGCCTGCGCTCGCGCTTCCAGCAGATCAAGGACCAGGCCAAGCAGCGCATCCGCCCCTGCCCGGTGCCGATACACGCCAGCGATGTGGCCTTCCGCATGGTGGATTTTGCCCGCCGCAATGCGGAGCGCGCCGGCGTGGCCCAGTACATCCAGTTCAATGGTGGCGATGCGCTGGAGCGCCCGGCGCCGGTGCTGCCCGAGGGCATGCCCGGCACCCTGATGATGAATCCGCCCTATGGCGAACGGATCGAGGTGCGCGGCAAGGCCGGTGCGGTGCAGATGAGTCGCGATGCTGGAGGCTCCGAGGCGCGCGATGGGGGGGATGACTTCTTCCCTCGCCTGTCCGCCCACTGGAAGCGCGCCTACACGCTGCAGACCCCGGGCTGGACGGCTTACCTCTTGACGCCGGACATGAAGCTGCCCAGCAAGATGCGGCTGAAGGAATCGCGCCGGGTGCCGATGTGGAATGGCCCCATCGAATGTCGGCTGTTCAGATTTGATCTGGTCGCGGGCTCGGCGCGCACGCCCAAGCCAGCCGCTGAAGCAGCGCCCGAGTGATCAGTTCGTCGCGCTGAGCCGCCCCAGCAGTTCGTTGACGCTGCCCAGGCCCCTGGGCGGCAGATGGCCCTGCGGTGTCAGCTTGTTGACCGCCTCGGGCAGCAGCTGGCTCATGCGCACGGCCACCTCCAGCTCAGACAGGCCCAGCTGATCGGCCATGCCCTGCAGCGTTTCGCGGCCCAGCACCTGCTGTATCTGGTGGGGCTCGACCGGCAGGTTCTCGCCGGGCCCTATCCAGGAATCGACCAGCTCACCCATGCCGCTGGACTCGAACTGCTCGACCAGACCGGTCACGCCCTGGCCCGGGGCGTCCCGCCCCAGCAATCCGGCCACAGCGCCCAGCTCCGAGTTCTCGAAGCCATTGCGGCGCGACAGGGCAATCAGCACGGCATTCAACAGTCCCATCATGCGTCTCCAGCGTTGACGATGTGCGGGGGGGTGGACAACGAGTATTGCCTAGTTTCGGCCTATTTCAAGTCAAATAGAGGGCAAGGGTGTAACAGATCAAACACGCGCCAGTCTAGGGCGCATGGCCAGCCACAACAGCGCCAATCCGGTGGCCGCCAGCGGCAGCAGCGAGCCCAGATTCATCCAGGTCCAGCCGCCGGTGGTGACCAGGGCGCCCGAGCTGAACGAGGTCACTGTCATAGTGGCATAAATGCAAAAATCCATCGCGCCCTGGGCGGTGGTTCTCTCCTCGGGCCGGTAGGCCTGGGTGAACAGCGTAGTGCCACCGATGAACAGAAAGTTCCAGCCCACGCCCAGCACCAAGAGCGCGCCGACGAAATGCATCAGGTCGGTGCCGGACAGCGCAAACATCACGCAGGCCAGATTCAGCAGCACGCCGACGCCCATGATGGGCAGGGCACCGAAACGCTTGATCAGGCTGCCGGTGAAGAAGCTGGGCACGAACATGCCCAGCACATGCCACTCCAGCACGATGGCCGCGTTATCGAACGGGTGCGCGCATTGCGCCATCGCGATCGGTGTGGCGGCCATCAGCAGATTCATCACGCCATAGCCCAGGGCGCTGGCGGCAATCGCCACCACGAACACCGGCTGGCGCATCAGCTCGCGCACCGTGCGCCCGGCCGCCGCCCCCGGGGCCGCCACCGGCAGCGGCGGAAAGCGGATGAAGGACAGGGTCAGCAGCGACAGCAGGGCCACGGCGATCAGCACCAAGTAGGCGCCCGCGAAGGGCTGGGTGAGCAGGTCCTTGCTCGCCTTGGCCAGATTCGGCCCGGTGACCGCACCCATGATGCCGCCGGCCAGCACCCAGGAGATGGCCCGCTCCTTGAACGCCGGCGCCACCAGCTCGGTGGCGGCAAAGCGATACAGGCCGGCGTTGGCGTTGTAGTAGCCGGCCAGCACGGTGGCCACCACCACCCACCAGAACTGCTGGGTGCTGGCGGCCCAGGCGGCCAGCGCGCAGCTGAACATGGCCGCCACCAGGCCCAGCTGGAAACCGCGCTTGCGCCCCCAGGCGCGCTGATGGCGGGCCACCAGCGGCGCAAACAGCGCCCCGCCCGCCACATAGCCGCAGACCGGCAGCGTGGCCATCCAGGCCTGCGGCGCCAGCGCCAGGCCCACCAGGCCGTTGATGGCAATGAAGGTGACGTTATTGGTCAGGAACAGGCCCTGGCAGAAGGTCAGCAGCAGCAGTTGAGGATTCATGAGGTCTGCAGTCCCAGCCAGGCCAGTACCGCCAGCGGCGCGGTGTCGGCACGCAGGATGCGCGGGCCCAGCGAGGCTGCCTCGAAACCGCGTGCACGTGCGGCTTCTTCCTCGGCCGGACTCAGGCCGCCCTCGGGGCCGCTGAGCACCAGGGTGCTGATGCCGGCCTGCTGCATCAGCTCGGGCAGAGGCCTGGCGGCGGTGGGGCTTAGCAGCCAGCGGCGCTGATTGCCGGCTGGCATCTCCGGCCCGGCCAGCCATTGGGCCAGCGTGCGCACCGGCGCGACCTGCGGCACGCGGGTGCGGCCACTTTGCTCGCAGGCGGCAATGGCCACGCCCTGCCAGTGGTTGATCTTTTTCTCGGCCCGCTCGGCGGCCAGGCGCAGCACCGAGCGCTCGCTCATCAGCGGCTGGATCGCGGTCACGCCCAGCTCGGTGGCCTTCTCGACCAGAAAGTCCATTCGGTCATTGGCGGGCATGGCCAGGGCCAAGGTGATGGCCTGGGGCAGTTCGCGCTCGACCGCGTCATGGGCGCCGAGCATCACCTCGACCTCGCTGCGGCCCATGCGGGTGACGGTGGCGGCCCATTCGCCGCCCAGACCATTGAACAGGGTCAGCTCGGCCCCGGGCTGCAGGCGCAGCACCTGGGCATGACGGGCGGCGGAGGGCGGCAGCAGCAGGGTCACGCCGGTCTGCAGCGGCGTATCGACATGGAGGCGGGAGGGCATGGCGAATTGTGCCCCAGGGCCAGGGGCCCTCGGGCCATGGCCCGTCTCAGCACAGCCCGTGATTCCTTTGGCCGATGCCGGCCGAGGCGCGTCTGCCCAGAATCGAATCACCCCATCTGCCTCCCAAAGGACCGCCATGCCAAGCCCCAGCCGCATCTCCATGCTCGAAACCATGATGCTGATCCGTGCCCATGAGGAGAAGCTCGCCACCATCGCCGGCCAGTCGCCCGGCACCTGCACCGCCGTCGGCCAGGAAGCCGCCGCCGTCGGCGCGGTGATGGCCCTGCAGCCGCAGGACCGCATCCTGACCAACCACCGCAGCGCCGGCCATCTGCTGGCCCGCGGCGCCGACCCCGGCCGCCTGATGGCCGAGGTGATGGGCCGGGCCACCGGCTATTGCAAGGGCAAGAGCGGCTCGCTCCATGTCTCGGCACGCGAGCTCGGCGTGGTGCTGACGTCGACCATCGTCGGCGGCGAGCTGTCGCTGGCCACCGGCGTCGCGCTGGCCCAGAAGATGGGCGGCGCCGGCACCGAGCCGGGCGGCATCACCACCGTGTTCTTCGGTGATGGCGCGGCCTGCGAGGGCATCTTCCACGAGTCGCTGAACCTGGCGGTGACCTGGCAGCTGCCGGTGCTCTATGTCTGCGAGAACAACCAGTGGCAGGCCTTTGTGCGTCGCGACGAAACGATGCCGCACGAGCATGTGCGCCCCTGGGCCGAGGGCCATGGCCTCCCGGCACTGACGGTGGACGGCAACGATGTCGAAACCGTCCATGCCGCGACCCTGGCCGCCGCCGAGCAGGTGCGCCGCACCGGCAAGCCCTACTTCCTGGAGCTCAACACCTACCGCACCCGAGGCCATTTCGAGCCCGACGATCAGTCTTATGTGCCGCCCGCCGAGCTGGCGCGCTGGAAGGCCCGTGACCCGATCGCGCTGCAGCGCGACCGACTGCTGGCCAGCGGCCAGCTGGCCCATGGCGAATACGCCCACATCGAGCAGCGTGTCGCCGCCCTGGTCGAGGCCGCCTTCAGCTATGCCCAGACCTCGCCCTGGCCCGATCTGCGCGAGCTGACCACCGATGTCTACGCCTGAACGCCATCAAGGAGACTCCGACATGCAAACCATCTCTGTAAGCGACGCCGTCAGCCAGGCCCTGGCCGAGGAAATGCGCCGCGATCCGTCCGTGCTGATGTTCGGCGAGGGCGTGGCCACCAAGCGCGGTGACCTGCTGACCGAGTTCGGCCCGCAGCGCGTGCGCAACACGCCTCTGGCCGAGGGCATCATCGCCGGCACCGCCGCCGGTGCCGCCGCCATGGGCCTGCGCCCTGTCATCGATCTGCTGTTCGCGCCCTTCCTGACCTTGGCCATGGACGGCATCATGAACAGCGCCGGCAAGCTGCGCTATCTGTCCGGCGGCCAGTTCGAGTTCCCCATGGTCGTGATGACGATGACCGGCGCCGGCTGGGCCGTCGGCGCCCAGCACAACCACAATCTGGAGGCGATGTTCGTCCATGCGCCCGGGCTGAAGGTGGTGATGCCCAGCAGCGCGGCCGATTTCAAGGGCCTGCTGAAGAGCGCCATCCGCGACAACAACCCGGTCCTGTTCTTCATGGACCTGGCGCTGGCCAATACTCCAGGCCCAATGCCCGGCCCGGTGCCCGAGGGCGAGCATGTGGTGCCACTGGGCCAGGCGGCGGTGCTCAAGGCCGGTCATGACGTGACCCTGGTGTCCTATGCCAAGACGGTGGGCAGCTGCCTGCAGGCGGCCGAGCAGTTGGCCGCCCAAGGAGTAGAAGCCGAGGTGATAGACCTGCGCACGCTGAAGCCGCTGGACGAGGCGACGATTCTGCGTTCGGTGCGCAAGACCGGCCGGCTGGTGGTGGTGCACGAGGCGGCGGCGCCCTGCGGCGTCGGCGCCGAGGTGGCGGCCATCGTCAGCGAGAAGGCCTTCAGCGCGCTGAAAGCGCCGATCAGGCGCGTGACCGGGCCCGATGCGCCGGCGGCGGCGTCCTGGGTGCTGGAACAGGCCGGCGTGCCGCAGGCCGAAGCGGTGATCAAGTCCGCGCTGGGTCTGATGAACGAGGCCGAAGCCTTGGTGGTCTAGCTAGACCCTGATGCCCAGCGCCAGGCGCAGCTGGGCAGCCGCCTCGGCGCCCTTGTTCTGCTGCACCCGCTCGACAAGGGTCAGCGCCAGGCCCTGCAGCTCGGCCAGGTCATGGCATTGCTCGACCTCCAGCGCGAACACATAGCCCTTCATCAGGCCCAGCTGCTTGGTCGCCTGACTGCTCAGATAGGCGTAGAGCTGCTGATAGTCCAGCTGCGGTGGATCGCCAAAGGCGGCGAGCTGGCGCGTTGACCGGCTGGGCGGCGGCGCTGCGGCCGGGCCGGGAGCAACAGGCGCCACAGCAGCGACGGCAGGAGCGGCAACCCCGGCCGTGCCGACAGCGCCGATGAGGCCATGCTCCAGCAAATAGGCGATGTCGGCCTCGGCCACGCCCTGCACCAGGCCCAGCCACTCACGGGCCGTGCGCGACCCGTCAAGCACCAGCAACAAATTGCGGGTGCTGCGCGACAAGGCCAGGGCCCGCGCCTTGATCTCGGCGCGGCCCGCATCGGTCTTGGAATAGCACTGGTCAAGCATCGGCGTTCAGTTCCTCCGCCGCGACCTTAGCGCGGGCCGGCCCGCTCAGGCCGCCGGCAACCCTTGCGCAAACTCAATTCTTGTCGCGTAGTTCACGCCGCAGTATCTTGCCCACCGGCGTCTTGGGCAGTTCGGTGCGGAACTCCACCACCTTGGGCCGTTTGTAACCGGTCAGCGTGGTCTCGCAATAGGCCCTGACCTCGGCCTCGGTGAGCGAGGGATTCTTCTTGACGATCACCACCTTGACGGCCTCGCCGGACTTCTCGTCCAGCACGCCTACAGCGGCGCACTCGAGCACGCCGTCCATCTGGGTCAGCACGTCCTCGATCTCGTTCGGATAGACATTGAAGCCGCTGACCAGAATCATGTCCTTCTTGCGGTCGATGATGCGGAAAAAGCCCTGGTCGTCCACGGTACCCACGTCGCCGGTGCGGAAAAAGCCTTCGGGCGTCATCACCTTGGCGGTTTCGTCGGGGCGCTGCCAGTAGCCGGCCATGACCTGCGGGCCCTTGATGGCGATCTCGCCCGAATGGCCCGGGGCCACCTCGTGACCGTCGTCGTCCAGCAGGCACAGCTCGGTGCTGGGCAGGGGCAGGCCGATCGAACCGGTGTAGGCCAGGCTGTCGGTCGGGTTGCAGGTGGCCGAGGGCGAGGTCTCGGACAGGCCATAGCCCTCGCAGATCGGGCAGCCCGTCTTCTCCAGCCAGAGCTTGGCCGTGGCCTGCTGCACGGCCATGCCGCCTCCGACCGAGATGATCAGGCCGCTCCAGTCCACCGTGTTGAACAGCGCATGATTGGCCATCGCGTTGAACAGCGTGTTGACCGCCGGCAGGCTGTGGAAACGGTGCTTGGACAGCTCCTTGAACAGGGCCGGGATGTCGCGCGGGTTCGGGATCAGCACATTGCAGGAGCCCATGTGCAGCCCGAGCATCATGTTCGTCGTGAAACCGAAGATGTGATACAGCGGCAGCGCCGCGATCGACACCAGCTGCTCGCCCGCCGGCACCTTCTTGAGCGCAGGGCCGTACCAGGCCTCGCTCTGCAACAGATTGGCCACCAGATTGCGGTGCACCAGCACCGCCCCCTTGCTGACGCCGGTGGTACCGCCGGTGTACTGCAGCACGGCAATGTCTTCCGGGCCCATCGTTGGTGCCTTGTAGGGCAGCTTGGCGCCGCGCGACAGGGCTGCGCTCAGCGTCACCGCCGTGGGCAGCTCGAAGGCCGGCACCAGCTTCTTCACCTGACGCACAACGTAGTTGACGATGTAGCGCTTCGGGAAACCCAGCAGATCACCCATGCCGGTCAGCAGGATGTGCTTGGTTGGCACATGGGGCAGCACCTGCTGCAGGGTGGCGGCAAAGTTCTCCAGGATCACGATCGCCTTGGCGCCGGAGTCCTTCAGCTGATGCTCAAGCTCGCGCGGCGTGTACAGCGGGTTGACATTGACCACCACATAGCCGGCACGCAGGATGGCAGCCACGGCCACCGGGTATTGCGGCACATTGGGCAGCATCACCGCCACCCGGTCGCCGCGCTCCAGGCCCAGGCCCTGCAGATAGGCGGCCAGCGCCTGTGACAGCTCGTCCATCTGGCCGAAAGTCATCGCCTTGCCCATCATCTTGTAGGCAGGCTGGTCGCGGAACTTCTTGAAACCTGACTCCAGCAAGGCCACCAGCGAGGGATAGAGCTTGGTATCGATCTCCGCCGGCACGCCTGCGGGGTACTGCTTCAGCCAGATTTTCTCCATCAGCACGGTCTCCAATTATTGAGGGGCATTGTGACCAAGGAATGGGGTCACCGAAATCAGGGGATTCGATAGCGGGGTTTTGGCAGCAGCCCCTAGGTGGAAAGCCTAGGCACGGCTGATACGCGGCGCATCCAGCGGCAGGCGCAGGCGCAGCTCGGTGCCCCGGGCAGGGGCGCCGGGCACAACCGACAACGATGCGGCCGCATGCCAGCTCAAGGTGGCGCCCAGCCGCGCGGCACGCTTGCGCATATTGCGCATGCCCTGGCCCGCGCTCGGTTCGGTGGGCATGCCCCGTCCGTTGTCGCTGATCGACAGGCGCACGGCGGCGCCATCGGCCTCCAGCTGCGTGCAGAACACCACCTCGGTGGCGCCGGCATGGTGCAGCACATTGTTCAGCGTCTCCTGCACGATGCGCACCAGCTCGCGCCCGCCGGTGCCGGCCAGGCAGGGCAGCAGCGGTGTGTCGGCCAACTGCCAGCTCAGCGTGAGGCCGGCGGCGGCCAGCCGGGCGCCCAGGCGGTGGCGCAGATTGGCCAGCAACTGCGTCAGGTCGCCGTCGCTGACCGACAGCGCATCGACGGTCAGCCGCATCTCGTCTATGCAGTCGTCCAGCAGGGCGGCCAGTTCACGCTTGTCCAGCCCACTCTCGGCCCCCAGCTTGGCCATCAAGAGTTGGGAGCCCAGGCCATCATGCATTTCCTGCAGCAGATGCTCGCGCTCGGCGGCGGCGCTGCGCAGTTGTTCGCTGTGCTGCAACTCGCGAAAACGCTGCTCCAGTTCCCGTGAGCGGGCTGCAACCTGGCGCTCCAGATCCTGCCGCACACGCTGCTGCTCGCGCAGCGAGGCGACAAAGCGCTGCTGCAGGGTCAGCCCGGCCAGCAACACCAGCGCCGCATGGCCGACCATATTCACGTCCACCACCAGGAACAGCTTGTTCATGATCAGCGCAAAGAAGCTCACATAGACCCAGGCCCACAGCGACAGTCCTACCGTCAGGGCCGCCGCCGCCGCCACCAGGCGCCCGCTGCGCAGCGCCGCCAGCAGCATCAGTCCGGCCGCCGCGACCAGCAGGGTCAGGCGGCTGCCCAGCGCCCACCAGGGCCAGGGCCGGCTGAAGTCGAGCCAGGTCTGGCCGGTCAGCGAGGCCCAGGCATCGATGGGCACGCCTGAGGCTGCCACGCCCAGGGCAAGCAGCACCGGCCAGCGAGCGGGCCAGGCGGTCAGACGCGCCACCAGCACCAGCAGGGCGACCTTGGACAGCAGATCACCCACATCCAGCACCAGGCGCCACCAGGGCGACGGCAGGGGCGCGGTGGCGAGCAGATAGGGTGACAGCAGCAGGGCCACCGACAGGCAGAAAAAGCCCCCCAGGCCATACACCCATTCCTGGCGCAGGGCCAGCCACACCAGCAGCAGGAAGATACCGATCACCAGGCCGGCCAGGGCGGTGGCCGCGCGCAGCGACTGGCGCACATCGCGCGAGGAATGAAAACTCTGCATCTGAGCGGCGGGGCCCAGCAGCACCGCCGAGAGCTTGGTGCCCTCGAAACCGGGCTCGGCCAGGCGCACATAGATGGCATGAGACCCAGCGTCCAGCATGTCAGGTGCGATATTGATCAGCACCGGCTGACGGCCCAGGCCCAAGCTGCGCTCCAGCCGGTTGCTGACGTCATCGGGATGCGAGCGGGTGACCAGGTACTGGTCCAGATACACCATCGCCTCGGGCCGGTGCTGCAGGCTCAGCAGATAGGGCTCGCGCGCCGGCTCGCTGAGCTCGAAGGGCAGTCGGTACCAGCTGGCGCCGGTCGGCGCGCCATCGGCCTGGGTCTCGGGCACCGCGTCGGGCAGCCTCACGGACTGTGCCGGCCGCGCCGGTGGCCGCACCGCATCGAACGGCGGCAGCTCGCCCGCGTCAAAGATGCGCTCGGCCTGCACCAGCCGCAGCACCTGCGGCGGCGTGACCATGTTGTAGTGCTGCGAAACCTTGTGCACCACGGCCATCAACAGCAGCGGCAGGCATAGCAGCAGCAGCGCCAGGGCGAAACGCCGCAGGCCTCTGGGTTGGGCGGGCTTGACTGCAGCCTCCACCTTGCGGGCCCGGGCGGCTGCGGCCTACTCGATCGCCTTGACCATGTCCTCGACCACCTTCTTGGCGTCGCCGAACACCATCATCGTCTTGTCCATATAGAACAGCTCGTTGTCCAGGCCCGCGTAGCCGGCGGCCATCGAGCGCTTGTTGACGATGATGGTCTTGGCCTTGTAGGCCTCGAGAATCGGCATGCCGTAGATCGCGCTGCCCTTCTGCAAGGCCGCAGGGTTCACCACGTCATTGGCACCCAGGATGATGGCCACGTCGACCTGGCCGAACTCGCCGTTGATGTCTTCCATCTCGAACACCTGGTCATAGGGCACCTCGGCCTCGGCCAGCAGCACATTCATATGGCCCGGCATGCGGCCGGCCACCGGATGGATGGCGTACTTGACGGTGATGCCCTTGTGCGTCAGCTTCTCGGCCAGTTCCTTGACCGCATGCTGGGCCCGCGCCACGGCCAGGCCGTAGCCGGGCACGATCACCACCGTCTCGGCATTGCCGAGGATGAAGGCCGCGTCGTCGGCACTGCCGCTCTTCACCGGGCGCTGCTCCTTGGCACCGGCCGCCGGACCGCCGGCCTCGCCGCCAAAGCCGCCCAGGATGACGTTGAAGAAGGAACGGTTCATCGCCTTGCACATGATGTACGAGAGGATGGCGCCCGAGCTGCCGACCAGCGAGCCGGCAATGATCAGCATCGAGTTGTTCAGCGAGAAGCCGATGCCGGCCGCCGCCCAGCCCGAGTAGCTGTTCAGCATGGACACCACCACCGGCATGTCGGCGCCGCCGATCGGAATGATCAAGAGCACGCCCAGCACAAAGCCCAGCGCGATGATGATGCCGAAGTCCATCCAGCTCTGCGAATGCCAGAAGCCGAAGCAGAAGAAGGCCGCCGCAAGACCCAGGGCCAGGTTCAGCTTGTGCTGGCCGGTGAAGGTCACCGGTGCGCCCTGGAACAATCTGAACTTGTACTTGCCGCTGAGCTTGCCGAAGGCAATCACCGAGCCGCTGAAGGTGACCGCGCCGATGAAGGCGCCCAGCGCCAGCTCGATGCGGTTGCCGCCCGGAATCGCCCCACCCTTGACGGTGATGCCGAAGGCATAGGGCTCGACCACGGCGGTGGCCGCGATGAACACCGCCGCCAGGCCTATCATGCTGTGCATGAAGGCCACCAGCTCCGGCATCTTGGTCATCTCGACCTTGTTGGCCATATAGGCGCCCATGCCGCCGCCGATGACCAGACCCACCAGCACATAGCTGAGGCCGAACAGCTCGCCATGGGCCAGCTTGACGATCAGCGCGACGGTCGTCAGCGCCGCCACCGTCATGCCCAGCATGCCGAAGAAGTTGCCGCGTATCGAGGTGGTCGGGTGCGACAGGCCCTTCAGCGCCTGGATGAAGCAGACGCTGGCGAACAAGTACAGCAGGGTGACGAGGTCGAAACTCATTGCTTGGCCTCCACTTTCTTGTCCTTCTTCTTGAACATCTCAAGCATTCGTCGCGTCACCAGAAACCCGCCGAAGACATTGACGGCGGCCAGTGCGACGGCCAGCGTGCCCATGGCCTTGCCCAGATCGGTTTCGGTGAGGGCCGCGGCCAGCATCGCGCCGACGATGACGATGGCCGAGATTGCATTGGTCACGGCCATCAGCGGCGTGTGCAGGGCCGGGGTGACGTTCCAGACCACGTGGTAGCCGACATAGATGGCCAGCACGAAGATGATCAGGTTGGTGACGGTGGGTGAAACGATATCCATCTTGTTCTCCTTGGCTTGCTGTTCGTGGCCCGGATGCGATCCGGGGCCCCGGATTGCATCCGGGCTACGACTATTTGCGTTTGACTTCGCCGGCCTGTGTCATCAGGCAGGCGGCGACGATGTCGTCGTCCAGAGGCACGGTGAAGCCGCCGTCCTTGGGCAGCACCAGCTTCAGGAAGTCCAGCACATTGCGGGCATAGAGCGCCGAGGCATCGGCGGCCACAAGGCCGGCCAGATTGGTCTCGCCGATGATGGTCACGCCATGCACCGACACGGTCTGGTCGGCCACGCTCAGCGGGCAGTTGCCGCCCACACCGTTGGCGCCCTTGCCGGCGGCGATGTCGACGATCACCGAGCCCGGCTTCATCGCCTTGACCATGTCCTCGCTCACCAGCACCGGCGCGGCGCGGCCGGGAATCAGCGCGGTCGAGATCACGATATCGGCCGCGGCCACGCGCTTGGCGACCTCGACCTTCTGGCGCTCCAGCCAGCTTTGCGGCATAGGCTTGGCATAGCCGCCCACACCCTCGGCCGCCTCTTTCTCTTCCGCCGTCTCGTAGGGCACGTCGATAAACTTGGCGCCCAGCGACTCGACCTGCTCCTTGACCGAGGGCCGCACATCCGAGGCCTCGATCACGGCGCCAAGGCGCTTGGCCGTGGCAATCGCCTGCAGGCCGGCCACGCCGACACCCAGTATCACGACGCGGGCGGCCTTCACCGTGCCGGCTGCCGTCATCAACATCGGGAAGAAGCGCTGGTATTTGTCAGCGGCCATCATCACCGCCTTGTAGCCGGCGATATTCGCCTGAGACGACAACACGTCCATGCTCTGCGCCCGGGTCGTGCGCGGCGCGGCCTCCAAGGCGAAGCTGGTCAGGCCGGCCGTGGCCAAGCGCTGCAGGCCGTCACGGTCAAAGGGGTTGAGCATGCCGACCAGATTGCTGCCCGAGCTCATCAGGGTCAGCTCTTGCTCGGACGGGCTGCGCACCTTGAGCACCAGCTCCGCGCCCAGCGCCTCGGCCTGTGTGCCGATCTCGGCGCCGGCGGCGACATAGGCCTCGTCGGTGACACTTGCGCCCAAGCCCGCGCCCGCGGCCACCTTGAGGGTGTGGCCCTGGGCTCGCAGCTTCTTGGCCGTCTCGGGGGTCACGGCCACGCGTGTCTCCCCCTGGGCGGTCTCTTTGGGAACTCCGATCAACATGCTGACTCCTCGGGCTCGTTATAGCTTGACTGACCCGGAGCTTACACAAAGATCGTGATGGGGCGCTTGAGGCCAGACCCTACGCTTTGTTCTTTGCCCGCGCGTCGGCCTTGACCTTCTTGGGCGGCTTGACCTTGATCAGCCCCTGATCCTGCAGCGCCTGCTTCTTGGCCTTGCGCTCGGCGTCCAGCTTGTGGCCCTCGGCATGCCAGGCGGCGAATTCCTCGGGCGTTTCCAGGCTGATAGCGCCCAGCACACCGTGGCGAAAATCGTGAATCACAATCTCGGCCGCCTTCTGCAGATTGGCCCGCCCCCTGCCCAGCAGCGGCGCTCGCTTGCGCGCCACCGCCTCCAGCACCTGCTCGTCGCTCTGGCCCTCGACCACGTCCAGCTGGTAGCGCGACTGCAGGGCCGCGCCATAGTTCGGGATCAGGTAGTGCAGCAGTTCCAGCGCCACCTCCTCCTCATCAAAGGCATTGCGGCCGATCGCACCGCTGGCCGCCAGGTTGTAGCCGCTCTTGGCGACAATGATCTTGGGCCACAGCACGCCCGGGGTGTCGTAGAGCACAAAGTCCGGCGCCAGATTGATGCGCTGCTCGGCCTTGGTGACGCCGGCCTCGTCCCCGGTCTTGGCGGCACGCTTGCCGGTCAGCGTGTTGATCAAGGTGGACTTGCCGACGTTGGGAATGCCGCAGACCAGCACCCGCATCGGCTTGGTCAGCCCGCCGCGCAGCGGCGCCAGCTCCTGGCAGGCCTTGATCAAGGCCTTGGCCGGCGCCGTGACGCTGGCGTCCAGCGAAATCGCCCGGGTATTGGGCCTGGCGTTGTAGTGGGCCAACCACAGCGCTGTGCGCGCCACATCGGCCAGATCCTGCTTGTTCAGCACCTTCAGCGCCGGCTTGGCCTTGGTCAGCTCGGCCAGCAGCGGATTGGAACTCGACCCCGGCAGCCGCGCATCGAGCATTTCCAGCACCACATCGATGTCCTTGATGCGCTCGGCAATGGCCTGACGCGTCAGGTGCATGTGGCCGGGGAACCATTGAATCGACATTGCTTGCTGCTTTCTGGGAGGAAGTGTCGACCGCATCAGGCGGCCATCGGGCCCACATTGTCCATGCAACGGGACAAATGACCTGGCGGTGCCGCTGCACAGGCCTGCTCAGCCGGTGCTGCCGGCCGGTGGCCACGCAAATGCTCAAGAAAGTGCGTGTCGCTCGTCGCCGCCTCCGAGCTCGCTTTCTTCAAACGTTAGCCAACCAAATGGCCGCCTGCCCTGTGCGATTAACGCGCGGGCGCGTTGACTTTCATCAAGACTGTCCCGGGTATGCGGACGCGCGATCCGCGGCAGGTGCCAAGTATTGCCAGCTGTGCTGTCGCCTAAGTGACGGGACCCTGCAAATATTGAGGACAAGAGCGGCAGTCCGTGGGTTTAATTGCCTTCGTCTATCAGTTCGCCCGCATCGCTGCCGATAAGAAGGCTGGCGAGGCGTCCACCTCAGGGTTCACATGGTTTTCCAACGGAGACAGTCAATGAAGAGTTTTTCGCTGTTCAAGGGTTTTGTGCGCGCAGCGCTGATGAGCTTTGTCATGCTGGGCGCCGCTCACGCGGCCGACCAGGGCACGGCCGCCGAGGCAGAGGCCATGGTCAAGAAGGCCGTGGCCTACATCAAGGCCAACGGGCCGGAGAAGTCGTACGAGGAGTTCACCAATGGCAAGTCCTTCAAGGACCGTGACCTCTACATCATCGTGTACGACCTGAATGGCAAGAACCTGGCTCAGGGCGCCAACCCCAAGCTGGTGGGCAAGGACCTGATCGGCCTCAAGGACCCGGACGGCAAGCCGCTGATCAAGATGTTTGTTGATCTGGCCAAGGACAAGGGCAAGGGCTGGGTCGAGGGCTACAAGTTCCTGAACCCGGTGACACAGAAGATTGAAGGCAAGGCCATGTACCTGGAGCGCGTGGGCGACACCCTGGTCGGCTGCGGCATCTACAAGGGCTGATACCTCGATGCCGGCCGTGCTGCCCAGGCAGCCATGGGCCAGCGCCCCGGGCCCGCAGCGACGTTGCGGGCCTTTCTCTGCTCGGAAAGGCATGACCGCCATGAATTTGCGCGATCTCAAGATAGGTGCCCGTTTCGGGCTGGGCTTCGGCGTGATTCTGGCCTCGGCCAGCGCCATGCTGATCGGCGCCATGGTCAGCAATGCGAGCAGCCGCGGCGCCCTGCTGCAGACCTTGCAGGTCTCGGCAGCGCAGGAAGACCAGGCAGTGGCGATGCGTCACGCCCTGCTCAGCAGCGCCGTGGCGGTGCGCAATATGGGTTTGCAGACCCAGGTCGAGGCTGTGCAGAAGGACGAGGCCGAGGCCAAGAAGGAGCGCAGCAACTACCTGTCCACCCGTACCAAGCTGGAAGCCACCGAGCTTGATGCCGACGAGCGCGCGGTCTTCAAGCGCCTGGGCGAAATCGACACCTTGATGGAAAAGCACTTCAAGGAAGCCGTCGACCTCGCGGCGCAGTTCAATACCGAGCAGGCCGGTGCCGTGATCACCGGCAAGATCGATCCCCTGCTGAACCAGGCCAATGCCGAGCTGGCCAAGTTCATCAAGATGCAGAAAGAACATACGGCCGAGGCCACCGAGCGGGCCAATGACAGCAACCGCACGACCGAACGCACTATCACGGCCGCCGGCATCCTGCTGCTGGCGCTGGCCGCGCTCACGGCATGGCGCCTGACGGTCAGCATCACCCGCCCGCTGCAGACGGCGGTCGATGCGGCGGCACGCGTCGCCAAGGGTGATCTGGCTTCAGCCATCGAGCTCAGCGGTCGCGACGAAGCCACGCTGCTGCTGAGCGCGCTGCGCGACATGCGCGACAGCCTGGCCCGCATGGTCAGCGAGGTGCGCATGGGTGCGAACGCCATCGATGGCGCCTCGACCGAGATCGCCCAGGGCAACTCGGACCTGTCCTCACGCACCGAGTCACAAGCCAGCGCGCTGGAGCAGACCGCCTCCAGCGTCGAGCACCTGACCAGCACGGTCAAGCAGAACGCGCAGAACGCCGCCCATGCGCAGGAGCTGTCGCAGGGCGCGGCGCGCCGGGCCGAGCAGGGTCATGAGGTGGTGAGCAAGGTCATCGGCACGATGAGCGCCATCAATGACAACTCGCGCAAGATCGGCGATATCACTTCGGTCATCAACAGCATCGCCTTCCAGACCAATATCCTGGCACTGAATGCTGCCGTCGAGGCGGCTCGCGCGGGTGAGCATGGCCGGGGCTTCGCGGTTGTCGCCTCCGAGGTGCGCACCCTGTCGCAGCGCACGACCCAGGCGGCCAAGGAGATCGAAACGCTGATCCGCTCTGCCGTGACGAGCACCCAGGCCGGCTCGGACATGGTGGACGAGGCCGGCCGCACGATGGGCGAGGTGATGCTTTCGGTACGCAAGGTGGCTGACATCATCAGCGAGATCAGTGCCGCCAGCCGAGAGCAGACCTCGGGTATCGAGGAGGTGAATCTGGCGATTGCCGACATTGATCGCACCACCCAGCAGAATGCGGCGCTGGTAGAAGAGGCCGCAGCGGCAGCCGAGTCGCTGCGCGGGCAGACGCACCGACTGACCGCCCTGGTCAGCGCCTTTGAGGTCTGATTCAGCAGGCGTGGTGCATGGCATGGTTACCATCGCCGCACCATGCGTCTTGATCCCTTCTCGCTGAAACTGTTCGTCAGCGTTGTCGAACGCGGCTCGATCGCCGCGGCCGCCGCGCAAGACCATATCGCGCCGGCAGCAGTCAGCAAGCGCCTCAGCGAGCTGGAGATCCAGCTGCGCACGCCGCTGCTGACGCGCACCAACAAGGGTGTGCAGCCCACGCCGGCCGGCACGGCCCTGCTGCAGATGGCGCGACAGCTGCTGCTGAGCCTGGACGACATCGCCGTGCAGATGCGCGAATGGTCGGGCGGCACCCGCGGCCAGGTGCGCATCTTTGCGAACATTTCGGCCATCACCCAGTTCCTGCCGCAGGAGATCGCGGCCTTTCTGAAGCGCTATCCGCAGGTCGATGTGCATTTGCAGGAGCGCATCAGCACCGCCGTCGTCAAGGCGCTGCAGGAGAACGAGGCAGATGTCGGCATTTGCACGGCCAGCACGCCGGCGCTGGGGCTGGAGGTGTTTCCGTACCACGAGGACGAGCTGGTGCTGATCGTTCCGCGCGGCCACGCGCTGGCACGCAAGCGCTCGGTCGCCCTGATCGAGACGCTGGACCATGACTTCGTCGGCCTGCACACCGGCAGCGCGATCAATCTGGCCTTGGCCCGCGCCTCGCTGGCGGCTGAACGCAATGTGCGCATGCGCATCCAGGTCACCAGCTATGACGCGCTGGCCCGGATGGTCGAGGCCGGCCTGGGCATAGGCGTGATGCCGCGCGCGGTGGCCATGCCGCTGGCCAAATCGCTGGGCGTCAAGGTCGTGACCCTGACCGATGCCTGGGCCACACGCCAGCTGTGCCTGTGCGTGCGTTCGTATGAGGCACTGCCGGTGGCGGCGAAGCTGCTGGTGGACAGTCTGCGCGCCAGCTAGGGCCATCGGGTCTGCCATCGCGATCCGCGATGGCGGCCTCGCCAGACACCGGTTTACGGCACCCGGGGCCGCGCGCATCATGCGTCGCATCGCCACCGCAGAGCCGCCCATGAACTCCCCCTCCCTGCTTCCCCCCGGCGCCCTCCAGGGCCTGCGCGTGATCGAGATGGGCCAGCTGATCGCCGGACCGTTCGCCGGCAAGACACTGGGAGACTTCGGCGCCGACGTGGTCAAGATCGAGGCGCCCGGCGCCGGCGACCCGCTGCGCAACTGGCGGCTGCTGAAGAACGGCACCTCGGTCTGGTGGCAGGTGTCGTCGCGCAACAAGCGTTCGCTGGCGCTGGACCTGCGCACCACCGAGGGCCAGGACATCGCCCGCCAGCTGATCGCCGAAGCCGATGTGCTGATCGAGAACTTCCGCCCCGGCACCCTGGAAGCCTGGGGCATGGGCTGGGAGCAATTGAGTGCGCTGAACCCCGGCCTGGTGATGCTGCGCATCTCCGGCTACGGCCAGACCGGCCCCTACCGCGACCTGCCCGGCTTTGGCGCCATCGGCGAGGCGATGGGCGGCCTGCGCCATCTGACCGGCGAGCCGGGCCGCGTGCCCGTGCGCGTGGGCGTGTCGATCGGTGACACGCTGGCCGCCCTGCATGGCGTGATCGGCGTGCTGACCGCCCTGTACCATCGCAAGGTCAACGGCGGCCAGGGCCAAGTCATCGACGTGGCGCTGCACGAGGCCGTGTTCAATGTGATGGAGAGCCTGATCCCGGAGTACAGCGCCTTCGGTTCGGTACGCGAGGCGGCCGGCTCGGCACTGCCCGGCATTGCGCCATCGAACGCCTACAAATGCAGCGACGGCTATGTGCTGATCGCCGGCAATGGCGACAGCATCTTCAAGCGGCTGATGGAATCGATTGGCCGCACGGACCTGGGCAATGCCCCCGACCTGGCCAACAACGCCGGCCGCGTCGCCCGTGTGGCGGAGATCGATGCGGCCATCGAGCAGTGGTCGCTGACCCGCACCGTCGATAAGGTGCTGGCCCTGCTGGGCGCGGCAAGCGTGCCCGCCGGCAAGGTCTACACCGCCAAGGACATCCATGAGGACCCGCACTACCGCGCCCGCGACATGATCGTGCCGCAGCTGACCCGCGACGGCTACACCGTGGACGTGCCCGGCGTCGTGCCCAAGCTTTCGGCCACGCCGGGCAGCCTGCGCACCTCGGCGCCGCACCTGGGCGATGACAGCGATGCGGTGCTGCGGGAGATGGGCCTCACGGCCGAGCAGATCGCGCTGCTGCGCAGCAAGGGAGTGGTGGCATGAGTACCTCGATCTGGAACGGTCAGGGCCAGCGGATTTACATGCAGGAGGTCGGCACGCGCGACGGCCTGCAGGTCGAACAGCAATTCGTGCCGACCGCGGACAAGATCGCGCTGGTCAACGCGCTGTCGGAGGCAGGCATGGCCAAGATCGAGGTCAGCGCATTCGTCTCGCCGCAAGCGATACCGGCGCTGCGCGATGCCGAGATCGTGATGCGCGAGATCACGCGCAAGCCGGGTGTCGTCTACACCGCCCTGGTGCCAAATGTGCGCGGAGCCGAACGCGCCATCGACGCGAAGACCGACGAGCTGAACCTGGTGATGTCGGCCAGCGAAACGCACAACCTGGCCAATCTGCGCATGACGCGCGCGCAGTCATTCGCAGGCCTGGCGCAGGTGGCGGCTCTGGCCAAGGCGGCGGGGCTGAAGGTCAATATCTCGCTGTCCTGCTGCTTCGGCTGCCCGATGGAGGGCGATGTGCCCGAGACCACCGTGCTGGCCTGGGCGCAGCGCTTCGTCGAGGACCTGGGCGCCGACGGCGTGACCCTGTGCGACACCACCGGCATGGCCTACCCCGGCCAGGTGGCGGCGCTGACCCAGGCCTTCCGCACGCGCTGGCCCGGCACCGAATTGACGCTGCATTTCCACAACACGCGTGGCATGGGCCTGGCCAATGTGATCGGCGCCATCGACGCCGGCGCCGACCGTTTCGATGCCTCGCTGGGCGGCATCGGCGGCTGTCCCTACGCGCCGGGCGCCACCGGCAATGTCTGCAGCGAGGAGATCGTCCACGCGCTGGCGCTGATGGGCTATGACACCGGCGTCGACCTGCCACGGCTGATCGCGGCCGCACAAACCCTGCCGGGCCTGATCGGCCACGACATCCCGAGCCAGATCGTCAAGGCCGGCCGTCGGCTGGACCTGCACCACGTGCCGGCCGACTTCGACGCCATCCGCGAGCGGGCACTGGCCCGCGCCTCCTGATTCACCCATCCCCCACCGAGCCCGCCATGAAACAACTCTCAAGCAAGCTGAACACCCTGGTGCTGATCGCCGCCGCCCTGGGCGCATCGACTGCCCAGTCGCAGACCAACTACCCGACCAAGACCATCACCCTGATCGTACCCACCGCACCCGGCGGCACGACCGACATCGCCGCGCGCATGCTGGCCGAGCCGCTGGGCAAGGCGCTGGGCCAGACCATCGTTGTCGACAACCGCGGCGGCGCCAGTGGCGGCATCGCGGCGGTGGCGGTGAAGCGCGCCGACCCTGACGGCCACACCCTGCTGATGCAGTACTCCGGCTACCACGTCATCACCCCTGCTGTCAGCAAGCAGGCACCTCAGTGGGAGGCCAAGGACCTGCAGGCGGTGGCCAATGTGCTGTCGGCGCCGCAGGTCATCGTCGCCCGCGCCGGCCTGCCAATCAAGACCATGGCCGAGCTGATCTCCTATGCCAAGGCCAACCCCGGCAAGCTGACCTATGCCTCGTCGGGCAATGGCTCGCTGCAGCACGTGACCGGCGCGATGATCGAGCAGCAGGCCGGCATCCAGATGACGCACATCCCCTACAAGGGCACGGGTCCGGCGCTGCAGGACCTGCTGGGCAACCAGGTGGACGTGACCTTCGGCACGCCGCCGCCCTATATGCAGCACATCCATAGCGGCAAGCTGCGCGCGCTGGCCGTGACCGGCAAGACCCGGTTGGGCAGCCTGCCCGATGTGCCCACCGCCGCCGAGGCCGGCATGCCCAAACTGGACGCCACCTCCTGGTTCGCCGTGTTCGCCCCTGCCGCCACACCGAAGCCGGTGATCGACAAGCTCAGCGCCGAAATCGCCAAGCTGATGGCCACGCCGGCCTTCAAGCAGAAAGCCGCCGAGCAAGGCGCCGCCGCCGACTACATGAGCCCGCTGCAGCTGAGCGATTTCAGCAAGGCCGAGCTGACACGCTGGGCGCAGGTGGTGAAGGCCTCGAAGATCGAGGCGGATTGAGCGCGGGCCAGGGGCGGGCGCGGCAAAGCCTGCCTTGGCCCTCCTGGGTGCCCCGGGGGTGCTGCGGAGATGCACGGGCCCCTACAGCTGTCGAGGCAAATCCTGACACGCTGACAGGGCCGAGTCCGCTGGCGCGGGCGTGGCACCGGCCGCATCGTGGTTCACTTCGCTGGCGTCGGCCGGGACCGAAGTCCCGCGTCCCCAGTCATCCCCACTCAACCAGGCACATTCCATGAAGATCCTGATGGTTCTTACCTCGCACGACCAGCTCGGCAACACCGGCCACAAGACCGGCTTCTGGCTGGAGGAGTTTGCCGCACCCTATTACGTGTTCAAGGATGCCGGCGCCGCCGTCACCCTGGCCTCGCCGCTGGGCGGCCAGCCGCCACTCGATCCGAAGAGCGATGACCCGAGCGCACAGACCGAGGCGACGAAACGCTTTCGTGCCGACGCTTCGGCCACCGCGCTGCTTGCCCAGACCGCCAAGCTAGCCGACATGAAGGCCGACGACTTTGACGCCCTGTTCTACCCCGGCGGCCACGGCCCGCTGTGGGATCTGGCCGAAGACCCTCATTCGATCGCCTTGATCGAAGCCATGGCCCGCGCCGGCAAGCCCGTGTCCGCGGTGTGCCATGCGCCCGGAGTGCTTCGTCATGCCAGGAACGCTGACGGCACGCCGCTGGTCAGCGGCCGCAAGGTCACCGGCTTCACCAACAGCGAGGAGGCGGCGGTACAGCTGACCGACGTCGTGCCCTTTCTGGTCGAGGACATGCTCAAGGCCAATGGGGGCATCTACAGCAAGGGTGCTGACTGGCAGCCCTATGTGCTGACCGATGGCCGGCTGGTCACTGGCCAGAATCCGGCATCGTCCGAACAGGCAGCAACGTCGGTATTGGCCTTGCTGCGCTGAGGTGCAAGCAGGGCGGTCAGCCGGCGATCCCGGCCCGCTCCAGCATGGCGTGGAGCAGCACATTGCATCCGGCGGTGATGTGCTCCGGCTTCGCGTCCTCGATCTCGTTATGGCTGATGCCGTCCTTGCAGGGGATGAAGATCATGCCGGCGGGTGCGAGCTTGGCCATGTAGACCGCGTCATGCCCGGCGCCTGAGACGGCCGGCATGTTCGAGTAGCCCAGCTTCTTCGCTGCGCGAGCCACGGCGTCCACACAGTCCGGGTGGAACGGCTGGGCTGGGTAATGCGACACCAGCTCAATCGTGATCGGCAGACCCGACTCGGCGCTGATGCGCGCCGCAGTAGAACGGATGTCGGCATCCATCGCCTCGACCAGTTCGTCGGTGTTGTTGCGCAGGTCGATGCTGAACTTGACCTGGCCGGGGATCACGTTGCGGCTGTTCGGATGGACGTGGACCATGCCCACCGTGCCGCGGCCATGGGGCGGGTGCCGGTGGGCGACAGCCACCACTTCCTGCATCAGCTTGGCAGCCACTTGAAGCGCGTCCTTGCGCAGGGCCATGGGAGTAGGCCCAGCATGGGCCTCCATGCCGGTGACGACGCAGTCATACCACTTGATGCCCAGCACGGCGTTGACGACACCTATCGTCACGTCATGGTCTTCCAGCACCGGCCCCTGCTCGATGTGCGTCTCGAAGTAGCTGCCAATCGGATGGGCACCGGGCTCCTCCGTGCCGATATAGCCGATGCGCTCCAACTCGCCCTGCACCGTCAGGCCTTCGGTGTCCTTGGCGGCGTAGGCCTTCTCCAGCGTGAAGGCCTTGGCGAACACGCCGGAGCCCATCATCACCGGCACAAAGCGCGAGCCCTCTTCGTTGGTCCAGAAGGCGACCTCGATCGGTGCCTCGGTTTCGATGCCATGGTCGTTGAGGGTGCGCACCACCTCCAGGCCGGCCAGCACGCCGTAGTTGCCGTCGAACTTGCCGCCGGTGGGCTGGGTGTCGATGTGGCTGCCGGTCATCACCGGGGGCAGGCTGTTGTTGCGACCGGCGCGCCGCATGAAGCCGTTGCCTATCTTGTCGATGGTGACGGTCATGCCGGCGGCCTTGGCCCAGCCCAGCACCAGGTCGCGGCCCTGGCGGTCGAGGTCGGTCAGCGCGAGGCGGCAGACGCCGCCCTTCTTCGTTGCGCCGATCTGCGCCAGTTCCATCAGCGCGGCCCACAGGCGGTCGCCGTTGATGCGCAGGCTATCGATATTCGTTTGAATGGTGGTCATGTCCATGATGTTCTCGAAGTCTTAACGTGTGACCGCAGTCGGCGCGAGATCAGCCGTGCGCTTGGCCAGCGCACCAAAGGCTGGCGCGAACGGCGGGCGCTTGATGTACTGGCCCGCGCCAGCTTCAGCGCGCAGATCGCCATTGGCAAAAACGATCTTGCCGGCGCTGAGCGTGTGGCTGGGCACGCCCTTGACGGTGCGGCCTTCGAAGATGTTGTAGTCGCCCTTGGAAAACTGCGTCTTGGCCGACAACGTCTTGGTGCCGGCCGGGTCCCACAGCACCAGGTCGGCATCGGCGCCGACCGAGATGCTGCCCTTGCGCGGGTAGATATTGAACAGCTTGGCGGCATTGGCCGAGGTCACGGCAACGAACTCGCTGGGGGTCAGCCGCCCGGTGTTGACGCCGGCATCCCAGATCACGGCCATCCGTTCCTCGATGCCGCCGCAACCGTTGGGTATCTGCGCGAAGGCGTTGCGGCCGGCGGCCTTCTGCGCGGCGCAGAAGGTGCAGTGATCGGTGGCCGTGGTGTGCAGATTGCCGGCCTGCAGATGGCGCCAGAGGTTCTCCTGGTGGCCCTTGGGTCGGAACGGCGGGCTCATCACATGGGCGGCGGCGGTGGCGAAATCGGGGTGGCGGTAGACGCTGTCGTCGATCACCAGATGCCCCGCCAACACCTCGCCATAGACGCGCTGGCCGCGGGCCCGCGCGCGGGCGATCGCGTCGGCCGCCTCGGTGCAGGAGACGTGGACGACGTAGATCGGCACGTTCAGCACATCGGCAATGGCGATGGCGCGTTGCGCGGCTTCCGCCTCCACCATCGGCGGGCGCGACAGCGGATGGCCCTCGGGCCCGGTGATGCCCATCTTGGCCACCTCCTGCTGCAGCAGGAACACCAGCTCGCCGTTCTCGGCGTGGACGGTGGGCATGGCGCCCAGCTCCAGCGCGCGCTTGAAGCTGTTCACCAGCGTTTCGTCATCGCACATGATGGCGTTCTTGTAGGCCATGAAGTGCTTGAAGCTGTTCACGCCCTCGTCGCGCACCAGGGTGCCCATGTCCTCGCGCACGCTGTCGGCCCACCAGGTCACGGCGACGTGGAAGCTGTAGTCGCCGGCCGACTTCTGCGCCCAGTCGCGCCAGGTGCGATAGGCCTCCATCAGCGGCTGCTGCGGATTCGGAATCACGAAGTCGATGATGCTGGTCGTGCCGCCGGCCAGGCCCGCCGCGGTGCCAGTGAAGAAGTCGTCCATCGTCACCGTGCCCATGAAGGGCAGCTGCATATGCGTGTGCGGGTCTATGCCGCCGGGCAGCAGGTACTGGCCGCTGGCGTCGAGCCGGGTTGCGCCGGCCGGTACGTCGAGGTCGGGCCCGACGGCCACGATCTTGCCGTCGACACACAGCACGTCGGCGCGGAACTCGCGGTCGGCATTAACGACGGTGCCGCCTTGTATCAACACGGTATTGCTCATGACAACTCCTCAATGCTCCCCGGATTGCATCCGGGCTACCGTAGCCCGGATGCAATCCGGGGCCACCACACACCAACCTTAGCGCTTCTTCGCCGTCAGGTAGTAATAGACCCCGGCGACGAACAGGCTGAAGAACCAGCCGAAGTCGAACAGGCTGACCAGCACCGGCGGCACGGACTCCTTGGGCAGCAGGCCCGACACCACCAGATAGCCCGGCAGGCAGGGCAGCACGCCCAGCGCAAAGGCCACCAGCGCATGGACATTCCAGCCACCGCTGTACTCATACTCGCCGCCGCGGCGGTACAGGTCATCGACCTTCAGCTCGCCCTTGCGAACGAAGTAGTAGTCCACCAGCAGGATGCCGGCAATCGCGCCCAGCAGGGTGCCGTAGCCGCCGAGCCAGGTGAACAGATAGCCGCCCGAGGTGGCCAGCAGCTTCCAGGGCATGAACAGCAGGCCGATGGTGGCAGCAATGAAACCACCGGTGCGAAAGCTCACCCGGCTAGGCGCCAGCTGGCTGAAGTCATACGAGGGCGAGACCAGATTGGCCGCCACATTGGTGGTCAGGTTGGCCAGCAAGATCACCAGCAGGCCGAGACCCGAGGCGAAGGTGCCCATCTGAGTCAGCAGGCCGTCGGGGAAGAGCTGTGCCTTGCCGTACAGGATCGCCGAGGCCGAGAAGCCGATCACGCCGACCATGGAGAACAGGGCCATCGGAATAGGCAGGCCTATCGCCTGGCCCAGGGTCTGATCCTTCTGCGACTTGGCAAAGCGGGTGAAGTCGGGGATGTTCAGCGCCAGCGTGGCCCAGAAGCCGACCAGGCCGGTCAGCGCCGCCCAGGTCTTGGGCCCGCCCTCCACCACCTTGGCCGGCAGATTGAACAGCTGGCCCGACGGCACCTTGATCATCAGATAGATCACCAGCGCGGCCGAGGCGGCAATCATCAGCGGCGCGGCCACCACCTCAAGCTTGCGTATCGACTCGGGCCCATGCCAGATGAAGTACAGATGCATCGCCCAGAAGGCAAGGAAGCAGAGGAACTGCGAGGTCGAGATCGTCTCGCCCGGGCCCGGCCCGGCCAGACTCATGCCAATCACATTGAGGAAGCCATGCAGGGCCAGCGCCCCGAAGTAGCAGTTGATCGAGAACCAGCCGCAGGCCACCAGGCCGCGCAACACGGCCGGCAGATTCGAGCCTTTCACGCCGAACGAGGCCCGCGCGAGGATGGGGAACGGAATACCGTGGCGCGGCCCGACGCGGCCGATCAGCACCATCGGTATCAGCACGATGCAGTTGGCCAGCAGCACCAGCCAGACGGCCATCTGCCAGCTGAAGCCCTGGTCCAGCATCGAGCTGGCCATGGTGTAGGTGGGCACGCAGACGACCATGCCCACCCACAGCGCGGCGAAGTCCTTCCAGGTCCAGGTGCGATGGGCGGCCGGCGTGGGCTGCAAGTCCTCGTTGCTGAGCGCGGCGTCGGCCGGTGCGGATCGAATCGCTTGGGTATTGCTCATGGGCTCTCCTGTTGATCTTGTGGTGTTGGACTTCTACTGCAGGGGCATGAAATCGATCTGGCCGGGCCGGCCGTCGAGGTGCAGCTGGTGCGTGGCGGCCGGGCCCTGCGCAACCAGCTTGCCTCGGCGCCAGACCTTGAGCCGCGTGGCGCGCAGCCGCAGCGCCTCGACCGGGTCACGGGCCTGCAGCAGCACCAGGTCGGCATGGCAACCGGCGGCGATGCCATAGCCCTCAAGACCGAGGATCTGGGCCGGTGTGCCGGTGACAGCCTCGAAGCACTGGCGCATCGCCGCCTGGCCTGTCATCTGCGCAACGTGCAGCCCCATGTGCGCGACCTCCAGCATGTCGCCCGAGCCCATCGAATACCAGGGGTCCATCACGCAGTCATGGCCGAAGGCCAGGGGCACGCCGGCCGCCAGCAGCTCGGGCACGCGGGTCATGCCGCGACGCTTCGGATAGCTGTCGTGCCGGCCCTGCAGGGTGATGTTGATCAAGGGGTTGGCGATGATGGACACGCCCGATTCGCGTATCAGCGGTATCAGCTTGGACACGTAGTAGTTGTCCATCGAATGCATGCTGGTGACATGGGAGCCGGTGACGCGGCCGTGCAGGCCCAGGCGATGCGACTCGCTGGACAGCGTCTCGATATGGCGCGACATCGGATCGTCCGACTCGTCGCAATGCATGTCGACGCGCAGACCGCGCGCAGCGGCCTCTTCGCACAGCAGCTTGACGCTGGCCGCGCCATCGCTCATCGTCCGCTCGAAGTGCGGGATGCCGCCGACGACATCGACACCCATATCGAGCGCACGCCGCAGATTGGCCAGCGCAGTCGCGCTGCGCAGCACGCCGTCCTGCGGAAAGGCGACCAGTTGGAGGTCCAGATAGGGCGCGACGCGCTTCTTGACCTCCAGCAACGCCTCGACGGCCAGCAAGCGGTCGTCGCAGACGTCGACATGACTCCGTATCGCCAGCAGGCCCTTGGCCACCGCCCAGTCGCAGTAGGCCAGCGCGCGTGCGACGAGCGCCTCTTGCGTCAGCAGCGGCTTCAGCTCGCCCCATAGCGCAATGCCCTCCAGCAGCGTGCCGCTCTGGTTGACGCGCGGCAGGCCGTAGCTGAGCGTCGCGTCCATATGGAAGTGCGCGTCGACGAATGGCGTGCTCAGCAACAGGCCCTGAGCATCGACGGTCTCGTAGGCCGGCGCCTGCAGGCCCTCGCTGACTTCGACGATGCGGCCCTCGCGCACGGCCACGCCGATATTGCGGCGGCCATCGGCCAGGGTCGCGTTGGTGATCAGCAAATCGAGTTGTGACATGGTTCAGCGCTCTCCCTTGATATAGGGTTTCATCAAGGCCTGCGGCGTGGCCGATCGGCGCGAGGCGACGATCAGCGCCGCGATCGACAGCAGATAGGGCAGCATCAGATAGAACTGGTAGGGCAGCCCACCGGCGTTGGCCTGTTGCAGCCGCAGCTGCAGCGCATCGAAGAAGGCGAACAACAGCGCCCCCAGCAGCGCCTTGCCCGGCCGCCAGGCAGCAAACACGACCAGGGCCACGCAGACCCAGCCGCGGCCATTGACCATATTGAAGTAGAAGGAGTTGAAGGCCGACAGCGTCAGGAAGGCGCCCGCCACGCCCATCAGCGCCGAACCGAGCACGATTGCGGTAGTACGCACCCTGGCCACCGAGATGCCCTGGCTCTCGACCGCCTGCGGACTCTCGCCGACCATGCGCAGGGCCAGACCGGCCGGCGTGCGGTACAGGCCGTAACCGATCAGCGGCACCAGCAGCAGGGCCAAGAGCGTCAGCGGCGTCTGCTGCTGCAGCACCGGGATCGGCAGCCATGACATCTCGGCAAACGGCGTGATCGTCGGCGGCGTATTAACCTTGGGGAAGGCAACGCGGTAGCTGAAATAGCTCAGTGCCGTGCCCAGCAGGGTCAGACCCAGGCCGGCGACGTGCTGGGACAGGGCCAGTCCGACGGTGAGCAGCGCATGCAGCAGACCGAAGACGGCAGCGACCGCTGCCGCCGCGACGACGCCACCCCACAACGGCGCGCCGAGGAAGACGGCATACCAGCCGGCGAACGCGCCTACGACCATCAGGCCCTCGATGCCCAGGTGCAGCACGCCCGAGCGCTCACACAGCAACACGCCCAGGGTGCCGAAGATCAGCGGCGTGGCCACGCGCAGCACGGCGACCCAGAAGGGGATCGTGGTCAGCATCTCGAGAACGTCACTCATGCCTTGGCCTTCAAATCAAGGCGCAGCCGGTAGCGGGTCAACATAGACGCCACCAGCACCACCAGCAGGGCCGAGGCCACCACCGCATCAGCGAGATAGCTTGGCACGCCGATCTGCCGGCTCATGCTGTCGGCGCCCACCAGCACGCCGGCCACCAGCACGCTGGAACCGACCACCGCCAGCGGATGCAGGCCCGCCAGCATCGCGATCACGATGCCGCTGTAGCCATAGCCCGGCGACATGTCCAGGGTCACATAGCTGGTGCGGCCGGCCACCTCGATCGCGCCGGCCAGGCCGGCCAGGCCGCCGGACAGCAGGGCGACCAGCACCACAGTGCGCGTCACCGGCACGCCGGCAAAGGCAGCAGCCCGCGAGTTCGCACCCAGCGCGCGAATGTCAAAACCCAAGGTCGTGAAGCGCATGATCACCCACAGCAGCAGGGCCGCACCCACGCTCCAGAGCAGCCCCGTGTGCACCCGCGTCTTCGCGACCAGCTTGGCCAACTCCAGCTCGGGCTGCAGCGCCACACTCTGCGGCCAGCCCATGGCCAGCGGGTCTTTCATCGCACCGTCCAGCATCGCGCCGACGCCCAGCAGCACGATGAAGTTCAAGAGCAGGGTGCTGACCACCTCATCGACGCCGAAGCGCAGCTTCATCAGCGCCGGGCCCAGCAACAGCAGGGCACCGGCCGCCATCGCCGCCAACATCATCGCGGTGAACAGCAGGGGGCCGGGTGTTGCCAGGCCTACGCCGTCATGCAAACCACCGATGGCCACGGCAGCCAGCGCGCCGCCATAGAGCTGGCCCTCGCCGCCGATATTGAACAGCCGCGCCTTGAAGGCGACCGTGGCGGCAAGACCCGTGAGCATCAGCGGAATCGAGCGGGTCAGCGTTTCGCTCCAGGCAAACACCGAGCCGAAGGCGCCCTGTATCAGCAGCGCAAAGGTCTGGGCCACCGGCGCGCCGGCGGCGGCGACCAGCAGCGCGGCGATCAGCATCACGGCTGCGAAAGAGGCCAGTCCCGCGATCAACAGCAAATGGGGGCCGACATGGCTGCGCGCCTCAAGCCGCATGGGTTGCTCCTGCCATCGCCAAGCCCAGGCGCTCACGGTTCCAGTCAGCGCTGGGCAGGGCCGCGCTCAGCTGGCCGTGGTGCATCACCGCGATGCGGTCGGCCAGCAACTCGATCTCGTCCAGATCGTCGGAGATCAGCAGCACCGCCGCGCCAGCATCGCGCGCGGCACGCAGCTGGGCATGAACGAAGTTGACCGCGCCTATGTCCAGCCCCCAGGTCGGCTGGTGGGCAATGATCACGCCCGCCGAGGCGCCGCCGGGCCGGCGCAGCACGCGGCCCAGAATCAGCTTCTGCATATTGCCGCCGGACAGCGCGCGGGTGCGCCGGTCCAGGCTCGCGCCACGCACATCGAAGGCCTGCAGCACCGTGCTGGCATAGGCCCGCGCGGCGCGGCGGCGTATCCATCCCCAGCGCGAGAACACCGGCGTGCGCAGGCCTTCGGCGCAGGCGTTCTCCCAGATCGGCAGATCACCGACGATGCCCACCGCCTGCCGGTCTTCCGGTATACGCGCCAGGCCCTGGGCGACGATGCGCGCGGGCGTCCGGGCCAACGGCTCACCATCGACCTTGAGCGTGCCACCCTTGGCCGGCAGCAAGCCGAACAGCAGATCGGCCAGCAGGGTCTGGCCATTGCCCGAGACACCGGCAATGCCGACGATCTCGCCAGCGCGAAGATCGAGGTTCAGCTCGCGCAGCGCGGCATGGCCATCGCTGGCGTTGACTTGCTTCAAGCTCAGCCGCAACGGCGCATCGGGCTCGAGCACGGCCGCTTCGCGTTGCAGCGACACCACGGACTGCCCCACCATCCAGCGCGCCAGCTCGGCCTTGTCGGTATCGGCCGTATTGGCCTGCGCCACCACAGCGCCACCGCGCAGCACCAGCACGCGCTGCGAGATCGCCATCACCTCGTGCAGCTTGTGGCTGATGAAGATCACTGCCAGCCCTTCAGCCACCAGCTGGCGCAGGGTGACGAACAGCGAATCGGCCTCCTGCGGCGTCAGCACGGCGGTGGGCTCGTCCAGCACCAGGATGCGCGCGCCGCGGTACAGCGCCTTCAGGATCTCGACGCGCTGGCGCTCGCCGACCGACAGGCTGCCGACCAGGGCCTGCGGATTGACGGGCAGGCCGGAGCGCTGGGCCACGGCCTTCAGGCGGGCGAGCGCCTCGGTGCGCGCGCTTTTCAGTGCACCCAAGCTCTCGCTGCCCAGCATCACGTTGTCGAGCACGCTGAGGTTGTCAGCCAGGGTGAAGTGCTGATGCACCATGCCGATGCCGGCGGCCAGCGCGGCGCGGGTGTCACCGGGCGGCAAGGGTTGGCCAAAGACTTCGACATGGCCCTCGTCGGCCGAGTAGTGGCCGAACAGGATGGACATCAAGGTGGACTTGCCGGCACCGTTCTCGCCCAGCAGGGCCAAGACCTCGCCGGAGCCAAGCTCCAGCGAGATATTGTTGTTGGCCACCAGCTCGCCGAAGCGTTTGGTGATGCCCTGCATGCGAAGCACAGTGGTATGGAGCCCCTCGCCCGACGAATACATCGGTCGGTCCCCCAAGGGGACATGGGCCGGCTTGGGAGCGGCCCGGCGCTCGGCCCATGCGCTATCAGTCATGCAGGCACCAGGTCAGCGATCAGTTGAAAGCAGCCTTGGGCTGGCTGTCGTCGATCTTGACGGTGAACGTGCCGTCCAGGATGGCCTTCTCCTTGGCGCGCATCTTGGTCACCACATCGGCCGGCACCTTCTTTTCAAAGGTACCCAGCGGGGCCAGCTCTGAACCCTTGTGCTTCATCATCGAATAGACGCCGTAGTCCTCGGGCGCGAACTTGCCCTCCTTGACCAGCTTGATCGCGCGGTCGATAGACGGCTCCATATGCCACAGCGCCGAGGCGACCACGGTGTCGGGGTACTTGTCCTGGGTGTTGATGACATTGCCTATGGCCAGCTTGCCGCGCTCCTTGGCCGCGTCACTGACGCCGAAGCGCTCCGCGTACATCACGTCGGCGCCCTTGTCTATCATCGCGAAGGCCGCTTCCTTGGCCTTGGGCGGATCGAACCAGCTGTTGATGAAGCTGACCGAGAACTGCATCTTCGGGTTGATCTCCTTGGCGCCGGCCATGAAGGCATTCATCAGTCGGTTCACCTCCGGAATCGGGAAGCCGCCGACCAGGCCTATCTTGCCGCTCTTGCTGACGCCCGCGGCCACCATGCCCGCCAGATACGAGGGCTCATGGATGAAGTTGTCGAACACCGAAAAGTTGGGCGCCTGCGGCTTGGCCGACGAGCCCATCAGGAACGACACCTTGGGGAAATCCTTGGCCACCTTGCGGGCCGCGGCTTCGACGGCAAAGGCCTCGCCGACGATCAGCTGGTTGCCGCCGGTGGCGTATTCGCGCATCACCCGCTCGTAGTCGGGGTTGGCAACGTTCTCGCTGGCCTTGTATTCGATCTCGCCGCGGGCCTGGGCGGCCAGCAGGGCCTTGTGCAGCCGGCTCACCCATTGCTGCTCGAAGGGCACGGTGTAGATGCCGGCCACCTTCAACTTGGCCTGCGCCATGACGGCGGGCGTCATCGACATCAGCGCGGCAGCACCGGCGGCAAGGAGAGCGAATCGACGCGTATTCATCATCATGCTGGCTTCCTGTGAGTGAATGGGTGTTTGAAGGTACGCCGCAGCAGCGATCGGCCGCAACAGTGTTTACGCCGTAGCCCGGATGCAATCCGGGGTTTGCGGTGCGGCGGAACGGTGGCTCCCGGATTGCATCCGGGCTACACCACGGCGGACGGGTTGTTGGGGTGCGTGGTCCAGTTCGCGTACTCGCCGCTGACCGCCTTGCCGGTGCGCAGATCCACCTCGCCCGGCTTCAGCGCCCGCAGGCTCAAGGCACCCGGCACCGGGCAGATCGCCACGCAGAGATTGCAGCCCACGCATTCCTCTTCCTTGACCTCGAAGAAGCGCTTGCCGTCCTTGGTGGCGCTGATCGCCTGGTGCGAGGTGTCTTCGCAGACCACATGGCAGCGGCCGCACTGGATGCAGGCGTCCTGGTGGATGACGGCCTTCTCGACGTGGTTGAGGTTCAAGAGCTTCCAGTCGGTCACGGTCTTGACCGCGCGGCCCGTCATCTGATCCACGCTCTGGTAGCCCTGCTCGTCCATGAAGTTGGACAGGCCGTCGCACAGGTCTTCGACGATCTTGAAGCCATAGACCATGGCCGCGGTGCAGACCTGCACATTGCCGGCGCCCAGTGCGATGAATTCGGCCGCGTCGCGCCAGGTGGTGATGCCGCCGATGCCGGAGATCGGCAGGCCGGCCGTGAGCGGATCGCGGGCGATCTCGGCCACCATATTCAGCGCGATCGGCTTGGCGCCCGGGCCGCAATAGCCGCCATGCGAGCCCATGCCGGCGGTGTTGGGGATCATCGCCATCGCCTCCAGGTCCACACCCATGATGGAGTTGATGGTGTTGATCAGGCTCACCGCGTCGGCCCCGCCCTTCTTCGCCGCCCGGGCCGGCTGGCGCACGTCGGTGATGTTGGGCGTCAGCTTGACGATGATGGGCAGCTTCGAATACTGCTTGCACCACTCGGTGACCATCTGGATGTACTCGGGCACCTGGCCCACGGCCGAGCCCATGCCGCGCTCGCTCATGCCGTGCGGGCAGCCGAAGTTCAGCTCGACGCCATCGCAGCCGGTGTCCTCGATCATCGGCAGGATGTTCTTCCAGGCGGCCTCGGTGCAGGGCACCATCACCGAGGCGACGACGGCCCGGTCCGGCCAGTTGCGCTTGACGCGGGCCATCTCGTCCAGATTGGCGCGCAGGGGCCGGTCGGAGATCAGCTCGATATTGTTGAAGCCGATCACGCGGCGGTCGGCGGCGTAGATGGCACCGTAGCGCGGGCCGTGCACATTAACGACACAGGGGTCCTCGCCGACGGTCTTCCAGACCACGCCGCCCCAGCCGGCCTCGAAGGCGCGCTGGACATTGACTTCCTTGTCGGTCGGCGGGGCCGAGGCCAGCCAGAAGGGATTGGGGCTGCGGATGCCGACGAAATTGCTGCTCAGGTCTGCCATTTTTTTGCTCCTGCTCTTTGATGCGGGGTCAGGTATGAATCAAGACTTGACCAACTGGCTGTGGATGGCCGCGGCGGCCAGCTTGCCGTGTTGCACCGCCTCCACCGTCAGGTCGCGGCCACCGAAGCGTGCGTCGCCACCGGCCCAGACCTTGGGCAGATTGGTGCCGCCCTCGGCATCGGTCTTGATACGCCCGCCCTGTAGCTCAAGGCCGCAGTCCTCCAGCGCGCTGGTCACGAAGCTCTGGCCGATGGCGCCCAGTACCCAGTCGGCGGCCAGCGTGAAGCGTTCCCCGGTTTCAATCAGCCTGCCCTCCTTCAGGGTGGTGCACGCAAACTCCATGCCACTCAGGACGCCGGCCTCGCTGAGCGGGGCCTTGGGCGCGGCCCAGTGGACGATGCGCACGCCGTTCTCCTTGGCCCAGCTCTGCTCGTGGCCGCTGGCGCCCATGGCCTCGGGGCCGCGGCGGTAGACGATGGTCACCTCGTCGGCACCGAGCTTGCGCGACTGCACGGCGGCGTCCACCGCCGTCATGCCGCCGCCGATCACCACCACCCTGCGGCCGACCGGCAGCGCGGCATAGTCGGTGGTCTGGCGCAGCTCGGCGATGAAGTCGACAGCCGGGCGCACGCCGGGCAGATCGGTGCCGTCCAGGCCCAGCTCGTTGACGCCGCCCAGACCCAGACCCAGGAACACGGCGTCGAACTCGTCAGTCAGCTGGTTCAGATGGATGTCACGCCCCAGCGCCTGATTGCAGTGCACCGTGATGCCGCCCACCGACAGCAGCCACTCGACCTCGCGCTGGGCAAAGTCATCGACCGTCTTGTAGGTCGCCAGGCCGTATTCGTTCAGCCCACCCAGTTTCGGTGCGGCGTCGAACAGGCTGACCTGATGGCCCAAGAGCGCCAGCCGGTGCGCGCAGGCCAGGCCGGCCGGGCCGGCGCCGACGACGGCGACGCGCTTGGCCGTCTCGGCGGCACGCACGAACAGGGGCTTGCCCGGGTTGGCCAGCAGCGCGTCGGTGGCGTGGCGCTGCAGCATGCCGATCTCGACCGGCTTGTCCTCATTGGTATTGCGCACGCAGGCCTGCTCGCACAACACCTCGGTGGGGCAGACCCGCGCGCACATGCCACCCAGCGGGTTCTCTTCCAGGATGGCCTTGGCCGCGCCGCGCAGATTGCCGTCGGCAATGCGGCGAATGAAGGTCGGGATGTCGATGCCGGTCGGGCAGGCGGTCTGGCAGGGGGCGTCGTAACAGTAGTAGCAGCGCTCCGCCTCGATATTCGCCTGCACCGCGTTCAGCGGCGGATGGGGTTCGCAGAAGTTCTGCTTCAGCTGGGCCGGGCTCAGTCGGCCGGCGCGCACATCGGGTTGCTTGGCTTCGCTCATAGCAGGACTCCTGGCTGAATTTGACCAAATGGTCAGATATGTGCAGCATTTGGCCTATAGGGCGAAACACCTAGGCCCCGGGCCCACCGGTTTGCTTAGGGTCGGCAGCAATGAGCGAGACAAGAACGGATGAGTGAGACCCGCAACACCAAGCGCCAGGCGATAGAGACCAAGCTGCTGGCCGCCGCGCAGGAGCGCTTCGCCCGCCATGGCTACGCGGGCGTGTCGGTGGACGATATTGCCGCCAGCGCCGGCATGTCCAAGCAAAGCCTGTTGTACTACTTCGCCACCAAGGAGTCGCTGTACCGCCGCGTCTTCAATGATGTGCTCGATGCCTGGGTGCAGAACCTCAGCGAGCTGGCCGATCCGGCCTCGACGCCGCGCCAGGCACTGGAGCGCTATGTGACGCAAAAGCTCCAGTTCTCGTTCACCAACCCGACCGGCTCACGCCTGTTCGCGCTGGAGATCATGGCCCAGGCGCCGATGTGCGCGGCCGACATCGAGGCCAAGTTGCTGCCGGCCTTCAAGGCAGAGACGGCCCTGCTGGAGCAGTGGATGGCCGCGGGCCAGATCAAGCGCGTGCCGGTGCCCCACCTGCTGTTCACGCTGTGGGCGATGACCCAGACCTATGCCGACTTCGCCTGGCAGACCGGCATGCTGCTGGGCAAACCGACACCCGATGGCGAGGAGTTCGCCCAGGCCCGCGAGACGATACTGGCCATGGTCAATGGCGCGCTGGGCCTTCAGCAGTAGAGTTCCTTGGGCTGGCGCTGCAGCCAGTTGCGCGCCGCGCCCAGCATGCCGGCGTCATTGCCGGTGGCGGCCACCAGGATGCGGCACATCGGTCGGAACTCGGGTCGCAGCCGGGCGGCCACCAGCGCGCCGATCTCGGCCTCGAACCGGCGGCCACGGGCCGAGATGCCGCCGCCGATGATCACGCCCTCGGGATTGAAGGCATAGATCAAGTTGGCCAGGCCGACGGCCAGGCGGCCGAACCACAGCTCCAGCACCGCAGCGGCGCGGGCATCGCCGGCCTCACGGGCATCGAACACCTGGCGCGCGGTCCAGCGCTGGGTGGGCATGGCCTGGGCGGCCAGCAGGGCCAGTCCGCGCAGCGAGGCCACGTCTTCCCAGATCTCGCCCTCGATGGTGGAGCAGCCCCATTCGCCGGCCGCTGCGCTGCGGCCCCGGTACAGGCGTTGGTCGATGACGATGCCCCCGCCAATGCCGGTGCCCAGGGTGATGGCAATGTAGTTGTGCATGCCCAGCGCCGCGCCGCGCCAACCCTCGGCCAGGGCCACGCAGTTGACGTCGTTCTCCACCTCCACCGGCAGCTTGCACAGCTGCTGCAGCCGCTCCTTCAGCGGGCAGCCGGCGTAGCCTCGCACCGCATCGGCCGCGCCCAGGATGCTGCCGCGATGCGGATCGATGATGCCCAGCGTGGACACTGCCAACCCGACCGGATGGTGGCCGGCGTAGTCGCGCACGATGCCGGCAATGCGCTCCAGCATGGCCTCGACGCCGGCCCGGCCTTCGGTGTCGATGCGCGCGGTGCAGAGCAGCTCGCCGCGGGTGTTGACCAGGCCGTGCTTGATCTGGGTGCCACCGATGTCCAAGGCCACCAGCAGCGGCGGTGGGCCACCGGCGGCGCGGCGGGCGGCCTCAGGGAAAAAGCCCTCGGCCGAAGCCGAGGAAATGGATTTGTCATTCATGCCGTCTGCCTAATGGGTGCGGGTGACTTTGCTCAGATAGGGCGGGCGGTCCGGGTCCAGCCCGCGCCGGCGGGCCAGGACTGCCGCCAGCCGATAGACCAGCTGCAGCGCCAGCAGCGGCTGCAGCCACTCGCCCATGGGCAGGTCGGGCAGGGCGATGTCATGGCCTGGCACGCGCTCGGGGGCCAGCAGCAGCACCGGCGCGCCGCGAGCGCGCAGCTCCTGAGCCAGATCCAGCAGTCCCGCCAGGGTCGGCCCCTCGGTAGCGATCATCAGCAGCGGGCAATCGGCGCCGAGCAGTGTCATCGGCCCGTGGCGAATCTCCGCCGCCGAGAAGGCCTCGGCCTGCAGCGCGCAGGTTTCCTTGAGCTTCAGCGCGGCCTCCCGAGCCACGCCATAACCCAGGCCACGCCCCACCACCATCAGCCGCTGGGCAGGGGCCAGCAGGTCCAGGGCCGGCCGGCAGTCGCTGCGCAGCAGCTGGTGCAGCAGGTCCGGCAGGCGCGCCATCGCGGTCAGCAGGGCCAGGTCTTGCTGCCAGTGCGCCAGCAGCAGCGCCCCGGCAACAAAGCTGGCCAGACAGCTCTTGGTCGCGGCAACGCACAACTCGGGGCCGGCGTGCAGGGCAATGGGCCAGCTCGCCGCCTCGGCCAGTGGTGATTCCAGATCGTTGACCAGGGCCATCGTGGTGGCGCCGGCCGCGGCGCATTGCTGCAGCGACAGACGCAGATCCGGGCTCTGGCCCGACTGCGAGACCGCCACCGCCAGCGCGCCCTGAAGCTGCAGCTGGGCGCCCTGCAGGCTCAGCAGCGACATCGGCAGCCCGTAGGCCGGCAAGCCGCAGCGCAGGCCCAGTAGGTAGTTCAGATAGCAGGCCGCATGGGCCGAGCTGCCGCGCGCCAGACTCAGCACCAGCGGCGGCGGCCTGCGCCGCAGCAACTCGCCCAGGCGGGCGTAGTCGTGAGCGGCGCAGGCCAGTTGGCGCTCCACCACCTGCGGCGCCTCGCCCGCCTCTCGCAACATCTGTGAACTCATGGAATAGGCTCAACTTCCTGCTGTGCAGCCAACAAGGTAAAAGGAGCGGGCGCACGCCACGCGGCCTCACGCCGACCGTGTGGCGTCCATGCGCCCGCCCATGAAACGAAGATCAGAACCAGATCTCGAACTGCGCGCCTACGCTGGTGCCCCGCGTCTTGCCGTCGCCCAGGCCGGTCACGCCGCCAGGGCCTGCGCCCAGATTGGCGGCCTGGTTCCAGCTGGCCGTGGTGACATACAGGCGCAGCTCGGGCCGGCTCCAGAAGTCCGGACCGATGGCCAGGGCCGGGCCGAAGCTGAACTTGGTCAGCTTCTCGGTAGCGGCGCCGCTGGGCTTGCGCGTCGAGTGGCCCAGCTCGGCCAGCAGCTTGAAGTGCTTGCTCAAGGCATAGCTGACACGGCCCCCCAGCGAGGTCGAGCGCAGCGAGCCGCCGCCGGCATGCTTGTCGTGCTGGAACAAGGCCAGCGCCTGCCCGCCCAGCGGGCCCTTCTGCCAGGTCAGCGTCTCGGCGATGCGCCAGCTCTTGTCGCCCGACTGGCCGGCCACCGGGCCGAAGTTGCCGTCCAGGCCGGCCGAGCCCTGGGCGTATTGCAGCCACAGGGTATTGGCGCCGCCGAGGTCAAGGAAGTTGTCCTGGTCGTGCTGGACGGTCAGGCCAAGGCCGGTGCTGCCGCCGTTGAAATTCGCCCGCGTCAGCGTGCCCAGCACACGCAGTGTCCCGCCCGGGTTGACGGCAATGCCCGAAACATCAACATTGAAGCGATCGACGCCCTGGGTCGCCGAACTGTCGCTGTGCAGATAGGACAGTCCCAGCTTGTAGCCCGCCAGCGGCATCTCGACACCGGCGCCAACGCCGTCGAGGATGGTGAAATAGGTATCGACAATGTGCACGTCGGCGCGACCCAGGAAGCGCTTGCCGGCCCAGAAGGTGGCCTCGGGGGCGATGTCGAAGCCCTTGCCCTCGACATAGAGCTGGGCCAGGCTGGTGGAGGCGCTGCCCGCATCGGTGGCGCCGTTCCAGAGGTTGGGCATGACCGTGGTCTTGTACTCCAGACCTTCGATCTTGCCGCTCTTCACCAGGCCGAACTCGGCATAGAAGTCGCACTCATTGCCGTGCCGGTATTTGAGTCCGGGGCCGGCCAGGCCGTAGCAGGCGCGCGAGGCATTCTTCTTGGTGCTGCCGGGGCCGGCGCGCATATAGCCGTTCATGTCCAGCCCCTGGGCCTGGGCCTGGGCCGTCTGGCCGGCCAGCAGGGCCAGGGCGGCGCAACTGGTCAGCAGCAGTTTGAAGCAGGTATTCGTTTTCATGATCAGTCTCCGAGAGTGTTGAAGAGGCGTCCGTTGAGGCATGCCGCTGGCTGGCCCGACGCGCGAGAAGCCGTCAGCGGTGGGCTGCGCCCCTTCCCGGAGGCAAGGCTCCGCCCTCGGGCGCTCAGTCAAGCGCTTGGCGGGGGTACGCAGCGTGGGTAGGCAAGGCGCCTGCCGAGTCGCAGGCGCGCCGGCTCAGGGCGCGGCGGCCATGGCGCGCGCACGGCGGGGCGCGACGCGCATCAGCGAGCGGGCCTGCGTCATCCCTTGCTCCCTCCGGCGGCAAGACCTGACACCAGCGAGCGCTGCAGCAGCAGCGCCGCCAGCACCGGTGGCAGGGCCGCCAGCAGGCCGACGGCCGAGATCAGGCCATGGTCGGTGGAGCGGCCGGCGGCGAAATCGCTGATCGCCACCGGCAGGGTCTTGGCACGCAGATCGTTGGTGTAGATCAGGGCATAGAAGAACTCGTCCCAGGCCAGCATCAGCGCGAACAGGGCGGTGGCCCCCAGGGCCGGGCGGGCCAGCGGCAGGGTCACATGCCAGATCACGCCCAGCAGGCCGGCGCCATCGACACGGGCCGCCTGCTCGATGTCGAGCGGCAGCGCATCGAAGTTGTTCTTCAGCAGCCAGGTCGCGAAGGGCAGCAGGATGGAGCAATAGACCAGCACCAGGGACAGCCCGCTGTTGAGCCAGCCTAAAGCGCTGAACAGCGCATACAGCGGCAGCACAAAAGCCACCGGCGGCAGCATATAGACGGCCAAGGTGACGTAGAGCAGGCCCATGCGGCCGGGGAAGCGGGCGAAGCTGTAGGCCGCCGGTATGGCAGCCAGCATGGCCACCGTGGTGGCGCTGAGCGCAACCAGGCAGCTGTTACGCAGCGCCAGCAAAAACGTCTGGCCCGCGCCCTCCAGCGACAGCAGTCGGGCATAGCGGCTGAAGTCCCATTCGCGCGGCAGCCAGCGCAGCGGCACGGTGCTCAGGTCCAGCGGGCTGCTGACGCTCATCAGGAACAGCCAGGCCAGCGGTGCCAGGGTGGCCGCAGCGAACAGCAGCACGGCGGCGTAGAGCAGCAGGCTCTGCAGGGTTCTGCGACGGATCAAGCGGTACTTCATGCGGCCCCCTGCTTGCGACGCAAGAGCAGCACATAGACCAGGATCAGCAGCGCGCACAGCCCGGTCACGAACACCGCATAGGCCGCGCCCGAGCCGGCACGCAGATAGCTGAAGGACTCCTGATAGACAAAGAAGCTCAGGGTCTTGGTGCTGTCGGCCGGGCCGCCGCGCGTCATCACATAGATAATGTCGAACACCTTGAAGGCGTCGATCAGGCGCAGCACCACGGCCACGCTCAGGGCACCGGCAATGCCGGGCAGGGTGACGCTCCAGAAGCGCGCCCAGGGGCCGGCGCCGTCGAGCCGGGCGGCCTCGTACAGATCGGCGGGCACCGACTGCAGCGCCGCCAGCGCGATCAGGGCGACCAGCGGATAGTTCTTCCACACGTCGGCGACGATGATCATATTCAAGGCCGTGTCGGGGTCGCCCAGCCAGCTGCGATAGGCATCGAGCCAGCCGATCTGGGTCAGCAGCGCATTCAGGCTGCCGTACTCGGGGTTGAGGATCAGCCGCCACATCATCGCGTTGACGATGGTGGGCAGGGCCCAGGGCAGCACCAGCAGCGCCCGGGCCAGCATGCGGCCGCGGAAGGGCTGGTTCAAGAGCAGGGCCACCGGCACGGCGATCAGCACCTCGGCCGTGACCGAGACCACGGTGAAGTACAGCGTGCGGCCGAAGGCCTCGCGAAGATCGGGGTCGGCCCAGGCGCTGCTGTAGTTGTGCAAGCCCACCCACTGCGGCGCCACATCGCCGCTGACCAGGCCTGCGTCGGTGAGGCTCAGCCACAGCGTGCGCAGCAGCGGCCAGCCGGTCACCAGGGCCATGATCAGCAGCAGGGGCGCCACCAGCCCCCAGGCCTGCAGACGTTGTTTGGACAGGGCTTGCACGGTCTTGCCTTCTCTTGTGTCGGCCGTTCAGCGCAGCTTGACGATGTCGGAGGCGGCGATCTTCATCGCCTCATCGACACCCTTCTTGCCCAGCAGGGCCTCGTGCAGGCGCTTTTGCAGCACGCTGGACAGCTCGGTGTAGCGCGGCGTGGACGGCCGGCCCGCCATCACCACCAGCGATTGCTTGGCTGCGGCGATCAGCTCCTCCTGACCCTTGGTCACGGCGGGATCATCGTAGGAAGCCTTCCAGATCGGCAGGCTCAGCTTGGCATGCTTGTCCTGCACCGCGCGCGAGCTCATGTGCTGGATATAGCGCCAGGCCTGATCCGGGTTCTTGCTGCCGGCGGTGATTCCCAGGCCCATAGAGCCGTTGACGGCAGCCACCGCGCTGCCATTGGCCGCACCGGGCGCCGGCACCACACCGACCTGGCCGGCCACCTTGCTTTCCTTCGGGTCATTGGCCTGGTTGTACATATAGGTCCAGTTGAGCGCAAACGCGGCCTCGCCATTGGAGAACACCTTGCGCACATCCTCCTCGGCATATTCCCGCGAGTTCGGGTTCGTCAACCCGCTGGCCAGCGACTGCTGCATCAGCTTGGCCGCCTGCAGCGCCGGGCCGCTGTCGAAGGTGGACTTCTCGCCATCGACAAAGCTGCCCTTGTAGGCCAGGGCCAGGGTGGTGTAGTCACAGACCATGGCCTCCGACTGCGACCAGCTCCAGACCAGCGGATGCTTGACCAGGCCCTTGTCCTTGATGATCTTGGACTGGCTGATGACCTCGTCCCAGCTGCGCGGCGGCGCGGCAATGCCGGCCTTCTTCAGGATCTCCTTGTTATAGAACAGGAACTTGGTGTCGATGATCCAGGGCATGCCCCAGCGGCGACCGCCGTAGTCCACGGTGGACCAGGCGCCGGCAAAGACCTTGTCGGTGTCGGCGGCCGGGATGCGCTCGGTGACATCGCGCAGGACCTTGTTCTTGGCAAAGGCCGCTGGCCACACCACATCGAACAGCACCACGTCATAGCCGGCGCCGGCCGCGCCCTTGGCGGCGATGATCTTGTCGTGCAGCGCCTCGTAGGGCACGAACTCCAGGTTCACCTTGATGGCCGGATTGGCCTTGCTGAAGTCGGCCGTCATGGCCTTGACGTCGGCTTCGCTATAGGCCGCCTGGCTCATGAAGAGCGCGTTCAGGGTGGTCTGGGCCAGGGCCGGCAGGGCCATTCCCAGGGCAGCGCTGCACAGCGCCAATCTGCTTGTCCATTTCATCGCTAGGTCTCCTTCGGTGTTGTCGCGGCGGTCCTGGCCGCGCTCAGGCTTGGAAATAGTGGTGCTGCGGTGTCAGGCCGTGGCTGGCGTGAGCGTCGCCGCGCAGCAGCGCGACGGCGCGGCCCTGGGCATCGAACAGATTGCAGCGCGAGCCGTCCGGCAGCAGCCGCACCGGCGTGCCCGGCGGCAGATGGCCATCGAGCTCGCGCAGGCGCACCGCCAGCGGCGTCTCCAGACCCTGGCATCGCACATAGGCGATGCGTGAGTCACCGAGGTGCTCGACCAGCTCGACCTGACCCGCCAGGCCCGAGCCATGGCTGACCAGATAGAGATGCTCGGGGCGCAGGCCCAGGGTGAAGGCATCGCCGGCCGCCGCCTTGCAGGCCGGGGGCACCGGCAGGGTCAGGCCTGCACCTGTGGGCAGGCGCAGTGCCAGCTGGCCGCCGCCGGCCGCCCGCTGGGCCATGGCCGGCAGCAGATTCATGCGCGGCGCGCCCAGAAAGCCGGCCACGAACAGATTCGCCGGTTCGGCATACAGGTCCAGCGGCGCGCCGACCTGCTCGATGCGGCCGGCGTTGAACACGGCGATGCGCTCGCCCAGGGTCATCGCCTCGACCTGGTCGTGCGTCACATAGATCACCGTGCAGCCCAGGCGGCGGTGCAGCTTCGCCAGCTCGATGCGCATCTGCACGCGCAGCGCGGCGTCCAGATTCGACAGCGGCTCGTCGAACAGGAACACCCGCGGCTGGCGCACGATGCAGCGGCCTATGGCAACGCGCTGGCGCTGGCCGCCCGACAGGGCCTTGGGCAGGCGGTCCAGCATCGCGTCGAGCTGCAGGGTGGCGGCCGTGCGCCGCACCAGCGTGTCGATCTCGGCCCTTGGCATGCGCGCCTGGCGCAGGCCGAAGGCCATATTGTCGAAGACGCTCATATGCGGATACAGCGCATAGCTCTGGAACACCATGGCCACGCCGCGTTCGGCCGGGGCCAGGTCGTTCATGCGCCGGCCATCCATCAGCAACTCGCCGCCGCTGATGTCCTCCAGGCCGGCGACCATGCGCAGCAGCGTGGACTTGCCGCAACCCGAGGGCCCGACGAAGACCATGAACTCGCCGGCGGCGATGTCCAGGTCAACGCCCTGGATCACCCGCACGCCCGGTGCATAGACTTTGCTAACGCCGCGAAGGCTCACGCTGGACACGGTCTCTCCTTTTGTTCGCACACTGCTTGACTGACAACCACGGACAGTGACTGCTGAATCAAGACAGCGGCTCAACCGGCGGAGGTCAGCCACTGCCATACCGACACGCGGGTCGGCTGGTTCCAGGCCCTGCGGTGTGTCCCGCTTGAGGCCTGCTTTTTTAGTTCTGTGTCACACACCTGAGGTGTGCGCCATGGTTAATATTGAAGCATGAGATTTTTATTAAGTCAATTTGATTGCTTTAAAATCGACCTAGCATGAACCCTAGCAGCAATAACCCCAGGGCCCCCGGTCCGGCCGGCACCAATCTCGAGCAGGCCAAGTGGCACAACCGCCGCGTCATCATCGAGACCGTGCGCCTGCATGACCGCTTGACCCGCGCCGAGCTGGCCCGGCTGACCGCACTGACGCCGCAGACCGTCTCCAATATCACCGCAGAGCTGCAGGCCAGCGGCATGCTGATCGCCCACGATCCGCTGCGCGCCGGCCGCGGTCAGCCGGCCACGCCGCTGTCGCTGAACCCCGATGGCGCCTACTCGATCGGCATCCAGATCGACCACCAATCGCTGACCGGCCTGGTGGTGGACCTGGCCGGCAAGGTGCGGGCCCGCGTCGTCAAGAACCTGCGCCGCCCCGGCCCGGCCGCGGCCCTGCCAGCCGTGCAGGAGATGGTGCAGCAGCTGTTCCGTCAGGCCAAGGTGGATAACCAGCGCATGCTGGGCGTGGGCCTGGTCATGCCCGGCCCGTTCGGCGTCGAGGGCATCTCATCGGCCGGCCCCACCACCCTGCCCGGCTGGGAGCAGGTGGATGTGGCGGCCGAGGTCGGCCGGCTGGTCGGCCTGCCCGCCCAGCTCGAGAACGACGCCAATGCCGCCGCCATTGGCGAACGTCTCTATGGCGTGGCCAAGACCCTGCAGAACTTCGCCTATCTGTTTGTCGGCACCGGCCTGGGTGCCGGCCTGATTCTGGAGGGCCGGATGTTCCGCGGCCATGCCGGCAACGCCGGCGAGGCCGGCCACATGATCGTCGTGCCCGGCGGCCGGCCCTGCTACTGCGGCAACCGCGGCTGCCTGGAGCGCTATGTGTCGCTGGACGCCGCCTATGAGACCCTGGGCATCATCGAGGCCGAGCGCCAGACACCGCAGACGCTGCTGGACCTCGGCGATGGCATAGACCCCTGGCTGAACACCGCCGTGACGCCGCTGCGCCAGACCATCAATGTGCTGGAGACGCTGCTGGATCTGGAGACGATCGTGATCGGCGGCACCATGCCGGCGGCGATTCTTCAGCGTCTGGTTGACAGGCTGGAGCCCCTGCCCGCCTCCCTGCGCTCGCCGCTGCATCGCGCGCCGCGCCTGCTGGTCGGCGCCGTCGGCGAAGACACGGCCGTGCTCGGCGCCGCAGCGCTGCCGATCTTTGCCGAGTTCAATCCGCAGTACGACGCTTTGCAGAAGTCGATCGACAGCTGACAAGGCGCTGACAGGGGCCCCTGGGATCTTCCTGAACAGGAAAATCCCTAATATGTAAAATCACTAGACTTAATAGACAAGCATCGTCTAAAGTGCTTTTGCGCTTTCGCGATGCGGGTCCACCGCCGGCTATCGATTCGGGCCGGTGCACAGCCAGGCGACCGTTCGCAGCTCAACGCTGCGCGGGTCGTCGCACGACGTGGCGCCCCCAGGGAATACCTCCAGCAGCAGTTTCAAGTTGCGGCCGCCGCATGTCCGGTTTCGCCGCATGCCCCCTCTTTGTCGTGGAGAAATGAAGATGAGAAAAAGCGCACTTTCCTGCACGCTCGCCCTGGCCATGGCCGGCTGGGCCGGCCTCGCCGATGCCGGCAACCGGCCATTTCCGCAGAACGCCAGCTACGCGAATTTCCTGAAGGCCAATCACCCCAACTCGAACACCAACGCCCTGCGTGCGGCCGACATCAAGGCTTACTACAACCAGTGGAAGACCGACTACCTGAAGCTGGTCACCACCCAGCAGGGCACGGCCATTGCCTATGTAGCCGGGCCCGCCACCGGCTCAGTGCCCGACAGCTGGCCAGATGGCTCCAAGATCGTCAGCGCGTCCGAGCACACCGGCTACGGCATGCTGCTGACGGTGCTGATGGACGGCGTCAACGGCGCCAACTCCGAGAAGGACGAGTTCGACAAGCTGCTCAAGACCCACCAGAAGATACGCACCTCGACCAATGCCAACTCCAAGCTGATGAGCTGGGCCATAGGCATGAACGCGGACGACAAGATCGACGAGTCACTGCGAGACAGCAGCGCAACCGACGGCGATATGGACATCGCCCTGGCCCTGCTGATGGCCGACAAGCAGTGGGGCTCCGGTGGCGCAAACCCCAACTATCTGCAGATTGCCAAGGACCTGATCAGCTCCATCGCCGCATTCACCGTGTCGCGGGACGCTTTTGGCCAGCGCTTGAACCTCGGGGACTGGACTCCCGCCCTGAACTCCAACGATCTGGAAGACTGGTACGGCGATTCCAACTGCGACGGTGACAAGAGCGACACGTTCAAAGGCTTGATCTACCACAGCAGCCGCCCGAGCGACTGGATGATGGGCCACTTCGCCGTCTTCCAGAAGCGCTTGCCCAGTGACTTCTTCGTGGCCGGTCCGGGCTACTCGCTGCAGAACATGTCCAGTCTGAACAGTGCGATGCGCACCGAGATCCACCGGATGTATGACAGCTATCTGCACAAGCCGGCCGACGGCTGGGACAAGGGCCTGGTGCCGGACTTCGTCCTGCCCAAGGTCAATGGCAACGGTGCGCAGGTTGACAACAAGATCATCCGGCCGGCCTGCGACCTGTTCCTCGGCGAGCCGTTCAAGACCAGCATGTACTCGGAGAACTCGGCGCGCGTGCCCTGGCGCATCACTTCCGATGCGGTGGTCAGCGGCAGTACCAAGAGCCGCGACTGGGCCCGCCGGCTGGCGGCATTCTCAATGAGCAAGGCAAAGAACGGCGCGGCCTATCAATGGACGCGCATAGGTTCCACCTACAAGCTCAACGGTGATGTCCAGACGGCGGCCCACGGCAAGCACTTCGCCTCCATGTTCATCACTTCCTTGATGACCGCCAAGGGCGCGGCCAATCAGGCCGAGGCGCAGAAGGCGCTCGACGCCGGCTGGGCGTGGATGAAGACCAATCGCGAGGGCCCCGGCGGAAACGATGGCTACTTCAAGGACTCGCTGACCCTGTTCTCGATGCTGCTCACCTCACAGAACGTGTGGTGGGAGTAATGAGACGAGCCCGGGCGCCTGCAGGCGCCCGGGCAGTGCATACACCGGAGCCCCCCATGCAAAAACGCCTCCTCCCCCTGGCCCTCTCCTTGGCCGCCAGCGCCGCCTGCGCCGGCAACTACCCCTTCCCTCAAACACCGGTCTATCCCGGCGAGAACCTGCAGATCTGGCTCAAGCCCACGTCTGCTGACGCCGACACAGTGGCCGAGCGCGCCGCCACCCTGCGCGCCAAGTACGCGCAATGGAAAAGCGACCATCTGCGAGAGCTCACCGCGCCCAATGGCACGCGCTACACCATCGTGCAGACGCCCGATGACCACCATCCGCCCGAGTGGGGCAATATCGGCGCGGTCAGTGACTCGCGGGCCATCGCCTTCGGCATGCTGCTGGCCGTCTATATGGGCGGCAATGTCGCGGGCGGCGTGGACGCCGAGCAGGACCTGTTCCGCAAGCTGTTCAAGACCTGGCAGACCTTCAAGAGCCGCGACTGCAGGGAGTGGGAGTCCGGCCTGCCCGATGGCACGCGCTTCTGGATACGTTGCAAGCTGATGTCGGCCCAGGTCCCGGCGAACTTCGACCCCGGCAAGAAGGCGCCCAGCGATCCTATCGCCGATCTGGACATTGCCCTGGCCCTGGCTTTGGCGCACAAGCAATGGGGCAGCACCCGCACCTACAACTACGAGGGCGAGCTGAAGGATCTGGCCCGCGTGCTGTTTCTGGTGGGCGGCTATGGCACCCCATGGACGCAGCTGCCGGTACTGGGCGACTATGCCTGGAGCCGCAACAACCAGGCCGGCCGCTACGCGGAGACCGAGGACGACATCGATCTGGACGGCAATGGCCGGCGCACCGATGTGTTCGACGGCTTCTGGGGCCACAGCTCCTACAGCGGCGATTGGTCGTCCGCGCAATGGACCGTGCTCGACGCCGTGCTGGGCAGCTTTCCGCTCAGCCACGACCCGAGCCTGCATCACACCTACAGGCCCAACGAGGTGTCCAGCACCACGGTCAAGAACAACTGGCTCTATATGGCCAGCTTCTCACGCCTGAGCAGCAACCCCTGGCGCTACGGCCTGGTGCCCGACTTTGTGGCGCGGGCCAGGCGCAACGGCGTCTTCCTCGAATCGGCGCTGATCCCGGCCGACGCCGGCTTCCCCTACACCAGGCTCAATGGCATTGCCGGCCCCGATGGCCTGCTGGGCCTGGACCGCCCCTCGGTCTTCAACCACAACGGCTGGAATGTGATGCCGCTCTATGTGGCCTGGAAGAACCTGGCCTGGCCACACGCCCAGGTGCTGGACTGGTCGCTCAAGCTGTCCAACCTCGGCTTTAAACATGCCGGCACATCACAGAACAACTGGGACTGGACACGGGTGCCGACCTCGTTCAACTACCTCGGCGATGGTGTGAACACGGCGAACAAGCCCTCGATCACGGTAGCCCTGGCCGTCAACAATATGTTCAGGCCCGGCAACGCCTACAGCCAGAAGGCCGTCAACACCTCCTGGGCCTATATGAAGGCGGTGCGAAAAGGGCCGGGCGGCACCGGCTGGTTCGATGACAGCGTCAATCTGCTGGCCATGCTGACGACGGCCAAGATGGTCTGGTTCCCCACGCGCTACACCGCACCGCCCAGCGGCTATGCCGACGAGGGCTGGGGCGCCTGGCCCGGTGGCAACGCGGGCGCCTGGTAGCGAAGGAGCACCCCATGTCCAACCATGCTTGCCGTTCTCGCGGCTTCACCCTGCTGGAGCTGCTGGTCGTGATCGCCATCCTCGGCCTGTTGATCGGCTATGTGGCGCCGCGCTACTTCGGCCAGGTCAGCCATGCCGAGGTGAAGAGTGCACAGAACCAGATGGACGCCATCGCCAAGGCGCTCGAGCAGTACCGGCTGGACATGGGGCGCTACCCCAGCGCAGGCGAGGGCCTGACCGCGCTGCTGCAAAGCCCGGCCATGGCCACCGAGCGCTGGCGCGGGCCCTATCTGAAGAAGGCCGTGCCCCCCGACCCCTGGGGCGGCAGCTACCGCTACGAGCCGCTGCCGGCGCAGGACCAGTTCCGACTGTCCAGCCTGGGCCGCGACGGTCGGCCCGGCGGCAGCGGTGCGGACGCAGACCTGAATCTATGAGCGCCGCGCCGGGCCGCCCCAAGCATGCTCGCTCCCGCTTGGCGGGACCGGCCGCAGGCCGAAGGGTGCACCAATGAGGCAACACTATGCGCTTTGAGGTGCGCCTGCTCGAACAGGGCCAGCTGCGCCGGCTGCGGCTGGAGGCCGACTCGCCGGCAGCGCTGGATGCGGCCTTGCGCGCCCAGGGCCGGCTGGCGCTGTCGGTGCGTGCGCTGGGCCGCGAGCGGGGCGCGGCCGGGCGCTTCGACAGCCAGCTGTTTCTGCAGGAGCTGACCGGTCTGCTGCAGGCCGGCGTGGGCCTGATCGAGGCCCTGCAGGTCGAGCTGCGCAAGGCCCGGGCGGGCGCGACCCGGGCGGTGCTGCAGCGCCTGTGCGCCAGCCTGCACAGCGGTGAAGCACTGTCGGCGGCCCTGGCCGCGCAGCCTCAGCACTTCGATCCGCTGCTGCTGGCCAGCGTGCGTGCCAGCGAGACCAGCGGCACCCTGCTGCCGGCGCTGCAGCGCTATCTGGACTATCGCGCCCAGCTGCAGCGGGTGCAGCGCACCCTGGTCGCGGCCCTGCTCTACCCCTGCACCCTGCTCGGCGTGGGCCTGCTGGTGCTGCTGTTCCTGCTGCTCTATGTGCTGCCGCGCTTTGCGCAAATCTTCAGCGATCTGGGCCGCGAGCTGCCGCTGTTCTCGCGCCTGCTGATGCAGCTGGGCACGGCCATCGATGCGCATCGGATCGGCCTGCTGGCCCTGCTCGCGCTGGCCGGCCTGGCGCTGGCGCTGAGCCTGGGCACGCCGCCCGGCCGCCAGCGCTGGCTGCAGGGACTGCTGCAACTGCCGGGCCTGGGTGGGCGGCTGGACCAGTTTGCGCGGGCCCGCCTGTTCCGCATGCTCGCCCTGCTGCTGGACAGCGGCCTGCCGCTGCTGCAGGCCTGCCGGCTGCTGCAGGGCCTGCTCAGCGCGGCGCTGGACCGCCGGCTGCAGCAGGCGGCGCGGCTGCTGCAGGCGGGCCATGCGCTGTCGCAGGCGCTGCGCGAGCAGCAGCTGGTCTGCCCCGTCGCCGACAGCCTGCTGGCCGCCGGTGAACGCAGCGGCGAGCTGGCCCAGGCGCTGCACCGCATCGCCGACTACTACGACGCCGACAACGGCCGCTGGCTGGAGCGCTTCATGCGCCTGTTCGAGCCGCTGCTGATGCTGGTGCTGGGCGCGTTGATTGGCGGCGTGGTGGTGATGATGTATATGCCGGTGTTCGAGTTGGCCGGAGCGCTCCAATGAGCCGCCTGCACGTCACCGAACCGAGCGCGCCTGCCGCAGCCGAGAACCCGGGCCAGACCTCTACGCTTGCCGGTCTGCGCGTGCTGCGCCGGGGGCCCGGCGATGTCGCCCTGGTCGAGGGCCCGTCCGGGCGCATGGTGCTGCTGGCCGATGCCGATGACGCGGCGGCGCGCCAATGGGCCGCGCTGTTTGCCCGCACGCTGGGGCCGCCCCGCCTGTGCGATGCCACGGCGCTGCGCCTGCTCGCCGGCCCGGCCGCCACCGAGCGGCAGGAGGCGCCGGAGCAGAGCGCTGACGGCCCGGCCGTGCGCCTGCTCGACAGCCTGCTCGATCACGCGCTGCATGAAGGCGCCAGCGATCTGCATCTGGAGGCCACGCCCGAGGGCCTGCTGGCCCGCTGCCGGCTTGACGGCGTGATGCTGGAGCTGGGCCGCTACCCGGGCCGCGAGGCCGCCGAGCAGCTGATCTCGCGGCTGAAGGTGCTGGCCGAGCTCGACATCGCCGAGCGCCGCGTGCCGCAGGACGGCCGGCTGCAGCATGTCAATGCCCGGGGCCGCACCGATCTGCGCGTCTCCATCATGCCCAGCCTGCATGGCGAGGACGCGGTGCTGCGCGTGCTCGAGCAGGGCCGCGCCGCCGCGCCCGAGCTGGGGAGCCTGGGCTTTGCGCCGGCGGTCTGCACCCGCTTGCGCCAGGCCGCCGAGCGGCCCCACGGCCTGCTGCTGGTCACCGGCCCCACCGGCAGCGGCAAGACCAGCACGCTGTATGCCGTGATACGCAGCGTGCTCAGCGGCCTGGACAAGATCATCAGCATCGAAGACCCGGTCGAGTACCAGCTGCCCGGCGTGCTGCAGATACCGGTCAACGAGAAGAAGGGGCTGACTTTCGCGCGCGGCCTGCGCTCCATCCTGCGCCACGACCCGGACAAGATCTTCGTCGGCGAGATCCGTGACGCCGAGACCGCCGGTATCGCCGTGCAATCGGCGCTGACCGGGCATCTGGTGTTCAGCAGCCTGCATGCCAATGACGCCTTCGAGGTGATGGGCCGGTTGCGCCATCTGGGCATAGACGCCCACGGCCTGGCCTCAGCCCTGCACGCGGTTCTGGCCCAGCGCCTGCTGCGGCGGGTCTGCCTGCATTGCACGGCCGCGCACCGGCCCGAGCCGGCCTTGCTGCAGCGGCTGGGCCTGCCCAGCGCCGACTGGGCCGGCACCGTGCTGCGCATGGGTCGCGGCTGCGCGCATTGCCGAGGCACCGGCTATCTGGGCCGCCAGGCCGTCGGCGAACTGGTGTTGATGGACGAGCGGCTGCGCGAGCTGCTGCTGGCCGGTGCCGCCGCGGCCCAGCTGCGGGCCCAGGCCCAGCGCGCCGGCACCCAGCCGCTGCGCGAGGCCGCGCTGGACCTGGTGCGCACCGGCGTGACCACACTGGAGGAGGTGCTGCGTGTCACCGTCGATTGAGCTCCGTCCCGCCAGCGCCGCGCTGTGGCTGTGCCGCGAGGGCGCGCGTCCGTTCGGCGCCGCAGCGGCCGCGGCACAACCGGTGGCCCGCTGGCAGATGCCGGGCCAGCTACTGCCCTGGCGCCGTCCCTGGCTGTGGCTGTCGCCCTCGCTCAGTGTCGATGCCCTGCTGCGCCCCCCGGCCGGGCTACGTGACGCCGAGATCCGGCTCTGGCTGGCCGACCTGCTGGCGCCGGCCCTGGACACCCCGCCCGACCAGGTGGTGACCCGTCAGTGCCAGTGCGACAGCGGGCTGCTGCTGGTCTCGGCCGTGGCCGCGAGCACGCTCGCGCCCTGGCTGCAATTGCACGGCGCGCAACGTCCGCGCGGACTGCGGCCCTGGCTGAGCGTCTGCTGCGACCAGCTGCGCCCCCGGCTGCCCCGCTGGGCCCTGTGCCTGCCCCATGAGCGCGGCCAGACCCTGCTGCGCTGGCGCGATGGCCGGCCGCAGGAGCTGCTGGACAGCCCGGTGCCGGGCCCGCAGGCCTTGGTCGAACAGCGCGGCGGCGTCGACGACGAGACGGTGTTCCTGATCGATCCGCTGGGCCTCTGGCCCGTTGGCGTCGCTTTGCCGGCCGGGGTCCAGCGCCGGGAGATAGCACCATGAAACCGCTTCGCCTGGCCCTGGACTTTCTGCCCCCGTCGCGCCCGCAGCGTCTGTTGCTGCAGGCGCTGTGGTGGGCCGCTGGCTTGGCCTGGCTGCTGTGGGCCCTCGCCTGGATGTGGGCGCTGGCCCAGCCTGCCTCGCAGAGTGCTCGCACATCTGCACCGCAGCAGCAGGCCGCCGACCCGATCTGGACCGAGCTGTGGCCGCGGCTGGAATTGCTGGCGCGGCCCGGCATCAGCGTCGAGGCGCTGACGGCCGATGGTTCGCGCCGCCAGGCCCAGCTGAACCTGCTGCTGCAGGACCGCGCGCTGCTGCTGCCCCTGCTGGCCGAGCTGCAGCGCGCCGCGCCCGGCCAGGTGCAGCTCAATGAGCAGGGCCCGGCCGAGCCGGCCTCGGGCGGCGGCCGCATCCAGGTGAGCCTGCAATGGTGAAGGCCCTGGCCCTGCTGCTGGTGGCGCTGCTGGCCTGCGCCCTGCTGCCGCCGCCTCGGCCGGCAGGGCCCGCTGCCGGTCCCTCTGTCAACCCCCTGCCCGATGACCCGATGCGCCCGCTGCAGCAGCTCAGCCGCAGCCTGGCCGGTGCCGGTCTGCCGACGCTGGGCCTGCGCGTGCAGGGGCCGTCCGGCGCCGGCCTGGTGCTGAATCTGCAGACCCAGGGCGAGGCGGCAGCGCTGCGCGGCCTGCTGCAGCGCCTGCCGCTGGACCTGGCCGAGGCCCGGGTACAGCGCCTGCTGTTGCTGCGCGACACCACGCACCGGCAACGGCTGACCCTCGAACTGGAGCTGGCCTGGCCCATGCAAGGAGACCCGCGATGACCCCCTCATCCCGCCTGGTCCTGCTGTCGCTGCTGCTGCTGGCGATGGCCGCAGCCGCCTTCTGGCCCGCCACCGAGGCCGAGCCTGTGGCCCCAGCCACAAGGGCACTTGCACCGGCCGCCGCCGGGCCGCTGGCCATGGCCTGGCTGGACGGGCCGGCCGATGCCACACCCGCAGCGCCGGTCGTCGCCGAAGCAGCGGTCGAAACCAGGGCCGCGCCGGGCGAGGCCGCCCCCGACTGGCCCTACGAGGTGCTGGGGGTTCTGCACGATGCCCGGGGCTGGCGCGTCTTCCTCGCCCACGAGGGCCAGGCCTTGACGGTGCGCAGCGGTGATCAGCTGCAGGCCTGGCGGGTGCTGGACATCGATGGCCAGCAGCTGATGCTGCGCGCGAAAAGCGGCGCCCAGCGCCGCATCGAGCTGCCGAGGATGCAGCCATGAAGCCCTTGCTGCTGCTGTGCCTGCTGCTCACTGCCTGCGCCCAATCCGGCCCCCGGCTGGCCGACCCCTCAGCCGACTTGCAGCGCAGCGCCGAGCAAGCCCAGGAGCAGGGCGAATGGCTGGCCGCCGCTGGCGCCTGGGGACAGTTGTTGCGCCTGGACCCGGCCCACCCCCGGGCCCGCCAGGCGCTGGCGCAGATCGAGCGCGATGCGCAGCTGCGGCAGGCGCTGGCCGAGCTGCAGCGCCTGCTGGATATCGGTGAGCTGACCGGAGCCCAGCAGGCACTGCAGCTGCTGCTCGAACGCCAGCCCGAGGCCGCCCAGCGCATGGACCTGCGCGCGCTGCAGCAGCGCCTGCAGATGGCCGAGCAGGCGGCCGAGCCTTCACTCGAGCCGCAGCTGGGCGGGCTGGACCAGCCGGTCTCGCTGCGTTTCAAGGACACCGCGCTGCGCATGGTCTTCGCCCTGCTGTCGGAGAACACCGGCCTGAACTTCCTGTTCGACCGCGATGTGGCCCAGGACCAGAGTGTCACCCTGTTCCTGCAGCAGACGCCGCTGCGCGATGCGCTGCGCCTGCTGCTGCAGACGAATCAGCTGGAGCACAGGGTGCTGAATGCCAACAGCCTGCTGATCTACCCGGCCAGCGAGGACAAACGAGCGCTCTACCAGGAGCTGCAGACCCGCCATGTCTATCTGGCCCACGCGGCGGTCAAGGACGTGGCGGCGCTGCTGAAGACCATGGTCAAGAGCCTGGTCATCCATGCCGACGAGCGCAACAACGCGCTGGTGCTGCGCGATGCCCCCGATGCTCTGCGCTATGCCGAGCGGCTGATCGCCGCCCACGACCTGCCGATGCCCGAGGTGATGCTGGCCGTCGAGGTGCTGGAGGTCAGCGGCGGCCTGCTTGAAGAGGTGGGCCTGCGCTGGCCCACCAGCATAGGCGCCACCCTGCAGGGCGCGCAGGGGGCGCCGGGTCAGCTGAGCCTGGCCGAATGGCGCCAGCGCGACGCCGGCCTGGTGCGGCTGGCCGTCGGCAACCCGACCCTGCTGCTCAATCTGCGCGAGGACAAGACGCGCACCCGCCTGCTGGCCAATCCGCGCATCCGCGTCAAGAGTCGCGAGAAGGCCCGCGTTCACATCGGCGACAAGGTGCCCCTGGTCAGCAGCACGCTGTCGAACAACGCCGTCAGCGAAACCATCAGCTATCTGGACGTGGGCCTGAAGCTGGACGTCGAGCCCCAGGTCAAGCTGTTCGGCGAGGTCGACATCAAGGTCGGCCTGGAGGTCAGCAATGTGGTCGAGAAGACAACCACCGCCAACGGCACCCTGGCCTATCGCCTGGGCACGCGCAATGCCAATGCGGTGCTGCAGCTGCGCGACGGCGAGACCCAGGTGCTGGCCGGGCTGATCAGTGACGAAGACCGCCGCGGCCTGGCCGCCGTGCCCGGCATGAGCCGGCTGCCGGTGCTGGGCTCGGCCTTCTCCAGCCGCAAGGACGAGTCCAGCCGCACCGAGGTGGTGCTGCTGATCACGCCCCATATCGTGCGCAACCTGACACCGCCGGCCAGCGCGCTGGGCCGCTACCCCTCCGGCCCGGCGGCCAATCCGGGCGCCGCAGCGCTGCAACTGCCGACACCGCCATGAAAAGGCATCGGCTGCGCGGCTTCACCTTGATCGAGCTGCTGGTGGCGGTGGCCATCGTCGCCCTGCTGTCCAGCATAGGCCTGCCGCTGGCCAGCCTGGCCAAGCAGCGCAATGACGAGCAGCAGCTGCGCCAGGCCCTGGCGCAGATACGCCAGGCGCTGGACGACTACAAACTGGCCGTCGAGCAGGGCCAGGTGGCCGCCCCGGCTGATGCCTCGGGCTATCCGCCCAGCCTGCAGGTACTGGTGGACGGCGTGGCCGACGCACGCGACCCGCTGGGCCGGCGCCGCTATTTTCTGCGGCGTATTCCGCCCGATCCATTCGCGCCTCCGGGGCTGGCCGGCGCCGAGGGCTGGGGCCTGCGCAGCTATGCCAGCCAGGCCGACGACCCCAGGCCAGGCGCCGATGTCTATGACGTCTATTCGCTGTCTCCCCGCAGCGGGCTGGACGGCCGGCCCTACCGCGAATGGTGAGCCCGATGCAGCGCGGCTTCACCCTGATCGAGCTGATGGTGGCCCTGGCCATCGTCGCCCTGCTGCTGGCCCTGGTGGCGCCGCGCTATGGCGCCGGCCTGCGCCACAGCGAGGACGTGGTGCTGCGCCACAACCTGGCGCAGACCCGCGAGGCGATAGACAAATTCCATGCCGACCAGGGCCGCTACCCCGCCAGCCTGGACGAGCTGGTGGCCCGCCGCTATCTGCGCGAACTGCCCTACGACCCACTGCTGCGCAGCCGCCGCCACTGGCAGCTGCTGGCGCCGCCCCAGGGCGAGGGCGGCATCCATGACCTGCGCAGCAGCGCGCCGGGCCTGGCCGGCGATGGCAGCCGCTATGCCAGCTGGTAGGCCGGCGCGGCGCTGCTCCGGCGCCGCCTTTCTGAGCCTGCTGCTGGCCGTGGCCCTGCTGGGCCTGGGCCTGCTGGCCACGGCCGAGCTGTGGACGCAAAGCCGCCAGCGCGAGCAGGAGGCAGAGCTGGTGCGCACCGGCACGGCCGTGCGCGAGGCGCTGCGCCGCTACTACGTGCAGTCACCGGGCGCCCGGCGGCTGCCGAAATCGCTGGAGGACCTGCTGCACGACGCCCGCGGCCCGGTGCCGCGTCGCTTCCTGCGCCGCCTGCCGCGCGACCCGTTCGGTGGCCAGGACCTGCTGCTGCTGCGCGACGCCCAGGGCGGCATCATCGGCGTGCACAGTGCCTCGACGCGCGGCCCGCTGCGCCGCCAGGGTTGGCCCGAGGCCGCCGGCCCGCTGGACCCCAGGGCCGGCAGCTACCGGCACTGGCACTTCGTTGCCGATCTGAGCAGCAACGCGCGGCTGAGCATGAGGCGCAAGCCGGTGGCACCGGGAACGACCGCGCCCGCCGCCCCGCCAGCCGCGGCCGAGCCGGCCTCGGCGCCCGCGTCAGCGGCTAACATCCCTGCATGAACCCACCCCGTTGGAAACCCAGCGTCACCGTCGCCGCCATCATCGAGCACGGCGGCCGCTATCTGCTGATCGAGGAGCAGACGCCCGAGGGCCTGAAGCTGAACAACCCGGCCGGCCATCTGGACCCGGCCGAGTCGCCCGAGCAGGCGGTGGTGCGCGAAACGCTGGAAGAGACAATGCGGCCCTTCAAGCCCGAGGCGCTGCTGGGCGTCTATCTGTCGCGCTTTCACCGACGGGCCAGCGGCGAGGACGTGACCTATATGCGCTTCGCCTTCTGCGGCACGGTCGGCGACGAGCTACCCGGCCTGCAGCTGGACACCGGCATCCTGCGCACGCTGTGGATGACAGTGGACGAGATCCGTGCCAGCGTGGACCGCCACCGCAGCCCCCTGCTGCTGCGCTGCGTGGAAGACCATCTGGCCGGAATCCGCCATCCGCTGGACCTGGTGATCACCGATGCCACCGTCTATGCGCCCGAGTTGCGCGACTGAATCCCGCATTACAGACTCTGTGGCGCATTGCGAGCCGGCGTCGCCGACACCCCGAATGCGGCGCTTGGCCCTGCGGGCCAAGTTCCCTGCGCCACGCCGCAAGCATGCGGCGTGTCCTTCGCCAGGCACGAGTGAGCCCGCAGGGGCTCCCTCGGTCCGGGCTCAGCTGCTCACGCCCTGAGGCTGCGCGCCTAACTCGCCCTCCCACCCCCTGCGGGGCCGGCATCTGCCTTTGGCAGCTGCCTGTGGTCGGTGCTCGAACAAAGACGCTCGGCCCATCGCCTGGAGCGATGTGCAACCTCCGGTCGCTCCGCTGCTCGGCGCCGCATAAGGGGTGCCGTCGCCGCCGGCTCGCAATGCGGGCACCGCCAGTGGCACCCAGTTCTTGCCACGCCACTCCATATCCGCGCAGGCACAGCCCCGCCAGCCGACGGGCGCCTGTGCGGGGCTGAGGAGCGGAGTGGTTTGGGCCAGCGCGCGCCAGCGTGCGGATCAATAAACTGACTGGGCGCGTTTGTCTGAACGCAGCGAGCAAAGCGAGCGTAGTGAGTTACGCGACCGGCCCAAGACGCGAGCACCGCAGGGTAGTCGGGGCGGCCGCCGGCCGGCTCGACCCCCGCACTGAAGCCCGGCGGCTGGCGGGGCTGTGCCTGCGCCGCCACCAGCGGCAACAGCACAAGACCTTTTTTTGATCCAACGCTGGTCGCCACGCCCACAGCCCGCTACGCTGTGCCCTGTTCAACCTCAGGCATCAGCATGAAGAGTTTGTGGCAGCCCGACGAAGCACAACGCTTTATCGACAACTATCAGCACGTACCGGCCGAGCTCGCCCTGCGCACCTATTCGGCGCGGCTGCTGGGCGGTGACCCCAGCCTGGTGCTGCACGGCGGCGGCAACACCTCGGTCAAGCTGAGGCAGCGCGATGTGTTCGGTGACGAGGTCGAGGTGCTGTGCGTCAAGGGCAGCGGCTGGGATCTGGCCAAGATCGAGCCGACCGGTCACCCGGCTGTGCGCCTGGACCCGCTGCGGCGCCTGCGGCAACTCGCCCAGCTGTCCGACCCGGACATGGTCAATGTGTTGCGCCTGAACCTGCTCGACTGCAATGCGCCGACGCCCTCGGTCGAGACCCTGCTTCATGCCTATGTGCCGGCCCGCTACATCGACCACACCCATGCGGTGGCGGCGATGGTGATCGCCGACCAGCCCGACAGCGAAGCGCTGTGCGAACAGATCTACGGCGAGCGGCTGATCTGGATTCCGTACGTGATGCCCGGCTTCGAGCTGGCCCAGGTGGTGGCCCGCGCGGTCGAGGCCCGGCCCGAGGCCCAGGGCCTGCTGCTGGCCCAGCATGGCCTGTTCTCGTTCGGCGACACGGCCCGGCAGAGCTACGAGCGGATGATCGAATTCGTCACGCTGGCCGAAGACTTCATTGCCCGGCGGGCCGCCCCGGCATCGCCCACAGAGGCAGCCCCGGCCAACCTGGCCCGCATCGCCGACATTGCCCCGCATCTGCGCGCCGCCTATGCCGAGCAGTCGCCCTTGCAGGCCCGGCACTGGGTATTCGATCTGCGCGACACACCGGCGGCGCTGGCCTTCTCATCGGGACTGGGCCGAAGCAAGGCAGCTCAACGCGGCGTTGCCACGCCAGACCATGTGATCAGGATGAAGGGCCGGCCGATGGTGCTGGAGGCCCCCGAGCAGGGCTGTATCGAAGACTGGGGCTTGGGCCTGCGCGGCCATCTGGCCGGCTTCCAAGACCACTATCACGCCTACTTCCGCCGCAACAACACCCGCGTGGGCGGCATCAAGACCGAGCTGGACCGCCTGCCCCGCGCCATCGTCGTGCCCCATCTGGGCCTCCTGGGCGTAGGCCGCTCGGCGGCCGAGGCGGCGGTCAATGCCGACATCATCGAATGCTGGATGCAGGTCGTGACCCATGCCGAGGCGATAGGCCGCTACACGCCGGTCGGCGAGGACCATGAGTTCGATATGGAGTACTGGTCGCTCGAGCAGGCCAAGCTGGGCAAGAGCAAGCCGCCGCCCGAGCAGGGGCGCATCGTCGTGGTCACCGGTGCCGGCAGCGGCATTGGTGCGGCCACCGCGCGGGCATTTGCGGCGCGCGGCGCCGAGGTGGCACTGCTTGATATCGACGGCGGCGCGGTGCAGGCCGTCGCCCAATCGATAGGCCGCCACGCGCTGGCGCTGCAATGCGATGTCTGCGACGCCGGTTCGGTGCAGGCGGCCTTCGATGCCGTCGTGCAGCGCTTCGGCGGCGTCGACGTGCTGGTGTCCAACGCCGGCATGGCCACCCGGGGCAGCATGCTGGCGCTCGATGACGCGGCGCTGCGCAAGAGCTTCGAGGTCAACTTTTTCGGCCACCAGAACGTGGCGCGTGCTGCCGTGCGGGTGATGCGGATGCAGGGCATGGGCGGCACGCTGCTGTTCAATGTCTCCAAGCAGGCGGTCAACCCAGGGCCGGACTTCGGCGCCTACGGCACGGCCAAGGCCGCACTGCTGGCCCTGGTGCGGCAGTACGCGCTGGAGCATGGCAGCGACGGCATACGCGTCAACGCGGTCAACGCCGATCGTATCCGCTCTGGCCTGTTGAATGACGAGATGATCGCCTCCCGCGCCCGGGCGCGAGGCTTGAGCGAGGCGCAGTACATGGCAGGCAATCTGCTCGAGCAGGAGGTCACGGCCGACGATGTGGCCCAGGCCTTTGTGCTGTCGGCCCAGCTCACCAAATCCACCGGCAATATCATCTGCGTCGATGGCGGCAATGTCGCCGCGATGCTGCGCTGAAAGGCTCAGATGCTCATCAATGGAGAAGCCTGGCGCACCATCTGGTGCGAGGCCGATGGCGCGGTCGGCGTGATCGACCAGCGCGCCCTGCCCCACTATCTGGAGACGCAGCGGTTGTGCAGCTGCGCCGATGTCGAGGTCGCGATCCGCGATATGTGGGTGCGCGGCGCGCCGCTGATAGGCGCTGCTGCCGCCTATGGCCTGGCCCTGGCGATGCGCGAAGACGCCTCCGATGCGGCGCTGGACGAGGCCTGCTCGCGCCTGCTGGCCACCCGGCCGACCGCCGTCAATCTGCGCTGGGCCCTGGATCGTCTGAGCCGCCAGCTGCGCCCGGCGCCGGTGGCGGACCGCAGGCAGACGGCCTATCTGCTGGCGGCCGAGTTGTGCAACGAGGACGTGGCCATCAACCAGAGCCTCGGCCATCACGGCCTGGCCCTGATCAAGGCCGCCGCGGCACGCCATCCCGGCCACCGCCTGAACATCCTGACCCACTGCAATGCCGGTTGGCTGGCCACGGTTGACTGGGGTACGGCCACCTCGGCGATCTACCAGGCCTTCGACGCCGGCATTGACCTGCATGTCTGGGTGGACGAGACCCGGCCCCGCAACCAGGGTGCCTCGCTGACCGCCTGGGAGCTGGGCCGGCATGGCGTGCCGCACAGCCTGATCGTCGACAACGCCGGCGGTCACCTGATGCAGCATGGCCAGGTGGATCTATGCATCGTCGGCGCCGACCGCGTAACCGCTCGTGGCGACGTCTGCAACAAGATCGGCACCTATCTGAAGGCCTTGGCCGCCCATGACAACGATGTGCCCTTCTACGTGGCCATGCCCTCGCCAACGCTTGACCTGACGGTCAGCGACGGTCTGCGCGAAATCACGATAGAGAACCGCGCGGCGGACGAGATCGCCGTGGTCAGCGGCATCTCCGCCGATGGTCGCCTGGAGTCGGTCCGCATCGCCCCCCATGGCAGCTCCTGCGCCACCAACCCGGGTTTCGATGTCACGCCGGCCCGCCTGGTCACCGGCCTGATCACCGAGCGGGGTGTCTGTGCCGCCAACCCGGCGGCGATTGCGGCGATGTTCGGGACGGCGGAGAAGCACAGATGAGTCAGATGATGGAACGACTGGAGCGCATCACGGCTTCACTGCAAGGGCACGGCGTGGGCAAGGGCTTCGAGCTCGGCCTGATACTGGGCTCGGGCCTGGGCCAGATGGTGGACGCCATCAGCGACGCGCGTCACATCCCCTATGCCGAGATCGAAGGCTTTCCCACCTCCACAGCGCCGGGCCATGCCGGCCAGCTGGTGCTGGGTAGCCTGGCCGGGCGCCGCGTGGTCGCCATGCAGGGGCGCTTCCATCTGTACGAGGGCTGGAGCGCGCAGGATGTGGTCTGCCCGGTCTATGCGATGCAACGCCTGGGCTGCCGCCACCTGATCGTCACCAACGCCGCCGGCGCACTGAACCCCGACTTCGCCCCCGGTGAGGTCATGCTGATCGACGACCACATCAATCTGCTGGGCACCAACCCCTTGACCGGCCCCAATGACGAGCGCCTGGGCCTGCGCTTCCCCGATCTGTCGCGGGCCTACTGGCCGGCGCTGCGGGAGCTTGTCGCTGCCCAGGCCGCCAGGCTGGGCACGCCGCTGCAGCGCGGCATCTACGTGGCCACGCCGGGCCCCTCGCTGGAGACCTCGGCCGAGCGCCGCTTCATGCGCCTGATCGGCGGCGACGCGGTGGGCATGTCCACCGTGCTGGAAGTGATTGCCGCCAACCACGCCGGGCTGCACGCGCTGGGCCTGTCGGCGATCTGCAATGTCGCCACCGGTTCCAAGCATCAGCAGCCGGACACGATAGAGGCGGTGCTGGCCCACGCGGCCCAGGCCGGCGTGCATATGGCGCGGTTGCTGGAAGCCTGTTTGCCCGAACTCGCCTGAGCAAAGGCCCCGCGCCTGCCGAGCCGGGGGCCGACCGATAAAATCCGCCGATGGTGATGAATAGCAAGAAGCAGCGCGTGGTGGTGGGCCTGAGTGGCGGCGTCGATTCGGCGGTGAGCGCCTGGCTGCTCAAACAGCAGGGCCACGAGGTGGTCGGCATCTTCATGAAGAACTGGGAAGATGACGACGACAGTGAATACTGCTCGTCGAATATCGACTTCGTCGATGCCGCGGCCGTGGCCGATGTGATCGGCATCGAGATCGAGCACGTCAACTTCGCCGCCGACTACAAGGACCGCGTGTTCGCGGAGTTCCTGCGCGAATACCAGGCCGGCCGCACGCCCAACCCCGACATCCTGTGCAATGCAGAGATCAAGTTCAAGGCCTTTCTGGACCATGCGATGCGCCTCGGCGCCGAGAAGATCGCCACCGGCCATTACGCGCGGGTGCGTGAGGTGGATGGCCGAGCCGCCGCCGGGCCGTCCCAAGGCGGCTCGCGCCCCCTCGGGGGGCAGAAGCACAGCGACGTGGGGGCTTCCAGCTTCCAACTGCTCAAGGGCCTGGACCCGCTGAAGGACCAGAGCTATTTTCTGCATCGCCTGAACCAGGCCCAGCTGGCCAGCACGCTGTTCCCGGTCGGTGAGCTGCCCAAGACCGAGGTGCGCCGACTGGCCGAAGAGATCGGCCTGCCCAACGCGAAGAAGAAGGACTCGACCGGCATCTGCTTCATCGGCGAGCGGCCGTTCCGCGAATTCCTCAACCGCTATCTGTCGCATCAGCCGGGGCCCATCAAGGACGATCGCGGCCGCAAGCTCGGTGAGCATGTGGGCCTGAGCTTCTACACCCTGGGCCAGCGCAAGGGCATAGGCGTGGGCGGCGTCAAGGAGAAGGGCGCGCCGCGCGGCGGCGGCGAGCACGAGCCCTGGTTCGTGGCGCGCAAGGACATGGCGACCAACACGCTGTACATCGTCCAGGGGCATGAGCACCCCTGGCTGCAGTACACCGCCCTGACGGCCGAAGACGTCAGCTGGGCGGCCGGCCACCCGCCGGCGGCCGGCGCCTATGCCGCCAAAAGCCGCTACCGCCAGAGCGACGCGGCCTGCACGTTCGAACCCACCGAGGCCGGCTTCAAGCTGAGCTTCACCGACAGGCAATGGGCCGTCACGCCGGGCCAATCGGCCGTGCTCTACGACGGCGAGGTCTGCCTGGGCGGCGGCGTGATCAGCGCGGCCTGGGCCTGAATCCGGCGCGCACCGCCGATTGCGCCTTTCCCTTGCTCCAGCGCAGCCCCGGGCTGCCGCCATGGCCGCATACTTGGCCGCGCACGCGGCCCCTGTTCCGCGGCAAAGGAGCGGCACAGATGCACAAGCCATGGCTCGTCCAGTACCCGCCGGGGGTGCCGGCCGACATCGACCTTGAACAGTTCGCTTCGCTGAAGGAGGTGCTGACCTCCAGCTGCGCGCGCTTTGCCGACCGGCCCGCCTTCAACTCGATGGGCACGGTCCTGACCTACCGGCAGCTCGACGAGGCCAGCCGCGCCTTTGCGGCCTGGCTGCAGCAGGTGGCCCAGCTGCGGCGCGGCGATCGCGTCGCCCTGATGCTGCCCAATCTGCTGCAGTACCCGGTGGCACTGTTCGGGGTGCTGCGCGCCGGCATGGTGGCGGTCAACGTGAACCCGCTCTACACGCCCCGCGAGCTTGAGCACCAGCTCAGCGATGCCGGCGCCACGGCCATCGTGGTGCTGGAGAACTTCGCACACACGCTGGAGCAGGTCATCAAGGCCACTCAGGTACGCAGGGTGATCACGACGCAGGCCGGCGATTTGCTGCCGCCGCTGAAGCGGCTGCTGACGAACTTCGTGGTCAAGCAGGTAAGGAAGCAGGTGCCGCCGTGGCAGCTGGCCGGTGCGGTGGGCTTCAGGCAGGTGTTGGCTGCCGGCCGTGCGCAGGCCTTCGACGAGGTGCCGCTGACCCGCGACGACCTCGCCTTTCTGCAGTACACCGGCGGCACCACCGGCGTGGCCAAGGGCACGATGCTCAGCCACGGCAATATGGTGGCCAATGTGCTGCAGGTGGCGGCCTGGATGTCACCCAATCTGATCGACGGCGAGGAGACCGTGGTCATTCCACTGCCGCTGTATCACGTGTTCGCACTGACCGGCTGCCTGTCCTTCTTCAGCAAGGGCGCGCAGATTCTGCTGATCGCCAACCCGCGCGACATGCCGGCCTTCCTCAAGGCGCTCAGGCAGACGCGCTTTACCGCCATCATCGGCGTGAACACCCTGTTCCGCGCCATGCTTGACGCGCCGGGCTTCGCCGAGGTCGATCTGCATCATCTGAAGCTCGCCGTGGCCGGGGGCATGGCCGTGCAGCATGTGGTCGCCCATCGCTGGAAGGAGCGCGCAAGCGTGCCGCTTGTCGAGGGCTATGGCCTCACCGAAAGCGCGCCGGTGGCGATCGCCAACCCGGTCACCATCCAGGAATGGAGCGGCCAGATCGGTGTGCCACTGCCCAGCACCGAAGCCGCCATCCTCGATGACGATGACAAGCCCGTCGCACTGGGCCAGGTCGGCGAGATCTGCCTGCGCGGGCCGCAGGTGATGCAGGGCTACTGGAAGCGGCCGGAGGAAACCGCCAAGGTGTTCACCGGCGACGGCTGGCTGCGCACCGGCGACATGGGCCTGATGGACGAGCGCGGTAGCATACGCATCACCGACCGCAAGAAGGACATGATCGTGGTCTCCGGTTTCAAGGTCTTCCCCAACGAGGTCGAGGATGTGCTGACCATGCACCCCGGCGTGCTGGAGGCCGGAGCGATAGGCGTGCCCGATGATCGCTCCGGTGAAGCCGTCAAGGTGGTGGTGGTCCGCAAGGATCCCGCACTGACCGAGGCCGAGCTGCTCGCCCACTGCAAGCAGCACCTGACCGGCTACAAGATGCCGCGCATCGTCGAGTTCCGCAGCGAGCCCCTGCCCAAGACCAATATCGGCAAGATCCTGCGGCGCGAGTTGCGCGTGTGAAGGCGCCGCCCCGCTTTCGTCCGCGGCGCATCGTCCTGCGCGATGGCCGCGAGGTGACGCTGCGCGCGATTGCCGAGACCGATGCGGCGGAGATTGTGCAGGCCTTCGAGCGCCTGTCGCCGGAGTCGCGCTACAGCCGCTTCATGCAGCACAAGAAGCGCATCAATGACGTCGCCCTGGAACGCGGCGTGCGTCCGCACCCCGGCCGCGAGTTTGCCTTCGTGGTGACGATTCCGGCGTCCGATGGCATCGACATCGTTGCGGCGGCGCAGTACGTCGCCACGGCTCCGGGCGATGTCGAGACCTGCGAGTTCGCCATCACCGTGGCCGAAGACTGGCGCGGCACCGGCATCGCCCGCCGCCTGCTCGCCAGTCTGCTGCGCCGGGCGCGGCGCGATGGCTACAAGACGATGGAGGGTTGGGTGACCGCCTCAAACACTTCAATGTTGATGCTGGCGCGCAAGCTCCACTTCAAGGTGGAGCCGGTACCTGGCGATGCGACCGTGCTGCGCGTGCAGCGCGCGCTGTAGCCACAACGCCTCTGTTCCTTTTGGATACATGCTCGGCGCGCCACAGGCGCCGAATGCCGGCACACTGCCCGCTGGGCCCGATCCGGGCGCACGGAAACCCGGCATGAAGCTGCAACCCTGGAGACTGGCATCGATCGCGTTGGGGCTGCTGGCCGGCTGTGCCTCGGCGCCGCCGCCCAAGCCGCTGCCCGCCCCACCGCCAGCCGCCGCACGCCCCGCCCCCGCCCCCGCCCAGACCGACGCGCAGCGCCGCACCGAATTCGACCGGAGCCTGGACCATTGGCATGGTGCAAGCACGCGGGAGCTGTTTGCCAAGCTGGGAGCACCGAAGTCGAGCACCCGCGCGGGCGACGGCACCCTTGTCCACCTCTACGCCAGGTCGGCCCAACTCAAAGGGCCCAAGGGCCCGGTGACCTTCAGCTGCGTGGTCCGATACATCATCAACGAACGTAGCGACCGCATCGTCAACCACAGCATCGAGGGCTGCTGATCGCCAGCTGCTACTCCTGCAAGCCGCGCCCCAGGTGCAGCACCCAGAAGGGTTCGCCGCTGGCACGACCAGGCACGCAGGCCATGCCCACATCGACGAAGCGCGGCTCCAGCAGATTGGCGCAGTGCGCCGGACTGGTCAGCCACAGGGCCAGCAGCTCGTCCACTTGCTCGGGGCCGGCGGCCAGGTTCTCGCCGGCCAGGCGCAGGCGGTAGCCCGCGGCGCGGAAGCGGTCGCGCAACACGCTGTGGCGCAGCGGATCGATCTGATCGCGCTCGGCCAGCTCGCGCGCATAGCCCTCGGCCGATTGCGCCAGTCGTTCGTCCCAGCGCAGCGATGGGGCGGCGGCAAAGGCGGAGGCCCCGCAACTCCCGCCCCGGGCACGCAAATCGTTGAGCTGACGCAGGGCCTCGGTCCGGGTGTTGGAGGCGCTGCAGGGCGTTGGCTCGCCCAGCGCCAAGGGCGTGGCCAGGCACAGCAGCAGGCCCCAGGCCGGTGCGAACGGCATGAGGCCATGCATCAGGCTGGACTTGAATCGTGTCATGGACGGAGATGGTAGCGATCGGAGGGCCGCGCCGTGCACAATGCGCTCACTCCAAGCACAAGCGCACAGCACCATGGCCGAGAACCCCTCGCTGAACCAGCTCAAGATCGATCGCAGCGCGCCGGTCGCACGCAAGCGCCGCCGCTGGGTGCGCTGGGTGGTGGCTGCCGTGCTGCTGATCGGCGCGGCGGCCGTGGCCCTGATGCCGCGCTCGCAGGAGGTGCAGGCCACGGCCGTGCTGGTCAGCTATCCCTCGCAGCAATATGTGCAGCTCACCGCCTCGGGCTATGTCGTGGCCCAGCGCCGTGCGGCGGTGGCGTCCAAGGCGACGGGGAGGCTGCTGGAGCTGAATGTGCGCGAGGGCAGCAAGATCAAAAAGGGCGAGCTGATCGCGCGACTGGACGCCAGCGATGTGCAGGCCGCGATGGCCGCCACCCAGGCCGGCGTGCGCCAGGCCGAGGCCGCGCAGCGCCAGGCCGAAACCGGTGTGCGCCAGGCCCAGGTCGAGCAGCTGAATGCCGAGGCCGAGTTCAAGCGCGCGCAAGGCCTGCAGGGCCAGGGCTTCATCTCGGCGCAGAGCCTGGAGGCCACGCAGCGCCGCTTTGATGCCGCCCGCGCCTCGCTGGCCACCGCCCAGGCCGCCGTGGCACAGGCCCAGGCCAGCGTCGCCCAGGCCCAGGCGCAGACCCGGGTGCAGCAGGTGAATCAGGACTTCACCGAGATCCGCGCACCGTTCGACGGCGTGGTGCTGGTGAAGAACGCGAATGTGGGCGACATCATCACGCCGTTTTCCAGCGCCGCCGGCAGCCAGGGCGCGGTGGTGACGATGGCCGATATGAGCACCCTGGAGGTCGAGGCCGATGTGTCGGAGAGCAATCTGTCCAAGGCCGCCATAGGCCAGCCGGTCGAGATCACGCTCGATGCCCTGCCCGAGCTGCGGCTGCGCGGCAAGGTCGGCAGCATCGTGCCGACGGTGGACCGCGCCAAGGCGACCGTCATGACCAAGATCCAGTTCGAGAAGCTGGACCCGCGCATCCTGCCCGAGATGAGCGCCAAGGTCAGCTTCCTGTCCCAGGCCGCCAGCGAGGCCGACCAGCAGAAGGTGCTGGCCGTCAATCCGGGCAGCGTGCTGGAGCGCGATGGCAAGAAGCTGGTGTTGCGCATCCAGGGCGAGCCGGGCGCGCAGACCGTCGAGGCGGTCGAGGTCAAGACCGGCCGCAAGCTCGGCGATGCGCTGGAAGTGACCGGCGCGCTGAAGGCCGGCGACAAGCTGGTGCTCAAGCCCGATGCCAGGCTGCAGACCGGGGCCAAGGTCAGCGTCGCAGCCAAATGAACGACGAAGCACTGATCTGCATCCGAGGCCTCTCCAAGGCCTACACCCGCGCCGATCAGCAGATCCCGGTGCTGCTGAACATAGACCTGGACGTGCCCGCCGGCGACTTCGTTGCGCTGATGGGCCCCAGCGGCTCGGGCAAGAGCACGCTGCTGAACCTGATCGCCGGCATAGACAAGCCCAGCTCCGGCAGCATCCATATCGGTGGCGTGGACATCGCCACTCTGAGTGAGGGCGCGCTGGCCGATTGGCGCGCCGCCAATGTCGGCTTCATATTTCAGTTCTACAACCTGATGCCGGTGCTGACGGCCTTCGAGAACGTCGAGCTGCCGCTGCTGCTGACCGGCCTGTCGTCAAGGCAACGCAAGCAGCATGTGCAGGCGGCGCTGGAGATGGTGAGGCTGACCGACCGCATGGACCACTATCCCAACGAGCTGTCCGGCGGCCAGCAGCAGCGCGTGGCGATTGCCCGCGCCCTGGTCAGCGACCCGACCCTGATCGTTGCCGATGAGCCGACCGGCGACCTTGATCGCCACACCGGCGAAGAGGTGCTGAGCCTGCTCGACAACCTGAACCGGTCACTCGGCAAGACCATCGTCATGGTCACCCACGACCCCAAGGCGGCCTCGCGCGCACGGCGTATGGTGCACCTGGAAAAGGGCGTGCTGGTGGACGACGCTCCGGCCTGACCTGATCGGCGAACCACCATGTTCCTGTTCAAGCTGCTGCTGAAGAACGCCTTCCGCCACAAGCTCCGCACCGGCCTGACGATGGTCGGCCTGGTGGTGGCGATCTGCGCCTTCGGCCTCTTGCGCACCATCGTCAGCGCCTGGTATGCCGGCGTCGAGAGCAGCTCCAGCACCCGCCTGGTGACGCGCAGCGCGGTCTCGCTGACCTTCAGCCTGCCGCTGAGCTATGCCGGCCGCATCAAGGCCATCGACGGCGTGACCGGCATCTCCTGGTCGAACTGGTTTGGCGGCATCTACCAGGAGCCGCGCAACTTCTTCCCGCAGTTCGCGGTGGACCCGCAAAGCTATCTGGCCCTGTACCCGGAGTACCAGCTCAGCGACGAGGAGAAGCTGGCCTTCTACCGCGACCGCAAGGGCTGCGTTGTCGGCAAGAAGCTGGCCGACAAGTTCGGCTGGAAGCTCGGCGATGTGGTGCCCATCAAGGGCACCATCTACCCCGGCACCTGGAACTTCACGATACGCGGCATCTGGACCGGCGCCGAGGCCAGCACCGACGAGAACCAGCTGCTGTTCCATTGGGCCTATATCAACGAGAGCCTGCGCAAGCGCCTGGGCAACCGGGCGGACACGGTGGGCGTCTACATCGTCGGCATCAACGAGCCGAACAACGCCGCGCTGATCTCGCAGCGGATAGACACCGCCTTCAAGAACTCGCTGGCCGAGACGTTGACCGAGACCGAGAAGGCCTTCCAGCTCGGCTTTGTATCGATGAGCGAGGCCATCCTGGTGGCCATACAGGCGGTCAGCTTCATCATCGTCATCATCATCATGGCGGTGATGGCCAATACGATGACGATGACAGCCCGCGAGCGCCTGGCCGAGTACGCCACCTTGAAGGCGCTGGGCTTCCCGCCCGAGTTCGTCGTCAAGCTGCTGTTCGGCGAGAGCCTGTTCATCGCCCTGCTGGGCGGCCTGCTGGGCCTGCTGCTGACCCTGCCGCTGGCCGGCGGCTTCGGCGCCGCCGTGGGCAGCCTGCTGCCGCGCTTCCATGTCTCGGCCGGCACCATGGCCCTGCAGATGGGTGCCGCGCTGATCGTCGGCCTGGTGGCCGCCGCCTGGCCGGCGTGGAAGATGAGCCGTATCGATATTGTTCAAGGGCTGCGTCATGTGGCGTGATCAACACCCACCGCCCGCTCGCCCTGAGCGTGTCGAAGGTCGGGTGCTGAAATGAAGCGGATCGACTTGCCCGAGAGTAGCCGTGCGTTGCGCTTCGCTGCCATGGGGTGGCAGAGTGGGCGGGGGGCCGGCCACGACGGGCTGAAGCTTGGGCCGGTCCCTTCGGACCGACCTTCAGCTTCCTTATGCCCGCCGTGGCCAGCCCCCCGCCCACTCTGCGGATGCGCTGGTGGCCCCCAACCCCGCCTGGTGTGCGGGCCTTGCGGATTGGCGAACGGGCACCCGGGCCCTAGCAGGGACGAGGGCGCGCCGGTCGCAGCGGGCATAAAGAAGCCGGAGTTCGGTCCGTCCAGGACCGGACAAGGCTTCAGCCCGCAGCGGCCGGCGCGCCCTCGGTCCTGCCGCTTCACCTTTCATGCGGCGACGGTCGCGCGCAGTGCGGTGGGGAACTGAGATGAAAGCCATACCGCTGTCCTACATCGCCCGCAACCTCTGGGTGCGGCGCGTCACCACCCTGCTGACGGCCGGCGGCATGGCCCTGGTCGTCTATGTGTTCGCTACCGTGCTGATGATGAGCGAGGGCATACGCGCCACGCTCGTGGCCACCGGCCAGCCGGACAATGTGATGGTCCTGCGCAAGGGCGCCGGTGCCGAGATCAACTCGGGCATCACGCGGGACCAGGCCGCCATCATCGAGAGCCTGCCCGGCATTGCGCTGAGCGCCGAGGGCAGGCCCCTGGTCAGCAAGGAGCCGGTGGTGCTGAACAACCTGCCCAAGAGCGGCAGCGGCAAGCCCAGCAATGTGACGGTGCGCGGCACGTCCGCGATCGGTCTGCAGTTGCGCCCCCAGGTCAGGCTGGTCGAGGGCCGCATGTTCCGGCCAGGCACCTCGGAGATCATCACCGGCTCGGCCGTGGCCAAGGGCTTTCAGGGCGCCAAGCTGGGCGACAGCCTGCGCTTTGCCGGCCGCGACTGGGTGGTGGTAGGCGTGTTCGATGCCGGCCGCACCGGCTTCGACTCCGAGATCTGGGGCGACGCCAACCAGATGATGCAGGCCTTCCGGCGCCAGGCCTTCTCCAGCGTGGTGTTCCGCCTGGGCCGAGTTGACGCCTTCGACGGCATCAAGGCCACGCTCGACGCCGACCCGCGCCTGACCGTCGAGCCCAAGCGCGAGCAGCGCTTCTATGCCGACCAGTCCGAGGCGCTGGCCAATTTCATCAGCATCCTGGGCACGGCGCTGTCGGTGATCTTCTCGATCGGCGCCATCGTCGGCGCGATGATCACCATGTTCGCCGCCGTGGCCTCGCGCATCGGCGAGATCGGCACCCTGCGCGCGCTGGGCTTCCGCCGCGGCGCGGTGCTGGTCGCGTTCCTGGGCGAGTCGCTGCTGCTGTCCCTGGTCGGTGGTCTGATAGGCCTGGGCTTTGCCGCGCTGATGCAAAGCGTGAACATCTCCACCACCAACTTCCAGACCTTCTCCGAGCTGGCCTTCCAGTTCAAGCTGACCCCGGCCATCGTCGTGCAGACCCTGGCCTTCGCCCTGTTCATGGGCCTGTTGGGCGGTTTTGTACCGGCCTGGCGGGCGGCAAGGCTGAAGATCGTCGATTGCCTGCGGGCGGCGTGATGCCCTTCACGGCGCCGCTTCGGCAAACCGCCCCAAAACCCGCCGCCAGCACCTACCATTGACGAAGACGCTGGCGCACTGCCAAACGTCCAGGGCAAATCCGGCGAAAGCCGGAGACGCAAAGCTTCCGGGCTACCCAGTACAGCATCGCTGTGCTGTATGCCAGCGGGGCCGCCTCAGGGGCTCGACCCCCTGTGTTCAGGCGCTTGCCCAGATCGATGTTTCAAGATCCTGGAGTCCGCCATGCACCGTCGCCCCACCGCCCTGAGTCTTGCCATTGCCGCCCTCGCCTGCCTGACCGCGGCGCAGGCCCATGCGCAGACGGCGGCCGCCACGGCTGAGCTGACCCGCAGCAGCTACATCACCCAGATCAAGGCCAATGCCGCCTACGCGCTGGGCGCCACCGGCAAGGGCGTGACCGTGGCCGTGCTAGACACCGGGCTGAACAACAAGCACGGCGAGTTCGCCGCCAGCGGCCGCCTGCTGACCGGCAGCAACTTCAGTGGCAGCGGCGCCGCCACCGACACGATGGATCGCCATGGCCATGGCAGCCATGTGGCCGGGCTGATTGGTGCCAGTCGTAACAGCATAGGCATGATGGGCGTGGCCTTCGAGGCCAATCTGCTGCCGATGAAGGTCTTGAACGACAAAGGCGCGGGCAATACCGGCATGAGCGACGCCGCATTGCGTGCCGTGGTCGGCCGCGCCGACATCGTCAATATGAGCTTGGGAGGCAGCCAGGCGGGCAATAGCAGCGCGATGAAGTACGCCATCGGCAAGGGCCTGCTGATCGTCGCCGCTGCCGGCAACGACGGCCTGGCCAACCCCGGCTGGCCGGCCCGCTTTGCCAAGGAGAGCTGGGCCAACAACCAGATCATTGCCGTCGGCGCGGTCGATGCCAGGAACGTCATCGCCTCGTTCAGCAACCGTGCCGGCGACACCGCCGCCTGGTTCGTCGTCGCGCCCGGTGTGGGCCTCACCTCGTCGTATCTGGGCACCAACTACGCCAGCATGAGCGGCACCTCGATGGCCACGCCCGTGGTCAGCGGCGCCGCCGCGCTGATCAAGAGCCGCTGGAAGACGCTGCGCGCCGACCAGGTGGCCAATATCCTGTTCGTCACCGCCACCGACTTGGGCGCGCCCGGCATCGACGCCGTCTATGGCCGCGGCCTGATCAATGTCGAGAAAGCAATGCTGCCGGTCGGCAACGTCACCACCACCAGTTGGAACGGCCGCACGATCAAGGTGCTGGACAGCAAGATCAAACCCTCGCCGGCGCTGGGCGGCATCTGGACCCTGGCCAAGAACAGCGGGCTGAAGGTCATCGCCTTCGACGACTACCAACGCGACTTCCAGGCCGATCTGGGTGCCAATGTGACCAAGCCCCAGGCCCTGTCGCTGGACCAGATGCTGGCCGAGCACAGCAGCCGGCTGCAGGTCACCGAGCAGGTGCTGGCCGACGGCAGCCGCTTCACCCTGGCGCTGCAGCTGCCCGAAGTGCAGCCGGCCGCCGCACCGCTGCCATTTCTGGGGCGCAACAGCACTCAGAAGCTGGCCGCTTTCGGCTATGTCAGCCGCGCCAAGGATGACGGCCTGGAGCAGGCCTTCGGCCTCGGTCTGGCGAGTCAGTACTTCGGCCTGGCGGGCACCGGCACCGGTGAAGCTCTGCGCGGCATCAGTGCGCTGGCCAATCCCTATCTGGGCCTGGTGCCCAACGCCGCCTATGCCGGTGGCAGCCTGCCGCTGGCGGGCGGTATGCGCCTGAAGGCGGGCGTGCTGAGCTCCAGCCTGAAGCCGGCGCTGCAGGGCCAGTTCGGCATGCTGGCCGACTCGACCCGCGCCGAGGCCGCTGTGCTGGAGTTGCAGCGCCAGTTCACGCACACCGCACTGAGCCTGTCGTGGTCGGGCACGCAGGAGCGTGGCGCCTATCTGGGCAGCCAGTCCAGCGGCGGCCTGGCCTTGGCAGGCCAGGCCCGCACCCAGGCAATCAGCTTTGCCGCCGGCTGGCAGATCGCGCCGGGCTGGGCGCTGGGCGCGCAAGCCGCCTTCGGCCGCACGCCCGGCTATCTCAGTGCCGACAGCCTGATCACCGGCCTGAGCGCGCAGCGCACCCAGTCCTGGTCGCTGGGCCTGGCCGGCGCTAACCGGTGGGTGGACGGCGACCGCCTGACCCTGTCGCTGTCGCAGCCGATGCGTGCCGTGTCGGGCCAGCTGCAGATGAATGTGGTGTCGGGCCTGGATGAGTTTGGCATGCAGCAACGCAGCCAGCGCATCGCCAGCCTGGTGCCCCCCGGTCGCGAACAGCTGCTGGAGTTGAGCTACGGCAGGCCCTACAAGCTGGCCAGCGGCCAGGCGCTGTGGCTGGACGCCGTGCTGGCGCTGCGCAGCCAGCCTGGCCACCAGTCCGACGCCCCGGGCGAAGCCGCCCTGATGCTGAGGGCACAGAGCCGCTTCTGACGAGCGCTTGCCAGCGCGCCCGCTATGCCCGAGCATCGGGCATGACAAACACACGCTGCCGCCCGCCGCTGCTGATCCTGCTGGCCCTGCTCGGCAGCGCCTGCGCAGGCACACCTGGAGCAGCCACTCCAGAAACCAGCGCCGCGCTGTGGCCGCGCATCGTTGCCCAGGTTGGGCACGCGCCCTGCGACAGCCAGGCCCAGTGCCACAGCATTGGCGTGGGCCACAAGCCCTGCGGCGGCCCGGGCGGCTATCTCGCCTGGTCATCGAAGCAGACCGACGAAGCGGCGCTGAAGGCCCTGGTCGAGCGCCATGCCAAGCTGGAGGCCGAAGAACAGGCGCGCAGCGGCATGCTGTCCAACTGCCAGTACCTGCCCGATCCGGGCGCCAGCTGCGTGGCCGGCCGCTGCCAGCTGAACAAGGCCGGGCCGGCCAGCTCGACGCGATAATTGAAAAAGGCCGCAAGCATCACGCCTGCGGCCTCCTGAAGGATGGGCCACCGTGAGGTGGCCGTCATTCACATCAGTCCAGCTTGGACAGCGCCTTGGGCGACAGATCCTTGGCCGGCTCGGACAGCGGAGCGGCGCCGGTATTGACGCGCACCACGGTCGTGGCCTGCACCACACCACCCAAGTCCTTGAACTGGGCACCACCGACATAGCGGCCATTGGCGCCCAGACCGGACCAGGCAAAGCCCACCGTTGCCGTGCTGCCAGCGAAGACCTGGCCGGGCAGCATGACGTTGAGACCGGCCGGGGCGCCAACGCCCACCACCCAGCTCGACAGCTTGTGCGTCATCGAAGCAGCACCACCGTAGGCGACCACGCAGACCTTGTAGTTGCCGGCGGCCGGGCTGGCCATTTCCACGGCTTCGTTGGAACCGTCATTCCCCGAGTAGACCCAGGTGCCGTCCGGAGCCAGCAGGCCCATATCGTTGTCATCACCGGCGGTGCCGACGTCCGCATCGCGCAGGGCGAAACGGGCGACGATGGTACCGGCCGGAACGGCGACGTTGTAGACCTTGACGTTGGCCAGATCGTTGCCGTTGGTGCAAGCCGTCTTCAGGCCGGCAGAGGTCAGGGCACCCGGGGTCAGGGCAACCTCAGCACCCATCGTGGCGTCCTTCATGCCGCCCTTGTTGGCGGTCATCTTGCCGGCGAAGCCGGTCTTGACCGTCACCAGGCGGGTGCCCGACGCCGTCGTGCCGGTCAGCAGCGCCGGAGCGGTGATGGCCTTGCCCACGCGTGCGGTGACCGGGATCTTGACATTGTGCGTGCCATCGCTCCAGGTCAGCGAGCCGTAGCTCCAGACGTTTTCAGCGGCGCCAGCGGCCGTCAGCTTGACGGTGAAGGTGCCGGTCGCACCATCGGCCAGGGTCAGCGATGCCGGTGCAACGACGGCGGTGAAGCCGGTCGGTGCCACGATGGTCGGCGTGTAGGTGGCCGTCGAGCCGCCCACATTCTTGACCTTGCGGGTCACCGTCGTCGTGCCGGTCACAGCACCCACGGTGATGCTGGGGATGTTGACGTTATAGGTCTCGTCGATGGCACCCAGCGTGGCGCAGTTGTTGGGCGCCGGGGTCGTGACGCCGGCAGCGTTCACCTTGCACTGATAGCGGATCCAGTCGGTGGCGCTGTTGTCATAGACCAGGCCCGGGTCGGTGGCCTTGTTGGGCACCACATGACCGGCGCCCTGTGCCCAAGGCAGCAGGCCATTGGCCATGCCTGCCTGGCCGTCGTTCAGCGTGGACATCGTCGTCGTCATCAAGGCGGACTTGATGGCGGCCGGCGACCAGGTCGGGTGCGCCTGCTTCAGCAGGGCGCCCAGACCGGCCACGTGGGGGCTGGACATCGAGGTGCCCTGGTAGGAGGCGAACTGCGCCGGAGGCGTCAGCGTGCCATTGGCCACGGCATCCTTGTCGGCCATGCCCAGATCGGCGGTCACGGCGGCGATCACATCGACACCAGGGGCCGTCAGATCGGGCTTCAGCATGTTCGCATCACCCTGGTTCGGGCCGCGCGAGGAGAAGCTGGCCATCACCGGAGCCGGCACGCTGCCGGGGTAGAAGGCCGAGATCGCGCCGGTCGGGTTGGCACCCGCGACGTAGGTCTTGACCAATGCACCGTCGGCGGCGTTGATGTGAACCGTCGGCACCGAATGGGCTTCGGCCACCAGACCGGCGCCGTTGTCGACCATCACCATGCCGACACCACCCGCCTGGGCAACAGCAAAGCTCTTGTCGACACGGGCATTGGTGCCGCGGGTGCAGACGACGATCTTGCCGGCGACCTTGGCGGGGTCCAGCAGGACCTGGCCAGCCGGGGGGCCGGAGCTGAAGCACAGATTGGCGTTGCCACCGCCCATGCCTGCGTCTTCGGCGCGGATCATCGGCGACGAACCCAGCGCAGTCACATTCAGCGAGGCGCCCGAATACTTGGCGCCATTGCCCAGATTCACATCGCCCTGATTGAAGCGGTCATGGGTCGAGGCAGCAACCGTCGTCAGCCAGGGGCTGAGGTGGGCGACGGCATTGCCAGGGCCGCTGTTGCCGGCCGAGGCGGCGACGAAGACGCCCGCATTGGCAGCGCGCAGGAAGGCCTGCTCGACCGCGTCAGCGACCGAGGTCTGGCTGCCACTGATCGAGTAGTTCAGCACGTTGACGCCATCCGCGACTGCCCTGTCGATGGCGGCCACGCTGTCCGAGCTGTAGCAGGTGTTCTGGCTGCCGGTGCCGTCGGTGGCCGCAGCGTTCGGGAAGGTCCAGCAGACCTTGTAGGCCGCGATGCGGGCGCGCGGCGCCATGCCAGAGGCGTCACCCATGGCAATGCCGCTGACCGTGGCCGGGTTCAGGCTGTTGCCGCCGGAGGTCGAGGCGGTGTGCGAGCCGTGGCCGCCGTGGCCGCTGTTGCCAGCCGGGCCGCCGGCACTGGAGTCCCGCGGCGAGTCGGCGAAGTCGGACCAGTGCAGATTCGGCTGGTTGGCCTTGAAGCCAGCATTGAAGTAGCGCGCACCGATCAGCTTGTTGTTGCAATGGGTGGCAGGATTGAAACCGGTACCGGGGACGCAGCCACCGGCCCAGCCTGCAGGAGCGCCATACACCTGGGTACCGTTCAGGTCATGGGTCGGAACGCCCATGCCGTCCACACGGTCAGCGAACGCGGGGTTCTCGGGCCAGATGCCGCCGTCGATGATGCCGATGACGACGTTTTCGCCCTTGTTCAGGTTGCCGCCCACCATCTGCGACCACAGGCCGCCGGGGGCGCTGAGGCCCAGGAAGGTGGAGGTCGTGGTGGTCAGCAGCTGGCGCGGCTCGTCGGCCTGGATGTCGGCCACCAGCGGGCTGGCGCGCAAGGTCTGAACTTCGGCGTCGGTCAGGCTCAGAGCCATGCCGTTCAGCACGGTCGTGTAGTTGTGGATCACCGGCGCGTTGGCGACGATGGCGGCCACCGTGCGCTGCTTGCCTTCCAGATAGGTGACATAGGCCTGGACCGTGTCGTTCTGGTAGTTGAAGCGGGCGCCGTCGGCCGGGCGGGTGGCGGCATAGCCGGCCACGCCACCGGCATAGCTGGCGGCGGGTTCACCGGCCAGTTGGACGATGTAGGTGCGACGTTCCTGGGCAATGGCATGGGTGCTCATGCCGGCGAACAGGGCCAGGGCGGCCAGGGAAACGGGACGTAGTTTCATTGCGAATTCCTTTGTGTTTGGCGAATGCGGCAAGGCGGCGTTGATCGTGCGATCAAGCGGCGTTGCGGCGGCGGGCAAAGGCGCCAAAGGCGGCCAAACCAAGGCCCATCATCATCCAGGTCGATGCTTCGGGCACGGCGGTGGTGATGTTGTCGAGGGCGAACTGGGCCTTGTCGAGGCTGCGCGAGCAGGTCGTTGCCGTCGTGCAGGCATAGCCGCGGAAGGCGATGTCAACGACGGCAATGGCGGCATTTGCCGCGCTCAGCGAATAGGTGGCAAAGCTGTAGGCGCCGCCCACCGGACCGGGAAGGTAGAAATCTTCCTGGAACAACAGGGCAGTGGCCGAGTAGCCTTCGACGCGAAGAAGCAGGGACGTGGGCAGGACCACATCACCGCTGGCCGCGATGAAGCTGGCGTCGAACTGGGTGACCTGGAAGGTCTTGCCGTCGAGGCGACCGATATCGGGCAGGCCGTCGTTCAGCGCCGCCAGATAGGTGCTGCTGTTGTTGCTGGGGCAGACCAGTCCGGCGCAGGTGGCGGCCGTGTCGGCGCCGTTGATCACGGCACCGACCAAGTCGCCTGCGCTGGCGCCGGCCTTGGTGTTGTACATGTCGATCCAGAAGCCATCGGTCTGAATCTCGTCCAGATGACCCAGCAGTGGCGCGAACGGCGCGAACGTCGTGTCGATCGCACCGTCAAAAGTGAGGACCGCCGATTGCGCCGTACCCAAGGCGACAAGCGCCGATGTGGCCAGCACGGTTTTCAACATCTTCTTCATATTCAAGCCCTTTTACCAATGGTTTTGGTGTTGCACACCACGGTTTGGCGCGAGCTGTGCAGCCCTGGTGGTACCAAAGCATCAGCAAACCCGGCGATGCAATATGTGAAATGCTCATGAAAACATTCCACAACATTGAGGAACCAATTGTGGGCGTGCGGAATTCACTTGACATCATCGCTTGCCCACCCCTTGAACAAGGGGGGATTCGGGTAATTACCAGCCCAGCGCGGTAGAGCGGGGCCAGATTCCGTGTCAGGGAATTCCCGATGCCTTGCCTGCGGGAGCCGAGGCTCCCTGCGCTGGTGCGACAGGCGCACCGTCCTGGGCCAGAAAGACCCATTCGGAGGCCTTCAGCAGCGGCGTCCCGTCGGGCCGCTGGCGGCGCATCAGCTGCTGCTCGGAGCGGCTGCGCAGGCCATGAAAGGCCTGCGGGTTGGCCGGGTCCGGAATCAGCACCCAGTCGGCCTTGCCGGTCAGCGGGTCGGGATAGAGCCGGCGCAGGTGATGACGCGGCTTGATGCCGCGGGCGTCCACCAGCAGATCGTCCAGGCTGCGCGGATACTGTGGCGGCTGACCCTCCCGCGCCGGGCTGGCCAGCCGGTAGGACTGGATGGCGCTGGCGATCTCCTGGCCGCGAAACTCCAGCTCGCGCTCCTTCTCGCGCTGCACCGCCGTGGTCCAGGCCTGGCCCAGGGCGGCCAGGGCGGCACCGGTGATGGCGACGAACAGCAGCAGGCCGATGTAAGTAAACCCGCCCTGCGGCCTTGTCCAGCTACCAATCCGCATACAGCCGCCCATCGGCCGCACGTCCGGCGGCGCCGCTGCGCACGTCGTACAGCGAACCCTTCAGCGGCAGATCGGGCGGCGGGGTCACCAGCACCCAGGTCTCGACGCTGCCGGTCAGCGGGTCTTCGGGCACGCCGCGGATGTAGCGCGCCTGGGCCAGCTCCTCCAGGGTCTCGGGATAGCGGCCACGGTCGGCGGCGTATTGATCGATGGCATCGCGCATCACATTCAGCGAGGTGCGCAGTGCCGTCTCCTTGGACCGCTGCAGGCTGGCGAAATAGCGCGGCGCGACGATGGAGGCCAGCAGGGCGACGATGCTCATCACCACCAGCAGCTCGATCAGGGTAAAGCCACGCGCAGAGGTCTTCATCACCAGTCCTTGACCTTGCTGCCATCCAGTGCTGCGCGTTCCGATCGCGAAAAAACGTCGAACACATCGCGGCCCGCCTGGGGCGCATCGGGCGGGCTCTCGGAACTGCGCAGACCCCAGCTGTCTTCGGCCGCCAGCGAGGGGTCGGCGAAGGGGTCACGGGGAATGCGGCGCATGAAGTACAGCTTGACGTCCTTGGGCGACTTGGCATCGGGCACGCCCTGCACCAGGGCCTGCAGGCTTGGCGGGTAGCCCGAGGCGTCAGCCGCCACGGCAATGCGCCCGGCCTCGGCCGCTCGTCTGTAGGCGTCGATGCCGGTGCGCAGGGTGCGCAGCGCCTCGCGCAGCGCGAACTCCTGGCTGCGCTGCACCGACAGCTCCAGGATGGGCCGCGCCGCCGCCGCCAGCACGCCCATGATGGCCAGCACGATCAGCATCTCGACGAGCGTGAAACCACGGCTCGAACGCTGGATGCGTGCTTCTTCGCTAGTCATGTCGGTTCAGGGCGCTTTGCCCACCGTAGCCAGCCCCTGGCCATCGAGCCGCACCGTCGGCGCCTCGCCGCCCGGGCCGGTGGCCGAGACGCTGACGATATTGACCGCCACCATCTGGCCGCTGGCGGCAGGCAGGGCGCGGAACACCACCACCCGCTCGCCACGCGGGCCCAGCTCGAAGGGCACGCGGCCATTCCCAGTGTTGGCCGCGGCCTGGGCGGGTGCCAGCAGGCTGGGGTCGAACTCGACCTCGCCGCGTATCGTCGCGCCGCCGTCCTGTTTCACTGTCACCGACAGAGTGCCGCCCGGCGCCACCTGCGGCGTGACGGCGAAGTTCAGTACCACTTCATTGGCGGGGGCAGCCTGCGGAGCTGCCGCGACGGGGGCGGCAAAGCTTTGGGCGGTCGAACCACCGCTGCTGAGACCGACGCCCGCCTTGGCCCCTGCCGAGCGCAACAGGCTGCTGAAGGCGCCCGGCGCGCTGTCGGTGCCACCGGCCAGCTGGGTGAAGCTCGAATCCGGCAGGGCCAGATTGCGCACGATGCGCGGCGTGATCAGCAGCACGACCTCGGTCTTGTTGCGCGTGTCGGTCTGCAGGCCGAACAGGCGGCCCACCACCGGCAGCGAAGACAGGCCCGGCACGCCGGCGGCCGTGTGGCGGTCTTCATCATTGATCAGGCCGGCCAGGATCTGCGTCTCGCCATCGTTGAGCCGCAAGGTGGTGCTGGTGACACGGGTGCCGACCTGGTAGGCGATCGAGCCCGCCGGGCCCTGCACCTGGCGTATCAGATTGCTGACCTCCAGCGCCACCTTGATGCTGACGTCGTTGTCCAGCTGAATGGTCGGCTCGACGTCCAGCTTCAGGCCCACGTCCAGATAGGACACCGAGGCCGAGGTGCCGACGTTGACCGCCGTCGTGGTCGTGAACACCGGCAGCTTCTCGCCGATCTGCACCTTGGCCTTTTCCTTGTTGCGCACCCGTATCTTCGGGTTGGCCAGCAGATTCACATTGCCCGAGGTGCCGCGCAGCGTGGCCAGCAGGGCCGGGTTGGCGATGGTTGCGCGGAACTCGTTACGCCGGCCTATCGGCACCTGGCCGGTGGCCAGGCCGTTGACGTTGCCGGCAAAGTCGCGGGTCGGCAGGCCGAACTGCACCGAGTCCGGCCACTGCAGGCCCAGCGCGTCGACGCGGTCGGTCGCCAGCTCCATCACCTCCACCTCGAGCATGACCTCGGGCTCGGGCAGATCGACCGAGGCGATCAGCCGCTCGACCAGACGCATCACCTCGGGTGTGTCGCGCACCACCATCAGGTTCAGGCGCTCGTCGATGTAGATGTCGCGCACCTTGGCGATGGTGCGCACCAGGGTCTGCACCTGCTTCACATCGGCATTGGCCAGATACAGCGTGCGGGTGATCAGCTCCTGGTGCTCGCGCTGCTTGCCCTGGGTGTTGGGGAAGATCAGCACCGACGATTCATTCAGCAGCTTGCGGTCCAACTGCTGGGTGCTGAGGATCACCCGCATGGCCTCGTCCAGGGTGACGTTGCGCAGGAAGATCGTGACCTTGCTGTCGCCGCGCACATCCTTGTCGAACACGAAGTTGATGCCCGTGCTGCGCGACAGCGCCTCGAACACATTGCGCAGCGGCGCCTCGCGGAACTCCAGGGTCACCGGCTTCTGGAAAGCCGGCGCCAGCTCGGTATTGAGCGCCTCCAGCGGCTTGCGGTCATGCAGCTGCTGTGCCAACGCGCGGGCGCCGGGGTGGCCGGGGGTCTCGATCAAGACCTCGCGCACCCGCGCCTCGGCCTGACCCAGCTGATTGGCCTTCAACAGCTGGCGGGCCTCGCCCAGCAGGCGCTCCTGCTTCTGGCCGCGGACGATTTCGTTGCTCAGCTGCTTCAGGCGCGGGTGCTTGGGTTCCAACGTGGTCAGCCGCTCCAGATACTCGCGGGCGTCGTCCCAGCGCAGGGCCGTGCGCGAGGCATCGATCTGCAGCACCAGCTGCGAGCTGGCGCGCTCGCGCATACGGATCTGCGCGGCGCGCAGGTTGGCGTTGCCCGGCTCCTGCACCAGCGCCGTGCTGAGCAGGGCGTGAGCCTGCAGGGGCTGGTTGCCGCGCGCCAGGTCGTCGGCCTGCTTCAGCGCCGGGTTGGCACAGGAGGCCAGGAGCGCAAGCACGCCCAGCAGCAGCATGCCCAGCGTCGGGGAAAGTGGTGATGAGCGTGTCATGAGGGTTTGAAACTGAGAGTTTGAGGCAGCCCGCCGGGTATCCAGACAAGCTTCACACCGGTGGCGCCGACCTGGTCCACGCGCCACTGGCCATCGATCACATCGCCGGCACGCACGCCGAAGCTGCGCAGCGGACCGGACAGCAGGGCCTGCGCCACGCCGCCCTCTTCCATGCGGCCCATCAGCTGATAGGGGAAGTTGGGCGCGCGCGGGGGTGGTGGCGGGGGCGGTGGCTGAGCCGGTGGTGGCGGTGGCGGCGGGGGTGGTGACCAGGCCGCGAACAGCGGATCGGCCGGTGGCGCCCAGGCCTCGCGGGGCTGGGCCACCAGGCGGATCGGCCAACTGGATGCGGCGTTCTTGGCCGTCGGCGTGCTGGCCGCGGCCGCGCGCGGCGCGGCGTCGCTCCGCGTGCCGGCGGTGGCGACCACGGTCTCCTCCTCCGGACTCATGGCCAGCCAGACGGTGGCGGCGAGAGTGGCGGCCAGACCGGCGCCGAGGGCGAGTTGACGCGGCTTCACGGCTGCCTGCCCTCGATGATGGCCGAGCGTGCATGCAGGGACCAGACCAGCTCGGCCTCGATCTCGGCCGCGGCCGGGTTGTTGCGGCGCAGTTTCAGGCTGTCCAGGCTCAGGGCCGGGTCTTGCCGCAGGGCCTGTTCGATGAAGCCGCGCAGCTGGGCATAGCTGCCCTGCACCGGCATGGTGATGCGCAGACGTTCCAGGCCGAGCTTGTCGTCGCGGGTGATGCGGTGCTCGGTGCGGCTGCTGTTCAGGCCCTGCTTCAGCGCCAGCGTCAGCAGATCGCCCAGACGGGCCTGCCGGTCGGTGACCTCGGGCAGGCTGGCGACCAGATGGCGGGGCTGGGTTTCCTGCGGCGCATCGACCACCACCGGCTGGCGCTTCAGTCTGGCGCGCAGCGCATCGGCGTCGGACAGGCTGGTTGCTGCCTGGACATCCCAGCTGCGGGCCGGCCCCAGCAACAGCAGGGCCGCCGCCAGCAGGCACAGCAGGCCGAAGGCGCCGGGCAGGCCGAAGCGGCGCAGATGGCGTACCAGTTCGCCGCGCGTCATGGCTTGGCCTCCGATGTCAAGACTTGAGGCAGCAGCTTTGCGCTGACGTCCAGCTTCAGGCCGGCCTGGCCCTGGTCGCCGGTCATCAGCCGGCTCAGCACCACGTCCTGCCAGCCGGGCAGCGCGCTGAGCCGATCGACCACATCCAGCGCGGTCTTGCGGTCGGCGCTCAGGCCTTCGAGGCGCAGCTCGGACCGGACGGCCGTGTAGTCGAAGCCCAGCCATTGCACCTGCTTGCCGCCAGCGGTTTCGACCTGGCTCAAGATCTGACCCCAGGGCTCCTGCAGCAGGCCGGCGACCTCGCGTGCGGCGCGGGTGGCCTCCTGCTGGGCCTGCAGCTGTGCCTGTTGTTGCGAGCCCGCCTGAGCGCTGTTGCGCGCCACCGGTGCCGCCACAGCGGCCGGGCGGCCACGGGCACGGTTCTGCAGCTGGGCCAGCTCCTGCTGGGCGGCGTCGAGGGCGGCGTGGCTTTCCCAGGCCGACCAGGCAGCGGTCGCCAGCACCAGCGCGCCCGTGGCGGCCAAGGCCCAGCCCAGCGGGCTGCCGCGTGGGCCGGTGGCCAGGAAATCGGGCTGGGGCAGGTTCGCGCCGGCGGCCTTGGCCGGCGGGCTCAGCTGCGCCAGGTTCGGGGCAGCGCCGTCCAGGCGCCCCAGCACGCGCACGCCGGGCCAGACCGGGGTGGCCGCCACCGTCAGGCCATAGCCCAGCACCAGCGTCTCGACGGCAGCGCCCTTGCCCTGTTCCGCGCGCAAATGGTTCAGCGCTTCGCCCAGCGACTCCAGCGTCGCCTCGGCCAGCCGCGCATGGCGCAGCATCACGCAGCGGCCCTGCTGCAGACCCACCCAGGTCACCAACTGACCCTCGACGAAGGCCAGCGCCGCCTGCGGCGCGCGCGTCCACTCGGGCTCGCTGGCCTGCAGCGCGGCCAGCGCCACGCTCCAGGCCGGGCGCAGGCTGCGCAGATCGACGGCATGGGCTAGCGCGGCGGCCTGCAGTTGGGCCAGATCGGCACCCTGCAGCGCGCAGGCACCGCCGCGTTCACCGGAGCGCCATGGCGCCAGCGCCCAGCGTTGGGCGGCGGCGCCGAAGTAGTGGCCCAGCAGCTGGCTGGCATAGGCGTTCAGAGCGGCATCGTCTTCCAAAGGCATGCCGGCCTCGGCGACCAGATGGTGCAGCAGCGCGCCGCTGACCAAGACCTGGGCCGCGCCGCCCGCATGGGCCTGGCACCAGCTGCTCCAGGGCTGCACGGCGGCAGCACCTTGGGGCTGCAGCTCGCGCACGCCGTCGGGCTGCAGCCACAGCGTCTGCGGCCGCGCCCAGCGGGCGCGCAGTCGCCGCAGGGCGCCGCCGAGGGTGGAGGGGGCCAGCTCAGTCATCCAGGGTCACCCGATCCAGCTCTTCAAAAGTCGTTTCCCCACGACAGACAGCCGCCAGTGCCACGCTGCGCAGCGAGCGCATGCCGCGCGAGCGCGCCGCTTCCTTGATCTGCGACATCGGCGCCCGCGCCGCAATCAGGTCGCGCAGGCCGTCGTCCAGCTTCAGCAGCTCGGCCACCGCGCGCCGGCCCTTGTAGCCGGTGCCTCGGCAATGGCCGCAGCCGTCACCTCGTCTGAAAATACCCTCGCCCGGCTTCAGGCCATGGGCCGCCAGCACCTCGGGCTCGGGCAGAAAGGGCTTGGCGCAATGGCTGCAGTTCAGGCGCAGCAGGCGCTGCGCCAGCACCGCATTCAGCGCCGAGACGACGTTGTACAGGTCCAGCCCCATATGCATGAAGCGGCCGATCACGTCGAAGGCGTTGTTGGCGTGGACGGTCGAGAACACCAGATGGCCCGTCAGCGCCGCCTGCACCGCGATTTGCGCCGTCTCGGGGTCGCGGATCTCGCCCACCATCACGCGGTCCGGGTCGTGGCGCAGGATGGAACGCAGGCCGCGCGAAAACGTCAGGCCCTTCTTCTCGTTAACCGGGATCTGCACCACGCCGGGCAGCTGGTACTCGACCGGGTCTTCGATGGTGATGATCTTGTCCTGCCCGGTGTGGATCTCGGACAGCGTGGCATAGAGCGTCGTCGTCTTGCCGCTGCCGGTCGGGCCGGTGACCAGCAGCATGCCGTGGGGCTGGCGCGCCAGGGCCCGCACGGCGGCGCGCTCGGAGGCATCGAAGCCCAGCGCGTCCAAGGTCAGCTGGCCATGCTCCTGCTCGATATTGGCCCGGTCCAGCACCCGCACCACGGCGTCTTCACCGAACACGCTGGGCATGATGGACAGGCGGAAATCGACCTCGCGGCCCTGCACGCGCAGCTTGAAGCGGCCATCCTGCGGCAGGCGGCGCTCGCCGATGTCCAGCTCCGCCATCACCTTCAGCCGCGACACCAGCTGTTCCGCCACGGCCACGCCATCGACGCTGCGCACCATTGACATCACGCCATCGACGCGGAAACGAATCGCAGCACCTCGCACCGTGCATTCGATGTGGATGTCGCTGGCGCCGTCCTGCAGCGCGTCGTACAGCGTGGCATCGAGCAGGCGCATGACCGGATTGGCCTGCTCGCTCAGACTCCGCGCCGACAGGTCGTCGACATTGTTGATGCCGCCGTTCTGGGCGAGAGACTCCTCCAGGCCCGACAGCGCCCGGAAATCCGCCTCGCCGGCGCCCAGCCAGTGCTCCAGCGCCGCGGCATCGACACGCAGCCAGCGCACCGGGCACTGCAGCCGCGACTCGACGCTTTGCAGCAGCATCAGGTCGGGCTCGCGGTCGGCCAGCAGCATGGGCACGCTCTTGGCGCCCGCCGCCAGCACGGCACGCCAGCGCAGCGCCTGGGCCTGCGGCCAGCGCTCGAAGTCCAGGTGCCAGGGACCGGCTTCGGCGGGCAGCCAGCTCGCCAACGCGGTGACGTCCGCCACGGCTTCGCTCATTGGACTTGCTCCACCAGCTGAAAAATCGGTAAGTACATCAGCACGATGATGCCGCCGATGACGACACCCATGATCAGCATCAGGATGGGGTTGATGGCGCGGGTCAGCAGCTCGGTCAGACGCACGGCCTCTTCATCATGAAAGGCGGCGGCCCGTTCCAGCATCGCCGCCAGCTCGCCGCTGCGCTCGCCGACGCGCAACATGCGCCGCGCCACCGGTGTGGCCAGGTCCTGCGCCTCGAAGGCAGCGGACAGGCGCTCGCCCTGGGCCACCATGTCGGCCGCAGCGGCCACCGGCGCGCGCCACGGCGGCGCGACCACGCCGCGCACGATGCGCAGCGCGGCCAGCGCCGGCACGCCGGAAGCCAGGAGCATGCCCAGGCTGCGGTACAGCCGCGCCAGGGCCAGCACGCGCAGCCTCGAGCCCAGGCCCGGCATACGCCAGGCCCAGTGGATCAAGGCCTGGTGCGTGGACGGATGGCGCCAGACGACCACGGCACCGAACACCAGCATTGCCGCCCCGCCCAGCGCCAGGCCCGGGTGCTCGCCCGCAACGCGGCCGAAGCTGATCAGCACCTGCGAGGCCCAGGGCAGCTTGTCGCCGAGGCCGTCCAGGATGCCGGCAAAGCGCGGCAGCACGAACAGCAGCAGGAACATGATCACCGCACCGCCCACAATCAGCAGCAGCAGCGGATAGACGCAGGCCGCCACCAGCCGCGAGCGCAACGCCTCGACCCAGGCAAGGTATTTGGCATGCTGGCTCAGCGCCAGGGCCAGCTGCCCGGTGCGCTCATTGGCCGCGACGATGGCACAGACCAGCTCGTCGAACACCGCCGGCTGGGCCTGCATCGCCACCGACAGGGCCCGGCCCTCGCGCACCATCGCGATCACCGCGTCCAGCGCCTGCTGCACATCGGTGCGTGACTCCTTCTCGCGCAGCGTGCTCAAGGCTTCGAGCAGGGCAATGCCGGCGTCCAGCAGCACGGCCAGCTCCTGGCTGAACAGCTGCAATGGAAAGCGCTTGGTGCCGCGCGCGGCCGGCCACAGCCTTGAGCCGCCGGCCGCAGCCCCGCCCACCTCCTGTACGCTGAGGATGCGCTGCGCCGGCACGCCCAACTGCGCCGCCACCGAGTGACGGTCGGGCGCGCTGATCCGGCTCTGCTGCACCCCTTGGACGGGGTCGAAGACGCGTATCAGGAAGTCAGGCATGGCATGGCATGGCGCCTGGGCCGGTGATCACCAGCTCACCAGATCGGCGTCTTCGCCTTCGCCACCGGGACGGCCGTCCTTGCCGAAGGACAGCAGGTCGTATTCGCCATGCTCGCCGGGCGAGCGGTACTGGAATTCGTGCTGCCAGGGATCCTTGGGCACGGCCTTGCTCAGGTACGGCCCGGCCCAACGCGGCTCGTCCGAGGGCTTGGTGACCAGCACGGCCAGGCCCTGTTCGGTGCTCGGATAGCGGCCCATGTCGATGCGGTACTGGTCCAGCGCCTTTTGCAGGCCGTCGATCTGCGCCTTGGCTGCCTTGACCTCGGACTTGCCGATCTGGCCGAAGAATTTGGGCCCCACATAGCCCGCCAGCAGGCCGATGATGACCATCACCACCAGCAGCTCAAGCAGGGTAAAGCCGCGCATGCGCGACGCACGGCCAACAGACAGCATTGGATTCAAACCGGCACCTTCGATCTCGACAAGACGGTGCACGCCTGCGGCGCGACACCCGAACCGCGCACTATTGCAGCAGATGATGACAAGTTCAATACGGGCTTGACCGGGGCACCCCGCGAACAGGTGGGGGCACGGCCAGCCCTCCAGACGATTGTAGGCCGGGGGCTGCAGGCCTCAGCTCGGCCCGGACAGCAGCAACTGCACCGCCCGCAGCAACTCGGCCTTGGTGAAGGGCTTGTCGAGGCCGGCGCAGCGTGACTGGTCCAGAAACACCCGGGCGCTGGGCGACAGGGTGTCGCCGGTGACGAACAGCATGCGCCTTGCCAGGGCCGGGTCGCGTTGACGCACCGTGCGCCACAGCGCCGCGCCATCAATGTCGGGCATGCGCAGATCGGACACGATGGCATCGAAGCCGCTCTCGGCCAGCATGGCCAGGGCCACCGAGCCCGATTCGGCCACCGCCACCTCGTAACCGGCACTGCACAGAAAGTCGCGCATCAGCTCGGCGATCTGGCCCTCGTCATCGACCACCAGCAGGCGCGCCGCGGCCACGCTGTCCAGTGCGTCCAGCGGTGCCGCGGCCGAGGGCGGCCCGGCCTCGCCGCTGAGCGGCAGGCTAAGGCGGAATGAGGCGCCGCCCGGCCCGTCCTCGAGCAGCAGGCTGCCGCCGTGGCTCTGGGCGATCGAGCGCGACACCGCCAGGCCCATGCCGGTGCCCACCCCCTCGGCCTTGGTGGTGAAGAAGGGGGCGAAAACCTGCTCCCGCAATTCGGGCGGCACGCCTGCGCCGTTGTCACTGACACGCAGCCACAGGCGGGGTTCGCGGTCGGTACGGCGCTGCTCCAGGCCGGTGCTGACGCTGAGGCGCCGCAGGCCCTCCACCGCCATCAGTGCCTGCTGGGCATTGACCAGCAGATTGAGCACGATCTGGCCGATCTGGTCAGGGTCGGCATGAATCTCGGGCAGGCCCGGGGTCAGCTCCAGCCGCAACGCGATGTCGTGGCTGCGCAGCGCGTACTGCAGCATGTCGGTGGCGGCCTGCACCAGGTCGTTGAGCAGCACCGGGCTGCGCACGCTGGGGCGCTGACGGGCCATGTTCAGGAAGGCGCGGACGATGCGGCCGCAGCGCTCGGCGGCCTCGCGGATGCGCAGCGCGTCGGCGGCATGGGCGGTATTCGCGAGCTTTTCTTCCAGCAGGCTGGCGCGGCCCATGACGATGGCCAGCGGATTGTTCAGCTCATGGGCCACGCCGGCCAGCAGGCTGCCCATGGCCGTCAGCTTCTCGCTCTGGCGCAGGGCGTCGCGCTGGCGTTCGATCTCGGCCTGGGCGTCGCGCCGCTCGGTCAGATCGGACATCGACGCGGTGTAGAAGGTCTGGCCGCCGACCATGGTGCGCCACAGCACCATCTCGACCGGGAACTCGCCTCCATCGGCACGCAGCGCTGTCATTTCGACCCGCCGCCCGAGCAGCCGCGGCGCCCCGCCCTCGGTCACCCGGCGCATGCCGGCCTCATGGGCCTGGCGATGTTGCCTTGGGATGATCACTTCGGCGACAGGCCGGCCCAGCGCCTGTTCGCGCGAGACGCCGAACATCGCCTCGGCCGCCGGATTGAACTCGACGACCCGGCCCTGGGCGTCGGCGGAGACGATGGCCGCCAAGGCGTGGTCCACGATCGACGACTTCAGCGCCTCGGTCGTCTCCAGCTCCTGCACCTTGGCCGACAACTCGGCCTCGCGCTGCTTCAGCGCCGTCCAGTCCAGGCTGATGACGATGACGGCGTCCAGCGGCGCATGGGCCGGCCCGCAGGGGATCAGCTGCTCGCGCATATAGCGCCGGCCACGCCCGGCCAGGGTCACCCAGCCCTCCCAGCTCACCGGCACGCCCAGCTTCAGCTTCTCGCGCAGCGGCCCATAGCCGGCATAGGCCTCGGGTCCGATTACCCGGCCTATGGCCTGGCCCAGCACCTGCTTGGGGTGCAGGCCGGTAAAGGCAAAGAACTCATCATTCGCATAGACCAGGCATTCGCTGGCGTCCAGCACCACCACCCGGGCGGGAATGGCGTCAAGCAGGGCTCGCAGCAGCGGCAGGCCACCACCGCCCAGCAGCCCCAGCTCACCCACGCCGGGATGGTCTCGGGTCTGAGATGCAGGGGCTCGGTCATTGATCAGGCTCCAGCAACGAAAAAGGCCCGTGACGGCGTGCCACGAGCCTTTTGCATGTCATGACGATGAAGTCAGATCAAAAGGGAATGTCGTCATCCATATCGTCGAAGCCGGTGGACGACTTCGGTGCCGGACGCGGGGCCGGAGCCGGTGCGCGGGCTGCAGGCGCGGCGCGGCGGGCCGGGGCCTCGCCGTCGCCGGCATCGCCGCCGCGGTTGCCATAGCCACCACCGCCGCCGTAGCTGCTGCCGCCGCCTTCATCGCCGCCGGCGCCGTCGCGGCCGCCCAGCATCTGCATCTGTTCGGCGACGATCTCGGTGGTGTACTGGTCCTTGCCGTCCTTGTCCTGCCATTTGCGGGTCTTCAGGCGGCCTTCGATATAGACCGGGCGGCCCTTTTTCAGATACTCGCCGGCAATTTCGGCCAGGCGGTCGAACAGCGCCACGCGGTGCCATTCGGTTTCTTCCTGGCGCTCGCCGGACTCACGGTTCTTGCTGCCGCGCGAGGTGGCGATGGCCAGATTGCACACGGCCGAACCGCTGGGCATGTAGCGAACTTCGGGGTCGCGCCCGAGGTTGCCGATGAGGATCACTTTGTTCACGGAAGCCACGGTGTCTATCTCCACTTTCTCTAGTGTTCATCGGGGGAAGAACGCCCGGCTACCCATCTAGACTGTCTATCACAAAAAGATCCGGCAATTATCGCCTACCTTTGCACCTTCGGATTGGCGTTGCGTAGCGATCGCGAAGGGCCGCCGTCGGAGCTCAGATGAATCACAAGCTCAGCCAGCAAGGCATCCGATGAGCAAGCCGCTTCGTCCACATCCGCAAGCTGCCGTCTTTCGATCTCACCCATCACCGAACTGACGGCGCTGGGCAGGGCACCGGCAATGCACAAGCGACGAAGCGTACAGCCCAGTGCATAGGCTTCGGTCGCCCAACGACGCGCTTCACGCATGGCCACCTCGCGGAGTTGAGTCTCCGCGGACAACTGGGCATTCAGCACCAGCAGCTCGCCTGCGGCAACCTTGAGCTTCTTTAAGAGGTCGTTTCGCCTTGGTTCATCATCATCATTCCTTTTCACAGCACTACCAGTTTTAGATTTCGAGATCACGCGCATTTTAGATTTCTGGATCTCCTCAAGCAAATCCTCATGAATTGCAGAACCATCGGCATTACTTTTTGTGTATAGCGTTGTTCGGTTGACGTCTGCCCTTTCCAACAACTTCGTTGTGGTGAATGGGAGACCCTCGTTCTCAAGTTGAACCAGCGCCGCCTTCACCTTAGCCTCGAATTCGGCTCCCACCAGTTGAGAATGGGTAGGGGTCCTATTCGCGGCCTTCGCCTTAACACGATCAATTCGACGACTCAAAGTAGCTCCACTGTTTCGTAGTTAGTGAGTTCAGGCCGCGATTCTTCCCAAGATGCGCTGGCATGCGGCGACTCCCTGACGAGCGGCCTCTGCCAATGGCGCAGGTACCCCGACATAGGCAAGTACACGTTGGTGTGTGGACAGTTGAGCCTCCCAATGCTCCTTGTGACCTTCATGAGCTAGGAAGTTCGGACAGATGGCGCAGTGTGAATCTTTTCTATTGGCATAGTCGGGCCCTTCTCCGTTGACAGAGCATCGAGCCTGCGCATCGCGGACTGGCGACCGAAAGCAGTAACCATGGGGCGAAGCCACGATAGTTATGCCTTGCCGAGATACAGACTCGCGCGCAAAAGTCGCCAGCGCTTCCACGGATAAAACTCTGAATTTCGCGGCCAACTTCGTTGTGAATCTCGAAATCCAGTCAGACATTCCGCCCGCCAAGCTTGATACACCCAAATAGCGGCGCTCGAAAAGTTCGGCGACGAGATCTTGCTCAGCCTCTGGTAGATACTCATCCACCTCCCACTCTTCGATATATGCTGCCGTCATATCTATGCTGTGGTGATACAGATATTCCTTCAGTGTAATGAGGTCACCTATTTCAAACCGCCAAGCGTATAGCAGGCAGAATGCACGCCTTAGCATATGAGGGCGCAGACGGCCGCCTAGCTCCACATTCGATCCGGCAATGAAACTATCCATTAGCCGATATAGATTTCTTGTCTCTACGGGGCGCGCCTTGCCCCTATCGGCCGCAATGCAGACGGGGTCCATCAGCAATAAATCTCGGAAACCGTCGGGCCTGATACCGCCAGACAGCGACAAAAGTGCTTCGACAACCTCTGCAACGACGGGATGGATTCGACGATCTGTTGTTGTCCCGGATGGGGTCGGAGAGGTTTTCCTTACGAGGCCGGTGAGCCTGGTTACGGTGGCTGTCATGTCGACACAGTCAACCTCCAGGTAAGCGAGCTCATGCTTGCGAAACGCTACAAAACTGAAGAGCAGCACGATCATCGCGCCATATGCTTGCCGCAACACTGAAGCAAATTCTCGGCGAGGGTCAGAAGTGCCAGATAGACGAATCTCCTTCAACCATGGCCAACTGGTCATCTCGACTCTGATCACATCCATGATCAGCATGCTCTTATCTTTCGCGCTGAGCTCCCCGTCAGCGCGCCTCATATCAAGGATTTGATCTCGCAGGTCGCGTACGTCATCTATGCGACCAATCCACTGGAGCGCCGCGTTCATCAATTCAAATAGCGGACGCGGCTTAATAGAGGGCGTATGGCCATTTGCTCGCCCGAGCGAGCGGGCGTGACCTGCTCCCATCCAGCCGTACCAATCTAAACGAGCAGGAGTCCGCAATTCA
>JADMJJ010000057.1 GCA_018780645.1 Burkholderiaceae bacterium
CCGATGATGGGCAGGGGCAGGTTTTGCAGAACGGGAGGCAGGGACACAGGCGTTTCTCCGATCATGAATTCAGAAGGCGTCGAGCGACATCGCGGTGACGCTTTCGGCGCCCTCGACGATGCTGTCGCGCAGGCCACCGGCACGGGCCAGGATGTGCTCGGCGTAGAAGCGCGCGGTGGCAATCTTGGCGGCCATGAAGGGCGCATCGACACCGGCGGCCAGCTGGTCTTCGGCAACGATCAGCGCGCGTGCCATCTGCCAGCCGGCCACCACATTGCCGGCCAGCATCAGATAGGGCACCGAGCCGGCGAACACCGCGTTCGGATTGCTCTTGCTCTGACCGGCGACGAACTCGATCACGTCAATCAGCGCCAGGCGTGCGGCGCTCAGGCGCTTCAGCATCGCCTTGCTGGCGGCGCTGTCACGCTTGGCCAGCAGCGCTTCGGTCGCAGCAATCTGCGCCGCGATCGCCTTGGCCGTCTGGCCCCCGTCGCGGGCGGTCTTGCGGCCGACCAGGTCATTGGCCTGGATCGCCGTCGTGCCCTCGTAGATGGTCAGGATCTTGGCGTCGCGGTAGTACTGGGCCGCACCGGTTTCCTCGATGAAGCCCATGCCGCCGTGCACCTGCACGCCCAGGTCGGTGACCTCCAGGCTCATCTCCGTGCTGTAACCCTTGACGAGAGGCACGAGGAATTCATAGAAGGCCTGGTTCTGCTTGCGCACCTCGGCGTCCGGATGCTGGTGCGCGGCATCGTAGGCCGAGGCCGCAACCAGGGCCATGGCGCGGCAGCCCTCGGTCAGCGCACGCATCGTCATCAGCATGCGGCGCACATCGGGGTGGTGGATGATGGCCGCGCTGCCCGGCAGCGAACCATCGACCGGGCGCGACTGCACGCGATCGCGCGCATAGGAAGCCGCCTTCTGGTAGGCCCGCTCGGCGATCGCGATGCCCTGCACCCCGACGGCATAGCGGGCCGCGTTCATCATGATGAACATGTACTCGAGGCCGCGGTTCTCCTGGCCGATCAGGTAACCGATGGCGCCCCCATGGTCGCCGAACTGCAGCACCGCGGTCGGGCTGGCCTTGATACCCATCTTGTGCTCGATGCTGACGCAGTGGGCGTCGTTGCGCGCGACTAGCGAGCCGTCGGCATTGACCATGAATTTGGGCACAAGGAACAGGCTGATACCCTTCACGCCCTCGGGCGCGCCGACCACACGGGCCAGCACCAGATGGACGATGTTCTCGGCCATATCGTGCTCGCCATAGGTGATGAAGATCTTGGTGCCGAAGATCTTGTACGAGCCATCCGGCAGCGGCTCGGCGCGCGTGCGCACCAGGGCCAGGTCTGAACCGGCCTGGGGCTCGGTCAGGTTCATCGTGCCGGTCCAGCTGCCGTCAATCATCTTCGGCAGATAGGTCTGCTGCTGCTCGGGCGTGCCGGCGGTGAGCAGCGCCTCGATCGCGCCGTCGGTCAGCAGCGGGCACAAGGCGAAGCTCAGATTCGCGCTGTTGATCATCTCGATGCAGGCCGCGCCTATCGTCTTGGGCAGGCCCTGGCCACCGAAGTCGGTCGGGTGCTGCAGGCCCTGCCAGCCACCCTCGGCGAACTGACGGAAGGCGTCCTTGAAACCCGGCGTTGTGGTGACGACGCCGTCCTTCCAGCTCGACGGGTTGCGGTCGCCGGCCACGTTCAGAGGCGCGATCACGTTCTCATTGAGCTTCGCGCACTCCTCCAGCACGGCCTGGGCGGTGTCCAGATCGAAATCGGCAAAGGCTGGAATGTTCTGCAGGTTCTCAAGGCCGGCGAGTTCCTTCATGCCGAACAGCATGTCCTTGATGGGGGCGCGATAGGTCATGGTTGTCTCCAATCTAGTGTCATTGCGGGACTGTCCTTGTGGCTTGGCCACAAGCTCTGTCCCCAACAGAACAAACGGGCGCCGCGACGAATGCCGGGGCGCCCAGAGGTCAAGTGCGTTGACGGGCGATGCTTACAGAGCCTTGATCAGCTCAGGCACGGCCACGAACAGGTCGGCTTCCAAGGCATAGTCGGCAACGCTGAAGATAGGCGCTTCCGGGTCCTTGTTGATCGCGACGATGACCTTGCTGTCCTTCATGCCGGCCAGGTGCTGGATCGCACCGCTGATGCCGCAGGCGATGTACAGGTTGGGCGCGACGATCTTGCCGGTCTGGCCGACCTGCCAGTCGTTCGGTGCATAGCCAGCGTCCACTGCAGCGCGGCTGGCGCCAAGGGCGGCACCCAGCTTGTCGGCCAGCGGGGTCAGCACTTCCATGAACTTGTCATTGGAGCCCAGGGCGCGGCCACCGGAGACGATGATCTTGGCGGCGGTCAGCTCGGGGCGGTCGCTCTTGGCGATCTCGCTGCCAACGAAGGCGCTCAGGCCCCTGTCGGCCACGGCAGCCACCGTCTCCACGGCGGCGCTGCCACCGCTGGCGGCGGCCGGATCAAAACCGGTCGTGCGCACGGTCAGCACCTTGGTGGCGTCGCCGCTCTGCACATGGGCGATGGCGTTGCCGGCGTAGATCGGGCGCTCGAAGGTGTCAGGGCTGATGACCTTGGTGACGTCGGACAGCTGGGCCATGTCCATCAGCGCGGCCACGCGCGGTGCGATGTTCTTGCCGCTGGCGGTGGCGGGGAACAGGATGTGGCTGTAGCTCGAAGCCACGGCCACCACTTGGGCGGCCAGGTTCTCGGCCAGGCCATGGTTCAGATGGGCAGCGTCGGCATGCAGCACCTTGGCCACGCCGGCGATCCGCGCGGCTGCGGCAGCGGCGCCGCCGGCATCGGTGCCGGCCACCAGCACATGGACCTCACCCCCGCACTGGGCGGCGGCGGTGATGGTGTTCAGCGTGGCGCCTTTGATCGAGCTGTTGTCGTGTTCGGCAATAACGAGAGCGGTCATGTCAGATCACCTTGGAAACGTTCTTCAACTTGTCAACCAGCGTGGCCACATCGGGCACCTTGATGCCGGCGCTGCGCTTGGGCGGCTCGGTCACGCTGAGGGTCTTGATGCGCGGCGTGACATCCACACCCAGATCGGCGGGCTTGAACACGTCGAGCTGCTTCTTCTTGGCCTTCATGATGTTGGGCAGGGTCACATAGCGCGGTTCGTTCAGGCGCAGGTCGGTGGTGACCACGGCCGGCAGCTTGACCTTGACGGTCTCCAGGCCACCATCGACCTCACGGGTGACGCTGGCAAAGCCATCGGCCACTTCGACCTTGCTGGCGAACGTTGCCTGCGGCAGATGGGCCAGTGCGGCCAGCATCTGGCCGGTCTGGTTGCAATCGTCGTCGATGGCCTGCTTGCCGACGATCACCATGCCGGGCTGCTCCTTGTCGACCAGCGCCTTCAGCAGCTTGGCCACGGCCAGCGGCTGCAGTTCGACGTCTGTTTCCACCAGGATGGCGCGGTCGGCGCCGATGGCCATGGCCGTGCGCAGCGTTTCCTGGCACTGCGTGACGCCGCAGGACACGGCGATCACCTCGGTGACCACGCCCTTCTCCTTCAGGCGCACGGCTTCTTCGACGGCAATCTCGTCAAAGGGGTTCATGCTCATCTTGACGTTGGCGATGTCCACGCCGGTGCCGTCACTCTTGACGCGCACCTTGACGTTGTAATCGACGACCCGTTTGACTGCGACCAATACCTTCATCGAAGCACTCCAAGCTAATTGACGTTAACGTTAACCAGATTCTAGTGGCCGCAGCCTGCCGCACCCCAGACATTACGCAAGTGCAGCAAAATAGAACGATCGTGCTATTTTACGCACAAGTTCGAGCGTAGCGCGAGACACTTAGACTGCTGCCCCAAATGACAGACGAATCAAGAACCGAATTCCCCCCGTCGATTGGTGTGTTCGATTCAGGACTGGGTGGTTTGTCGGTGCTGCGTGCCCTGCGCGAACAGCTGCCCGGCGTGCCCCTGCTGTATCTGGCCGACTCGGCCCATGCGCCGTATGGCGAGCGCAGCACCGAGTTCCTGACCGAACGCAGCCTGGCAATAGGCCAGTACCTGATGGGCCAGGGCGCCCGTCTGCTGGTGGTGGCCTGCAATACCGCCACCACGCAGGCGGTGGCGGCGCTGCGGGCACGCTGGCCCGAGCTGCCCATCGTCGGCGTCGAGCCCGGCGTGAAACCGGCCGCAGCCGCCACACGCAATGGCCGCATCGGCGTGCTGGCCACAACGGCCACGGTACGCAGCGAGCGCTTCAAGCATCTGGTCAGCAGCTATGCGGCGGGGCTGCAGGTCGTGGCCCAGGCCTGCCCGGGCCTGGTCGAGCGAATCGAGCAGGGCGACCTGAACAGCCCGGCGCTGCGCGAACTGGTGCAGGGTTATTGCCAGCCTCTGCGCCGGGCCGAGGTCGACACTGTGGTGCTGGGTTGCACGCACTATCCCTTCATCAGACCCCTGTTCGAGCAGGCACTGGGCAGCCAGGTGCTGATCGTGGACACCGAGGCGGCGATCGCGCGCCAGGCGGCTCGGCGGTGGTCAGGGCCCGCGCCGGAGACCCCGGGCGGGCCGCTGCGGCTCTGCACCACCGGATCGGTGGAACTGATGGCACGCTTCGCGGCGACTTGCCTGGGCTGGCACGATGTGCCCGTGACCCTGGCCCCGCCATGAACGATCTCCTGATCAGCCTGGGGCTGCAGGCCTGGAAACCGCTGCTGGGCAGCTTGGCGCTGCCACCGGCGCCCTTCGTCTTGCTGGTGCTGCTTGGCGCCGCACTGCTACGCCGACGCCCCATCGTGGGATGGGCGGGCGTTGTCGGCGGCTGCCTGGGCCTGTGGCTGATGGGCACGGGCGCCGTCAGTGGCGTCCTCACCGAAAGACTGGAAGCCCAGCACCCGGCGCTGACTCCGAGCCAGATCGATGCGCTGCGCAAGGCACCCGGCACAGCGATCATCGTGCTCGGCTCGGGCCGCGTTCTGCTCGCTCCCGAGTACGGCGATGCCGACCTCAGACCGATGACCCACGAGCGCCTGCGCTACGGCATCTGGCTCTCTCGCAAGACCGGCCTGCCCCTGGGCTACAGCGGCGGCCTGGCCTACGGCGCAGAGTCGGGCCCCAGCGAGGCCCAGATCGCCGCCCGCCTGGCCGAGGATGTCTACCAGCACCCGCTGCGCTGGACCGAGGACCGCTCGCGAGACACCAACGAGAACGCGATCCGCACGCTGGAGCTGCTGGCGCCGCAAGGCATTCAGCGAATCGTCGTCGTGACCCACGGCTATCACACGCCTCGCTCCATCGCTGCCTTCGAGCGCGCCAAGCTGCGCGCCGGCAGCGCCGTCACCATCGAGGCCGCCCCGATGGGCTTGCATGTGCGGCGCGAACTCGGCCTGGGCGACTGGCTGCCCAGCCGCGGCGGCTACACGCTGACCCTGCTGGCCCTGCATGAAATGCTGGGGCGCTGGATGGGCGCCTAGCACCAAGTCGAAATGCCCAGGCTATGATTCGCGCCCAGTGCGGGGATGATGAAATCGGTAGCCATACGGGACTTAAAATCCCGAGCCGCAAGGCGTGCGGGTTCGAGTCCCGCTCCCCGCACCAGCCAGTTCAGGCCTTCGCCTGACGGCGGCGCTTCGACACGAAACCCACCGCCAGCAGACCGGCCATCATCAGCGCATAGGTGGTCGGTTCGGGCACTGGCAGCGCGGTGACGGTGACGAAGTCCTGGTAGCTGCCGTTGCTGAGCTTGGTGACGGAGAACAGGTCGCGGCCGCTGTAGCTGCCGGCGTCGTGCAGATAGCTGTTGGCCAGGCCCGCGAATGCGGCGGTCTTGCCATTCGAGTTCGAGTAGCCGCTGCCCAGGTACTCTTGCACATAGAAGCTGCCGCGATCGGTGTTGCTGTCCCAGACGGTGCTGGTCGTGGTCTGCTTGTTGCGGCCATGGCCGGTCGTCACGGTGACCTGACGGGGGTCGAAGCCGGCCACGTCCAGGGTAGCGCCGCTCTCGTGGGTGATCTCCCAGACCGCCACCTGGAAGGCGGCGTACTCGGCGGCCGTGTCGATCGCCTTGTCTCCGGTGTAGAGGCTGGTGGCCGAGAACAGGCCCTGCAGATTCCTGGCCTGGGCACCGTCGAAGCTGCCAACCGTGTAGCGCTGATAGGAGCTGCTGGTGGCCTGCGCCAACTCGACGCAATAGGCATAGAAGCTGGGGCCGCCCTGGGTGGCGAACAGCATGCGGCCGATGTTGATGTCGTCGCTGCCGGTCACATTGACGCTGACGCCAGCCGGGTCTTCCTTCACGTACTTGATCTGGTTGCTGGCGGCGCCGGCCATGCCCGTCAGAGCGAGTGCCGCGGCGGCTATCAGTGTCTTGGCAAGAGTCGTCATTTTTGGTTTCCCTGGATGTCCGGCCACAACGGCCTGTTGGTGTGGAGCGGACTGTAGGGAGTGCCAGGTCTTGCTGGCACCCCGTGAGCAAAGGGGGTCCATGGCCGCTTCGTGATGCAGTACACAACGGGACTCGCCCACCCCCCTTGTTTGAGTGGGTGGTTCGGGCACCTCCCCCGCCATCAGGGCCTGTCCGCATGGACAGCAAAACGCACTGTCCCTAAGCTGAAGGCAAAAGAGACATGGCCGTGCACTCGATGTGCGGCCTGCGCCTAGCAACACGGGGGAGCGCAGCCCGGCAACGCGAACAGCCATTGAGGCCGTTTCTTGCTTGGAGCCGCGAATTGCAAGCTGCCCGAGTCGCTAAGGCTCCAACAAGAGCAGGGAAGGCCATTAAAATGTCGATCAAGCAGAGCAACAAGGGCGCGCGTTTGGCGCTCATTTTCACGCTGTTGGCAGCCCTCAACGCTTGTGGCGGCGGCGGCGCCACCGATCCTGCGCCCCCGCCGACCCCACCTGCGTCGCTGGCCATTCCCAATCCGATGCAAAGCACCAGTGCCTACCTGGGAAGTACGCAGACGTTCTCGGTGGTTGCGACAGGCGTCCAACCTATCACTTACCAGTGGAAGCGCAATGGCGCCGACATTGCTGGAGCCATCGGCGCCAGCTATACGCCACCACCCTTGTCGCAGAACGAGGAGGTGTACGAGTACCAGGTGGTGGTCAGCAACCCGTCCGGGACGATCACCAGCGACATCGTTCGCTTGTATGCGCTGCCCACCGCTCCTCGCATCAAGACGCAAACCAATGCGATCGATACCGCGGATGGCAATAGCGTCGAGCTGCTGGTTACCGCCATTGGCACCGAGCCTATGCTCTACCAGTGGAAGCGCAACGGGGTCGCCATCCCCAATGCCGTCACACCCAACCATGCGTTCACAGCAGCCCAAGCGAACAGCGGCGATATCTTCAGCCTCTCGATCAGCAACTCGGTTGGTACGACCGACAGCGCGCCTATCCGCGTGGGCGTAACTCCAGCGCCCATTGCCTTCAGCGAGCACCCTCAGCCCGTCAGTGCCAGTCCCGGAGGCTCAGTCATCTTCTCGGCCAAGGTGCAGGGCAACGGCACGTTCACCTACCAATGGCAACGCAGCATGAACGAGGGGGCAAGCTGGGACGCCATCGCAGGGGCTACCGATCGCACCTACCGGATCGAAAATACCACCTTGGCCGATGCCGCAGCACAGTTCAAACTGCAGGCGACTGGCCCGTCAAGCAGTGCGTTCAGTCAGGTGGCAAGGCTGACGGTCACGCCGGACATTCGCTTGCTGGCCGGCTCATTGGGTGGCTCAGGCCACGCCGAAGGGAGAGGCGACCAAGCGCGTTTTGAGTTGCCATTGGCCGTCGCCATAGGGCCTGATGGCGCAATCTATGTGGCGGAGAACAGCGCCAACGACATCAGGCGAATCGGCCCTAGTGGAGACACCTCTACTTTCGCCGGTGCACGCCACAAGTGGGAAGCGGTCGATGGCAAGCGACTTGACGCGCGCTTCAATGCCATTCAAGCCTTGGCATTTGACTCTCAAGGAACTCTATGGGTCGCCGAGGACTGCCTGATTCGAAAGATCTCGCCGGCCGGCGACGTCAGCACCGTTGCCGGGTCTCAGCTCAATTGCCGCAAGAGCGCTGACGGTCAAGGCCAGCTAGCAAGTTTCTCCCGCATCACCGGCTTGGTTGCGACAGCATCCGGCGATCTCTATGCCACCGATGAGGGGTCGCACACGATTCGCAAGATCAGCGCTGCCGGCATGGTCACCACCATTGCGGGCAGTCCGAATCAAGCAGGCACGGCTGACGGCATTGGCGCTGCCGCGAGGTTCAGCTATCTCGCGGCTATCACGGCGGACCGTTCGGGGAACCTGTTCGTCATCGACGGCAATGCCATTCGACGCATCAGCCCCAGCGCAGAAGTAACGCGGTTCGCCGGTTCGCCCCTCGACAGTGGAAGTAGCGTGGGTGATCGACTGACAAGCGCAAGGTTCGCCAACCCTCGCGGGTTGGCGTTCGACCTCAGCGGCAACTTGTATGTCACCGAGTACGAACGCATTGCGCGCATAGAACCATCGGGTACGGTCAGCACCTTTGCGGGCCGTGGCGCTGGCGCCGCATCTCCGTCGATTGACGGAACCGGCTCGGCCGCCGGAATCCGAGGGGCATTCGGCATTGCCTTGCAGCCTGATGGGAGATTGGCGTTCGCCAGCTACAACTGCGTGCGCGTCCTTGACTCAAGCGCCAAGGTGATCACCCTGGCCGGACTGCCCGAAAGCTTCAGTACCCAGGATGGGCCTGGCGCGGTGAGCCGCTTCTACGGTCCGCAGGGCATGTCGGTCGATTCCAGTGGCGCGGTCTCTATCGCAGACACCGGTGCCGGTCGTATCCGACGCATGGATCCCAACGGGATGGTCTCCACTATCCCAACCCGCGCAAATGGAGCCGAAGCGGCAAGCATCACGCGGCCCGAGACGGTCATGGCCGGCCCTGATGGATCTCTTTACGTTGCCGGTCAGCATGCGATTCGAAAGTTCAGTCCGGAAGGTATCTTGAGCCTATTGGCCGGCAAGGCGGATGACTTGGGACTCACCGACGGGCCTGGCCTTGATGCACGATTCAACGGTCCGCTCGGGCTGGCGATCGACCGCCAGGGCAATCTGTTTGTGGCCGACACCGGCAACCACCGGATTCGGAAGATCAGCCCCGCGGGCGTTGTCACCACGGCGGCCGGGTCCAATTGGGGCGGTATTGTGAAAGATGGCCCCGCCCTCGCCGCAACCCTGCAGTCTCCGTCGGGGCTCGCCTTTGACAGCAAGGGCAACCTCTACATCTCAGACACCCGTTCTCACACCATTCGACGCCTCTCAACCGACGGCGCGATCAGTACTTTTGCGGGCATGGCGAATATGGAGGGCGATCGGGACGGCGCCGGAGCGGTGGCCCGGTTCTCATACCCAAACGCTCTGGCCTTCGACAGCCGTGACAATCTCTACGTGGCCGACACACGCAACCACACGATTCGTCGCATCACTCCCGGTGGCCACGTCAGCACCGTGATCGGAAGCTCCGGCAGGGCCGTGGTCAGGTTCGGACCCGCAGGCAGCATCAACACACCGTCAGGCATTGCCGTGCTGCCAAATGGCCGCCTGGTGTTCAGTTCGGAGCAGGCAATCCTGAGCGACTGATACGAACGGCTCACACCGCCACCACCCTCAGCCCCTTGATCCCCTCGAGCGACTTGCCCTTGCGTGCCCGCTTGCCCACATGGGCGGCCAGCGCCGTGTTCTTCAGGATCTCTTCCTTGGGCTTGCCGCCGCGGCCGGTGCCCAGCACCTGCAGCGCCTGGCCGAAGGCGGCGACGCTGACCAGGGCGTCCTTGGCCTCCAGGTCCATCAGGGTCAGGCCTCGCCCACCCTTCGGTTGGTGCTTCAGCTCATCGAGGGGGAACACCAGCAGGCGGCCGTTGAGGCTCAGGCAGGCCAGTTGCGAACCCAGCAGATCACCGGCCGGCACAGCACTCGGCGGCAGCGGCTTCTCGCCGGCCTCCAGTGTCAGGAAGGTCTTGCCCCCCTTCTGACGGCTGGCCAGGTCGCCGACCTGGGCGAGCAGGCCGAAGCCCCCGGTACCCGCCAGCACCAGCTTCTGCGACGCCGCGCCGGCAAAGTAGTGCGCAGCCTGGGTGCCGGACTCCAGCTCGATCAAGGTCGTGATCGGCACCCCGTCGCCGCGCCCGCCGGGCAGCAGCGACACCGGCACCGAATAGACCCGGCCATTGCTGCCGAACACCGCCAAGGTGTCGACGCTACGGCAGGGGAACACGCCGTACAGGCCATCGCCCGACTTGAACGCCAGCGCGCCGGCATCAATCTCATGACCCTTCAGCGCGCGCGTCCAGCCCTTCAGGCTGATCACCACGGTGACCGGTTCGTCAACGATCTTCACCTCGGCCGTGGCACGCTTTTCTTCCTGTATCAGGGTGCGGCGCTCGTCGCCATAGAGCTTGGCATCGCCCTCGATCTCCTTGACCAGGGTGCGCTTCAGGATCGCAGGGCTGTTCAGTATCTCGTCGAGCTTCTTCTGCTCATCGCGCAGCGAACTCAGCTCCTGCTCGATCTTGATCGCCTCCAGCCTGGCGAGCTGGCGCAGCCGGATTTCGAGAATGTCCTCGGCCTGCCGGTCGCTGAGCTTGAAGCGGTCTATCAGCGCCGGCTTGGGCTCGTCGGCCTGACGGATGATGCGTATCACCTCGTCGATGTTCAAGAGCACCAGCTGACGGCCTTCCAGCACATGGATGCGCTCCAGCACCTTGGCCAGGCGGTGCTCGGTGCGGCGCAGCACCGTCGCCTGGCGGAAGCCCAGCCACTCACTCAGCACCTGGCGCAGGCTCTTCTGCGTCGGCCGGCCATCGGCGCCGACCATGGTCAGATTGATGGGCGCCGAGCCTTCGAGGCTGGTGTGGGCCAGGAGCGTCGTGATCAGCTCCTGCTGTTCGACGGTGCGGCTCTTGGGCTCGAACACCAGGCGCACGGCGGCGTCCTTGCTCGACTCGTCGCGCACCACGTCCAGCACCGACAGCACGGTGGCCTTCAGCTGCACCTGTTCCTGGCTCAAGGCCTTCTTGCCGGTCTTTACCTTGGGATTGGTCAGCTCCTCGATCTCTTCCAAGACCTTCTGCGCGCTGGCGCCCGGGGGCAGCTCGGTCACGACCAGTTGCCACTGGCCGCGGGCCAGGTCCTCGATCTTCCAGCGTGCGCGCACCTTCAGGCTGCCGCGCCCGCTGGCATAGGCGGCTCGTATGTCTTCGGCCGGGCTGATGATCTGGCCGCCACCGGGATAGTCCGGCGCGGGCAGCAGCGCGTACAACTCGTCGTCGCCCAGCTTGTCGTTTTTCAACAGGGCGACGGCGGCGGCCGCCACCTCGCGCAGATTGTGGCTGGGCACCTCGGTGGCCAGGCCCACGGCGATGCCGCTGGCGCCATTGAGCAGCACAAAGGGCAGGCGCGCCGGCAGCTGCTTGGGCTCCTGCGTCGAACCGTCGTAGTTGGGAATGAAGTCGACCGTGCCCTCGTCGATCTCGTCGAGCAGGAGCCTTGCGATCGGCGCAAGGCGCGATTCGGTGTAGCGCATCGCCGCCGCACCATCGCCGTCGCGGCTGCCGAAGTTGCCCTGGCCGTCGATCAGCGGATAGCGCAGGCTGAAGTTCTGCGCCATGCGCACCAGCGCGTCATAGGCGGCCTGGTCGCTGTGCGGGTGGAAGCGGCCGAGCACGTCGCCAACGACCCGTGCGCTCTTCACCGGCTTGGCGCCGCCGCCGGTCGGGGTGGACAGCAGCCCCATGCGTTCCATCGCGTAGAGGATGCGGCGCTGCACCGGCTTCTGGCCATCGCAGACATCGGGCAGGGCCCGGCCCTTGACGACGCTCAAGGCGTATTCGAGATAGGCCTGCTCGGCGTAGTGCGCGAGGGTCAGGGCATCGGGGCCATCTGGGCCGTTCGGCGGCGTGCCCGCAAAATCAATTGTGGTCTGGTCCATGGGATTTACTGCGTGATCATCGGCCGTGGTCGGCCGCTAGGTTCGTGGACAGGCTGGCATGCATCTTCAATTGCTGGGCTTGGCGGGGCAGGCTGCGTTGCAGCAGGGCCCAGTACAGCTCCAGCACCAGATGCACATGGGCTTGCGTTTCGGGTATCGGCGGCACCTTGCCGCCATGTTTGCGCACGGTGCCTTCGCCGGCATTCCAGGCCGCCAGTGCGGCATCGATGCGGCCGAAGCGCCGGTTCAGGTCGGCCAGCATGCGGGCGCCGGTGTGGATATTGGTACGCGGGTCCATCAGACGCTGCTCGGCCGGGCGCAGTGCTTCGGCCTTGGTGGCATATCGGTCGGCGGTCTCGGCGGTGATCTGCATCAGGCCCATCGCGCCGCGCGGCGACACCACCTTGGCATCGAAGCCCGACTCGACGGCGATGATTGCGGTCAGCAGTTCGATGTCCACACCATGCTGGCGCGAGGCCTCACGCAGCCAGGGCTGCACGGCCTTGGCGGCGGGGGCGATCTCCAGCCAGGTCAGCATGCCCGTGGCGCCATCGGCCTTGCCGGGCACGCGGCCGCTGCCGGCGCGGGGCTCGCCAAGTATCAGCGCGTAGTTGGAGTCCACCGCATGGCCGGCCAGATGGGCAACACCGGCGCCGTCCACATAGCCCCACAACTCGGCGCGAGCAAGGACGCTGCTCAGCAACAGTGCCAGCACAAAACCAAGCCGCAACAGGCTCACGCCGGCTCCTCGCCCAGCGCCACACGGGCCTGGAACTCGCGGTCCAGCATCGACATCACGATCAGGCTGTCATAGCCGTCTGCACCATCCATATTGACTCTGACGCTCTCGCGCAGCCGCCCCTCCTCGACAAAGCCCTCGCTGGCATACAAGGCCAGCGCCCGCGTGTTCAGGCCCTTCACATCGAGCCAGAAACGGTGGGCGTGCAGATCCTTGAAGGCCATCTTCTTCAACAGGCCCACGCAGACCCTGCCCAGGCCCTGGCCCTTGGTCTGCAGCACGATGCGCTTGAGCTCAACCGAGCCATTCGGATTGCGGCAACCCTGCAGGATGACGAAGCCGGCGCGCTCGTACTCGGGCCCAGCCTCGACGATGAAGTGGCGTGAGTCGGGGAAGCGGATCGCACCCTCGTGCTGGGTGCGCTCCCAGGGCGTGATGAAGGGTCGGTTTTGGCCATCCTGCTCAACCGAGACGACGAAGTCCAGGTCGGACAGCATCGTGGGACGCAGGCGTGCGCGGATGACCGGTGTCATCTCAGTTGCTCCGCCGCTGCGCTTGGCGCGACATATCGAACGTGAGGCGCCAGGGACGAGGGCGCGCCGGCCGCTGCGGGCTGAAGCATCGTCCGGCCCTGAACGGACCGAACCTCGGCTTCTTTATACCCGCTGCGACCGGCGCGCCCTCGTCCCTGCTGCAACGGGTGTGCACGGCGGGCCCTGTTCAGGGTTGGCGGCCACCAGCGCATCCGCAGAGGGGGTGGGGGGCCGGCCACGGCGGGCATAAAGGAGCTGGAGGTCGGTCCGTTCAGGAACGGCCTAAGCTTCACGCGGTGGCCGGCCCCCCGGCCCCTCTGCCACGCTATCGCAGCAACACCGGCATCCAGTGGCGAGTCGATCAGTGTCATCTCAGGCTTGCTGAAAGCCGCGCAGCACGGCCACGACGTTGTGGCCTATCGCCTCGGTGGCATAGCCGCCCTCCTGCAGGAACAGGGTCGGCGCTCCAAAGGCGGCCAAGACCTGGCCCATGCGCTCGAAATCGGGCTGCTGCAGATGGAAGTGCGAGATCGGGTCGTCCTCGTAGGTATCGACCCCCAACGAGACGATCAGCAGCTCCGGCGCGTAGTCGCGCAGCCGTGCCAGCGCGGCGTCCAGGCAGGCGAACCAGTCTTCGTTCGGCGCGCCGGCCGGCAGAGGGTAGTTGGCATTGAAGCCGACGCCCTCGCCCACCCCGCACTCGTCGGCATGGCCGAGGAAGAAGGGGTATTCGGTCATCGGGTCGCCGTGGATGCTGGCGTAGAACACATCGGCGCGCTCGTAGAAGATCGCCTGCGTGCCATTGCCGTGGTGGAAGTCCACATCGAGGATGGCGACGCGCTTGAGCCCCGAGTCCAGTGCCGCCTGAGCGGCCACCGCCGCGTTGTTGACAAAGCAGTAGCCGCCGAAGAAATCGGCACCGGCATGGTGGCCGGGCGGGCGGGTCAGGACATAGGCGCTGCGCTCGCCGCGCAGCACGATGCCCAGACCATCGAGGCAGGCCTGTGCGCCCCAGTAGGCAGCGTCCCAGCTGCCTGCAGTCAGCGGCGTGCCGCTGTCCATCGAATACAGGCCCATGCGGGCGGCAAAGCTCTTTGGCTCGACATCGTTGCGCAGCCCCTTGACCGGCCAGACGGCGGGGAAGGCATCGCCCTCGCCACCCAGAGCCCGCCACTCGGCGTAGGCTCCCTGCAGAAAGCGCAAGTAAGCCTCGCCGTGCACGCGGGCGATGGGTGCCAGGCCGTGGTCGGTCGGCGGCAGGATCTCGCCCAGATTGGAGGCCTGCAGCGCCTTCAGCACATAGTCGGCGCGGGCCGGCGTCTCGAAGGCCGGCACCAGCTTGCCGCGGAAGAACTCGTGCGTGGCCGCATGCACCACGTGATGGTGGTTGTAGATGCTCTTCATACATCCACCTCGACCTCGTCGCCGCGCAACTCCATCAGGTCGCGTCGCGCCTGGGCCTCGCCCTTGCCCATCAGTTTGTTCATCGAGATCTCGGTGTCGCCAAAGTTGAGCTGACCATACGCTACTTGCAGCAGGCGTCGGGTGTCGGGGTTCAAGGTGGTCTCCCACAGCTGCTCGGGGTTCATTTCACCCAGGCCTTTGAAGCGGCTGATGCTCCAGCTGTTGTCGCGCGCGCCTTCCTTGCGCAGCTTGTCCAACGTGGCGGCCAACTCGCCCTCGTCCAGCGCGTAGATCTTGGCCGCCGGCTTCTTGCCGCGTGCCGGGGCGTCAACGCGGAACAGCGGCGGCTTGGCCACGTAGATATTGCCGGCCTCGATCAGCTTCGGGAAATGGCGGAAGAAGAGTGTGAGCAGCAGCACCTGGATGTGCGAGCCGTCCACATCGGCGTCGCTCAAGATGCAGACCTTGCCGTAGCGCAGGCCGCTCATGTCGGGGCTGTCATTGGGGCCATGCGGATCGACGCCGATGGCCACCGCCATGTCGTGGATCTCGTTGTTGGCGAACAGCCGGTCGCGCTCGACCTCCCAGGAGTTCAGGACCTTGCCGCGCAGGGGCAGCACCGCCTGCGTCTCCTTGTTGCGGCCCATCTTGGCGCTGCCGCCGGCCGAGTCGCCCTCGACCAGGAACAGCTCGTTGTGCAGCAGGTCACGACTTTCGCAATCGGTCAGTTTGCCCGGCAGCACGGCCACGCCGGAGCCCTTGCGCTTCTCGACCTTCTGGCTGGCGCGCAGCCGCGTCTGCGCCTGCTTGATGACCAGCTCGGCCAGCTTCTTGCCGTAGTCCACATGCTGGTTCAGCCACAGCTCCAGCGCCGGCTTCACATAGAGGGAGACCAGGCGTAGCGCATCGCGTGAGTTCAGCCGTTCCTTGATCTGGCCCTGGAATTGCGGGTCCAGCACCTTGGCCGAGAGCACGAAGCTGGCGCGCGAGAACACATCGTCGGGCATCAGCTTGACGCCCTTGGGCAAGAGGCTGTGCATGTCGATGAAGCCCTTGATGGCGCCGAACAGGCCGTCCTTGAGACCGGACTCGTGCGTGCCGCCGGCCACCGTCGGGATCAGGTTGACATAGCTCTCGCGCATCGGCGAGCCCTCGTCGGTGAAGGCCACGCACCAGGCCACACCCTCGCCCTCGGCGAAGTTCTCCGACTCGCTGCCGTCGGCGTACTGCTCGCCCTCGAACAGCGGAATCAGCGGCTCGGCATTGAGCGTCTGCATCAGATAGTCGCGCAGCCCGCCCTTGTAGAGCCAGGTCTGGACCTCGCCGGTTTTCTCGTGCGTCAGCGTCACCGTCACACCCGGCATCAGCACCGCCTTGCTGCGCAGGAGATGAACCAGTTCGTTCTTCGGCAGTTCGGCGCTCTCGAAGTATTTGGCGTCGGGCCAGGCACGCACCGAGGTGCCATGCTTGCGTTCACCGCTACTCGCCTTGCGTACGGTCACCGGCTCGATCACATCGCCGCCGCTGAAGGCCAGGCTGGCGCATTGGCCCTCGCGCCAGACCGTCACGTTCAGGCGCTTGGACAGCGCATTGGTGACGCTGACGCCCACGCCGTGCAGGCCGCCCGAGAAGCTGTAGGCGCCGCCCGAGCCCTTGTCGAACTTGCCGCCGGCGTGCAGGCGGGTGAAGACGATCTCGACCACCGGCACCTGCTCCTCGGGGTGCAGGCCATAGGGAATGCCGCGGCCGTCGTCATCGACGGTCACCGAGCCGTCGGTGTGCTGAATCACCGCGATGCGCTTGCCGAACCCGGCCAGCGCCTCGTCGGCGGCGTTGTCTATGACCTCCTGGATGATGTGCAGGGGGTTGTCGGTGCGGGTGTACATGCCCGGGCGCTGCTTGACGGGCTCCAGGCCCTTGAGCACGCGTATCGAGGCTTCGCCGTAGGAAGAAGTGGGTTTGGTGGTTGCCATGTCGGGCGATTCTAGGGCGGGGCCGGTGGGCGAGCGCTGTGCGATCTGCGGTATAAGCCGCTCGTCCTGGAAGAGCGTATTCCCAGCAGGGGCAGCCCCAATTGGCTACAGTGCCCGGATGAGTTCCACCCACCAAAACCCCGCCCCGACCCTGACGATGACCCAGGTGCTGCTCTGCGGCGCCATGATCGTCACCCTGTCCATGGGCATACGCCACGGCTTCGGCCTGTGGCTGCAGCCGATCACCATGGACCGCGGCTGGACGCGCGAAACCTTTGCCTTCGCCATCGCGATCCAGAACCTGGCCTGGGGAGCGGCCGGCCCGCTGGCCGGCATGCTGGCCGACCGCTTCGGCGCCTTCCGCGTGCTGATCGTCGGCAGCCTGCTCTATGCCGTCGGTCTGGTGCTGATGGGCCTGTCGACCTCGGGCCTGGCCTTCACCGGCAGCGCCGGCCTGCTGATCGGCATGGCCCAGTCGGGCACCACCTATGCGGTGATCTACGGCGTGCTGGGCCGCAATGTGCCGGCCGAAAAGCGCGGCTGGGCGATGGGCGTGGCGGCCGCCGCCGGGTCGTTTGGCCAGTTCGCTATGGTGCCGGTCGAGAGCTTTCTGATCGGCTACAGCGGCTGGCAGAACGCCCTCTTCATCCTGGCCTGCGCGGCCCTGCTCATCATTCCGCTGGCCTTCGGCCTGAAGGAGCCGCGTCAGGCCGCGGCCAAGGGCCCGCAGCAAAGCATCATGCAGGCGGTGCGGGAGGCCTTCAAATACCCCAGCTTCCAGCTGCTGATGGCCGGCTACTTCGTCTGCGGCTTCCAGGTCGTGTTCATCGGCGTGCACATGCCCAGCTACCTGCGGGACAAGGGGCTCTCGCCCGAGGTCGCCACCTATGCACTGATGCTGATCGGCCTGTTCAATGTGTTCGGCACCTATGGCGCCGGCGTGCTGGGCCAGCATTTCCCCAAGCGCTATCTGCTGTCGCTGATCTACATCCTGCGCTCGGTGGTGGTGGTGGCCTTTTTGTGGGCACCGCTGACACCGATGAGCGTCTATCTGTTCTCGGCCGCGATGGGCCTGCTGTGGCTTTCTACGGTGCCGCTGACGAATGCGGTAGTGGCCCAGGTTTTCGGCGTGCAGTATCTGTCGATGCTCAGCGGCTTCGTGTTCTTCAGCCACCAGATCGGCAGCTTCCTGGGCGTCTGGCTGGGCGGCAAGCTCTATGACGCGACCGGCAGCTACGACCTGGTCTGGTGGATGGTGGTTGCCCTCGGCGTGGCCGCCGCGCTCTTGAACCTGCCGATTCGCGAGACCGGCATCAAGCGCGCCGCGCTGGCGCCAGCCTGAACGCCGCAATGAAACCAGCCGCCCGCCGCGCCCTCACCTGGACAGCCGTCATACTCGCGCTGGCCCTGGTGAGCTGGTCGTATATGCGACCGGACATGATTGTGGATCTGGCTACGCGCGCCTGGGCCTGCTTCTAAATAGAGGAGACAAGCGATGGTGGACAGCGTGGTGATCATCACCGGCGCCTCGGACGGCATTGGCGCCGAGCTGGCGCGGCAGTGGGCGGCGAAGTTCGGCAGCAAGCTCGGTCTGGTGCTGGCCGCACGCAGTCAGGACAAGCTCGACGCTGTCGCCCAGCAATGCCGCAATGCCGGCGCACAAGTACTGGTGGTGCGCTGCGACGTGGCCCAGGAGGGCGACTGCCGGGCGCTGATCGCCCAGACGGTCGATCAGTTCGGCCGCCTTGACGTGCTCGTCAACAATGCCGGCATGTCGGCCCATGCCTTGCTCAGCGAAGTCAGCGATCTGCGCTGGTACGAGGAGCTGATGCGCATCAACCACTGGGGCGCCGTCTGGTGCACCCATGCCGCGCTGCCACACATCATCAAGACCCGGGGCCGCATCGTCGCCGTGTCCAGTCTCGCCGGACTGGTCGGCGTGCCTGGGCGCACCGCCTACAGCGCCACCAAGTTCGCGATGACGGGATTCTTCGAGGCGCTGCGCGTCGAGCTAGGCCCCAAGGGCGTCAGCGTGACGATTGCCTACCCCGGCGTAGTGGACACGCAGATCCGCCACCGCGGCTTCAACGCCCAGGGCCAGTCGGCCGGCAAGAGCGGCCTGGACGAGCGCGGCGCGATGCCGGTGGACGTCTGCGCCAAGCTGATACTGGACGGCAGCCTGGCCGGCGAGCGCGACATCGTGATGAGCGCCAAGGGCAAAATCGGCCGCTGGCTGAAACTGCTGGCCCCGACCCTGGTCGACAAACTGGCCCTGAAGGCCGTCAAGAAGGAAGCAAGACCGACATGAGCACCGCCACCCACAGCAGCCTGGCCGCATCGCCCTGGGTGCGGCGCTGGGCCGCCAATCTGAAGCCCGGCAGCACGGTGCTGGACGTGGCCTGCGGCACCGGCCGCCATGCCCGCTTTCTGGCCGAGCTGGGCCACAGCGTCACCGGCGTGGACCGCGATGCGGCGGCGCTGAAGGGCCTGGAGGACGTGCCGGGCATCACCGAGCTGGTGCTGGCCGATATCGAGACCGGCCCCTGGCCCTTCGAGGGCCGGCAGTTCGACTGCGTGCTGGTCACCAACTATCTGTGGCGTGAGCTGCTGCCCAAGATCGTGGCAGCGGTGGCCCCGGGCGGCACCCTGATCTACGAAACCTTTGCCCAGGGCAACCAGAGCTTTGGCAAACCCAGCAATCCGGACTATCTGCTGCGCCCGCGCGAGCTGCTGACGGCCGCCACCGGCCTGCGCGTGCTGGCCTACGAAGACGGCTTCCTGCCCTCGCCCGAGCGCTTTGTGCAGCGCATCGCCGCGATGCAGGACCAGGGCGCGCAATCCGATACCGCCCCCGACTTCGCCCGCTACCTTCTGGCTTGACGGGCCTCAGGCCCGCGCCTGGGTAGAATCAGAGGATTGCGAGGAATTGTCATGACACCCATTGTTGGCAGCATCGTGGCCCTGGTCACGCCGATGCTTGAAGACGGCAGCGTCGATTACCCCGGCCTGCGTCGCTTGATTGATTGGCATATTGCCGAAGGCACGGACTGCGTTGGCGTCGTCGGCACCACCGGCGAGTCGCCCACCGTGTCGGTGGAAGAGCACTGGGAGATCATCCGCGTCGCCGTCGAGCATGCCGCGGGTCGCATCCCCATCATGGCCGGCACCGGCGCCAACTCGACGCGCGAGGCCATCGAGCACTCGGAGTACGCCAAGAAGATAGGCGCCGACTGCACGCTCAGCGTCGTGCCCTACTACAACAAGCCCTCGCAGGAAGGCATCTACCAGCACTTCAAGGCAATAGCCGAAGCGGTGGACATCCCCATGGTGCTGTACAACGTGCCCGGCCGCACGGTGGCCGATATGCAGGTGGACACCACGCTGCGCTGCGCCACCCTGCCCGGCGTGATCGGCGTCAAGGAGGCCAGCGGCAGCATCGAGCGTGCGGCCTGGCTGATCAAGCATGCACCCAAGGGTTTCTCCATCTACTCCGGCGACGACGGCACGGCCATCGCGCTGATGCTGCTGGGCGGCCATGGCAATGTCAGCGTCACCGCCAATGTGGCGCCGCGGGCGATGCGCAATCTGTGCCGCGCGGCCCTGGCGGGCGACATCCAGGAAGCTACCCGCATCCACTTCCAGCTGCTGAACCTGCACAAGCAGCTGTTCATCGAGCCCAGCCCGGCGCCGGCCAAATGGGCACTGGCCAAGCTGGGACGCTGCGGTGACACGGTGCGCCTGCCCATCACGCCGCTGACGGCGGCCGGCCAGGCCAGCGTCGAGCAGGCCATGCGCGAAGCCGGCCTGCTGTAATTGATAGCTTCATCACCTCGTCTCACCCGACCCTTGTTTACACGCCCAACCGGTGCTCCCAGCGAGCCCAGATCTTCGGAGATGTCTAGCGTGACTGCTTCCCTGCCCCAATCCACCCAGGCTGCCACCGTGCGCGTGGCCTGCGCCCTGTTTCTTGCCTCCGTGGCGGGATGTAGCTCTTTCGACGGCGTGATCTCCAGCAGCAAGGTGGACTACCGCAGTGCCTCGCGCCAGACCGCGGGCCTGGACGTGCCCCCCGACCTGACCCAGCTGGCCAAGGACGGCCGCGCCCAGGTGCAGGGCGGCGTGGTCAGCGCCTCGGCGATGCAGCAAACCGCTGCGGCCGGGCCTGCCAGCAACACCGCACTGGTGGCCAATGTGGCCATTGCCAAGACCGGCGACGTCAGCCTGGAGCGAGCCGGTGACCAGCGCTGGCTTCTGACCAGCCTGACTCCCGAACAGCTGTGGCCGGTGCTGCGCAGCTTCTGGCAGGAACGCGGCATGACGGTCAAGATCGACCAGCCCCAGGTAGGCGTGATGGAAACCGACTGGGCCGAGAACCGCGCCCGCATCCCGTCTGACGGCCTGCGTCGCTTCCTCGGCCCCATCCTCGACAATCTCTACTCGTCCGGCGAGCGCGATATGTACCGCACCCGCGTCGAACGCACGGCCAAGGGCACCGAGATCTATATCGCCCACAAGGGCCTGCAGGAAGTGGCCACAACCCGCGCCAAGGACGACTTCCGTTGGGCCGCACGCCCGTCGGAGCCGCAGCTCGAGGCCGAGATGCTGTCGCGCCTGATGCTCAAGCTCGGTGGCAAGGAAGAAGCCGCCACCGCCGTGGCCAGCTCGGCCAAGCCGGTGATTGCCAGCCCGTCCACCGCCGGCCTCAGCGAGAACCGCTCGCTGGCCGACGTACCCAACTCGCTGCAGGTCAAGGACGGCTTCGACCGCGCCTGGCGCCGTGTCGGCCAGAGCCTGGACCGCAACGGCTTCACGATTGAAGACCGCGACCGCGTGCAGGGCCTGTACTTCCTGCGCTATGCCGACCCGACCAAGGCCGGCAAGGAGGAGCCCAACTTCTTCGCCAAGCTGTTCGGCGCCAAGGTGGATACCACCGCCGGCCGCTACCGCGTCTCGGTCAAATCGGTCGGCGAAGTCAGCACCGTGCAGGTGCTGGACGACAAGGGCACCGTGCAGTCGGATGACATTGCCAAGCGCATCATCAGCCTCATGATGGACGACCTCCGATAGGCCAGGCGACTGCCCCACAGCCCAAGCCCGTCAGCTGATACAGCTCGACGGGCTTTTCACTTCTAACCACCCAAATCCCCATGCGCCTGCGCAATCTCGGCAGCGGCAGCACCGGCAACAGCACCCTGGTGGAGGCGTCGCAAGGCATCACCACGACGCGGGTGCTGGTCGACTGCGGCTTCTCGCTGCGCGAGCTGGAGCGGCGCCTGCAGTGGGCGGGCACCACCGCCGCCGAGTTGGACGGGGTGTTCATCACCCACGAGCATGGCGACCATGTGGGCTGCGCCTTCACGCTTGCGCGCAAGCATGGCGTGCCGGTCTTCATCAGCCGCGGCACCTGGCGGGCGGTCGATGAACCCGAGCTGCCCAAGGGCAAGCTGTTCTTCGCCCAGGACGGCCAGGCGATTGTGCTCGGTGATCTGGAGCTGCAGCCCTATGCGGTGCCCCATGACGCCCAGGAGCCCCTGCAGCTGATTTGCAGCGATGGCCTTTCGAGGCTGGGGATACTCACCGACGCCGGCTCCATCACCACGCAGATGCAAGGCCTGCTGCAGGGTCTGGACGCGCTGCTGCTGGAGTTCAATCACGACCTGGAGATGCTCAGGCACTCGAGCTATCCGGCCGGGCTGAAGAAGCGCATTGCCGGCACCCATGGCCATTTGTCGAATGACAGCGCCGCCGAGCTGCTGGCGGCCTGCAAGCATGCCGACTTGCAGCATGTGGTGGCGGCTCACCTGAGCGAGCGCAACAACCGCCCAGCGCTGGTGCGTGAGCTGATGGGCCGGGTGCTGGGTCTGCCGCCCGCGGGGCTGGCCGTGGCCGACCCCAAGCTGGGCCTGGACTGGCTGCAGATCGAGTAAGGCCCGGCGGCCCAGAAACGACAAAAGCCGCCCGAGGGCGGCTTTTGCAGTGATCGCGAAACCGATTACTTGCTGGCAGCGGCAGCCATTTCGGAAGCAGCACCGGCAACAGCGGAGGCAGCACCGGCCATTTCGGAAGCGGCACCAGCCATTTCGGAAGCGGCAGCAGCCATCGGAGCCGGAGCCGGCGCAGGAGCAACGACTTCTTCCTTCTTGCCGCAGGCGGCCAGGGCAACAACAGCGATCAGGGATGCCATCAGAATCGACTTTTTCATACTCGTCCTCAATCTATTAGAGTCAAACAATTACCGGTAATTGAGGGGTCCCTCCGAACCGCAGAGCCCCAACATGCTTTTCAAGACCATAGAAAGCTCGAGCGTTTCTATTGCCTAGCCTCGGATTGTAGCCTGAGGCAAACCCTGAGCATCAGAGGCCCAAGGTCGTGCTGGCAAATGATGGGGTCGATCGTTGCGCAATTGCGTCAACCAGATCCCTGGCCCGGATCTCGTCGGCCTTCTCGTAGGACACGCTGCCGCGCCACACATGCTTGTCAAAAAGCCTCACCGTCACCACGGTGGGCGCCAGCATCAGCGTGGGCAGCACCTCCTGGGTTTCGTCCCCGTCCTCACCGTACTGGCGGGCGTCCAGCACATGGCTGAAGCGGGTGCGCCACTGCACAAAACGGCTGTGCGAATGACGCACCTCATCATAGGTCTGGGCCACCATCACCAGGCGACGGTGCGGCAGACACCAGCGCGTCAGCGCATCCAGCACGGCGGGCTCGTTGAGCGGCCAGTCGGCATAGTCGCTATCGCACCACCACATCTCGCGACAACCTTTCTCGGCGGCCAGGTTCAGCCCCTGGCGCAGGGCCTCGACGAAGTCGCTGCGGGTGGTGAAGATGCGGTGGCTGGTCTCTGACATTGCGGCTCCTGTGGATTCCGTCAGGGGCAAAGATATGTTTCTAGGGTTTTGTCACTAGACGGCAACACGTATCCAACCATCCTCGGCCCACTGTTCCAGCAGGTCAAGCGCGCCTTCCGACAGGCGCGCCAGATCGGCCGCCGACAGGCCGCGCCCATCGGCCAGGCGACGCATGAGCTGCGCGTCTTTGCCAGCGGCGCGATAGGACTCGCCATTGATGAACACATGGGCCTTGTCGTACATCATCCGTGTGCGGCGGTCGAGCCGCACGCCCTGGCCGGGCTCCAAGGCCTGGCCGGGGTCGAACCAGACGCGTGGCTTGGGTTCGGTCAGCGCCTCGCCCAGCGCCCGCTCCAGCGCCAGCGGTTCGTCCAGCGCACGCTGGGCGGCGTCGCGGGCGAAGGCCAGCAGGGCCTCGGGCACCAGGCCGGGGGTCAGCGTGGCCGGCTCCTTGGGGTCGGTGTAGATGCGGTTGCCGCGCGGCTCGTCTTCATCGTCCATCAGGCGCTGCAGCAGTTCGCGCGCCAGCTCGGCACGCCAGGGGGTGCGAAATCCGACCGAGCAGGTCATGCATTCGCCGATGGCGACGCCGTCATGGGCCCAGCCGGGGGGGAGATAGAGCATGTCGCCCGGCTCCAGCACGAACTCCTGCTCGGGCTCGAAGTTGGAGATGATCTTCAGCGGCACATCGTCGCGCAGCACGGCGCCGGGCTGGCGGCCGATGCGCCAGCGCCGCTGGCCCTGGACCTGGATCAGGAACACGTCGTAGGAATCGAAATGCGGGCCTACGCCACCGCCGTCGGTGGCATAGGAGATCATCAAATCGTCCAGCCGCGCCTCGGGCACGAAGCGGAAGCGGCTCAGCAACTCGTAGGCCGCCGGCACATGCTGCTCCAGACCCTGCACCAGCAGGGTCCAGCCGGCCTTCGAAAACGGCGGCAGCTTCGGGATGGGCCCCTGGCGCATGGCCCATTGGCCGCCGAAGGCGCTGACCAGGCGGGACTCGACGTCCTCGCTGGCGGCCAGGAGGGCCAGCTCGGCGCGGGTGGCCGGCGGGGTGATGCCAGGCAAGGCCTGGCGGACCAGCAGCGGCTTCTTCTGCCAGTGCTTTTGCATGAAGGCGGCGGGCGAGAGGCCGGCCAGCAGTGCGGTGGGTGCGTTGATATCCATGCCCCGCATTGTGCTTGCAGCGGTCATCCCCGGGCTTGACGCCTGGCAACCGGGCATACCAAATGGTGAAACCAAGGAGGCTGGCGGGCTTGGGGATGGATTCGCGTTGGGTCGCCTTGGGGGAGCAAGCTAGGCGCAAAGCACAGCCGGGTTGTACACCCGGCGCGCATTTGCAACGACGCATGTGCCCCCAAAGCGACCCAACCCGAAGGGCCGAAGCGATTTGCCCGCCCATCCGTTGTTGCCGAAGCCTTGTGGGGGCCATCCCACGGCGGCTCCGGTGCCTAGTCTGGCCGGACAACTCGCTTCGGCGCGAACCCATCCCCAAGCCCGCCAGCCTCCTACTGTGCGATCATGCCGCCCATGCAAATTTCCAACCCCTGTGTCGTCTCCCTGAGCTGGCGACTTGATGATGCCCAAGGTCAGCTGATCGACGAGCTGGCCGAGCCGATGGAGTTCTTCTACGGCGGCGATGACCTGCTGGCCAAGGTCGAGGAGGCCATAGCCGGCAAGGAGGCCGGCTTCGAGGCCAGCCTGCACCTGGAGCCCGAGCACGCTTTTGGTGACTACGACTCGAATCTGGTCTGCTTCGAGGCGCGCAGCCTCTTCCCCGAGGCGCTGGACCCCGGCATGCAGCTCGATGGCCTGCCCGAGGGCGCCGTCACGCCCGACATGCCCGCAAATACCCTGTACACGGTGACCGAGGTCTATCCCGAGCATGTGGTGCTGGATGGCAATCACCCGCTGGCCGGTATCGCGCTGCGCATGCATCTGAAGGTCGTGGCCGTGCGCGCCGCCACCGAGGAGGAAGTGGGTAATGGCAGTGTCGGCGAGCCCGTGTTCAGCCTGCTGAGCATGCAGCCCCCCAGCCAGCAAGTGCACTGAGGGTTGACGGGGCCGAGGCCCCGTCACAGCAACGATCCAACAGGCGCTGCACGCGCCAACCAGGCGGCAATGCGCCGTCTGCAGCGGGGCGCCCGGCCGCGACGACCGGCGAGCCCCACCCACTGCAGGAACTCTATCCAACCCCTAGCTCTTGGGGGTGCGTTGGTCCGACCGTCATTGAC
>JADMJJ010000055.1 GCA_018780645.1 Burkholderiaceae bacterium
GATGCGGAAAACTACATTCGGCAAGGCCCTGTCGCCATGTACGCAAGCCATGGCTATGGCTTCTGCATTGTTGAATCAACCGAGGCCGCCTGCGCCATCGGTATTTGCGGGCTGGCAAAGCGGGAGTATCTGGACTGCGCAGACCTGGGCTTCGCCTTTCTGCCGCAGTATTGGGGTAAGGGCTACGCACATGAGGCCGCAGCCGCCATGCTGGCCTATGCGACGACCGACTTGGGCATGAAGCGCGTGCTGGCGACCACGCGGATTGACAATACCGACTCGCAAGAGCTGCTGGAAAAGCTGGGCTTGCGATTTGAGCGCCTGATCAGGCACCCTGACGGTGACCGTGAGCTCAAGCTCTTTGCGCTTTCCCAACGGGCCCCAGCTGCTTGAAGGCACGAATAGATAGGCACTCCAATGACGGCTCAGCCCATGAGAGCAGATCGGGCCACCCTGTACTTCATGTGCGGCAAGATGGCCGCCGGGAAATCAACCCATGCCAAGGTCCTGGCCCAGACCCAGCACGCCGTCCTGCTGGTTCAGGACGACTTGCTTGCGTCCCTCTACCCGGGCGAGATCCTGACCATCCCGGACTTCGTCAAGTACTCGGCTCGGCTGCGGGAGGCTTTGACGCCTCACATCACGGCGCTGCTGAAGCAGGGCATCTCGGTGGTGCTCGACTTTCCGGGCAACACGCGAATTCAGCGCCAATGGTTTCGAGCGCTCTTCGAAGCGGCGAACGTTGATCACGAACTGCACCACATCGATACACCCGACGAGCTCTGCAAGCGCCAGCTGAAGCAGCGAAGTGCCACCCTGCCCGAGGGCTCGGCCTGGACCACGGACGCCGAGTTCGAGGCCATCACGGTGTACTTCCAGGCGCCGGCCGAAGACGAGAACTTCAGGGTCATCCGGCACGAGCGGGGTCAGCAACCGTGATCGTCCTGGAGACACCGCGCCTCCTGCTTCGACACATGGTGCCGGACGACCTCGAGGCGCTGTACGCCCTCTACCGCGACCCCGAGATTCGCCGCTACTTCCCCGACGGCACGCGCACGCTGGCCGAGACGCGGGACGAGCTGAACTGGTTCCTCAACGGCCACCCGCGCCACCCCGAGCTGGGGCTATGGGCCACGATAGAAAAATGCTCGGGTGCCTTCCTGGGCCGCTGCGGCTTGCTTCCATGGGATATTGACGGCAGGCTGGACGTGGAGCTGGCCTTCCTGATTGACAAGACCCGCTGGCGGGAGGGCTTTGCCACCGAGGCGGCGCAGGCCATCGTTGAGCATGCACGGACGGTGCTGGGTCTCCAACGGCTGATCTGCCTGATCACGCAGGGCAATGCCGCATCAGTCGGCGTCGCTGAGAAGATCGGCATGTCATTCGAACGGCAGCACGAGGACGAGTTCGGCCCGTGCCACATCTACGCGCTTGCGCTGGTCACGCCCGAGTCCTGAACGCCCGGCTCGAGATCGACACCGGGTTCTGGTCCGGGTCCTTGGCGTTCGCAAAACTATAGCCATCGGCCTGGTGGGTGCTGCCGAAGCTCAGGCCCAGCGCCGCACAGCGCAGCTTGAAGGCTTCGATGTCCTGCACGTCGAACACCAGCTTGACGCCGACCTGGCCCAGCTTGACGCTCTTGGCGGCTCGGTGGATCAGCAGGTGGGCGCCGCCCTCGGCCGAGGCCAGTTCGATGATGCCGTCGCCGTCATCGGCATCAACGGCAAAGCCGAAATAGCGCTGGTAGAAGGCAGAGGTCTGCTGCGGATCGCGGGCGTAGAGCAGGATCTTGTTGAGCATCGATGCCCGCAGGCCTCAGTCGGCCGCAAAGCAGTAGTACAGCCCGGCGCCGCCGGTGGCTTTCAGCGCGTCCGCGCTGCAGCCGCGTGACGGGTGCGACGAGTTCCAGGACTTGGCGGGTGCGCTTTCGTCCAGGCCGGTGCGGTCGTGGTGGCCGACCATGGCTGAGCCGGCGCCGCTGAGCGTCCAGTTGCCGCAGGTGGCATCGCCGGTGCCGGCCACGACCATGCCATTGGGCTGCGAGCCGGTCAGCACGTCATGCATATTGGGTGTGTCGCCACGGCCCTTGATGCCCTCGCCGCGCTCGGTCAGCGCGGTGAGCTTGTTCAGATTGTTGGCGGGGCCGTGCAGCTGTTCGACATCGGTGGCCACGACCACGCCTTTGGCGTTGATCCACGGGCCCTTGCCGATGCGGTCTCGGGCGTTGACGGCAGACTCATAGCCCACCGCCTGCTGGCTCAGGTAGGCGCGCCAGCTGCGGTTGCCGGCGCCTGCCGCCGCAGCCAGGGTCTGGCAATGCTTGTCGGCGCCGGCAAGGCCGCCCAGGTCGGCGCCCTTGCCGGGCCCGGCGCTGGTGACGAAGAAGCTCATGCCGGTCTTGGCACCCATGCCGGCGCAGCCGGCGAGCAGCAGGGCGGCGACAGCGCCTGCGGCAAGAGACCGATGAACAGAACGCTTGTTGTTGGGGAACATGAGCATCTCCGAAATGGCTTGCAGGGCTTGCAGACTAGGGCAAAGCCCGGGCCGGATCAAGTCACTTGCCGCGCGGCTTGCGTTTCATCGGCGCATTGGGCTTGCCACCGCCGGTGCGCGCCCGCCACAGCTTGAAGGCATTGGGCGTCAGCTCGCGCTTGAGCAGCTGCACCAATTCGCCCTGCGATATGCCGTGCTGCATCAGCACGGCGTTGAAGGGCGGGGTGTCGTCCCAGGCGGTGGCGATGATGCGCTGGATCTGGTCGGGGCTGAGGCGGGGTATCGGTTTGGCCATGCCGCTATTGTCGGTCAGCCCGAAGCCTCCGGCTTGGCGAACAGGCTGCGCCACCAGTTGCACAGCTGCGCCCACCGGCTGATCGAAACCGGGGCTGGAGCCTCGGCGGCTGTCGGCAGTGTCAGTTGCGTCAGCTGCGCCTCGAAGCGGGTGAAGAACTCCTGGATGATCTTTTGCGCCGCCGCGTCGACGATGCGCGAGCCGATCTGCGCCAGCTTGCCGCCGATCTGCATCGTGGCCTCGTAGTGCAGCTGCGTGCTGCTGTCCGACACCGCGCTGAGCCGGACCTCGGCCGTGCCCTTGCTGAAGCCGGCCGCGCCGCCCTGGCCCTCGAAGGCGAGCTTGTAGCCGATGGGTGCGTTGATCTCGCTGAGTGCCAGCTTGCCGGTGAAGCGGGCGCGCACCGGGCCGATGGCGGCAATGACCACGGCTTCCAGCCGGTCGGGTGCCGTGCGTGTCAGCGATTCGCAGCCGGGGATGCAGGCCTGCAGCACGGTGTCGTCATTCAATGCCGCCCAGGCTTGCGCCTGCGAGCAGGGCAGCTCGCGTTGGTTCTCGATTTTCATGTTCAGTTTTCCAGGGGTGCGATGGGGACGGCGGCGTGAGCATGCTTGTGCGCCAGCACGCCATGCCAGTCGCGCCAGGCGCGGCCGGGGTGGACTTCGCCGCAGCCGGGGCAGCGGCGCTTGGCGTCACTGCTGGCGTAATAGCTTTCATAGACGGTGGGCAGGTCGCGGACGATGCTGTTCAGCTGCACCTCACGGCGCGTCACCAGGCCGCCGCAATGGGCGCAGGTCCATTCAAACGCGTCGAGCAGGCCGGCAGGGCGGGTGCGCTCCACCACCAGGCACAGGCTGCCGGCCTGGGGGCGCTGCGGCGAGTGGCGCACATGGGCGGGCAGCAAAAAGATGTCGCCTTCGTTCAGATCGACCCGCTCGTAGCGGCCACGGTCCCACAGCAGCAGATGGGCCTGGCCGCGCAGCTGGTAGAAAAACTCCTCCAGCGGGTCGTCATGGAAATCGGTGCGCTGGTTCGGGCCGCCGACGACGGTGCAGATGAAATCGGCGTCTTGCCAGATCTGCTGGTTGCCGACCGGGGGCTTGAGCTCGGCGGCGTGTTCGCTGATCCAGCGCTGAAGATTGAGGGGGGGGCCAAATTTAAGCATCGCTGTCTCCTGGGTGGGGATGCTGCTGAACAGCATCCCCGTGGTTATGATCCTGCCGCCCATGTCCGACGACCGCCAATCTCCAGCCGCACGCCTGCGGCCCGTCAATGTTTCGCTGAAGCAGCTGCGCGGCTTTGCTGCCGTTGCCCGCCAGGGCAGCTTCACGCGGGCGGCGCAGGAGCTGTTCCTGAGCCAGTCGGCGCTGTCCGCGCTGATACGCGGGTTGGAGGCCGAGCTGGGCCTGCGCCTGCTGGACCGCACCACGCGGCGACTGGAGCTGACCGAGGCCGGCCACGAACTGGTGCCCACCGTCGAGCGCCTGCTGGCCGATCTGGACCATGCCGCGCATGAGCTGCGCGAGGTGGCCGAGCGCAAGCGCGGCCGCGTGCGCCTGGGCACGACGCCGCTGCTGGCGGCCAGCATGATGCCCGAGCTGATGGTCAGTTTCGCTGCGGCCTGGCCCGGCGTCGAGCTGAGCCTGACCGATGCCAGCGCCGATGTGCTGCTGAGCAAGCTGCGCCAGGGCGAGCTGGACCTGGCCCTGGCTACCTTCGACCATGCGGCCGAGCCCGATATCGAGGCCGAGACGCTGCTGGCCGATCCGATGGTGCTGATCTGCGCGCGGGCTCATGCACTGGCGGGCGAGGCGAGCCTGACATGGGCGCAGCTGCTCGATCAGCCGCTGCTCTTGTTGAAGCCCGGCAGCGGCCTGCGCGCGCTGGTCGAGCAGACCTTCGCGCCGCTCGGTGGCTGCCCGAAGCCGGCTCAGGAGGTCAGCCACATCACCACGGCCATGGCGATGGCCGCGGCCGGCCTCGGCGTGGCCATACTGCCGGCCTATGCCCTGCGCGTCGGTGCACCGGAGGGCCGGGCCCAGGGCCTGGTCGGCGTGCCGCTCACCGCGCCCGAGGTGCGGCGCGAGCTGAGCCTGGCGCAGCTGAAGCAGCGTTCGCTGTCGCCGGCGGCGCGGGCCATGGTCGAGCATCTGAAAGCGCATGTAGGGCCTGCCGTGCCTACACGCTCACGGCGGCGCGCCGCGACATGATGGTGCGCAAGGCGCTGTAGGGCGTGACCAGCGAGGTCTTGGGGTTGTCTGGCGACGGCAGGTTCTGCACCTGCACGCTCAGGCGGCCCACGGCGCTTTGCGCCTCGATCTCGTGCACGTTGCCGCTGGCCAGCGGGTCGGCGATCAGCTCGACCTGTGTGTCGTCTAGACCGAGCGTGCACAGCGCCAGCGTGGCCGCGACATTGGCGTTCTTCGGATAGTCCCGCGCCGCCTGGCGCGCCGTGCCGCGGAAGAACACGGTCGCTTCGTGCACCGCGCCCAGGTCGAGCAACTTCTCGGCCGGCGTGTCGCGCCAGGCCTGCGGCGGCTTGCGCGAGCGGTAGCAGACCGACTGCAGGCCGGCCAGGCGCGCGGCCTGCAGATAGTCCAGCCCGGCCAGCGCGCCCGAGGGCAGCAGCACCTGACGGCCGGCGGCGCGGGCAGCGCGCTCCAGGGTCTCGAGCACCTCCGGGTCGGACAGCACGCCCACCGAGACCAGCAGCAGGTCGGCGCCTGCGGCCAGGCACTCCGCCCCATAGGCCCGCACCGCCTCGTGGCCGGCTGCCTCAACGATCAGGTCGGGCTGCAGGGCCAGCAGCGCCGGCAGCTCGGTGTAGACGGGCACCGGCAGACCGGCACCCTCCTCGGCGCGATGGCACAGCACGGCGATCAGTTCGACTTCGTTGCCACCAAGAGCCAGCAACTCGCGTGCGATCACGCGGCCGATGGCGCCGTGGCCTATCAGTGCAACACGTAGCTTCTTGTCATTCATTTGCTTGCTTCCAATGCTTGTTGCACCACCCGACCGGCCAGCACGGCTGCCAGGTGGGCGCGGTAGTCGGCGCCGGCGTGCAGGTCGGCGGACATGAGGTCTTCATCGACGCGCAGGCCCTGCAGCGCGACGGGGTCGAAATGCCGGGTGAGCGCCTGCTCGAAGGCCGGCAGACGTACGGCCCCCTGCGAGGTGCCGGTCAGCGCCACACGCACACCGTCGTCATCGAACTGGGCCACCGCCACGCCGACCAGCGCAAAGCGCGAGGCGGGCTGCTCGAACTTCAGGTACGCCATGCGGCGCGGCCGGCGCAGGCGCAGGCCACACAACAGCTCGTCCGGCTCCAGGGCGGTGCCGAAGAGGCCGGTGAAGAAGTCGTCGGCGGCGATCTCGCGCCGGTCGGTGATCAGCGTCGCGCCCAGGGCCAGCACGCCGGCCGGCCAGCAGGCGGCGGGGTCGGCATTGGCGAGAGACCCGCCCACCGTGCCCATGGCCCGCACCTGCGCGTCGGCGATATGGCTGGCCATCTGGGCAAGACCTGGCACCCAGGCCTGCAGCGCCGGGCCGGCGGCCAGCTCGCCATGGGTCTGCATCGCACCCAGGCGCAGCTGGCCCTGCTCCTCGCAGCTGTTGCGCAGGGCCGGGATGCGGTCCAGGGCGATCAGCCGGGCCGGCGCCATCAGCCCAAGCTTCATCGAGGCGAGCAGGCTTTGCCCGCCGGCCAGCAGCTTGCTGTCCACTCCGTCGCGCAGCAGGGTCAGCACCTCGGCCACGCTGGCCGGGCGGCAGTAGTCAAAGTCCTGCATCTGTGGCCTCTACAACTTCACCGCGCATCAGCCGCATGCCTTCGCAGACGGCGCCGACGATGCCCTCGTAGCCAGTGCAGCGGCACAGATTGCCGGCCAGCCCCTGGCGTACCGCGCCGTCTTCGGCCGGCACGCCTTCATCGGCCATTGCACAGGCCCGCATCAGCATGCCCGGCGTGCAGAAGCCGCACTGCAGGCCGTGGTGCTTCGAAAAGGCGATCTGCATGGGGTGCCAGGTCTTGCCGGTTTTGGTCGATTGGCTGAGGGATTCGACCGTCTGCACCTCGCCGCCATCGGCCTGCAGGGCCAGCACATTGCAGGCCTTCACCGCCTTGCCGTTCAGGCGCACCGTGCAGGCACCGCACTGGGCGGTGTCGCAGCCGCGGTGGCTGCCGGTCAGGTGCAGGCGCTCGCGCAGCAGGTCCAGCAGCAGGGTGTTGGCGGCGGCGTCCAGCGTCTGCGGCTGGCCGTTGATGGTGAGGGCTAGGCGTGGCATGGTTCAGCCCAGCTTCAGGCCGCTCAGGGCGAACTGTTCGCGTATCAGGGCCTTCTCATCCTCGGTCAGCTGCAGCAGCGGCCGCCGCACTTGCCCGCCGGCCAGGCCCAGCAGTTCCAGCCAGTACTTGCTGTGCGCCTGCGGCTTGCCCAGGGGCTTGCAGGCCTTGAAGGCCTGGCGGGCCGGCTCCAGGCTGTCGCGCATGGCGCGGGCCTCGGTGAAGCGGCCCTCGAAGGCCAGGCGCGTGTAGTCGTTGATGCGCTGGTCGGCGGCGGTCTGCAGCAGCAGCGGCGGGGTCGAGCACAGATACAGGCGCCAGCCCAGCTCCTCGATATTGTCCAGCCACTCCTCCTCGGAGGCGGTGCTGACCTGGATCTGGTCGCCGACCAGGCGGCTCAGCTCGCTGTACATCGGTCGCGGCACGCTGTACTTGATGGCGACGATATTGGGCAGGGCGGCGATGCGGGCGCACAGCTGCGGGCTCATCAGGTAGCCGCAATCGGGGTGGTTCCACATCGCGATGCCGATGTCCAGCTGCTCGCTGATATGGCGGTAGTACTCGTAAATCGTCTCGTCGGTGTCGGCGCCGAAATGCAGCACCGGGCTGTGCACGACGATCCAGTCGGCACCGACGGCCTGGGCGTGGCGGCCCAGCTCCAGCACCGTGTCCAGGTTGGTGTCCGAGCAGGACATCACCGTGCGCGAACGGCCCAGATCGGCGGCCACCTGCGCGGCGACCTCGAAGCTGCGCTTGCGTTCGGCCAGCGACATCGAGAAGAACTCGCCCTGCTTGCCGCAGACGAACAGGCCACCAAGTTTCAGCGTGCCCATCCAGTGCTGCAGATTGGCGCGCATCGCGGCCTCGTCGACCGTGCCGTCGCGGTTGAACGGTGTGAGCGTGGCGGCCCAGACGCCGGTGAAGTGGGCCTTGGCATAGGCCTTGGCGTCTTGCTTGGTGTAGTTCATCGTCGGGTTCTCAGTTGGTGGGGTTCTGCATCGCGCGCCAGAGGCGCTCGGCGCTGAGGGGAAAGTCGAGTTGCTGCACGCCGATCGGCCGCAGCGCGTCATGGGCGGCATTGAGCAGCGCCGCGGGCAGGCCTATGCAGCCGGCCTCGCCCACGCCCTTGGCGCCCAGCGCATTGGCGGCGCTGCGCGTGGGCAGGCTGGACAGGCGCACGGCGGGCAGGTCTTCGGCACGGGGCAGGGCGTAGTCCATCAGCGAGCCGGTCAGCAGCTGGCCGTTGTCGTCATAGACCAGGCGCTCCATCAGCGCCTGGCCCAGGCCCTGCGCCAGACCGCCCAGCAGCTGGCCGTGGACCAGTTCGGGCGAGATCACGTGGCCCGCGTCATCGACCCAGACCAGGTCTTCTATCGTCGGTGATCCGGTGTCGCGATCGACCCGCAGCGCCAGCATCACGCAGCCGGCCGCCCAGGCCTCGTGAGTGACCTCGTGGAACAGCTCGACGCTGTGCGGCAGCGCCGCGCCGTTTTCATTCAGTTCCTGCTGCAAACGCTGAGCTGCCTTCAGCACCGCCGAGCCACCAATGGCCGTGCTGCGGCTGGCCAGCGCGCCGATGCCGGCCGGGCAGGTGGCCGTGTTGCCATGCAGCACGGTGATCTGGTCGGGCGCGCAGCCCAGCACCTGGGCGGCGATCAGCGCATAGCTGGTCTCGCGGCCCTGGCCCTGGGCGGTGGCGCCGGTGGCCAGCAGGTAGCGGCCATCGGCCTGGGCCGTCAGCCGCACCGACTCGAAGCCCTGGCCGCAGGGCTCGACGTAGACGGCCATGCCGATGCCGACGAGTTCGCCGTTGGCACGACGCTTGGCCTGCTCGGCACGGCGACCGGCGTAGTCGAACAGTTCGGCCGCACGCTGCAGCAGCGCGGGCAGGTCACAGCTGTCCAGCCTTTGACCGTTGGGCCAATCGGCCGGGAGATCCTGCGGGGCCCACAGATTGAGCAGGCGCAGCTGCAGCGGATCGATGCCGTTGTGTGCCGCAGCCTCGTCGACTAGCCGCTCCATCAGGATCGCCGCCTCGGGCCGGCCGGCGCCACGGTAGATGCCGACGGCCGCTGCGTTCGACAAGCGCCCCTCGCCCAGCACCTGCTGCGCCGGCACGCGGTAGGGCCCCGGCAGGATGCGGCAGGCATTGCGCAGCGGTGCGGCGGCGCTGTAGGGCAGCCAGTGGCCCAGCGCAAAGCGCAGCTCGGCTTGCAAGCCCTGCATGCGGCCCTGCGCGTCCACCCACAGCTTGCCTTCCAGCCTGGCGGCGCGGCCGTGCGTGGCCGACAGCAGATCCTCCGAGCGGGTGGATTGCCACAGCAGCGGCCGCTGCAACCGGCGCGAGGCCCAGGCCAAGAGCAGATCCTCCGGATAGACAGAGGCCTTGCCGCCGAAGGCGCCGCCCACATCAGGGGCGATCACCTGCACCCGCTCCAGCGGCAGGCTCAGGCACAGCGCCAGGTCTTCGCGGGCGCGGCTAGGGGTCTGGGTGGACATCCAGGCTTGCAGGCTGCCGCTGGTGGTCTGCCAGGACATCAGGCTGGCGCGCGGCTCCATCGGCGCCGGGGCGACGCGGGGCAGTTCGACCTGAACCTCGGCGCTGGCCGCGGCGCCGGGCAACTGGCCGGTCCGGAACTCGCTGCGCAGCGCCAGATTGCCGGGCACGTTCTCGTGCAGTGCCGGCGCGGCCTCGTCGTGATCGAGCACGGGCGGCAGGTCTTCATAGTCGGCAAAGACCAGATCGGCCGCCGCCTGGGCCTGCTCCAGGGTCTCGGCCATCACCAGGGCGACCGGCGCGCCGACGGCCAGCACGCGGTCGCCGGGCATCAGCTCGGCCTCGGGCAGGCACATCTCGGCGAGCAGTCGGTTGACGCGCGGCTGGCACAGGCCGGAGAAATCGCGCGGGCCCAGCACGGCCAGCACACCGGGCTGTTCCTGCGCCGCCGCCAGATCCAGGCCCAGCAGCCGGGCATGGGCATAGGGGCTGCGCACGAACACCGCATGGGCCAGGCCGGGCAGGCGGATATCGCCGACAAAACGGCCCTGGCCGCTGAGCAGGGCGGGGTCTTCGACGCGCAGGAATTCGGCCTTGGCGTCGGCTTGAACAGGGGGCAGTGGCTGGAACATGAGGCGATTGGACACAGGCTTGGCCAGCAAGACAAACGCAAAATATTTGTTGATTCAGCGAGTTGTTGACTGAATGGACGGTCGGATGGCCCGGCAGGGTGTATCCGGGAAACATCAGATTGTTTGGATACTCAATCATTGTCATGTATACATATGACTTGTTGTGTGTCCATTAATCAATCGATAGAGGAATCCCATGCAGAAGCAGCGAATCGGGCTTGGCGCCCTGACTTTCCCGGCCACCACCTTGGCCGCCGCTCTGGCGCTCAGCGCCAGCGCGCAGGCCCAGGTCAGCATCTACGGCTTTCTGAAGGTGGACATGGAGCATGTGAGCGCCAGCGGCGCCGGCGGCGGCATCGCCGGGTCCAAGCGCCTGGCCAACAATCTGTCGGTGCTGGGCTTTCGCGCGCATGAGGACCTGGGCGGCGGCCTGAGCGCCTGGGCGCAGATCGAGACCAATGTGCGCGCCGACACCGGCGAGGGCCCCTGGGGCGGTCGCAATACCGCCGTCGGGTTGAAGGGGCCGTACGGCGAGCTGATACTGGGCCAGTGGGAAACGCCGCTGCGCTTTGTGTCGGTCTATGCGATCGACCCGTTCACGGCTGGCATCTTTGCCTCCAACGGCATCCTGGGCAATGGCTTTGCGACGGCGGCCAACGGCCTTTCACCGCAGTCCTTCGACCGCCGTCAGCCCAACCTGATCCAGTATCACAGCCCGGTCGTCGAGGGCTTCGCTGCCCGCCTGGCCTATGCGCCCAGTGAAGAGAAGACCGACAAACTCGCGCCCGACATCTTCTCGGGCCTGGTGACCTATAACAAAGGTCCGCTGTACGCTGCCTACGGCTACGAGCTGCACCGCGACTATTTCACCGCCGGCAGCAGCGACACGGCCCACCGCATCGGCCTGGCCTATTCGATCGGTGATACCCGGCTGCGCTTTGCCTGGGAGCGGCTGCGCTACGAGCCGGCCGCCGCCAGGCAGCTGAGCCGCGACGCCTGGCAGATCGCCGCCACGCACAACATCGGCATGGGCCAGCTGCGCGCCTCGTATGTGAAGGCGCAGGCGTCCAAGGGCAATGCGGTGGCCGCCATCGGCAGCATCGCCGCCCCGGGCGCCGATTCGGGTGCGACGCAGGTGTCGCTGGGCTATGGCTACTTTCTGTCAAAGCGCACCGAGATCTGGGCCGCGTACACGAAGATAGACAACGGGGCGGCGGCGCTCTACAACCTGTCGGCCAACGGCATCGCCGGCTTGAAGGCGGGGCAGGATCCCTCAGGCCTGGGGTTGGGAATCACGCACAAGTTCTAGGCCTTGTGGCTTGGAGCTGTTGGCTGCAGTCAGGCGGTGGTTCTTGTCCGGCGTGTGGTTTTGGCGGCTGCCGGGCTTGCTGCCTTCACGGGCCGGGCCGTCTTTGCCGCCTCGCCTTCCTGCTGCTGCCGCAGCAGCTCGAGCACATTGATGCTCAGCCGCGCCGTGTGGTTGCGCATCGCCTCGTAGGAGCGCTCGGGGTTGGCGCTGAGGATGGCCTCGATGATGGCCTGGTGCTCGTCATGCGACACGGTCAGCCGGCGCTCGACCTTTTTCTGCGCCGCGCGGAACGGCGCCAGGCGATCGCGCAGGCTGTCCAGGATGCCGGTCAAGGTGCGGTTCTGCGCGCCCACGCTCAAGAGCTGGTGGAACTGGTGGTTCAGCTCCAGATAGCCGGCCTCGTCGCCGCGCGCCACGCAGTCTTCGCTCTGCTGCTGCAGCATCTGCAGCTGCTTTTTCTGCACCGCGCTCATGCGCTCGGCGCTGATGCGGCAGCACAGCGCCTCCAGCTCGACCATGGCCTCCAGCATGTCCGACAGGTCCTGCAGGCCGATGCTGCGCACGATGCCGCCCTTGCGCGGCTGCAGATCGATCAGCCCCCGCGCATGCAGCTCGCGCAGCGCCTCGCGTATCGGCGTTCGTGAGACCTGGAAGCGTTCGGCCAGCACCAGCTCCTCCAGTTTCTGGCCCGGTGGCAGTTTGCCGCTGACGATGTCCTCGGTCAGGCTGCGGCAGATGCCGGCAGATGCGTTTCCCATGCGTGAGTCCCTAGGGCTGCTGCCCGTTGTGATGTCCTGTCGGCCGGCAATGCCGCCGCCGCGCCACTGCCATGAGTTTAGCGGTGCGGGACGCACGAATGCTTTGCTTGCGACGTATTGAATACATAAACATTATCATGTATACATATGGCTGTTGTCATTTCACGCCTTCCACCCCCAACCGAACCGAAAACCTGAGGCCATCAAAATGTCTGGAAAACTGCGCCACGTCGCGATCTCGGTGCCCGATCCCTGGGCCGCAGCACCGTTCTACGAGCAGGCCTTCGGCCTGAAAAAGGTCGGCGAGACCGACTCGTCCCTGGCCCGCGGCGTCTATCTGAGCGACGGCACGGTGACCATCGCCCTGCTCAACTACAAGACCGACGAGGCCGCCGGCGAGCGCGGCCGCGACTATGTGGGCCTGCATCACATCGGCTTCTGGGTCGATGAGATCAAGGAGGCACGCGCACAGTGCGAGGCCGCCGGCGGCACCTACTACATGGGCGAGGTGCCAGTGAAGGGCAATATTTTCTACGAGGTCAAGTACCGCGACCCCAACGGCGTGATCTGCGACCTCACCGACCACGGCTGGGGCGGCGCATCAAAGGACGGAGGCACGCCCAATGGCCCGGCCCTGCGCAACCCCGATCTGGCGGCCGATCGCAGCGGCCTGTAATCCTGCGCAACAAGCTTGTTTGAGAGTGTTGGGGGCGCCACTCCAGGGGCGCCCCTTCTTTTCTACTCCACCGCTGAGGTGATGCACTGGCGCTCAAGCGTTGCCTCCAGCCTGTGCCGCTTCGGCGGCAGCCCCGGGCGCTTCTTCACCGTGAAGCCCAGCGACAGCAAGGTCTCGCGCACCGCCGACGCCACCGAGTAGCTGGCCACGGTGGCGCCGGGTTGGCACAGGCGGGCCATGGCCGTCAGCGTCTCGGCGCTCCACATATCCGGGTTCAGCGCTGGTGTGAAGCCGTCCAGATAAACGGCATCCGCCTGGCAGTGCAGCTGCTCCAGCATGGGCAAGACCTGACCCACGGCCAGGGTGAGCTGCACACGGCCATCGGCAAAGCGAATCTCGTGCAGGCCGGGCGCCCATTCGCGCCAGGCCGCGGCCAGATCGACCGCCAGGGCCTGCACGCGAGCCAGCAGCGGTGCCTGATCGCCATCCATTGTGGTCAGACTCTGCACGCTGCGTAGAAGATCGGCAGCCGCTACCGGATAGGCCTCGACCGAGGCGAAGCGCAGCACCTCACAGCGCTGTGGATCGGCCTCCCAGGCGGCCCAGGTGCTCAGAAAATTCAGCCCCAGGCCGAAGCCGGTTTCCAGCACGGTGAAGTCCCGTCGGCCCTGCCAGCGCCCTGGCAGGCCGCAGCCGGCCAGGTAGACGGCGCTGGCCTGCGCCAGCCCGCCATAGCGGCTGCGATAGAGGTCATCGAAACGCGGGCTGCGGGGGCTGCCGCCATCGGTCCATTCGACGGGTTCGTTCATGCGGGGTCTGACAAGGCTCTCGGCGGTCACGCGATGCAGCGCATTCTCCACGGTCCGGGCACGCGAATTGCGATGATGGCTGCACAATCCATCATCACCCTCAACCGGCAGCCCCCCATGGACGTTCCGAAGCTCGACCAGAACGCAAGTTCCAAGATCCACCTGATCGGCGGTGAGAAGGGCGGCGTCGGCAAGTCGCTGGTGGCGCGGGTGCTGGCGCAGTACTTCATCGACCACGAACTGCCCTTCACCGGTTTCGACACCGACCGCTCGCATGGCGCCCTGCTGCGCTTCTATGCCGACTACGCCTCGCCGGTGCTGGTGGACCGCTACGAGATGCTGGACCACATCGTCGAGCGGGCCGTCGAGCAGCCCGGCTCGCGCGTGCTGGTCGATCTGGCGGCGCAGACGCACGATCCGCTGGTGGCCTGGATGGACGATTCCGGAGTGCTCGATATGGCCGACCTGTCCGGCTTCTCGCTGCACTACTGGCATGTGATGGATTCGGGCCGCGACTCGGTCGATTTGCTGACTCGGCTGCTTGACCGTTTCGGCCAGCGCCTGCGCTATGTGCTGGTGCGCAACCAGCTGCGTGGCAATGACTTCAGCCAGCTGGAGAAATCAGGCCAGCTGGAGCGGGCGCTGAGCTACGGTGCCAGCGTCGTCGACCTGAAGCATCTGCATGACCCGGTGATGCAGAAGATAGACGCGCGCAACAGCAGCTTCTGGGCGGCCAAGAACAATGGCTCGGCGCCCGACAACGCCGGCCTGGGCCTGATGGAGCGCCAGCGGCTGAAGCTGTGGCTGCACCACGCTTACGCCGAACTGGCCAAGGCACAACCCTAGATCGCGCTCAATCGGGGTCCGTCATCTGACGACAGGGCCTCCCGCGTGTGGTGCGGCAGGCGTATGCCGTGGGCACCGTCCTCGACGGCCCAGGCCCGTATCAGCGGCGCACCGGACTGCACCGCGCCGAAGATGGTCGCGAAGGCCACGTCGGCCGCGTCGCGCCCGGTGCCGAAGCGCACCAGGCCCATCGGAATGGCCGTGCCCGAGGGGTCGAAGGTGTACCAGCGGCCACCCAGATAGACCTCGACATAGGCATGGAAGTCCGGCGGGCCCAGGACGGGGTCGGCGCCATAGTCGGTGCCGGTGGTGAAGCGGGCCGGGATGTTGATCGCGCGGCACAGCGCGATCATCAGATGGGCGAAATCGCGGCAGATGCCGGCGCGGCCGATCAGCGTGTCCACCGCCGAGGTGTTGGAGTTCGAGGTGTTGGGGGTGAACGCGACATGGCGCTGCACCCAGTCGCGAATCGTCTGCACCCGGCTGTAGCCCTGGCGCAGGCTGCCGAACTCGTCATTGGCCAGCTTCAGCAGCCGGTCCGACTGGCAGTAGCGGCTGGGGTAGACGTAACCCATCACCTCGGGCGGCAGCAGGCGCACCGGGACCTCGGCAATCTGCTCGGTCTGGCCGCGGTGGTGGGTGATGTCCACCGTCGCCTGATAGGCCACGCGAAGCTCGCCGGGAAAGGCGCTGAGCCGCAGATAGCGGTTGCCGGTGATCGGATCGGTGTGGATCTGCGAGGCGACGTTCTGGCTCAGCACCAGGTTCTCGGCCGAAATGCTCTGGTGCGCGGTGTGCGCGGCGTGGATGTTGAACACGAAGTCGGCGCCTTGCGGGCCCACGGTGTAGTTCAACTCGATTTGAAGTTCGATACGGATCATGACTGGCCCTGGGGCAGAGATGGTGCTGGCGGGCCAGCCAGGATGGGGCCTGGGCTGGAACGAGAAATGCTTGCTGCGATTGCACCGCAGCCTGGCCGGGTCTGTCCAGGTGTGAAGAGGAGCTTCTCATGTCGGAAACCGCTGACACCCTGTTCTCCCATGTCAAACCCGAGCAGACCGGTTATGTGAGTGGAGGCCTGCGCGACTTCTTCCTCTACCGCGATCTGGGCGTCGCCGCCGCCACCCAGGGCAAGGTCATCGCGCACCTGGTGAAGGCCAATATGGCGCCCGAAAAAGGCACAGGCTGGCACCGCCATGAGGCGGAGTTCCAGATCGTCATCATGCTCAAGGGCTGGGCCCGCTTCATGTACGACGATCAGGAGACGCTGGTCGAGGCCGGCGACTGCGTGCACCAGCGGCCGGGGATCAAGCACTTCCTGTTCGACTATTCCCCCGATATGGAGTATCTGGAGATCGTCTCGCCGGCCGACTTCAAGACCATAGACGTCGAGCCGGTCTGCCCCATTCCGGATCCGACGCCCTGGAATTGAGCGGCGGCGCACGCTATTGCAGAGGCGGGCACCGGCTTGGTGCCCGCCTTCCTAAAATTCAGCATCCAACTCGTCGATCTCATCCGGCTCATTGCGCGCCGCATCGACCCATTCCTGCATCGCCGGCAGGGCCATGATCTGCTTGCAGTAGGTGGTGCAGGTGGCGTCCAGCGGCACGTCATAGGTCAGGAAGCGCGTCACCACCGGGGCGAACATCGCATCGGCCATGCCGGGCTTGCTGCCGAACAGGTAGGGCCCGCCATAGGTGGCCAGGCATTCGGACCAGATCGTCAGCACGCGGTCTATATCGCTCTGCGCCCGCGACCAGACCTTGAACTTCGGGAAGTGGGCCTTGATGTTCATCGGCAGCGACGAGCGCATCGCGCTGAAGCCCGAGTGCATCTCACCGCAGATGGCGCGGCAGTGCGCGCGGGCCGCCATGTCGGCCGGCAGCAGGCCGGCGCGTGGCTTGACCTCGTGCAGATACTCACCGATGGCCAGCGTGTCCCAGACGTGTATGCCCTCGTGCTCGAGCGCCGGCACGCGCATCGAGGCCGAGAGCAGCAGCATCTCGGCCTTCATCGCCGGGTCGTCCGGTGAAATCACATTCTCGGTGAACTCGAGCTTGGCGAACCTGGCCATCAGCCAGCCTCGCAAGGCCCAGGCGCCGTAGTTCTTGCTGCTGATCGTCAGTACCGCTTTGCTCATGGGTAGGCTCCTGCTGCCGGTACCGGATGCAAGCCCTGTGCCATGGCCTTGGCTCGCAACTTGCATTCACTCGGGGCAGACTCCAACGAAGGCCATGACCATGCTTTATCAAGCCTATCAAATGCAGTCTGACCTGATGTCGCCGCTGCGCCTGATGGCTCAGCACATGGCGGCTTCGCTGTGGTTCCAAAAGACGGAGAAGACGACGGTGCGCACCCTGGCCGCCGCCTGTGATGTGGTCTCGCGCCTGCGCCTGACCCATGCCCGCCCGGCCTACGACATCACCGAGGCCATCGTTGACGGCCAGCCCGTGCCGGTGACCGAGGTACCGGTGCAGCAGCTGCCCTTCGGCACCCTGCTGCACTTTCGCAAGGAGGGTCTGAGCGCCGCTGACGCCGACCAGCCGCGTGTGCTGCTGGTCGCGCCGCTGTCGGGTCATTTCGCCACGCTGCTGCGCGAGACCGCGCGCACGCTGCTGCAGGACCACGACGTCTTCATCACCGACTGGCACAACGCCCGTGATGTGTCGCTGAGCCACGGCGGCTTCAGCCTCGACGACTACATCGACTACATGATGCAGTTCATCGCCACGATGGGCCCGGGCACCCATGTGGTGGCCGTCTGCCAGCCCTGCGTGGCCGCGCTCGCCGCCGCCGCGCTGATGGCCGAGGACGATCACCCCGCTCAGCCGCGCAGCCTGACCTTGATGGCCGGCCCGGTGGACTGCCGCGTCAACCCGACCGAGGTCAACCGGCTGGCTACAGCGAAGCCCATCGATTGGTTCGAGAAGAACCTGGTCAGCCATGTGCCGCTGCCGCACGCCGGCTTCGGCCGTCGTGTGTATCCCGGCTTTCTGCAGCTGACGGCCTTCCTGAGCATGAACCCGGAACGCCACAAGCAGTCGTTCAAGCAGATGTACGAGCATCTGCTGGAGGGCCGCACCGACGAGGCGCGCACGATACAGCTGTTCTACGACGAGTATCTGGCCGTCAACGACCTGCCGGCCGAGTTCTATCTGGAGACGGTGGAGAAGGTGTTCCAGACCTATGACCTGGCGATGGGCAAGCTGATGTACCGCGGCCGCCTCGTCAATCCGGCCGCGATACGCCGCACCGCGCTGATGACGGTCGAAGGCGAGCGCGACGACATCTGCGCTGTGGGCCAGACGGTGGCCGCGCAAGACCTCTGCCCCAGCATCCGGCCCTATCTGAAGACCCACCACATCCAGACCGGCGTGGGCCACTACGGCGTGTTCAGCGGCCGCAAGTGGAACCAGCAGATCTACCCGCGCGTGCGGGACGCGATACACGCCAGCATCGCCTGAGTCCCTTCGCCCAGCATCAAGGCACTGGCGTCAGCAGCTCCCGCCCCGCAAAGAAGGCCGCCAGATTGCCCATCGCGCAGGCCAGTTGGGCGCGCTGCGCCTCGGGCGAGCGGCCAGAGACATGGGGTGTGAGCAGCACCTTGCTTGATGCGGCCAGGGCGGGTGGCACCACGGGCTCGCCATCGAGCACATCGAGCGCGGCGCCGGCAATCTCGTCGGCCTGCAACGCCGCGATCAGGGCCTCGGTATCGACCACGCTGCCGCGAGCGATATTGACCAGAAAGCCCTCGGGCCCGAGCGCCTGCAGCACCGCGCGGTTGACCAGATGGCGGGTTGCCGCGCCGCCGGGGCAGGCCAGCACCAGGTAGTCGGACTCCGTCGCCAGCGTGAGCAGCGATTCGATATAGCGCCAGGGCAGCCCGGGTTTGGCCGTGCGTGTGCAGTAGGCGATCTGCATGTCGAATCCGGCCGCGCGGCGCGCGATCTGCTGGCCGATATTGCCCATGCCCAGCAGGCCCAGGCGGCGGCCGTTGATCGTGGGCCGCTCGGCCCGGCTGCTCTGCCAATCGCCGCGCTTGACGGCCGCGTCCAGCGCCACCAGGCCGCGTGACAGCCCCAGCATCAGCGCCAGCGCGTGATCGGCCACGGTGGCGTTGTTGATGCCCGGTGCGTGGCTGACGCCGATGCCACGGGAGCGTGCCGCTGCCATATCGATGTTCTCGTAACCGGCGCCCCAGCTGCAGATCTGACCCAGGGCCGGCAGCAGCGCCATCTGCGCCTCGCTGAAGCCCGTCGTGCCGTTGGTGAGCACCGCCCGTACCGTATTGCCCTGCAGCCGTTGCCACAGCGCCGCGCTGTGGCCGGCCGGTTCGTAGATCAGCTCATACAGCTCGCTGAGCGCGGCCACAAACGGCGCTTGCAGCGGAATCAGGACTAACAGGGTTTCGCGTTTGAGCATCTGGGTTCTCCTGAACGATTTGCGCACTGGCCCTCAGGGTGTTCCCCAAATGGCTTGTCATGTATACATGATGATGTTATTGTATTCACAACGCAGCAACGCGCTGCCCTTGAATGCACTGAAAGGATTTGCCTTGAACTGGTATGCGATAGCCTCCTACGAGCAGGGCAGCGGCCCTCGCGCCGCCCTGGTGCTGGATCAGCAACTGTATGACGTGGCCGCGCTGGGCTCGGACGCCAACCCCCTGCTGCAGGGCACGCAGGGCGTGATGGAGCAGTGGGAGACGCACCGCGCCGCTGTCGAAGCGCTGGCCGCCAAGCTCGCCGCCGAGCGCACCGCCGGTCGCATCCAGCCTCTCGCCGAAGGCAGCTACAAGCTGCTCGCCCCCTACCGCCCGGCGCGCATCTTCGGCGCCGCATCGAACTACTACGAGCATGCGCGCGAGATGGGCACTAAGCTGGCGCCGCGCAGCGAAAGCGCGCCCTACTGCTTCATGAAGGCCGATACCAGCGTGATCGGCAGCGGCGACGATGTCGTCAAGCCGGCCGAGACGCAAAAGCTGGACTGGGAGGTCGAGCTGGGTGTGGTCATCGGCCGCCAGTGCCGGCACGTGACGGTAGCGCAGGCGCACGAGGTGATCGCCGGCTACACAGTGTTCAACGACATCAGCGCCCGCGACCTGAACCGCCGCAGCGACTACCCGTTCACGCATGACTGGTTCCGCGGCAAGAGCTTCGACACCTTCGGCCCCATGGGCCCCTGGGTGGTGCCGCGACAATGCATTGCCGAGCCGCAGAAGCTGCGCATGCGCCTGGATGTCAATGACCAGACCATGCAGGACGACACGGCCGAGGGCATGATCTTCAATATTGCCGAGCAGATCGCCTACCTGTCTTCGTTGCTGACCCTGAAGCCCGGCGACCTGATCGCCACCGGCACGCCCACCGGCGTGGGCATGGGGCGCGGCGTCTACCTGCAGGCCGGTGATGTGATGATGGCCAGCATCGAACAGATCGGCAGCCTGCGCAATCGCGTCGTGGCCGCCTAGCTCCCAGAAAGAGAAATCCCATGTTCACACTTCGCACTACCTTGGCGCCCTTGCTGCTCGCTTGCGCCGCCCTGCTCAGCCCCGCCGCTCAGGCCCTGGACAAGGTCAAGTTCAACCTCGCCTGGCTGCCCCAGGGCAGCACCGGCGGCGTGCTGGTGGCCGCCGCCAAGGGCTTCTATGCCGAGGCGGGCCTGGAGGTGACGGCGCAGCGCGGCTATGGCGGCCAGCGCACCGTCAACGAGGTGGACCAGGGGTTGTTTGAATTTGGCTATGGCGACCCGATCAGCGTGATGCTGAACCGCGCCAATGGCGGCAAGACGGTGATGGTGGGTGCCATCAACACCGTCTGGCCGGCGGCGCTGTGCTATGTGGAAACGCCCAAACGCAAGCTGCGCACGCTGGCCGATCTGAAGGGCCTGAGCCTCGGCGGCGGCGGTGCCTCGCCGCTGCAGAACATCGTGCCGGCCTGGTTGGGCGCCAACGGCCTGCCGGCCAATCATGTGAAGCTGCTGCGCCTGGACCCGTCGGTGATCAACCCGTCCTTCATGGAGGGCCGCATCGACCTGGCCGAATGCTGGGAGGGCGCCAACAAGCCGCTGCTCGAATGGCTGGCCGCGCGCGAGCAGAAGACGCTGGGCATGCTGCGCTATCGCGACTTCAATCTGAACATCTACGGCAATGGCATCGTCACCAGCGAGAAGCTGATCGAGACCAACCCGGATCTGGTCAAGCGCTTCGTCAAGGCCACCTACAAGGGCTACGAGTTCATGCGCCAGGACCCGGAGGGCGCGGCCGACCTGATCGTCGCCAACAACCGCCTGCTGGCCCGAGACATCCTGCTCAAGCAGATCAAGGAAACGGTGTCCATCATTGGCGACCCGAGCGCCGACAGCAAGAAGCTGGGCTATATCCGCGCCGACCGCATGCACGGCACGATCGAGTTCGCCAAGAAGGCCTTCAACGTCACCGCCTCGGTGCGCGGCGGCGAGGTCTACACGAATCGATTCATCGACTGATCCAAGACGGAGAGACAGCCATGGAAACACTGCGCCCCCGCCGCCTCGGCCATATCGTGCTGATGGTGCGCGACATCCACGCCTCGGTGAAGTTCTACACCGAAGTGATGGGCCTGACCGTCTCCGACTGGATCAGCGACCAGATGGTGTTTCTGCGCGCCAGCAGTGACCACCATGATCTGGCGCTGTCGCAAATCCCGAAGGACTCGCCCGACATCAATGATCTGCCGCGCTACAGCCGGCCCGGCGTCGAGCACTTCTCGTATCTGGTCGATGACCTGGCCGAGATGGAGCGCGCGGTGCGCGTGCTGCAGGCCCATGGCATCGAGATCGTGCGCGGCATCGGCAAGCACGGCCCGGGCGAGAACCTGTTCCTGGTGTTCAAGGACCCGGACGGCAACAACGTCGAGCTCTACTGCGAGATGACGCAGATCGGCCCTGATCGCCCCTACGAAGCCAAGGTCTGGGAGCGCAATATCGACTCGTTCGATCAATGGCGCTTCGAGCGCTTCGTCGTGCCACCGCCGGCTGCCGTGGTGGCGGCCAAGCAGGGAAAGAAGTAAGCCATGGCCAAGCGCTGGTTGGAGGCGATTGCCTTCTGGGGCCTGCTGGCCCTGCTGTGGGAGTTCGGTGTGGGCTGGCTGGGCGTGCGCCGCTATCTGCTGCCGCCGTTCAGCGACGTGCTGATCGCCGGCTGGAATGCCCGCGAACCGCTGCTCAGCAACACCTGGGTGACCACGGTCGAGGTGCTGGTCGGCTTTGTGGCGGCCGTGGTGGGCGGTGTGCTGCTGGGCGTGCTGATACACATCAGCGCCTTTGCCCGGCGCACGCTCTACCCGCTGATCACCGCGCTGCAAAGCATGCCCAAGATCGCGCTGGCGCCGCTGATGATCGTCTGGTTCGGCTATGGCTTCGCGTCCAAGGTGGCGGCTACGTTTCTGTTCGCCTTCTTCCCCATCGTCATCGCCACCTTGGGCGGCATGCAGAACGTGGCCATCAATCTGGACGAGCACTTCCGGGCGCTGGGCGCCTCGCGCTGGGACTTCTTCTGGCGCCTGCAGGTGCCCGCCGCGCTGCCGGCTTTTGTCGATGGCGTCAAGGTCGCGATGCCGCTGGCAGTGATCGGCGCCATCGTCGGTGAGTTCATTGGTGCCGAGGAGGGCCTGGGCCATTTGATGACCATGGCCACGGCCAACGGCCAGACCGATCTGATGTTCGCCGCCATCCTGGTCATCACCGCCCTGGCCGTGGCCCTTTATGCGGTGGTCGAACGCCTGGCTCGCGCCGTCTGGTGGCGTGGCATTTCCTTCTGAGAACGGTGATGAGCGAACAGAACAAGCCCGCGATTGCGGTGAAGAATGTGCTGAAGACCTTTGCCGGCAAGCATGAGGTCAAGGCACTGGAGTCGGTCGACCTGGCCATCGCCCCGCACGAGTTCGTGTCGATACTGGGCCCCAGCGGCTGCGGCAAAAGCACCCTGCTGCGCATCGTCGCCGGGCTGACGCCCTACGAGGGCGGCGAGGTGCTGGTCAACCAGAAGCGCGTCGCCGGCCCCAGCCCCGAGATCGGCGTGGTGTTCCAGAGCAGCAATATGCTGCCCTGGCTGACCGTCGGCCAGAACCTCGCGCTGGGAGCCAAGCTGCGCAAGATTCCGGAGGACCAGGCCGCGCCCAAGATCGCCCAGCTGACCGAGATGCTGGGGCTCAAGGGCTTCGAGAACAACCATCCGCACCAGCTGTCGGGCGGCATGCGCCAACGCGCGGCCATAGGCCAGATCCTGGCGCTGGACCCGCAGATCCTGCTGATGGACGAGCCCTTCGGCGCGCTCGACGCGCTGACCCGCGACAAGCTCAACGTCGAGCTGCTGCGCATCTGGCAGGAGCAGCGCCAGACCGTGCTGCTGGTCACGCACAGCATTGCCGAGGCGGTGTTCCTGTCGGACCGCGTGCTGGTGATGTCGGGCCGACCCGGCCGTGTCGTGCGCGAGGTGGCCATCGACCTGCCGCGCCCGCGCATGCCGGAGACGATCAAGCTGGACCCGCGCTATGGCGAGTACATCTCGGAATTGTCCAAGCTGATGGGCGTGTACTGAGATGAAGTGGACCGAGCGTTTTGCTGTTGTGTGGCGGCAGAGGGGGCGGGGGGCCGGCCACTGCGGATGCGCTGGTGGCCGCCAACCCCGGCTGGCGCGCGCGTCTTCTGGCCCCGCGAGCCTGCACACTAGTTGCAGCAGGGATGAGGGCGTGCCGGTCGCAGCGGGCATAAAGAAGCCGAAGTCAGGTCCGTCCAGGGCCGGACGATGCTTCAGCCCGCAGCGGCCGGCTCGCCCTCGTCCCTGCCGCTCAAATGCTGATGTGGTGTGTCACTGACATGAAAACCGACCTTCAAGCGCTGCTGCGCGAGATGGGCCCCCGCTGGGCAACCGACATCAACAGCCACCGCGACCAGGTGGTCCGTGCCTACAGCGCTGTGCTGGCCGACCGGCCGCTACCGGGCTTGGCGATCCAGCGCGACCAGGCCTATGGCGATCACCCACGCCAGCGCTTGGACATCTACCAGGGCTTGGAGGCGCAAGAGCCCGGCGCGCAGCTGCCCATCATGATGTTCGTCCACGGCGGCGCGTTTCTGCGCGGCCAGATGAACCCCTCCGAGCAGGTCTACGGCAACGTGCCGCGCTTCTTTGCGCGTCATGGCTTCGTCGGCATCAATGTCGAGTACCGGCTGGCGCCCGAGGCGCCGTTCCCGGCTGGTGCGCAAGACCTGGCCCTGGCGGTGGACTGGGTGCGTGCCCATGCGGCCAGCTTCGGCGGCGATGCACGGCGCATCGTGCTCGTCGGCCACTCGGCAGGCGGCGCTCATGTGGCCAGCTATGCCTGCGATCCACGCGTGCAGCCGGTGCTGCCGCAAGTCGCCGGCGTGGTGCTGATCAGCGCAAGGCTCCGTGCCGATGTGCGGACCGACAATCCGAATGCCGCCGGCGTGCGGGCCTATTTCGGTGAAGACGAGGCCCGCTACGAGCCCGACTCGGCCGTCACCCATGCCGCGAACCTGAAGGTGCCGGCCCTGGTGGCGGTGGCCCAGTACGAGAACCCCTGGCTGGATGTGTACGCGGCGGAGTTCTGCCACCGCGTCGGCCTGGCTCAGGGAAGGGCGCCGCGCTCGATCTGGTTGCCTGAGCACAACCACACGTCCATCGTCGCGCATATCGATAGCGGCGATGACGACGCCTTTGGCGAGCAGCTGCTGGACTTCAGCCGCGGCCTCGCGCCCTGCCCTTCCTAGCGGCGTCCGCCGCACGGCGCCTCCCAGGCGCTTCCCCATTTCATTCCTGGAGATACCCATGGTCACCGATGTCTTGACCGGGGCGTTTGCGCCCGTCGTCACCCCCTTTCTTGCTGATGGCAGCCCCGACACGGCCCGCTTCATCGCCCATTGCCGCTGGTTGCTGGAGCAGGGCGCGGGACTGGCCCCGTTCGGCACCAACAGCGAGGCCAATTCGATGGCCGGCACCGAGCGGATGGAGCTGCTCGACGCTCTGGTCGAGGCGGGTCTGCCGCCCGCCCGCATGCTGCCCGGCACCGGCGCCTGCTCGGCGCAGGAGACCGCGTTGCTGAGCCGCCATGCAGTGGCCCACGGCTGCGCCGGCGTGCTGATGCTGCCGCCGTTCTTCTACAAGGGCATCACCGACGAGGGTCTGTATGCCTACTACGCCGACGTCATCGAGCGCATCGCCGATCCGCGGCTGCGCCTGTACCTGTATCACATCCCCGCGCTGTCGGGCGTGCCCATCACCCATGCGGTCATCCAGCGCCTGCTTCGTGACTTCCCCGGCATCGTCGTCGGCATCAAGGACAGCTCGGGCGACTGGGACAACCTGCAAACGATGTTGGCCCGCTTCCCGGGCCTGGCGATCTTCCCCGCCTCGGAGAGCTTCATCTCCCGCACCCGGCCGCTGGGCGCGCGCGGCTGCATCTCGGCCACCGTCAATATCAACCCGGGGCGCATCAGCCGTCTGGTCGTGCAATGGAGCAGCGCCGAGGGCCCGGCCCTGCAGGCCGAGGTTGACCGGGTGCGCCAGATCGTCCAGGGCTATCCGATGATTGCCGCGCTGAAGGAGGTGCTGGCCCAAGGCTTCCACGACCCGGCCTGGCAGCGTGTGCGTGCGCCGCTCACACGCTTGTCGGTGGCGCAGGCGGTGGCGCTGCACACGGCGCTGGAAGGTGTGGGGTTTGCGCTGCAATGAAACTGGTCCATTTGCCGCTGGGTTGTGGTGATTTGCGCCTCGCTGTTGTGCGGCGGCAGAGGGGGCGGGGGGCCGGCCACTGCGGGCTGAAGCTTGGGCCGGTCCCTTCGG
>JADMJJ010000050.1 GCA_018780645.1 Burkholderiaceae bacterium
AGTTTTGATCCTCAACGCCTTCGCGGGGCTTGCGCTGCTCCATAGAATCTACTTCACACCCCGTAGCCCGGATGCAATCCGGGACCAGTCAGCGTATCAATCGTCCAAACCCAGCTCCTGGATCTTGCGCGTGATGGTGTTGCGGCCTATGCCCAGCTTCTGCGCGGCCTCGATGCGGCGGCCGCGGGTCTGCTCCAGCGCGCAGTGAATCAGCTGCGCCTCGAAGCGTTTGCTGAGCACGTCCCAGACGTCTTTCACGCCACGCTCCAGCAGGTGCTGGGCCTCGCGCTTGAGCTCCATCAGCCAGGGGTCCTGCACACCGGTGCCCAGCTCGCGCAGCGGCACCAGCGGCGTGGGCAGATGGGCTTGTGCCGTGGTGCTGGCCGGCGCTGAATCGGCAGTCAATGTCTCGGCCGGGGCCTCGTCCTGCAGCAGCTCCGGCGGCAGGTCCTTGGGCTCGACCACCTGGGTGGGCGCCATCACCGTCAGCCAGTGGCAGATATTCTCCAGTTGGCGCACATTGCCGGGGAAGTCGAACACCTCCAGCCGGGCCAGTGCCGCATCGCTCAAACGTTTGGCTTCGACACCCAGCTCGACCGCGCTCTTCTGCAAGAAGAAGCGCGCCAGGGTGGAGATGTCTTCCCGGCGCTCGCGCAGCGCCGGCAGGCGCAGGCGTATCACGTTGAGGCGGTGGAACAGGTCTTCGCGGAACGCGCCCTGCTTGACGCGATCCTCCAGATTCTGGTGGGTGGCCGCGATCACACGCACGGTGCTGCGCAGCGGGCTGTGGCCGCCGACGCGGTAGAACTGGCCGTCGGACAGCACACGCAGCAGCCGCGTCTGCAGGTCCAGCGGCATATCGCCGATCTCATCAAGGAACAGGGTGCCACCGTCGGCCTGCTCGAAGCGGCCGCGCCTCGAGGCCTGGGCGCCGGTGAAGGCGCCGCGCTCGTGGCCGAACAGCTCGGACTCAAGCAAGTCCTTCGGAATCGCCGCGGTGTTGATGGCCACGAAGGGCCCTTCCGAACGCGGGCTGTGTTTGTGCAGCGCGCGCGCGACCAGCTCCTTGCCCGAGCCGGACTCGCCGGTGATCAGCACCGTGACGACCGACTGGCTCAGCCGGCCGATGGCGCGGAACACATCCTGCATCGCCGGGGCTTGGCCCAGCATCTCGGGCATCAGCGCGTCGCGCTCCTCCTGCACCGCCTCGCGCAGGCTTTCTTCCTGGGCACGGCGTATCAGTTCAACGGCACGGGGCACGTCAAACGGTTTGGGCAGATATTCGAATGCGCCGCCCTGGAACGCGGACACGGCACTGTCCAGATCGGAGTAGGCCGTCATCACGATCACCGGCAGCTTCGGCAGGCGCTCCTTGACCTGGGCCAGCAAATCCAGGCCGGAGCCGCCGGGCATGCGGATATCGGAGACCAGCACCTGGGGACTGTCGTCTTCCAGGGCCGCGAGCACGTCGCGGGCATTGCTGAAGCTGCGCACCGGCAGGTTATCGCGGGCCAGTGCTTTTTCGAGAACAAATCGTATCGAGTGGTCGTCGTCAACAATCCAGATCGACTTCATGCGGGACTCCCATCGCGCCCCCAACCACGGTCAGGGCAAGGGCAAGGTGATCAGAAAATCGGTCCGTCCTGGTTCGCTGTCGCAGGCGATCGTCCCTTGGTGTTGCTGGACGAAGGTCTGCGCCAGTGTGAGCCCCAAGCCAGAGCCGCCGTCGCGCCCTGTCACCAAGGGATAGAAAATGCGATCGCGGATGTCCGGGGGTACACCCGGGCCGTTGTCCTCTACATGCAATTCCAATGCCAGGCGCCAGCGGGTCTTGCCCAAAGTCACCTGGCGCGCCACGCGTGTGCGCAGAACGATACAAGCATCCCCCGCCGCAATGCGCTCGACCAGCGCCTGGGCGGCGTTCTGCACGATGTTCAGCACCGCCTGTATCAGCTGTTCGCGGTCGCCGCGGAAATCGGGCAGCGAGGTGTCGTAGTCACGCACGATCTTCAACCCGCGAGGGTGCTCGACCAGCACCAGCGAGCGCACCCGCTCGCAGACCTCGTGGATGTTGACGTCGCCCACCACCTGGGCGTTGCGGTGCGGGGCGAGCAGCCGGTCCACCAGCGTCTGCAGGCGGTCGGCCTCGTGGACGATCACGTCGGTGTACTCGGTCAGCTCGGGCGATTCCAGGTCCATCGCTAGCAGCTGCGCCGCGCCGCGTATGCCGCCCAGCGGATTCTTGATCTCGTGCGCCAGGTTCCGTATCAGCTCCTTGGTCGCCTGGGCCTGGCCGAGTGCACGCTCCTCACGGTCCTGCCGGGTCTGTTGCTCGATCTCGATCAGCTCCAGCAGCACCTGGCTGGGGCCGTCCATCTGCGTGACGATCACGTGCACCGGCAGCAAGTCGGTGTGCAGGCTGGCGCCGCGTCGCAGCTGACCCTCGAAGCGGCTGTTCGAGAACTGGTTCTGCGCCACCGCGTGGACCGTGTCGCGCACGGTCTTGGGGTCGGTGAAGGTGTCGAACAGATTGCTTTTCAGCATCGCCCGGCGCGACAGGCCCAGATTGGTCTCGAAAGCGGCATTGGCGAACAGGCACTGGCCGTCTGCGCCGACGATGGCGATCATCGTCGTCAACAGGTCGAATGCAGAGAAATGCGGGTGAGGCTCCCGAACCGGATCATCCATGTGTGGCATCGGGCTCAGGAGCCAAGCTTGCTGAGCTCGCGCTTGATCGCGGCGATATCGCTTTCCTTGCGGCTGATGCTGGCCTTCATTTCGGCCACACGATCGATATAGCGCTGGTAGTTGCGCTCGTCACCCCGGCGCTCGGGCTCGCCGCCGTTGTATTCCTTTTGCAGCGCCTGCAGGCGCTCCTCTTCCTTGCGCAGCTCGGCTTCGAGAATGCGGCGGGCATCGCTGTCGCGGCTCTTCTGCTGGGCCGGATCGATGCGGGTGTCCCCGGGGCGCGAGGCCGCACTTGCAGGCGTCGCATTGGCAGGATTTGGCACCGCCTTGGGCTTGCTGGTCTGCATCACCGTGATCGGCGCGCCCTCTATCGTGCGGCAGCCCTTGTCCTGCGCTTCCTTGGCACTCAGCGCATCGGTGTAGAGCACCGGCGGGCCGGGGCAGCGATAGACGATGGAGTTGCCCTGGGCGGCAGCGGCCACGGGCAGACAAAGGCCTGCAATCACGGCCGTGAGTCCGAGAATCCCGGTTGAGCGCGACGATGTATCCCTGGTCATTCAAAGCCTCCAGGTCGCAGCGAAGGCCGCAACCGATGTCAGTACCCGGCCTCTATCGGCCACGGCCGGATTGTGGCCCAAGCCAGAGCCAGAACGAAAAAGGGACAACCGAGGTTGTCCCTTGCTGTTTCCGTCCGGGGGTTCGAGACCCCCGAATGCAGATCAGGCGCTGTAGTACATATCGAACTCGACCGGGTGCGTGGCCATGCGGAAGCGCGTGACTTCCTGCATCTTCAGGTCGATGTAGGCATCAATGTAAGCATCGGTGAACACGCCGCCCTTGGTCAGGAAGGCACGGTCCTTGTCCAGATGCTCCAGGGCCTGGTCCAGGCTGTGGCAGACGGTCGGGATCTTCGCGTCTTCTTCCGGCGGCAGGTGGTACAGATCCTTGGTGGCGGCTTCGCCCGGGTGGATCTTGTTCTCCACGCCGTCCAGACCGGCCATCAGCAGGGCGGCGAAACCCAGATAGGGGTTCATCAGGGGATCGGGGAAGCGGGCTTCCACGCGACGGCCCTTGGGGTTGGCCACATAGGGGATGCGGATCGAGGCCGAGCGGTTCTTGGCCGAGTAGGCCAGCTTCACCGGGGCTTCGAAGCCGGGCACCAGGCGCTTGTACGAGTTCGTGCCGGGGTTGGTGATGGCGTTCAGCGCGCGGGCGTGCTTGATGATGCCGCCGATGTAGTACAGCGCGAAGTCGGAGAGGCCGGCATAGCCGTCACCGGCGAACAGGTTCTTGCCGTCCTTCCAGACCGACTGGTGCAC
>JADMJJ010000125.1 GCA_018780645.1 Burkholderiaceae bacterium
TGCGCGTGCAGATCGACGACGCCATCGAAGCCGACCGCGTGTTCACCATGCTGATGGGCGACGAGGTCGAGCCGCGCCGCAACTTCATTGAGCAGAATGCGTTGAGGGCGGCGAATATTGACGTTTGAGGTCCGTTGTTGAGAGGGAACCATGAGCAACGACTGGGAGAGCCGCATCGACGCGCTCTACGCCGCTGCAGGCGACCGTGATGCGCTGGCGAACGCTCTGGCCGCGTTCACATCCGACTTCGACGCGAACAAGGTGGTCATCTTCAGCACGGACAACGTGCTCGCGCCCGGCTGCCATTTCGTCGCCTCCCACGGGATCAGTGATGAGGCCCATGTCACCTACCACGCCCACTACGCAGCAGAAGATGAATGGGTGCGTGCCGCAGTGGCGCAGGGCATAGGCAAGGCGGGCGACGTCTTCCTCGGCAGCGAACTGGTGACGGCCGAGACCCTGTCACGCACGCGCTTCTGGCATGAGTACTGCACACCGCATGGCCATTTCGACGTGGTCGGCGGCGTGCTGGAGTCGCCCCAGGCGGACAGCATGGCCCAGACCTACCTGAGCTATATCCGCGGCGAGGACCAGACGCCGGTCCGGCCGTTGGCCAAGGAAGCAGCCCGGGCGCTGGTGCCGCATGCCCGGCGCGTGCTGGCCCTGCATCGACGGCTTGCGCCGCAGCTCACCGCCGGCCAGAGCCTCATGGAGCTGTTCGAGCGCATGGAACTGCCCATGGTGTTCCTCGACCTGGGCGGCCAGGTTCTGCGCGCCAATCACGTGGCGCACGGCCTGCTTCGCGAGGGCCGACTGATACGCCTGGCAGGCGGCGCATGGGCACAGGCCAGTATCGGCGGCCGATGGCAGGCCTTGGCCGGCCTCCTCGGGCGCCTTGTCGACGTGCCCGGTTTCGAGTTGATGCTTGATGCGCAGGCGGTTCAGGACGAAGCGCCGCGGGCCGCCCATGTGCTGTCGATCCAGCGCGTCAACGCCGGCTTCGACGCCCTGCTGCGCGAACAGCAGGCCTGCGCTGTGCTGTCGCTGCGCCCGGCGGCCCTGCGGCCAAACGGCGGCCTGCTTCGGCAGCACTTCGGGCTGACCGAAACCGAGCTCTGCGTGGCACAGGCCCTGGCAGATGGGCTTGGCGCGCAGGAGGTGGCCGACAGCCTCGGCATCAGGCTCACCACGGTGCGCACGCACATTGCCAACCTTCTGGCCAAGACGGGCAGCCAGCGCCAAAGCGCCATGCTCAGGCGGCTGGGCGCGCTGGGGTAGGCGACAAAGCCCCCTTAAATGCGGGGGGCTCATCAGTCTTGACGAGGGCTCGGACGATACCCGAACCGGACACTGGCCGCCTTGCAATGGAGGAATTCGACATGACGACGCCACTGAACCGCCTGCTCGCCGCCACGCTGCTGCTTGCCAGCCTGGCCGCCCAGGCCGCACCCGTCACCAGCCAAGGGAGTTGGTGGGGCACCGACGGCACCAATGGCACGCTGCGCGCCCGTGACATCAACGGCCACGCTGTGGCCCTGGGCGACGGCAGCGCAGCCTTCTTCTATGACACCCAGGCCGACCTCACCTGGCAGCGGGCCATGAGCACGGGCACGATGAACTGGAGCGCCGCGGTGGCCTGGGCCGATGCCCTCACGACCGGCGGCTTTGACGACTGGCGCCTGCCTGCCGTGATCGACAGCGGCGCGGCGGGCTGCAACTATTCCACCTACAAAACCGACTGCGGCTACAACGTCCAGACCCAAGTGGGCAGCGCCTACAGCGAGTGGGCGCATCTGTACTACGACGTGCTGGGCAACAAGGCCTTCGTCAAGACCGACGGCACACGCGACTACGGCGGCAACTGGGGCCTTAGCAACACGGCCTATTTCGACAACATGCAGGCCAATGGAAATTGGTCCGGTACGGAGTACGTGTCGCAGGGTGCGGGCGATGCCTGGGCCTTCTACACCAGCGACGGCAGCCAGGGCCGCAACTACAAGGACTATCGCAACTACGCCGCCGCCGTGCGCTCCGGCGACGTGTTGAGGCAGGCCAATGCGGTGCCCGAACCGCAATCCCTGGCGTTGGCACTGGTGGCCTTGGCAGGCCTGGGCGCCACGCTCACCCGGCGTCGCGCAGCTTGAGGCTTTTGCGCATGGCTTGATTTGGCCCTTGGGGGGCTGAGCTGAACGGGCGTGTGCAGCAGGTGTCGGCCCCGTTGCCCCATGGTCGTGAGGCGCGATCGGGGCGTCTAATTATTCAGGTAGAAGCCAGCATCGCGCTCCCTCTGGATACCCGGTTTGATGCGGTAGTGCTCATCACTGAGCCAGTCGCATTGACGTTTGTCGAGCAGGCTGCAGCGCTGCAGATCCTCCAGCAACGCCAGCCTCATTGACTTGTCGTCGGCATGCTCGACAAGCATTTCCGGTCCCCCCGATCCTCGAACCGATTCCGCCCTGCGTTTTGTCGCGTTCTGGGATCAATTCTCGGCTAACAGGTTTGTACCTGGCCACAAGGCCGTGATGCTGCGCAGGGCGCCCAGCAGATCCTCCGTTGGATGGCCAAACTCCAAGCTCCCGCCCGGCCGCAGCTCGATCCCGTATATGCTTGACACTCACCAAATCCGCAGGGAGAACTGCCCATGAAGCGCCCTTTCAACATCCTGGCCTGTGCCCTCGCTGCGGCCTTGCCGGCCCTGCTCGGGGCCTGCGCTGCGCCCGAGCCGACCTCGTCAGCGGCCGCTGCCGGCACCTCGCTGGCCGCGGCCGATGGCAAGGAAGAGGAGGAGACGCTCACCGGCAGCCGCTTGCCGCGCAAGACCACCGAGCGGCTGCTGCGTCGCACCGATGCGGCGGGCGCCCGCGAGATGGATCGCAGCCGGCCGCCGGAAAAGGGCCCGACCTTCAACTGAAGAACGTCGCAGCGGGGCCGGCCTGCGCCAACGATGCCGCGAAAACCGAGAAGCAGCGCCGCACCCGGAACAACTGCACGTTTTATCGTTGATACCTGGCTGCCAGGCCCGGTACGCTTCGGGTCGTTCCTTACGATTCGTCTCATGCGTTCCTCTTTCCGCAGCCTGGCCTGCCTGTTGTTCCTCTTGTTCGGCGTGGCTGCCGCGCCTGCGGCCCCGGTGGCCGAGTCGCTGGATGTCCAATTCCGCAGCGTCCCGGTCCCTCAAAACACCGTCCCGACCCTGGCTCAAGACCGTGCCGGCTTCATCTGGGTCGCCACCAGCCGCGGGCTGACTCGCTATGACGGCTACCGGCTGCGGACCATCGAGCAGGCGGGCGAGACCAACACGCAGCGCAATTTGGGCTGGGTGCGGGCACTGAGCTCGGCCCGCGACGGGCGGATGTGGATCGGCACCGAGTTTCTGGGCCTGAAGGCCTACGATCCCACGCAGGATCGCCTCGAGTCGCATGGCAGCGCCAAGGGCGAGGCCGGGCCCCATGCACCGATACGGGCGCTGGCGGAAGATGGCAACGGCGCTGTCTGGGTGGGCACGCTGGGCCAGGGATTGCATCGCTATACGCCGGCCACGCGCCGCTTCGAGCCGCAGGATCTGCGCTGGCAGGGCGAGCCCGAGAGCCGAGTGCTGGCGCTGTGCGTGGGCGCCGATGGAACGGTCTGGGCTGGCCATTGGCGCGGGCTCTCAAGGCTGCGCGCGGGCGTGTGGGGGTCCCTGCCGCTGCCGGGGCTGGATCAGGGCACACCGGTGTTGGCGCTGGCCGAGGGGCGTGATGGCCGCTTGTGGCTGGGCACGCAGGATGGGCGGCTGGGCGTCGTCGAGCAGGATCGCGTGCGCTGGGTTCAGCCGGACCTGAAGACACCGGTGCAGGCACTTGCCGAGGCCGGTGATGGGCGGCTCTGGGTCGGCACCAAGAGCGGCCTGCTGTGGGTGAACGCGGCCAGCGGCGAGATCGAGGCCCGGCTGCGCCATGACCCGCGCCGCCTGGCGGGCCTGGCGGGCAATGACATCAGCGGCCTGCTGCGTGACCAAGGTGGTGCGATGTGGGTGACCGGTTACGGCCTGGGCCTGCAGCGCCATCAGCACCACCCGGCGCTGGCCGTGCGCGGCGCCGATGCGAACCAGGCCAGCCCCTTGGCCGAGATCGATGTGCGCGCGCTGCTGACCTTGAAGAATGGCGAGGTGCTGGCGCCCACGCAGACCGGTCGCGTGGTGCGTCTGGATGGCCGCCCGGGCGGGGGTCTGGCCACTCTGGGAGTCTGGCCGCGCGAGCGCAGCAGCGTGGTCGAGTCACTGGCCGAGGCGCCCGATGGCAGCCTGTGGATGGCCGGCGGCGGCCGGCTGGAGCACCGCGCCGCCAATGGCCGGCTGCTGCGCGACTGGCCGATGGACGGCGGACGGGCACAACGCCTCCTGCTGCGCGCCAGTGGCGAGGTCTGGCTGGGCATGCAGGAAGGGCTCTATCGCCTGGAGAGCCCCGAGGCCCCGGCACTGGAGCGTGTGCATCCGGCGGGCGGTTTGCCGCTGCACGGGGGCGTCTATGCCCTGATCGAAGAACCCGGCAGCCACGGTCTCTGGGTTGGTGGCCAGCAGGGCCTGTTCCGCGAACGCGAGGGCCGGCTGCAGGCGGTGCAGCAGGCGCCGGGCGAGACGCTGGGCAGCCCGGCCGTGCTGGCCCTGCTGCTGGCGCGCGACGGCACGCTCTGGGCCGACACCCCAGCCGCCGGCCTGCACCGCCTGCGCGGCTGGGATGCCCAGGGCCGTGCCCGTTTCGACCGCATCGGCGAGCGTCATGGCATGGAGGGCGTGTTCGGCGGCAATCTGCGCGAGGATGCCCAGGGCCGTGTCTGGAGCCAGCTCGCCGTCTATGACCCCAAGACCGACCGGGTGGACAGCTTCGGCGCTGCCGAGGGGGCATCGTTCGGCAGCTTCTGGTTCTTTGCCAGCACGGAACTGCCCGGTGGCGGCCTGCTGTTCGGCGGCAGCCGTGGTCTGCTGCGGATTGAGCCGCAAGCCTTTGTGCCGGCGGCCATCACCTTGCCGCTGGTCATCAGCACGCTGCGGGTCAATGGTCAGCCCTACCATGCCCAGGCCTTGCAGCAGGGCCTGCAGCTGCCGGCCGGTGCGCGCAGCCTGGCCGTGGAGTTCGCCGGCCTCGACTACGCCGATCCGAGCCGGCTGCGCTACCAGTACCGGCTCCAGGGCCTGGACACCGACTGGACCAACGCCGATGCCAGCTCGCGCAGCCCTCGCTTCGGCCCGCTCAAGCCCGGCCGCTACACGCTGCAGGTGCGCGCCACGCCGCATCAGGAGCTGTGGAGCACGGCCCAGCTCGAACTGCCCATCGAGCAGCTGCCCGCCTGGTGGCAGACGCTTTGGGCGCAGGTGGCCGGCGTGGGCCTGGGCTTGCTGGCGATCTGGGCCTGGGTGCGTTGGCGCACCCGCCAGCTGCGCCGCCGCGAGGTCGAGCTGCAGGCGCTGGTGGACGAGCGCACCGCCGAGCTGCGCGAGGCCAGCCTGACCGACTCGCTGACCGGCCTGCGCAACCGCCGCTATCTGGAACTGCGCCTGCCCGACGACCTGCATCTGTGCCTGCGCCGATTCGAGTCGGGCGAGGCCGGCATGCCCGGCCCCGACAGCGATCTGGTGCTGATGCTGCTGGACCTGGACCACTTCAAGCGCGTCAACGACGCCCACGGCCATGCCGCCGGCGATGCGGTGCTGGTGCAGCTGGCCGAGCGCCTGCGCCACGTGTTCCGCGAGACCGACTCGCTGGTGCGCTGGGGTGGCGAGGAGGTGCTGGTGCTGGTGCGCGAAACCAGTCGTGATGACGCAGCCGATCTGGCTGCCCGCGTGTGCGCCGCGGTGCGTGGCCAGCCCTTCGACATCGGTGACGGCCAGGCGCTGAGTGTCACCACTTCGATCGGCTTCGTCGCCTTTCCGCTCGATCCGCAGCAGCCACGGGCCTGGGAGTGGCAAGCCAGCCTGGGCCTGGCCGACTCGGCGCTCTACGCGGCCAAGGCCCGGGGCAGGGATGGCTATGTGGGGGCCGTCAAGGCCAACGGCCTGACGCCCAGCGAGGCGCCGCGCGATCTGAATGGCTGGCAGAACGAGAGCCGGATGACGGTGCGCGTCGGCGCGGCCAAGCCGGCCAAGCAGGGAACCGGGGCCTAGGACGGCTGTCACACGGGATAATGCATTCTCATTACCCGTTCTCGCCGCCTGGAGCCATGCCCAAACCGACGTCGTCTCGCTGGCCTGCACGCCTTGCTGCCGCCACCCTGTGCCTGGGCGCGTTGGCTCTGCTGGCCGCCTGCGGCAGCAGCCCCGGCGCCGTCACGCGCAAGACCTCGGTCTATCAGAGCGAACGCTTCCATGCCGATGAGACCTTCTCCCGGCTGTTCGATGGCACGGTGGCACAGACCTGCGAGGCGGCGCGTCGCGCGCTGCTGAGCCAGGGCTATGTGATCGCCAGCGCCACCGAGGGCCTGGTCAAGGGCGCCAAGCGCTTCCAGCCCGAGGGCGAGGTGCATGTGGAGATCGCCTTCAATGTGGTCTGTGTGCCCGAGGGCCGCAGCGGCGAGGTCGCCACCGCCTATGTCAGCGCCCAGCAGGACCGCTATGCGCTGAAGAAGAGCCCGAACTCGACCAGCGTCGGCCTGAGCGCCATCGGCTCGATCTCGCTGCCGCTGTCGTCGTCGCAGGACTCGCTGGTCAAAGTGGCCTCCGAAACCATTCCGGCCGGCGAGTTCTACGACCGCTTCTTTGCGCTGATGCACCGCCAGCTGCGTGGTCAGGCCGATAGCGAATAGGCAAGAAGCATGAGTACCGCCAACTCCCGTCCCGTCTATTCCACCGACACCGGCCGCCTGTGCCCCGGCTGCAGTCAACCGGTCGCGCAATGCGCCTGCAGCAAGTCGCCGCCCCGGCCCGCTGGCGACGGCTTGGTGCGCGTCTCTCGAGACAGCAAGGGCCGCGGCGGCAAGGTGGTGACCGTGATCAAGGGCCTGCCGCTGGACGATGCCGCCCTGCAGACGCTGGGCAAGAAGCTCAAGAGCGGCTGCGGCTCGGGGGGCACCGTCAAGGACGGCGTGATCGAGATCCAGGGCGACCATGTGCCCAAGCTGCTGGCCCTGCTGGCGCAGGCGGGCTGGAAGGCCAAGCAGGCGGGCGGCTGAGCGCCCATGACTTCATCAACAAAGGTTGCCACCGTGCCGTCTCATCGTCCTCTGCGCAGCCCGCGTGCTGCCCTCAAGTCCATCACCGCCCTGCTGCTGGGTAGTTTGCTTACCACCCAGGCCCACGCCTTTGGCGCCGCCGGGCACGCGGCCATCGGCGATATCGGCATGGGCCTGCTCAAGGGCAGCCGGGCCGAGACCGAGCTCAAGCGCGTGCTGGGCACGACGGCGATGCGCGACGCGGCGGTCTGGGCCGATTGCGTGAAGAGCATAGACCCCTCGAACGACTTCAAGTACGCCAATGCCGGCCGCTACCCGGAATGCGCGGTGCTGGAAAGCGACCCGGCCGAGCTGGCGCGCATGGGCGACTACGTGCGGCGCAACGACATGGACTGCGGCCCGAAGCCGGGCGAGGAGTCCTGCCACAAGCAGTACCACTACACCAACCCGCCGCTGCAGAGCGGCCGCTATGTGGCCGGTGCGCCGGGCACCGGGCCGCAGGATCTGGTGCTGGGCATCAATGCGACGGTGGCCGTGCTGAGGGGTGGTGCATCGCCGGCGCCGTTCCGCTTCGGCAATGAGCGCGAGGCCTTGCTGGTGCTGCTGCACCTGCTCGGTGATCTGCACCAGCCGCTGCATGTGGGCTCGCTGTACCTGGACGGTGAGGGCAAGGTGGTGGACCCGGGCACCGGGGCCATCGACCCGGCCACGCACACGGTGGGCGGCAATGCGATCACCTTGATGCCCACCGGCAATCTCCACGCCTATTGGGACAATGCGCCGGCAAGGCTCAGCGCCGCCGAGTTGCAGGCGCTGAACGACGTGGCCCGCGCGCTGCCCGCCAGCCCCGGCCCCAGCGCCGACTGGACCGTGGCCTGGGCCAGCGACACGGTGCGGGTGACGGCCCAGGTATTCGATGGCATGACGTTCAGCCCGCGTGCGCAGACGCTGCGGGGCTCGCGCTGGATCGCGACGCTGCCGGCCGACTACGACGCCCGCTCGCTGGCGCTGACGCGCGCCCAGCTGGCCAAGGGCGGCGCCCGGCTGGCTCAACTGCTGCAATCGATCTGGCCCTGAGCGAGGGCCTCAGGGCTCGGCGCGCCTGAGGGTGCGCAGCATCTGCTCGTGCATGGCATCCACCGCCGCCGAGCGCTGCGAGCCCTTGCTGCGCAGCACCGCCACTTCCATTGAGGGCAGGGCTGGCAGCTCCTGCTTGGCGCCCAGTACCTGCAGGCCCGGCGGCACGCTGCAGCGGGTCAGCGCCGCGACGGCCAGTCCGCTTTCGACGGCGGCCAGCTGGCCGGCCAGGCTGGCGCTGTTGTAGACCACGCGGTGGGCTCGGCGCTGCGCCGTCAGCGCGGCCAGGGCATCGCGGCGGGCACGGCTGCCACTCTCGTAAATGGCCACCGGCAGCGGGTTGCGGCGCCAGGCCTCGTGCTGGGCGGCGCCCACCCAGACCAGCGGCTCGCGGAAGAGCAGGGTGCCGCGCTGCGGGCGGTCGCGACTGATCAGGGCCAGATCCAGCTCGCCGCGCGTGACCTTGGGAATCAGCGAGGTGGACTGCTCGCAGACCAGCGTGATCTCGACGCCGGCGTGCCGGGTGGCGAAGCTGCGCAGCACCGGCGTCAGATAGCTGGCGGCATAGTCGTCGGGCACGCCCAGACTGATGCGGCCGGCGATCTCGGGGCCGTGCAGGATGGCCAGCGCCTCGGTGTGCAGCTCCAGCATGCGCCGCGCCGGCCCGAGCAGCTCGATGCCGGTGACGGTCAGCTCCAGATGGCGCGGCCCGCGCGTCAGCACCGGACGGCCGATCGCGTCTTCCAACTTCTTCAGCTGCATGCTCAGCGCCGATTGCGAGCGGTGCACGTGCGGCGCGGCGGCGGTGAGCGAGCCGGCATCGACCACGGCCACGAAGGCGCGCAGCCAGTCGAGTTGCAGATCGGCGGCTTGCATGGCGGTCTCCAGCGATTCGAAAAGCGAATGGTAAGCGTCAAAACTATGCGCTTTACGGGTGGCTGGTGTTTGCGCACAGTGAGGGCATGAGCAATGCACTGACCCATCCCGTCCCCGCCGCTACAGGCAATGCTGCGGAAGAACGGCAAGGCCTGTGGCTGATGGTGGCCTGCGGCCTGTTGCTGGCAACGATAGGCCTGTTTGTCGAGGAGGCCGGCCAGGACCCGCTGACCACCGTCTGGTTCCGCTGCGCGTTCGGGCTGGTGGCGCTGATGGTCTGGGGCGCGGCCACAGGCCGGCTGGGCGAGCTGCGCCTGCGCGGTCGGGCGCTGCTGGCGGCCCTGGCGGCCAGCCTGCTGATACTGCTCAACTGGGCGCTGTTCTTCGCCGCGATCTCGCGCACCTCGATAGGCGTGGCGACCGTGGTGGTCCATGTGCACCCGCTGTGGCTGATGCTGCTGGGTGCCTGGTGGCTGCGCGAGCACATTACGCGGCTGCAGATTGGGGCCGTGTTGCTGGCGCTGGCCGGGCTGGCCCTGGCCACCGGTCTGCTGGAAGGCGACGTCTCGTCAGGCACGTACGAAGAGAGTTATGCCATCGGCCTGCTGATGTGCCTGGCCGGCGCGCTGTGCTATGCCAGCATGGGCCTGATCGTCAAGCTGGCGCAGGGTATCAGCTCGTTCGCCTTGGCCTGGTGGCAGTGTGCGGTCGGCGCCGTGCTGCTGGCCTGGTGGCCGCTGCTGCACGGCTGGCCGGCGATGGGGCCAGCCTGGGGCTGGTTGGCGGGGCTGGGCATCATCCACACCGGCCTGGCCTATGTGCTGCTGTATGCCGGCATGGCGCGGCTGCCGACCTCGCGCGTGGCGCTGCTGCAGTTCGTCTATCCGGCGGCGGCGGTGCTGATCGACTGGGTGGTTTACGGCCATGCGCAGAGCCCGCTGCAGCTGCTGGGCATCGCGCTGATGGGCGCGGCGCTGCTGACCTTGCGCCGGCCCACCCTGCCGGTTGGGGTCAGAGCTTTCGACCACGCTGCGCGTGGATCTCAAGGTCTGACCCGCAAGGACTAGTAGCTGTGCGTGGGGCTGTCGTCCGGGCCTATGCGTGAGGGCGGCGTCCAGGCCACATCGCGCATTGCGTGCGGTACCAGTGAGGCAACGCCCAGCAAGGTGGCGAAGATGGCCATGCGCACCGGAATGCCGTTGTCGGTCTGCCTGAAGATGGCCAGCCGGGGGTCATGGTTCAGGTCGGTGCCCAGGTCGTGCGCGCCGGGCCGGCTGTCGCGCGGCAGCGGATGCATGATCACCACGTCTGGCGTGCACCAGGCCTGCACGGCGGCCAGGTTGATCTGCAGCGCCGGCGCCTCGGCCTCGATCGCCTCGCCGGTCAGCCGCTCCTTCTGGATGCGCGTGGCATAGACGACATCGGCGCCGCGCAGGCTTTCGCCCAGTGCATGAACAATCTCCACCTGATGCCCCTGGCGGCTGACCAGGTCGATGATGGCCGTGGGCATCTGCAGCGACGCCGGTGACACCAGCGTGAAGCGCAGGCCGCGGTACAGCGCCAGCAGCTTGATCAGCGAATGCACGGTGCGGCCGTACTTCAGGTCACCGACCAGGGCGATATGCGCGCCGTCGACCAGCTTGCCCAGGCGCGAGAACTCGCGCTGGATCGTGTACAGGTCCAGCAGCGCCTGGCTGGGGTGCTCGCCGGGGCCGTCGCCGCCGTTGACGACGGGCACATTGGTGGCCTGCGCGAACTCGGCCACGGAGCCCTGCTCGGGGTGACGCACGACGATGGCGTCCACATAGCCGCTGATCACGCGGCTGGTGTCGTAGATCGACTCGCCCTTGGCCATTGACGAGAAGGTGAAGCCGGTGGTGTCGCAGACCGAGCCGCCGAGCCGGCAGAAGGCCGCGCCGAAGCTGACCCGCGTGCGCGTGCTGGCCTCGAAGAACAGATTGGCCAGCACGGCGCCTTCGAGCACGCGGGTGGTCTTCTGGCGGCGGGCGATCGGCTGCATCACGTCGGCGAGGTGGAACAGGTCCTCGACCGCGTCGCGGGTGAACTGTTCGACCGACAGCAGATGGCGGCCGGGGCCGAAGGTGCTGACGGGGGGGTGTTCTCCAACGTATACGCTCTGCGTTGATTCGGGTTCGCTCGCCGCCCGGCTCATGATCTCCAGCACAAAGCGCCGGGCGACCTCGGGCATCGCCCTGAATTCGTTGGAATCGCTGGGCAGGATCCAGGTATCCAAGGCGCGGCGCCGGGCGCCTATGCGTTCGGCCAGGCCGTCACGGGTGAGGTTGAGGCGGCGCATGGCGTCGCGCAAAAGGGCTTGTTGGGCGATTTCCATGGCCGGCAGTGTATACGCATTGCGTAGTTCGCGGCAATGCGAGAATTTGGCGTCATAGCGTCCTCGCTGTCGATCTCGTGGCCAGCGGATCGTCGTGTTGGCAGAGCGTGGACGCCAACTGCCCTGCTCCCCAACCCCGACACAACGGAGATTTCCAGATGCGCTTCATGATCATCCGCAAGGCCGATGCAGAGACCGAGGCTGGCGTCATGCCCAGCGAACAGCTGATCACCGAGATGATGAAATACAACGAGGAGATGGTGCGCGCCGGCGTGATGCTGGCCGGTGATGGCCTGCACCCCAGCGCCAAGGGCCTGCGGGTGAAGTTCTCGGGCGGCAAGCCGACCTTGATCGACGGGCCGTTCGCCGAGACCAAGGAGCTGATCGCCGGCTTCACGATGATTCAGGTCAAGTCGCGGGAGGAGGCGATCGAGTGGGTCAAGCGCTGGCCGGCCATAGACGGCCATGGTGCGGCGGAGCTGGAGCTGCGTCAGGTCGCCGAGGCCGAGGACTTCGGCGATGCCTTCACGCCCGAGTTGCGCGAGCAGGAGGACTTGCTGCGGGCGGAAGTCGAGCAGCAAGCCAAACAGCGTTGATCCCTCGATGACTCTGGCAGCTACCCATCGCGCGATCGACGCCGTCTGGCGCATCGAGTCGGCCAAGATCATCGCCGTCGTTGCGCGCATGGTGCGCGATGTGGGCGTGGCCGAGGAGCTGGCGCAGGACGTGCTCGTCACCGCGCTGGAGCAATGGCCCGAGAAGGGCGTGCCCGACCGTCCCGGTGCCTGGCTCACCGCCGCGGCCAAGAACCGCGCGCTGGACCATCTGCGCCGCGTGCAGTTGCTGGCCGCCAAGCACGAGGAGATAGGTCGCGATCTGGAGATCCACGGCGAGGCCTTCGAGCCGGCCTTCGATGCGGCGTTGGAAGACGATATCGGCGACGACCTGCTGCGCCTGGTGTTCACCGCCTGCCATCCGATCCTGGCGCCCGAGGCCCGCGTCGCGCTGACCCTGCGCCTGCTCGGCGGCCTGACGACCGACGAGATCGCCCGCGCCTTTCTGCTGCCCGAGGCCACGGTGGCGCAGCGCATCGTGCGCGCCAAGCGCAGCCTGGCCGCGGCCCAGGTGCCCTTCGAGGTGCCTCGCGCGGCCGAGCTGCCCGAGCGCCTGGCCTCGGTGCTGGCGGTCATCTACCTGGTGTTCAACGAGGGCTACGCGGCGACCAGCGGCTCTGATTGGATGCGCCCTGCACTGTGTGACGAGGCTCTGCGGCTGGGGCGCATCGTTGCCGAGCTGATGCCGGGCGAGCCCGAGGTCCACGGCCTGGTCGCGCTGATGGAGCTGCAGGCCTCGCGGGCCCGGGCGCGCATCGGCGCCAACGGCCAGCCGGTACTGCTGCTGGAGCAGAATCGCGCGCGCTGGGACCATATGCTGATCGGCCGTGGTCTGGCCGCGCTGGCCCGTTCTGAGCGCTTGAACGGCGCGCTGGGCCCGTATGCGCTGCAGGCGGCCATCGCGGCCTGCCATGCGCGGGCCGGCACGGCCGACCAGACCGACTGGCCACGCATCGCCGCGCTCTACGACGCACTGGCGCAGCTGATGCCCTCTCCGGTGGTGGCGCTGAACCGCGCGGTGGCCATAGGCATGGCCTACGGCCCCGCCGCCGGCCTGGAGCTGGCCGATGCTTTGAGCAAGGAGCCCCTGCTCAAGGGCTACCACCTGCTGCCGGCGGTGCGCGCCGATCTCCTGCTCAAGCTCGGCCGGCTGGCGCAGGCGCAGGCCGAGTTCGAGCGTGCAGCCTCGCTGACGCGCAATGCGCGCGAGCGCGAGTTGCTGCTGGAGCGCGCGCGCAGCTGCGAAGCAACTTAGGGTTTGAAGATGCGGTTGCCGCTGGCCGTCTTGCGCGTCTGCAGATGGGCCCAGCGCGGTGTGGCGCTGGCCACCTCGGCGTAGAGATCGCAGTCGATCAAGGCCTGCCGCCCGTCTGCGGTAGCCAGCCATTGATCGATGGCCTCGACGTCATCGGACAGATCGACCGCCTCGCAGCTCAGGTGCGGTGAGTTCTTCGCCGCGTTCTTGGTCGCGTTGTTGACCGAGGGCGGGCGCCAGCCGCTGTTGACATTGTCCGGCGCCGTGTTGCCGGTGGCCTCGTGGTAGATCGCGAGCAGCTGGTTGGCGCGCCTTACCGTCTCCGTGGCATTGGCACGCAGCTCGGGTGTGAGCTCGCCAGCGTACTCGACGTCGCGGTTCTTCCAGTACTGCTTCAGGGTGATGGCCATTGAACACTCCATTTCGCAAGAGGTTGGAGCGCATGAGTCTGCCCAAATGCAGCACCGTCGGCGACCCTTGTTCTAGGGACGAGGCGCGTCACCGACCCTGCGGTGCGAACACGCGCAGGCGGTGGCCGTCGGGGTCGGCGGCGGTGAAGGTGTAGCCGAAGTCCATCGCCGTCGGCGCCTGGATGATGGGCAGGCCGCGCGTTTGCCACTCGGCGTGCAGCGCATCGACTGCCCCCCTGGAGGGTTGGGCGAACGCCAGCTCGGCACTGCCCGGCTGGCCCGCAGCGGCGGGCGCCACCGTATGGCGCGCCCACAGGCCCAGCATCAGGCCGGAGTCGAGCGCGAACATCGCAAACGTGGGAGACGCCTCGACCGGGGGTTTGGCCAGCAGCCGGGCGTAGAAACCGGCGCTCTCGGCGGGGCTGGCGACGTAGAGCAGGACGAAGTTGGGGATGACTTTGGGCTCGGTCATGGTGTGCCTTCAACAAGGTGGTTGGTGATGGCTGCCATGGTGGCCGGCGCTGCTGTCAGTTTCTGGCAGCAGTCAACGCGCGGCCGAGTTCAAGATGATGGAATCCCCTCCTGTGCGCGCCACTCCTTCAGCAGCGCCTGGCGGCGGCGCGGGTAGCGGCTGTCGCTCAGCTCCAGGCCGAGGATGTGATCGGTGCGGAAGTTGCGGATGGCCTGGCGCAGCTCGCACCAGGCGACCAGCACCTCGACCTGGTCGAAGAAGCCCAGCGCGAAGGGCCACAGCAGGCGTTCGCTCTCCCGGCCCTTCAGATCGCGGTAGCGGACGCTGATCTTGCGCTCGCCGCGTATCGCTTCGCGCAGGCTGGCCAGCAGGGCATCGGCCGCCGAGGCGGCGCTGCTGGGGCCGACCAGCAGCGCGTGGCTGTCCAGCTCGTGGCGCAGCGCCGGCGGCAGCACGGCCGAGATCTTGGCCAGCGCCTGGCCTGCGGCATCGGCCAGACGGGCATCGGCGCGGGCCACCACCCAGCGCGAGCCCAGGCCCAGGGCCTCCAGCTCGTCCAGTGCGAACATCAGCGGCGGCAGGGTGAAACCGGGCTGCAGCACATAGCCGACCCCGGCCTCGCCGGCAATCTGCGCGCCCTGGGCCTGCAGCGTGGCAATGTCGCGATACAGCGTGCGCAGGCTGATGCTTAAGGTCGCGGCCAGATCGGCGCCGCTGACCGGGTGGCGGTGGCGGCGCAGCAGCTGCAGGAGGTCCAACAATCGGGAGGCACGTGACATGGCCCGCATTTTGGCCCGGGCCGGTCCGCGCAAGCCCTGACCCCCGTATCATGGGCCCGCACCACAGCGGAGGCCCTTCATGGATTTGCGCCAGAGCCTGTTCGAACTGATCGCCCGGCACCAGCTGGATCGCAGGCAGGCGCGGCAGCTGCAACAGCTGGCCGGTCTGCTCGACGAGCCGCCGGGTCTGGCGCGCTGGTTGCCGCGCGGTGTGGCCGTGCTGGCCGCGGCCCTGGGTGGTCTGGGCGTGGTGATGTGGATAGCCGCCAACTGGGAGACCCTGGGGCGCACCGGGCGTTTCGGTCTGCTGCAGGCGTTGGTGCTGACCACCGCGCTGGGCGCGGCTTGGCGGCCCGCCGCCCGCGCGCCGCTGGGCCTGCTGAGTCTCCTGGGCATGGGCGCGCTGTTCGCCTACTTCGGCCAGACCTATCAGACTGGGGCCGACGCCTGGCAGCTGTTCGCGCTATGGGCGGTGTTGGCCCTGCCGCTGTGCCTGGGCGCCCGCTCCGATGTGCTGTGGGCGCCCTGGGCCCTGGTGGCGATGACGGCGCTGTCGCTGTGGACGCACACGCATATCGGCCGGCAGTGGCAGGTGCGACCCGAGGACCTTGACGTGCATCTGCTCGCCTGGGCGACGGCTTTGCTGCTGGTGGCGGTCCTGAGCCCGGCCCTGCGCCGCTTCACCGGTGCCGGCCCCTGGGCGATGCGCACGGCCATCGTGCTGGCGGTGATGTCCTTCACGCTGATCGCGCTGGGGGGGCTGTTCCACAAGACCGTGGCCGGCCAGTATCCGCTGGGCCTGCTGATGCTGGCTGTCTCGGCAGGTCTGCTCGGCACGCGTCGGCACTTCGAGGTGTTCGGGCTCAGCGCGGTGGCCCTGGGCCTGAATGCCCTGCTGGTGGCCGGCCTGGGCCGCTGGCTGTTCGACCGCCATGGCGGTGGCGACGAGATCGGCAAGCTGATGCTGCTGGGCCTCGGTGCGGCGGGACTGCTGGCGGCCTCGGTGAGCTGGATCCTGCGCCTGTCTCGGCGCGCCACTGGAGAGCAGCCATGAAGACCGCGGAACAGACCCTGCAGGCCGCGCGCCAGACCGGGCTGCTGCCCGCCGATGCGATGCTGCCCGCACAGGACGAACGCCCCTGGCCGGTGTTGCTGCTCACCGCCGTGGGTGCCTGGTTCGCGGCGGTGCCGCTGCTGATCATGATTGGGATGCTGCTGGGTGATGTGCTGCGGCGCGGCATCGGGCCCTATTTCGTCGGCGTGCTGGTGCTGCTGGCGGCGGTGGTGGTGATGCGCTCGCGCGAGTTGCCCCTGTTCGTCGAGCAGCTGGCCGTGCCGGCATTGCTGGTCGGCGGCGGCATGCTGGTCGTCGGCTTGTATCGCGATCTCAGCACCAGCCTGGCTTCGCTGGCGATGCTGACGGTGACCCTGGCCGTGGCCTGGGCCATTCGCAAGACCTGGTTGCGCGTGCTGCTGGGCGCTGCGGCGGCGGCCCTGCTGGGCCTGGTGCTGATGCCGTTGCGCTGGAATATGTGGCGCGCAGACATGATGGTGCCCTGGCTGGTGCTGCATGCTCTGCTACTGGCCTGGGGCCTGGCCCTGTGGCTGCAGCAACGACATCTGCTGCGCGGGCAATTGGCACGCGAAGCGGCGCTGCTGGAGGCGTTGGCGGCCGGCTGGCTGCTGCTGGTGCTGGCCGGCCTGGCATGGATGTCGGGCATGAGCTTCATGGTCGGCGGCAGCATGGGCGAGCTGAGCCGCGAGGTCGTCAATGACCTGACGCCGCGCTTGAAGGGTGAGGCCCTGCCCATGCAGGCCGGCTCGGTGCTGATGGCGCTGGCTGCCACGTGGTTGGCGGTGCGTGCCTGGGCGGGCCTGATGGGTTGGCTGCCGCTGGCGGTGGCCGCCGTGCTGGCCGGACTGAGCGGGTTTGTGCCGGCCCTCGGTGCCGTGCTGCTGGCCCTTGCCGTGTGCTGCACCACCCAGCGCTGGCGGCTGGCCTCGGCGGCGGCCTTCGTCGCGGCCTGGGTGCTGGGCAGCTTCTACTACCAGCTGCAATGGCCGTTGGCGACCAAGGCGCTGGTGCTGGTGGGGGCCGGCGGCTTGCTGGGTGCGCTGGCCTGGTTGGCGCCGGCCTGGCGTGCAGGCCGGGCTGATCACGCGAGCATGGCAAGACATGGCCCCGCAGCCTGGGCGATGCTGGCCGGCGGTCTGCTGACCCTGCTGGTGGCCAACGGCGCAATCTGGCAGAAGCAGGCCCTGATCGCGCAGGGCCGGCCGGTGTTTCTGGCATTGGCGCCGGTCGATCCGCGCTCGCTGCTGCAGGGCGACTACATGCGACTGAACTTCGGGCCGGCAGGTCTGGATGATTCGCCCTTGCTGCAGTCGCCCGGCAGCACCCGACCCAAGGTCGTGGCGCGCATCGACGCCCGAGGCGTGGCCACCGTGCAGCGGGGCCAACGGCCGGATCGCGCGCTGGCCGCCGACGAGCTGCTGATCGAGCTGACACCGAAGGACGGCCGCTGGATACTGGTCACCGACGCCTGGTTTTTCCGCGAGGGCGACGGTGAACGCTGGGCCCTGGCGCGCTTTGGAGAGTTCCGCGTGCTGCCCGATGGCAGGGCGCTGCTTGTGGGCATGGCCGATGCCGATCTCAAGCCCATCGTGCCCTGATTCGATGTTGCGCCGCGGTAGAGCAGGTGTCGGCATCGGCTAAAGTAAGGAATCCTTACTTTCCGAGATTGCTACCGAGATGCTTGCCAAGATCACCGCCAAGAACCAGTTGACGCTGCCCAAAAGCGTGACGCAAACCATGGGGCCGGTGGAATATTTCGATGTCCAGGCCCGGGGCGGACAAATCATCCTGACCCCGGTACGCATCCAACGCGGCGACGCGGTACGCGCCAAACTGGCCGAGCTCGATCTGAGCGAAAACGACCTGCAAAACGCGGCAGTGGCGGCGCGGGGGCTCAAAGCGACGGTAAAAGCCGCGGGCAAAACGAGGCCGCAAAACGCGGCAGTGAAACTGGCGCCCCCGGCCGCGGCACTTTCACCGGCCCGTCGCACCCTGCCAAAACGCGGCAGTGCCGCCGTGGCGGCCAAACCGATGGCAAAAACGCCAGCCAGGACGCCAGCCAAAACGCGGCAGTCCCCGCCGGCCGCCAAGAAGGGCGCCTCGTCCAAACGCTTGCTTGCCCGATGAGGGCCGGACGTCGAAGTCGCCAGCCCACGGTTGTGGTGCTGGACACGGCGCCTGTGCTTGCCGCGCTATTCCAGAACGAAGGGCCGGCCGCACGTCTGCGCCATGCCTGGCAGGCCGGCCAGGTCGCGCCCCTGCTCAGTGCGGCCACGGCCCAGGAGCTGCTGGCCGCGCTGGCCTTTCGCCGGTTCAAATTGAGCGCGGCCGAACGTGAGGAGCTGCTGGGTGACCTGCTGCCGTTCGCCCGCGTCGTGCAGGTCGAGCCGGGCACAGGGCGCTCTGCCAACGCCCAGCTGCAGCTGGCCGGGGCCGGTCAAGCCGACTGGCTTGTCAGCGACGACGGGCTGCTGCGCAAGGAAGCACAGAAGCAGGGCTTGGCGAGCTCGACGCTGGACGCGTTCGTGAGCTTGTTCTCATCGGGGATTTCGCGTTTTCCCTAGCTGCTTTGCGGTATGTCACGCCGCATCGGGGTACGGTGTTGCCTCCCCGTTCCAGGGCGTTAAAAAGCCCGGGCGCGCCGCTATAGTCAGGGCGCTCATGAATCCATTTGATTCGCCCAAAACCGTCAGCATGTGGCGCGTCGTCTTCGTCGAACGGCGCGGCAAGCGTATCGCCCATGACAAGACCGGGCCCTGGCATCCGAACCGTGATCTTGCCTATGGCTGGGCACGCTGGTTCATCGAGCAGGGCTATCACGTCGCCCTGCAGGGGCAGGGCGGTGATCTGGAGAAGCTATGCCCGGGGCTGCCTTGACGGCCCCGCGTCTGATCAGGCCTGTTTGCGGCGGCGGGCGATGAAGCCCATCACGCCCAGACCCGCCAGCATCAGCGCGTAGCTCTCGGGTTCCGGCACGGCGGTGACGGTGAACGAGGACGCCCAGACGCTGGTGGCGTAGTCGCCGCTGTCGGTGCGGGTCCAGTTGGCGACATTGCCGATCTTGCCCAGCAGCTCGGCCTTGGTGCCGGTGGTGGCGCCCTTGTAGTAGCCGTTGTCGAAGTTGCCCAGATTGACCATCGTGCCGGCATTCAGGCTCAGGCCGGTGGGCACATTGGTGGTGTTGGTCGAGTTGGAGACCGTCGGGCTGGCGATGATGCCGTTGGCATGGGCGAATTGCGTGCCGGTCAGGAAGTTCGGTGCGGCGATGGCGCCGGTGAAGCCGAAGATCTGATCGCCGCCGTTGGCCAGGTTCAGGACCGTTCCGGTGGCCGAGCCGGTGCTCCAGGAGACCGAGCCATTGCCGGTGAACCGGACCACCGAGCCGGCGGCCAGGGCGCTGGCGCTCTTCCAGGTCAGCGGACCGCCGCCCGCGGCATCCAGATGCTCGGTGACGCGGAAGGCGCTGCCTTGCCACGACGAGTCGGTGAAGTTGATGGTGGTGTTGGCGGCGATGTCGACCAGGGCGACCCAGGCGAAGTTGTCGGCGGTGTCGGTGTTGTAGGCAACGACGGCGATGTCACCGGCGGTCAGAGCTGCTTGCGCGGGCAGGGTGGCGGCGGCGGCAACGGCCACCAGTGCGAGTTTCTTGATGAGCATGATGTATTCCGGGTAGGTGGTACCAAACGAAGCAGTCGCCCTTCAGGCTCTGCGGCAGTCGAAAGCGAATGTCGCGTCTCCACATGACCGGACCGTGAAGCCCTTCATGGTCCTCCCCCGTTCAAGGGGGTGTGCCATCGATTTGTCATGCCTCAATGGCACTTATCTGGAACCCGATGTGCCGCCCCGGGGGCTCGTCTTGGCTTCAAGCGCGCGGCTGGAAGGTGACGACCCGTGGTGGCGGCACCTTGGAATCCGCCCAGCTCCAGCGCCCAGCCTTCGGTGGCGCTGTCACCCACATGCTGTTGCACATGCAGCGGGCTCAGCTCCTTGGCCGCCGCCCGGGCTACCAACTGCTCGGCCTGCTCGGCGGTCAGTGCCTGGGCAAACTGCGTCCAGCGGCGCTGCACCAGTGGCGTGGCCCAGGCATCTTCCAGCGCCCAGCGCAGGGCCAGGGTCTGGCCCTGCTTGCTGGCCTGCAGCACGCGCGGCACCAAGGCCAGCACAAAGGCATTGAAGTCGCGCTTCAGCTCGGCACCGGGCAGCAGGGCCTCGACGCAACCGAGGCGCTGGCTCCAGCCCGGCGTGGCCAGCTGGCGGGTGACGAGGGCCTGCAGCGCCTGAATCGGGTTGAACAGACGCAGTCGGTTCGGCGGCAGCACCAGCATCGGCAGGGCGGCGGCCTGGGCGTGGGGCAGCTCGGTGACATAGCTGCACAGCGTGGCGATGCGCCGCCATTCGGTGACGCCCAGGCCGGCAATGCGCTCGAACGGGCCGCGGCTCAGGCTGGCCACCAGTGCGCTCGCGGATTGCCAGTCATGCCGATTCTTGGCCGCATTGGCGCGGCGGCTCATCATCACCAGATTGCCGGCGGCGTAGGCCGCGTCATCGCGCACCCGGTCCACCGAGCGCTGGCTGCCGTCGGCGGCCGCCTGGTCCAGGGCGACGCGGGTGATGGGGCAGAACTCGACATCGATCTGCTGCAGATAGTTGGGCGTGATCTGCACGTCTTCGAACGCGCGGCCGCGCGACCAGGCATGGGTGCGCAGCTTCAGCCACAGCCGCACATGGCGGCCGGCCTTCAGGGTGCGCCGGCCAAACGTCGCCTGGCCGGATTGCCAGCCCTGGCGCAGCGGAGAGGCGGCGAACAGGTGCTCGACCGGCGGCGTCACGCCGTGGTGGGCATGGTCCCAGCCGAGCTCGAAGCCCAGGCTGGTGTTGGCCGGTGGGCAGTCCATTTCAAGCGAGATTTGCGCGCTGTTGTTCGGCTGGGCGCTGCGCGCTGCGATCATCTGTGCCATGGTGCTTCTCCTGAAGGGAGGCCGAAAACCGTTCGACCCTGTGGCACAGTTTGTCTGGCAGCTGGCTCATGGGGTGAGCTAGATGAAACGGGATCAAATTTTCGTAGCCCGGATGCAATCCGGGGCAATGTGAGGGGGAAATCAATGGACCGCACCGAACGCTTCTACAAGATCGAGCTGCTGATACGCAGCCGCGAATGCGTCAGCTTTGCCGAATTGCTGGAGGCCCTGGAGGTCTCGCCGGCGACGCTGAAGCGCGATCTTCAGTACCTGCGCGAGCGCATGGACGCGCCGATCGAGTACGACGCGATGGCCAATGGCTACCGCTTCGGCCAGGCCTGGCGCGGTGCCCAACATGAGCTGCCGGGCGTGTGGTTCAGCGAAAAGGAGCTGCACGCGCTGCTGACGATGCACCAGTTGCTGTCCGGCCTCGACGAAGACGGCATCCTGACCCGCCATCTGCAGCCGATGTTCGACAAGCTGACCGGCATGCTGGGGGCGGACGAGCAGGAGGCCAAGGAGCTGATGAAGCGGGTCAAGCTGATCAGCACCGCGCGGCGGCGGGTGCCGTCCGCCAGCTTCGAGACCGTGGGCAGTGCCCTGGTCAAGCGCCAGCGCTTACGCCTGCGCTACCGCAAGCGCACCAGCGAGAGTGGGCGAACGGTCAGCGAGCGGACCGTCTCACCGCTGCGCCTGGTCCACTACCGCAACACCTGGTATCTGGATGCCTGGTGCCATGCCAGCGAGGGTCTGCGTCGTTTTGCCCTGGATGCGATGGAGGCCGCCGAGCCGCTGGACGAGAAGGCCAAGGCCGTCAGTGCCAAGCAGTTGGAGGCGGAACTGGACCAGGGCTACGGGATCTTTGCCGGTGCCAGCACGCAGTCGGCCAAGCTGGTGTTCAGCGCCGAGACGGCGCAATGGGTTGCGCAGGAGGAATGGCATCCGGCCCAGACCAGCGAGTGGCTGGCCGATGGCCGCTGGCAACTCTGCGTGCCCTATGTTGACGCCACCGAGCTGCTGATGGACCTGCTGCGCCACGCCGGCCATGTGCAGGTGCTGGCGCCGGCGGCGCTCAAGAACGCCTATGCGCAGCGGTTGCGGGCCGCGGTCAACCAACTGGTTTAGCTAAATGATCAAGCCTCGTCGGCCTCCTGGCGCTTCAGCCGTTCGGAGTGCCAGTACACGTCGTCACCGCCCAGGCCATCGAGATTGGCTCGGTTCAGGACCCGCGCCAGGACGAACAGCAGATCGCTGAGCCGGTTCAGATAGTGGCGCAGCGCGTCATTGATGGGCTCGCTCGCGTTCAGCGTGACGACGGCCCGCTCGGCGCGGCGGGCCACGGTGCGGCAGACATGCGCGATCGCTGCGCTGCGTGTGCCGGCCGGCAGGATGAACTCCTTCAGCCGTGGCAGATTGGCGTTGAAGTGAGCGAGGGCTTCGTCCAGGCCCAGCACGGCGTCCAGCTTCAGCAGCTCGTAGCCGGGCATGCACAGCTCGCCGCCGAGGTTGAACAGCTCGTGCTGGATGGTGACCAAGAGCTCGCGCACTTCGTCGGGCAGCGGCTCGGCCAGCAGCACGCCGATGCTGGAGTTCAGCTCGTCCACATCGCCCATGGCCATCACGCGCAGATGGTTCTTGGGCACCCGCGTGTTATCGCCGAGACCGGTGGTGCCGTCGTCGCCGGTGCGGGTGGCGATCTGAGAGAGTCTGTTAGCCATGCGCTGATCTTATAGCGAGCATCGATGGTGCCTAGAATGCCCTTTGGCCCGCACCTCCAGGAGACCCCCATGAACGCCCCTTACACCTCGCTGCACTTGGCCCCGCGCGCCATGCCTGCCGTCATGCTGGAGGCGCTGAAGGCCCGCTTCGGCGAGCGCTGCTCGACGGCCCTGGCGGTGCGCGAGCAGCATGGCCGCGATGAGTCACCGATCGACGCGCCACCGCCCGAGGCGGTGGTGTTCGCCGAGAGCAATGAGGACGTCGCCTTCGTGTTGAAGTTGGCGCATGCTCACGCGGTGCCTGTCATTCCCTATGGTGTGGGCTCCTCGCTGGAAGGCCATCTGCTGGCCGTGCAGGGGGGCGTCAGCCTCGATGTGTCACGGATGAACAAGATCCTGCGCATCAATGCCGAGGATCTGACCGTCACCGTGCAGGCCGGGGTCACACGCAACCAGCTGAACAACGAGATCCGCCACAGCGGCCTGTTCTTCCCCATCGACCCAGGGGCAGACGCCTCGCTGGGCGGCATGGCGGCCACACGGGCCAGCGGCACGAATGCGGTGCGCTACGGCACGATGCGCGAGAACGTGCTGGGGCTGACCGTGGTCACCGCCGCCGGCGATGTGATCCAGACGGGCACCCGGGCGCGCAAGTCCAGTGCCGGCTACGACCTGACGCGGCTGTTCGTCGGCAGCGAGGGCACCTTGGGGGTGATGACCGAGGTCAGCCTGCGCATCTATCCGCTGCCCGAGGCGGTGTCGGCGGCGGTGTGCTTCTTCCCGACCATAGACGCGGCGGTGCAGACGACGATACAGATCATCCAGATGGGTGTGCCCATCGCCCGCTGCGAGCTGCTGGACGCGCACGCGGTGCGGGCCGTCAACAAGCACGACAAGCTGACCCTGCGCGAGGCGCCTATGCTGCTGATGGAGTTCCATGGCAGCCCTGCCGGTGTGGCCGAGCAGGCGCAGACGGTGCAGGAGATCGCCCGCGAGTTCGGCGGCGAGGACTTCGAGTGGGCGACCACGCCCGAGGCCCGCACCAAGCTGTGGACGGCCCGCCACCATGCGTACCTGTCGGCGCTTCAGACCAGGCCCGGCTGCCGCTGCGTGACCACCGACACCTGCGTGCCGATCTCGCGCCTGGCCGAGAGCATCAACGAGTCGGTGGCCGAGGTCGAGGAAACCGGCCTGCCCTATTTCATCGTCGGCCATGTCGGCGACGGCAATTTCCACCTGGGCTATCTGATCGATCCCAACATCCCGCAGGAGCGCGACACCGCCGAGCGCCTGAGCCACCAGATGGTGCAGCGGGCGCTGCGACTGGAGGGCACCTGCACCGGCGAGCATGGCATAGGCCTGCACAAGATGGGCTTCCTGGTCGAGGAGGCCGGGGTCGGTGCGGTCGCGCTGATGCGTCAGCTCAAGAGCGCGCTGGACCCGCAGAACATCATGAACCCGGGCAAGATCTTCAGCCAGTAAGAGCGCTGCGATCAGGCTTGCAGGCGGCGGCGCAGGCCCGTCAAGGCCAGCAGGCCGGCCGCCAGCAGGGCCCAGGTCTGCGGCTCGGGCACCGGTTGCAGGGTCAGCGCGACACTGTCCAGGCCGATGCCGAGGTTGTTGCTCAGCGCGCCATTTGCGCGGCCCAGGAAGCTGATGCGGGTGCTCGTGCTGTCGGCCACCCAGTCGAAGCCGAACGTCGCCCAGTTCATCGGGTTGGTGGCGGTGGCGGCCAGTGAGGTGTTGGTGAACAGCTGTTCGGGGCCACCGTTGAGGCTGACACCCAGCGTAGAGGCGCCGAAGGGCAGGTAGTTGCCGACGGCGAAGGACAGGTGATAGACGGCGCCGATCTGTGTGGCGATGGCATCGGACTTGACGCCCTTGTCATATCCGGTGATGCCGGTCAGGTCTATCCACTGGCGGGCATCGTCAGCCTTCAGCCCCAGATAGGTGTCGGGTGTCAGCTGGATCGAGTCATTGGCCAGGCCCAGCACTGTCCAGCCGGTGATGGCGGTGGAGCCGGTGGAGTAGAGCACATAGCTGCCGCCAACGATGTTCGGCGTTTCGAAAGAGCCGTTGCTGACGAGGTTGCTGGCGGAGGCCGGAGCGGCGGCGCATAGCGCGATGGCGAGACTGAGCAGCTTGGACATGGTGGTTACCTGGTTGAGGGTCATGCTGGGATATCGCAGCAAAGAGTGCCCGCAAAGCTCAGTGCCTGCACGCTCATCCGAGGGGGGTGAAAAAAAAA
>JADMJJ010000096.1 GCA_018780645.1 Burkholderiaceae bacterium
ACTTGGCTACGAACCAAGGGGTCGTGGGTTCGATTCCTGCCAGCCGCACCAAAAAGTGATCGGGTCAGAAGCTTATGCTTCTGACCCGTTTTGCTTTTCCGAGTGTCTCCAGCAAAGGACGCCGCGCCATTGCCAGCTCATACAGGCTCTGCGCAGCCAGTGACAGGCTGCGGTCGCGCCGGCGCACCAGGTAGATGCGTCGCGTCAGGCCCTCCCAGGGCAAGGGCCGGGTGGCGATCTTGCCATGCTGGAAGTGGAAGAGGCTCAGCGCCGGCACCACGCTGATGCCCAGTCCGGCGCGCACCATGCCCATCACCGTGGCCAGCTGGTCGACCTCCATCAAGGTCTTCATCTGCAGCGGATGCACGGCCGCGTCCAGGTATTGGCGCACGCTGCTGGTCCGGGACAGGTGGATGAAGGGATGGGCGGCCAGATCCTCCGGTTGCAGGTCCTTGGCCGCCAACAGCGGGTGGCCTACCGGGCAGACCAGATGGAAGTCATCGCTGCAGAACAGCTCGGCGCTGAGCTCCGGCGTCTCGGCGCGGGTGGCGGCCAGGGCAAAGTCGGCCTTGCCGGCCTGCACCTGGGCGATGCAGGCCTCGGACAGCACATCGCTGACGGCCAGCTCGATGCCCGGATAGAGCGCCCTGAACTCGGCCAACAACTGCGGCAGCCAGCCGGCGGCCAGCGAAGGCAGCAGGGCGATAGCGACCCGGCCCCGCTTGCGCGCCACCTGATCGCGGGCGCCTTCGAGTGCGTTGTCGAACTCGGCCAGAACGCGTCGCGCCGCCAGTTCGAAGTCCCGGCCCTCGGTGCTGAGCTCGACGTGGCGGGTCGAGCGATCGAACAGGCGTTGGCCCAGGTCGTCTTCCAGCGCCTTGATCAGCGCGCTGAAGGCCGGCTGGGACAGATGCGACAAGGCCGCCGCCCGCGTGAAGCTGCGCTGCTCGGCCAGGGCCAGAAACGCCCGCAGTTGACGGGTCGAGACATTCATCTGCATTTTGGATCAAGCCATTCCAATTTTCGAATTCACAGATTAGCTCATCCTGCCTACAGTCGGTTCCATTGCGAGGCCTGCCGCCTTGCCGACAAGGGGCTTGAATGGAGCGCAAGGCGGTGTTGAGGGTGGGTTGCGCTGCCGGCTTCTCCGGCGACCGTACCGACGCAGCCGTGCCCGTTGTCGAGGCCTTGATCGCCGCTGGCGGCCCGGCCGTGCTGATCTTCGAGACGCTGGCCGAGCGCACGCTGGCGCTGGCCCAACTGGTGCGCCGCGGCGATGCCGAGGCGGGCTACGAGCCTTTGCTGGACGATTTGCTGCGGCCGGTGCTGGCGCGCTGCCTTGAGCACGGCGTGTGCATCGTCAGCAACTTCGGCGCGGCCAACCCGCGAGGCGCGGCGCGGCGCATTGCGGCGCTGGCGCACGAGCTGGGTTTGCGTGTGCCCCGGATCGCGGTTGTGCAGGGCGATGATCTGAGCGGTGCCGATCACCGGGGCCTGCTGGATCAGGCGCTGGGCGCGGCCATGCAGGGTCTGACGATTGTCAGCGCCAACGCCTATATCGGCGCCGAGGCGATCGCAGACGCGCTGCTGGCCGGTGCCGAGATCGTCGTCTGCGGCCGTGTCGCCGACCCCTCGCTGACGGTGGGCCCGGCGCTGGCCCATTTCGGCTGGGCCCGTGATGACTGGAACCGCCTGGCCCGCGCCACCATGGCCGGCCATCTGCTGGAATGCGGCGCCCAGGTCAGTGGCGGCTATTACGCCGACCCCGGCTACAAGGATGTGCCAGGTCTTGCCTTTCTAGGCTACCCGATCGCCGAGATCGACGAGTCGGGTGATTGCACGATCACCAAGCCGGCAGGCAGCGGCGGCCGAATCGATGCGCACACGGTCAAGGAGCAACTGCTGTACGAGGTCCATGACCCGGCCGCCTATCTGACGCCCGATGTGGTGGCGGACATCAGCGCTGCGGTGGTGACCGAGTTGGCCCCGGACCGCGTGCGCCTCAGCGGCGTGCGTGGCCATGCCCGGCCAGCCGAGCTGAAGGTCAATGTCTGTCACGAGAACGGCTGGCTGGCCGAGGCCGAGATTTCCTACGCTGGGGCCCGCGCCGAGGCCCGCGCACGGCTGGCGGCGGATGTGCTGCGCGAGCGCCTGCAGGGCCTGGGGCCGCTGCGCGTCGATCTGATCGGCGTGATCAGCGTGCTGGCCGGTGATGGCGAGGCCGCGCCACCTGCAGGTGAGGCTCGCGACGTGCGTCTGCGTGTTGCCTTGAACCATGCCGAACGCGCCTCGGCCGAGCGTGTGGGCCGCGAGGTGACGGCGCTGTACACCTGCGGCCCGGCCGGCGGCGGCGGCGTGCGCACGGCGCTGCGGCCGCGGCTGGGAACGCTGTCCTGCCTGGTGCCGCGCGGCCAGGTGCCATGCAGCTATGCCTTCGTCACCACCCAATGAGGAGCGCCATGGCCACCGTCACCGTACCCCTGCACCGCGCCGCCCATGGCCGCACCGGTGACAAGGGCAACCGCTCGAATATCAGCGTGATCGCCTGGCATCCGCTGCTGTGGCCGCTGCTGGTGGAGCAGATCACCGAGGCTGCCGTGCTGCAGCGCTTCGCCGGGCGCCGGCCCAGCGGCGTCAAACGCCATCTGCTGCCGCAGCTGCAGGCGATGAACTTCGTGCTGGACGATGTGCTGGACGGCGGCGTCAACGACGCGCTCAACCTCGACAGCCATGGCAAGGCGCTGTCCTTTCTGCTGCTCGATCTGCCTCTGGTCGTAACCGATGAACTGGCGCACTACCTGGTCGGCCCCGCCACCGATGTCATTCCAACAACCCTTTCAGGAGACAAGACATGAAGCCTACGAACACCATCCGTCGAACAGTGCTGGTCGCCACGCTGCTGCTGCCAGCGTTCGCTATGGCCCAGGCCTATCCGGCCCGACCGGTCAACTTCGTCGTGCCCTTTGCCGCCGGCAGCGCCACCGACCAGCTGGCCCGGGCGCTGGGTCAGGCGCTGAGCAGCGAGACCAAGCAGGCGGTGGTGGTGGACAACAAGGCTGGTGCCAGCGGCATGCTTGCCGCGCAAAGCGTGGCCCGAGCAGCGGCCGATGGCTACACGGTGCTGATCACGACCAACACCACCCATGCGGCCAACGAGCATCTTTACAAGAAGCTGTCCTATGACCCGGTCAAGGACTTTGCGCCGGTCACCGCCATAGGCAAGGGCTCGCAGGTGATGGTGGTCAATGCCGCCTCGCCGTACAAGACGGTGGCCGATGTGCTGGCCAAGGCCAAGAAGGAGCCGGGCAAGCTGACCTTTGGCAGTGGCAGCTCGTCCAGCCGTGTGGCCGGCGAGCTGTTCAAGCAGATGGCCGGCGTCGATCTGCTGCATGTGCCCTACAAGAGCAACCCGCTGGCGATCACCGATCTGCTGGGCGGCCAGATCGATCTGATGATCACCGACAACGCCACCGGCCTGCCGCACGTGAAGTCGGGCAAGCTGCGGGCGCTGGGTGTTTCAACCGCGGCGCGTTCACCGCTGTTGCCCGAGGTGCCGACCATTGATCAGGCCGGAGTCAAGGGCTATGACATGGGTTACTGGTTCGCCGCCTACGTGCCGGCAGGCACGCCACCGGCCGTGGTCGCGCGGCTGCGCGAGCTGTTGATAGCCGCCACCGCCGCTCCTGCCGCCAAGGCCTTCTTCGAGTCCACCGGTTCCGAGGCCTTCACGACAACCTCGGACGGGCTGGCCAAGTTCCAGCAGGAAGAGGCATTGAAGTGGGGCCGCGTCATCAAGGCAGCCGGTATCGAGGCCGAATAGAGCGATTCCTTGCCCGGTCGGCGGAAAGCCGCCGATTGCGATGTATAATTCAAAGCTGCGCGGCTGTAGCTCAGCTGGATAGAGTACTTGGCTACGAACCAAGGGGTCGTGGG
>JADMJJ010000088.1 GCA_018780645.1 Burkholderiaceae bacterium
ACTGCATGCCGCGCATATAGATGCGGTCCAGCGAGAACAGCGGCACCCGCGACGGAAAGGTGGCAATGCGCCGCCCCCCCGGCGGTTGGGCCCGTTCCAGGCCGGCCTCGCGCATCGGTGCGTCCAGGCGCTCGCCCCAGTCATTGAAATCGCCGGCGATCAGCAGCAAGGCATCCGGCGGTATCTCGCGTTCGATGTACTCGGCCAGCGACTTGGTCTGGCGCACCCGGCTGCCATGCATCAGGCCCAGATGGGCCACCACCGCATGGACCTGATGCTCCTGCCAGTTGACCACCACATGCAGCAGGCCGCGCTGCTCGAAGCGGTGGTCGGACACATCGTGGTGCCCGATATCACCCAGCGGCCAGCGCGACAGCAGCGCATTGCCATGCTCGCCATGGCGCGTCACCGCATTGGTGCGATAGGCCGCCTCATAACCCTCGGGGGCCAGAAAGTCGGCCTGGCCCTGATCCGGCCAGCCCTGCAGGGTGCGCTTGAACTCGCGCGCCTCCTGGTGGTGGAAGTGCCGCACCTCCTGCAGGAACACCATGTCGGCGTCCAGCGCCTCGATGCCCAGACCCAGGTTGTGGATCTCCAGCCGCTTGCCCGGCCCGACGCCGCGCACGCCCTTGTGAATGTTGTAGGTGGCCACGCGCAGGCGATGCCCCAGCAGCGTGCTGGCGTGGTGGTGGGCGTGCGTCGAATGGCGGAAGGCGTGCTGCATGGTGGTGATGCTCAGTTACAGCCGCGGGCACTGCCCAGGCCACGCAGAAAGGAACGCCGCGCCGCGCCGGCAGCGATCGCCGCCGCCACGTCCTTGGAGTAGCGCTCGGCACCGGTCAGTTTGCGCACCCAGCTGCGGAAGGGCACGATGCTCTCGGCCGTGTTGCGCACCGCGCCCACGGCGGCGTCACCCATCAGCTCGCCGCCCCGCTCGACCAGGCCGGGGTTGGAGGCCGTGGCCGGCGCATCCAGGTCCGGGCCCAGCACCTCGTCAAGGCCCCGCAGCTCGGCGGCCAGCGCGGCGCAGCTCGTGTCGATGGGCTGTTTGTAGAGGCGCTGGCGAGCGTCGATCAGGGCCTGGGGGATGGGGGCCTGCACAAGATTGAAATCGTTCAGCGGTGTAGCGGCCGCATCGGTGAAGCGCGAAGTCTTCGGCACGGCACAGGCCGACAGCGCAAGGGCCATGACAAACACAAGGGGACGGCTCATGCGGGCAAGCATAGCAGCGATGCGCCCGCGGAAAAAACCCTCATCGGTGCCCGGCAAACCTCGGCAACTGCAGCACCGCCTCGGCGTTGGACGGCGAGAAGCAGCGGTCGGCCGCCTCGCGCCAGGGCAGCCACTGAAACGCCAGGTGCTCGCGCGGCGCCAGGGTCACGGCGCAGACCTCGGGCACGCACAGGCCGAACACATGCTCGGTGTTCCGCACCACGCCGGGCGCATAGCGGTGGCGCCATTGCGGGTAGATCTCGTAGATGTTGCTGAGCTGCCAGTCGAGCAGCTCGCCGTCGGCAATGCCGGTTTCCTCCTGCACCTCGCGGCGGGCGGTCAGCGCCAGCGGCTCATCGAGTGCGTCCTTGGAGCCGGTCACGCTTTGCCAGTAGCCGGGGTGGTCGGCGCGCTCGAGCAGCAGCACCTGCAGGTCCGGTGTGTGGATGACCACCAGCACCGATTCGGGGATTTTGTAGGGGTGCGGCGGGTTCATGGCGCAGAGGATAGCTCGTAGCCCGGATGCAATCCGGGGACAAGAATCCCGGATTCCATCCGGGCTACAGAAGACTCAATCTCCGCGCGATGGCCTCGGCCTGAGCGGCCAGCTGCCCGCCGTCGCGCAGATCGGTGATGTTTCGTGCCGCTTCGGCCAGGCGGGCCAGATCGGCGATGGCCTGGACCAGCGCGGCGTCTCTTGTGGATGCCTGGCCGGCCTCGGGCAAGGTGTCAAAGCGTGCCAGTTCTTCCAGCCGTGCCGGCAGCTGCCCCTGGTTCAGCGTGGCTTCCAGGCGCTGGCGCTGCTGCTGGTGGTGCCAGCTGGGGCCCAGCTCGCCATGCTCGCGCATCAGCTCGGCCAGGCGGCCATGGGCCGAGGCCTGCAAGGCGCGCGACTGCAGCGCCTCGGCCAGGGCCAGGGCTTGCCCTGCCCAGCCCAGCGCCGCGTCGGCCGACTGCAGCTCGCTGAGCAGCAGGGCCACCTGGGCCTGCAGCCAGCGGTAGCCGCTGCGCTGGGCCAGGTCCAGTGCCTGCCGGGCGAGGGCCAGGGCCTGCACCGCCTCGCCGCTGTCACGGGCGCCGCGGGCGCTGTGCCAGATCGCCTCGGCCTGGTAGTCGCGGTGGCCGGCCTCGCGGGCCATGGCCAAGGCCTCCTGCAGCATGGGCTGCGCGGCCTGCGGGCCCTGGGTGACGCGCAGCGACACCGCGCGGTTCAGCGCAATCTTGGCGCGCAGATAGGGGTCGCCGGCCAGGCGCGGGTAGTGGTGCTCGGCCTGCTCCAGCACACGGCCGCCACGGGCCCAGTCGCCGAAGGCATAACACAGGTGAGCCAGGCCGATGCGGGCCAGGCAGGCGCTGCGCGAGTCATCGGCCGCCCAGTCCAGGGTCTGGCTCCAGGCATTGCAGGCCTGGGCATAGTCGCCGCGCTGGTAGTGCAGCCGGCCCTGGGCCTCGGCCAATTCGGCGGCCTCGGCCAGGGCCGAGTTCTGCCGGGCCTCGGCCAGCGCCGCCTGCAGCTCGTCCTGCAGCTCGGCCGCACGGCCCCAGCGCTCCAGCACGAAGAAGGCGCCCAGCAGCGCCGCCCGCGCCAGGGTCGGGTCTTGCGCCCGCATCAGCCGCTGCAAGCGCGGCAGGGCCAGCCCGGGATGGCGCATGACGACACGCTCCCAGCGGAGCTTGTCGTTGCGGCCCGGGGCTGACATGGGGCTCAGACTGCTGTTATGCGGCCGTTGCGCCGGTGTTGCGCAGGCGGATGTGCAACTCGCGCAGCTGCTTTTCATCCACGTTCGACGGTGCGCCGGTCAGCAGGCACTGGGCGCGCTGGGTCTTCGGGAAGGCGATCACGTCGCGCAGCGATTCGGCGCCGGTCATCAGCATCACGAAGCGGTCCAGGCCGATGGCGATGCCGCCATGCGGGGGCGCGCCGTACTGCAGCGCGTCAAGCAGGAAGCCGAACTTCAGCTGGGCCTCTTCCGCGTCGATCTTCAGCGCACGGAACACCTTGCTCTGCACCTCTTCGCGGTGGATACGGACCGAACCGCCGCCCAGCTCGATGCCGTTCAGCACCACGTCATAGGCCTTGGAGATGCAGCGGCCCGGGTCGGTCTCGAGCCAGTCCTCGTGGCCGTCCTTGGGTGCCGTGAACGGGTGGTGCACCGCGTTCCAGCGGTCGCCGTCCTCGTCGTACTCGAACATCGGGAAGTCGGTCACCCACAGAGGTTCCCACTCGCCCTGGGCCAGGCCGCGGGCCTTGCCGAACTCGCTGTGGCCGACCTTGACGCGCAGCGCGCCGATGGCGTCGTTGACGACCTTGGCCTTGTCGGCACCAAAGAAGATCAGGTCGCCGGTCTGCGCGCCGGTGCGCTTGAGGATCTCGGCAATCGCGGCGTCATGCAGGTTCTTGACGATGGGCGACTGCAGGCCCTCGCGGCCCTTGGTCAGGTCGTTGACCTTGATCCAGGCCAGGCCCTTCGCACCGTAGATCTTGACGAACTCGGTGTAGCCGTCGATCTCGCCGCGGCTCATTTCGCCGCCGCCAGGGATGCGCAGCGCGACCACGCGGCCGTCCTTGC
>JADMJJ010000031.1 GCA_018780645.1 Burkholderiaceae bacterium
ATGGCCAGGTACTGGCCGCTGGGCTTGAGGTCGCACAGCACCGGTGTGCGCTGGCGCACGCGCTCGAAATCGTCGATGGTCCACTCGACCTCGGCCGCATGGGCGATGGCCAGGAAGTGCAGCACCGCATTGGTCGAGCCGCCGGTGGCCATGATCACGGCCACCGCGTTTTCGATCGCCTTCTTGGTGACGATGTCGCGCGGCTTCAGGTCCAACTTGATGGCCTCGACCAGCACACGGGCGCATTCCTTGGTGTTGGCAACGATCTCTTCCTCGACGTTGGCCATCGTTGAAGAGTAGGGCAGGCTGATGCCCAGGGCCTCGAAGGCCGAGCTCATCGTGTTGGCCGTGTACATGCCGCCACACGACCCGCTGCCTGGAATGGCGCGGCGCTCGATCTGGCAGAAGTCTTCCTCATTCATCTTGCCGGCGCTGAACTGCCCCACGGCCTCGAACACGCTGACGATGTTCAGGTCCTGACCCTTGTACTTGCCCGGCAGGATGGTGCCGCCATAGACATAGATCGCCGGCACATTGGCGCGCAGCATGCCCATCAGGCCGCCGGGCATGTTCTTGTCGCAGCCGCCGATGACCAGCACGCCGTCCATCCACTGGCCGCCGACGCAGGTCTCGACGCAGTCGGAGATCACCTCGCGCGACACCAGGCTGTATTTCATGCCCTCGGTGCCCATGGCCATGCCGTCGCTGATCGTCGGCGTGCCGAAAATTTGCGGGTTGGCGCCGGCTTCCTTCAATCCGATCACCGCCGCATCGGCCAGGCGTTGCAGGCCGGAGTTGCAGGGCGTGATCGTCGAATGGCCATTGGCCACACCGACCATGGGCTTGACGAAGTCCTCGCTCTGGTAGCCCAGCGCGTAGTACATCGAACGGTTCGGGGCGCGGGCCACGCCCTCGGTGATGTTCTTGGAGCGGCGGTTGTAGTTCATGAGGGGTCTTTCGGCGGGGGAATGCTCGCGAGTATGCGTGGCCCGTAGCTTCTGTTCCAATATATGTTTGGAAGCCAACTGATACGTGAGGCATATCAATGATCGAGCTGCGCCCGCTGCGCCAGTTTGTGGCCGTGGCCGAGGAACTGCACTTCGGCCGTGCTGCGCTGCGCCTGCACATGACCCAGCCGCCGCTGACCCAGGCCATCCAGGGCCTGGAGCGGGAATTGGGTGCCTTGCTGTTCGAGCGCACAAGGCGCAGCGTGGCGCTGACGGCCGCCGGCCTGGCCCTGCTGCCCCAGGCACAGCGTCTGCTGGCCGATGCCGAGCTGCTGGCGCCGCTGGTGCGTGCCGCCGCCGAGGGCAGGCGAGGGCGGCTGCGGCTGGGCTTTGTGTCCACCGTCGGCTATGGCGAGATGCCGCGCTGGCTGCGCAGCTTCCGTGCCGCCCAGCCCGATATCGAGCTGCAGCTGCGTGAGGCCACCTGGGATGTGCAGCTGCAGGCCTTTGCCAGCGGTGACATGGACGCCGGCTTTGCCATCCATGCGCCCGGCGGCGTGCCGCCCGGCTTCGAGGTCTTGCGTGTCAGCAGCGAGCCCATGGTGCTGGCACTGAGCAGCGACCATCCGCTGGCCGCGCTGGACAACATCCCGCTGGCCGCGGCCCTGGCCCTGCCGCTGGTGATGTATCCGCGCGAGATCGCGCCCTCGCTGTTCGACGCCATGCTGTCCTTCTACAGCGCCCACCGGGTGACGCCGCAGATCGAGCAGGAGGCGATACAGATGCAAACCATCGTCAACCTGGTCTCGGCCGGCATGGGTGCGGCCTGGGTGCCCGAGGCGGTGATGGGCCTGCAGCGCCCCGGCGTCAGCTACAAGCGCCTGCATGGCGATGTCCCTCTATGCGAGACCAGCCTGCTGTGGGCCCGGAATGCGGCACCGACGGTGCAGCATTTCGCTGCTCATGTGCGGGCGCAGCTCGCCAAATAGCTTGACGGTCAACAATCGCGCCCTGGCCGACGTTGTGGCCGGACCCCATCCCTACGGAGACGATCTTTGAAGAACACTATTCCCGCCGCATTGTTGTTGTCCATGGCCGCCCTGAGTGCCCAGGCCGGCCCGCTGAAAGACCCGCAATGGATGGCCTGGCTTGATGCAGGCAAGGCGGTGGAGCTGGACAAGGCGGGCCGCGCCCAGGTGCATAGCCAGCCCGATGATGCGCAGGGCTATCTAGCGGTGGCGCTGGCCGCCACCACGACCGCCGAGCCGGCGGCACTGGATGCGGCGCTGAAGACGGCGGAGGCCTGCGTAGCCCGTCTGCCGCAATCAGCCCAATGCCACTACGCGTTGGGCAGCGTGATTGGCCAGCAGGCGATGACGGCCAGCATGTTCAAGATGGTGGGCATGGCCAGCCGCATCCGCGAGGCCTTCTCGAAGGCGGTGGAGCTGGACCCGCTGTTCTTCGAAGCGCGTGACGGCCTGGTCCAGTACTACCTGATGGCGCCGTCCATCGCCGGCGGCAGTGTTACCAAGGCCAGGGAAGCGGTCGAGGCGGTTCAGGCCAGGCAGCCCGAGCAGGCCAAGCTGCTGCGCGCGCGCATTGCCGCCAAGGAAGAGAAATGGGCGGATGCCGAGCGGGAGCTGAACTCGATCAAGAGCGACGACAAGGGTCTGCGCGACGAGGCCCGCGGTGTCTGGGGCCAGATGGCCTTCAAGCTGATGAGTGACAAACAGCCCGCCAAGGCCAGGCCGATGTTCGAGCAACTGGTGAAGGACTACCCCGGCCATGCCATCGGCCCCTATGGTTTGGGCCGTGTGCTGATCGACAACGGCAAGGCCGATGAAGCCATAGCTCTGCTGGAACGCGCCCGGGCGCTGGAGGGCGCGGCCGATCTGCCGATCGATCATAGGCTGGGCATTGCCTTGCTGGCCAAGGGCGACAAGGCCGGTGCCAAGGCCGCGCTGGAACGCTTTGTGAAGAACACGCGGGCCAATCCGCGCAATCTGGAAGACGCCAAGAAGCGCCTGGCCGAGCTGGCCTGATCCGCAAGCCCTGGGGCGCACCCACTATGATGCGCGGCTGCAAGCACGCCTGACGCGCAAGGAACGCCTCCCATGTGGGTACACCCCCAGTTCGACCCGATTGCCCTGAAGCTTGGGCCCCTGGCCATCCATTGGTACGGCCTGACCTATCTGGCCGCCTTCGGCCTGTTCCTTTGGCTGGCCAGCCTGCGCGTGAAGCAGACGCAGTACGCGTCCACCGGCTGGAAACGCCAGGACGTTGACGACCTGCTGTTCTTCGGCGTGCTGGGCGTGGTGTTGGGCGGGCGCCTGGGCTATGTGCTGTTCTACAAGCCCGGCTACTACCTGAGCAATCTCGGCGAGGTGTTCGCGGTCTGGAAGGGCGGCATGGCCTTCCACGGCGGCCTGCTGGGCGTGATCGCGGCGATGGCCCTGTTCGCCTACCTGCGCAAGCGCAAGTTCTTCGAGGTCACCGACCTGATCGCGCCCTGCGTGCCCACCGGTCTGGCGATGGGCCGCATGGGCAACTTCATCAATGGCGAGCTATGGGGCAGGGCGGCCGACCCCTCGCTGCCTTGGGCGATGGTGTTTCCGCAGTCGGAGTCGCTGCTGCCTCGCCACCCCTCGCAGCTCTACCAGTTCGCGATGGAGGGCATGCTGCTGTTCGTGCTGCTGTGGCTGTATGCGCGCAAGCCGCGCGCCACCGGCCAGGTCTCGGGCATGTTCCTGATCGGCTATGGCCTGTTCCGCTTCATTGCCGAATTCTTCCGCGAGCCCGATGGCTTCCTCGGTCTGCTGGCGCTGAACATGAGCATGGGCCAGTGGCTGTGCGTGCCGATGATCGGGCTGGGCGCTGTCATCTGGCTGGTTGCCACCCGATCTGCAGCAAAGGCCTGAGAGGACAAGAGACAAACCATGCGTCAAATCTTCCTTGACACCGAAACCACCGGCCTGAGCCCCGAGTCGGGAGACCGCCTGGTGGAGGTCGGCTGCGTCGAGATGGTCAACCGCCAGCTGACCGGCGAGAACAAGCACTTCTACGTCAACCCCGAGCGCGCCAGCCATGAGGAAGCGCTGCGCGTGCACGGCCTGACCGAGGAGTTCCTGGCTGACATGCCCTTGTTCGGCGCCATCGCCGACGAGCTGATGGACTATCTGGCCGGCGCCGAGATCATCATCCACAACGCCAGCTTCGACGTCGGCTTCCTGAACGAGGAACTCAGGCGCCTGGGTCGCCCGCCGTTCGCGCAAAGCGTGGGCTCGATCAAGGACAGCCTCTTGATGGCGCGCGAGATGTTCCCCGGCAAGTCCAACTCGCTGGACGCACTTTGCAAGCGCCTTGAGGTCGACAACTCGAACCGCACCCTCCACGGCGCCCTGCTAGACGCGGGCCTGCTGGCCGAGGTCTATATCCGAATGACCCGTGGTCAGGACGCGCTCCTGATCGATGCCGGCGGCAGCAGCGACGGTGAGCTGGCGATTGCCGCGGTGGACTTCGCCAGCTTCACCCTTAGCGTCATCGAGCCCAGCGCGGATGAGCTGGCCGCCCACGAGGTGGTGCTGGCCGATCTCGACAAAGCGAGCGGCGGCAAAACAATTTGGCGGGCACGCGAAAAAACTGTGGCATAATCTGAGGCTTCCCGCAAAGCAGCGATGCAATGCGAGATCCCGGAGACTCGGTTCAGGCAGCGATGCCCACACAAGATACCGGGCGGTTAGCTCAGCGGTAGAGCACTGCCTTCACACGGCAGGGGTCGCAGGTTCGAACCCTGCACCGCCCACCAAGATCAAAAACCCCGTAAGTCATTGACTTCACGGGGTTTTTTCTTTCCCGCGCCGTTCCTTGGAACCCACGATCACGCCCGATCGGCTGTCATATTCGCGGTTTTGCGCCAATTCTGCGCCACTGACGGCCGTCGCTGTAACCGCCGCAAGGCGACAGATCGGTGCACGGATCGTGGCAAGCATCAGCAAGGGACCGGGAGGTTCATGGCAGGCCACATCGGGGCGGTGTCTCGCAGGTAGCCTGCCGACGGGCCGCGCCATGGGCGAGGTCAGTACGGTAACAGGCGCGCACCAACGCGGTTGGCCACACTTCTTACCTCATTGCAGCAGCTTGGTCCCCACTTGGAGGAGGACTCTCGACATTCCAAGACAAAGGCGTAGACTGGTCCGGAACGCGACGGTCAGAGGGTCATTCAGAACTCAGGGGGGCTGCGCGAAGGGGGATCCATGCCCATGCGGACCGACGTGTCAAAGCTGTTGCTGGAGGAGTCTCCGGACGCGAGCATTGTCCTGACCGCGCAAGGCATGGTGGCGCATTGGACGCGCGGTGCGCAATCGGTCTATGGCCACACCGCGGAGGCGGCCCAGGGCAGCGATTTCGCGGGCTTGGTTGTGCCGGTCGATCACCTGGCCGAACACCAGCAACGCCTTGCCGACACGCTCTCGGCCGGCAGCGCCACCTACGAGTCGGTGCGCCGACGGGTGGACGGCTCGCTGCTGTATGTCGACGTCTCCGCCAAGCGGATTTCCGCGGACGGTGAGCCGCTGATCTTGCTGGTTGAAAAGGACGTCACGCACATCAAGGTCCAGCGCGATGCGAAGCTGATGGAAGCGCGCTTTCGCGATCTGCTGGAGTCGACGCCCGACGGTATCGTCATGGCCAATCCCACCGGTCACATCGTCATTGCCAACAGCCAGGCCGAAAGGCTGTTCGGCTACGAATCGGGCGAGCTGCGCGGCAAGTCGGTGGACACCCTTCTGCCCAAGCGCTACCGTGAGGCCCATGTGGGGCACCGCTCGAACTATTTTCTGCAGCCGCGCAAGCGGGCCATGGGCTCGGGGCTGGACCTGGCTGGCTTGCGCAAGGACGCCACGGAGTTCCCGATCGAGATCAGCCTGAGCCCGCTGCATACCGAAGAGAGCGCCTTTGTGATGAGTGCCATTCGCGACATCAGCGAGCGCAAGAATTTCGAGAAGGCGTTGCAGGAGAAGAATGTCGAACTGGCCAATGCGAACCAGGCCAAGGATCGCTTCCTCGCGAGCATGAGCCATGAGTTGCGCACCCCGCTCAACGCCATCATCGGCTTTACCGGCACCTTGCTGATGCGCCTGCCGGGGCCATTGACCGAGGACCAGGGCAAGCACTTGCGTACGGTTCAGGGCAGCGCGCGCCACCTGCTGGCGCTGATCAATGACTTGCTGGATGTGGCCAAGATTGAAGCCGGCAAGCACGACTTGCGACTGGAGGAAGTGGACTGCCGCGCCGTGGTGGAAGAAGTGGCCGCCACGCTGCGGCCGCAGGCGGAAGGCAAGGGCCTGGTGTTCGAACTCATGCCTTCGGTGCCGCTTGCGATGCTGCGCACCGACCGCCGCGCACTCAGCCAGATCGTCATCAACCTGACCAGCAATGCCATCAAATTCACCGACCGCGGAACGGTCCGCGTTGCCATGTCGCAGCAGCAGCAAGCCGGCAGCGGCCTGGTCACGCGGATCTGCGTGGAAGACACGGGCACGGGAATGGCGCCTGATGAGCAGGCCAGGCTTTTCACCGCGTTCAGCCGCATCAATCCCGAGGCCTCCAGGACCATCGAGGGAACCGGACTGGGCCTGCACCTGAGTCAGAAACTGGCGGCGCTGCTGGGCGGAGAAATTCTCGTTGAAAGCGAGAAGGGCCGCGGCAGCCGCTTCACGCTGGTCTTGCGCGAGGAGCTTGCATGAAAGCGCGCATTCTGCTGATCGAGGACAACGCCGACAATCTGGAACTCGCACGTTATCTGCTTGCCGCCGCGGGCCACGAGGTCCTGCTGGCAACAAACGGTGCGCAAGGCTTGGACGTGGCGCGCGCCGAGCAGCCCGACATGATCGTCAGCGACCTGCAGATGCCGGTGATGGATGGCTACGCGCTGATTGCGGCGCTCAAGTGCGACCCGTCCTGCCTCGGCATCCCAGTCATCGCCTTGACCGCGTTCTCGATGCCGGGCGATGAAGCGCGCGTGATGCAGGCGGGTTTCGATGGCTATCTTTCCAAGCCGATCGAGCCGGAGCAATTCTCGGCGCAAATCGCGGATCTCCTTTCATCCAACCGGCGTGCCGCGGAATCGCCCCCGGCGGCCGCCTGAGCGGCATGCCCAGGACCGGGAGGCGCTGTGTCAACGGTACTGGTGGTCGACGATGTGCTGCTGAACCGCGAACTGGTTGCCACGCTGCTGCATTACGCGGGCCATGCCGTGGTGGAGGCTGCCGATGGCGAGGAAGCCCTCGCCCAGGTGCGCAAGCACCGGCCGGACCTGGTGATCTGCGACATCCTCATGCCAACCATGGACGGCTACGAGTTCGCCCGCCGCTTGCGAGAAGACCCGGTTCTCGGAGCAACCGAAGTCATTTTCTACACCGCGACATTCCTTGAGCGCGAGGCGCAGGCACTGGCAGCCTCCTGCGGTGTGTCAAGGGTCCTGACCAAGCCGTGCGAGCCCGAAGAGATCCTGGCCGCCGTGGGGCAGTCCCTGGCCCATATCAACGTCGAGGCCGTGCAGACGTTTTCCGATGCCTCGTTCGATCAAGAGCACTTGCGCCTGATCACCGACAAACTGATGGAGAAGGCCGAGGAGCTGGAACATGCCAATCGGCGGCTGGCCGCGCTCAATGAGCTGAGCCTGCACCTTTCGTCCGAACGCAACCCGCAGCAGCTGCTGGAACGCTTCTGCCGCGGGGTGCGCACGCTGTTCGGTGCGCACGGCGCGGTGATGGCGGTGCGGGACACAGCCGATTCCGGCGTGGTGCAAGTCTTCACCGCGGGCATGTCCGAGGAGGAGGTGCTGCGCGCCCACTCGTTGGCGCTAGCGATCGCGCCGCAGGGGCGGGAGAGCGCGCGGATCTCAAAACCGTCCGGCGCTGCACCTGCCGCAAATGCCAGCGCCGCCTCGCCATTGGCGGCGGCCCTTGCAGCGCAGTTTCCCGGCGCGCACAGCGGGCTGCTGGCCCCCCTCGTCTCGCTGCACCACGATTACGGATGGGTGCTGCTGATCGACAAGCTGGGGGCCGACGGCTTCAGCGATGAAGACGAACGGACGCTGTCGGTGCAGGCGGCCCAGGCCGGGCGCATCTATGAGAACGGAAGCCTTTTCGCGCGCGTGCAGCAGCAAGTACAGCTGCTGCAGGTACAGGCGGAAGAGCGTGCACGCGCCGATGTGCTCTTGCGCCTTGAGCATGCCGTGGCCCGCGCGCTCGCGAGCGCGGAAGACATGGCCGTCGGCGTCACGGCGGTCCTGCGCGTCGTGTGTGAATCGCAGCAATGGGAATTCGCGCGTTTCTGGTGGGCCGACGACACGGGCGGGGTATTGCGCATGACTGCGCAATGGAGCGCACCCGGGATGGCGACCGCGGAGTCCGACCCGACAGCTCCGATGCGCGTGCTGCGCAAGGGCGAAGGCCTGGCCGGAAGGGTCTGGGAATCGGCCCAGCCGATCTGGGTGTCTGACCTGAGCCATGATCCGCGCGTTGTTCAGCGTGACGTGCTGGCCTCGGGCGGCAATGCGAGCGCGAATATTGTCCCTGTGATCTCAGGCGGGCAGACTTTGGGCGTGCTGTCGTTCCTGGTGAGCGGATCCAGAGAGCCTGACGAGCGTGTCCAAGCGTCGGCGCAGATCGTCGGCCACCAGCTCGGCCAGTTCCTGCGCCGCAAGCTGGCGGAGCAGCGCATTCAGAGGCTGCACCGCGTTTCTACCGTGCTCAGTGAAATCAATTCGCTGATCGTCCGCGTCGGTGCACGTGATGAGCTGTTTGGCGAGGCTTGCCGCATAGCGGTGGAGACGGGGCGCTTCAAAAAGGCCTGGATCGGCGTGTTCCAGCATGATCCCTGGCAACTGGATCTCGTTGCAGTGCACAGCGACCCTCCTACCGATTCTGGGCACCTTCCTTCGATCCATGAGGCTTTGCAGCCTCAGTTCCGCGATGGAGGTGCCGAGTTCGAGTGCGTGGTTCAACGGCGACAACCCATTTTCGAGAACGATATTGCCGGAAGCAATTGGATGGCGATGCGCGAACGCGCGTTGGTTGCCGGGGCTCGCTCCTTAGCCGTGTTGCCGCTTGTCGTGGCTGGCGATACCGTTGGACTGCTGGTGCTGCACTCACAGGAGGTCGGATTCTTTGACGACGAAGAGCGCAAGCTGCTGCTGGAGTTGGCCGGCAACCTGTCCTTTGCCATGGACCATCTCGCGCAAACCGAACAAATCAATCGGCTTGCCTACTACGATGTGTTGACAGGTCATGCCAACGGCATGCTGTTCAGGGAGCGGCTCGCTCAGCACCTGAGCGCCGCGCAAGGCCGGAGCTCGCTGGTGCTGGCCATGGTGGATATCGAGCGGTTCAAGTCCATCAACGATGCGCTGGGGCGCCATGTCGGCGACGACATCCTGCGCCAGGTGGGCCAGCGCATCGCCAACAATTCGGAAGGCCCAAGCCATATGGCGCGCGTCGGGCCGGACCAGTTTGCGGTGATGTTCCCCGAGGCCTCGGCCGAGATCGAGGTGGCGCGTCTGCTCAACGAGTTCTACCAGCGGTGCTTCGGCGGCCCATTTGCCGTCGGCTCGACGGAGTTGCGCGTGGCCGCGCGCATCGGTGTTGCGCTGTTTCCGACTGACGGCGGCAATGCGGAAACTCTCTACCGTAACGCCGAGGCAGCGGTCAAACGCGCGAAATCCGCCGTTGAGCGGGTGCTTTTCTATGACGTGCGCATGACCGAGTCGCTCGCGGAAAAGCTCGCACTGGAGAACCGCTTGCGCGGAGCCCTGCAGAACGAACAGTTCGTGCTGCACTACCAGCCCAAGGTCGATTGCGTGTCGCGCCGCGTCGAGGGCGTGGAGGCGCTGATTCGCTGGCAGGACCCCGAGCTGGGGCTTGTGCCGCCGGGCAAGTTCATTCCGTTGATGGAGGAAACCGGGCTGATCGTGGAGGTTGGCGCCTGGGCCCTGCGCAAGGCGGCCGCCGATCACCAGGCATGGCGAGCCCAGGGCCGGCATGCCCCGCGCATTGCCGTTAACGTGTCTGCCATCCAACTGCAGCGCAAGGACTTCGTCAGCACCGTTGAAGCCGCGCTCGGGCCTGCCGCCACTGCCCCGGGCATCGACCTGGAGATCACGGAGAGTGCCATCGTGGAGAATATTGACGACACCGTCAGCAAATTGCATGCCTTGCGCGCGCTGGGCCTGAACATTGCCATAGACGACTTCGGCACCGGGTACTCATCCTTGTCCTACCTGGCCAAGTTGCCGGTGCAGGTGCTCAAGATCGACCAGTCCTTTGTCTCCGCGATGCTGGCCGATGCCGATGCACAAACCCTGGTGGCCTCCATGGTCTCGCTGGCGCATGCGCTGCGCATGAAAGTGGTTGCCGAGGGCGTGGAAACCGACGAGCAGGCCGAACGGCTCAAGCTGCTGCGTTGCGACGTGATCCAGGGTTTTCTCATCAGCAAGCCGATGTCGAGCGAGCGCCTGCTGGCTTGGCTGGACGTGCACGTAAGCCATTGAAGCGGGAGTGGGCCGACCGGCGTCCCGTTCTGCTGCGTTGAACGATCCAGCTCATGGGCAGCCGCGCTCCGCTCCCGCGTCGCCGTCGCTATCTCAGCCATCGTGTCGGCAAGGCGACTGGCATTGCCCACGATGTCACTGATTGGCGTCACGGGGTCGCTTCTTTCCCGCGCCTGCATATCAGGCTCAACCCGGCAGGCTCAACGGCGACCACCGTCCACGGAGCATTTGAGACTCGGGCCGCGGACGGTCGTCAGGGGAGCAATGGTTGCCACACCGCAGCCAGCTTCTTCCACCCGCCCTTGTTGGGGTGAATCTCGTTGACCCAGTCGGCGTCTTCGCCGGTCGACCCCGGAGCCGCCCTGTCCAGGCGTCCGCCGGTCGGAACGACATGCACCCCCGAGCGGCCATCCGCCCAGCCTGCGATCGTGTTCCGGATGTCGTTGAAGATGCCTTCCGTCAGGCGCTCCCATAGCGAAGGGTCAATGCCGTTTTTCGTGTACGCGGTGTGGAGCCACGGCCCTGCAAGGTCGCGGATGGCCGGCGCGTCGCGCGCCTGTGGGGTGTCGTAGCTGTTGAGATAGATGGGCGTGTCGGCGTTCTGGCTGCTGGTTCGCACGGCCTGGTAGATCGCTGCGAAGTTGACATTGAGGTAGTCCACCAGCTTCTTCAGCGCATCCTGGTTCACGCAGGCGTAGCCGTCGGCGGGCTTGGCCAGTTGACTCATGTCGTGCAACAAGCCCTTGCCGGCAGGTGCGTCTCGCGCCGCGTCGATGAAGTCATTGCCACCGGCGCTGAAGATCAGGGCGTCGTACCTGGCCTGTCCCAGCCACCACACCAGGTCGTCGTTCATCATGTCGACGATACGGGTGAGCGTATGCCCGGAGGTGGAGATGTTGATGACCAGCCGGGTGCGGCCGATCTGGTTGTAGGCACGCACCAGGAATTCCGGCAGCGACCCCTGGTTCCACGCACTGGCGTCCATCCACGAGTCACCCTCTGCAAGGTAGGTGCGCTCGAAGGGGCCGAACTTGTCGGCCTCCTCCGGTTTGACCCGATAGCGATTGCCGGTGATGACGACTGAAGTCATGGTCACTCCTCTGGGCTGACTGGCCAATTGCTGGAGGAGCTAGCTTGTCTTCCCGCCCGCAATGTGCACATCCGGGTGTTCCCGATGGCTGTCCACAGGGTTGGGGATGGCCTGGGCCCGCGCCGCACCTGACACTTGCGGCCTGCGCCGTTGTCTGCGGGACGCGCACGGCCCATGGGAGACGCCATGCTCAAAGCCCTGCCTTCGCTCCGCATTGCGGGCCTGGATGCGCTGCACCGCATATATCGGAGCGGCACCCTCGCACGCCATCTCCTGGGGCGGCTTGCGATGTCGCTGCTGCTGGCTCCAACGCTTGCCGTGGCCGCAGACTTCGGCGAGCTGGTCGATGATCTCGCCACCGTGAGCCCCTACACCTTCGTTGACGACGGGGTGCTGTCGGAAATCGGCCAGGGCTTCTCTTCACGGCTGGCCGACGACAACATCGGCTATGTCGATGACTTCGGCAACTATGTGACCGACCTGTCGGCCCTCGTGTCGAAGGTGCAGCAGCAGCGCCCCTCTGGTTCCAAACCTCTTTTCCTGCTGGCCCATTCGATGGGTGGCGCCATTGCTGCGCTCTACCTTGGCTCGGGGCAGCCGACGCCCTTTGCGCCTGCGCCCTTTGTCACGCCGATGATGGAGCCCTGGGCGAACGGGGATCCGAGCCTGGGCTTCGAGGTTCCCTTTCTGTCTCCCACCATTGTCTACGGGCAGGCAGACTTTGATGCGATGGAGAAGGCCGGGCGAGCCAACACCGGCCTCAATGGCCTGACCCAGAGCTCGTCGAGATATCGGCACAACTGGGGCGCGAGGGCCGGCCGTTGCGAGCCGATGCAGAGCGCGCACTGCGGCAGCCCGACCGCAAAGGTCAGCGGATCGTCGCTGCGATGGTTCCTGCAGGCAGGCAAGGCATCGTTGAGCGGCCGTACCCAGGTGGCGAAGGAGATCGGAGTCCCGGTGCTGTTGGTGCAGGGCGGCAAGGATCAGATCGTGAATCCGCAGGCCCAGAAGGCGTTTTGCCGGAACATGAACGCTGCTGGCAAGGCGAAGTGCACCGGGGCCGATCGACAGCGTACGGCACGCTTCTTCGGGCCGTTCGACACCGCGGCGGCTGCAAGGGCGCGCGCGCTCACGGTGTGGTTGATGCGGCGCACTCGGCCAGCATGAAGGCCGCCAGCGCCTGAAAGTGAGGCTGCGCGGCCAGGGCTGGAGCGGCCAGCAGCCAGTAAGCTCCCTCGGCCACTATGTTGAGTTCGAAGGGCCGCAGCAGCCGGCCTGCATGCAAGTCCTCCTCGATCAGAGCCAGGCGCCCCAGGGCCAGACCGCGGCCGGCCATGGCGGCCATCAAGAGTGCATTGCTGTCGTCGATCAGCTGCCCCTGGCGCACCGGCACATCCGCCACGCCGGCTGCCTGCATCCAGCGCGCCCAGTCGGCATGGCTGTCTTCATGCAGCAAGGGGTAGTGGCGCAGGGCCGCTGGCTCGTCCAGTGGCTGCGCAGTGCGCGGCAGCGTGGGCGAGCAAACGGGCGTGAGCACGGTGCCGAAGAGGCGTTGCGACCACAGGCGAGGCGGTGGGGCCGCCGTCCACACCACGGCCGCCTCGGCCGTGCCGCGACTCAGTGCGTCGCCCTGGGTGCTGTGGTGCAGATGCAGCTCGATGTCGGGGTGGGCGTCCCAGAAGCGCGGCAGGCGCGGCATCAGCCAGCGGCTGGAGAAGCTGGGCGTCACGGCCAGCTGCAGGCTCTGGGTCTGGCGCTCGCGCTGCTTGAGCTGGCCCAGCAGCTCGTCGATGCGGTCGAAGCTGCTGGACAGCACGCCCACCAGGCGCTCGCCCGCGGCCGTCAGCCGCACCTGTCTCGGCCGCCGCTCGAACAGCGGCTGGCCTAGCGCCTCTTCCAGCGCGCGCACCTGGTGGCTCACCGCTGCCTGGGTGACATGCAACTCCGCCGCCGCCTGGGTGAAAGAGAGCAGGCGGGCCGCCGCCTCGAAACAGCGCAGGGCGTTCAGATGGTGCAGATGGCGTCGCATGGGCCTGCATGCTAATCCGACTATGGATTAGCTTTGTTCATGCGTAAGGCAAATATTTCTCGTTTGTGCAAACTTGGCGGTGCACGTGAAATAGCGCCATCGAAACGTTTCAAAAGACGTGTCAACTACATGAGTAATTCTAAGGTTTACCCCTATATTCCGAACTCGGTGCCTGCGGTCAAGGCGGCGATGCTGGCCGCCACCGGAGCGGCCTCGGTGGAGGAGTTCTACGCCGACATACCGGCCGCGCTGCGCCTGACGCTCCCGCTCGATCTGCCGGCGCCCCTGCTGTCGGAGGCGCGCCTCAAGCGCCATGTGCAGGGTCTGCTGGCCAAGAACACGCACTGCGGCGAGGTCTTGAGCTTTCTGGGCGGCGGCTGCTACCAGCATCATGTGCCGGCACTGTGCGACGAGATCAACGGCCGCAGCGAGTTCCTCACCGCCTATGCCGGCGAGCCCTATGACGACCACGGCCGCTTCCAGGCGCTGTGGGAGTACTGCTCGATGATGGGCGAGCTGCTCAATCTCGATGTCGTCAGCGTGCCCACCTATGACGGCTACCAGGCTGCCGCCACCGCCTGCTGCATGGCCGCACGGCACACGGGCCGGCGCCGGGTGCTGGTGGCCGCCAATGTCAACCCTGACAAGCGCTCGCACATGGAAACCTACGGGCGCAGCGAGATCGATTTCATCGAGGTCGCCTTCGACGCCGCCACCGGCCTGGTGGACCGCGCCGACCTGCAAGCCAAGCTGAACCCGCAGGTGGCAGCCTTCTATGTGGACGTGCCCAACTACTTCGGCGGCATCGAAGAGGGTGCGGTGCTGGCGGCTCTGGTGCAGCAGGCCGGTGCGCTGTTGGTCGTTGGGGTCGATCCCGGCTCGCTGGGCGTGCTGACCCCGCCCGGCGACTACGGCGCGGCGATCGTTTGTGGCGACATCCAGCCGCTGGGCATGCATATGAGCTACGGCGGTGGCCATGGCGGCTTCATCGCCAGCCGCGACGACGAGGCGCTGGTGCTGCAATATCCGTCGCGCCTGTTCGGCATCGCGCCGACCTCGGTGCCGGGCCAGTACGGATTCGGCGATGTGGCCTATCACCGCACCTCGTTCGACCAGCGCGAGAACGGCAACGAGTTCGTCGGCACCGCCGCCGCGCTGTGGGGCATCACCGCCGGCGTCTACCTGGCCAGCCTGGGGCCGCAGGGCATGGTGGAGCTGGGGGAGGGCATCCTGCGCCGCGTGGCCTATGCGCGCCAGCAGCTCGCAGCGGTGCCGGGCCTGCGCCTGGCACACCCGGACACGGCGCATTTCAAGGAGTTCGTGCTGGACTTCAATGCCAGCGGCTTCACGGTGGCGCAGGTCAATGCGGCGCTGCGTGAGCGCGGCATCTTCGGCGGCCACGATCTCTCGGCCGCCTTCCCCGGCCTGGGCCAGAGCGCCCTCTATGCCTTCACCGAGCTGCACAGCCAGGCCGATATCGACGCGCTGGTGACGGCGCTGCGCGAACTGCTGACGAAATGAGCACCATGGAAAACATCTCCGCCCATCGCTTCACCGACGGCAAGCCCAATCTGCGCCGCTACCAGCAGGCCCGCTGGGACGAGCCGGTGATCTTCGAGCTCAGCCAAGCCGGCGAGCGCGCCATCCTCGTGCCCGAGCTGGAGGCTGGCATCGAGAACGTCACGCAGGATGCATTGGGCCAACTGCCGGCTGGCATGCGCCGGGCCAAAGCTCCGGCTCTGCCCGAGCTGAGCCAGAACCGCGTGCTGCGCCACTATCTGCGGCTGTCGCAGGAGAACCTCGGTGCCGACATGAATGTCGATGTGGGGCAGGGCACCTGCACGATGAAATACAACCCCAAGATCAACGAGCAGCTGGCCCGCGATGCGCGGATGAGCGAGCTGCATCCGCTGCAGGACGAGTCCACCGTGCAGGGCATCCTGCAGGTGATGCATGCGATGGAGCAGGTGATTAGCGAGGTCTCGGGCATGGATGCGGTGAGCCTGCAGCCCCGCTCGGGATCGCAGGCGATCTACGCCAATATCGCGATGATGCGGGCCTGGTTCGAGTCTCTCGGGGAGGCAGAGCAACGTGACGAGATCATCACGACGATCTTCTCCCACCCCTCGGACGCCGCTTGCGCCAAGGTGCTGGGCTACAAGGTCATCACGCTGTATCCCGATGCCGATGGCTACCCGGATCTTGAGGCGATGAAGGCCGCCGTGGGCCCGCGCACCGCCGCGCTGATCATCACCAACCCCGAAGACACCGGCATCTTCAACCCCAAGATCGCCGCTTTCGTGTCCGCCGCGCACGAGGCAGGGGCATTGGCCTGCTACGACCAGGCCAATGCCAACGGGCTGCTGGGCATCACCCGGGCGCGCGAGGCGGGTTTCGATCTGTGCCACTTCAATCTGCACAAGACCTTTGCCACGCCCCATGCCTGTGGCGGGCCGGCCGTAGGGGCCTGTGCGGTGACGGCCGAACTGGCGCCGTTCCTGCCGCGGCCCCGCGTCGTCAAGGACGGAGACCGCTACCGTATCGACCAGGGCGAGGCGCAATCCATCGGCAAGGTGGCTGCCTTCATGGGCACGGCCAGCATCGTGCTGCGCGCCTATGCCTGGGTGATGAATCTGGGAGCCGAAGGCCTTCGCGAGGTGGCCGAGATCGCGGTGCTGAACAACAACTACATCATGAGCCAGCTGCTGAAGATCCCGGGCCTGAGCGCGCCCTATGCGGCGGGCAAGCGCCGCATCGAACAGGTGCGCTACAGCTGGGCGGGCTTGAGCGAAGCCACCGGCGTCAGCTCGGGCGATATCGGCCTGCGCGCCGCCGACTACGGCACCCACTACTGGACCAGCCACCATCCGTATGTGGTGCCCGAGCCTGCCACCATCGAGCCGACCGAGGCCTATTCGCGCGCCGATCTGGACGAGTTCGTGCAGATCATGGCCCAGGTGGCTCACGAGGCCCGCACCGACCCGGCGATGGTGTTGAGCGCTCCGCACAACTGCCCAACCAAGCGGGTGCAGGACGAGTATCTGGAAGACCCGAAGCGGTGGGCCATCACCTGGCGCGCCTGGCAGCGCAAGCTGGCTGAACACGGCGCGAGCGTTTGAGACGATCATGCGCGTGGGCCTGATCATCAACCCCATCGCCGGTGCCGGCGGGCCGTTGGCCCTGCATGGCAGTGATGCCTATGGTCCCGGCGCGGAAGTGCCGGACTGGGCTGCGCGGCGGGCCGAGGAGGCGTTGCGGGTGCTGCTGGCCGGCTGCGCGCCGCACTGGGTTTGCGGGGCAGGGTCTATGGGTGAGGATCTGCTGTGCGCCTTGGGCCAGGCGCCCCAGGTGCTGGGCGCGCGGTGCTGGCCCAGCAGCGCGCATCAGACCCGCGAGATCGCCTCGCAGATGCTTCAGCAAGACCTGGCCCTCCTGCTCTTTGTTGGCGGCGACGGCACCGCCCGCGATGTGCTGGACGCTGTGGGCGAGGCGCTGCCGGTGCTGGGCATACCGGCTGGGGTGAAGCTGCAATCGGCCTGCTTCGGCGTCAGTCCCCGGGCAGCGGGCCGGCTGGCGGCCAGCTTTCTGGCTGGTCATCGCCGTATCACCGAGGCCCGCGAGGTGCTGGATCTGGACGAGGCCGTCCTGGGCCTGGGCAGAGTGCAGGCGAAGCTCTACGGCCAGCTGCGCACGCCGGTCGATGCGCGCCTGCTGCAGGGGCGCAAATCGCGCAGCGAGGCGGGCGATGCGGTGGACGCCGCGCAGCTGGCGGCCAGCGTCAAACCGCAGCTGCAAAAAGGCCTGCATTTCGTGGGCCCTGGCTCCACCACCTGGGCGCTGAAGCAGGCCCTCGGCCTGGACGGCAGTCTGATCGGAGTCGATGTGGTGGCCGATGGGAAACTCTGGCTGCGTGATGCCACCGAGGCGCAGTTGTGGGAGCTGGCGCAGCAGCACCCCAGGCTCTGGCTCACCGCGATCGGCGGCCAGGGCCATGTGCTGGGGCGTGGCAATGCGCCGCTGAGCCCGCGTGTGCTGCAGGCCCTGGGCCGCAAGGCGCTGACGGTGCTGATCACGCCGCGCAAGCTGCAGGCCCTGGCGAACACGCAGCTGTGCGTGGACTGCGGCTCGGCCGCGGTCGATGCGCTGTTTGCCGGTGCTGTGCGTGCGCTGACCGGGCCGCGAGAACAAGCGATGCTGCAGCTCGTTGCAGACTGAATGATTGAAGAAGATGGAGAACAAGATGAATGACAAGCAAGCAACGCAGACAAGAAAGGGCGAACTCGCCCGCAAGGTCGCGCTGATCACCGGCGCCGGCTCCGGCATAGGCCGGGCCACGGCCCTGCTGTTTGCCCGCGAGGGCGCCCGGGTGGCGGTCTGCGACCTGAACCGCGACGGCGCCGAGGCGACCTTGGCCGCCATTCAGGCCGCCGGTGGCCAAGCCGTCGTGGTGCAGGCCAATGTCGCCCTGGCCGCCGACTGCGAGCGCTCGGTGCGCGAGACGCTTGCCGCCTTCGGCCGGCTCGACGTGCTGTTCAACAACGCCGGCATCACCCGCCGCGCCAACGTGGTGGACACCAGCGAGGCCGACTGGGACGCGGTGATGGCGGTCAACGTCAAGTCCATCTTCCTGATGAGCAAGTACGCGGTGCCGGTGATGGCGAGCCAAGGCGGCGGCAGCATCATCAACGCCGGCTCCGGCTGGGGCCTGGTGGGCGGCAAGGATGCCGTCTCCTACTGCGCCGCCAAGGGCGCGGTGGTGAACATGACGCGTGCCATGGCGGTCGATCACGGCCCGCAGCAGATCCGCGTCAACAGCGTCTGCCCGGGCGATACCGACACCGCCATGCTGCGCAACGAGGCGGCCCAGCTGGGCCTGGCCGCTACCGCCCTGGTAGAGGCCGGCAATGCCCGCCCGCTGATGCGCGTGGGCCAGGCCGATGAGATCGCCCAGGTGGTTCTTTTTCTGGCCAGCGACCGGGCTTCTTTTGTCACCGGATCAGCTTATGTGGTTGACGGCGGAGGCCTGGCCGGCTCCGCCTGAAGGGCTTACGCCCTGGGCTGGCGCCCTGTGAGCGCAGCCCTAGGGTTAGCCTCGATTTGCATTCAGTATGGAATAAATATATTCCGTGCATTCTTAAATAAAAACGTTTCAAATCATCATGCTGAATTGGGGAATCATCGGCGCCGGGAACATCTCGGGCGCTTTTGCCAAGGGCCTGCAACAGACCGACAGTGGCGGCCTGGTGGCGGTGGCCAGCCGCGATGCGGCCAAGGCCCGCGCGTTTGCCGACGAACATGCGGCGCCGGGCACGGCGGTGGTCGCCCATGCCGGTTCTGATGGCTATGCGGCCCTGCTGGCCGATCCGGCCGTCGAGGCCGTCTACATCGGCCTGCCGCACACCGAGCACCTGCACTGGACTGTGCGTGCGCTGCGCGCCGGCAAGCATGTGCTGTGCGAGAAGCCGCTGGGGCTGAACCACGCGGAGGCGATGGTGGCCTTTGACGAGGCTGCAGCAGCAGGCCGCGTGCTGATGGAAGCCTTCATGTACCGCTGCATTCCGCAGACGGCCAAGCTGCTGGAACTGCTGAAGAGCGGCGTGATCGGCGAGCTGCGCCATATCCAGGCCTCGTTCTGCTATGCCTCCACGCCGCGCGCCGGGTCGCGCACCTGGGAGCCGGCGCTGGCCGGCGGCGGCATCCTCGATGTGGGTTGCTATCCGATGTCTATGGCGCGGCTGCTGGCCGGCGTGGCCCGCGGCCAGGCCTTTGCCGAGCCGACCGAGTTGCAGGCCATGGGCCGTTTGCACGAAATGGGTGTCGATGCCTGGGCGCTGGCCACCCTGCGCTTCCCCGGCGACATCACCGCTCAGATTGCCACCGCGGTGAGCCTGGAGCAGGAGGAGTCGCTGCGCCTGGGCGGAACGAAGGGTGCCCTGGTCGTGCCCAAGCCCTGGTACGGCGCGGGGGCAGAAGCCGGCGAGAGCCGCATCGAGCTGTGGGTGGACGAGGCGCTGGCCCAGACCTGGACCATCAGCACCGACCGCGGCCTCTATGCCTACGAGGCTGACACCTTTGCCCAAGCGGTCAAGACCGGCTCCGTTCCACATCCCGCTATGAGCCCAGCGGATTCGATTGCCAATCTGGCCGCGCTGGACCGTTGGCGCAAGGCCATCGGTCTGGTCTATCCGAAGGAGCAGGCCCCCGCGCTGGCCGGCCGCATGACGCTGGCCGGTCTGCCCATCGCTCGACGCGCCAGCGCGAACATGCGTTACGGCCAGGTGCCGGGTCTTAGTAAGCCGGTGTCGCGCCTGATCATGGGTGTCGATCACCAGGAGTCGCTGCCCTATGCCGCGGCCCTGTTCGACGACTATCTTGAGCGTGGCGGCAATGCGTTCGACACCGCCTGGGTCTATGACTTCGACGGCGGCCATTGCGAGGCCATCCTCGGCGATTGGCTGAAGGCGCGCGGTGTCCGCGATGACATCGTGCTGATCGCCAAGGGCGCGCACACGCCCAACTGCACGCCCGAGGGCATGCGCAGCGAGCTGGCCGAGAGCCTGGAGCGCCTGCAGACCGACAGCGCCGACCTCTACGTCCTGCACCGCGACAACCCCGAGGTGCCGGTCGGCGAGTTCATCGATGCGCTCAACGAGCAGCGTGCCAAGGGCCGCTTCCAGGCCTTCGGCGGCAGCAACTGGTCGCTGACCCGCGTGGCCGAGGCCAACGCCTATGCCGCCAAGACCGGCCAGCAGGGCTTCTCGCTGGTCAACAACCAGCTGAGCCTGGCCCGCATGCAAGCGCCGATCTGGCGCGGCTGCGTCTCGGCCGGTGACGTGGAGTCGCGCCGCTGGTTGGCCGAGCAGGGCCTGGCGCTGTTCGCCTGGTCCTCGCAGGCCCGTGGCTTCTTCGTCGATGGCCGCTCGGCACCCGCGCAGCGTGACGACGAGGAACTGGTGCGCTGCTGGTACAGCGAGGCCAACTTCCTGCGCCTGGCCCGTGCCCGCGAGTTGGCCCAGCAGAGGGGCTGCGCCGCCATCAATATCGCGCTGGCCTGGGTGCTGGCCCAGGGCTTCCCTGCCTTCAGCCTTATAGGCCCGCGCAGCATTGCCGAGACCGCCAGCTCGATGCGGGGCCTGGACGTGCACTTGAGCGCAGACGAACTGGCCTGGCTGGACCTGACGGACCTGGGAGCGCCGGCATGAGTGAACGGGCTCCCACCAAGGTCGGCATCATCGGTGCCGGCGACATCTTCCCGGCCTATGCCAAGGGCCTGCAGGCCTTCGGCAATGTGCAGCTGATCGCGGTGGCCGATGCGCGCGCCGAGGCGGCTGAGAATCGCGCCAGCGAGTTCGATACCGAGGCCATGACGCCCGCCCAGCTGCTCGCCAGCGAGGCCCAGATCATCATCAACCTGACGCCGCCTGCCGCGCATCTGGCGGTGGGCCGTCAGGTGCTGGAAGCCGGCAAGCATCTCTACACCGAGAAACCGCTGGGCTCCAGCTTCGTCGAGGGCCAGGCGCTGATGGAGGCCGCCGCCCGCGCCGGCCGGCGCATCGGCTGCGCCCCCGACACCTTTCTCGGAGGCGCCGGCCAGGCCGCACGCGCGCTGGTGGACTGCGGGCGGCTGGGCCGCATCGTTGCCGGCCAGGCCTGCATGATGGAGCGGGGCCCGGATGACTGGCACCCGAACCCCGAGTTCTTCTACAAGCCCGGTGCCGGCCCGCTGATGGACATGGGCGTCTATTACCTGACCCAGCTGGTGCAGTTGCTGGGCCCGGTGCGGCGCGTCAGCGGCATGGCGCACACCAGCTGGTTGCGGCGCGAGGTGCCTCGCGGTCCGCGCCAGGGCCAGGGCATTGCCGTCGAGACGCCCACCCATGTGGTGGCGGGCCTGGAGTTCGAGGCGGGCGCCTTTGTCACGCTGAGCACCAGCTTCGATGTGTGGAAGCACAGGTCCAGCCATATCGAACTCTATGGCGAGCAGGGCTCGGTGGTGTTGCCCGACCCGAACCAGTTCGGCGGCGAGCTGAGCTTCTGCGAGCAGGACGGCGACTGGCAAGACATGGCCCCACGCGCCTTCACCGGCCGCCATCGTGGCCTGGGCGTGGCCGAGATGGCCTGGGCCCTGGCCGCGGGCCAGCTGCACCGCGCCAGCGGCGAGCTGGCTCTGCATGTTCTTGAGATCATGGATGCCACCCTGCGTGCCGCAGCCAAGGCGACACCGGTGCTGCTGGCCACGCGCTGTGCGCGGCCCGCGCCGCTGCCGCTGGGCTTTGCGCAGCAGATCGCCTGCGAGGTGGCCGCATGATGACGAACAGGATTGCCCTGCAGCTCTACACCGTGCGCAGCGCCGGTGGCCTGGCCTCGCGCCTGGCCGTGGCCCGCGAGGCCGGCTACGCCTGGGTGGAGACCGAAGGCCTACACGGTCTGGCCGCCGCCGACTTCATCGGCACGGTGCAAACCTCCGGCCTGGGCCTGGCCTCGATGCATGTGGAGATGAGCGACCTGGCGCAGCGCCTGCCCGACATCCTGCGGGCGCTGCGTGAGCTGGGTTGCCGGCAGCTGGTGATGCCCTGGCTGGACGAGGACGAGCGACCTGACGATCAAGCCGGCTGGGCGGATCTGGGCGCGCAGCTGCAGGCTTATGTGCAAGACCTGGCCCCGCAGGGCATCAGCCTGGCCTATCACAACCATGCCTTCGAGTTCGAGTGCCTGGACGATGGCCGCACGGTGCTGGAAACGATCTTCGATGCCGCGCCGGCCCTGCGCTGGCAGCCGGACGTGGCCTGGGTGGCCCGTGCGGGCCAGGACCCGGCCACCTGGCTGGAGCGCTATGCCACCCGCCTGCAGTCGGTGCATGTGAAGGATCTGGCCCATGAAGGCAGCGAGCCCGCCGAACAGGGCTGGGCCAATCTGGGCGAGGGCCGCCTGCCCTGGGGCCAGTGGCTGCCGGGTCTGGCGGCAAGGTTGCAGACCTTCATCGTCGAGCACGACCACCCGAGCCAGCCGGCGCGGACTGCGCGGGTGGGCTTCCTGTACCTCTCCCAGCGCCTGGGCTGAAAGCAAACATGGCACAGCTCAGCATCCAGCATCTGCGCAAGACCTTCGGCCCGGTCGAGGTCTTGAAGGACATCAATCTCGAGATCGCCGACCGCGAGTTCGTCTGCTTCCTCGGCCCCTCGGGTTGCGGCAAATCAACCTTGCTCCGCTGCATCGCCGGGCTGGAGGAAGTGCAGGGCGGCGAGCTGCGCATTGATGGCCAGCGCATCAACGAGCTGCCGCCGGCCGAGCGCGATCTGGCCATGGTGTTCCAGAGCTATGCGCTGTATCCGCATATGTCGGTGCGCAAGAACCTGGCCTTTGGCCTGAGCCTTCGCGGCCGGCCCAAGGGCGAGATCGAGGCGCGTATTCTTGAAGCCGCGCGCATGCTGCAGCTGGAAGAGCTGCTGGAGCGCAAGCCGCGCCAGCTCAGCGGCGGCCAGCGCCAGCGGGTGGCGATCGGCCGCGCCATCGTGCGCCAGCCCCGCATCTTTCTGTTCGACGAGCCGTTGTCCAATCTCGACGCCGCGTTGCGCGAGAACACCCGCATGGAGCTGGCCCGCCTGCATCAGAGCCTGCAGGCAACGATGGTCTATGTCACCCACGACCAGGTGGAGGCCATGACCCTGGCCACCAAGGTGGTGGTGCTGAACCAGGGCCGCATCGCCCAGGTGGGCAGGCCGCTGGAGCTCTATCACTCGCCGGCCGATCTGTTCGTGGCCGGCTTCATCGGTTCGCCGCGGATGAATCTGCTACCTGCCGAAGCCTTGACTGGTGCTGCTGCGCGACCAGGGGCCAAGACACTGGGCATACGGCCCGAGCATCTGCGTTTGGGAGACACCGGCGCGCTGCGCGCTCAGGTTCTGATGGTGGAACGCCTGGGGGCGCAGAGCCTGGTGCATCTCCGTTTGAGCAATGGCAGTGCCGTCACCGCCAGTGTCGACGGCGCTCATGCGGTGCGCAATGGTGAGCAGGTGGGGCTGGACTTCCCTTCCGAGCACGTCCACGCCTTCGGGGTCGATGGGCGCGCGCTGCCGCGGGTTTTGAGCGAGGCGGTGCAGGATGCACTGGCGCTGGCATGAAGCTGATCGACTCTTCATTGGGTGGCAGAGCTTCGTTGATCGTTGCAACATTGCGGCAGAGGGGGCGGGGGGCCGGCCACTGCGGGCTGAAGCTTGGGCCGGTCCCTTCGG
>JADMJJ010000092.1 GCA_018780645.1 Burkholderiaceae bacterium
GTCTACAAGAACTACGACCCGCGCGCCAAGCTGATGCGCGAGACCTGCCACGAGGTGCTCAATGCGCTGGGCCTGCATGACGACCCGCTGTTCAAGCTGGCCATGGCGCTGGAGAAGATTGCCCTGGAAGACGACTACTTCGTGTCGCGCAAGCTCTACCCGAACGTCGACTTCTATTCGGGCATCGTGCAACGCGCCGTGGGTATTCCGGTCAGCCTGTTCACCGCCATCTTCGCGCTGGCCCGCACGGTCGGCTGGATCGCCCAGCTCAACGAGATGATCGGCGATCCCGAGTACAAGATCGGCCGCCCGCGCCAGCTCTTCGTCGGCTCCGAGCGCCGCGACGTGACGCCGATGGCACAGCGCTGAGACTGCGCAGTCCAGAAGTGACGGGCCCCCTGCAGTGATGCAGGGGGCTTTTTTGTGGCTGCACGTCGTTCGTCCGCGGCTGGCGCGACCGGATCCGGCCCGGCTGCAGCCTGTCGCATGCGGCTGGCTCCGGTGCGCCAGTACGGCCAAAGTCAGGCCCGCAACAGGAGCGTGCCATGCCAAAGTCAGTCTCAAATCGCTGGAGTCAATGGATTCTGCTGGCCCTCGCCAGCTGCCTGTTGATGCTGCAACCGGCCGGAGCGCAGCAGGGCAGCCAGGGCCATCTGGTGAACGTGGCCTGGCTGGAGCAGGCCCTGAAGAGCGGCGAGGTGCTGCTGCTCGACGCCTCGGTCACGCCGCTGTACACGGCCAAGCATATTGCCGGGGCCGTCAGCGTCGATCTGTATCGCTACGGCAACCGGGAGGTCGCTCCGGAGGTGATGGAGCGCCGCCTGCAGTCCTGGGGCGTGAGCCCCGGCAGGAAGATCGTCATCTACGACCAGGGCGGCACGAATATGGCCACGCGGCTGTTCTTCGATCTCTACTACCAGGGCGTGCCGGCCGAGGACCTCTTCATCCTGGATGGGGGGCTGGCCAAGTGGCAGGCCGCCGGAGGGGCGGTGACCCAGGAGGCCGTGCCGCCGCAGCCCGGGACCTTTCGCCTGCAGGCCGTCAGGGACGAGGTCCGGGTGCGGCTGCCCGAGTTCCTGAACGCGGCGGGCGACCCCGCCAACCACGCCGTGGTCGATGCGCTGGAGCCCGGCTACTATGTCGGCGAAGCGAAGTTCTTCGACCGGGCGGGCCATGTGCCCAATGCCATCATGCTGCCCGGCGAGGACTTCTACAACGCCGACAAGACCTTCAAGTCGCCGGAAGAAATCGCCCGCATGGTCGGCTACCTGGGCATACGGCCCGAGCAGCAGATCCACAGCTATTGCGGCGGCGGCGTGGCCGCCAGCGTGCCCTTCTTCGCGCTGAAGTTCATCCTGAACTATCCCAAGGTCAAGCTGTACCGGGAGTCGCAGCTGGAGTGGCTGCAGGACTCGCGCGGCCTGCCGCTCTGGACCGAGGCCGCGCCGCAGCTGAAGCGCGACATGAGCTGGCTCAACGGCTGGGGCAGCCGGATGATGCGTACCTATGGCGGCTCCAAGATCAATGTCATCGATGTTCGCCCACCCGAGGCCTACCGGCTGGGCCATGTGCCCTATGCGCTGAGCCTGCCCGCCGAGCTGTTCAGCGGCAGCCTGGACAAGCCCGCCGCCCTGGCCGAGCGCCTGGGCCCGGCGGGCGTCAACCCCGATACCGAGACAGTGATCGTGTCGGACGGTGGCCTGAACCCGCACTCGGCCCTGGCCTATCTGATGTTCCAGCGGCTGGGCCACCAGAAGGTGTCGGTGCTGATGGACTCCGTCGATGAGTGGGGCCTGAAGGGCTTGCCGCTGGCCAAGGAGGCCACCGTCGTGGGCGCACCCAAGGCACCGCAGGACATGGCCGTGCCGGCCAGCGTCTATCCGGTCCGGCTGCGCGATGATGTCCTTGTCCGTGACGTCAAGAGCAGCAAGGGCCGCTACCCCAAGGTCTTCATCGCCTCGGGCCAGACGGCGCCGACCGATGCGCGCCATGGCAAGACCGTCCATCTGCCCTACAAGGACCTGCTGAATGCCGACGGCACGCCCAAGGCCGCCAAGGACATCTGGAAGGCGCTCGTCAAGGCCGGCGTGCCGCGCTATGCCGAGATCGTCTGCTTCTCCGACGACCCCGGCGAGGCAGCCGTCAACTACTACATCCTCAAGCTGATGGGCTTTCCCGACGTCAAGGTCCTGCTGCAGAGTTGAGCGCGGACCTACCCGGGCTTGACAGTCAGGCGCCCAGTGGCGAAGCTCGCGGCGAGGAACAGCCGCAACGCCACCATGTACTCGTACAACCAGCAGATGAGCGAGATCCATGCCTTGCTGGCCTGGAGTTTCATCGCCCTGTTCCTGATTCGTGGCCTGGCTCTGCGGCTCGGTGCGAGCTGGGTGCCCGACATGCTGGTGCTGGTGTTTGGCGCCCTGGTGCTGCTGATCATCACCGGCCTGAGCCTGTGGGTGCTGCGCTACCACAACCCCCTGCGCGACACCTGGCTGCTGGCCAAGCTGCTGGCCTTTGCCGGCTACGGCTTCATCGCCCACCGTGCGTTGGGTCAGGAGGGGGGCCTGCGCCTGCCCGAGTACCTGGCGGCCCTGCTGCTGCTGGCCTACATCACGGCGGCGTCCTACACCCGCAGTTCGGCGCTGGGCCTGCTGGGCTGAGGCCGACCGTGCGGCTCAGCGCCGCTCCCCCGGCCGCCCCTTCTGCCGGCAGCCGGCATCCCGGAACGGCCCGTCGGCCAGCACCCAGCCCTCGCCGGGTTTCAACTGCGTGCAATAGAACTCGCCATTGAACTGGCTGCGCCATTGGTACCAGGGGGCGGAGGCCGCGGGCAGGGCGCCGCTGGCGCATGAAAGCGCCAGGGCGAACAGGCGTGCGCAAGTGAGATGGGAAGCGTGCAACTTCATGCAGCGATTTTGGCCACAGGCCACGGAGGCTTGATCGATGGAGAAGAGTCGGTCTTACGTCCTGAGCGTTGCATTGACAGGCCCGACCACAGGGTCGAGAAGCAAGTCCGCCGTATCGGGCCAGAGGGATAACGATAGGGAGAGTATCGCGAATGCCGGTGTATTTTAGCGGCTGTCTAACCTGTTATTCGTGCATATAAGGGTGGAGCGTTCCATGAGAAAAACAATGAGGCATGGCGTCAGTGTGACCTTGCTGGCCTTGGCCGGATTGTCAGATATCGCAGCTGCAGGCAACTGGGTCACGACCGAATTCACTGTACCGGGCTATTCGCGCACAACGCTTTGGGACATCAACGATTCGGGGCAAATGGTTGGTATCGTAAGCAACGACAACGGGCCGGAGCAAGCCTTTGTGTACCAGGCAGGAGTTGTGAAGTTGCTGACCGGCCCGGTTGGCAGCTTTGGTTCAGGCGCTCTGGGCATCAGCAATACCGGCGTGATCGTTGGCGTCTGGCGCAAGACGGAAGAAGATCCGTCTCAAGGCTTCGTATATGAGAATGGCAGTTATTCTGCAGTCGCCTTTCCCGGCGCAAGCGCTACTGTGATTCGGCGCATCTCGTCAGATGGCAGGTACTTGGCCGGTAGCTACGAAACCGCGACCCAGGTCAATCTTGGTTTTGCCTTCGATCGCCAGACCGATCAGTGGGTCAGCTTCGACGCGAACGACGACGGTGTGACCTTGATCCAGGGAGTCAATGTTGCCGGTCAGGTGGTTGGCAACGCCGGGCCCGATTCGTCGGCCATGATCTATGACATGTCGGCCGGCACGACCACCTGGTTCGGCGGTATCGCCGGCAATGCGCATCCGCAGTTTCGAGACATCAACGACCATGGCGTGATCGTTGGGCACGATGGCCTGAACGTCATCGTCGGCAGTGGCGCGGCGGGTTTTGATACCTTTAGGCTGCCCGGCGACGAGGTCGTTGCCGTCCGGGGCTACGGCAACAACAACCGGGGTGAGCTGGTTGGCTTTTACTACAGCCTTGACAACATCACTCGCTCCTTTGTGGCGAGCCAGGTTCCGGAGCCTGCCAGCTATGGCTTGATGCTGCTGGGTTTGATGCTCGTTGCGGTGAAGCTCAATCAGCAAGGCCGGAAGGCCGCTTGATCCAGCGAGTTCATTCGGCCAGCCATTGGCGCAGGCGGCGGTACACGCCCTTGTCGCTGAGTAGGTCCAGATGGTTGACGCCGCGGGCCACCCACTGATGCGAGGCCGGAATCTGCAGATCACGGCTTGCGTCGGCATGCTGGCCCAGCGCGCTGGCCACCGGCACCAGGCCGTCGCCCAGCCAGTCGCGGGCCTTCGCACGGTCGGTCCTGGGGCTCAGGCTGCCGGCCATCGCATAACAGGCCACACCGGCGGGCAGGGGCAGGGGTGAGCGCCGGTCTGCCTGGAGGAAGCGGGTGTCGTCGTCCCAATCGCTGGCCAGCAGATTGCCGTGGCGCAGATCGGTGATGCCGGCGCTGCGCAGGCCCGACAGCCGGGTCAGCGGCGCGGCATAGGAGCTGACGCCCAGGCCGCGGTGCAGCCAGTTGCCGCCCCGCTCCAGCGGCGCGCCGTGGTGGGGGCTGCCCAGCAGCACCAGCTTGTGCAGAACCCGGGGCCAGGCCATGCCTGCCTCCAGCGCCTGGTGCAGCGCGCTGCGCGCGACCAGGCCGCCCATGCTGTGGCCGATGATGGCCAGCTCGCTCAGCGGCTCGGGCCAGTTGCCCAGCAACTGCTCCAGCTGCGCGGCCAGGTCGCGGCCATTGATGGAGATGTGCTGCCCGGTGTTGTAGCGGGCATAGACCGCCGCGTAGCCCAGTGATTCGGCCAGCGCCCGGCCATGGTCATGGCCCTTGCGTGCCCATTGCTGGTCATTCATGCACAGGCCGTGTATCAGCAGCAGCACGCTGCCGCCGGCAGGCGGCCGTTGCGGACGCAGCTGCATCTGTATCGCCAGCGGGTTGCTGCTGCTCACCAGGTGATCGCCCATCACACCGTTCAGCGCCGCCACCAATGCGTCGCGGCGGGGCATGCGCTGTTCCTCGGGCACCTCGCGCAGCGAGGCCTGCAGGCCGGCCTCGGCCAGGGCCAGCGCGCCGTCCAGCCCCTTGCCGACCAGCCGGTTCGTGCCCTGGATGCTGCGATAGACCAGGCCGGTGATGCCCCGAGTGGGTTTCTCCGCCACCGGGCCCACGGGCCGCGCCACGCGGGTGATGCGCGAATGCATGGCCTCGACGATGCCGGTCATGCCGCTCACGCCATCGACGAGCAGCCGCAGGCCGCCGCGCAGGTCGCTGACGGTGCTGCGCTTCTTCGACATCATCTTGACCATGGGTAGCTCCTGCTCGTGCCCGCAGATTGTGACCTCAGCTGGGCTTGTTCAAGCAGGCCAGCGCATCTCGCGCCGCGATCCATTCTTCGTTGGTGGGCTCCACGGCCACGCGCACGCGGCTGTCGCAGCCGGAAATCGTTGGCGCATGGCTCCCATTGGCCACGTCGTCCAGCGCCAGACCCAGAAAACCCAGGCCACGGCAGATGCGGGCCCGGATCTCGGCGTTGTGCTCGCCGACGCCGGCGGTGAAGACCAGCAGGTCCAGCCCGCCGAGTACCGCCACCATCGCGCCGATCTCGCGCACGATGCGCCGCACATAGAGGTCCAGCGCCGCCTGCACGCGCGGGTTGCCGGCCTCCTGGGCGAGCAGCACGCGCGGGTCGGCCGATACACCCGACAGGCCCAGCAGCCCCGACTCGTGATACAGCAGATGACCGAGCTGCTCGACGCTGAGTTTTTCCACCTCCATCAGGTAGAGCACAGCGCCCGGGTCCAGCGCGCCGCAGCGCGTGCCCATCATCAGGCCGTCCAGCGCCGAGAAGCCCATCGTCGTGGCCACGCTCTGCAGGCCCTGCATCGCGCACAGGCTGGCGCCGCTGCCCAGATGCGCCACAAGCGTGCGGCCCCGCGCCACCGCGCCGTGGCGCTCGGGCAGCACCACCGCCAGGTACTCGTAGGACAGGCCGTGAAAGCCGTAGCGCCGCAGGCCGCGCTCCCAGGCGGAGTAGGGCAGCGGCAGGATCTGCTCGACCAGGGGCAGGGTGTGGTGAAAAGCGGTGTCGAAGCAGGCGATCTGGGGCAGGTCGGGGCGGGCCTCGAGCAGCACCGCTATCGCCTCCAGCGCGAAGGGCTGGTGCAAGGGCGCCAACGGGATGAAGGACTTCAGGTCGGCCAGCACGGCCGCATCCACCCGCACCGGCGCGGCGTACCTGGCTCCGCCGTGGACGACACGGTGGGCGATGGCGGCGATCGGCCGGCCTTCGAGCCGGGCGAGGATGCGCTGGCGGATGTCATCCAATGCCTGGTGATACGCGTCACCGCCGCTCAGCCCCTCGACCTTGCCGCCCCACAGCGGCGTGCGCGGAAGTGAGGATTCCCCGGCTTCGAACAATGCGAACTTGATGCTGGACGAGCCGCAGTTGAGCACCACAACCACGGGGCTCATGGTCGATGTCATGGCGGCGTGCTCCGGTAGCGCTGGGCCAGCAGCAGGGCGATCGCGCAGGAGGCGATGCGCGACTCGCGCGAGTCGGCCCGGCTGGTCAGCACGATGGGCACGCGCGCACCCATCACGATGCCGGCGCTGGCCGCACCGCCCAGATACTCCAGCTGCTTGGCCAGCATATTGCCGCTCTCGAGATCGGGCACGACCAGCACGTCGGCGCGGCCCGCCACCTCGGACACGATGCCCTTGATGCGCGCCGCGGCGATAGACACCGCGTTGTCGAAGGCCAGCGGTCCGTCCAGCAGGGCTCCGCTGATCTGGCCGCGATCGGCCATCTTGCACAGCGCGGCGGCGTCCAGCGTGGCCGGCATATGCGGGTTGACGGTCTCCACCGCGGCCAGTATGGCCACGCGCGGCAGCTCGACGCCGATCGCATGGGCCAGCGTGATGGCATTGCGGATGATGTCGGCCTTGTCTTCCAGCGTGGGCCTGATGTTGATGGCCGCGTCGGTGATGATGAAGGGGCGGGGATAGGCCGGCGTCTGCATCAGGAAGCAGTGGCTGATGCGGCGCTTGGTGCGCAGGCCGGTGCCAGCGGCGACCACGGCGGCCATCAGCTCGTCGGTGTGCAGACTGCCCTTCATCAGGGCCTCGACCTCGCCGCGCACGGCCAGCTCGACGGCGCGTGCGGCGGCGGCATGGCTGTGGGCCACCTCCTCGATGATCTGGCCCCGCAGGTCCAGCCCGGCCTCCTGCGCCACCGCCTCCAGCCGTGCGCGCGGCGCCACCAGCACCGGGGTGATCAGGCCGGCGGCCTGGGCGTCCAGCGCAGCGGAGAGACTGACCGCGTCGCAGGGATGGACCACAGCGACGCGGATCGCGCCCAGCGGCCGCACATGGTCCAGCAGCCGCTGCAGGCCGTCGTTGCCCGGCGTCAGCCGGACCTCGGGCAGGGTGGTGCGGGCGCGTTCGATGTGCACGGTCGGGGCGATCACCTCGGCCTCGCCGGTGATGAGGCTGAGGCCGTCCTGGTTGACGCAGGCGCAGGCCAGTGTCAGCCGCTTCTTCACCTCGTCGCGGGCGCTGACGGTGACGCTGATCGTCAGCTTGTCGCCGACCCGTACCGGCGCCAGGAAGCGCAGCGTCTGGCCCAGGTAGATGGTGCCGGGCCCGGGCAGGCGCGTGCCCAGCACGGCCGAGATCAGCGCACCGCCCAGCATGCCGTGGGCGATCACCCCATGGAAGGGCGAGGTGGCGGCAAAGTCGTGGTCCAGATGCTGGGGGTTGGCATCACCGGAGAGCACGGCAAAGAGCTGTATGTCCTCGGCCGTCAGTGTGCGTTCGATGGCGGCGGTCTCGCCGACGGTGATCTCGTCGAAGGTGCGGTTGCGCACGCGGCTCAGGTCACCGTCGAGGGTCTTTTGCGGGTCGGGCATGCTAGGTGTTCAATCGTGAGGTTGGCAGGGTGGTGGGCGCATCAACGCTGCAGCACATAGCTGCCTGGCGCCGCGCCCAGGGCCGGGTAGGCCTTGGCGCCGATCCGGGGTGGTTTGACCCGCGCACCCGAGCGGGCCCGCAGCCAGTCCTGCCAGGCCGGCCACCAGGAGCCCTCGGTCCTGGGCGTGGCGGCCGCCCAGTCGTCCGGCGCGATGTAGGCGGCATGCTCGGGCTGGGTGCGGATCTGGTAGCTGCGGTGCGCATGGCCTGGCGGGCTGACGATGCCGGCGTTGTGGCCGCCGCTGGTCAGCACGAAGGTGATCTCTGCCTCGGTCAGGTGGTGCAGCTTGAACACCGAGCGCCAGGGCGCCACATGGTCGGTGACGGTGCCGACCATGAACACGGGCAGGTGCAGATCGCTCAGCGCCACCGCCTTGCCCCTGACCGGGTAGCGTCCCGAGGCGAGGTCGTTGTGCAGGAACAGCCGGCGCAGATACTGCGAGTGCATGCGCGCCGGCATGCGCGTGGTGTCGGCATTCCAGGCCATCAGATCGTTCATGGCGGCTCGCTCGCCGAGCAGGTACTCGTTGACCAGCCGTGACCACAGCAGGTCCTGCGAGCGCAGCATCTGGAAGGCGCCGGCCATCTGCGCGGCCGTCAGGTAGCCGGTCTGCGCCATCTTCGCTTCCAGCAGGCTGACCTGGCTTTCGTCGATGAACAGGCCCAGCTCGCCCGGCTCGGAAAAATCGGTCTGCGCCGCGAACAGTGTCATCGAGGCCAGGCGGTCGTCGCCGTCGCGCGCCATCGCGGCGGCGGCCATGGTCAGCAGGGTGCCGCCCAGGCAGTAGCCGGTGGCATGCACCTGGCGCTTTGGCACGATCGCGCCGACGGCGTCCAGAGCCGCCATCACGCCCTGTTCCAGATAGTCGTCCATGCCCAGCTCGCGATCCTCTGCGCCCGGGTTCAGCCAGGAGATGCAGAACACCGTGTGGCCCTGGTCCACCAGGTACTTGATCAGCGAGTTCTCCGGCGACAGGTCGAGGATGTAGTACTTCATGATCCAGGCCGGCACGATCAGGACCGGCTCGGGGTGCACCGTCGCCGTCGTCGGCATGTACTGGATCAGCTCCATCAGCCGGTTCTTCAGCACCACGGTGCCGGGGGTGATGCCCACGTCGCGCCCGACCACAAAGGCCTCGGTGCCGGCGGCAGGGGCCTGCAGCGCCTGGCGCCGGATGTCGTCGCGGGCAAAGGCCGCGCCGCGCAGCAGATTGGCGCCGCCCTCCTTCAGCGTGCGCTTGAGCACCAGGGGATGGGTGGCGAGGTGGTTGCCGGGCGAGAGCATGTCCAGCATCTGGCGCGCACCGAAGGCGACCAGATCCTGGTGGTGCTTCTCGACGCCCCAGACCCCCTGCGTGGCCGCCGCCCACCATTGCTCGGTCAGCAGAAAGGACTGATGCATCAGGTTGAAGGGCCACTGCTGCCACTCGGGCGCGGCAAAGCGGCGGTCGCGCAGCGGCGGCTCGACGGCGTCCCGGGTCTCGGGCGTGGCCGCCAGGCGCTCGCGGGCATAGCGGGCCAGCTCGTTGCCCTGCTGGAAGGCCAGGCGCAGCAGATCCATGCGCTGGCCGGGCGAGAGGCTCAGGTGAATGGCCCAGTCCGCGAGGGCCAGCAGCGGCGAGGCAATGGACAGGGCCGAACCGGCGCTGGCCAGGGCGGCATGGATGGCGGGGTCGATGCGCTCGGCCAGAGAGTGGTCGAAGGCGTGCGTAAGCGTCGGCGCGGTGGTGGGCATGGGCTCTCTGGTAGCGGGGCTGCCGCCAATGTAGGGAGTTGCACGGACCTGCAGCTTGACCTGAGTCAAGCCTCGCCGCTCATGCGGGCTTGGCCCCGCGACTCAGCCCCCACTTGACGGCTTCGAACCACAGCAGGCCGAGCAGGACCGCGCCCAGGCCCGCCAGCAGCAGCAGCGGCGACGGGCGCTCGAAGGCGAACAGCGCGCTCAGGCCCGGCACGCCCAGCACCGCGGCCAGCAGCAGCACGGTGGCCAGCGCGATCCAGACAAACTGGCGGTTGGTCTGGCCCGGGCCCGACTGGCCCGGCCTGCCCCAGCGGCGGTTGCTCTGTATCAGGCTCAGGTTGGACAGCACCAGCACCATGAAGCTGAGCGCCCGCGCCGCGGCGTCGGACTGGCCCGCCTGACGCATGCCCGCATACACGGCCATCAGCAGCGCCAGCAGGCCCAGGCCCTGCCATAGGCCGCGCAGCAGCACGGCGCGGTCGAACAGGCGCGCCAGCGGGCTGCGGGGCGGCGCCTGCATCGCCTGCGGCTCCAGCGCCTCCGCCTCGAACACCACCGAGCAGGCCGGGTCGATGATCAGCTGCAGGAACAGGATGTGCACCGGCATCAGCAGCAGCGGCCAGCCCAGCAGCACGGGCAGGATTGACAGGCCGATGATGGGCACATGGGCAGCGATCACGAACACGATGGCCTTGCGCAGATTGGCGAACACGCGCCGGCCGTAGCGAACCGCCGTCAGCAACGAACCGAAGTCGTCCTTCAGCAGCACCAGGGCCGCGGCCTCGCGGGCCACGTCGGTGCCGCGCGCGCCCATGGCCACGCCGATGTGCGCGGCCTTCAGTGCCGGGGCATCGTTGACGCCGTCGCCGGTCATCGCGACGATGTCGCCGCGGGCGCGAAAGGCCTGCACCAGCCGCAGCTTCTGCTCGGGTTGGACGCGGCAGAACACCGTGGTGTCGGCCAGGCGCGATTGCAGTCCGGCATCGTCCAGCGCCGCCAGCTCGGGGCCGCTCAGCGGTGGGGCCCGGTTGCCCAGGCCCGCCTGGGCCGCGATGGCCAGGGCCGTCGCCGGATGGTCGCCGGTGATCATCACCACGCGGATACCGGCCGCCTGGCATTCGGCGATCGCCTGCGGCACCTCCGGGCGCAGCGGGTCTTCCAGGGCGATCAGGCCGAGGAACTTGAACTCGAAGTCGTGCTGGTTGCCGGGCAGCACCTCGGCGGCAAAGCGGGCCTGGGCCACGCCCAGCACACGCAAGCCGTTGGCGGCCAGCGCAGCCACCTGGGCGGCAATGCGGCCGGCCTGATCGCTGCCCAGATGGCATAGGTCGACGATGGCCTCTGGGGCGCCTTTGGCGGCGATCACCCGTTCGCGCTGGTCCGGCGACTGCCAGACGCGCGACATGGCCAGCATCTCGCGTGACAGCGGATAGTCATCGACCAGGGTCCAGTCACCGTGCAGGTGCTCGGTGTCGGCCAGCAGGCGCCGGCCGGCGCTGGCTATGGCCATCTCCATGGCGTCGAAGGCCTGGCGGTGGCTGGCCAGCACGGCGAATTCAAGCAGGCCGTGCAGCGCCTCCTGCAGTGGCTCGGTGGCCTTGGTGTCGTACTCGGCATCGGCCGACCACAGGCGGCGCAGCTCCATGCGGTTGGCGGTCAAGGTGCCGGTCTTGTCCACGCACAGCACGCTGGTTGCGCCCAGCAGCTCGACGGCCGGCACGCTGCGTGCCAGCACGCCCTCGCGCGACAGGCGCCAGGCGCCCAGGCCCAGAAACAGGGTCAGCACCACCGGCAGCTCCTCGGGCAGGATGGCCATCGCCAGAGTCAGCCCTGCCAGCAGGCCATGCAGCCAGTCGCCGGTGCGCGCCCAGTAGGCCAGCGCCAGGGCGGCAGCCACCGTCAGACCGATGACGGCCACGCGCTTGACGATGCGATCGGTCTCCTGCTGTATCGGTGTGGCCTGCGCGGCCAGCCCGGCCAGCGACCTGCCGATGCGGCCCAGTGCGCTGCGCTCGCCGGTGGCCATCACCAGGCCCTGGGCCGTGCCCTGCGTCACCAGCGTGCCCGAGAAGACACTGGACTCGCCCTGAGCCCCGGGCTCGAGCAGCACGGCACGGTCCGCCGGGCCGGCGTGCTTGAGCATGGGCATGGACTCGCCGGTGAGCAGCGACTCGTCCACGCTGAGGTTATTGGCTTGCAGCAGATACAGGTCGGCCGGCACGCGGTCGCCCTCGGCCAGCAGCACGATGTCGCCTCGGACCAGTTCGCGGCCGGCGATGCGCAGCGCCTGGCCATCGCGCAGCACCAGCGCGCGCGGGCTGGACAGCTCGCGCAGTGCCTGCAGCGAGCGCTCGGTGCGGCGCTGCTGCACAAAGCTGATGCCCATCACGACGAACACAAAGCCCAGCAGCATCAGCGCCTCGCCGCGGTCGCCCAGCAGCAGATAGATGCCGCCGCAGGCCACCAGCAGCAGGAACATCGGCTCGGTCGCCACCTCGATCAACAGGCGCAGCACGCTGCGCGGGCGTGATTGCGGCAGCTCGTTGGGGCCGTCCTGCGCCAGGCGCTGCTGCGCCTCGACGGCACTCAGGCCGGTTTCACTCATGGTGGCGTGGGCCGGTGATCCAGATCGGGGCGCCGGTACGGATCGACATGGGTCATCAGGTTCAGCACCCGGTGGCGCTGCAAGACGCGCTGGCGGGCCGCCACGGCGATGTCATGGCCGGCCTCGACGGTCAAGGTGGCATCGACCTCCAGATGAGCGTCGACAACGATCATGTCGCCCATCTTGCGCGTGCGCACATCATGCACATCGCTGACGCCCGGGGTCTCGCGCAGCGTGCGGCGTATCGCCTCGACCTCCTGCTCGTCGACGGCACGGTCCATCAGGTCGTGCATCGCATCCCAGCCGAAGCCCCAACCCATCTTGGAGACCATGAACCCGACGATGGCCGCGGCAATCGGGTCCAGGATCGGGTAGCCCATCAGGTTGCCGATGATGCCCAGGCCGACGACCAGGGACGAGGCCGCGTCCGAACGCGCATGCCAGGCATTGGCCACCAGCATGCTGGACTTGACCCGCTTGGCCACCGCCAGCATGTAGCGGAACAGCAGCTCCTTGGCCAGCAGCGCGCCGCCGGCCACCCACAGCGCCACGATATGCACCGGCTGCACCGTCTCCGGCGCCTCCAGCTTGGTCGCGGCCGACCACAGCAGCCCTAAGCCCACGCCCAGCAGCAGCAGGCCCAGCACCAGCGAGGCGGCGGTTTCGAAGCGCTGGTGGCCGTAGGGGTGATCTTCGTCGGCGTCCTTGCGCGCATGGTGGCCGGCGAACAGCACGACGAAGTCGGCCACCAGATCGGACAGCGAATGCAGGCCGTCGGCCACCAGGCCCTGCGACTTGGCCAGCAGGCCGACGACGATCTGCGTCACCGTCAGCACCAGGTTCACCCCGACGCTGACCCAGGTGCTGCGCGTGCCCGCCGCCGCCCGCTCGGCCGGGCTGTGCCGGGGGTCTTCGCTGTCGTCAAGTAACTCGTCAGGGGTCATGTGCGGGCCGTCGTGTGGAGTCTGGCGTGCAGCTTAAGGCAGAGCGGGCGGCTGAGCGGCGCCGCATCCGCGCCGGTTTGCGCTGGCTCAAGGCCGGTGGCGCGGGCGTGGCGCGCTTAAGAAAGCCCTAAGCCGGCACTTGCACGATGGCATTCAAGGAGATGCCATGAAATCCACTGTCTTGAAACGAGGTTTGATCTGCGCACTGGTCGCAGCCTGCGCACAGGTGGCGCTTGCCGCCACGCCGGCCGAGCTGCTGGCCGGCTACAGCGCCCAGGCGGGCGTACCGGCCGTGCCCGCGGCGGGCCAGCAGCTGTTCACCGTGCGCCAGGGGCGCGAATGGAGCTGCGCCTCCTGCCACGGTGCCGTGCCGACCCAGGCCGGCAAGCACGCCGCCACCGGCAAGGCCATCGCGCCGCTGGCCCCGGCCTTCAACCCGGAGCGCTTCACCGACCCGGCGAAGGCCGAGAAGTGGTTCCGGCGCAACTGCAAGGACGTGCTCGACCGCGAGTGCAGCGCCGCCGAGAAGGCCCATGTGCTGAGCTGGCTGCTCACGCTCAAGCCCTGACCCCCGGCCACTCATGACAAGGAAACTCCCATGAAAGATATCAACCCTCGTGTCGGCTTGGCCGCGCTGGCTGTGCTGGCCCTGGCCTCTTCGGCCTGGGCCGACGGCGAGGGGCGCACCGCCCGTGTGCCGCTGAACCCCAAGTACCAGCAGGAGTGCGCCGCCTGCCATCTGGCCTATCCGCCGGGCATGTTGCCTGCGGCGTCCTGGCAACGCTTGATGACCCAGCTGCCGCAGCACTTCGGCAGCGATGCTTCGCTGGACCCGGCCACGCTGAAGGAGTTGTCCGCCTGGTTGGGCGCCAACGCCGGCAGCTACAGGCGGGTGCGCGAGGAGCCGCCGCAGGACCGCATTACCCGCTCCGCCTGGTTCGTGCGCAAGCACGACGAGGTGGCCGCCGCCACCTGGAAGCTGCCGGCGGTGAAGAGCGCCGCCAACTGCGCTGCCTGTCATACCCGAGCCGATCAAGGAGATTTCAATGAACGCTACGTCCGCATTCCCCGCTGAACCGCATGACCCGGCCACACCGGCCCGCAAGGTGCTGATCTGGGACGCGCCGGTGCGCGTGTTCCACTGGCTGATGGTGCTGAGCTTTGCCGGCGCCTATCTGACGGCCGAGAGCGAGCGCTGGCGCCTCGTTCACGTCAGCCTGGGCTACACGCTGGCTGGCCTGGTGCTGTTCCGCCTGGTCTGGGGCCTGATGGGCACGCGCTATGCCCGCTTCGCGAGCTTTGTGCGCGGCCCGCAGGCAGTGGCGCGCTACCTGGGCTCGCTGCTGCGGGGCCGGCCCGAACACCATCTGGGCCACAACCCGGCCGGAGCGCTGGCCATCGTCGGCCTGCTGGGCCTGGCGCTGGCGGTCACGGCCTCGGGCTGGGCGATCTATTCCGAGGTCGGCCCGGAGTGGCTGGAGGAGGTGCACGAACTGGCGGCCAACACGATGCTGGCCCTGGTCGGGGTGCATATCGCGGCCGTGGTCCTGAGCAGCGTCCTGCATGGCGAGAACCTGATAGTCGCGATGGTCAGCGGACGCAAGCCCGGCCTGCCGCAGGATGCGATCCGCAGCGCCTGGCGCTCGGTGGCGGCGCTGATGCTGGTGGCGGTGCTGGGGTTCTGGTGGTTGCAGTGGCAGGGCGCGCCCATCGGCGGCCTTGCGGACCGGCCCGCCGCGTCCGCACGTTCCGGGCATGATGAAGATCATGACGACTGATGGCGCTGAAGCGCAATATCCGCACCATGCGCCTGTTGCTTGCCGAGGATGATCCGCTGCTGGGTGACGGCCTGCGCGCCGGCCTGCGCCAGCTGGGCTTTCAGGTGGACTGGGTGCGCGACGGCCAGGCCGCCGAACGCGAGCTCCGGGCCCAGCCCTATGCCGCCGCGGTGCTTGACCTGGGCCTGCCGATGAAGGACGGCCTCGATGTGCTGGCTGCGCTGCGGCGCGACGGTCTGGCCGTGCCGGTGCTGGTGCTGACCGCACGCGATGCCATTCCCGACCGTATCCGTGGCCTTGACCTCGGCGCCGACGACTATGTGCTCAAGCCGGTGGATCTGCACGAGCTGGCCGCCCGCCTGCGCGCGCTGGTGCGCCGTGCCCATGGGCAGGTGCAGGAATGCCTGCAGGCGCAGGACCTGGTGCTGGATCCGGCCGCGCGCACGGTGCAGCAGGCCGGCGCGCCGGTGACCTTGTCTCAGCGCGAGTTCGACCTGTTGCAGGCCCTGATGCTGAATGCCGACCGTGTGCTGTCGCGCGAACAGCTGGAGCAGCATCTGTACAGCTGGGGCCAGGAGGTGGAGAGCAATGCGGTCGAGGTCCATGTCCACCATCTGCGCCGCAAGCTGGGGGCTGGTCTGATACAGACGGTGCGCGGCGTCGGCTACATGCTGCTGCGCCAGGCGCCGCCGCCGTGATGCGCTGGCCGAGTTCGCTGCAGGGTCGGCTGCTGGCGATGGTGCTGGCGGTGGTCTCGCTGGTCTGGCTGGCCACGGCGCTGACGACCTGGTTCGACGCCCGCCACGAGCTCGACGAGTTGCTGGACAGCCATCTGGCCCAGGCCGCCGCGCTGCTGGTCGTGCAGCAGGCACATGAAATCGAGGAGGACGACAACGCCGTCGATGCCCCCAGCCTGCACCGCTATGCCACGCAGGTCGCCTTCCAGGTGTTCCATGAAGGGCGTCTGGCGCTGCGTTCGGCGAATGCGCCAATCGAGCCCATGGTCAACCCGGGCCGCCCGTTCAAGACCGGCTTCGAGACGGTGCGCATCGGCGGTGCCGACTGGCGCGTCTTTGCCGCCTATGGCGCCGAGCGCGACATCCAGGTCTATGTGGGCGAGCAGCGCAGCTCGCGTGCCGCCATCCTGCGGGCGGTGCTGCGCGGTCTGCTGTGGCCCATGATCATCGCGCTGCCGCTGCTCGCCCTGCTGGTCTGGTGGGCGGTGCGCCGCGGCGTGGCGCCGCTACGTCGACTGAGCGCCAGCCTGGCGCAACGCCATGGGCAGGCGCTGCACCCGGTGGTGCTGGACGGCGCGCCGGCGGAGATGCGGCCGATGATCGATGCGCTGAACGGCTTGTTCGAGCGCATCGCCCAGCTGCTGGAGTCCGAGCGCCGCTTCACTGCCGACGCTGCTCACGAGCTGCGCACACCGATCGCCGCCATCCGCGCCCAGGCCCAGGTGGCGATGGGCGAGGGCGATGCCGGCTTGCGCCAGCAGGCGCTGCAGCACACGCTGGAGGGCTGCGACCGCGCCAGCCGTCTGGTCGAGCAACTCCTGACCCTCTCAAGATTGGAGGCCCAGTCGTTGCCGGCAGGCGCACCGGCCGCCTCGGAGGTGGATCTGACAGTTCTGACCCGCCAGGTGCTGGCCGAGCTGGCCCCCCGGGCCGCCGCCAAGCGCCAGACGCTGGAGCTTGAGGCCCACGGCGCCTGCAGCCTGCCGGGCGAGCCCACGCTGCTGGCGGTGCTGGTGCGCAATCTGGTCGACAACGCGCTGCGCTACAGCCCTGCCGGTGCGCGCGTCCTGGTCAGCGTGTCGCAGCCTCAGGGGCGGGTGCAACTGCAGGTTGAAGACAGCGGCCCGGGCCTGGACGAGGCCGACCGCCGCCGACTGGGCGAGCGCTTCTTCCGCGTGCTGGGCAGCGAAGAGAGTGGCAGCGGGCTGGGCTGGTCGATCGTGCGACGCATTGCCGCCGCCCATGGTCTGACCGTGCAGGCCGAAAGCTCGGCGGCACTCGGAGGTCTGGCCGTGCGGCTGCGGCAGCCGGGCCGATCGGGCCAGCCGCCGGGGATCAGGCCAGCTTGAACGCCGCCACCGCGCGCACCAGTTCCTCCGCCTGCTGGCGCAGGCCTTCGGCGGCAGCGGCGCTTTGCTCGACCAGCGCGGCGTTCTGCTGCGTCGCCTGCTCCATCGAGGTCACGGCCTTGCCCACCTGGTTGACCCCGCTGCTTTGCTCGGCACTGGCCGAGCTGATCTCGGCCACGATCTCATTGACGCGCTGGATCGCGCTGACGATCTCGCTCATCGTCTGGCCGGCCTGGTCCACCAGGGTCGAGCCCTGCTCGACGCGCTCGACGCTGGCGCCGATCAAGGCCTTGATCTCGCGGGCCGCCGCGGCCGAGCGCTGGGCCAGGCTGCGCACCTCGCCAGCCACCACGGCAAAGCCGCGGCCCTGCTCGCCGGCCCGGGCGGCCTCGACGGCCGCATTCAAGGCCAGGATATTGGTCTGGAAGGCGATGCCGTCGATGACGCCGATGATGTCGGCGATCTTGCGCGAGCTGTCATTGATGCCCTTCATCGTCTCGACCACCTGGCCCACGACCGTGCCGCCCTTGACGGCAATGCCGGCCGCGCCCACTGCCAGCTGATTGGCCTGCTGGGCGTTGTCGGCGTTGTTGCGCACGGTGGCGCCGAGTTCGTCCATGGTCGCGGCCGTCTGCTGCAGCGAGCTGGCCTGCTGCTCGGTGCGGCTGGACAGGTCCTGGTTGCCATCGGCGATCTGTGCGCTGGCGCTGGCCACCCGGTCGGCATTGCCCTTGACCTCGCGCACGATGCCGGCAAAGCTGGTCTGCATGCGCGCCATGGCCTGCAGCAGCCGCAGGTTCTCGTCATTGCCGCTGGGGTGTATGGCCGCGGTCAGATCACCCTTTGCCATGCTGTCGGCCACCGCCACGGCATGGGCCATCGGCAGTGTCATGCGCCGCGCCAGCCACAGTGACAGACCCACCATCAGCGCGGTGGCCGCGATCAGGGCCAGAATGATGGCCCAGCGGGTCTGGCCGACACCGCCCGTGGCATGCGCGTTCAGCGCGTCGCCGCTCTGCTCGATCGAGTCGGACAGGGCCGCCATCTCGCGCTCGAGCTCGGTGAAGGCGGCCTGCAGGCCGGGCACCGCCTTCTCGGCTTCTTGCTGGCCCGTCTTGGAGGCCTTGATGGTTTGCTCCGCGGCGGCGATATAGGACTTGACCAGCGGATTGACCTTGTTCAGCGCGCTGCGGCTGGCGTCGCTTAGCGGCAGGCCCTCCAGCCGCTCCAGCGCCTTGTTGAAGGTGGTGCCATGATCGGCCAGGCCCTTCTCGGCCTCGGCAATGCGCTCGGGGCTTTTCTGCAGCGCACCGAACAGGGCCAGCTGGCCGTCGCCCCGAATGGCGTCATGCATCATGTCCGCCTCCTGGCTGGCCTGAAGGGCCTGACCCGACTGGATGGCGTCATCGATGGCGGTGCCCAGATTGGCCGAGGCCAGCAGGCCGATGCCGCCCACTACCAGCGCGAGCGTCGCGCCGGCCAGTCCGAGGGCAATGATCTGCGTGCGAAGCTTCATGGGGTGGTCCTTCCGGCAATCGGTTCGTCGTCATCAGAAACGCAGGCCGTACCAGCCGAAGCCGAGGCTCCAGGCGGTGCGGCTGCCGCTGCCGGCCTCGCGGCTGGCGCTGAGGTCCAGGCCAAGGCTGTCCTTGAGCAGCCACCAGCGGCCGCCCAGGGTGTTGACGGTGCCGCCAAAGACCTCGCGCCGGCTGTTCATGCGGGACTCGGCAAACAGCAGTGCCTGCTCGGTCGGGGTCCAGGTCAGGGCCAGGTTCAGCAGCGAACCGGTGCTGCCGCTGCTGCGCTCCCGCGCCGCGCCGAGATTGGCGTGCACCGCCCAGTCTTCGTGGGGCGCCAGCGTCAGCAGGCCCAGCAGCGCGGTACCGGACAGGCGCCAGCCGTCGCCCACCGGCCGCTCCAGGCCGGCGCTCAGCTTCAGGCCCAGGTTCAGCGCGCCGGCCGGGGTGGCCCAGGACCCGGCCTCGGGCACCCACTTGATGGCCAGACCCGCAGCGGTGCGAACCGGATCGCGCGGGTGGAACAGTGTGTAGTCGGCCGCAAGCTCGATGCCGGGGGCGATGCCGCAGGCCGGGGCGATGACCAGGGCCCGGTCGCTGCCCTGGCCGTCCAGCCAGCTCTCGACCTGGCAGCTGCCGGGGTCGGCGGTGGCGGCGTCGTCGCTGCTCAGCGGGCGTCCGGCCCAGGCCGTCTGATTGAGGCTCCAGCAGGCGGCGATGATGATGAGAGCGGCCCTTGTCACCATACTCACTCCTCGGTTGCGATGCCGCTGCGATGAGCAAGCTTAACGGGAACTGGTGCGGATGTTCAATCCGCTTCGACTGATGTAGTCTCGTTTCATGCGATTCCGTGCCTTGGCGAGCCTTGTGACCTGTTGGTGCGTCGGCCTGCTGCTGGTTTGGATGGCGGGTGTTGCCAGCGCTGCTTCGCTGCAGAGCCTGAACTTTGACCACCTGACGGCCGAGCAGGGGCTGCCGGACGATGTGGTCATGGCGATGCTGCAGGACGAGCGCGGCTTCATGTGGCTGGGCACGCAGGCCGGCCTGGCGCGCTATGACGGGCGCCGCATGTCGGTGCTCCGGCCGCAGGCGGGCCGCAGCGACGGGCTGACCCATGCCGTCGTGCAGGCGCTGTTGCCCGATGGACGCGGGGGTATGTGGATAGGCACCGGCGGTGGCCTGGACCGGCTCGACTGGAGCAGCGGCCGCATCAGCCAGCACCCCATGCCCGAGGGCCTGGCCCCGCAGCAGCGACGACTGCTGGCGCTGGCCCAGGACGGCAAGGGCCGCGTCTGGCTGGGGACGATTGGCGGGCTGTTGCGCTTCGATCCGGCCAGCGGCAAATACGACCGGCCCTTGCAGGCCACCCCGGCGACCCGGGCGCTTCTGGCCGATGGCCGTGGTGGCGTCTGGGCCGCTGTCGGTCACCGCGCCCTGCGCCTCGATGCCGAGGGTCAGGTCTTGCAGGAGGTCGATGCCAGTGCCGCGGCGCCGGGGCGCGACACCGTGCGCTCCAGCATCCGATCGCTGGCCCTGGACGGCACCGGCCGGCTCTGGCTGGGCACCCAGCTCGGTCTGCAGGTCTGGGTGCTGGACGAGGCCTCACCGCGCCTGGAGCCCCTGGCCGAGCAACTGCCGTCAGGCCTGGGGGTGCTGTTCGCCATTCGTCGCGACGACCGCGGTGCGATGTGGCTGGGATTCACGGAGGGGCTGGTGCGCTTCGCCGCGCAAGACCCGGCAGGCGCCGCGTCGGCGCCACCCGAGCTGTTCCGCCACCATCCTATGCTGCCGCACAGCCTGGGCAGCAACTCGGTGGCCTCGCTGTACCAGGATCGCAGCGGCGTGCTGTGGGTCGGCAGCTGGGGCGCGGGCATAGGGCTGGCGGACCTGCGCGGCCCGGCCTTCACCAGCTACCGCCATCTGCCGGATCAGGCCGACAGCCTCTCGCACACCAGCGTGATGGCCATCCTGCCGCACAGCGAGCAGCGGGTCTGGGTGGGCAGCTACGGCGGTGGGCTGGACCTGCTGCACCTGCCCAGCGGCCGGACCGAGCGGGTGCCACCTTTGCAGGCCGGCGTGCGCATGCTCAAGGCCTTGCTGGCCACCGCCGATGGCGAACTCCTGCTCGGAGGCGACGACGGCCTGGTGCGCTATGACCCGCGCCAGCGGCGGCACCGGCGCATCGAGCTGGGCAACACGACGCCTGGCGGCGGCTCCATCAGTTCGCTGGTCTGGGACGGAGAGCTGCTATGGGCCGGCAGCGCCACCGGCCTGCACCGCATTGCGCCCGATGGTCGCGTGAAGACCTTTCGCGCCGGCGGCGGCGCTGAGGGCGCGCTGGCCCATGACACGGTGGACTGCCTGCTGCGCGATCGTGGCGGTCGGCTGTGGGTGGGCACCAAGGGGGGGCTGCACCGCTGGGAGCCTGCGGGCCAGCGCTTCGAGCGCATCGCGCCGCTGGAAGGCGGCACGCAGCTGGGCATCCAGTCGCTGCTGGAGGACGGGCAGGGGCGGCGCTGGGCCGGCACCGATCAGGGCCTCTACGAGCTGATCGAGAGTGGCTCGGGCTGGCTGCTGAAGTCGTGGCGCGACACAGCAGGCATGCCCAAGGGCTGGGTCACCGCCATGCAATATGCGGACGACGGCGAGCTCTGGCTGGCCGGTCAGCAGGGCCTGGTGCGTTTCAGCCCTCAGCGCCGCCAGGCGCGGCTCTATCCGAACCGGGCGAGCCTGTTGCACGGCGGTTTCAACTTCGGTGCGGCGGCGCGTGGCAGCGACGGACGCCTGTTCTTCGGCAATCTCGGCCTGCTCAGTTTCCGGCCCGAGCAGATGCAAGATGACCGCGGCGCGCCCCCGGTGGTGCTGTCCGACCTGCTGGTGTTCAACCGTTCCTTGGCCGAGGGGCACAGCGGGCGGCAGGCGTCCGGGGCCAGCGCGCCGGCCAGCGATGCCACGCTCGGCCTGGCCGATCTCGGCGTGCCGGGGTCGCTGCACGAGGCACGGCAGGTCGTGCTGAGCCATCGTGAAGCGATGGTCAGCTTCGAGTTCGCGGCGCTGAGCTACTACAGGCCCGAGGCCCGGCGCTATGCCTGGCAACTGGAGGGCTTCGACCAGCAGTGGATCCAGGGCAAGCCCGGCGAGGCCGTGGCCACCTATACCAACCTCGATCCCGGACGCTATCGCCTGCTGGCCAAAGCCGCCGGGCCCGGAGGCCGATGGGGCGACACCAGCTTCGTGCTCGATGTCGAGGTGCGGCCGCCCTGGTGGGGCAGTTGGTGGTTTCGTGCCGCGGCGCTGACGGTGCTGGCGCTGGCCCTGGCCCTGGCCTACCGGGTGCGCCTGCAGGCGCTGCACCAGGCCCAATTGCGGCTTGAGCGCGAAGTCGCGCAGCGCACCCAGGAGGTGGTGGAGCAAAAGCAGGCCGTCGAGCAGCAGCACGATGCGGCCGAGCGCGCGCGACGCCAGATCACGCTGCTCAGCGAGATCGGCCGCGAACTGACCGCCTCGCTCGACGCCAATGACATCTGTCAGTGCCTGTACCGGCATGTCGGACAGCTGATGGACGCCAGCGTGTTCGGCGTCGGCCTGGTGCATTGGGACGAGGGTGTGATTGCCTTCGACTTTGTGCGCCAGCGAGGGCAGGCCTTCCAGCCCTATCGCCGCCATCTGGACGATCTGGCCCAGCCGGCCACGCAATGTGCGCTGCATGCCCGCGAGCTGTTGCTGCATGAGCTGGACCGCGACAACCGCATCGCCGACGCGCGCCCGCGGTCGCAGATGGCCGGCGAGCGCCTGCTGCTCGTCGATGGCCAGGCGCCGGCGCCGGCGCGCTCCGGCCTGTATGTACCGATGCTGGTCAAGGGCCAGGTGATGGGGGTGATCAGCGTGCTCAGCGAGCGCACCAATGCCTTCAGCGACACCGACCTCGACATCCTGCGCACCCTGGGCGCCTATGCGGCGGTCGCGCTGGACAAGGCCGAGGCCTATCTTCGCCTGCAGCAAGCCCAGGGCCGGCTGGTCGAGCAGGAGAAGCTGGCCGCCCTGGGTTCGCTGGTGGCCGGCGTGTCACATGAGCTGAACACGCCGCTGGGCAATGCGCTGCTGGTGGCCAGCACCTTGAATGACCAGGGCCGCCGCTTCGCACTGCGCCTGGAGGAGGGCGGCCTGCGGCGCTCGGAGCTCACCGACTACAGCCAGCGGGTGCTCGAGTCTTCGGACCTGCTGCTGCGCAGCCTGGACACCGCGACCACCCTGGTGCAGGGCTTCAAGCAGCTGGCCGTGGACCAGAGCTCGGACCAGCGCCGCGAGTTCCTGCTGGCCAGGGTCTGCGAGGAGGTGGCCCTGACCCTGGCGGGCCTGCTCAAGCGCGAGGAGCATGAGCTGAGCCTGGCGGTGGACGAGTCGATCCGGCTGGACAGCTATCCCGGCCCGCTGAGCCAGGTGCTGACCAATCTGATCGTCAACGCCCAGGTCCATGCCTTCGACGGCCGCGAGCAGGGCCGGATCCGGCTGCAGGCTCAGGCGCTGGGCCGCGACCACGTGCTGATCAGCGTCAGCGACAACGGCCGCGGCATCAGCGGCCAGCACCTGAAGCGCATTTTCGAGCCCTTTTTCACCACCCGGCTGGGGCAGGGCGGCAGCGGCCTGGGCCTGCACATCTGCTACAACATCGTGCACACCCTGCTGGGAGGGCAGATACGTGCGAGCAGCACGCCGGGGCAGGGCACCCGCTTCGACATCGAGCTGCCACTGGTGGCGCCGCAGCCCGGCGGCGAAGCGCTCGCCGAAGCGCCGCCTGGCGGTGCCGCCGAGGGGCTGTGGATCGAGGGCGCCGGGGTGTGAGGGCCCTGGCCTTCAGCGTTTGAACAGTTCGTCGAACATCTTGTCGCTGAGCGTGTCCGAGGCGTCATGGACCTCGGCGCCCATGCTCAGATCGAACGAAGACTGCTGCCAGCCGGCGTCGGCCTGCAGGGCCTGGCGGTCGCG
>JADMJJ010000048.1 GCA_018780645.1 Burkholderiaceae bacterium
GCGATCTCTTTCAGGTTCATGTCGTGCTCGTAGTACATGCTCATCACGTACTGCTCACGCTCGGGCAGATTCTTGATCGCGTCGACCAGGGCCTGGCGCATGCGCTGGTCCTGCAGCTGAGCCAGCGGGTTGTGGTCGTCGGAGACGACATGGCGGTCCAGATAATCGTCATCGCCATCGTCGCCCGACATGTCCTCCAGATAGACCAGCTGGGTGCCTCGCACCTTGCCCAGCAGTTCCTGGTACTCGACCAGGCTCAGGCCCATTTCCTTGGCAATCTCGGATTCATGCGGCGCACGGCCGAGCTTCTGCTCCAGCTTGTGAACGGCGGTTTCGATCGAACGCTGCTGGCGGCGCGTGCCGCGGCTCATCCAGTCGCCGCCGCGCAGCTCGTCGAGCATGGCGCCGCGGATGCGCTGGGTGGCGAAAGTCTCGAATTGCACGCCCTGGGCGGCGTCGAAACGCGACAGGGCATCGGTCAAACCAATCATGCCTACCTGGATCAAGTCGTTGATCTCCACGTTGGCGGGCAGCTTGGCAATCATCTGATGTGCCAAGCGCCGCACCAGCGGGCTGTACTGCTTGATCATCGAATTGATGTCCAGTTGGCCTTTGGCTGTGTACATGCTCTGCTCCAACATTCAATTTGCGGCCATACCGGCATCTTGCCACGGACGGAGCAGCCCACGCAAAGGCATCGCGTCGGCGGGTGCATCGAGGGCCGCGCCGGGCGGTGCAGCCAACAATAGTTCACGCGCCAGATGCCGCAACTCGGGCGTCGGCCGCTCGTCGGGAGGAGCAATCGGGTCGACGGCTGCCCAGTCGCGCAGCACGGCGCCCAGGAAGCTGTCGGCGCAGGTCGTCATCTGCTGGGCAATGCGCTCGACCCGCGGCGAGTGCTCGTCGGCGCCCAGCAGCAGGCTGTGCACCATCAGGCCGGCGCGCTGCGTCAGCAGCTTCATGCCGGCATAGGCGTGGGTCACGCTGTGGGGATGGTCATCGGCCAGGAGCACCGGGCGCACCTCGCGGCGGGCGACGACGCGGCACAGCTCGGCCGCGCTGGCGTGCAGGAGCACCACATCGGCCTGCGGTGCGGCCTCGATCACCGCGTTGAGCATCTCAGCCGCCGAGCCATGGGAGTTGATGAAGCGCATCGGCAGGCCGCGGGCGGCGAGATAGGACACCTTGTCGGACAACTGCTCGACGCAGGCGCCCAGATCGACCGCGGCCAGTTCATCCGGAGCGGGCGAGTTCTCGCCGGCGTCGACGACCAGTGTGTGCAGGCCCAGCTCGGCAAAGGCGGCGCACAGGCGTTCCAGCAAGACCCCGCCGAAGGCAACATGGGGGTTGCTGACCACGGGCACGAAACGCACGCGCGAGGCCGAGAACAGCCGGCGCAGGCCATCGGCCTGGTCTTGCGGTGCAGGTGCTGCGAAGGGGTTGTGCATGAGGCGGTTGTAGATTTCTTGTTCTGTCGGAAAGTTGGCCGGATGCTGGATCAAGCGTCCTGAGTCAGACGTGCAAACCAGCTGCCAGCACGGCGCTGCTCACCGGGGCGCCGGCAAAGATCAGGTTCACATCGGAGGCATCGACCCGCCAGGCGCTGGCGCCACCGCCGCGCAGCGCACGCTGGATCAGCGCATGGGCCGACAGCCGGTGCCAGTCTTCCGGCACGCGCTGGCCATTGGCCACGCCGACGACGCGCAGGCGGTGGCGTATCAGGGTGTCCAGCGCCGGGCCCAGCTTGACGGCCTCGTCGATCTTGGACAGCACCACGCCCTGGCATTCGCTGGCGCGCCAGGACAGCACCACGTCCTCGATCGTCTCGCCCTGGGCCGAGGCATTGACGACCAGCAGCTTGCGGATGCTCTTGTGGGCCAGCATGTCCAGCAGCTCGCGGGTGCGGCTGTCGCGCTGGGCCATGCCGGCCGTGTCGATCAGAATCATCTTCTTGGCCGACAGCAGTTCCAGCAGGTCTTCCAGCGAGGCGCGGTCGTGCGCGGTGTGCACCGGCACGCCGAGGATGCGGCCATAGGCGCGCAGCTGTTCGTGGGCGCCGACGCGATAGGCATCCAGCGTGATCAGGCCCAGCTGGGCCGCACCGTGGCGGGTGGCGATATTGGCGGCGATCTTGGCCGTGGTCGTGGTCTTGCCGACACCGGTGGAGCCGATCAACGCGAACACGCCGGCCTGCTCTTCCAGGGCCGGGCCGGCCTCGTCGGTGAGCAGATTGTGTTGCAGCACCTGGGTGGCCCAGACCGATTCGTCGGCATTGCTGTTCTGCAGATCAAGGGGAAAACCCTCGACCAGCTTGCGCGTCAGCGCCGGCGAGAAACCGCCCTCCAGCAGGCGCTGAGTCAGGCGGGCCTGCGCCGGCTGGCGCTGCAGCTTCTCCATGAAGGCCAGCGCGCCGAAGCGCTCCTCGATCAGGCCCTTCATCGAGCGCAGCTCGTTCATCATGTCCTGCTGGTCGCGCTTGGCCGAACCGGGGGCCATATCGGCCAGGGTCGGCGTTTCGCGCAGCCGGGTCTGCACGCGGATCTCGTCGCGCAGCACCGGAGGAGCGCGACGGGCAGCCGAGGCGACGGCCGGGGCGCTGCCGCGGACGGGTGGGTGCTCTTGCTGCACGGCTGGCGAGCTGACCGGGCGCAGCGGGCGCACGGTGCTGGGCAGGGCCGGCGCGGGGGCCGGGCCGGGATCGGGCTGGGCGTTCAGCTCGGCCTGGCGGCGCTTGAGCATGCGTTCGCGCACATAGTCCTGGAACGACAGCGTGCTCATCGCCAGGGTCTGCACATCGTCGGCCACGCCCTGGTCCATCACCGGTTCGCTGCGCTGCGCAGGGGGGCGTGCAGACTGCTGCTGCGGTGCACCGGCCTGCTGGCGCAGCGTGCGCTGCTGCGGCTTGTCGGCAATGGCGGCGGCGGCCCGGGCCTGCAGGCTGCCGCGTGGGGAGCTGCCGGCGGCGGCCTGGGGGGCATTGCCATTGGGCGCGGTGGCCGAGAAGCGCTCGATCTGCTGCACGCTCTCCGGCGCCATGGCCAGCACCTCCACACCTTCGGCGCAGGGTTTGGTGGACAGCACGACGGCGTCATCGCCGAAGGCCTGGCGCACCAGCGTCAGGGCGTCGCGCGAGGTGCGGGCGGTGAATCTTTTGACGTTCATGCTGTTCCTCCGATGATGGAGCCGATTCGGATCGAGTGAGTCTCAGGAATTTCGCTGTGCGCCAGCACTTTCAACCGGGGTGCGGCGCGCTTCAACAGTCGGGCCATCGGCGCGCGGATCGCGTCGGGCACCAGCAGGCAGGCCGGCACGCCCAGGTCTTCCTGGTGCTTGGCGGTGTCGGCGGCGGAGCGGGCCAGCGTGTCGGCGACGCCCGGGTCCAGCGCCGCGCCGTGCGGCGAGTTCAGCGCCTGGGTCACCAGGCGTTCGAGTTCGGGGTCCAGTGCAATCACGTCCAACTCCTTCACCGGGCCGTAGATCTGCTGCACGATGGCCGGGGCCAGATGGGTGCGGATGCGGCTGGCCAGCTCGTTCGGGTCGGTCACCGTCGGGGCGTACTCGGCCAGGCAGTCGATGATGGATCGCATGTCGCGGATGTGCACGCCCTCTTCCAGCAGCAGCTGCAGCACTCTTTGCACGGTGGCGATACCTATCATCTTGGGAATCACATCTTCGATCAGTTGAGGGGCCAGCTTGGTCATGTGCTCGACCAGCGCCTGGGTCTCCACGCGGCCCAACAACCGGGCCGCCTGCACTTGCATCAAGTGTGAGAGATGGGTGGCCACCACGGTCGAGCAATCAACAACGGTAAATCCGGCCATTTGCGCCACCTCGCGCTGGCGGTCTTCGATCCACACCGCGGGCAGGCCGAAAGCCGGGTCGGTGGTGCGGGTGCCGATCAGCTGCTGGCTGGCATGGCCCGGGTTGATGGCCAGCCACATGCCGGGGAAGGCCTCGCCCTCACCCACCACCGCACCGCGCAGGGTGATGCGGTAGGCGCTGGGCTTGAGCTCCAGGTTGTCGCGGATGTGCACCGGCGGCGGCAGGAAGCCGACCTCCTGGGCGAACTTGCGCCGCACGCCCTTGATGCGGCTGAGCAAATCGCCCTCGCGCTGCTTCTCGACCAGGGTGATCAGCCGGTAGCCGACCTCCAGGCCCAGCGTATCCACGGGCACCAGATCGTCCCAGCTGGCATCGACATTCGCCTCGGCAGGCGCCACCGCCGTGACCTTGGGCTTTTGCGCCGCCAGGATATGGCGCTGCTTCATCAGCCAGGCCAGATAGCCGAAGCCGCCGGCAATCATCAGGAACACCAGATGCGGCATGCCCGGGATCAGGCCCAGCAGGCCGATGATGCCGGCGGTGATCGCCAGCGATTGCGGTGAGTTGAAGACTTGGTGCGCGATCTGCGCGCCGACGTTCTTGTCCTTGCCGACGCGAGACACCACCATCGCCGCGGCCACCGAGATCAAGAGCGCTGGAATCTGTGCCACCAGCGCGTCACCGACGGCCAGCAGGATGTAGGAATTGGCCGCTTGCGAAGCCGACAGCCCGTGCTGGGCCACGCCGATGATGAAGCCGCCGATGATGTTGATGAACAGGATCAGGATGCCGGCCACGGCGTCGCCGCGCACGAACTTGCTGGCACCGTCCATCGAGCCGAAGAATTCCGCCTCCTCGCCGACCTCGGCGCGGCGGCGCTTGGCCTCCTTCTCGTCGATCAGGCCGGCGTTCAGATCGGCGTCGATGGCCATCTGCTTGCCGGGCATCGCGTCCAGGGCGAAGCGTGCGCCAACCTCGGCAATACGCTCCGCACCCTTGGTGACGACGATGAAGTTGATCACCACCAGGATGCCGAAGACGATCAGGCCGACGGCGAAGTTGCCGCCGATCAGGAAGTGGCCGAAGGACTCGATCACCTTGCCGGCCGCACCGGTGCCGGTGTGGCCCTCCAGCAGCACGACCCGGCTGGACGCGACGTTCAGCGACAGGCGCATCAAGGTGGTCAGCAGCAGCACGGCCGGGAAGGCCGCAAAGTCCAGCGGCTTGAGCATGTGGGCTGCCACCATCATCACCATCACCGCCATCGCGATATTGAAGGTGAACAGCAGGTCCAGCGCGAACGGCGGCAGCGGCAACACCATCATCGCCAGGATCATGATGATGGCCAGCGGCGCACCCAGCGAGCGCAGGAGCGCGGCGCGCGGGCCCAGCATGGCTTGAATCTGTTGCATCAGGCCATTCATGCGTCAGTCTCCGGATCGTCGGCGTTGGGCTTGGTGGCCTTGTGATGGGGGTCCAATTCGACCGGCACATCGGGTTGCGGCTGCTGCGCCGGCATCGGTGCCTTGCCGGCCATGGCAGCGCGCAGCTGATAGACGTAGGCCAGCACCTGGGCCACGGCGGCGAACAGGGCGGCCGGGATCTCCTTGTCGACCTCGGAGTGCGCGTACAGGGCACGGGCCAGCATCGGCGACTGCAGCACCGGCACCTTGGATTCCTTGGCCAAGTCACGGATCTTCATTGCCAGCAGATCGGCACCCTTGGCGACGACACGGGGCGCACCCATCGCGGTTTCGTCGTACTTCAGGGCCACGGCATAGTGGGTCGGGTTCATCACCACCAGGTCGGCCTTGGGCACGGCGGCCAGCATGCGGTGCTTGGCCATTTCGCGCATGCGCTGGCGCATGCGGCCCTTGACCTCGGCATTGCCCTCGGCCTCCTTGTATTCCTGCTTGGCCTCTTCGCGGGTCATCTTCAACCGGCGCAGGTGCAGCGCACGCTGCAGCGGCACGTCGATGGCAGCAAACAGGGCCAGTGCAATCACCAGCAGCAGCAGGCCGGCAGACAGCAGCTCGCCGGCATAGCCGATCGCATTGGGCAGCGGCACGGCCATCATGCCGACATAGTTGGCCATGCGGTCCTTCAGCACCAGCGTGCCAACAGCACCCAGGATCAGGGCCAGCAGGCTGGACTTCAGCGCGTCACTGGCGTGCTGCCAGCTGAACAGCCGGCCGATGCCGGCCAGCGGGCTGATGCGTTCGAATTTCGGGGTGATGGGCTTCAGCGTCCAGACCATGCCACCGGCGGCGACCGCGCTGGCCATTGCCACCAGCACCATCACGATGCCCATCGGCACCACCACCAGGATCAGCTTCAGGGTCAGGTCGGACAGCGCCTCGCCCATCTGCGCAGGGCTGGACAGGGCCGTGACATTGAAGCGCAGCGCCTGTGCCAGCATCTGCTTGAGCCAGTCCACCAGCATCGGCGCCAGCAGTACCAGCAGCGCCCCGCCCGCCCCCATCGCGGTGAAATGCCCCAGGTCGCGCGAGCGCGCAACCTGGCCGTCATCACGCGCCTTCTTCAGCTTCTTGGCTGAGGCGGGTAAGTTGCGGTCTTGTGCGTTTTGGTCGGCCATGGGGAAACAAGTTGACGGTCATCGTCATTGTTTCCGCTGGGCCCCGAAACTTAAGCCGGATAAGGGGGGTGATTCCGGCTGTAGTTTCAGCCGGCTGCAATGCCAAACGGCGACCGAGGTCGCCGTTTTCAGAAGTCGCCGCGCCTCAGAAGCCCAGGCTTGCCAAGAGGTCATCCACCTCGGATTGGTCCTTTACCACATCGGTGCGGCCCTCATGCACGACCACCGGGCCCTGCAGGACCATCTCCACCTTGTGCGCCTGCTCGGGCGGCACGGCTTGCACCAGCAGCTTGACGAGGCTGTCTTCCAGGTCACCCGCCAGCTTGACGACCCGGGCCACGACCTGGCCGGTCAGGTCATGGAAGTCCTGGGCCATCATGATGTCGGTCAGGTGTTGATCGATCGCGGCGGTGCGCGCCTCAACCTCGGCGACGAAATTGAACACCGAGCCAGAGGCCACGGCTTTGACCGGATCGGCCACGATAGAGGCCGCCATTGCCCGCGTCTGCTCGGAAATGCGTCCGTGCTCGGCCTTGGCCAGATCCACGGAGTTCAGCACCTTCTCGGCCGCTTCGCCGGTCTTCTTGGCAATGTAGCTCAGGCGGCTTCGCGCATCCGGCAGACCTTCGGTCGCCTCCTGCAGCTTGGGCATGACACCCAGGTGCTGCAGAGTGTCATGCAGCTGGCGGGTGATGTGACCGAGCTGGTTGAAGACCTCGGGCGAAGCCTGTGCGGCCATCGTGGGCGCCAGGCTGGCTATGGTGTCTGCCATGAAGATCTCCGGTTCAAGCGGCCGCGGCCAGCTTCTGCATGATTTTCTGGACCTTCTCTTCCAAAGTGGCTTTGGTGAAAGGCTTCACGATATAGCCGGCCGCACCGGACTGGGCCGCCAATACGATGTCTTCCTTGCGCGCTTCGGCCGTCACCATCAGCACAGGTATGTGTTTCAGCGAGGCATCTTCCTTGACCGCCTTGAGCAGGTCGAAGCCGTTCATATTCGGCATATTGATGTCGCTCACCACGAAGTCGTACTTCGTCTGCTTGAGCATGCCAAGGGCGACGGCGCCGTCTTCCGCCTCGTCCGCATTGTTGTAGCCGATCTCTTTCAACAACCCGCGCACGATCCGGCGCATGGTCGAGAAGTCATCGACGATCAGAAATTTCATATCGGTGCTCATGGCATTCCTCGAATCTGCTTGAGGCCTTATCGGATGGGCGGCGCCAAACTTGAGGCACCTCCCGCTGTCGAATCGGGATTGGTTTGCACCTCCTCCGCTTCCGGCTTGAATACCGAGTCTTCCGCATCTCGGGTCATCACAATAATACTGATACGGCGGTTGCTCGGGCTCAATGGATCTTCCTTATTGAACAAGGTACTGGAGGCCAGGCCCTGCACCCTCAATGTACGGTCTTCGGGCAGGCCGCCGATGATCATTTCGCGCCGGGTGGCATTGGCCCGGTCGGCGGACAGCTCCCAGTTGCTGTAGCCGCGGTCGCCGCCCGGGAACGGTGTCGCATCGGTATGACCCTCCAGGGTGATCCGGTTGGGCACCTCGGCCAGCACCTGGCCAAGCGCCCGCAGCAACTCACGCATATAAGGCTTGACCAGGGCGCTGCCGCTGTCGAACATCGGTCGGTTGTTTTCGTCGACGATCTGGATGCGCAGGCCGTCACGCGTCATGTCCAGCCGGATCTGGCCGCCAATGGAGGCAAGCTTGGGATTGCTGGCAAGCACATCCTCGACCTTTTCCTTGAGCTGCTCCAGCCGGGAAATCTCGGCACGCTTCTGCTCGGCCTTGAGCGCCTGCAGATTGATGTGGTGCTTGGGCGCCTCGACATCTCCACGCTTGACCTGACCGGCGCTGCGCGTCAGATCCTCGCCGCCACCCTTGAGCACGTGAGAGGAGTCGCCCGAGCCCGAGCCCCCCATCAACGACACCTTCAGCGGCGATGCGAAGTAGTCGGCAATGCCTTTTTTGTCGCCCTCGGTGGTCGAGCCCAGCAGCCACATCAGCAGGAAGAAGGCCATCATCGCCGTCACGAAGTCGGCATAGGCGATCTTCCAAGCTCCGCCATGGGCTGAATGCCCCCCCTTCTTGACCTTCTTGACGATGATCGGTTGTAGCTTCTTCGCGTCACCAGCCATGACTCAGCCTCATTTCTTACCCTTCACGTGGCTCTCCAGCTCGGTGAAGGTGGGCCGGTCACCCGAATAGAGCACCTTGCGGCCGAACTCGATCGCCACCTGTGGCGCATAGCCCTGCATGCTGGCCAGCAAGGTGGTCTTGATGCACTGCAACTCCTTGCCTGCGTCCTCGACCTTCTGCTCCAGCAGACCGGCCAGCGGTTCGGCAAAGGCGTAGGCCAGCAGAATGCCCAGGAAGGTACCGACCAGGGCCGAGCCGATCATGCCGCCCAGCACGGCCGGCGGCTGGCCTACCGATCCCATGGTGTTGACCACGCCCAGCACGGCGGCCACGATGCCGAAGGCCGGCAGGCCACCGGCCACACGCTGCAGCGCCGCCACGGCGGCATGCTCTTCCTGATGGTGGGTTTCTATCTCGCTGTCCATCAGCGACTCGATCTCATGCGCGTTCAAGTTGCCCGACACCATCATGCGCAGATAGTCGGTGATGAACTCGGTGACATGGTGGTCATTGCCCACCGTCGGGTACTTCTGGAACAGCGCCGAGCTGTGCGGATCCTCGACATCCTTTTCGATCGACATCAGGCCCTCCTTGCGGGCCTTTTGAAGGATGTCGTACATCAGCGCCAGCAATTCCATATACCGGGCCTTGCTGAATTTACTGCCCTTGAAGCAGGTTCCCAAGCCCCTCATGGCGGCCTTGACCACCTTCATCTGGTTGTTGGCCAGGAAGGCGCCGATGGCCGCGCCGAAGATGGTGATCATCTCGAACGGCAAGGCCTTCAGGATCACGCCGATGTTGCCACCGTGCACGATGTAGACGCCGAAGATGCACGCCATTGCGACGGCCCAACCAATGATGACAAACATGGTGCTTTCTTGTTGAGGCTGCTCAGCCCATATCGGCGCTAAAAATTTACAACTTGAGTGTGCCCGCCCGCCGCGGTGCCAAAGACCCTAACAAAGCCCGATTCAGGGCCTAAAAGAAAGCGGCGGATCTCTTTCGAGACCCGCCGTGAAAAGCACAGGGATTGTGCTAGGAGGAGACAAGCAGAAATCGCCGGAGCCCGCGGGCTCCATGTCCAGTCTTTCGACCAGTCTGAGACCTACTTTAGGACGGATGCGCACCGGGCACCCGGTACAAGCACACGTTTTTGCCACTTTTTGTCTGCAGGCGTGCGAAGGGCTGGATTTCGGCGATCTCGAACTCCAGGCTGACCAGCCAGGCACCGGGCGCCAGCTCAGCTCGCGCCTTGGCCCAGGCACGGGCCATCGACTCGGGCCGCTGGAACAGATAGACCAGGGCAAAGGGCTGCCAGCTCTGCGCCCACATATCGCCGCGGCTCACCTGGGCCCAGGGGCAGCTCAGCCGGGTCAGCAAGGCCAGCGGCCAGCTCCATTCGATGCCTTCGATGTGCGCCCGCGGGTAGGCGCGGCGCAGCGCACGCAGGCCATGGCCCAGGCCGCAACCCGCATCGAGCACACGCTCGCCGTCGGCCAGCGGGGCCAGCGGCGGCAAGTCGTCGAGCGAGTGTTCGGGTGTCGGGTACAGCGGGGCGTCGCTCCAGGCCCGGTGCGGATAGGCCGTGGCCAGCAAGCCCAGCGGCAGCAGCCAGGCCCAGGCCGGCAGGCCGATCGCCATACCGCTGGCGAGCAAGGACGCGGGAAAGCCCGCGGCCACCATCAGGCGACGCGAGCGAGTGGACTGAGGCAGGGCCAGGGCCACGCCCAGGGCCACGGCCAGCACCAGCGCCAGCCAGGCCGGTGCGCCGACGCGGGGCAGCACGATAAAGGTCAACCAGGCAAGGCCCCAGGCGGCCAGGGCCGGCAGCGGCCAGGCGAGCTGGGCCAGGGGCTTGGGCCGGACCACGGTCAGTGCATATGGATGCCGCCCTGCGCCTTGCCCTTGCCGGCACGTGCCGGCGGGTTGCACAGGCCGCAGACATAGTGGCGGGCGATTTCATGCGGATGGGTGACAAAGTGACCACCGCACTTGCTGCACTTGGTCATTGTCAGCATGCCGTTGTCGACAAACTTCACCAAACGCCAGGCACGGGTGACCGACAGAAGGTCTTCCAGGCCCTGGGCCTTGGTCTGCTCCTGATAGAGCTGGTAGGCCTTGATGACGGTGTCAATCTCGTCCATCTCGGCGACCTTGTTCAGGTACTCATGGATGTTGAGGAACAGCGAGGCATGGATATTGGGCTGCCAGGTCATGAACCAGTCGGTCGAGAACGGCAGCTGACCCTTGGACGGCGATTTGCCGGAGACTTCCTTGTACAGGCGCAGCAGGCGCTCGTAGGACAGGTCGGTCTCCGACTCCAGCACCTGCAGGCGGGCGCCCAGATTGATCAGCGTCACGGCGCGTTCGATCTGGCGGGCTTCGGTGAGGATGCTTTTGTTGCGGGCCATGGTGTCGTTCTCCGGAATGTCTTGTTGTTGTTCTATCTAGGGATCAGGCGGCTTCTTGATGGCGGCCGGCCATCAGGATGGATGCATGCAAACGCGAGACGCTTTCGTTCGCTGCCGTCTTGCCGTGGCTGGTGAGCAGGCCCCAGACCAGATCGTCGTCCATGCGGAAGCGGCACAGCAGGGTGTTGCCCGAGGCAATCTTCATCATCTGGGCCGGCGACAGCGTGTTGATCAGCAGCGCGGTCTCATCCGAAATGCCCAGGCGGTAGAGCGCTTGTTCGCGGTCGGTCCGGATCAGGCTTTGCGCCAGCATCAGGTACGACAGGTTGGCTTCACGGATTTCTGTGAGGATCTGTTCAGCATTCATCTTGTGCTCCTTGGCTTTGCAGCGCTTGGGTTTGGTCTCAACGTGAAACAGATTGTGAAGTGACGAACTGCCCCGCAACATCAGCCCAGTTCCGTCACTTGAGTCCCGTTTCTTCCAGGGTGCTTGTCAGGCAAATTCCTACAAACGACGAGATGGGCGGGACTTCCGCGGCTACTTCGGCGCTATGAAACCGTGCTGTAGTCCATGCAAGCGCAGCTGACGAACAAGCCGGCCTGCATGTTTCTTCTCAAGCCCGGCACGGCGCGGCCGAAATGAGCTGGGACGGCACCGCAAGGTCAGCCGTCAAGAGGACGGAACCAAGCCCAGGGCTCGGTGCTTGTCGGCGTTTATTGAGCAGAAAAAGCAAGAGATGGCAACAAATTCTCTTGACAAACTTCTAAAGTTCTGATCTCAAACACCGAAAACACAAGCAACGGAAACAGATTTGGATCCGTGGTCCGGAGTAGCCGGCCGGTGGTTCGACAAAGGGTTGATCCTTTCATCGATATCAACGGATGACTGCCGCCGGGCGCAGCAGGCCACCAGCCGCAAGCCGGTGGCAGTTCACGGCGGGCAAGTTCGGTTCATCAAACGTACCCGCTGAGGCAATGCCGGCGCTCATGCCGGAAGTCACGTCAACGTTATTGGAGTTTTCAAATGAGCCAGATCAATACCAACCTCTTGTCCCTGAACGCACAGCGCAATACATCGAACTCGCAGATGGTTCTCGGCACCACGATGCAGCGCCTGTCTTCCGGTCTGCGCGTCAACAGCGCCAAGGACGACTCCGCCGGCCTGGCGATCGCCGAGCGCATGCAAGCCCAGATCAAGGGCATGAACGTAGCCATCCGCAATGCCAACGACGCCATCTCCCTGGCGCAGACCGCTGAAGGCGCATTGGGCAAGGTCGGCGACATGCTGCAGCGTATGCGTGAACTGGCGGTGCAATCGGCCAATGCGACCAACGCCCAGGGCGACCGCGACAACCTCGACACCGAGTACCAGGATCTGGCGGCTGAAATCACCCGTACCATCGACGCCACCCGCTTCAACGGTCTGCAAGTGCTGTCCGCCGATGCCGGCACCCAGACCTTCCAGGTCGGCGCCAATTCGACCGATACGGTGGACATCACCACCAATGACGTGTCGGCCACGTTCACCGCAGGTGACCTGACCAGCCAGGCCAACGCGACGACCGAAATCGACAATCTGGACACCGCCATCGACGCCTTCAATACGGAGCGCGCCCTGTACGGTTCGGCCCAGAATCGCTTCGACGCCATCGTGTCGACGCTGCAGGTCGGCGCCGAAGCGCAAGCGTCGGCCCGCAGCCGCATCATGGACGCCGACTTCGCAGCTGAAACCGCCAACCTGAGCCGCGCCCAGGTCCTGCAGCAGGCCGGCAACGCGATGATTGCCCAGGCCAACCAGGCTCCGCAGCAGGTCCTGGCTCTGCTGCGCTGATACAGCCGCCGTCGACGGAAGACCGGGCCAGGCCCGGGCTTCAAGACGCCGTCAATCAAGGCCGCCACCCGCGAGGTGTGGCGGCCTTGCTCGTTTGGCACGCGCCAAACCAGTTTTGAATAGAGGGGGTGTTTCGCCTCATTTCGCGTGAATGACTTGCCTCCAGCCTGCCGACAATGGATTACATCGGAGTGCAGTTTTTGTGATCCGATGTCCGGAGCGCTGACGACGGCCGACCACATTCAAAGGGAATGCGGCGGCAGCCGCCGGTGAAACGCACCGGGCGGAGGTCGGCAGCGGGGGGCTCTTGCACTCGCCGCCGCCGATTCAACGCCGGCGCGTCCGCCGGGAGTCATAGGCTTCTACAGGAGTGCTTGAAATGCCCCAGACCATCAACACCAATCTTGCGTCGCTCAATGCGCAGCGCAACCTCAATGGGTCGCAGTCCTCGCTGGGCGTGTCGATGCAGCGCCTGTCATCGGGCATGCGCGTCAACAGCGCCAAGGACGACTCGGCCGGCCTGGCCATCGCCGAGCGCATGGGCACCCAGGTGCGCGGCATGAATGTCGCCATCCGCAACGCCAATGATGGCATCTCTCTTTCGCAAACGGCGGAAGGCGCGATTGGCAAGGTCAATGACATGCTGCAACGCATGCGTGAGCTGGCCGTGCAGTCGGCCAATGCGACCAACGGCACGAGCGACCGCCAGAATCTGGACACCGAGTACCAGGATCTGGCCTCGGAAATCGCCCGCACCATCACCGCCACCAAGTTCAACGGCATCGACATCCTGGCCGCCGGCGCGGGTGGTCAGACCTTTCAGGTCGGGGCCAACGCGACCGACCAGGTGACCATCACGACGGCCGATATGTCCGCAGTTTTCGCCCCGGGCAATCTGCTGGATGCCGCGGCGTCCACGACCGAGATCGGCAATCTGGACACCGCCATCGACGCCTTCAACAATGAGCGCGCGAAGTACGGTTCGGCCCAGAACCGCTTCGACGCCATCATCTCCACCTTGATGGTGGGTTCGGAAGCCCAGTCCGCCGCCCGCAGCCGTATCATGGATGCCGACTTTGCCGCGGAAACTGCCAATATGAGCCGCTCGCAGATCCTGCAACAGGCCGGTACGGCGATGGTGGCCCAGGCCAACCAGTTGCCTCAGCAGGTACTGACCTTGCTGCGAGGCGGTTGAGTGGCCGCCGCAGCGCCCGCGCAAGACTAAAGCTAGAACCTGGCTGGCCGATATCCGTATCAAGGGTAGGCGCCGTCACGGTGCAGCTTGACTTGTCCTGAGCGTTGTTTGAAGAGGTAACATCATGCCGGTCATCAGTTCTGCAGGCATAGGCAGCAATCTGCCCGTCGATAGCATTGTCAGCGGTCTGCTCGCGGTCGAACGCAAGCCTATTGATCTGCTGAAGACCCAGAACACGCAGTTACAAACCAGTCTGTCCACCTTCGGCAAGCTACAAGGTTCGCTCGCGACATTGCGCGACGCTGCAGCCAAGCTCGGCCGAACCGACCTATGGGCTGCCACCAGCGCCAGTTCATCGGACAGCAACGCCGTCAGCGTCACCACCACCGCTACCGCCGCACCTGGCAGCTACAGCATTGCCGTTCAATCCCTGGCCGCCTCGCAGCTCGGCGCCAGCGTCGCCTATGCCAGCAGCACCGCCGTCGTCGGCCAAGGTGTGTTGCATATCGATCTGGGCACCTGGGACAAGGACCTGGGCACCTTTGAGGCCAAGGACGGCAGCAGCACCTTGGACATTTCCATTGGTGCTGGCGAAGACACGCTGGAGAAAGTTCGCGACAAGATCAACGCCGCCGGCGCGGGCATCACCGCATCTATCGTCAACGATGCCTCAGGCGCGCGCCTGGCCATCAAATCCAGCGCCACCGGCCTGGACAACGGTTTTCGTATCAGCGTCGACGATGCCGATGGAGGTGGCGGCGACACCAGCGGGCTGTCCGCCCTAGCCTACGACCCCGAGAACGGCATCAGCTCGTTGGCCAAGAAGCAAAGTGCCGCCAATGCAATGGCCACCATCAATGGGCTTGAGGTCAACTCGAGCACCAACACCCTGACGAACGTCATTGATGGCTTGAACGTGACCCTGGGCAAGGTCACAACCAGTGATGTCAACATCACAGTGGCCCAGGACACGACCAGCATCAGCAAGGCCATCACCGACTACGCGACGGCGTACAGCGATGTGGCCAAGTTCCTGAAGGAACAAACCAAGTACGACAGCGTATCCAAGGCCTCCGGGGCGCTGCAGGGCGACCGCGCCGCGACCAATCTGATCACGCAACTGCGGGCGGCACTGACAGGAACCTCCACTGCTGCTGTCAAGTACCAGCGCCTGGCCGATATCGGCCTGGATCCGGCCGCCGATGGCACCATCAAGGTCGACTCCAGCAAACTCGCCACCGCCCTAGGCAATCTCGCCGATGTGAAAGCCATGTTTGCCGATGGCAGCAGCGACGCCAACCGGCAGGGCTTGGCGGTGCGCATGCGCAAGCTGACCGATGAGGCGATGGGCGTCGACGGCGCACTGACCGCCAGGCAAGACGGCCTGCGGCGCAGCCTGACCGTGAACAGCAAGCAGCAGGCTCAGCTGGAAGACCGTGTGGCAAACACCGAGAAGCGCCTGCGTGCCCAGTACACCGCGCTGGACGCCAAGATGGCCGGGCTGAACGGCCTGTCGTCATTCATGTCGCAACAGGTCGCCCAGTACAACAAGGGCTGAGCCAGGACACAAGGCCCGGAAGGGGCTTGTGACTGGCGAAGGCCTTGCGGCGATACCAGCCGCAAGGCTGACTCTTACCAAGGCGCCGCCACAAGCAAAAGGCCAGGCATCCCCTGGCCTTTTGCTTGTCTGCAGTGAGCGCAGGACAGCGGCACAACGTGCGAATTCACCGCTTTTTCCTGAACTGGGAAGGCTGTCGTACCGCTCAGAATCAAGCTCGCTGCCGTGCCCCCGCCAGACCCGGAGATGCATCACAAATGCCGTTCAGCTTGGGGCATGTGAGCCCCTTAAGTTCGCAGTCTGCGGGCCGAAAACTGAATCAACACGACGTCAACAAGGGTCCACACCATGAGCTACATGCCCCCCAACGGCTTCGCCTCGCAGCGCATGAGCAATATGTACCGCGCTGTCGGCACCGAGACCTCGGTGCAATCCGCGGGCCCGCATCGCCTTGTGGCCATGCTGTTCGAAGGCCTGATGGACTCGATGGCCCAGGCCAAGGGCGCCATGCGCGCCGGCAATCTGGAGGCCAAGGGCAAGGCCCTGGGTCGCGCCGTGCGCATCATCGAGGAAGGCCTGCGCGCAGCCCTGGACATGCGCGCCGGCCCGCTGGCCGCAGACCTGCAAGACCTTTACAGCTACACCACCCTGCGCCTGACCCAGGCCAATCTGCGCAACGACGAGGCGGCCGTCGAAGAGTGCCAGCGACTGCTGCAGCCGCTGAAGGACGCATGGGATGCCATCGGCGACCAGGTCGAACCCCGCCGCGCCGCCTGATGAAGAGTCTGCTGTCTGTCCAATCGATGACCCCACCCATGAACACCCAACTCCTGAGCTATTACGAAGCCATCGAGCAGGCCAGCGCCGACATGCTGATGGCTGCACGCTGCGGCAACTGGGACGAAGTCGTGAAGCTCGAAGGCGCCTGCGTGCTGCTGATCTCACAGCTCAAGCACGCCGCCACGCAGCAGCACCTGGGCAATGAAGAGGCCCAGCTGAAGACACGCATCATGCAGCGCATCCTGCTCAATGACGCCGAGATCCGCCACCTGGCCGAACCCTGGCTGGACGATCTGGACCAGGTACTCGCCGGCCGCAGCAAGACCGTACATTGACCCCGGGCTGAGCTCCTGCATGCCGACACTGACCCCGCCTGAGCCCACCCCACCCGAGCTGAGCCTCAAGGCCCCGGCCGAGATCCTTGGCCTGCTGCGCGAGATCCAGGACAAGGGCGTGGTGCTGACGCTGGCCGCCCCGGACGGAGGCCACTACAGCACCACCCTGGCAGCGATCGACACCGTCAGCCAGAGCCTGAGCTTCAGCGCCAACACCGTCGATCGCTCACTGCACCTGATGGTCGAGACCGGTGACGTGATTGCCGTAGCCTACCTTGACCGAATCAAGCTGCAGTTCCAGCTGGCCAACCCCTTGCTCGTCAATGGTGTGCAGGGCAGCACCCTGCGTGCCGATCTGCCGCAGGAGATATTCCGCTTCCAGCGCCGCAGTGCCTACCGTGTGCAGCCGCTAGACACCACCGCGCCGCGCGCCACGCTGCCCCACCCAAACTCGTCCGGCCAGCATTTGTACCTACGCATCCTGGACGTCAGCGCAAGCGGCGTGGCCCTCCTGGCCCCGGCCGAGCTGGTGGTGCAGGCCCCCTGGCAGGTCGGCGCGCTGATCGCGCCGGTGCAGTTGCAGCTGGACCGCAGCACGCATCTGGAGCTGCGCCTGCGTGTGCAGCATGTCAGCCTGCTCGCTGGCTCGGCCGGCGGCGTTCAACTGGGTTGCGCCTTCGACGAGCTGTCGACGCTGGCCGCGCGCGATCTACAGCGCTATATCGACCAGACGCAGAAACGCCGCCGCGTGCTGCAGACCCGCTGACCTCGCACCAGCCCGGCCATGCCCACCCCTGTCCTGGCCCACCGCCTGCAGCCCTCCAGGCCCAGCCACGGCTTCACCCTGGTCGAGGTCGCCACGGTGTGCGTGATCGTGGCCATCATCGCGGCGATCGCCCTGCCCTCGTTCAACAGCCATCTGCGTCGCGGCAAGCGGCATGACGCGATCACCGCGCTGACCCGGCTGCAGCAGGCGCAGAGCAGCTTTCAGTACCAGAACGGCCGCTACGCCACCGATGTGACGGCGCTGGGCCTGCCGGGCAACAGCCTCGAAGGCCTGTACAGCCTGCAAATCAACAGCAGTGGCGTCGACGGCTACAGCGCCACCGCCACGGCAACTCCCGGCAGCAGCCAGGCCGGGGATGGCGACTGCAGCGCGCTGCGCCTGACCGTGTCGCCCAGCGGCACCGACTACGGCCCCAAGGCCAGCTGCTGGAACCGTTGACATGCACGCCCCTGTGAACCAACGTGGCCTGACTTTGACGGAACTGGTGTTCGCCATCGCTGTGCTGGCGATACTGACGGCCCTGGCCGTGCCCAGCTACAACAGCTTTCTGGACAAGCAGCGGGTCAAGGGCGCGGCGAATGCGCTGGCCGACGACCTGCGCTTCGCGCGCGAGGAAAGCGTGCGCCTGGGCCGAAGCGTCCATGTCAGCTTCCAGCCCGCCGCACCCTGGTGCTGGGGCGTGGCCTTCAACCGGGCATGTGATTGCAAAGGGCTCAACCCGGCGCTGCGCTGCGACATCAGTCGCGGCGGGGGCGAGGACTTCAAGGGCGTGGCGCTGGCGGTCAGCCAGGCGATCGAGTTCGATCCGCAGCTGGGCCGGGCGATGCAGCCGGGGCGCACCGAATTCACCAGCCTGGGCGGCAACCGTCTTCGGGTGGAGCTGACGGGCAGTGGACGCTCACGCGTCTGCGTGGCCGGGGGGGCGGTCAGCGGGCTGGAGGCTTGCTGAACTGAGCCTGTAGCTCCCCGGATTGCATCCGCGCTACGGATGCTGGGTAGCCCGGATGCAATCCGGGGCCACTCCAGCCGGTCAGACTTGCATGTTCATGATGTCCGAGTACGCCTGAACAAGGCGGTTGCGGACCTGCAGAGTCGTCTGAAACCCGATCTGCGCCTTCTGCATCGAGACCATGGTCTCTTCCAGGCTCACCGTCGGATTGTCCATCTGCACCTCGCGCTGCAGGCGCTGGGCCTCCATCTGCGACGAACTCACCGTCTTCAGGCTCTGACTCAGCAGCGCGCTGAAGTCGGCGGCCTGAGCTGCGCCCTTGGTCGCCAAAGGCTGACCGGTGGGCGTCATCCCGGCACGGGCGGCGGCGGCGGCAAAATCGAAGGGTTTGAGTCTGAGGTCCATGGTGCACTCCTGTGGCCACAGAGACCGGTAGAAGCATGGACTGAATGGTAGGCACCTGGGTCGGCACCGAATGCCGGAACTGAACTTGGAATTGCAGGCTGTTCCCGGCTTTCGTTTCGCTTTAGAACCGAATAATCAGCTCCATCCCAAACCCGGTCCCGGGTCTGTTTCGCAGCTATTTCGCTTCACACCCCCGCCGCCCATGGACAACGCCCTGCTCTCCCCGCTGGACATGACTGCCGCCCCGCCCACCGGCTTCGGTGCGCGGCTGGTGGCCCTGCCCGCGCGCAGCAAGTTCATGATGGGTCTGGGCGCGGCCACCCTGGTAGCCGTGCTGGTGGCGATGAGCCTGTGGAACAGCCAGGGCGACTACAAACCGGTCTTCACCGGCCTGTCCGACAAGGACGGCGGCGCCGTCATCGCCCAGCTGGCGACAATGAATGTGCCCTACAAGAACGAGCCCGGCGGCACCATCCTGGTGCCTGCAAGCCAGGTCTATGACGTGCGCATGAAACTGGCCTCGGCCGGTCTGCCCAAGGGCAGCGTGATCGGCTTCGAATTGATGGACAAGCAGTCCATAGGCCAGACCCAGTTCAACGAGCGCCTGAACTTCCAGCGCGCACTGGAGGGAGAACTCACCCGCACCATCACCGCCCTGGCCGATGTGGCCGATGCCCGCGTGCACCTGGCCATGCCGCAGCAGAACGGCTTCTTCCGCGAGCAGCAAAAGCCCAGCGCCTCGGTGATGCTGACGGTGCGCGGCGGCCGCACCCTCGACCGCGCCCAGGTGGCCGGCATCGTCCACCTGGTCTCGGCCAGCGTGCCCGAGCTCAACGCCCGCGCCGTCAGCGTGCTTGACCATACCGGCGCGCTGCTCTCGTCCACCGGCGACACCGGCTCGGGCCTGGACGGCCAGCAGCTGCAGTACAAGCAGCAGATCGAGGCCAATTTCAGCAAGCGCATCTATGAGCTGCTGGAGCCGGTGGTGGGCCGCGACAATCTGCGCGCCAGTGTCACCGCGGACGTGGACTTCTCGCAAACCGAAGCCACCTCCGAGGAGTTCAAGCCCAACCAGGGGGCGAATGCAACGGCCAGCATCCGCAGCCTGCAGTCGACCGAGTCGACCAACGGCAGCGCCGCGGCCCCCTCGGGCGTGCCGGGTGCCGCCACCAACCAGCCGCCGGTGCCGGCCACCGCTCCGATCACGGGCGCCGCCGCACCCTTGCAGGCCGCCCAGGGCAGCAGCAATACCAGCTCGCGCAAGGACAACACGACCAATTTCGAGATCGACAAGACGGTTCGGGTGACGCGCAATGCCACCGGCGTGGTCAGGCGCCTGAATGCGGCCGTGGTCTTGAACAACCGCAGCGTCACCGACGCCAAGGGCAAGACCACCCAGCAGCCGCTGCCGGCCGACGAGATCGAGAAACTCACCGCCCTGGTCAAGGAGACGATGGGCTTCAACCAGGAGCGCGGCGACTCGGTCAAGCTGATCAATGCCCCGTTCAAGGTCGACAAGATCGAGATTCCGGACGTACCGATCTGGAAGCAGCCCTGGCTGATCGACATGATACGTGCCGGCGCTGTGCCCGCCGCCCTGGTGCTGGTGGCCCTGATCGCCGTGTTCGGCATGGTGCGCCCGGCCATACGCGCGGCGATGGCGCCACCACCCGCGCCGGAAAAGGGCGGCCAGCTGGACGCCGTGGTGGACGACGAAAATGCCCTGCCCGGCACCAATCTGCAGGCGCTGCCCGCCCCCGGCGACGACAAGCGGCTGGAGAACATACGCGCCCTGGCCAAGGAAAACCCCGCCGCGGTCGCAAATATCGTGCGCAATTGGGTAGCGGGCGAAACCAAGTGAAGCCAGCGGGCACGGAACGGACTACCTTATGAGCATGGACGACGAAGGCGTGGAAAACGCGGCCATCCTGCTGATGTCACTCGGCGAGGAGGAGGCTGCCGAGGTGTTCAAGCACCTCGCCCCCAAGGAAGTGCAAAAGCTCGGCGAGACCATCGCCAAGCTGAAGGTGATCCCGCGCGAGCGCGTCAACGTCGTGCTCGACAAGTTCACCGAGGTGGCCGGCGACCAGAGCATGCTGGTCTCAGACACCGACGAATACGTCAAGGCTGTGTTGCGTCGGGCCCTCGGAGATGAGAAGGCCAATCTGCTGATCGACCGCATCCTGCAAGGCAGCGATGTCTCGGGCATAGAAAGCCTGAAGTGGATGGATGGTGGTTCGGTGGCCGAGCTGCTGCGCAACGAGCATCCCCAGATCGTCGCTGCCATCCTGGTGCATCTGGACTTCGACCAGGCAGCCGACGTGTTGAAGGCCTTCACCGAGCGCCAGCGCAACGAGGTCCTGATTCGGGTGGCGACGCTCGATGGCATCCAGCCCTCGGCGCTGAAGGACCTGAACGAGGTCATGAGCAAGGTGCTGGCCGGCGGTGACCGCCTGAAGAAGTCATCTCTTGGCGGGGCCAAGACGGCGGCCGAGATCATCAATATGATGGGCTCCAGCGTCGAGACCTCGGTGCTGGATTACATCCGCGAGGCCGACAGCGACCTGGCGCAGAAGATCATGGACAACATGTTCACCTTCGACGATCTGGACAAGCTCGACGACAAGGGCTTCCAGGCGCTGCTGAAGGAAGTGCAGTCCGAATCGCTGATCATCGCTCTGAAGGGCGCCACACCCGAGCTGCGCGAGAAGGTGTTCCGCAATATGTCCACCCGCGCCGCGGAGACGCTGCGCGAAGACCTCGACAGCCGCGGCCCGGTGCGCGTGTCCGAGGTCGAGGCCGAGCAGAAGGAAATGCTCAAGACCGTGCGCCGCCTCGTCGACGAGGGCCAGATCGTGCTGGCCACCGGCGGCGACGACGACTTCCTGTGATGAGCTGAAGACCCATGAACGCCGCCCGCACCCCACGCCAGGTTCCACCGCCATTGAATGCCGACGGCCAGCCGCGCGCCACCACCTACGGCCGCTTCATTCCGCGCGAAGAGGTGCAGAACGCCACCGCCTGGACCCCCGGCTCCTTCCAGGACCGCCGCGCGCCCTCCCCGCCACCGGCCGCGGCGGCCAAGCCCGAGACACCGAAGCTCGATCCGGCCCAGCAGTTGCATGCGGCACGCCAGTCCGGCTATCAGGACGGCTACCGCGACGGCATGGCCGCGCTGGACGCCTTCAAGCACACCTTTGCCCAGCAGATGAGCAGCCAGATCGGCGCACTGCTGCGCAGCTTCGACAGCGATCTGCAAGGCCTGGAGCAGGCCATGGCCACGGCGCTGGCGCAGAGCGCGGTCGAGCTGGCGCGGCAGGTGGTGCGCAGCGAGATCACCCAGCGCCCCGAGCATGTGGTGCAGGTCGCCCGAGAGGCGGTGGAGGCCCTGCTGCTCAGCGCCCGCCATGTGCGCGTGCGCGTGCATCCGGCCGACATGCCCCTGGTCAACGAGGGCGCCGGTGCGGACCTGCATGCCCGCGGCGCACAGTTGCTGGGCGACCCCAGCATTGCCCGCGGCGGCTGCCTGGTTGAATCAGACATCAGTGTCATCGACGCGCGCATCGGCACCCGCTGGAAGCGCGCCGCCGCTGGCATGGGCGACGACTCCGAATGGAACGGCGGCGAAGGCCCGGATGCGGCCCCCGAGGACGACGCGTCATGAACGCCAACCTGCAGGACCGCACCCAGCGCTGGCAGGCCTATCTGCAGGACATGGTCGCCTTCGCCGAGGCGCCGGTCAATCTGGAGTCGCAGGGCACGCTGGTGCGCGTGGCCGGCCTGGTGCTCGAAGCCGCCGGCGTGCGCGTGCCCGTCGGCTCGGTCTGCGAAATCCACTCCCCCACGGCCCGCGCCGGCGAGCGCCCGGTGCATGCCGAGGTGGTCGGCTTCTCAGGTGACCGGGCCTATCTGATGCCCACCGACGAGGTGCAGGGCCTGGCCAGCGGCGCGCGCGTGCAGCCGCGCACCGTGCCGCCGTCGGCGCCCGTGCTGGGCCAGGTCAACCACCCCTGGCGCCGCAGTGAAGACCGCGGTCTGCATCTGCCCATGGGCGACGGCCTGCTTGGCCGCGTCGTCGACTCGCACGGCGCACCGATGGACCGCAAAGGCCCCTTGAGCCAGGTGCACAGCGAGCCGATGGTGCGCCGCCCTATCAATGCGATGGACCGCGACCCGGTGCGCACGCCGCTGGACACCGGCGTGCGCTCGATCAACGCCATGCTCACCGTCGGCCGCGGCCAGCGCCTGGGCCTGTTCGCAGGCACCGGCGTCGGCAAGTCGGTGCTGTTGGGCATGATGGCCCGCTACACCCAGGCCGATGTGATCGTGGTCGGGCTGATCGGCGAACGGGGCCGCGAGGTCAAGGAATTCATCGAGGACATCCTCGGCGAGGAAGGCATCAAGCGCTCGGTCGTCGTCGCCGCGCCGGCCGATGCGCCGCCGCTGGTGCGCATGCAGGGCGCCACCTATGCCACGGCGATTGCCGAACACTTCCGCGACCGCGGCCAGCATGTGCTGCTGCTGATGGACTCGCTGACCCGCTA
>JADMJJ010000117.1 GCA_018780645.1 Burkholderiaceae bacterium
CGACGCCAAGCCGCAGTCGCACATCGTCATTGCCCGTATCCTGAACCTGCGTCCGAAAGCCGTGGGCCTCCAGATGCTTGATCCAGGCCTTGCAGCAACCGCAGCTCGGGGCCTTCCAAACCTGCACCAGCGGGCCGGGCTTTGTAGGCGGGTCGGTCTTGGCGAGCAGGGTGGCCGGCGCCAGCAGCAATCCCACCGCTCCGGCAAGAACACTGCGGCGGCGCATCGGCGCCCTCAGCCGCTCAATGCTTGTGGTCGCCATGGCCGTCTGCCTTCTTGGCGGCCACGCCGCTGGCGCCGGCCACATTGACTGCGCCCTTCATGCCGGCGTCGTAGTGGCCGGGCTGCAGGCAGGCAAAGTCGATCTTGCCTGCCTTGGTGAACTGCCAAACGATCTCCCCGGTCTTGCCGGGCGCGACCGTCACCATGTTCTCGTCTGCATGCTCCATCTCGGGGTTCTTCTTCATCACCTCGTAGTGCTCCTTCAGCTCCTTCTCGGTGCCCAGCACCATCTCATGTTTCACCTTGCCGGAGTTCTTCACGACGAAGCGGACGGTCTCGCCTTGCTTGACGTTCAGGCTGGAGGGCGAAAACCGCATCGCATCGGTCATGTCGATTTGCACCGTTCGGCTGGCCTTGGCTGCGACGCCGGGCTTGCCAATGGCTTCATCGTCGTGGCCATGGCCGCCGGCGTGTTTGCCGCTGGCAAGCACCGTGGACGACATCAAAGCCATTGAGAGAGCAGCGATTGCGATGCCTGCGGTGCGTGTGTGTTGGGTCTTCATTGGAGGTCCTTTTCGATGTAACGCCGAAGCGGTCGGATTGGTGTACTTGAGGAAATCAGTGGCCAGAGTGACCTGTGGGCTTGCGAACGGTGACCTCAGTGGTCTTGGCCGAGGGCTGCTGACGCGGCATCGACTGGCCGCCTTCGGCCGCAAAGCGGGCGGGCTCGGGCAGCGCGCCCGTCCACTCGAAGGCGACCTCGCCTTTCGGATGCTTGTACCAACCCGGGTCGCTGTAGTCGCCCGGCTTCTGGTCCTTGCGCACTTTCAGGATCGAGAACATGCCGCCCATCTCAACGCCACCGAACGGACCCTTGCCGGTCATCATTGGCACGGTGTTGTCCGGCAGCGGCATTTCCATCTCGCCCATGTCGGCCATGCCGCGCTCGCCCATGACCATGTAGTCGGGCACCAGCTTGGTGATCTGTTTGGCGATCTGGCGGTGGTCGATGCCGATCATCGTCGGCACGTCGTGGCCCATCGCATTCATCGTGTGATGGCTTTTGTGGCAGTGGAAGGCCCAGTCGCCTTCCTCGTCGGCCAGGAAATCGACCTGACGCATCTGGCCCACGGCAATGTCGGTCGTCACCTCGGGCCAACGGCTGGTCTTTGAGGTCGGGCCGCCATCGGTGCCGGTGACCATGAACTCGTGGCCGTGCAAATGGATCGGGTGATTGGTCATCGTCAGGTTGCCGACGCGGATGCGCACCTTGTCGCCTTTGCGTACGTTCAAGGTGTCGATGCCGGGGAACATGCGGCTGTTCCAGCACCACAGATTGAAGTCCAACATCGTCATGATCTTGGGCGTTGCCGCGCCGGGATCGATGTCGAAAGCATTCAGCAGGAAGCAGAAGTCGCGGTCAACTTCGTCGATCAGCGGATGTTTGGCTTTCGGGTGCGTGATCCACAGGCCCATCATGCCCATCGCCATCTGCGTCATTTCGTCGGCATGCGGGTGGTACATGAAGGTGCCGGGGCGGCGCGCGACAAACTCATAAACGAAGGTCTTGCCGGGCTTGATGCTGGGCTGGTTCAGCCCGGCAACCCCATCCATGCCATTGGGCAGGCGCTGGCCGTGCCAGTGGATGCTCGTGTGCTCCGGCAGCTTGTTGGTGACGAAGATGCGCACGCGGTCACCTTCCACCACTTCGATGGTCGGCCCGGGCGATTGGCCGTTGTAGCCCCACAGATGAGCGTTCATGCCAGGTGCTAGCTCGCGCACCACCGGCTCGGCCACCAAGTGAAATTCCTTGACGCCCTGGTTCATGCGCCAGGGCAAGGTCCAACCGTTCAAAGTGACGACCGGGTTGTAGGGGCGGCCGCTGTTCGGCACCAGTGGCGGCATGGTGTCCGGTTTGGACTGCATGACCGGCTCGGGCAGTGCGGCCATCGCCACGCGGCTGACGGCTGCGGCCGACACGGCCGCGGTCAGGGCGCCTGCACCTTGGAAGAAACTACGTCGAGATACCATTTTTACTCGCTCCTGAATCAGTGGGCGGGGCCGGCGCTGCCGGTTGCCGTTGTGGGCGCGGTACCGCCGGACAAGCTGGGCTTGCCGATCAGCGCCATGTCGAGATCTGCTTGTGCAACCCAGAAGTCGCGCAAGGCCTCGATGGAGGCGTTGACCGCGCTGATCTGCGAGCGGGCATCGGCCAGCAACTCGAACACGCTGATGAACATGCCGTTGTAGCGAAGCACGTTCTCATCAGAAATGCGCTTGGCGGTGGGCGCGACGTCGTCGCGATAGTGCCTGGCGATGTCATAGGACGAGCGGTAGCCGAGATAGGCTTCGCGGACCTCGGAGCGTGCTTCGACGGCGACTTGTGCCGCACGCTGGACGCTCTGCATGTAGATGGCCTCGGCCTTGGCGACCCTTGCATCTCCCCAATCGAAAATCGGAATCTCGAAGCTGACCTCGTAGCCCGTCTGGCGCGGCAACTCGTTGGAGCCGTTGCGCCGATAGCTGAAATCCAGCACGTTCACAAACCGAGTGATCTTGCTGAGCCCAAGGCTCTTGGCCATCGCCTCCGTCTGCTGTTTCGCTGCTTGAATGTCCAGGCGCTGGGCAATGGCCTGCTGCTCGACATCTGGCCGATCCTGCGGCTCTTTCGGCAGATCTGGCAGCCGATCCGGCAAGGTGAAATTGGTTTGCTGCCCCCACAGGCCCAGCAGCCGGGTCAGACGCTCGCGCGTTGAGATTCGCGCTACTTCTGCTCGTGCGGCGTTGAGCACGGCCTCCGAGAAAAAACCATGCTCGCGCGCCTGCTGCAGCTTGGTCCAGTTGCCTGCCTGTGCCAACCGCTTGGCGAGTTCGGCACCCGCGTCTGCGGTGCCGCGCACATCACGCATATAGCGTGCAGTCTGTTCTGCGGCCACGGCAACGTAGAACGCTTTCCGCGATTCGGCAGCCAGCGACAGCATTTCCAGGGACACAGCGCGCTGAACGGCTGCGAAGCGCCTTGTTTCCATCTGCCGGGTCAAGGGCAGGGCGATGAGATGCCCCAAGTCAAAGGAGAACGAGCGCTCGATCTCACGTTCATCACCGCGTCGAAGCTTCGCGATCGAGAACCCCGGATTTGGCAGCCTACTGGTCTGGACCAGTTCGGCCTCGGCAATGCCGAGCTCCTGAAAGCTGGCCTGCAGCCCCCGGTTGTTCAGCAACGCGATCTGCACGGCGGCATCGGCACTCAGGGGCTGGGACAGCAACTCGTTGACACGAACGCCAACAGCATCCTGATCGGCCTCAGACTTGACCAACTGGACAGTCTTGCCCAAATGCTGTTCGGCGGCTTGCTGAACCGGTTTGAAGCCGCCGTCCCCGCTCAAGCTGGCGCAGCCGGCGAGAACGAGCGGCAGTGTTGCCAAGCCAAGGGTGCGCAGCCGCAGCGCGCCCGGTCGCCGACATTCGAAAGTTGTTGTTGTCATGCGATCTCCTCAGTTCATCTTGTGACCAGCATGGTCGGCCGGCATCGGCTTCACATCGGGGCGGGCTGGGGTCGAAGCGGCGCCAGCAGCAGGCGGCACGGCATCCGGTTGACGAGCTTCCTTGGCGTATACGCGCCAGCCGCCAATGCGGCCGACGTTGTCGTTGGCGTCCTTCCAGGAACCCACCTCTACTTCGACATTGGGGCGATAGCCTTGCAGCACCGAGCTGTAGACGAGCGGCGGCACGGCAGCCTTGGGATCAGCCGCATCGACACGCTTGGACGACGGTGCAGATGATTGGGCGGTGGGCGCCGAATTTTGGGCAAATACAGGCAGCGCCAGGGCTGCGGACGCTGCGATGAGCGCCACTCCCTTGGGAATGAATTGCATAGATTTCTCGCGATCAAACACGAACGGCGTCCACCAAAGCTCCGTGCGTTCAGGCACGGGTTCAGAGAACGGTTTTTTGGCTGTGGCTCGGCGCTTTGGCTGCGCCGCCACAGGTCAGGCGATGAAGGATCGCGGGGGGCGATCAAGGCCGCCGACGGTGTCAACAGCGTTGCCGGTCGGGATCATTGACACCACCGGTAGGTGCTGCGGAATGATTTCAATGGCAAGTACGGCAGTGGTGATTGCCGCCGTGCTGCAGCTTGAGGAGCAAGCGCTGCATTTGCCGCCATGGCCCGATTTGACTGTCTTGGCGTGATGATCGAGCGAAGAATTTAGTGGGCCCGTGGCATCGCCGTGTGGCAATCCAGAATCGGTCAGGTTCTCAGAAGCACCGGCATGATCATGGGACGCATGATCGTGCACAGCCGCGCTTTGATGATGAGCGGGACCGCATAGCAGCATGGCTTGCGCAGCGTACCCTTGAACGGGCAGTGCAACGGCAAGCAGCCATGCCAACGCGATACGCAAAAATTTGCTCATCGGCAAAGTGTACGGCAAGTTGCGATCAGCAGTTGCGAGCGTTGTTGCTGTTCAAGCATTGCAGGCTGCCATCGCTTCGCGCCTGCTCCAACTCGCTCAAGACTTGATCACGGCTCAAGGTGCCGCGCGCCGTCGTCGAATAGTCAGGCGTGAACGAATAGTTGCGGCTCATTTTGGCGAGCGAGCCATCGTCGCGAGCGCGCTGTAGTTCGCTCAGCACTTGTGCTCGAGTGATCGGCGACGCCTTGCGCGTTTCGAATTCGGGGGCGTATCCGGCCTCGCTGTTCATCTTGGCCAGCGAACCATCCTTGATGGCCGCGGCCAGTTCCGCCTTGACCTCGTCACGGGTCTTGCCGCCTGGCATGGCGTGATAACTGCCACCCGAGTCGTTGTTGGACGATGTGAAGCCATTGGAAGCAAACGCTGGTGCTGTAAGCGTTGCGGCCAGCAGGACAGAGGCGAGGACATTGAAGCGGAACATGAAGAACTCCTACAGTTAAATGACAGCAGATCGGTTTTGCCTTTCTGCCAGGCACTGGTTGCGCCATGGAGGTGAATGTAGGAATCGCGGCTCGACAGAATGCCGTCTCAAACATTACGGTTTTGTCATTTGCTCGCGACCGACCTGCTCCGACATGACCCTCGTCGATGGTCGGCGGACGTGTCAGGAACAAGTCCGGACACGCGGGCGCAAGGCAGGATGCCGACTTCCGCGGCGACGTCGGCGAAGGTGACAACTCGTCGTGGGCATGGAGCCAAAGAACAACTCGGTTGATTGATGGGGATCAAGGCGCGGCGTGCGCCGACGGCGCAGCGTCCAATCATCGACTCAACAGTCTGAGCAGCGAGCACCTCCTTGGCCATGATTCTTCGACCATCATCCAAGCAGCGTCTTGCCGCCGCGATGCTGTTCGTTTGGATATTCGCACTGGTAGCTGGCATCGCCAACGCCTGTGCTCTCGGTGAGCCTCATGGCGGTCACGCGCCCCCGGTTTGACTTCAGCACCACCACGACGAGACATTGGACGAGCACGATGATGCTGGCGATTCCTTCGGCGAGACCGCGCCATCGCCGGACGTGCTGGATTTTGTCTGCCAGAAGTTTTTGCGACGACGAGCGCTCGGCGTTGAATCGGCCCCTCAAGGATCGGTGCAACGCCGCCGACATGCCGCCGGTATTGATGCTGCGTCCCACCATCTTGGCCTGGACGTCGGGAGAAGAGCGAGATATGGAGCGGCCCCTTGCCTATGTGCCGATTCGCGAGACCGGTCCACCCATTCCCATCCGCTTCTTGCAGCTGACGATCTAGCCTCCTGCCCAAGCGCCCCGGAGTGGCGGCATGAGCCGCAGCCTCGCTCGAATCTCCTCAATGCTCATGCTGGCCAGCGCGGGGTCGGACAGGTCAACTGTGACGACTGCTCGGCCACCATACTGGTCTGACTGTTCCCCGGTGCCCGTGAGGTCCACATGGAGCTGCCGCCCATCATCAAGGGTCAGGATTGCGGTCGTTCGGTCGATCATTCGTGCCTGACTGATGCTGACCGTCTCTGCGGGGGCCTCTTCCCACCCCTCATATCCTGCGCCGCTGAATCCGATGGCGTTGCCCCCTACCTTTCTCCTCGGCAGCTCGAGAACCCCGATCTCATGAAGATGCCGCACCGCAGTAAGCGCGCGGCGAACCCATCTTGAAGTTCTCCGAGGCATCGATAACGATCCTGTCCATCTAGGAATAGGTGGACGCGATGACAAGCGAGAAGACGACAAGCAGGCGGCGATATAGCCGGGACTTCAAGGCTCAGGTGATGGCCGAGTGCGATTTGCCCGGGGCATCGGTGGCCCGGGTTGCCATGTCCCACGGCATCAACACCAACGTCGTCCACGGCTGGCGCAAGTCTGCTCGCGAAGCCGGGGCCGTCGTGGTCGGCCGGCAGCAAGAGTTCGTGCCAGTACAGATTGAACCCTCCGCCGTGCAGCCGGCTGCCGAGCGCGACATCGAAGTCGAACTGCGCCGCGGTGCAGTGACCATGAAGGTCATCTGGCCGGCATCCGCCAGCGCCGACTTTGCGGCCTGGACCCGCGAGTTGCTGCGGTGATTCGCGTCGATGCGGTGTGGCTGTGCGTCGAGCCGATGGACCTGCGTGCCGGCACGGAGTCGGCGCTGACGCGGGTGGTCAATGTCTTCGGTTCGGCCCGGCCGCACCATGCATACCTGTTCGCCAATCGCCGCGCGAACCGCCTAAAGGTGCTTGTGCACGACGGCATCGGCGTGTGGCTGGCGGCACGCCGGCTGAATCAGGGCAAGTTCGTCTGGCCCAGGGATGTGGCCGGGACGCTGACCATGACGCATGCGCAGTTCGACGCCCTGGTGCTGGGTCTTCCCTGGCAGCGCATCGGTGAGGCCGGCGTCATCACGGTGCTATAGCTGCTGCAGCGCCGTGCAATTGTCGAATGTGCCGATGCGCAGCGGCACATCGACGGGCACGATCACCTTCCGTGATCGCCCAGAACCTTCATAGCCTGGATCTCGCCGAGCTGCGCCAAGTGGCGCAGAGCCTGATGACGGCGGCGGCCGAGCGTGACGCGATCATCGAGCGCAAGGAACGCGAGCTCGCATTCAAGCAGGCCACCATCGACAAGCTCACGCATGAGATGGCGGTGCTCAAGCGCTTGAAGTTCGCCGCCAAGTCAGAGGCCTTCAACGCGGAGCAGAAGAGCCTGATCGAAGAGGCCCTGGACGCCGACTTGGCCGCCCTGGCTCGCGAGATCGAGCGCCGCACGCCAGGCAAGAACACGGGCGACAAGGGCCAAGCCAAGCGCGCTGCGCTGCCGCCCGAGTTGCCGCGTACCGAACATCGGCATGAGCCCGACAGCACCACTTGCCGATGCGGCTGCCAGCTCAAGCGCATCGGCGAGGACGTCGCCGAGAAGCTGGACTACCTGCCCGGCGTCTTCAGCGTCGAACGCCATATCCGCGGCAAGTGGGTCTGCACCCAGTGCGAGACCCTGGTCCAGGCACCGGTGGCGCCGCACATCATCGACAAGGGCATCCCCACCACGGGGCTGCTCGCGCAAGTGCTGGTGGCCAAGTACCAAGACCATCTTCCCCTGTACCGCCAGGAGCACATCTTCGGCCGTGCCGGCTTGGCGATCCCGCGCTCGACGCTGGCCACCTGGGTCGGCCAGTGCGGCGTGCAGCTGCAGCCGCTGGTGGATTCGCTCAAGCAGATGATGCTCAAGAGCCCGGTGCTGCATGCCGACGAGACGCCGGTGGCGATGCTCAAGCCCGGCAACAAGAAGACCCACAAGGCCTACGTCTGGACTTACTGCACCACGAGCTACGACGCCATCAAGGCGGTGGTGTTCGACTTCGCTGAAGGTCGTGGCGGCCAGTACGTGCGTGACTTCCTGGCCCTGGATGATTCGGGACCCGCGGGCTGGCGTGGCAAGCTCATCTGCGATGACTTCTCCGGTGATGTTGCGGCCGAAGATATGTTGTGTCCGCAAGCTTGACTCGGCGGCGACCGAGGCATCGCGCCTCGGCTTGCCGCACATAACTGTTGTGGTGAGGCCGTCTATAGCTGACGCATGAAGTCCATGACGGCGGCAACCGGCTTGCGTCGTGCTGGTGTTGTTGGCAGACCGGCGATGTCGACGCTGGCCAGCGCCTTAGCCTTCATCTCCAGGTCTACTTCGGCGTAGATGTGGGTCGTGTCCAGCGAGACGTGCCCGAGCCACGCGCGAATCGTGTTGATGTCAACACCGGCACGCAGCAGATGAACGGCCGTCGTGTGACGCAGGACGTGAGGGCTGATGCGCTTATTGTTCATCGAGGCGACACGCTGTGCTGCGAGAGCGGCGCACGTCGTCACGACGCGGTGCACGCCGAACCGAGTCAAGGGCTCGCCGGTTCGACCTCGGAAGACACGACCTTCAAGCCTCTGATCGCAGATCAGTGGTCGAAGCACGTCCGAAGTCTTCGGCCACAGTGGGCACACTCGCCACTTGTTGCCCTTGCCGAGGAGGCGCACCGACGGCGAAGTGCCCAGTTGCAGATTGCCCGCGCGCAGCGATGCCGCCTCGTCGGCACGAGCCCCGCTGTTGTAGAGGAAGAGCAGCAGCGCATGATCTCGTGCGCCGAGCACCGTTCGGCGATCGGGCACTCGAAGCATCGCATCGACCTCCGGCTTGTCCAGGTAGCCGATGACCGCCTTCGCCGCCTTCTTGAACGGCACCGATCGAATTTGCGCGCACCACGCCACATGTTCTGGCGACCTGGCGCCGATGTACCGGGCCAAGGAGTGGATCGCAGCCAGTCGCTGGTTGCGCGTCAATACCGCGCACCGCCGATCGTGTTCGAGGTGTTCCAAGAACGCCCTCACACGATCGGCCGAGATGTCTTCCACGAGCAGTCGGTCAACGTCGGCCCTGGCTTGGCGGCTGACGAACGGCAACAACAGCGTCAAGCTGTCGCGGTAGCTGACCTGGGTGTTGCGCGCGAGGTTGCGCTCGGCCACGAGATGCTCCAGCAGGAAGCGGCGCACCCACGGACCTAGGAGGGTGTTGTTACGCATGGGCGACCACCTCGCCTGCTTCGGTGTCGGCGTAGGCGGCGAAGCGCAAGCTGGCCTCGTGCAGTAGCTCGGGCGTCATCTGTAGGTAATGCTGCGTCGAAGCGATGCTGGCGTGACCGAGGTAGGTCGCCAGCTTCGGCAGCAACTGTTGCACGTCCTTGCTCTCCCGGTACCAGGCCAGCACTCGATGCACGGCCGCCGTGTGTCGCAGATCATGCAGACGAGGCGGACGAGTGACGCCTGACGGGCAGCCGATACCGGCTTGAGTCCGCACACGCTGGAACAGCGTCACGACGCGCTGGTAGTCAATTCGATGGCCGGACCGAGATGCGAAGAACGCCGACGCCGCGCCCAGCGGCATGGACAAGCTGCAGCGCTGTCGGGTGTAGGCCGCCAACGCGGCAGCGAGTGCCCCGCTTACTGGGACGAGGCGAGACTTGTAAAACTTCGTCTCGTGCACGGTCAGCACCCTCTCAACGAGGTCGACGTCGACCAGGTTCAGGCGCAAGGCTTCGCCGACCCGCAGTCCGCTGCCGTACAGCGTCAGGATCAAGGTCCGGTAGGTCAGCGCCTGCATGCGACTGAACGGCGAGTCGAGGACCGCCGTCGCGTCGAGCAGACGCTGCAACTCGGCGCGCGAGTACACGTAGGCCGTGATCGGCGGCGGTAGCTTCGGGCGTTGTTCGGGAAGCGCCGACGCGCTCACGTGGCCGCGCGCCAATGCAAACCGGTAGAGCCCTGCTAGGAGCTGGTACCGCGCTGTCCACGTAGCGCTGAGCTCACCGCGGCCGCGCAGGAACGTCGCCACAGCTGCGGGAGGCACCTGGGCCAGCGGCTGGTCGCCGGTCTCGCGCGCGAACTGGTACAGCGCCCGCTCGCCGCTTCGAAGACGCGTACCGTGTGCGCGCCTGGCTGCAAGATAAGTCCTAATCAGTTCGCTGGTCCTCATTGCAGGTCTCCCAGGTCGAACTCGCCGATTTGGCGCAGACCCACCATGTCCACCTTGGCATAGATGCTTGTCGACGCTGCGCTGCGATGACCCAGGTGATCGCCGATCTCCTTGAGGGTCAGTCCGTCGGCCAGCAGCTTCGATGCGCACGCGTGCCGCAACGAGTGAGGGCCGAGGTGTGCCGCCTGCACGCCCAGTCTGCGTAGACGTCGGTTGACGACGCTGTAGATGCCTGCCGGCGAGATTGCCGCTCGCGGCGCCTGCGTGCCGACGAAGACCTCGACGTGGGGCACCGACGGTCTGACGGTGTCAATGTACGCCGTGAGCGCCTGCCCGACCGACTCAACGAGCGGATAGAGCTGTGGCTGGCGGCGCTTGAGCCGCCAGATCCGCAGCTGCCCATGCGCGCAGTCGATGTCCTCCAGGCGCAAGGCGCAGACCTCACCGCGTCGCAGCCCGTAAACAGCCAACAGAAGAAGGATGGCTCGATCGCGAACGTCGAGTTCGCTCTCGCCTGACGTGGTGGCGATCAGCCGCTGCACGTCGTTCCAGCCCAGGGCATAGGGTAGCGTCTCATCGCGGTAGCGGCGATGGCTTAAGATCGAACTGGCCAAGCGCGTCGAGCACGCTCCTGTCTCAGCAGCGTGCTTGAAGAACACGCGCAACATCCTGGCGATGTGACCGGCAGAGATACGCGACCAGCGTTGGGCACCGTAGGTCACGAAGTAGAGGTCAATGTCCCGAGGCTCGAGCGTGGCGAGATCGAGGCCAGACTGCTCGCACCAGCGTAGGAAGTTCGCCGTGCGGTAGCGCCACTGTTCGACCGTACATGCTGTCAGACCGCGCTCGTCTCGCATCCAGGCAACGAAGCGATCCAACGGCTCGGCGAAGGCAATGGGCGGCACTGGCTGATCCCACCAGTCGATGAACTTCAACCATGGCCGTGCGATGTTGATAAGGTTCGCCGCGGTGTGGGACGCGAACTGTGGCTTGCACTTCGCGAGGAGTTCGTGCAGCCGCTCGGCAGCAACCGAGCCATGGTCATGCGCCGTAAGCATGTTGGCGACACGGAGCAAGGCGCGAGCTCGGTTGCGCTGTGTGTGCAGCGTGGCACCAACCGAAGTGCAGTGAAGCAGGTAGCGAAGTCGCTCATCGAGTAGCGGGCCCTCGCGGTGACGCGCGATCGTGGCGTCGTCGACGAAGAAGTTCTCGAACATGGCAAGTCTCCGAAGTGAGGAAGACCTGCCAGCAGAAGCCTGCAGTTATGTTGTGTCAATCGCGACGAGATGGCCCGACGGCGCGGTTCGCGAAGCGAAAGATCACATATCTGCGGCCGCAACATCACCAGAGCTATGTGGTGCACCACATAACTCTGGCTACAAGGCCTGCTTCGAACTCGGCGTGACCGAGGTCGGATGCCTGGCTCACGCGCGGCGCAAGTTCCATGAACTGTGGGCCAACCATGGCAGCCAGCTCGGCGAGCAGGCGCTGAAGTTCTTCCAGGCGCTGTACGACATCGAGCGCGAAGTGCAGGACCTCCAGGCTGAAGACCGACGACGAATACGCCAGGCGAAGTCGCACCCGGTCGCCCAGGCGTTGCATCAATGGCTGGGCCAGCAGCGGCAGCTCGTGCCCAACGGGTCGGCGACAGCCAGGGCCATCGACTACAGCCTGAAACGCTGGGATGCGCTGACGCGGTACATCGATGACGGAGATCTACCGGCGGACAACAACCGCGTCGAGAATCAAATCAGGCCGATTGCAATCACTGGGCCATTCTGCCCATGTCGGGCAAGAAGTTGAGATCGCCTATCGATGGCATGCCCTGTACGGGCGGCGCGTTAGGCGTCAGTACAGCGAACATCGCTCGGACGGCGAAGTCGTGCACGTCGAGACGGCGCCAGGTAATGTCATCGTGGTTCCAGCTTGGATGCTGAGCACGGCAGCCTGCGCCGGCATGGAACTGGGTGAGCCAAGAGCCTGTATCGGGGCCCTTGTCGAATTACGTCTGTTGCTGTCTCAACTCGGATTTGGTCGAAGCTTCGCTGGTGTCTCAACCACCGGCGAGGATTCCCATGACCAAGGTCTCCCGAGCACCCACCGTGCCATCGTCCCCCGCGCTACAGCCCAGAGCGCCCCATCAACTGAGCATGGCGTTCGAGTCCACTGTGGCGCTGGACCTGAGCGACAGCGAGCGGAGCAGCGTCATAGCTCAGTTGGCGACGTTACTCATGGAAGCCGCCGGCGTGGCCGCAGGGGGTAATGATGGCCAACACTGAACAGCTTCCCGATGCGGTACTGCGCCGCAAGGCCGTGGTGTACGTGCGCCAGTCCACACAGTCGCAAGTCCAGACCAACCTTGAGAGCAAGCGGAGGCAGTACGACCTCGTGGATGATGCGCGCCGACGCGGATTTTCACAGATCGAAGTCATTGACGATGACCTCGGGCGATCCGCCAGCGGGACCGTCGCGCGGCCTGGCTTTGACCGGCTGGTCGCCTGGCTCTGCGCTGGCGATGTCGGCGCGGTGCTGTGCTTCGATGCCTCACGCCTGGCGCGCAACGGCCGTGACTGGCACCACCTGCGGGAGCTGTGTGGACTTGTAGAAGCCCGTGTCATTGACCTCGAAGGTGTCTACGATCCCTGTCGCCCCAATGACCGGCTGCTGCTGGGGATGAAGGGCAGCATCAGCGAATTCGAGCTCGGTGTCCTGCGCACAAGGATGTTCGAGGCCGCCCGTGCCAAGGCCCATCGCGGCGAGCTGCGGCTCAGCGTCCCCATCGGCTATGTCTGGCATCGCGAGGTCGGCCTCGGATTTGACCCGGACGCGCGCCTGCAAGAGGTGATTCGCCTGATCTTCGAGCGCTTTCGCAAGCTCGGCAGCGGACGCCAAGTGCTGCTGTCGTTGACCTCAGATGGTGTGCACTTCCCCAGGCCGTCCGATGGCAAGAAGATGGTGAGCTTCGACTGGACCCCGATCCGCTATCGCAACGTGATCTCGGTCCTGAAGAATCCTTTCTATGCCGGCGTGTATGTGTACGGCAAGAGCGAGAAGCGCACCGTGCTCGTCGATGGGCGCCTGCGCAAGACCTACGGCCATGGTAAGCCCATCGAGCAATGGGAGGTGACGATCAAGGACCACCACGAGGCCTACATCGGCTGGGCGGAGTTTGAACGCAACCAGAAGCAGCTCGCCGTCAATGCCTACAGTAGAGTGGACGGCGTGAAGTCTGGCCGCGGCGGGCAGGCATTGCTGGCGGGCATCTTGTGCTGCGCCCGCTGTGGGCGAAGGCTGACGGTGGCGTATACGGGCCGGATTCCGCAACCGGTCTACCGCTGTTGGCGCTGGTGTGATTCCGCCTCTATTCGCTGGCGAGGTGTCGGATTTGGATGCGGGCTTGGACTGGCGGTGATGTGGCGGCGGCCTCATTGGCATCAGGGCCTGCGTGCAGGCCCTGATGTGTTGGGGTTGGGTGTGAGGCCGATGCCGGTGGGCATGGCCGGTGCGATGGGTCAGAACGGTTCGTCGGGATCGAACTCAGGCGGCGCCTGGTCAGGCACGAGTTGTTCGCGCCAGGCCTGCTGCATCTGCGGCCCGTAGGTGACCCACAGCGCCTGGCGCATGGCCTGCAGGCACTCGGCGACGGCCAACGCTTGCTCGGGCGTCCAGTGCGCGGGCACGACCGCCGCAGCTTGCGTTGTCGTTGATGACGATGTCGATGGCGTTTCGCTCATCCGGCGGCCTTGCGGGACCGCGCCGGCGTTGCCTTGGCCGAGCGCGCAGCCAGGCGCTGCGCCTCGCGCTCCTGGGCCTCCTTGGCCCGGTAGGACTCGCCGTCGATGCGCACCACCTCGGCACGGTGCATCAGCCGGTCGATCAACGACACCACGCACGCCGCGTTGGGGAAGACCTCGCCCCAGTCGGCGAAGGCCCGGTTGGTGGTCACCACCGTGCTCTTGTTCTGGTAGCGCCGGCTCACCAGTTCGAACAACAGATCAGCGTGCCGGTTCGAGTACGACAGGTAGCCCACCTCGTCGATGATCAGCACGTCCGGGGCGGCGTACTGGCGCAGCCTGCGGCGCAGGCCCGAGTCGCTGTCCAGCGCGGCCAACTCGCCCAGCAGTTGCCCCGCAGTGGTGAACAGCGCGGTGTGCCCGGCCAGCACCGCCTGGTAGCCGATATTGCACGCACACATGGACTTGCCCACACCGTTGGGGCCGACCAGGACGACGTTGCTGGCGTCCTTGACGAAGTCCAGCGTCATCAATCCTTCGACGGCACCGCGGTCGATCTGCTTGGGCCAGGCCCAGTCGAAGTCGGCCAGCGGTTTGAAGCGCCCGATGTGTGCCTCGCGCAGGCGGCGCTCCAGGCTGCGGCGGGACCGCTCGGCGGCCTCCCAGGCGAGCATCTGCGCCACCCAGCGCGCCTGCTCGGGCTGCGCCATCACCTCAGCCCAGTGCTCGATCAGGCCATGCAGGCGAAGTGAGGCGGCCTGCTCGCGCAGCGCGGCCGGTGTGGCGATGTCATTCATCGGGGCTCTCCGGTGGGGGCTCAGGGTGGTCGGGCTGGCGGTCGGGTTGCCGGTCATACGTGCGCAGGTCGTGGGTACGCACCGGCGCGTCGCGCTTGGCGACGTGCTCGGGCAGCACCAGCGCCACCGGCGGCGGCTCGCCGCTGGCCGCGCGGGCGCGCTCCAGCGCCAACCGCACGGCGTTGGGGTGGGCCACGTCGCGCGCCAACGCATCGGTGATGGCCGCCTGCAGTGCGGCAGCACCCCAGCGATCCAGCAAGCGCATTAGCGTGGCGGTGATCGAGCCCAGGTTCTCGCCGCGCGCGCCGGCGCGCTTGAGCAACTCCGCGCTGGCCGGGGCGGCCTGCGCCAGACGGTCGCAGGCGCGGTGGGCTCTGCCGGCGCGCTTGGCGTCGACCAGGCGCTGCACATGGGCGTCCTCTTCGATCTGGGCATGGCTGTCCCAGCAGCGCCGGTGGCGCGCCAGCTCGGTGGCGCCGTCGAGCACACGCACCCATTGCTCGTCGGCCAACACCGTCAGCGTGCACCGCACATGGGTGTGCGGCACCGAGTAGTCGTTCAGATCGAAGCGGATGTAGGGGGTCTTGCCCACCTTCACGGCCACGCGCTCGCCCAGGGCGAAGGCCGTCTCGGGCAGCGCCATCAAGCTGCGGCCCTCGGCTTCGAAGGCCTGGCGCACGCTCAAGGCACTGTCCTCGGGCCAACGCCGGTCGGCGGCCAAGCCCAGGCACCAGACCTGGGCCTGCGCGTTGAGGTCGAGCAAGTCGCAGAACGAGCGCCCGGCGAAGAAACTGTCGCGGATATAGCGGATCGAGCGCTCCACGCGGCCCTTCTCATTGCCGCGCGCCACCGCCACCGGGCGCGGCTCGAAGCGGTAGTGCGCCGCCAGAGCGAGCAGTTCGGGGTTGAATCGGATCGCATCGCCCACGCGCTCAAGCACCGCGCTCTTGAGGTTGTCGTACAGGGCGACCCGTGGACAGCCGTTGAAGGCGATGAAGGCCTCGACATGGCCGCGCAGGAAGCTGTCCATGCGGGCGTCCAGGAAGAAGCGCAGGAAGATCATGCGGCAGTAGCTGAGCACCATGACGAAGGCCATCAGCGGGCGCCGGGCGCGGCCGATCTGCAGATGGCCGAAGTGAGCCCAATCCACTTGTGCCTGTTCGCCGGGCAGCGTGCGCAGGCGCAGGTAGGCCTGGGCTGGCGGCCGCGGGCGCAGCTCAGCGATGAGGTGGCGGAAGTGCGAGTCGCAGCCCACGTAGCCGCGCTCGCCGACCATGGCGTAGAGCCGCGCCGCGGTGAGCGAGGGGAACTTGGCCAGCGTCGCGAGGATGAAGGGCCGGTAGACATCGATGCGGCTGGGCCGCAGCAGTGAAGGCGGCACGGCTTGGCCGCTCACCGCAAGCACGCGGCGTACGGTATCGCGGTGCACATGCAGCTGCCGGGCGACGGTGCCGACCCGCCACTTCTCCACCGCATGCAGACGCAGGATCTGCGCGACCAGGTCAGGGGCTATGGTCATGGCGCCACCCTGGGCGTGTCGGGCGCGGGCCATGGCGCAGGAAGCCCTGGCGCACCTGGGCGGGCTGCGACCTGGCACAGCGCCAGCACAGCCAGGGCGTGGTGGCGGTGATGGCGGTGATGGCGGCGGTAATCGGGGCCGTGGCCGCCGTATCTGCGGGCGCGGGCGCCGAGGTGGTGTGGTGTGTCCATGCGGCCAGTGGAGCCGCAGCCACCCCGGGCGGGCAACCCTGGTGCGTCACGTTCTGCTGCAGGCCACCGCCACCGCCACAGCCATCGCCACCATCACCGCGAGCACGGCACCGTTGGCGCCAGCGTCGCGACCGCTCGGCGTGGGCAAGGCGGCCCCGCCGAGACCGTTGGTATCGGCGTGCGCTGTCGCGCCGAGAAGCGTCGTGCGCCAGGCGCCGGCACTGCCGGCCACAGTAGCGGTTGCCACGATCGCAGTGGCTGCACAGCACGACCTGCACGCGGCAACGCGCGCACAGGAACAGGCGCCCTGGAGCATCCATGCACACCCCGGCCGACAACCGAAGCTGCAGTGCTGGACGGACGCGTCCCAGCGGTGCCACACTGACGCGGCACCACCTTCATCGGCACGGTGTAGGGCGCGGTACGGTTGTCAAGCTTCCAGGCCAGAGAGACCGCTGCCGCGCCCACCTTCTTCGGCATGAGCGCTGTTGTATCCGCAAGCGCCGCCCTGTACGACGGGGGCGCCGACGAAGTCACGAGGTCACCCTGATCCGCGTCGACCGCGTTGGCATTGCACCCGCGCCATCGGCTGCGCCTGCCCGGCCGCCCTGCAGGGCGGCCGGGCAGGCGCAATGCCCCCCAACTCGTCAGTCGATCAGCTCAGGATCAAAACCGACACCTCTCCAGCGAATAGAAGCGGTTCCTGACCAGCGTTCACAACCGCTGTGATCGACCCAACCACGCGCTCGCCATGCCGCGCTGCTTCACATTCGGCGGCCGACGCCCCGACGCAGCTATCACCCGAGAGCTGCTGCGCGTTGTCGAACCGTTGTCGATCGACGCGGCGCTACTCGCGCAACGGAGGCACATGGAAGCTCAGGCCGATCAACGACGCATCTGGGAGCTGGAACTGCAGCAGGCACGCTATGAGGCAGGGCTTGCTGAGCGGCGGTACGCTGCCTGCGATCCGGACAACCGACTGATCGCTGCGCAGTTGGAGAAGGGATGGGAGGCAGCTTTGCAACGTGTTCGCCAATGCGAGCAAAGGCTGCAGTCCTTTGACCAAGTGCAAGCCCATGTCGTTGTTCCCGACCTGACCGGTTTGGCCAATGACCTCAGCGCCGCATGGGAGGCCCCAGGGGTCACGATGCGTACGCGGCAACAGTTGCTGCGCACGCTCGTCAAAGACATCGTCGCCGACATCGACGATGCGACGCGCGAAGTGGTTCTCACCATCCATTAGCGCGGAGGGCAGCATTCCCAGGTGCGCGTCGCCAAGCCGCGCAGTGGAGAGCATGGGTGCCGCACGCCCGATGAAGCGCTGGCCGTCATTCGCAGCATGGCGAGCAAGTGGACGGATGAGCACATCGCCGCATCACTCAATCGGATGGGCATTCAGACAGGCCAAGGCAAGACCTGGAACGCCCATCGCGTCTCGTCGCTGCGCAGAGTCCACGACATCCGTGCCTACCTATCGGCGCACAAGGATGGGCAGTGGTTGACAATGTCGGAGGCCGCCGCTCAGCTCGGCGTCAACAACCATCGCGTCCGCAGCCTGATCAAGGCCGGGATCCTGGCGGCCACGCAGGTCGTCCCCAGGGCCCCGTTTCAAATTCAAGCCAGCGCTCTGCTCGATCTGCGAGTTATTGACGCGGTCGCCCGCACAGGGGCCCCGTGTCAAGAAGTTGCCGAAGGGCAGATGTCAATATTTTCAACGACTTAGCAAGGTGGTGCACTATGAACAGGCCATTGCTATCGGCAGGTCGAACTGGTTGTTCGCGGGCTCGCTTCGGGCCGGCCAGCGTGCTGCCGCCGTGATGAGCTTGCTGCATTCGGCCAAACTGAACGGGCTTGAACCGTACGCCTATCTGAAGGATGTCCTGACCAGGCTGCCGACGCAGCCCGCCGCCCAAGTCGAGGAGCTACTGCCGCATCGATGGAGACCCAGCGTCACGCCGTAGTCGGCCCATCGGCGCGGGGGTGTGATGCCCGCGCGCTTACGCACCGCAGCGAGGCGCGCGGATACGACCACGCAGCCAACTTTGGTCGTCCCTTCGGGATGTCGAAAGTGCGAGGACGGCCGAGTTCGGTGTGGCTGCCCCGGCAACACTGGAGTCAGGGGCCTCGAACAGGCAGCGCAGACGCATGAACAGCGCTTGGCCGCTACGTCCTCATCATGGCTGTAGCGGGTTTCACCAGAGTCAGCGTCGTGGGCCCATTTCAATGGGATCGCGTCGAGAACCGGTTTGGCACCGATGGGGACGTCGTCTGCTGACGAAATCTTCCATAACGTCATGTCATGCGAGCCTCGCAAAGCAATGCTTGGCACAAAGAAAAGCTCGCCAGCATTGCCGGCGAGCTGAAATGGCGCCCGCTGTCATCACAGAGCACCACCGGCTCAGGGAGGAAAAGCCGGGCCGACGTATGGCGCCAGCGCCCTCATGATACTGGGGCAGCCTAGCCTCGCTGCTCAGGAATTCTTGATGCTTTCGGCGACAGCTTTTCCATGGCCCACTGTTGACCAAGAAGCGCGTGAACCCACCACATACAGCGTCTGCTTGGCCCTCGAGACCATGACGTTGAGAACATTCGGTGTCGACGCAGCCCAGCGTCGCGCGCCCAGTTGCGCAGCCATCGGTGCCCCAAGTACGGCGATGACCGCCTCGGCCTCCTTGCCTTGGAATGTGTGGATGGTCCCGACCCGATTGCGCAGCCAGTCGTCCGCGTTGACGTCCAGCCGCTCCAGCAGTCCTTGCTCGGCGTCGATGCGACGCCGAAGTTCGTGCGCAACGATACGGAACGGCGTGATGACGTAGACATCCGGCTGCTTGACGCCTGCCGCTGCAAGCTGGGAGAGCAGTTGCACGACTGCCTCCCCCTCGGCCGGGCACCATTTGCTCTCCGCGCTCGCGTTGATATCGATCCACCGGGATCCTCCCAGTGCCTTGGCCACCGGACCAGGCTGAGGAATGCCAGCCGCATGGACCATCTGACCGTCATACGCGATGCGGTTCGAAATGCCGAACATCGGCTCCTGACAACGCCGATGAACCAGCAACGGAATTCCCACCTTCCGGACGCCAACATCTGCGCGGAACTCAGCTTTTAGTTTGGACGCCTGGTCGGCCAGCGTTTGTACCGAAGCCTCAGGCGCCAACCACTCGGCAGGACTGACGCCAAAGAACTTCGCGACTTCGAGGATGAGCCGCTGAGGCAGCGACACGACTGGAGGAATCTGGAGCGGGTCACCGACAACGATCACCCGTCTCGCCCGCATCAACAAGCCTACCGCGGATTGCGGCGTCGCCTGCCCCGCCTCATCCACGAGCAGCCAGCCAAGGCTCGATGGAGGCAGGTCACCCAGCATTCGGTCCACCGACGCAAACGTCGTCGAGACGACGGGACAGACCAGGAATAGGGTGGCCCAAAGATCGCCAAGCAGTGCCTTCTTCGCCTCGTCCTGGAAAGCACCCGCGTGCATCGCCTGCATCAGGACACCCAGATTGTGAGAAACCTTCTGGGCCGCCGCATCGATGAAGGCTCGGTGCACTTCTAGCGCTAACGCGAACAGGTCCTCCCGCTTCCTATGGAGCGCGTCGGGTAGCCATGGCGAGGAGAGATTCCACTGCTCGTGCCCTTGCCGGAAGAACCCCTCGTCGACCAACCGCGATCCCAGACGAAGCCGGTGGGGCTCGACGGCGCGCTCGACCGTCGACAGCGCTGCCTGGGCTTCTGCCAGCCGCGTCTGCGCCGCGCGCAACGCCGAAGCGGCTTCCTGCAGTTGCTGCTCGGCCGTTTCTTGGTTGGCGACGGCGGCCCCCGCACGGCGTTCCGCTTCGGCGCGCGCAAGAGCAAGCGGCGTGTGGATCGTGCGCCACTTCTGCATCCGTCCGGAATTGAACAGCCGATGAAGCCATCCAGGCCGCTCAGCGAAGGCCTGTCGCTCAAGCGTTGCGGCTCTTCCCGAGGAGGCCGCGGCCGCCTCTCGAACTCGCATTGCTTCCATGACAGACTGCTCTCGCTCCGCAAGCATGCTCGACACTTCAGCCAGACGGCTGATGGCGGCTCCGGCGGCTTCTCGGGCCGGCGGCAGTCTCAGACAGATTTGGCGAACGGACTCGAGGGCGCGGAGTTCGCCCTCAATCTCGGCATGCAGCGTGGTGAACCGCGCGCGCGTCTTCTGCCAGTTCCGCCGGGCCTCCTCCGGCGATGGCGGGGACTCTGCTTCGATGATTGTGGGGACGGCGCGGTGGATGATGTTCCCTGTGCCATCCTTGATTTCACGGACGACGGAATCCCCTTTGGCCGCCTTCAGGTACAGCCTCAGGCTCCGGTCATCGTCCCACCAGATGGCTTGCTGGAAGGCGCTGCGGTTCAGCGCATTGCCCAGCACGGCTGCGATGAGACCCCAAGTCGGTTCGCCATCAGAAAGGGTCCCGTCATCCGCCCGTTTGGACAGCAATCGGTCCGACACCGTCTTGAAATAGCGCAGCTCTCGACCGACGGCCTTGAGCGCGGGCAACTCCTTGCTGACGTTCTCCACCGCTTTGTTGTTGCTCGACGCGACCAGGACCTCATGGCCTTTCAGGGAATCATCCAGGCTGTATAGATGCAGGAACGCACGATCGCCCGCGGCCACCTTTTGTCCCGTTGTTTTGAAAGCCGCCGTCGCGTCTTCAAAGCGAGCCAAGGCCTTAGCGCGATCAAGCACGCAGCCGGCGACCACGTCGCGCAGCAGCGTGGTCTTGCCGGTGCCCGGCGGTCCATTCACCGCCACGATGCCGGAACCGTCGCCGCCGAGTTCGGACCGGGCCGCATTGACCGCTGCCTGCTGCAGTGTCACCAGCGGATGGCCACCCGGTGCCGGCCAGCGAGTCGCTGGCGTCTTTGCCGGCGCCACCAGGGCTTCGATGGCGGAGACATCTTCAAGGAGGTTCGAACTCTGCTCCACCTTCTCCGCCCCCAGGTACCTGGCCAATGCTCGGCCGGGCCGACCGCTCTCGACAAGTTTTGACGCGCGGGCAAGGTCAGCCAGGTAGAAGGAATTGAGCAGTGCGACTTCCGGTGGATTCTTTGACTTGTAGTAGTGGAAGACCCGGAGCACAAAGCTCGGCTCCTCGTACAGACCTTCCGGCAACTTCAAGGCCGCCACTAGCCAGCGAAACGCCTTTCTAAGCGTCCCAGCATCAAGAGGAAGCCGGTTCCCCTCGCTGTCCGTATTGACGAGCTGCTTGGTCAGCCCCTCAACCAGGTCTGTCTCGACGGCCGTCCACGCCCCTAGACCAGCAAGATCGCCCGAAAGCGCCACGGGAAGCGCCCAGCCAAAGCTCGAAATCCCGACTGCATTCTCTTCGAGCACGATGCCATTGCGATCCACCAGCACGGCGGCAATCGCGGCCTTCTCTCGCTCCTTGCGCCCGCGTTCCTCATCGTCTCCGAAAGCCCTGATGAGCTCGTCGGTCGCCCGATCGACCGGAATGCATCCCAAGATCACCTGGTAGTACAGCTGGTAGTTGCGGCGAGATGGCTCGCGACGAAGCCACGGCAGATCTTCGCCCTCGATGAACGCCACGCACCGGTTGTCGCCATTGACCAGATCAGCAGGCCGGCGATAGGTTTGCGGCGACAGTGCCTCCAGGGCCGTCCAAGCCCCAAGAATGGCAGCGGGCTTGTTGCTTACAGCCGGTGGCGCCGAAGGCCGTTGCTCCGTCGGCGAGATAGCCCCCTGAATCGCGGCGCCAACGAAAACAGCCGATCGCTCAGTCGGCACCCCGACAGCACGACCAGCAGTAAGCACCCGATCCGGTTCCGCGGAGGAAGGCCTGGACCTTGCGCTAGCCAGAGCAAGCGCGGCCTGGATGCGTTCAAGCAATGCAGCCGACCGCTCAGTACTTCTGTGCCGCAATTCATCAACGACCGCTTGGCAGATCGCGGCATCTGAGCGCGCTGCATCGAAGATGGACTCGAGGTCAGCAATGCCAAGCTTAAAGTATGGGCGGACGACAGCCATGGTCTAACGCGCCCTCCCTGGGGTGCAGATTGTTCTCAACGTCTCATTTTCACAGAGCGCCGATGCCCCTCGTTCCACTCGATCATGGAACGGCGGCAAACCGCATTTCCGCACGCCCATTGTTGGCTGTGTTTCGAGGGGCTCGACAAGGCTCGCTTCGCCCAGGCCCATTCCGCTTCTATTCGGGATCACGAGTAGGGGTAGTAAAGACGCGGTCACTGGCGCGATAGGGTCTGCCTCGCGAACCGCCTACTGCCGCAGTGCATCGTGGATCCGCCATTCCGGCTGGCGCTTTTCTCCAGGTCCAACGGCTGCCTGCTTCCAAGCAGCTTGAATACGTCCGGCAGCAACCGACAGCACCCCATATTGAGAGATCACTCTGTCTGCCCGCCCGCAGTACAGCAGGGCGTGAGTGCCAGTTCATCGAAGATGTGATCGACCTCTGCAGGGGGCTGGGCTGCTCGTATGGCCTAAGGCGACTCCAGCAGTCCGTAGGCGGCAGCCCGGATCGCGGAGGCCTTCCTTCCTGCGCAGTGCAGGCGGGTGTTGATGCGCTGGAAGCGTGAATCGACGG
>JADMJJ010000121.1 GCA_018780645.1 Burkholderiaceae bacterium
GCGTCTGCGTGACGATGTGCATCGGTGGCGGCATGGGCGCGGCGGGCGTGTTCGAGGTGCTCTGAGGCTGTTGTCCCGGATTGCATCCGGGCTACGGAGAGATGGGTCGTTCCGGATTGCATGTGGGGGCCTTGTAGCCCGGATGCAATCCGGGGGCCTCGCAACAATCCACCCGAGGCACTGCCATGCGCCAAACCCTGGACTTCCTGCTCAACGATTGGCTCAAGGTTCAGGCGCTGACGCAGCGCCCGCGCTTCGCCGAGCATTCCGACGAAACCTTCACCGCGGTGCTCGACACCTGCGAGAAGATTGCGCGCGAGAAGTTCGCGCCGTTCAACCGTCTGGCCGACACGCAGGAGCCTCATTTCGACGGCCAAAGGGTGCACCTGCCCGAGGCCACGCACGCGGCCATGCAGGCCTATGTGGACTCCGGCATGCTGGCCGCCGCGCAGGACTACGAACTCGGCGGCATGCAGCTGCCCTGCGTGATTGAGATGGCGGCCAATGCCTTCTTCAGCAAGGCCAGTGTGGCCATGGGAGGCTATGCGATGCTGACCAATGGCAATGCCAATCTGCTGATGGCTCACGGCACGGAGTTGCAGCGCGAGGTCTTTGCCAAGAACGAATTCTCCGGCCGCTGGTTCGGCACCATGTGCCTGAGCGAGCCCCAGGCCGGCTCCAGCCTCAGCGATGTGGCGACGCGCGCCGTGCTGGAAGACGAGACCGATGCTTTGGGCCCGCGCTACCGGCTCAAGGGCAACAAGATGTGGATCTCGGCCGGCGAGCACGAGATGACCGAGAACATCATCCACCTGGTGCTGGCCAAGATTCCCGGCCCCGATGGCAAGACGATTCCCGGCACGCGCGGCATTTCGCTGTTCATCGCGCCCAAGCACCTGGTCAACGAGCGGGCTGAGCTGACCGGCGAGCGCAACGATGTGCGGCTGGCCGGCCTGAACCACAAGCTGGGCTATCGCGGCACGACCAACTGCCTCTTGAACTTCGGCGAGAACGGCGCCGGTGCCATTGGCTATCTGGTCGGCAAGCCCGGCGAGGGCCTGAAGTGCATGTTCCACATGATGAACGAGGCGCGCATCGGCGTGGGCCTCGGCGCCACGATGCTGGGTTATGCCGGCTATGAGGCCAGCCTCGAGTATGCGAAGCAGCGGCCGCAGGGCAGGGCCAGCGGCCCAGCCGGAAAGGATGCCGCCGCACCTCAGTTGCCCATCATCGAACATGCCGATGTGAAGCGCATGCTGCTGGCGCAGAAGAGCTATGTCGAGGGGGCGCTGGCGCTGGAGCTGTATTGCGCGCGTCTGGTCGATGAGCTGCACACGGCCGACGGCGAGGCCCGCGAGCAGGCCAGCCAGCTGCTGGACGTGCTGATTCCGATTGCCAAGAGCTGGCCCAGCGAATGGTGCCTGGAGGCCAATTCGCTCGCCATCCAGGTGCTGGGCGGCTACGGCTACACGCGAGACTTCCCCGTCGAGCAGTACTGGCGCGACAACCGCCTGAACATGATCCACGAGGGCACCCATGGCATCCAGGGCCTGGATCTGCTGGGCCGCAAGGTGGTGATGAATGGCGGCGCCGGTCTGACCCTGCTGGCGCAGCGGGTGAACGACACGATCGCCCAGGCCCAGCAGGTACCTGAGCTGGTGGACATGGCCCACCGCCTGGCCGCAGCGCTTCAGACCCTGGGCGCCGCAACCAAGGCCGCCTGGGCCACCGGCCTGCCGGAGGAGGCACTGGCCAATGCCACGCCGTACTTGCAGGCCTTCGGCCATGTGGTGCTGGCCTGGGTCTGGCTGGAGCTGGCCCTGGTGGCACAAAACAATGCGGAGCAGGCCTTTTATCGTGGCAAGCTCGCGGCAGCGCGCTATTTCTACAGTTACGAGCTACCGAAGGTGGCAGCCTGGCTGGAAGTGGTGCGCACGCGAGAGCCACTTTGCAAGGACCTGCCCCATGACTGCTTCTGATCCCAGCCCCGAAACGCACCCCGACCACAGCCGGCTGCACACCACCATCTGGGTGCTGATCTATGGCGGGCTGCTGGCGGTCTGCCTGTCGCTGTTCCTGCCCCGTGAGGCCGAACTGTTGAGCCTGGGCTTTCTGAGTGGTGGCGGTCTGGCGGTGGCGGTGGGCGCCGTGCTGCTGGTGATCCGCTCGCGCATGCCCGGCCCCTGAGTTTCCTTTTCATCTAGCGAGTCAAGCCATGAGCACACCCGTCCAAACCCTGTTTGATCTCAGCGGCCGCACGGCGCTGATCACCGGCGGCTCGCGCGGCCTGGGCCTGCAGATTGCCGAGGCGCTGGGCGAGGCCGGAGCCAAGCTGGTGCTGACCTCGCGCAAGGCCGATGACCTTGAGCAGGCCATGGCCCATCTGCAGGGGCGCGGCATCGAGGTCAGCTATGTGGCCGCCGATGCCAGCGACCCGACCCAGGCCCGTGAGGTCGTGGCCAAGGGCGTGCAGCATCTGGGCCATGTCGACATCCTGGTCAACAACGCCGGGGCCACCTGGGGTGCGCCGGCCGAGGAGCACCCGCTGGAGGCCTGGGACAAGGTCATGAACCTGAACATCCGCAGCCTGTTCGTGTTTGCCCAGGCGGTGGCCAAGGCCAGCATGATTCCGCAGCGCTTTGGCCGCATCATCAACGTCGCCTCGATCGCCGGCCTGAGTGGCAACCCGACGATGATGAACACCATCGCCTACAACACCAGCAAGGGCGCGGTCGTCAACTTCACCCGGGCGCTGGCCGGCGAGTGGGGGCAGCACGGCATCACCGTCAACGCGCTGGCGCCGGGCTTCTTTCCGAGCAAGATGACCCAGGGCCTGCTGGCCAAGGTTGGTGCCGAGAACCTGGCCCAGCATGCGCCGCTGCGCCGCCTCGGCGATGACGACGATCTGAAGGGCGCGGCCCTGTTGTTTGCCAGTGCCGCTGGCAAGCACATCACCGGCCAGATCCTGGCCGTGGACGGCGGGGTCAGCGCCATTCATGGGTCATGACGCGATGATGAAGCTCAAGTTCCCGGTCCACATCCCCTTTGTCGAACAGCTGGGCTTCGAGCTGCACAGCATGGGCGGCGGCCTGGCCGAGTTGCGTGTGGATCTGAACGAGGGCCATCTCAACTCATGGGAGGTGGCGCACGGCGGGGTGTTGATGACCTTGCTGGACGTGGCCATGGCCCATGCGGCGCGCAGCGTGCACATGGACCTGCCGGGCATGGGGCCAGGTGTTGTCACGATCGAGATGAAGACCAGCTTCATGCGCCCCGGCGAGGGCTGTCTGCGCGCCGTCGGCAAGCTCCTGCATCGCTCGACGACGATGGCCTTCTGCGAGGGCTCGGTGTTCGGCGACGATGGCAAGCTCTGCGCCCATGCCACCGCCACCTTCAAGTACCTGAAGGCGCTGCCGGGTCAGCGGCGCAGCCTGAAGACGCTGCAGCCACCTCGCTGATCCAGCGTCCGCTGATCTGGTCAGTTCAGCCAGAAGGGCGGCTCGGCCGTCGGTACGCCGGCGGGCAATGGATAGTCGATTCGGATGATGAGCCGGCGCTTCAACTGCGCGCGGGCCAGCGTCGGACCGAACTCGCGCATGAACAGGGCCTTGAACGAGCCGTCGTTGCGGATGATCTGGAAGCCGCGCTCGAAGCGCTGCCGCAGTGCGACGTCCTTCTTGTTGAACAGAAAGTAGACCGGCAGCGGATAGGCCAATGCGAGCCGTGGCTCGACCATCAACTGGCTCAGTTCCGGATGCTGCTCGAGTTCTGCCCAGGCCTCGTGCAGGCCTCTATGGAAGTATTGGAAACGGCCTGCCTCCAGCATCGCCAGCAGGCTGTCGGTGTTGCCCACCCCGACGACGGGCAGGCCATTGCGCTCAAACAGCTTGAAGTCGGTCCACTGCGCACCGAAGCCACCGACCAGATTGCGCAGCTGGTCCATGCCCTGAACCTGCTGGAACAGCGCCCGGTCCTTCTTGTGGATCAGCAACAGCCGGTAGCCCAGCATGCCTTGATGCAGGTCGATCTTGATCACATCGAAGTCCGCTAGCCGCTCCTCGGACGGGGGCAGATAGAGCAGGCTGACCTCGCCTTGGCGCAGCAGTGCCAGGCAGCGCTCCTGGCTGGGGTCACGCCCCGCAGCGAACGGTACCAGACGGTCGGAGCGCGCCGCGGACGCACGCGTCTTGTCCAGGATCAGCTGGGCCAGTGCGATGCGGTAGCCGTAGCGGCTGCTGTCGGCCTGGCAGATACGCAAATTGTCGCTGGCCGCCAAGCCCGGCAGAAGCATGCACGCAGCCAGCCAGACCCGCAGACCCCATCGCTTGATCATGCCCATATCTGCCGCAGTCTAGCGACGCAATATGACAAAAATGAAAATACTGAGGTAGTGGTGCGACTGGCGGCTGCCACGTATGTCGCCAAAGGGACGCCGGCATGGCGAAGCACATGGTTCAATCCAGCGATTCAGACCCGATGTGCCAGGAGACACCATGAGCCAGATCAATCGCCAAATCCAGTTGGCATCGCGTCCCGCAGGCGAGCCCAGCGCCGACAACTTCAAGCTGGTCGAAGTGCCCCTGCCCGAGCTCGCCGAAGGCCAGGTGCTGGTGCACAACCACTACCTGAGCCTGGACCCCTATATGCGCGGCCGCATGAACGAGGGCAAGAGCTATGCCCAGCCGCAGCCGCTGGACCAGGTCATGATTGGCGGCACGGCGGGCGAGGTGGTGGCCTCGCGCAATGACTTCTTCAAGGTCGGCGACAAGGTCGTCGGCATGGGCGGTTGGCAGGAGTATCAGCTGGTGAGCGCCGACCAGCGCGGTGCGCTGCAGAAGGTGGATACCACGCACATCCCGCTGTCGGCCTACCTCGGCGCCGTCGGCATGCCCGGCGTCACCGCCTGGTACGGCCTGGTGAAGATCATCAACCCCAAGGCCGGCGAGACGGTGGTGGTCAGCGCCGCCAGCGGTGCGGTCGGTGGGGCCGTTGGTCAGCTGGCGAAGGTGCGCGGCGCCCGCGCCGTGGGCCTGGCCGGCGGACCCGACAAGTGCCGCCAGGTGGTCGAGGAACTGGGTTTCGACGCCTGCATCGACTACAAGCAGCACCGTGATCTGAAGTCGCTGTCGGCGGCGCTGAAGGCCGAATGCCCGAACGGCATCGACGGCTACTTCGAGAACGTCGGCGGCCTCATTCTCGACGCCGTGCTGCTGCGCGCCAATGCCTTCAGCCGGGTCGCCATGTGCGGCATGATCTCGGGCTACAACGGCGAGCCCATCCCGATGCAGTATCCGCAGCTGATACTCACCAACCGCATGAAGATCGAAGGCTTCATCGTCAGCGAGCACATGGACATCTGGCCTGAGGCGCTGAAGGAGTTGGGCACCCTGGTGGCCACCAAGAAGCTGAAGTACCGCGAGACGGTGGCAGAGGGCATTGCCGCCGCCCCCGAGGCCTTTCTGGGCCTGCTCAAGGGCAAGAACTTCGGCAAGCAGCTGGTCAAGCTGATCTGAGCCGGGCCATGGCCTTGGTGTGGAGCTGCAAGGCCTTCGACGCGTTGAGTGCTGCCGAGCTTTACCAGTCGCTGCAACTGCGCTCCGAGGTGTTCGTGCTCGAGCAGCAATGTGTCTATCTGGACCCGGACGGCCTGGACCTTCAGGCCTGGCATTTGATGGGGCGTGATGACGACCGGCTGCTGGCCTATCTGCGCCTGCTGCCGCCGGGTCTGAAGGCCGATGAGCCGGTGATAGGCCGGGTCGTCACGACGCCGGCCGCGCGTGGCAGCGGGCTGGGGCGCCAGCTGCTGTCCCAGGCCCTGGTCGAATGCGAAAAGCTGTGGCCGGGCAGGGCCTTGTTCCTGTCGGCCCAGGCCCATCTGCAGTCCTTTTACGGGGGGCTGGGCTTTGTGCCCGTCAGCGGGCAATATGTCGAAGATGGCATTGCGCATGTGGACATGCGCCGCCCAGGCACCTGAGGCCGGAGCACGATATTGGAGAGCACCATGAGCGAGCTGATTCTTCATCACTACCCCGGTTCGCCGTTCTCGGAAAAGATCCGCCTGGTACTGGGCTACAAGCGCATGCACTGGCGTTCGGTGATCGTGCCGGTGGTGATGCCCAAGCCCGATGTGCTGGCGCTGACCGGCCGCTACCGCCGCACGCCGTTTCTGCAGATCGGCTCGGACATCTATTGCGACTCGGCGCTGATCTGCCAGGTCATTGAGCAGCACCACCCGGAGCCGACCATTCATCCCGCCAGTGCGGCCGGAGCGAGCCAGATCATCGCCCAGTGGGCCGACACCGACCTGTTCTGGGTGGCGATTCCGTACACCATGCAGCCGGCCGGTGCGGCCGAGATCTTCAAGGGCGCGCCGCCCGAGTTCATGAAAGCCTTTGCCGCCGACCGCGCAGCGATGACCGCCGGCATGAAGCGTCCCAGCACACGTGACGCCACAGCTCAGCTGCACAGCTATCTGGTCTGGCTGGATGCGCTGCTGCATGATGGCCGCGCCTTCCTGTGCGGGGCCGAGGCCAGCGTGGCCGACTTCTCGGTCGCGCAAAGCATCTGGTACATACGCCGCGCGCCGGCGGTAGCTGGGATTTTGCGGCCGTTCGAGCGGCTGGCGGCCTGGTTCGAGCGGGTCAACGCCTTCGGCCATGGCGTCTATCAGGCCATGAGCAGTGGCGAGGCCCTTAGCTTGGCGGCCAGCCGCGGGCATCACGCACCGGTCTCGATCAATCCCGAGCTGGGCTACGAGGAAGACGAGGCCGTCACCGTGACGCCTATCGACTACGCCCAGGACCCGGTGGACGGCATGCTTGTCGGCCTGAGCCACGAGCGCATCACGATCCAGCGCCACGACGAACGTGCGGGCACCGTCCATGTGCACTTCCCGCGCATCGGCTACCAACTGCGAAAAGCTCAAGATTAACCAACTGCACATATGAAGCAATTTCAAGGCAAGACCGCCGTCATTACCGGCGCAGGTTCGGGTTTCGGGCTGGAGCTGGCGCGCCTGGCGGCCGCCAAGGGCATGAATCTGGTGCTCTGCGATGTGCAGCAGGACGCACTGGACAAGGCCGTCACCGAGCTGCAGGCCAGCGGCGTACCGGTACTGGCGCAGCGCGTGGACGTGGCCAAGGCCGAGCAGATGCAGGCGCTGGCCGCCGCTGCGCAGCAGCGCTTCGGCGCGCCGCACCTGGTGTTCAACAACGCCGGCGTCGGCGCTGGCGGCCTGATCTGGGAGCACACGCTCAAGGATTGGGAGTGGGTCATCGGCGTCAACCTGATGGGCGTGGCCCATGGCGTGCGCCTGTTCACGCCGATGATGCTGGCAGCCGCCAAGGCCGACCCGTCCTACGAAGGGCATATCGTCAACACCGCCTCGATGGCCGGCATGCTCAATGCGCCGAATATGGGCGTCTACAACGTCAGCAAGCATGCGGTGGTGGCGATGAGCGAGACCCTGTACCAGGACCTGCGCCTGGTCACCGACCAGATCAGCGCCTCGGTGCTGTGCCCCTTTTTCGTGCCCACCGGCATCCACCAGAGCGAGCGCAACCGCCCGGCCGAGCTGTCGGAGGCCGAAGCCAAGCCCACGCAAAGCCAGCTTATCGGCCAGGCGATGAGCGGCAAGGCGGTGACCAGCGGCAAGCTCACCGCGGCCCACGTCGCCCAGCTGGTGATGAGCGCAGTCGAGGCCGACCAGTTCTATATCTTCAGCCACCCCAAGTCGCTGGCCACGGTGCAGACCCGGTTGGAGGACGTCATGCTGCAGCGCAACCCGACCGACCCCTTTGCGGGCAAGCCGGAGCTGGGCGCGCAGCTGAAGGCTGCCTTGCGCGCCACGGAGTAAGGTCCTCCGGGGCCCCTGTGGCACACTCGCGCGCCCTGTTTGCCTGAGGTAGCCCCATGTCCACAACCCCCACCGAATCACCCCGCTGCGCCGTGATCGGGGGCGGGCCGGCTGGGCTGATGGCGGCGCAGGAGTTGCGTGCGGCCGGCATCGAGGTCCATCTGTTCGACGCGATGGCCTCGGTGGGCCGCAAATTCTTGCTCGCCGGCAAGGGCGGGCTGAACCTCACGCACTCGGAAGACTTCGAGCCCTTCTGCAGCCGCTTTGCCGAGCGTCGCGAGCAGATCGAGACTATGCTGCTCGCCTTCGGCCCCGAGCAGACCCGCGCCTGGGCCAAGGGCCTGGGCATAGACACTTTCATCGGCACCTCGGGCCGCGTGTTCCCGACCAGCCTGAAGGCCGCGCCGCTGCTGCGCGCCTGGCTGCACCGCTTGCGTGAGGCCGGCGTGCAGTTCCATATGCGCCACCGCTGGCAGGGTTGGACGACGGACGGGGCTCTGCAATTCGGCACGCCCCAGGGTGAGATCACCGAACGCTTCGACGCCGTGGTGCTGGCCCTGGGCGGCGCCAGCTGGCCGCAGCTGGGTTCGGACGGCAGCTGGTGCGAGGTCTTGGCCTCTCTTGGCGTGGACATCGCACCGCTGCGACCGGCCAACTGCGGCTTCGATGTGGCAGCCACGCCGGCCCATCCGCATGCGCCCGGCTGGAGCGAGGTCTTTGGCAGCCGCTGTGCCGGTGAGCCGATCAAGCCGGTGGCGTTGCACTTCATCGGCAGCGATGGCCGCGAGTTCCGCCGCCAGGGCGAGTTCGTCGTCACCGCCACCGGTGTCGAGGGCAGCCTGATCTATGCCGTGTCGGCCCAGCTGCGTGACGAGATCGCCGCCTGTGGCCACGCCACCTTCCATCTCGATCTGCTGCCCGACCGCGACGCCGCCTTCGTGCTCGCCGAGGTCACCCGCCCCCGCGGCCCGCGCTCGCTGGCCACGCACCTGAAGAGCCGCTTGGGGCTACAGGGCGTCAAGGCCGGTCTGCTGCATGAGTTCCTCAGCAAGGAGGCCTACAACGACCTGCAGCAACTGGCCGCGGCGCTGAAGGCGCTGCCGGTGCGCGTGCAGGCGCCCCGGCCGGTGGCCGAGGCCATCAGCACCGCCGGCGGTGTGCGATTCGAGGCGCTGACCGCAGGCCTGATGCTGAACGCCAGGCCCGGCCTGTTCGTTGCCGGGGAAATGCTGGACTGGGAGGCGCCGACCGGTGGCTATCTGCTGACGGCCAGCCTTGCCAGCGGCAGGGTTGCCGGGCAGGGCGCGGCGGCCTATCTGGGCGGGCGGTGCTAAGCTGATCGGCCCGTATTTCTCCCACCCATAACAGGAGACTCCCATGCCCGGTTTGCTGCCCGAGATCGATCCCGATGGCCTGCTCGAGTACTCGGTGGTGTTCACCGACCGCGCGCTGAACCATATGTCGGCCAAGTTCCAGCAGGTGATGCGCGATATCTCGGGTACCTTGAAGGAGGTCTATCACGCTCGCTCGGCCATTGTCGTGCCCGGCAGCGGCACCTTCGGCATGGAGGCGGTGGCGCGCCAGTTTGCCACTGGCCAGAAGGCCCTGGTGATACGCAATGGCTGGTTCAGCTTCCGCTGGACGCAGATCTTCGATATGGGCCGCATCCCGTCCGAGCACAGGGTGCTGAAGGCCCGGCCGGTGGCGAGCAGCCACCAGGCGGCTTTTGCGCCGGCGCCGATCGACGAGGTCGTGGCCGCGATCCGCGAGCAGCGCCCGGCGGTGGTGTTTGCGCCCCACGTCGAGACCGCCGCCGGCATCCTGCTGCCCGACGCCTATCTGAAAACCATGGCCGACGCCGTCCATGAGGTCGGCGGCCTGTTCGTGCTCGACTGCATCGCCTCCGGCGCGATCTGGGTGGACATGCAGGCCACCGGCGTCGACGTGCTGATCAGCGCCCCGCAAAAGGGCTGGAGCGGCTCACCCTGCTGCGCCTTCGTGATGCTCAGCGAGCGCGCCCGCGCCGCCATCGACGGGACCACCAGCACCAGCTTCGCCGCCGACCTCAGAAGATGGCTGCAGATCATGGAAACCTACGAGGGCGGCGGCCATGCCTATCACGCCACCATGCCCACCGACGCGCTGACCGTCACCCGCGACGTGATGCTTGAAACCCGGGCCTATGGGTTCGACAAGCTGCGCGACGAGCAACTGGAGCTTGGCCGGAGGGTGCGCGCGCTGCTGGCCGCCAAGGGCCTGCGCAGCGTCGCGGCCGACGGCTTCCAGGCCCCGGGCGTGGTCGTCAGCTACACCGACGACGCCGGCCTTCACACCGGCAAGGCCTTCCTCGGCGAGGGCCTGCAGACGGCTGCCGGCGTGCCGCTGCAGTGCGACGAGCCGGCCGACTTCAAGACCTTCCGCATCGGTCTGTTCGGGCTGGACAAGCTGCACAACATCGAACGTACGGTGGCCAATCTCGACACGGCGCTGGGTCGCATCCTGGGTGAGGCGCGCGCGGCGGCCTGAGCTGTTCATGGGGCGTTCATGCGGGCCGGCGCACATTAGCGTCATGGCCCGCTCGCCGGGCGCTTTGGTACGCGCTGACCATGAATCCATTGCTGCTCAAATGCCTTCCCGCCCTCCTGACCGGCATGGCCTTGCTGTCCGCCTGCGCCCAGGTGCAGATGCAAAGCGATGCCGCCACCGGGGTGCGCAGCCTGCGCGTGCAGGGTCCCATCGATCTGCAGCTGCATGAGGGCGGTGAGGAGCCGGCCGAGGCCCCCTCTGCACCGCTGCGGCGCTGGGTGGAAGACGGCGGCGGCACCCTGGTGCTGGCCACGCCCGAAGGCAGCGGCGGCCGCATCGCCGCGCAGCTGACTCTGCCGCTGCTGCAGCAGATCAGCATCACCGGCGGCGGCCATGTGCGCGGCGGCACCCTGCGCGCCCGCACGGTTGACCTGCAATTGGGCGGGGCCAGCAGCCTCACGCTGAAGGGCGTCACCGCCACGCGCCTGACCATAGGCATGGGTGGGTCGGGTGACCTGCTGCTGGGCCGGGTCGAGGCCGAATCGGCCCAGGCGCGCGTCAGCGGCTCCGGCCATCTGTACTTGCGCGAGCTGCGTGTCAATGACTGGGAGGCCAGTCTCGGTGCCTCGGGCCAGCTGCATGCGGCCGGTTGGGCGGCCCGGCAGCGCTGGAGCCTCAGCGGCTCCGGCGATGTGCATGCAATGCAGCTCGATGGTCAGCAGGTGCAGCTCGCCTGCTACGGCAGCGGCGACAGCCTGCTGGGCCGCAGCCAGCGCCTGGACCTGCAGCTGGTGGGCTCGGGCGACGTCAGCTACCTCGGCCAGCCCGACTTACAGATCAATCAGTGGGGTTCGGGACGCGCAGTGGCTCGCGCGGGCTCCTAGTGACCCTCTGCAAAACGCGGCCCATGGGGGTCTTACAGAGGGTCCCTAGCCCTGGGCCTTCTTCAGCGCAAAGCCCAGCAGGGTGCCCACCTGGCGCAGGTACTCGATATGGGCCGTTGTCCATTCGAGGATGTCGGTCGTGTTCTCGCAGCAGAACAGACCGTAGGGCTCGCCGCCGATATTGATGCCGACGTCCAGCAGCGAGTAGATGCCCAGGGGCTCAAAGTAGATCTCGTTGAAGCAACTGGTCACCGCGTTGGCGCGGGCGTTGCCGGCAACGATCAGATTGTCCCGGCGCATGGCCTCGAAGTAGGGGCCGAAGTCGTCCTCCTTCAGGACCGCACCCGCACTCCACTGGGCGTCGGTGCGGTCATACAGGCGCAGGCACTCGATGCTGTCGCGCAGCAGGGGGTCGGGGTAGCGCCACAGGCTGGCGCGCGTGCAGTCCATCTCCTCGGCCAGGGCATGGGTCAGCTTGCGGTAGAAGAGGTCGGCCTCGATGCTGCCGTCCATCAGGCCTTTGGAGAGGGCCAGGACACGGGGTTTGTCGAACATGGGTGCTCCTGTCAAGTGGGGCGGGCGTGGTGTCGTTTTTGTCATTTCGGCCGGCGCATCCAAAGCTTGAGGGCCTGGCAGCGCCCTGTGGCAAACTCGCGCTCCCCATTTCTCGCCTTGCTTCTTTCTACGCACTGAGTCCAGCCTTGGAAAAGATACTGCTTCAAATCGCGGCCGAGCTGAAAGTCCGGCCGGCGCAAGTCACCGCAGCCGTGCAGCTGCTCGATGGGGGCGCCACAGTCCCCTTCATCGCCCGCTACCGCAAGGAGGCCACCGACGGCCTGGACGACACCCAGCTGCGTGATCTCGAGGCCCGCCTGGGCTATCTGCGCGAGCTGGAAGAGCGCCGCGCCGCGGTGCTCAAGAGCATCGAGGAGCAGGGCAAGCTGACACCGGAGCTGCGCGCCGCGATCGAGACGGTGCCGACCAAGCAGGAGCTGGAAGACATCTACCTGCCGTTCAAGCCGCGCCGCCGCACCAAGGCGATGATTGCCCGCGAGGCCGGCATCGAGCCGCTGGCCGACAAGCTGTTCGCCGATCCATCGCTGGATCCTCTTGAACAGGCGGCTGCCTATATCAACGCCGATGGCGGTTTCGCCGATGCCTTTGCCGTGCTGGACGGCGTGCGCGACATCCTGTCCGAGCGCTGGGCCGAAGATGCGGCCCTGGTCGGCAAGCTGCGCGAGTGGCTGTGGGAGGAGGGCCGCTTCCAGTCCAAGCTGATGGCGGGCAAGGACGAGAACAACCCCGACATCTCCAAGTTTCGCGACTACTTCGACTACGAGGAGTCCATCAAGACGGTGCCCTCGCACCGCGCGCTGGCCGTGTTCCGCGGCCGCACGCAGGAGTTCCTGGACGCCAAGCTGGTGCTCGATGAAGAACTGGTGCCCGGCCAGCCGTCCTTGGCCGAAGGCCGCATCGCCCGCCACCTCGGCTGGAGCCATGCCAAGCGCGCCAGCGACGATTTGATTCGCAAGAGCATCAGCTGGTGCTGGAAGGTCAAGCTGAGTCTGAGCCTAGAGCGCGATCTGTTCGGCCGCCTGCGCGAAGACGCCGAGAAGGTGGCGATCAAGGTCTTCGCCGAGAACCTGCGCGACCTGCTGCTCGCCGCCCCGGCCGGCAAGCGTGTCGTGATGGGCCTGGACCCCGGCATACGGACCGGCGTCAAGGTGGCCGTGGTCAGCGACACCGGCAAGGTGCTGGACACCCATACCGTCTATCCGCACGAGCCGCGCAAGGACTGGGAGGGCTCGATCCACACGCTGGGTCGCCTGTGCGCCACCCATGGCGTGAACCTGATCGCCATCGGCAACGGCACGGCCAGCCGTGAGACCGACAAGCTGGCCGCTGACCTGATCAAGCGCATCCAGCAACTCGCGCCAGGCACCCACATCGAGAAGATGGTGGTCAGCGAATCGGGCGCCTCGATCTACTCGGCCTCCGAATTCGCCAGCAAGGAGCTACCCGATCTGGACGTGAGCCTGCGCGGGGCGGTGTCCATCGCCCGCCGGCTGCAGGACCCGCTGGCCGAGCTGGTCAAGATCGATCCGAAGAGCATTGGTGTCGGCCAGTACCAGCATGACGTCAACCAGAGCGAGCTCGCCCGTACCCTGGACGCCGTCGTCGAGGACTGCGTGAACTCGGTCGGCGTCGACCTGAACACCGCCTCGGCACCGCTGCTGTCGCGCGTGTCCGGTCTGAGCAATGCGGTGGCCGCCAGCATCGTGCGCTGGCGCGACAGCAATGGCGCGTTCAAGAACCGCAAGCAGCTGATGGATGTGGCCGGCCTGGGCGCCAAGACCTTCGAGCAGGCCGCAGGCTTCTTGCGCATCAGCGGCGGCGACAACCCGCTGGATTTCTCGGGCGTGCACCCCGAGACCTATGCTGTCGTCGAGCGCATCCTGAAGGCCGTCAACAAGCCGGCCAGCGAGGTGATGGGCCGCAGCGACGTGATACGCACGCTGAAACCTGAAGCCTTTGCCGACGACAAGTTCGGCGCGATCACGGTCAAGGACATCCTGGCCGAGCTGGAGAAGCCCGGCCGCGATCCGCGCCCTGACTTCAAGGTGGCCCGCTTCAACGAGGGCGTCGAGGACATCAAGGACCTGCAGCCCGGCATGATTCTGGAAGGCACGGTCAGCAACGTCGCACAGTTCGGCGCCTTCGTCGATCTGGGCGTGCATCAGGACGGCCTGATCCACGTCAGCCAGCTGGCCAACCGCTTCGTCACCGACGCGCGCGAGGTCGTGAAGACCGGTGACGTCGTCCGCGTCAAGGTGCTGGAGGTGGATCTGGCCCGCAAGCGCATCTCGATCACGATGAAGCTGGATGCCACGCCCGCGCAAAAAAATGGAAACAGCGGTGGCAACAAGAGCGACAACAGCTTCCGGCCCGCCGCGCGCAACGAGCGTTCGGGTGGAGGGGCTGCGCGTCCGGCCCCGCAAGCCGGCGGCCCCTCGGCGATGGCCGCGGCCTTCGCCAAGCTGAAGTCTTGATAAAAGTAGACTCGGCGCATCACGACAGAGAGAAGAGCAATGGTTCAGCGCGTTTTGACTGGCATCACCACCACGGGCACCTTGCACCTGGGCAACTACGTGGGCGCGGTGCGGCCGGCCATTGCCGCCAGCCGCGAGAGCGGGGCCGAGAGCTTCTTCTTCATGGCGGACTATCACGCCCTGATCAAGTGCGACGAGCCCGACCGCATCGAAACCTCGCGCCTGCAGATTGCCGCCACCTGGCTGGCCGCCGGCCTGGACACCTCGCGCGTGACCTTCTATCGCCAGAGCGACATCCCCGAGATCCCGGAGCTGACCTGGCTGCTGACCTGCGTCACCTCCAAGGGCCAGATGAACCGGGCCCACGCCTACAAGGGTGCGGTCGATGCCAATCTGGCCGCGGGAGAGGACCCGGACGCCGGTATCACGATGGGGCTGTACAGCTATCCGATCCTGATGGCCGCCGACATCCTGATGTTCAACGCCCACCGGGTGCCGGTCGGCCAGGACCAGGCCCAGCACATCGAGATGACGCGCGACGTGGCCCAGCGCTTCAACCATCTGTTCGGCCAGGGCCGCGAATTCTTCGTCCTGCCCGAGGCGGACATCGAGAAGGAAATGGCGCTGCTGCCGGGGCTGGACGGTCGCAAGATGTCCAAGAGCTACGACAACGCGATCCCGCTGTTCGAGGGCGGCGCCAAGGGCCTGAAGGAGGCGATTGCGCGCATCGTCACCGACTCCAAGCTGCCCGGCGAACCCAAGGACCCGGATGGCTCGCACCTGGTGACGATTTATGACGCCTTCGCCACCCCTGCCCAGCGTGCCGAGTTCCGCCAGCAGCTGCGTGAGGGCCTGGCCTGGGGTGAGGCCAAGCAGCGGCTGTACGACTTGATCGAGGCCGAGATCGGCCCGATGCGTGTGCGCTACGAGGCGCTGATGGCGCATCCCGAGAAGATCGAGGCCATCCTGCTCGAAGGCGCGGCCAAGGCGCGTGCCATCGCCGCACCCTTCCTGGCGCAGCTGCGCGAGGCGGTCGGCCTGCGGCGTTTCACCGCGGTGGCGCCGCCTCAGGCGGCCATGGCCACAAAGACCAAATCTGCGCTGCCGGTGTTCAAGCAATACCGCGAGGCCGATGGCAAGTTCTACTTCAAGCTGACCGATGCGCAGGGCAGGGTGCTGCTGCAAAGCGCCGGCCTGGAGCAGGGCAAGGCGGCGGGCCAATGGGTGGCGCGGCTGAAGCAGGAAGGTGCGGCCGCGTTGCGCGAGGCTCCGGTGCAGCGTGACCAGGCCGCCAGCGAGCAGGACGTGCTCGAAGCGCTGGCCGCCCTGCAGGCCGCCGAGCAGGCCTGACGCCGCACGGATGCAGGCACTGCACGTTCACGCCGGCCCCAAGGCGCGCCGACACCTGCTGGAGCATGGCCTGCGTGCGAGCGATGTGCGCATCGTCCCGGCGGCGGCGGGTGGACCCAAGGGCCTGATCCTCAATCCGCTGGACCAGTTCATCTTCGGCCCCTGGCTGGGTGGCACCGATCACACTGTCCATTTGCTGGGTGCCTCGATCGGCGCCTGGCGCATGGCCACCGCCTGCCTGGCCGATCCGCGGGCCGAGTTCGAGGCGCTGGCCCAGGGCTATATCCATCAGCAGTACGCGGGCGAACCGGGCAAGCGGCCCACTGCCCAGGCCGTGACCCAGGGCTTCGCCGCCAAGCTCGATGAATGCTTCGGCGGCCGAGAGGGTCAGGTCTTGAGCCATCCGCGCTACCGCCTGCACATTTTCGCCTCGCGGGGCCGCCACATCCTCGGTCGCGAGGGGCGCCTGCGCACGCCGCTGGGCTATGCCGGCGCGTTCGCGGCCAATCTGCTGCAGCGCCGGGCGATGGGGGCCTGGCTGGAGCGGGTGGTGTTCTCCGATCCACGCGAGGCCCTGCCGCTGCCGCTGAGCGACTATCGCAGCCAGGTTGTCGCGCTGAACGCGGCCAACTTCCAGCCCAGCCTGCTGGCCAGCTGCTCGATCCCGTTCTGGCTGCAGGCCGTGCACGATATTCCCGGCGCACCGCTGGGCGCCTACTGGGACGGCGGCATCACCGACTACCACCTGCACCTGAACTACGCGCAGATGAGTGAGCCTGGGCTGGTGCTTTATCCACATTTCCAGAAGACCGTCGTGCCTGGTTGGCTGGACAAGGCGCTGAAGCACCGCCATCGCGCCACCGCGGCGCTGGACAACGTCGTGCTGCTGACGCCCAACCCCGAGTGGGTACGCTCCCTGCCCAATGCCAAGCTGCCCGACCGCAACGATTTCACGCATTACGCGCTTGACGTGCCGGGTCGGGTCAAGGCCTGGCAAGGTGCTGTCGACGAAAGCCAGCGCCTGCGCGACGAGTTCGCCGCCTTGACGCAGCTGAGCAGCGTGCCCAGCCTGGCACTGTGATGTAGCCAGATGTAACGGTGTTCAACCGAAGGGCCTCGGCCACCGTTGAACCCTCGCGCGGGGCCAGGCCCCGTACCAATCCCTGTGGAGCGTCCATGAACCGCCTGTCCCGACTTCTGATACTCGTCCCCATCATCCTTGGCCTCGGCGCCTGTGCCCACCAGCGCCACCGCGATCAAGACCGCTACGGCCAGTACCCAGCCGCCGTGCCTGCTCAAGGCCAACAGACCCAGTACGGCACGGTGCGCAGCATCGAGCAGGCCCAGGCCGGCGCCAAGCAGGGCTCAGGCGGTGGGGCCCTGGCAGGTGCCTTGATCGGCGGCGTGGTCGGCAACCAGATGGGTAGTGGCAACGGCCGGGCGGCCATGACGGCCATCGGCGTGATTGGCGGCGCCATTGCCGGTGATGCCATCGAGCGTGATGGCAGCGGCGGCGGCGGCCACACGGTCTACCGTGTGCGCGTGCGCCTCGACCATGGCGGTGAAGCGCAATACGATTTCCGCGAGCTTGACGGCCTCAAGGTCGGCGACCGAGTCCGCCTCGAGAATGGCCGCCTGCACCGCACCTGAGCGGAGCTTGGCAAGACTCGCAGGGCATGGCCTACAATAGGCCATCCTGTATTTGCAAGAACTGGGGAAAGGCGCCATGGTTATGACACCGCGAACTACGACCTCAACCACCACCATGGTTTAGTCGGCCGCGACCACCCACGTCTTTTGCATATCAATCAAGCGCGGCCGATGCCGCGCTTTTTTGTTTTCCGGGCCTTTTTGGCCACCCTTGCGGAGTTTTCTATGATCTCGATTCAATTGCCCGACGGTTCCAAACGCGAGTTTGAACAGGCCGTGACCGTGGCCGATGTGGCCGCCTCGATTGGCGCCGGTCTGGCCAAGGCCGCGCTGGCCGGCCGCGTGGGGCAGGGCGAAGCCGCCCGCGTCGTTGACACCAGCTACCTGATGGAGGCCGACACGCAACTGGCCATCATCACCGACAAGGACCCCGCCGGTCTGGAGGTCATCCGCCATTCGACGGCCCACCTGCTGGCCTATGCCGTCAAGGAGCTGTTCCCCGACGCCCAGGTCACGATAGGCCCGGTGATCGAGCATGGCTTCTTCTACGACTTCGCCTACAAGCGCCCGTTCACGCCCGAGGATCTGGTCGCCATCGAAGCCAAGATGACGGAGCTGGCCAAGAAGGACGAGAAGGTCGAGCGCCGCGTGCTGCCGCGCGACGAGGCTGTGGCCTACTTCAAGAGCCTGGGCGAGGACTACAAGGCCGAGATCATCTCCAGCATCCCGGCCGACCAGGATGTGTCGCTTTACCGCGAAGGCAAGTTCGAGGATCTGTGCCGCGGCCCCCACGTGCCCAGCACGGGCAAGCTCAAGCACTTCAAGTTGATGAAGGTGGCCGGCGCCTACTGGCGCGGCGATCACCGCAACGAGATGCTGCAGCGCATCTATGGCACAGCCTGGGCCAGCAAGGACGATCTGCAGCAGCATCTGAAGATGCTGGAAGAGGCGGAGAAGCGCGACCACCGCAAGCTGGGCAAGGAGCTCGACCTGTTCCACATCGACGAGCATTCGCCCGGCACAGTGTTCTGGCACCCCAAGGGCTGGACGGTCTGGCAAGGCGTCGAGCAGTACATGCGCGCCATCTATCGCGACAACGGCTATCTGGAGGTCAAGGGCCCGCAGATACTTGACCAGGGCCTGTGGGAGAAGACGGGCCACTGGCAGAAGTACCGCGAGAACATGTTCACGACCGAGTCGGAGAAGCGTGACTACGCGCTCAAGCCGATGAACTGCCCCGGCCACATCCTGATCTTCAAGCAGGGCATCAAGAGCTATCGCGACCTGCCGCTGCGCTTCGGCGAGTTCGGCCAGTGCCATCGCAACGAGCCCACCGGCGGCCTGCACGGCATCATGCGCGTGCGCGCCTTCACGCAGGACGACGGCCACATCTTCTGCACCGAAGACCAGATCCTGGAAGAGTGCGTCAACTACACGGCCCTGCTGCAGAAGGTCTATGCCGATTTCGGTTTCAGCAAGATCCTCTACAAGGTCGCCACCCGTCCCGAGGCCCGCATCGGCTCGGACGAGAGCTGGGACAAGGCCGAGGAGGCCTTGATCGAGAGCCTGCGCCGCTCCGGCTGCGAATTCATCATCTCCCCCGGCGATGGCGCCTTCTATGGCCCGAAGATCGAATACACGCTGAAGGACGCGCTGGGCCGTGAGTGGCAATGCGGCACGATGCAGGTCGACTTCTTCATGGCCGAGCGCCTTGGCGCCGAGTACGTGACCGAGGCCGGCGACCGCAAGACACCGGTGATGCTGCACCGCGCCATCGTCGGCTCACTCGAGCGTTTCATCGGCATCCTGATCGAAGAACATGCCGGCGCGCTGCCGACTTGGCTGGCTCCGGTGCAGGTGGTGGTGGCCAATATCACCGACGCGCAGGCCGATTACGTCCAGGAAATCGTGAAATCGCTGCAAAAACAAGGGCTTAGAGCAACGGCCGATTTGCGGAATGAGAAAATCACGTATAAAATCCGCGAGCATTCTTTGCAAAAGGTTCCGTTCATCCTTGTCGTTGGCGACAAGGAAAAGGCAAGCGGGGCCGTTGCGGTGCGCGCTCGGGGCAACCAGGACCTCGGCGTGATGCCCCTAGAAAACTTCATCCAGAAGCTGGCTAGTGACATCGCCCAGAAGGCTTGAAAGAGCTGCCGGGGCGCGCAAATCCATTGTTTGGGTCTCTCTGCCTTGAGGCTCTTTGAAAGGTAAGCACCATCGCTACTTTTGCTGACCGTCGTGCCATTCCTGAACGGAAGCACAGGCTGAACCGCGAGATCATGGCCCCGGAAGTCCGTTTGAACGGGCCGGAGAATGAGCCGCTGGGTATTGTGAGTGTCCAAGAAGCGCTGCGCATGGCCAGCGAACTGGACGTGGATCTGGTGGAAATTGCCGCGCAGGCGGATCCCCCGGTGTGCCGTCTGATGGATTACGGCAAGTTCAAGTACCAAGAGCAGAAGCGCGCGGCCGAGGCCAAGTCCAAGCAAAAGGTCATCGAGGTCAAGGAAGTGAAGTTCCGCCCCGGCACCGATGAGGGCGACTACGCGATCAAGATGCGCAATCTGCGCCGCTTCATCGCCGAAGACGGTGACAAGGGCAAGGTCACGCTGCGTTATCGCGGCCGTGAAATCACCCACCAGGACATCGGTATGCGCTTGCTGGAACGCATTCGCGACGAGTTGTCCGACGTGGCGGTGGTGGAGAACATGCCCAAGCTGGAAGGCCGGCAGATGATCATGGTGCTGGCGCCTAAGAAGCGCTGATGCATCGCTAGGGATTCAAGAGTTCGAACCATCGATTTGGTCATCGGTGGTTTGCAAGAAGCCCCAGCGGGCCTACAAGTCCGGCAAGAAGTTTGCTGGCGCCTGCTGGAGCAAATTAAAAGGAGCAGTCATGCCCAAAATGAAGACCAAGAGCGGCGCGAAAAAGCGTTTCCGCGTCCGTCCGGGTGGCACCGTCAAGCGTGGCCAGGCGTTCAAGCGCCACATCCTCACGAAGAAGTCCACGAAGGTCAAACGCCATTTGCGTGGCGCGACCAACGTGAATAAGAGCGATATGGGCTCCATCGCCCAAATGTTGCCCTCTGCTGGCCTCTGACTGAAGGAGAAGATATATGCCTCGCGTTAAACGTGGTGTAACGGCCCGTGCCCGTCACAAGAAAGTCCTCGCCCTTGCCAAGGGTTACCGCGGTCGCCGCAAGAATGTCTTCCGTATCGCCAAACAGGCGGTAATGAAGGCTGGGCAATATGCCTACCGTGACCGTCGTACCCGCAAGCGCGTGTTCCGCCAGCTCTGGATTGCCCGTATCAATGCGGCCAGCCGTGAGTTGGGGCTGACGTACAGCAAGTTTGTGGCCGGCCTGAAAAAGGCTCAGATCGACATCGACCGCAAGGTCCTGGCCGATCTGGCCGTGCGTGACCCCGCTGCTTTTGGCAGCATCGTCGCCAAGGTGAAGGCCCATCTCGCTTGAAGCTGAAGCCGGGCAGGCCGCAAGGTCTGCGCGGTGACAGCCGCCCCTGGCGCTCTTGCGCTTGGGGCGAGTTCCAAAGGCCGACACCTGGTGTTCGGCCTTTTTTATTTGCTTTTCTATTCACTGCGATCCGATGAACGACCTCGATCAACTGGTGCTCAGCGCCCAGGGCGAATTCGCGACGGCCGCCACGCCGGCCGAGCTGGAGAATGCCAAGGCGCGCTTTTTGGGCAAGGCCGGTCGCGTGACCGAGCTGCTCAAGGGCATGGCCGCACTCTCGCCCGAAGAGAAGAAGACCCGCGGCGCAGAGATCAATCTGGTCAAGCAGCGCATCGAGAACGCGCTCACCGCCCGCCGCCAAGCGCTGGCCGATGCCGAGCTGGAGGCCCAGCTGAAGGCCGAGGCGCTGGACGTGACACTGCCGGGCCGTCAGCGCGGGACCGGCGCTCTGCACCCGATCACCCGTGCGATGGAGCGCATCGAGGCGATCTTCGGATCGATGGGTTTCGAGGTCGCCGACGGCCCTGAGATCGAGACCGACTGGTTCAGCTTCACGGCGCTGAACAATCCGGAGAACCATCCGGCGCGGTCGATGCAAGACACCTTCTACGTCGATATGAAGGACGAGCAGGGCAGCTGGTATAACCTGCGCCCGCACACCTCGCCAATGCAGATCCGCTATGCCCAGGCCCATGCGCGCAAGTACGCCGGCCAGGACCATATGCCCGACATCCGCGTGATCGCGCCGGGCCGCACCTACCGGGTGGACAGCGACGCGACGCACTCGCCGATGTTCCACCAGGTCGAGGGCCTGTGGGTCGGCGAGAACGTCAGCTTCAAGGACCTGAAGGCCGTCTATGTGAACTTCATGCAGCAGTTCTTCGAGACGACGGACATGGAGATCCGCTTCCGCCCCAGCTACTTCCCCTTCACCGAGCCCAGCGCCGAGATCGACATGATGTTCGGCTCCGGTCCGCTGAAGGGCCGCTGGCTGGAGGTCTCGGGTTCGGGCCAGGTGCATCCGCAGGTGATACGCAATATGGGGCTGGACCCCGAGCGCTACATCGGCTTTGCCTTCGGTTCTGGCATCGACCGACTGGCGATGCTTCGCTATGGCGTGAACGACCTGCGCCAGTTCTTCGACGGCGATCTCCGCTTCCTGTCGCAATTCAAGTAAACGAGTCCCGTCCATGCAATTTCCAGAATCCTGGCTGCGGGCCTTTTGCAATCCCGCGCTGAACACCCAAGAACTCGCCGAGCTGCTGACCATGTCCGGCCTCGAGGTCGAGGAGTTGCGCCCGGTGGCGCCGCCCTTCCACGGCATCGTCGTGGCCGAGATCGTCGAGGCCGAGCAGCACCCGAACGCCGACAAGCTGCGCGTCTGCAAGGTCAATGCCGGCGGCCCCGAGCTGCTTCAGATCGTTTGCGGCGCGCCGAATGCGCGCGTTGGCATCAAGGTGCCGCTGGCCACGGTCGGCGCTGAACTTCCGCCCGGCGAGGATGGCAAGCCGTTCAAGATCAACATCGGCAAGCTGCGTGGCGTTGAGAGCTTCGGCATGCTGTGCTCCGCACGAGAGCTGAAGCTCAGCGAGGACCATGGCGGTCTGCTGGAGCTGACAGCGGATGCGGTCATAGGCCAGAACATCCGCGAGCATCTGAAGCTGGATGACACGCTGTTCACCCTGAAGCTGACGCCGAACCTGGCCCATGCCTTGAGCGTCTTCGGCGTGGCCCGCGAGGTGTCGGCTTTGACTGGCACGCCGCTGTTGCAGCCCAGCTTCCCGCCGGTAGTGCCCACGCATGACGCCAAGCTGCCAGTCACCGTGCAGGCCAGCGATCTGTGCGGTCGCTTCTCGGGCCGCATCATCCGCGGCGTCAATACGAAGGCGCAGACTCCTGCCTGGATGGTGGCGCGCCTGGAGCGCTGCGGCCAGCGCTCGGTCAGCCCGCTGGTGGACATCTCGAACTATGTGATGTTCGAGTACGGACGCCCCTCGCATATCTTCGACCTGGACAAGATCCACGACGGCCTGACCGTGCGCTGGGGCAAGC
>JADMJJ010000110.1 GCA_018780645.1 Burkholderiaceae bacterium
GGCGGCAACGACGAGCGCGAGCAGACCCTGAACCAGATGCTGGTCGAGATGGACGGCTTCGAGACCAATCTGGGCGTGATCGTGATGGCCGCGACCAACCGTCCGGACATCCTCGACCCCGCCTTGCTGCGCCCGGGCCGTTTTGACCGCCAGGTCTATGTGACCCTGCCGGACGTGCGTGGCCGCGAGCAGATCCTGAATGTGCATATGCGCAAGGTGCCGGTCGGGCAAGACATCCGTGCCGACATCCTGGCCCGTGGCACGCCCGGCTTCTCTGGTGCCGATCTGGCCAATCTGGTCAATGAGGCGGCCCTGTTCGCCGCACGTCGCAGTGGCCGCGTGGTCGAGATGATCGACTTCGAGAAGGCCAAGGACAAGATCATGATGGGCCCCGAGCGCAAGTCGATGATCATGCCCGAGGAAGAGCGCAAGAACACCGCCTACCACGAGGCCGGCCATGCGCTGGTGGCCAAGCTGATGCCCAAGACCGACCCGGTGCACAAGGTCACGGTGATCCCCCGTGGCCGCGCGCTGGGCGTGACGATGCAACTGCCCGAGGGTGACCGCTACAGCCTGGACAAGGAGCGCATGCTCAGCACGATCTCGGTGCTGTTCGGTGGCCGCATCGCCGAAGAGGTGTTCATGCACCAGATGACCACCGGCGCCAGCAATGACTTCGAGCGCGCCACGGCGATTGCCCGTGACATGGTCACCCGCTACGGCATGACCGACGAGTTGGGCCCCATGGTCTACGCCGAGAACGAAGGCGAAGTGTTCCTGGGCCGCTCGGTCACCAAGACGACCAGCATGTCCGAAGAGACGATGCGCAAGGTTGATCTGGTGATCCGTCGCATCATCGACGAGCAGTACACGATTGCCCGCAAGCACATCGAGGACAACCAGGACAAGATGCACGCGATGGCCAAGGCCCTGCTGGAGTGGGAAACCATAGACGCCGACCAGATCGACGACATCATGGCCGGCAAGCCGCCGCGCACGCCCAAGGACTGGGTGGCTCCACCCAACAAGCCGGACGGCACGCCGCCGGCCGTGACGGCCGGCAACGCACCCGCAGCAGCCTGAACGGCTGCCCGGACGGCAACGGGGCTTAGGCCCCGTTTTTCGTTCCCTGATTGATTGATCGATCGAGTGGTAGAGCAAGCCATGTTCTGGCAGACCCGCAGATTCCGCATTGACCTGAGCCAGCCCCGCGTGATGGGCATTGTCAATGTCACGCCCGACTCGTTCTCCGATGGCGGCCAGTGGGCCGATTCCCGCACGGCACTGCGGCATTGCGAGCAACTGGTGGCCGAGGGTGCCGACATCGTGGACATCGGCGGCGAATCGAGCCGGCCCGGCGCTGCAGCTCTGTCGGTCGAGCACGAGTTGGCGCGCGTGCTGCCGGTCTTGCAGGGCGCCCTGAGCCTGGGCGTGCCGGTGTCGGTGGATACCTTCAAGCCGGAGGTGATGCGTGCGGCGCTTGATCTGGGTGCCGACATCGTCAATGACATCCATGCGCTTCAGCGCCCCGGTGCGCTGGATGTGCTGGCGGCACACGACAGCGCTGGCCTGTGCCTGATGCATATGCGCGGCGAGCCCGGCACGATGCAGACGCTGCTGGACTACCAGGACGTGACGGCCGAGGTCAGCGCCTTTCTGGCCGCGCGAGCGCGGGCCGCGCGGAACGCCGGCATTGCCGCCGAGCGCATCGTGCTCGATCCGGGTTATGGCTTCGCCAAATCGCCCGAGCAGAACTTCCAGCTGCTGCGTGAACAAATGAAGCTTTGCGCGGTGGGCTACCCGCTGTTGGCGGGCTGGTCGCGCAAAGCATCACTGGGCGCGGTCACAGGCCGGGCGGTGGGTGAACGTTTAGCGGGTAGCATTGCGGCCGCACTTGCTGCCGTGAGCCATGGCGCCCGTATCGTGCGGGTGCACGACGTGGCGGCAACGGTGGATGCGCTGAAGGTCTGGCGGGCCGCCGGCGCGCCGCTGGGACTGCCCGGCCAAGATACGAATTCAGACGAGGACAAGAACACATGACACGCAACTTTTTCGGCACCGATGGCATTCGCGGCACCGTGGGCCAGGCGCCCATCACGCCGGACTTCATGCTGCGCCTGGGCCATGCCGTCGGCCGCGTGCTGCGCGCCACGGCGCCCGGCCGCCCCCGCGTGCTGATAGGCAAGGACACGCGCGTCTCCGGCTACATGATCGAGGCGGCGCTGGAGGCCGGTTTTGCCTCGGCCGGCGTCGATGTCTGGCTGACCGGCCCGCTGCCGACGCCCGGCGTCGCCTACCTGACCCGGGCGCTGCGCCAGGATCTGGGCGTGGTCATCAGCGCCTCGCACAACCCCTTTGCCGACAACGGCATCAAGTTCTTCTCGGCAGCCGGCCAGAAGCTGCCCGACGCCTGGGAGATCGAGGTCGAGCGGGTGCTGGCCGAACCTCCGGTGTGGGTTGACTCCTCCAGCCTGGGCAAGGCGCGGCGCCTGGAGGACGCGCGCGGCCGCTATATCGAGTTCTGCAAGAGCTGCTTTGGCTCCGAGCTGTCGCTGCGCGGTCTGAAGCTCGTGATCGATGCTGCGCATGGCGCGGCCTACCATGTCGCGCCCGATGTGTTCCATGAGCTGGGCGCCGAGGTGATCTCGATCGGCGTCAGCCCGGACGGCTTCAATATCAATGCCGGTGTCGGTGCCACCGCGCCGGCTGCTTTGGTGGCCGCCGTCAAGGAGCATGGCGCCGACTACGGCATCGCGCTGGACGGAGACGCCGACCGCCTGCAGTTCGTCGATCGCGAAGGTCGCCTGTTCAACGGCGACGAACTGCTGTATCTGATGGTCGCCGACCGCTTGAACCACGGCCTGGCCGTGCCCGGCGCCGTCGGCACCCTGATGACCAATATGGCCGTGGAGCTGGCCCTGAAGGCCCGCGACGTCGACTTCGTGCGCGCCAAGGTCGGCGACCGCTATGTGCTGGAGGAACTGATCGCCCGCGGCTGGCAACTGGGCGGCGAGGGCTCCGGCCACCTGCTGGCACTGGACAAGCACACCACCGGCGACGGCATCGTCAGCGCGCTGCTGATATTGCAGGCGATCTGCCGCAGCGGCCGCTCGATGGCCGAACAGCTCCAGGATGTGAGCCTGTTCCCGCAGACGCTCATCAATGTCCGCCTGCAACCCGGCCAGGACTGGAAAAGCAACCCCCGCCTGGCCCAGGAGCAGGCCGAGGTCACCTCCGAGCTGGGCAACCGCGGCCGCGTGCTGATACGCGCCTCAGGCACCGAGCCCCTGCTCCGGGTGATGGTGGAGGCCAGCGATGCGACGGTGGCCAAGCAGTCGGCCGAGCGTTTGGCGCAGGCCATCCGCGCCTGATCGTCGGACGTTCAGCCGCAAAGCCTGGCTCTGGCCAGGCTTTTTTTTGTGCGCTCAGCATGAGCGCACTCTTGCGGGTGCAAGTCCCGCCGT
>JADMJJ010000122.1 GCA_018780645.1 Burkholderiaceae bacterium
TCGGCGGCGAGGCTGGCGCCGAGTCGGTCGATATGTGCGGCCAGCAGCACCCCGGCGCCGGGCAGAGCCCGCAGCAGATAGAGCGCTGCCACCGCATGGGGCTCCGACCCCGCCAGTGCGGCCCGGGCCAGGGCCAGGGTGGATGCATCCAGCGTGCCACGCAGCGCCTGCGCCTGCACCCAGAGCGCCAGCCGGCGCAGCCGGCATTCGGGGTTGACGCTGGGGGCCTCCGGCAGGGGCAGCAGCAGCAGCGCAGCGACAGCGTCGCCCTGTGCCAGGGCCAGCTCGGCCTGCATCAGCAGGTGTCGCTCGCGAACCCGCGGATCGACGATGGCGCCACCGGCCGCCACCCGCTCCAGGCTGCTGGCGGCAGCCGCCGGGTCGCCGGCCATCAGCTCGAACTGGGCACGGGCCAGCCAGGCCTCCTTGGCCAAATGGGGGAGACCGCCCAGAGCGGTGTCGTCTATCCCGGCGAGCAGCGGCGCCGCGAGCTCAAAGGCGCCGAGCAGGCCGAACAGCTCCAGCGTGGCCAGCGCCACAGCGGCCACCGGGTAGGGCTCGCCGATCGCCAGCGCCTCCTCGGCCGCGGGCCAGGCATGGGCCCAGGCGCCGCCCAGATCACCGAGGCCCATCTGCGCACCGACGAAGGCGGTGCGGTACATCAGGCGCAATTCGCCCGGCGCCAGCGCCGGTTGCAGCTGCCAGCCCTCCTGTGCCACGGCAAGCGCCGCCCCGAGCTGGGTCTGTTCCAGATGGCTGGCGCTGAGGCTGTAGAGCGAGGCGCGGCGCATCACCACGTACCCCATGCGGGTGCAGTGCGCCACGGCCGCTTTCAGGGCCTGCTGGGCCGCCGCGACATCGCCCAACTCGATCAGAAAAGTGCCGCGCATGCACAACCCCCGGCCGACACCGCCCGCGTCGCCCAGGGTCTTGCACAGGGCCAGCGCCTCCTCGGCCAGTGACATGGCCGAGGCCAGCCGGCCGGCCGCATGTTCGGCCAGGGCCAGCGTGAACAGCAGGTCGGCCCGGTCCTGGCCCTGCATCGCCGGCAGGGCCAGCGCGGCCTGTGCGGCGGCCAGCGCGGCGTCGAGCTGGCCCATTCGGCGCAGGCCCTCCGCGCGCGTGTCCATGGCCTGGGCCTGCTGGTGTTCGGTGATGCTGGCGGGCAGGCTGTCAAGCAGGTCCAGGGCCTCGCGGCGCAGGCCGTTGCGCACGAAGTGGTTGGCCACCGCGATCAGGACGTCGCTGCGCTGGGCTTCGCCGACATGGCCGGCCTCGATCAAGCCCAAGAGCGCCGTCGAGTGCGGGTCGCGCTCGCCCTGCAGCGTGCGCATGCGCTCGGTGCGCATCAAACGCAGATGCAGATCGACGGCCTGAGCCGGCGTCGGTCCATCGGCCAGGGCCTGACGCCACTGCGCAGCGGCCTCGGTCTGGGCATGCAGCCGCTGGGCCTGGTCACCCGCCGCGATGCGCTGGGCCACGGCCCGGGCCGCATCGCCGCTGGCCTCGTGATGGGCGGCAATCAAGGCCGGGCCGGCACCGCTTTGCTCGGCGCCCAGGGCCAGGCGGCGGTGCACCAGGCGGCGACGCTCGGGCGACAAGGCGGCGTCTATGGCCTGCTGCACCAGATCATGGGCAAAGGCAAAGCCGCCGGCCTCGTGCTCGCGCAGCAGGCGTGCGGCCAGCGCCTGCTCGATGGCCAGCACGGTGTCGAGCTCGGACAGCGCGCAGGCCGGTGCCAGCAGAGCCGGCGCGAAGGGCTCGACGGCCAGCGCGGCCGCCTCCAGCACACGCTGGCTGGCCGCGGGCAGGCGCTGCACGCGGGCCAGCACGGCCTCGCGCACGCTGGCCGGCACCTCGAGTTCGCGATAGTCCTGGGTGGCCTGGTCAAACGGGGTGGACCAGACGCCATCGCTGCCGACGGCGAGCAGGCCGCGCTCCATCAGATGGCGCAGCGTCTCGTGCAGAAAGAAGGGGTTGCCGAGGGTGGCCTGGCCCAGCCGGGCGGCGAACAGCTGCGGCGCCTCGGCGCCGGACAGGCGCCGCACCAGGTCAAGCACGGCCGCGGGCGGCAGTGGCGTGAGCAGCAGATGGCGGGCGTAGCCGTTGGCACGCCACTGGCGCAGCGCCTCGGCCGCAGCCTCGCTCAGCTCGGGTCTATAGACCAGCACCTCGCGGGCGCCGCCCCTGCCGCCATCGTGGCGCCGCTCGGCGATAAAGGCCAGCAGCGCCCGGCTGGCGGCATCGGCGCAATGCCAGTCATCAAGCACGATGGCGTCGAAGTTCTCCGCCGCCAGCGCCAGCCAGCCCTGCGCACAGGCCTCGACAAAACGCGCCCGCTCGGCCTCGGAGCGCAGCGGCGCGGGCGCCGGGCCCAGCTCGGGCAGCAGGCGGGCCATCTCGGCCACCACCCAGGCCGGCAGCTCGCCCAGCTCGGGGCTGGGCCCGCTGGGGCCGATCAGCACCCGCAGCGCCCGCGTGAAGGCGGCATAGGGAACCTCGGCATCACCGGGGCGACAGCGCACCAGGGCGTAGGGGCCATGCGCGGCGATGAAATCGGTCACCAGCCGGCTCTTGCCGACACCGCCCTCACCCTCGATCAGCAGGCAGTGGCCGCCGCGCCAGGCCGCCTCCAGCCACAGCACCTCGGCATCGCGGCCGACGAAGGGCAGCGCATCAGGCAGGACGTTACGCAGCGCCGCCACGCCGGTCGTCCGGGCTTGAGCCGCCGCCAGGGTCTCGACCACGGAGATAGCCGCACTGCCACGCAGTGCCTCGGCCAGCACGCGGGTCTCATGCATAGGCAGCAGGTCGAGTTCGGTCTTCAGCAGCTCGCAACAGCGCTCGTACTGGGCCAGCGCCGCCTCGCGCCGGCCGCAGGCGGCGTGCAGGCGCATCGCGTCGCGGTGGAACTGCTCCTGCAGCGCGTCGTCCTGCAACAGGGCCTGCACGCGGGTCAGCGCGGCCTCGGTCTGGCCCGCGGCCTCCAGCGCGCCGGCCGAGGCCACCAGTGCACGGGTGCGCAGCGCCTGGGTGAGTTCGCGCTCACCGGCCAACCAGTCGTCAAAGGCCGAGGCATCGTCCAGCGTGAGGCCCTGGGCCAGCGGGCCGCGCCACAGCGCCAGGGCCTCGTCGGCCCGGCCCAGGTCCAGCGCCTCGCGCATCGCAGCCGCGTCGCTGCGCAGCCCGGGGCCGGGCAGCAGCCAGTCACCATCGGTCAGCACCGCGCCTGGGGCGCCGGCATCGCGCAGGCGCGCCAGCTCGCGGCGCAGATTGCGCCGTGCGCTGCTTTCGTCCAGTTCGGGCCACAGCAGCCCGGTCACCTCGGCGCGTGACAGGCGCCCGCGGCGCTCCAGCAGCACCAGCAGGGCCAACGACTTCTTGACGCCCAGATCCACCACGGTCTGGCCATGGCTGAGCTGAACCGGCCCCAGCAGTCTGAGATGCAGCATCGGGCCATCATGCCAGCGCTGCCTGCGCAATCCCTATCCCAAGAATGCACAGGCGGCCGCGCAACGCCGCCGCAACGCCCCCCACCTATCTTCGCCTCACCCCAAGCCGAGCTGGAGATAGCCATGAAGCCTGTCAGAACGTCCACCGCCCTTGCCTGCTGGATCTGTTGCGCGCTGACCGGTGCGGCCCAGGCCGCCGCCAGCGTCACCCTGGTCAGGGAGAGCGAGCGGCTCACCCATGTGCGGATCAGCGTCGGCACGCCCGCCTTCACCGTCGTCAACACGCCCAGCGGCGAGTTCCGGCGCTTTGCCCGTGGCGAGCAGGGCCTGGGCAGCGTGCGCGGCGGCGCCGATGCACGCGGCCTGCCCGAGCTACCCGTGACCGGCTTCCCGCTGGCCCTGCCAGTGGACTTCATGGGCGCGCCTGGCATCACCGTCACGCCCGAGGGCCCGCTACGCCGCGCCAGCGTGCGCCTGTATCCGGTGCAGCCCAGCGAAACCGCGTTCGAGAACGAGCAGCTGCCGGCCTTCGAGTTCGACGCCACCCGCTATCTGAAGGGCGCCGCCGGACCCGGCGAGGCGCTGTCGCGCAAGGCCATCTTCAAGGGCGATGCCAATGTCGAGACACTGCGCTTCTCGCCCTATGGTTATGACCCGGCCACGCAGACGCTGACCTGGTACGACAGCTATCTGGTGCAGGTACAGCATGCCGCCGGCCCCTGCTTCGTGGTCGACCATCTGGCCGACACCCGGACCATTTCCGCCTTCGACGGCATCGACAAGCTGCTGCAGAAGGCCTCGCTGCCGGTGCTGAAGTACGCGCTGAACCAGGGCATGACGGCGAGTCTGTGCCCCAGCCTGGCGCCCGCGCCGCAGCTTTCGGGCGCGCGTTTCGTGATCGTCACGCACCCCGACTTCCTGAGCGCGGCCAATACCTTGAAGGCGCACAAGGAGGCGATGGGCATCTCCACCCATGTGGTGACGACGCAGACGATCAGCGGCGCCGGTGCGGCCGCCACCGCCGTGCAGATCCGCAGCTGGCTGGCGGCCTACTACAACAGCCGGGTGATCAAGCCCAAGTGGCTGCTGCTGCTGGGCGACGCGGAGAAGGTGCCGGCGCACTACGACCAGAACAACTGGTACACCAACTCGAAGAACGCCGGCGATGTGTGGTACGGCCAGTTCATGCCCGGCGCCACGGAAGAGACGGTGCCACCGATAGGCATCGGCCGCTTCCCGGTGGACACCCTGGCCCAGGCCGATGTGATGGTGGCCAAGGTGATGGCCTTCGAGAACTTCCCGCCGCCCGGCGCCGGTGTCGGGCCGACGAACGGCCAGAATTTCTACAGCCGCCTGACCTTCGCCTCCTTCTTCGAAGGCAACGGGACCAAGGACCAGCGCTGGTTCGCCGAGGTCACAGAGAAGGTGCGCAACCATGCGATGGGGCTTGGCTATGCCGTGCAGCGCATTTACAAGGCCAGCGCCGCCGCGAATCCGACGACCTGGCGCAGCGGCCTGTCCGTGCCGGCCGATCTGCGCAAGCCCGGATTCGCCTGGAACGGGGATGCCGCCGACATCACCACCGCACTGAACGCCGGCACCGCGCTGATCTATCACCGCGACCACGGTGGCTGGAACGGCTGGATAGACCCGGAGTTCAAGACCGCCAACCTGGGCTCGGTGTCGGTGACCAACAACCAGTACCCGGTGGTCTTCAGCGTCAACTGCGCCAGCGGCATCTTCGACAACGAGACCGTGGATCTGGCCCCCAACAAGGTCGGCGGCGGCCTGGGCCCCAGCCCCAGCAGCGTCTACTGGGCCGAAAGCTTTGTGCGCAAGGTCGATGGCGGCCTGGCCGTGATCGGCGACACCCGCAACAGCAGCACGGTGGACAACGGCCACCTCGCCATCGGCCTGTTCGACGCCATCTTCCCCGGCTTCGCGCCCGGCTTCGGTGGCAATGCGGCGGTGCGCCGCATGGGCGATGTGCTGAATCACGGCTTTGCCTATATGGCCGCCGTCGACGCCGGCACGACCAACAATCTGCACCCCAGCGACAGCGGGGCGGTGGTCGGTGTCGAGGGCCTGCGCCACGAGATGAACATCTACAACGTGCTGGGCGACCCGACGGTGAAGCTGCGCACCACGCCGCCGTGGAATCTGGGCACCGTCAACCTGTCGGTGTTGCGTGGCACTGCCTTCGTCAATGTGGCCCGGCAGCCCTGCCTGGGTTGCCCGCAAAACATGACCCCGCCGGAAATGGTCACCGCCGTCGCCATCGATCCCGCCAGCGGGCGCCTGATCGGCCGCACCCTGATCAACGCCGACGGCAACGGCAGCATCGATCTGGGTGGCTTCACCGGCAATTTCGTTCTGCGCGTGGCCTCGGCCGACGGCGCCAGCCAGCAGGTGGCCCGCACAGAGACCGACAGCGACCGCGATGGCGTGCCGGACAGCCGAGACAACTGCCTCAATGTGGCCAATTCCAACCAGCGCGACAGCGATGGCGATGGCTATGGCGATGCCTGCGACGCCGACGTCAACAACGACGGCATCGTCAACAGCATCGACTTGGCCCTGGTGCGCACCGCCTTCGGTGGCCGCGGCCCGAACCGCGCCGACCTCAACGGCGACGGCCTGATCAATGCGCTGGATCTGGCCCAGGTGCGCCGCCTGTTCAGCACCCGGCCCGGCCCCTCGGCCTGGCACCGCTCCACGGAATGAGTTTCCCCTGCCCCGCTTGTTCAACACCACATCAAGGACACATCATGAAAACCCTCAGCCAACTCGCCGGTGCCGCAGCCCTGCTGCTCGGCGCCGTGAGCGCCCAGGCCGCCGGCAGCCTGGTCATCACCCCCGTGGACAGCAACGTCAACCCCGGTGACAGCTTTGCGCTGCTGGTCAGCGGCAGCGGCTTCTCCGACAAGGTCGTCGGCGGCGGCCTCAATCTGAGCTTTGATGCCAGCGTGCTGTCACTGACCAGTGTCACGGTGGACACCGTGGTGTGGGAATTCGTCAGCAGCAACGGGCTGATCGACAACGCCGCCGGCACGCTCAGCGACGTCTACTTCAACAGCTTCAAGGCCCAGCTGCCAACTGGCGACTTCAAGGTCGCCACCCTGCAGTTCAGCGCCAAGGCCGGCGGCAGCAGCGCCATCATGATGAGCGACAGCCCGAACTTTCCCTTTGCCAATGATCTGGCCGAGGTCGTCTCGGTGAGCTACCAGGGTGCGATGGTCAATGTCAGCGCGGTGCCGGAGCCGGGCAGCTGGGCGCTGCTGCTGGGTGGGCTGACAGCCATTGGCTGGTTGGTACGCGGCCGCCGCAGCTGATTCAGGCCAGCGCCGCCTCGGCCGCGGCGGCGGCCTCCAGGTCGTGGCTTTGCTCCTCCTCGATCAGGTCGCGCGCTGCGGTCAATGCACGGCGGAACTGCGGCCAGATGCGGGCAAAGGTCTCCAGCTGGGCGCCGTGCACCGCCGGATGCACGTGGTACCAGGCGACGATGGACGTCGGGTCGTTCAGGTTCAGCTGCATGGCAGGCTCCGCCGTTGAATACTGTGTTTGCATACAGTATCACATCAGGGACCACCCGCAAACAGGTGGGCAGCCAAAGCAGCCTCGGCGACTAAACTGCCAGCCTCCCCACCTTGCAAGCCGCCGTGCCCGCCAAACCGCTGATCCCGCGCCGTCTCGCCTGGTCCCTGCTTCTGCTGTGCGGCCTGGCCGGCGCCCAGGTGCCGACCTTGAGCCTGGAGTCCCTGCCTCGCCCGGCCACGCCGCCGCGCGAGGCCGGGCCGGTTGTGCCCTCGCAGGTGCTGCGCTGGCGGCAGGAGGCCGAGCGCTACGAACATGGCGACGGCATGCCGCGCGACCCGGTGCTGGCGGCCCAGCTGTATTGCCGTGCGGCGCGCTACGGCGACGCGGTGGCGCAGTACAACCTGGCCTGGATGCTGACCAATGCGCGCGGCATCGAGCGCGACGACGCCCAGGCCGCGCATTTGTTCTCCGCCGCCGCCGAGCAGGGCATGCAGCAGGCGCAGAACATGCTCGCTTCGATGGGCACGCCGCAGGGCGCGCCGCCGCCCTGCCTGAAGCCACCGGACGGGGACCCGCCCCCGATCGTCGCCGCAGCCACGCCCGCGCGCAAGCCGGTGGCTTTGCCGCCGCCGCCTCCGCCGGCCAATGCGCCAGCGACCATCGTGCGCTTCGTCAGCCTGGTCGCCCCCGACTACCAGCTGGCCCCGCATCTGGTGCTGGCGGTGATGGCCACCGAGTCCAACTTCGATCCGCTGGCCCAGTCGCCGAAGAACGCCCAGGGCCTGATGCAGCTGATACCGGACACGGCCGCCCGCTTCAAGGTGCGCAACCCGACCGATCCGGCGCAGAACATCCGCGGCGGCATGGCCTATCTGCGCTGGCTGCTGGCCTATTTCGAGGGCGATCTGTCGATGGCCCTGGCCGCCTACAACGCCGGCGAGCGTGCGGTGGACCGCTACCGCGGCGTGCCGCCCTATGCAGAAACGCGCCTGTATGTGCGCCGCATCATCGCCGCCATCGGCGGCCAACGCGTACACCCCTTCGACCCGACGGTGACGGCGCCCAGCACCATGCTGGCATTGCTGCGCGAGCCTGGCACGCCTGCGCGGCGATGAAGGATCGGGCCGAACAACTGAACCGCGTGGCAGCCCCTTGGTCAGCCACGGCTTGAACGGGCGCAGGGCTTCAAGGCACCGAGGCCCAGCAAACCGATCAGCATCGCGATCCGGGTAGCCGCCTCTGGCACCGCCACCGAGGTGAGCGCATACGAGAAGTTCTCCGGGGCCGACCCACCCCCTCCGGAAACACCGGGGCTCGAAAAGCCCCAGCACGGAAATGCCGTTCCCTGGAATGCGCACCAATCGGACGGGCCTGACTGGGCGGCGAAACCCGAGACCTTGGGCACGCTGTTCAGCAAGGAGAAGGAGTCGGTACCGAAGAGCGTGACTCCCGAAAAGGTCGTCAACTCCGGCAACTCGAACAGGCCGTCTCCGGCGTCGTCAAATACGACGAAGAAACTTGTGACATCTGGGTTCAGCGACGTGGCGTCAAGGCGCATCCGCGTCGCGGCGACGGAGGTTGCCGAGAGGCCCAAGCCGAGGCCAAGTATCGAAAGCGCGAACAGCCGTGCGATGCAGTTTCTCATCTGCTTCTCCGTTGCTCTACCGTTGGTGGAAAGGCCGCGAAGGATATTGCGCCCATGTCCGGCGCTACGCAACAGCAGCGGTCCGGTGTGCGGTAGCGCACGGACCGTCGCGACACGCCCCCGGACAGTGAGGCCATGCGCTTGACCCTCAGTCCCATCCTCTCATTGATGTTGGCTGCCCGCGCGGCCGCCGCCAGGTGGTCGTCCGTGGCGCTTGCTGGCGCCCAGCGTCCCTCCGTCAACAGAGTTCGCGCTGAGCCGTGACGCCGTGCCGGTCAATTTGATTGCGACGCTGGCATGGCAGGTCGTCGCGGCCGCCAATCTGCCCTATGCCGATCAGCACAAGAATCAGTTGCTGAACAGCATCGCGCAGCGGCTGCTGCGCGCCCTGGTCCTGACGCCGGACGTCGGCGCCCTGCTGGTCGAGCACGAGCAGGTCGAGGCAAGGCTGCAGCAGCAATTGGAGCCGGTCGCCGCCGAGTGGTGACTGTCGGTCTGCATGGTCGTGATCCGTCAGGTGGAGATTCCGGTCTGCGTGCAGTTTGACGCCGATGTGGCGCAGATCCTCGCGGTGCGCGACCGCCGGGCCCGCCGCCGCGCCGCGGCTTGAAGGTCCCAAGGGAAAACACCCAGCGCTCAGCGCTTGCACCCTGTTCCGGTCCGGCCAATACTTGCGGTAAAGCAGATTACCCGCCGGTAACAAGGTAGGAGCAGGAGACAAGTTGCGCAAACCCGTGGTATCACCCTGGTTGCCGATGCAAGACCGCGCCCGCGGCCGCGCCGACAAGCGCGACGCGGTGCTGCGCACTGCGGCCAAGCTGTTCAATGAGAAGGGTTTCCACGCCACCTCGCTGGACGAGGTGGCTGAAGCGTTGCACGTCACCAAGCCGACGCTGTACTACTACGCCAAGAACAAGGACGAGATCCTGTTCGGTTGCGTCCACGCCGGGCTGGACCTGGTGCGCGCCGGCATTGCCGAGGCCGCCAGCAGCGGCGGCACGGCGCTGGACAAGCTGCAGGCCTGCATGCGCGCCTACGCCGATGTGGTGACCCAGGACTTCGGCATGTGCGTGATACGCGTCGGCGAAGACCCGCTGCCCGAGGAGGGCCGGCGCGAGCTGCGCCAGCTGAAGGCGCAGATCGACCTCGAGTTCCGCCGGCTGATCGAGCTGGGCATTGCCGAGGGGTCGCTGGCGCCCTGCAACGCCAAGCTGGCAGCGTTCACGCTGGCCGGCGCGATCAGCTGGATAGGCCGCTGGTACCAGCCCGAGGGCGAGCTGACACCGCAGGACATTGCCGAGCAATGCATCGCCGTGCTCTTGAATGGCATCGTGCGGCGGGCCGAACCCGAAGCATCGAAACCGGCCCGCAAGCGAAAGGCCGCAGCATGAGCGGCCTGCTGTTCAGCCGCGACGGCGCGCTGGTGCGCCTGACCCTTAACCGCCACGAAGCGCTGAATGCGCTGGACGTGGACACCGCCGTGGCGCTGCTGGCCGCCTGCCGCGACCTGGCCGCCGACGCCAGCGTGCGTGCCGTGCTGCTCAGCGGCGCCGGCCGCGCCTTTGCCGCCGGTGGCGATCTGGCGCAGCTGCGCGCCGACCCGGTGGGCGTGGCCAGTGCGTTGATCACCCCGTTGCACGAATCGCTGACCCTGCTCGCCAACCTGGACGCCCCGGTCATCGCCGCCCTGCATGGCGCCGTCGCCGGTGCCGGCCTCAGCCTGGCCGCCGCGGCCGATTTGGCGATTGCCGCCGAGGGCACGAAGTTCAATCTGGCCTACGTCAATATCGGCACCAGCTGCGACCTCGGCTCGACCTGGTCGCTGCCGCGGCTGGTGGGCCTGCGCCGCGCGCTGGAGATCGCGCTGCTGGGCGACACGTTCGACGCCGCGCAGGCGCTGCAGATCGGCCTGGTCAACCGGGTCGTCGCCGAGGACCAGCTGATGGCAGAGGCCGAGGCCCTCGCGCAGCGGCTGGCCAGGGGCCCGACCCTGGCGCTGGGCCGCATCAAGCGGCTGATGCGCACCAGCTTCGAGCGCACCTTGCCCGAACAGCTGGACGCCGAGCGCGAGGCCTTTCTGGCCAGCGCCGCCACGCCCGACTTCGGCGAAGGGCTGGCCGCTTTCTTCGACAAACGCGCCCCGAACTTTGGGGGCCGGCCATGAGCGCACCGGTGCTGGAAGTCGATGCCATCACCCTGGCCTTTGGCGGCGTGAAGGCGCTCAACGGCGTCAGCCTGCAGGTCCAGCCCGGCTCGATCACGTCCATCATCGGGCCCAACGGTGCCGGCAAGACCTCGCTGTTCAACACCATCTCGGGCTTCTACCGGCCCGGCTCGGGCGCGATCCGCTTCCGCGGCGAGGACATCACGCAGCGCCCGGCGCCGCAACGCGCCAAGCTGGGCCTGGCGCGCAGCTTCCAGAACATCGCGCTGTTCCGCGGCATGACGGTGCTGGACAACATCAAGCTGGGCCGCCACGCGCATCTGAAGACGAATCTGCTGCAGGCCCTGCTGTACTGGGGCCCGGCGCGGCGCGAAGAGGCGGCGCTGCGCGCCGACATCGAGGAACGCATCATCGATTTCCTCGAGATCGACCACATCCGCCACGCCTCGGTCGCCGCCCTGCCCTACGGCCTGCAAAAGCGCGTCGAGATGGCGCGGGCGCTGGCCATGCAGCCGCAGGTGCTGATGCTGGACGAGCCGGTGGCCGGCATGAACCGCGAGGAGACCGAGGACATGGCCCGCTTCATCCTCGACCTGCGCGACGAATGGGGCATCACCGTGCTGATGGTCGAGCACGATATGGGCATGGTGATGGACCTGTCGGACCACGTCGTGGTGCTGAACTTCGGCCAGGTGATCGCCAGCGGCACGCCGCGCCAGGTGCAGGACGACCCCGAGGTCATCCGCGCCTATCTGGGCGCGGGTGATGTGGCGCAGATGCGCAGGCGGCTGACGGAGCAGGCAGCATGAGCGAGGAAGGCTTCGACTGGCTGTTTCTGCTTGAGATTTCGCTGGCCGGCCTGGGCAGCGGCGGCCTGCTCGCACTCGCTGGCCTGGCCTTCGTCATCATCTACAAGGCGACCAAGGTCGTGAACCTGGCCATCGGCGAGATGCTGATGATCTCCGCCTATCTGTTCTTCGCGCTGGCCGGGGCGATGCAACTGCCGGTCTGGGCCGCCATCATCGGTGCGGTGCTGGCCAGCGGCGCGCTCGGCGCGCTGCTCGAGCGCACGGTGATACGGCCGATGCTGGGCGAGGCTGCCATTTCGACCTTCATGGTTACCGTCGGCCTGTCGTCCATCCTGGTCGGCATCGTCGAACTGGTCTGGACGGCCGACCCGCAGCGCCTGCCCGAGTTCATGCCCAGCGACCCGGTGCTCCTGGGCCCGGCCATGGTCGCGCCCAAGGTGTTCTACGGCTTTCTGGTCACGGCTCTGCTGATCGCCGCGGTGCTGCTGGTGTTCCGCTTCTGGCGCGGCGGTGTGGCCTTGCGGGCCACGGCCTCGGACCAGGCGGCCGCCTACTCGATGGGCATCAACGTGCCGCGCGTGTTCTCGCTGGCCTGGACGGTGGCCGCGATGATCGCCGCCGTGGCCGGCATCGTCGTCGGCGCGATCGGCGGCATCTCGTCGACGATGGGCGTGTTCGGCCTGTCGGTCCTGGTGGTGGTGATCGTCGGCGGGCTGGACAGCGTCGTCGGCGCCCTGGTCGGCGGGCTGATGGTGGGCCTGGTCGAGGCCTGGGCCGGCGCCTATCTGGGCGGTGGCTTCAAGCCGGTGGCGACGTTCTCGCTACTGGTGCTGGTGCTGCTGGTGCGCCCGTACGGCCTGTTCGGCACCCACGAGATCGAAAGGCTCTGACCGTGAGAATCGGCTCCGCCAAACAAAGCTACACCGCCGACGCCGCGCTGTTCGACACGGCCACGCAACGCGCCTGGGTCGGTGTGGCCGCGGTGCTGCTGCTGGGCTTTCCGTTCATCGCCGACGAGTACTGGCTGTACCTGGCCTGCCTGATCGCGATCAATATCGCCAGCTCCTGCGGGCTGAACATACTGACCGGCTACACCGGCCTGGTCAGCCTGGGCCAGGCGGCCTTCATGGGCCTGGGCGCCTACACGGTGGCGGTGCTGGAGAACCGCGTCGGCACACCGTTCGCGCTGAACCTGCTGGCCGCCGGCCTCGTCGCAATGCTCGGTGGCATCGTCGTGGGCATCCCGTCGCTGCGCGTCAAGGGCCTGTACCTGGCGATATCGACCATCGCCGCCTCGGTACTGGCCCACTTCCTGTTCGCCAACCTGCAACTCACCGGCGGCACGACCGGCCTCTCCCTGCCGCCGGCCAGGTTCTTCGGCATCGCGCTGGACACCTCGTTCCGCCTCTACTGGCTGATCGTGCCGCTGGCGCTGCTGATGCTGCTCGGCGCGGCCAATCTGTTCCGCACCCGCATCGGCCGCGCCTTCATCGCCATCCGCGACCGCGACATCTCGGCCGAGGTGCTGGGCATTCCGCTCTTGCGCTACAAGCTGATGTCCTTCGGCCTGTCGTCGTTCTATGCCGGTGTGGCCGGCGGGCTGTGGGCCTACTTCTTCCGCGTCGTCACGCCGGAGAGCTTTCCGCTGATCCTCAGCATCTTCTTCCTGGCCGCCATCATCGTCGGCGGCATGGGCACGATCCTGGGCAGCGTGCTCGGCGCGGTGTTCATGACCCTGGTGCCCGAGCTCTTGAAGCTGATCGTCGGCTGGCTGCCGCTGTCGGCCAACGCCACCTTGATCCTGTCGCCGGTGCGCACCATCGTGTTCGGCGCGCTGATCGTCGGCTTCCTGATTTTCGAACCGCATGGCCTGGCCGAAATCTGGCGGCGCGTGCGGCGCTATTTCCATCTCTGGCCTTTCCGCACGTAGAGCGTTTTCCAACACAACAGGAGACAGACATGAGCATCCAGCGTCGTTCCATTCTTGCCGCGGCAGCGGCAGCAGCCGCCCTGGCCACCGGCCCCGTGTTCGCCCAGGGCGAAGACATCGTGCTCGGTGGCTCGATCCCGATGACCGGCGTGTTCGCCTTCGCCGGCATCGGCATCAACGCCGGCATCCAGGACTATGTGAAGATCGTCAACGACGGCGGGGGCATCAAGGGCCGCAAGCTGCGCTATGTGCCGGAAGACACCGGCTACAAGGTCGATGCCTCGGTCGCGGCTTTCAAGAAGATCACCAGCTCGAACAAGGTCAGCCTCTACTACGGCGACTCGACCGGCTTTGCCAAGACCATCAACCCGGAGCTGGAGCGTTCGGGCCAGATCCTGATGGCCGGCGCCTCGTTCGCGACCGAGATCAACAACCCGCAGAAGTACCCGCACCAGTTCCTGGTCGGCCCCGACTACACCGAGATGATGGGCATCCTGCTCAAGCACATTGCCAAGACCAAGCCGGGCGCCAAGGTGGCCTTCGTCTACTCCGACAGCGAGTTCGGCCGCGATCCGATAGACGAGGGCCGCGAGGCGGCGAAGAAGCTGGGCCTCAATGTGGCGGTCGAGATCATGACGCCCCCGGGCAGCGTCGATGTCTCGGGTGAGGTCATCAAGCTGCGCCGCGCCGACCCCGACTTCACTATCTTCCACGGCTATGTGCTGGCGCCCATCCCCGAGTTCGTCACCCAGGCCAAGAAGCTGGGCATGAAGAGCCAGTTCATGGGCACGTTCTGGACCATGGACAACTCGATGGTGATGAAGATGGGCGAGGCCGCCGAGGGCTTCATGGGCGTGATGCCCTTCCGCTACTACTACGACACCGAGGGCAAGTCGCCGATGCTGGAGAAGATCCGCGCGCTGCACCCGAACGACTACCAGAGCACGGCCTATATGCAGGGCTTCCTGACAGCGATGCTGATGACCGAGGCGGCCAAGCGCACGCTGGACGCCGGCAAGCCGCTGGACGGCAAGAACCTGAAGGCGGCGCTGAACACGATCAAGAATTTCGACACCGGCGGCATCATCGGCACGCCGATCACGATCAAGGGCAACTCGATTCCGGTGGGCCGCATCTACAAGGCCGATACGAAGCAGCAGAAGATGCTACCTGCGTCCGACTGGATCACCCTGGAGTGATCTTTTGAAGCGCCTCGACACCATCCTCGAAGTCAACAACATCGAGGTCGTCTACAACAAGTCGGTGCAGGTCTTGCGCGGCCTGTCGCTGGCCGTGCCGCGTGGCCAGGTGGTCGCGCTGCTGGGCAGCAATGGGGCGGGCAAGAGCACGACCTTGAAGGCGGTGTCGGGGCTGCTGGCGCTGGAGGACGGCGCCATGCCCAAGGGCAGCGTGTCGTTCGACGGCCAGACCACGGCGCAGCGCGGCCCGCACGAACTGGTGCGCGCCGGGCTGTTCCATGTGATGGAGGGCCGGCGCGTGTTCGAGGACCTGACGGTCGAGGAGAACCTCGTCGCAGCGACCTACGCGTTGACCGGAAGAGAAGCGGAGCGCGCGGACTTCGATCTGGTCTACCAATACTTTCCCCGCCTGCACGAGCGCCGCAAAAGCCTGGCCGGCTATCTTTCCGGCGGCGAGCAGCAGATGCTGGCGATAGGCCGCGCGCTGATCGCCAAACCGAAGCTGATGCTGCTGGACGAGCCATCTCTCGGCCTGTCGCCGATGCTGGTCGAGAACATCTTTGCCATCATCGCCCGCATCAATGCCGAGCAGGGCGTGTCGATGCTGCTGGTCGAACAGAACGCCTCGGTGGCGCTGGCCATCGCCCACTACGGCTACATCCTGGAGACCGGCAAGGTGGTGATAGACGGCACGGCCGAGAAGCTGTCGGGCGACGCCGATGTGCGCGAGTTCTACCTGGGCATGGGCACGGCCGGCGGCCCCAAGAGCTTCCGCGACTTGAAGCATTACAAGCGCCGCAAGCGCTGGCTGTCATGAGCATCGTCCTGCCCGAGAAGACGCTGCCGCAGATGCTGGCCGAGCAGGCCAGGGCGCGGCCCGACGCGCTGGCGCTGCGGCAGAAGAACTACGGCATCTGGCACCCGGTGACCTGGGCGCAGTACCACCGCCGCGCCAGCCATGTCGGCCTGGGCCTGCGCGCGCTCGGCCTGGGTGATGGTGGAACAGGTGGACATGTCGGCGTGATCTCCGAGAACCGGCTCGAATGGGTGCTGAGCCAGATGGGCACGGGCCTGGTCGGCGGCGTGACCGTCGGTGTCTATCCGACCAGCCCGAGCCATGAGGTGGCCTATGTGCTGGCCCATGCCGACGTCGAGATCGTGATCTGCGAGGACCAGGAACAGACCGACAAGGTGCTGGCCGCGCTGGAACAGCTGCCGCGGCTGAAACGCATCGTCGTCTGCGAAAAGAAGGGCCTGCGCAACACGCCCGACGAGCACCGCGACCGCGTCATCGCCTTCGAGGCGGTGGAGGCCCTTGGCGCGCAGCGCGAGGCCGCCGAGGGCGTCGTGATCGACGCCGTGCTCTCGGTTCAGCGCCTGCAAGACCTGGCCCTGATGATCTACACCTCGGGCTCCACCGGCAAACCCAAAGGCGCGATGCTCAGCTACGCCAACCTGCGCGGCGTCGTGCCTGGCATCATCGACCGGTTGGGGCTGGACGAGCACACCACCCACCTGTCCTACCTGCCGCTGTGCCATGTGGCCGAGCAGATGCTGACGACCTTTGTGCCGCTGTACCTGGGCTCCACCGTCAACTTCGGCGAGTCGATACGCACGGTGCAGGAAGACCTGCGCGAAGTCGCGCCGACGATATTCCTCGGTGTGCCCCGCATCTGGGAGAAGCTGCACTCGGCCATCACGATCAAGATGCAGGAGGCCGGCGCGCTGCAGCGCGGGCTGTACGGCTGGGCGATGCGCGCCTGCGCGCCGTTCGCCGAGAAGGCCGCCGCGCAGCGCAGCCTCGGCGAGAAACTGACCTTCGGTCTGGCCTACTGGCTGGTGTTCCGTGCGTTGCAGAACTTCATCGGCCTGCGCCGGGCACGCATCGCGCTGACCGGCGCCGCGCCGATTCCGCCAGCGGTGCTGCGCTTCTTCCGCACCTTGGGCGTGCCCCTGGTCGAGGTCTATGGCCTGACCGAGTCCAGCGGCATGATCACTGGCCAGCACCCGGAGCGCGTGCGCATCGGCTCGGTCGGCGAAGTCACGCTGGGCGTCGAGCATCGCTTGAGCGAACAGGGCGAGCTGATCATCCGCGGGCCCATGGTCTTCATGGGTTACTACAAGAACCCCGAGGCCACGGCCGACAGCCTTCGCGATGGCTGGCTGCACACCGGCGACGTGGTGGCCCAGGACGCCAGCGGCAGCCTGCGCATCGTCGACCGGTTGAAGGACATCATGATCACCGCCGGCGGCAAGAACCTGACCCCGTCGGAGATCGAGAACACGATGAAGTCCAGCCCCTTCATCAAGGAGTGCATCGTCGTCGCCGACGGCCGCAAGTTCGTCTCGGCGCTGATACAGATCGATCTGGAAACGGTGGCTCAGTGGGCCGAGTCGCGCCGGCTGGCTTTCACGCATTTCCGCTCGCTGGTCGAAACGCCGGTGGTGCGCGAGCTGATCGCCGCCGAGATCCAGCGCGGCAACGACCTGCTGGCGCCGGTGTCGCAGATCAAGCGCTTCCATCTGCTGACCAAGGAGCTGGACCACGACGACGGCGAGGTCACGGCGACAATGAAGGTGCGCCGTTCCAGCATCTACAAGACCTATGCTCGGGAGATCGAGGCGCTTTTCATTTGAGACCGAGAATGCACGACCTGACCCTTGTCCCGGGCGACCAGCTGGCACCCGAACTTCTGCACGCGGCCTTCACCGCAGCTTTCGCCGACTACCTGATCGGCCCCTTCCAGCTGTCGCTGGAGCAATGGCCGCCATTCCTCGGCCGTCAGGTCGCCGACCTGGACCTGAGCCGGGTGGCAATGCAGAACGGCGAGCCACTGGCCTTCGCGCTGGTGGCGCCACGCGGGCCAATGCGCTGGCGGCTGGCCACGATGGGCGCGCTGCCGGCCGCGCGCGGCAGCGGCGCGGCGCCTGCGCTGCTCGACGACTTCATTGACCGTGCGACGGCCTCGGGGCTCGAAGCCGTGGAGCTGGAGGTGTTTGCGCAGAACGAGCGCGCGCTGCGCCTGTACCAGGGACGCGGTTTCACCGTCCGGCACGAATTGCATGGCTATGCCTTGAGCCAGGCCACGTTTGATGGCGAGGCGCCGAGCGCGGACGAAGTCGATCTGCCCACGGCCTTCGGCTTGCTGGACGAAACCGACCAGCAGTTGCCGGACCTGCCGCTGCAGGTCACGCCTGCCTCGCTGCGTGCGCTGCCGAACGCGCTGCAGGCGCTGCGCCGCGGCCGGGCGCTGTTGGTGTTCAGCGTCACCGCGCCGGCCCTGGTCACCGTGCACAGCCTGATGGACCGCGACCCGGCCCAGGCCGACGCGCTGGCCTTGATGCAGCATCTGTTGGCCCGCCATCCGTTCCATGAGATCAAGGTGCCGCAACTGCAGCGCATCGATGTGGGGGGCCAGGCCCTGCGCCAGCTCGGCTTTCAGGCCCAGCCCCTGCATCAGCTGCTGATGGTCAAGCCGCTGGGCAGCTGAAGGCTCAGACGCCCTCGTCCGGCTTGGGCTGGGTCAACGTGCGCAGGCTGCTCAGATCGAGATCCGGTGCGCGGACCTGGCGTTCGGCATCGAACAGGCCGCGCAGGGCGTCTCCGGCCTGCCACTGGATGGCATCGGCCGGCGCCTGCTGCGCCTCGGCAGCGCTGTGCGCCACTTGCGACAGCAGACTGCCAAGGTCGGACAGGTCGACGCCGGCCCGCGCAGCCTCGACGGGCAGGCTGAAGCTGGGCAAGGCCGACGGAGCCGGCGCGGCCACCCGTGGCATCGCAATGCTGCTCAGATCCAGCGCCTCGCGGGCCTTGGGCTTGGGCATGGCGATCTGCAGGCTGGCCAGCACCTCGGCCTGAGAGGCGGCCTCCGCGGCAAGGGCAGCGGCCCGCGCTGCTGCGGCAGCGGCGCGACGCTCGGCCTCGGCCTTGTCGGCGGCGGCCTTCTCTGCGGCGGCCCGCTCGGCTGCAGCGCGCTCTGCGGCCACTCGCTGCTCAGCCGCGGCGCGTGCCACCGCCGCCTCGGCGGCAGCCAGCTCGGCGGCACGTTCGGCGGCCGCTTTGGCGGCCGCTTCTACAGCTGCCTTTGCAGCCTCCCTTTCAGCCGCTCTTGCCACCTCTTCGGCCGCTTGTTCCTCTGCCTGCCGCAGCGCCTGGGCCTGCTGTTGCGCGGCCAGGGCCGCAGCCTGCTCGGCCGCTCGCTGCTCGGCGGCGGCACGTTCAGCGGCAAGGCGCTCGGCTTCGGCCTGCGCGGCAGCGGCCAGCGCGGCCGCCTGCTCAGCGGCAGCCTTCTCGGCAGCGGCCTTCTCAGCGGCGGCTCGCTCGGCTGCATCCCGTTCTGCCGCGGCTTGCTCCGCGGCAGCCTGTTCGGCTGCTCGCTGTTGAGCTTGGGCACGTTCTGCAGCAGCGCGTGCGGCAGTCACCTGCTCGGCGGCGGCACGCTCAGCGGCCGCCTGTTCAGCGGCGGCGCGCTCGGCGGCCACGCGTTCCGCCTCGGCCTTGGCGGCGGCAAGGGCCTGGGCCTCGGCCCGGGCAGCCGCGGCCGCTCGGTCCACGGCAGCTTTCTTGGCGGCGGCACGTTCGGCCGCGCTCATGCGCGCCATCGCAATGCGCTCGGCTTCGGCGCGTTCGGCGGCCAGGCGCTGTTCCTGAGCCAGCCGCTGGGCCTCTCGCTCCGCGCGCTCGGCTTCGGCTCGGGCCTGCGCCTCGGCGGCCTGGCGTTCGGCCTCGGCCTGGCGCCGAGCGGCCTGCTGCGCCGCCAGCTCGGCCGCCTTGCGGGCCTCCTCCCTGGCGACCTCCTCGGCGGCCTCCTCGGCGGCGCGTCTTGCTGCTTCTTCGGCTGCCTGCTTCGCTACCTGTGCGGCCGCCTGTTCAGCGGCCCTCTCAGCGTCCCTCTGTGCGGCTTGCTGAGCCTCCCGCTGCGCCGCGAGCCTTGCGGCCTCCGCAGCGGCCGCCTGTTCAGCGGCCGCTAGGTCAGCCGCAGCCTGCTCTGCAGCCGCCCGTTCAGCGGCGAGCCGCTCCGCCGCCAGCCGTTCGGCCTGCGCCCGCTCGGCGGCCAGGCGCTGGGCCTCGGCGCGCTCGGCCGCTTCGCGTTCGGCGGCGGCCTTTGCCGCGGCCCGCTCGGCGGCCTCGCTTGCCGCTGTTTTGGCGGCGGCGCGCTCGGCCGCTGCCTGTTCTTCGGCCAGGCGCTTGGCCTCGGCCTTGCGCTGAGCCGCCAGCGCCTGCGCGGCGGCTTTCTCGGCCGCAGCCCTCTCGGCGGCAGCACGCTGCGCTTCGGCTCGTTCTGCGGCCAGACGCGCGGCTTCGGCCTTGCGGGCAGCCGCCAGCGCCTGGGCCTCGGCGCGGGCACGGGCGGCCGCCTCTTCGGCCTCTTTCTTGGCCTGTGCGCGGACCAGCGCCTTGGCTGCGGCCTCGGCGGCGGCCTGGGCCTTGACGGCAGCCTTGCGCTCCGCGGCCTGGCGGGCCGCCTCCTGCTTGGCGGCAGCCTTAAGCGCGGTCTCTTCGGCGGCGCGGGCCTTGGTGGCCTTGTCCTTGGCGGCACGGGCACGTGCCATTTGCTCCTCGGCCGCCTGTTGAGCCAGCTGCGCCTCGGCCTCGGCCTGCTCGGCCGCCAGCCGGGCGCGCAGCGCATCAAGAGCCGCCTCTTCCGACGCATGGCGTTCCTGGGACAGGCTGGGCTCCAGCGGCGCGGCTTCGGGCACCAGCTCTTCGACCAGCGGCAAGGGCTCCGGGGGCGCAGGCGGCGCCAGTTCCTCAGCGGGCAAGGGAAGCGCGCGGCGGCGCTCGCTGATGTCCTCGACGTCGGTGACGTCCTGCATATTCCAGCGCCTGGAGGGGCGGGCAGACCCGCCCGAAACCTCGTCGGCGCGCGGCGGCACCGGTTTGGTGTTGTTGGACTTCAGGCTGTCCAGCGAGATGGTCAGGTCCAGCGGCTTTTCGAGTTCGCGCATGCGCTCGTTGAACGCCTGCAGCGCCTCGTTGGGGTCAAAGCCATCTTTCCTGGTCATGGCGGCATTGTGACCCGGCCGCGGATCGGGCCGTTAGCGGGTTCCACCCCCCATCCCAAGGGATTCCCCGCCCGGCGGACCCGCGCAATGCTCACATAATCAGGCGAAAGAAAAGCGGCGGCCTCAGTGACATGGGCTCGCCACCAACAGTCAGCGAGGACAGGCCTTGAACCCAGCAGCACTCCAGGTTTTGTGGGTGGACGAGTTGAACCGCCCCGATGTGCTGGACGGTCTGCCCGAGTCGGCCTGGGGGCCGTTCCAGCTCGAGCGTTGCACCGATCTCAGCACTGCGGCCCAGCGGCTGGGTGAAAGCCCCTTCGACGCTCTGCTGGCCGCCCTGCCCCATGAGCGCGCGGCGGGCTTGAGCGCCTGGCCTGCGCTGAGCCATGCGGTGCAGCACAGTGCCACCCTGGTGTTCACCCCCGACTGCGAGCCCGACTGGACGCTGGACCTGCTCTCCCGCGGCGTGCAGGAGGTGCTGCCCCAGGCCCAGCTGGCCTGTCTGCCGCGCTGCCTGCGCCTGAGCATCGAGCGACACAGACTGGACCGCGCCGCGCGCAAGGCCTATGCCACCGATCTGGGCACCGGCCTGCCCAACCGCACCCAGCTGCTGGAGCATATGAACCATCTGCTGGCCTTGCGCCAGCGCGAGCCCTCGCCGATGGGCCTGCTGGTGGTGCGCGTCGAGGGCCTGCTGCGCGCCAAGGAAGACCTGGGCCGCGAGGCTGCCAATGTGCTGCGCCGCAAGGTGGCGGTGCGGCTGCGCGCCGGTGTGCGCGCCAGTGACGTGGTGGCCTCGCTCGGTGCCGATGTGTTCGGCGTGCTGCTGGCCTCGACCGAGAAGCCCGAGGATGCCGAGCGCGTGGCCCGCAAGCTGCAGAACGCGGTGCACAAGCCGCTGTCGGTCGCCGGGCATGACCTGACCCTTAACAGCAGCGTCGGCATCAGCCTCTACCCGTCGGACGCACAGGACGCCGACACCCTGCTGCGCCTGGCCACCGCCGCCGCGGCGGGCCGGCCGGTGGCCGGCAAGGCGGGCCTCACGCAGTGGCCCGAGCGCAGCCGCAAGGCCAAGCCGGCGGCGAATGACGAGGAGGTTTAGGTAGCCCGGATGGAATCCGGGACTCTGAGCCGATCAACGTCCCCGGATTCCATCCGGGCTTGTATGTTCGGGGCAGCACCGTCAGACGCAGCGACTGAGGGTGCCGAGGTGGAGGGACTATCCGGGCTATCTGCCG
>JADMJJ010000083.1 GCA_018780645.1 Burkholderiaceae bacterium
CCGCCGGCAGCCAGCTGCTGCTCAACACCACCACCTCCAGCAACCAGTACCACACGGTGGTCAGTGCCTACACCGGCGGCTTTGCCGCGGTCTGGGCCTCCAACACCCAGGCCGGCGGCAGCGGCTACGACATCGTGCTGCAGCGCTTCGACAATGCCGGGGCCAAGCTCGGCGGCGAGGTGCTGGTCAACACCCCGGTGGGCAACAACCAGCAGCTGCCCGATGTGGCGGCAAGTGCCAACGGCAATCTGGTCATCGTCTGGCAGGACGAGGCAAGTGCCGACGGCAATGGCTACGGCGTGTTCGGCCGCCGCTATGACGCGGCCAGCGCCACCTTCGGCGCCGTCTTCCAGGTCAACACCATCACCACCGGCAACCAGTACGAGGCCCGGGTGGCGATGCTGTCCAATGGCGGCTTTGTCGTCGTGTACGGCGACTCCGGTGGTCAGGACGGCTCGGGCTGGGCCACCTATGCCCGCGTCTATGACGCTGACGGCACCGCCCTGGGCGATGCCATCCGCGTCAACGAATCCACCAGCGGCAGCCAGTACCAGCCGGTCGTCACCGGCCTGAGCAGCGGCGGCTTCGTCGTCAGTTTCTACAACGACTCGACCGGTCCCGAGGGCACCTACGGCGACGTCTACATCCGCGAATACGACAACCTCGGCAACGTCATCGATGGCGACCGCCGTGTCAACAGCTACACCGCCGGCAGCTACCAGTACGAACCGGCGATCGAGGACCTGGGCAATGGCAACTTCGTCGTCGCCTGGCGTTCGGACACCCAGGACAACGGCACCGCAGGCATCTACCAGCAGCTGTTCGGCGATGTGGCCGAGCTGCCCCGCCAGCTCAACCCCGACCTGGGCAACTTCACCGGCACAGTGACTTTCGCAGAGAACCTGGTGAATGCCGGGCCACAGGTCATAGACGCGGCGGTCAGCCTGACCGACATCGACTCTGCCAATTTCAATGGCGGACGGCTGGACCTGTTCTACACCCTGGGCCAGAGCAGCCAGGACCAGCTGAGCGTGCTCAGCCAGGGCAATGGCGCAGGACAGATCGGCGTGGCCGGCAATGTGGTCAGCTTTGGCGGGGTTGCCATCGGCCTGATCAGCGGCGGCAGCAATGGCACGAATCTGCGCATCGACTTCAACAGTGATGCCGCCACGGCCGACGCCGTGGAAGCGCTGGTACAGCGCCTGGCCTATGCCAACACCAGCCAGAGCCCGAACCTCAGCCGCGGCCTGGGCCTGCGTGTCAGCGATGGCGATGGCGGCTCCAGCACCTCGAACCTGCTGACCATCAACATCACCCCCGACGCCGACGGCATCGCCCAGGCCTATGGCGAGGAGCACCTCAACAGCTATCGCACAGCCCATCAGCAGCAGTCCGAAGTTGCCTTGCTGAGCGACGGTGGCTATGTCGTGACCTGGCAGTCCACCTCGCAGGACGGCAGCAGCGAAGGCATCTATGCCCAACGCTTCAGCGCCCAGGGCGTGGCCATTGGTGCGGAGTTCCGCGTCAACGCCACCACCACCGGCGAGCAGAGCTATGCCCATGTGGCAGCGCTGTCGGATGGCGGCTTCGCCATCACATGGCAGGACAACAACGCCAGCGACGGCAACGGCTGGGGCGTGTTCGGCCAGCGCTATGACGCCACCGGCACGGCCCAGGGCGGCAACTTCGTCGTCAACACCCATACCAACAACATCCAGTTCCACAATGCCATGGCCGGCTACAACGGCGGCTTCGCCGTGGTCTGGTCCTCGACCGGCAATGCCGGCGGCAGCGGCTACGACATCTACCTGAAGCGCTATGACAACAGCGGCGCCGTCGTCACCGCCGAGACCCGGGTCAGCACCACGCCGGGCGCCCCGGCAAATCCGCAGCTGAACACACAGCAACTGCCCCATGTGGCGGCCTATGCGAACGGCAATCTGGTGATCGTCTGGCAGGACGAGAGCAGCAACGACGGCAGCAGCAACGGCGTCTACGGACGGCGCTATGACGCCGCCAGCGGCACCTTCTCCGACACCTTCCTAATCAACACCACAACCTCGGGCGCGCAGTACGAGCCCCAGGTCGCAACCCTGGCCGACGGTGGTTTCATCGTCGTCTGGCGCTCGGACAGCCAGGACGGATCGAGTGCCGGCGTCTACGGCCAGCGCTATGACGCGGCCGGCGTGAAGGCCGGTGGCGAGTTCCTGATCAACGAGACCACCAACGGCGGGCAATACCAGCCGGCGGTGACCGGACTGTCCACCGGCGGCTTCGTCGTCAGTTGGTACAACGACAACTACGACCTCAGCGGCAGCGGCACAACCAGCGACGTCTATATCCGTCAGTACGACGCCGCCGGAGTGGCGCTTGACGGCCAACGCAAGCTGGTCTCCAACTCCAGCGGCGAAGAGTCCTCGCCGACCATCACCGACCTCGGCAACGGCAACTTCGTCGTCACCTACACCGACTACAACACCTCCGCCAACGGTGGCAACAACACCTATGACATCGCCCAGCAGATCTTCGGCGATGCCGGCGAGCTGGCACGGCCCAGCGCGAACCCGCTGCTGGATGACCTGCGCACCACGCGCATCCTGAGCCAGGCCCAGGCCATCACGCCGCAGCTGATCGACAGCGACTTCAACGTCGCAGACAGCGACTCGGCCAATCTGGACGTGGGCCGCCTGCTGGTCTTCTTCACCTCGGGTGCCACCGCCAACGACACCCTGTCGGTGCAGTCCTTTGTCGCCCCGCTGGCCGGCCAGTTCAATCTGAACGGCAGCAATCTGTACTACGGTGGCACGGCGCCGGGCAACCTGATCGGCACCGTCAGCGGTGGTGTCGGCGACACACCGCTGGCCATCGTCTTCAACGCCAGCGTGACGCCGGAGTTGGCCCGCGCCGTGGCCGAGAACATCACCTATCAGTACAACGCCGGAGCGGCGCCTATCGGTAGCCGCACGATCGCCTTCCGCCTGTTCGACGGCGATGGCGGCGCCTCGGAGGCGCAGAGTGTGACCTTGAGCATCGCCGCGTCCGCACCCGCCGCAGTGCTGGCACTGAGCGATCTTGAAGCCTCGCTGACCTTGACCGAGGCGTCGGCACAGGCCGGTGTGCTGATCGACAGCGCCGTGCAGCTTGACGCCGGTGTGGCCGGCTTCAATGCCGGCACCCTGACCGTCAGCTACACAGCCAATGCCCGCGCCGACGACCAGCTGACGATACGCAACCAGGGCAATGGCAGCGGCGAGGTCGCTTTCGCCGCGGGCAACGTCAGCTATGAAGGCGTGCTCATCGGCACCAGCGCCGGTGGCGGCAATGGCAGCAGCCTGGTCGTCACCTTCAATGCATCGGCCACGGCCGACGCCATCGAGCGCGTGATCGAGAACCTCCGCTACCAGACCACCAGCGATGGTGCCCTGGCCAGCCGCACGGTGCAGATCCAGGTTCGGGATGCCGCCGCAGTCACCACGGCGCAATCCATCGTCATCAACATCACCCCCGAGGTGGATGGGGCCGGCCCGCTGTTCGGCGACCAGCAGGTCAACACCTATGTGGCCGCCGACCAGGAGGTGCCGCGCGTGGCCACACTGGAAGGCGCCAACGCCGGCGCCTATGTGGTGGTGTGGCGTTCGAACGGCGAGGACGGCAGTGGCTGGGGCGTGTTCGGCCAGCGTTATACCGCCGCCGGGGTGCCCGATGGCACCGAGTTCCAGATCAACACGCTGAGCGCAGGCGCGCAGCAGGATCCGCAGGTCGCTGCGCTGTCGGGCGGCGGCTTCGTGGTGACCTGGTACAGCGAAGCCCAGGACGGCTCGTCCGGTGGCGTTTATGCGCAGCGCTACGGCGTTGATGGCAGCCCCGCCGGCAGCGAGTTCCGCGCCAACACGACCACCAACAGCACCCAGACCCATGGCGCCCCGCTCGGCCTGGCCGGCGGCGGCTTCCTGATCACCTGGGCCAGCCAGAGCCAGGACACCAGCGGCTACGGCGTGTTCGGCCAACGCTACGACGCGGCCGGAGCCGCAGTGGGCGTCGAGTTCCAGCTCAACACCTATCTGCCCAATGACCAGTACACACCGGCGCTGGCCGCCCTGCGTGACGACCCGTCAACGGCCGGCACCGACGAAGCCGGCTTTGTCGCCGTGTGGATATCGAACGGCCAGGACGGCAGTGGCTGGGGCGTCTATGGGCAGCGCTTCGACGCCGCAGGCGCCAAGGTGGGCACCGAGTTCAAGGCAAACACCACCACCACCGGCAGCCAGTACTACACGGATGTGGCAACACTGGCGAATGGCGACTTCGTCGTGGTCTGGGATGACGATGGCACGAACACTGTCCGGGGTCAGCGTTTCAGCGCCGCTGGCGCGACTGTAGGTGGGGAGTTCGCCGTCAACAGCACGGACTTCCCGTCCAACTATGGCCGCTCGCCCCACATCGCGGCCCTGGGCAATGGCGGTTTCGTGATCAGCTGGGACGGTACCGGCAGCATCATCGAAGGCGGCTACGGCGTCTATGCCCAGCAGTACGACGCTGTCGGCGCCAAGGTGGACGGGCCGCTGCATCTCAGCAGCATCACAGCACCGACGCAGATCTACCCCGACATCAGCGGCCTGTCCGGCAGCAATTTCGTCGCCGTCTGGCAGTCCTACAACCAGGAAGTCGGCTCGGCCAGCACCTATGGCGTCTTCAGCCAGCTGTTCGGCACACCGGGCAGCATCGTTCGCCAGGAGTCGCCACAATTGCTGGACCTCGAAGCCTCGGTCAGCTTTGATGAGAACACCGTCAATGCGTCGGCGCAGCTGATCGATCCGGGTGTGCGCGTGATCGATGGCGACTCGGCCAACTTCGCTGGTGGCAAGCTGATCGTCAGCGTCATCAATGGCTATGGGGCGGGCCAGGGTTTCGACCCCGCCGCTTCCACCCAGGACCATTTCAGCATCCGCAACCAGGGTGCCGGCGCCGGCCAGGTCGGGTTTGACGGCACCACCGTGCGCTACGGCGGTGTGGCCATCGGCACCATCGTCAGCAACGGGCAGAACGGCAGCGACCTGGTCGTGCAGTGGAATGCCAGCGCCACCGCCGCCATGGCCGAAGCGGTGGTCGAGAACCTGACCTACCGCAACAGCTCCAGCAACCCGGTGCCTTCGCGCCAGGTGTCCATCGTCGTGTCCGATGGCGATGGCGGCCAGAGCACGCAGCTCAATACCATCACGATCAACGTCAACACCCAGGTCGATGGTGCCGCCAAGCTGCTGCCCGCCGACCAGCGAGTCAACACCTACGCGCCGGGCGACCAGATCTACGCCGGCATTGGCGCCTTGCAGGGCGCCAATGCCGGGCAGTATGTGGTGGTCTGGCAGAGCGAGGGACAGGACAGCGACGGCTACGGCGTGTTCGGTCAGCGCTATGACGTCAATGGTTCGGCCATGGGCGCCGAGTTCCAGATCAACACCACAACCCCGGGGGCCCAGGAAGGCGCGCAGGGCGTGAGCATCGGTGCCTTGAGCACCGGCGGCTTTGTCGTCAGCTGGGAAGCCCCGGACGGCAACAGTGACGGCATCTTCGCCCAGCGCTATGACGCGGCCGGCAATGCCGTGGGCGCCGAGTTCAAGGTCAGCCCGGTCGTCACCTACGAGCAGACCCAGGCGATGGTGCTGGGCCTGGCCGGTGGCGCCTTCGTGATCGCCTGGTCCGATGACAACAATGCCGACGCCAGCAGCTACGGGGTGCGCGTTCAGCACTACGACGCCGCCGGTGTGGCCCAGGGCGCGCCGGTGCTGATCAATGCCACGCCAGGCGCAGCACCGCCGAACTCCTTCACCTCGGGCAACCAGTCCTATCCGCAGATGGCACTGCTGAATGACGGCGGCTATGTCATCACCTATCACTCCCAGGGCCAGGACGGCAGCGACTGGGGCGTCTATGCGCGCTTGATGAATGCCGACGGCACGCCGCGCGGCGATGCCTTCCAGGTCCACACCACCACCGCCGGCTACCAGGCGGTGGCCGATGTCGCCACGCTGACCGGCGGAGATTTCGTGGTCACCTTCAAGAGCGATGCGCCCGGCCTGAACGGATGGTCCATCATCGCGCAGCGCTTCACGGCGGCCGGCGTCAAGGTCGGTGGCGAAGTGCTGGTCAATGACGGGGCTACGGTACCGATCAGCGACGCCCTCCCCCACATCACCGCACTGGACACCGGCGGCTATGTGATTGCCTGGCACGCGTCGTCGAACAACTACGACAGTTTTGCGCAGCAGTTCGATGCGATCGGCAACAAGGTCGATGCGCCGCTGCAGCTCAACAGCTACAACGTCCACCACCAGTACATGCCCAATCTGGCAAGCCTGGGCGGCGGGCGTTTCGTGGCTGCCTGGCAGTCGTACAACCAGGAAGCCGGCACCGCCAACACCTACGGCATCTTCCAGAACCTGTTCGGCACCACCGGGGCGCTGGCCAAGTCAGCCGCGCCCGAGATCACCGACCTGGTCAGCAGCCTGACGGTGGGCGAGAACGCCGCCAACCAGCCGGCCGGCGTGTTGATCGATGCGGCCGTCAGCGTGTTCGACGCCGACTCGGCCAATTTCGACGGCGGCCAGATGGTGGTGTCGGTGATCTCCGGCTACAGCAGCCAGGGCGTCGACCTGAACGAGAACCTGCCCTCGCAGGACCAGTTCTTCATTCGCAACCAGGGCAATGGCGCTGGCCAGGTGGACGTGGTCGGCGCGAATGTGCGCTATGGCGGCGTGACCATAGGCAGCATCCTGTCCGACGGCAGCGGCGGCAAGGACCTGATCGTGCAGTGGAATGCGGCGGCCTCGCAGCAGGCCGTCGAGGCAGTGATCGAGAACCTCAGCTACCGCAACATCTCCACCGACCCGGTGCCCTCGCGTGTCGTCAGCCTGCAGCTGAGCGACGGCGACGGCACGACCAGCACCCCAAGGGTGCTGACCATCGATGTCACCCCCGAGGCCGATGGCCCGGCGCCGCTGTACCTGCCCGAGCGCGTCAACACCTACGCGGTGAACGCACAGCAGCAGCCCGATGTGGCCCGGCTCGCCGATGGCGGCTATGTGATTGTCTGGGAGTCGGAGGGCCAGGACGGCTGGGGCGATGGCGTCTTCGGTCAGCGCTATGACGCACTGGGCACCCCGGTGGGCAATGAGTTCCGCGTCAGTGACTACACGCCCTACAGCCAGTACGAGCCAACGGTCACCGGCCTGGCGGGTGGTGGCTTTGTCGTCGCCTTCCGCAGCGACAGCCGCGATGGCTCCGGCTCGGCCGTGATCGCCCAGGTGTTCGATGCCAGCGGCGCCCGCGCCGGTGCCGAACTGCTGGTCAACACCAGCACCAATGGCAGCCAGTACCAGCCGAACATCACCGCTTTGAACGATGGCGGCTTTGCCGTGGCCTGGTATTCGGACGGCATCCGCGACGGCCGCTACTACGATGTGTTCTTCCAGCGTTTCAATGCCGCCGGCACCGCCGTGGGCAGCGAGGTGCGCGCCAACACCAGCACCGGCTTCGAGAACCAGGCTCAGTACGAACCCCATATCGTGCAGCTCAGCGGCGGCGACATCGTCGTCGCCTGGCGGTCCGATTCTGCCCAGGACGGCTCGCTGTCAGGGGTCTATGCCCAGCGCTTCAGCAGCAGTGGTGTGGCCCTGGGCGGCGAGTTCCGTCTCAACACCACCACCGAGAACTACCAGTACGACGTGCAACTGGCACGCCATGGCACAGGCTTTGTGGCGGTCTGGACCTCGCGCGAGCAGGATGGCAGCCAGGACGGCATCTATGGCCGGCTGTATGACGCCAGCGGCAACCCGAGTTCGGCCGAGTTCCGCATCAACGAGAGCACCTACCACTATCAGTACGAACCGGCCGTGGCCACGCTGTCCAACGGCGGCTTTGTGGTCACCTGGCATGGCTACAACCAGCAGACCGGTCAGTACGATGTGCTGGCCCAGCAGTTCGACGCCGCCGGCAACCGCGTGGACGGCGAAACCCGCCTCGACAACACCACCAGCAACACCGGCCAGAACGTCACCGCACTGGCCAATGGCGCCTTCGTGGTGGCCTGGCAGGGCAATACTGATGGCGACGGCTCGGGCATCTTCCAGCGCCTGGTCGGCAACCCGGCGGACTTCCCGCGCCAGGCGGCACCGGTGCTGGTGGACCTGACCACCAGCGTCACCTTCCTCGAAAACGATCTCAATCTCGGGCCGCAACGCATAGACCCGGGAGTTGGCCTGTTCGACAGCGACTCGACCAACTTTGCCGGCGGACGCCTGGACGTCAGCTACGTCACCCCCTATGGCAATCCGAACCAGTTCGGCATTCCGGGCATCAATGCCCAGGATCAATTGGGCATACGCAACCAGGGCACGGGCACGGCGCAGATCGGCGTCTCGGGCGCCAACGTCAGCTATGAGGGCACGGTCATCGGCACCCTGATCGCCAATGGCGTGAACGGCGGTGCGCTGACGGTGCAGTTCAATGCCAATGCGACCGCGGTGGCGGTGGAAGCCCTGGTCGAGAACCTGACCTACCAGAACTTCCTGTCCAACCCGGAACCGAGCCGCACGCTCTCTGTGCGCATCTCCGATGGCGACGGTGGTGTCACCGCCCCGCAGGCGGTGACCATCAATATCACACCGCAGTCCGACGGCGCCGTGCCGCTGGGCGTGCAGCAAACCGTCAATACGGCTATAGCCGGGCAGCAGTACACACCCTCGATCGCCCGCCTGTCGGACAACGGTTATGTGGTGGTGTGGCGTGATGACTCGGGCGCCGATGGCAGCAGCTATGGCGTCTACGGGCAGCGCTACGACTCCGTCGACAACAAGGTCGGTGTGCAGTTCCTGGTCAACACGACGACCAGCGGCGCCCAGTACGAACCCGGCGCGGTGGCCCTGGCCGACGGCAAGTTCGCCGTCGTCTGGCGCTCCGACAACGGCGATGGTTCGGGCTCCGGCGTCTATATGCAAGTCTTCGCCGCCGATGGCACCAAGGACGGCATCGAATCCCGGGTCAATACCACGACCGTCGGCAGCCAGTACCAGCCCGCGGTGACACAGAGCAGCACCGGCGGCTTCATCGTCGCCTGGTACTCCGATAACCAGCGCGACGGCCAGTACTACGACACCTTCTTCCAGCGCTACGACGCCAGCGGCGCCAAGCTGGGCGACGAAATACGTGCCAACACGCCGATTTCGGCCACCCAGTTCACCACGCAGAGCGAGCCCTCGATTGCGCTGCTGGAAGACGGCCGCTTCGTCGTCACCTGGCGCTCTGAAGGCCAGGACGGCAGCAGCGGCGGCATCTATGCCCAGCGCTTCAATATCGATGGCAGCCCCGACGGCAGCGAGCAGCGCCTCAACACCTATATCGAGAGCAACCAGAGTACGCCATCGGTGGCTGCGCTGAAAGATGGCGGCTATGTGGTGGTCTGGCGCTCGGAGGGCCAGGACACCTCGAGCGGCGGCATCTACGGGCAGCGCTTTGACGCCACCGGCACCGCCGTCGGCGGCGAGTTGCGCGTCAACTATCTGGTCAGCGGCAATCAGAGCGAGCCCACCGTGGCCTCGCTGGTGAACGGCGGCTTCGTCGTCAGCTGGACCGATGGCGACGACCTCTGGCTGCAGCAGTTCGACTCCACCGGCCGGCAGGTGGACAGCCAGTTGGCCGTCAACGCCAACGCCTACTATGACCCCAAGGGTGGGCCGGACATCGTCGAGATGCCCGATGGTGGCTTTGTCGTCGCCTATCACGGCTATCTGCAGGCCGCCAATGGCGGCAACGACACCTGGGACATTCGCCTGCAACGCTTTGCCAATACGGCACCCAATGTGCAGGATGTGATTGTCAACGGCCCGGAAGACACCGACATCGTGCTGACCGAGGCCCTGTTCGCCAGCGGCTTCAGCGATGCCGAGGGTCAGACCCTGGCCGCGATCAAGCTGATCACCCTGCCCGCCTCGGGCACGCTGAAGTTCAATGGCGCGGACGTACTGCCCGGCCAGGAAATCAGTGCCGCCGATCTTGCCGCCGGCCTGTTGGTCTACAAGGGCAATCTCAACTTCTACGGCCCGGACCAGTTCCGATGGACCGGCAGCGATGGCAATGTGTTCGCCAGCGGCTCGGTCTTCACCAACATCACCCTCACCAACGTCAATGACGGGCCCGGCCTGGAGGCGGGCGTCGATGGCACGGCCAACGAGGGAACGAACTTTTCGCGCGGCTTCACGCTCAGCGACCCGGACCCGACCGACACGCACCAGATCACCGTCAGCTGGGTCGGCAACCTCGGCCAGACCGGTAGTTACCAGTTCAGCACCAACAGCCCCACACCCAGCTTCAATCTGAACCTGCCGGACAACGACACCTATACCGTCACCCTCACGGCCGATGACCAGCAGGGCCAGCCCAATAGCGTGGAGACCGACACCTTCCAGGTGGTGGTGGCCAATGTGGCCCCGACGCTGAACCTGTTCGGCGACAACACCGTCGAGAGCGGCCAGGTCTACACCCTGCAGCTGGGTGGCGTGATTGACCCCGGCGCCGACACCGAGACCAGCTACTCCATCGACTGGGGCGACGGCACGCCGCCCCAGCTCGTCAGTGTGGCCGACCTGCCTGGCAATCGGCAGCTCACCCACACCTATGCGACGCCGGGCAGCTTTGCCATCGTCGTCGGCGTCACCGACGAAGACGGCAACTTCCCGAACGCCGGCACCCGCAACGTCACCGTCAGTGCGCCGGCCGAGGTCATTGTCGTCGACGCGGGCCTGGACGCCACGGCCCAGGAGGGCGTGTTCTTCTCGCGCACCATCAACTTCACCGATCCGACCGACCAGGACCCGGTCGGCCGCACCGTGACGGTGGACTGGGGTGATGGCAGCGCAGCGCAGGTGTTCGGCATCAGCGGCGCGGCCACTAGCTTCAATATCGGCCACTACTTCACCGACAACCAGGTCACGCCGTTCGAGGTCAGCGTGACTGTCGATGACTCGGGCGCCCAGCAGGGCAATGACAAGTTCCTCGTCACCGTTAACGACGTGGCGCCCACACTCAGCGTGTTCGGTGCCGGCTCGGTCAGCGAGGGATCCAACTACATCGTCACGCTGGGCGGCGTGAACGACAGCGGCACCGATGTGGTCAGCGAGTACCGCCTCCACTGGGGAGACGGCAGCACCGTGATCGTGGCCGCTGCCGACATGCCGGCCGATCGCCAGTTCAGCCATATCTATGCCGACGGTAATATCGGCGGCACTCCGCGCTCGGTGACGGTGGACCTGGTCAACGAGGACGGCACCTTCCTGGTCGCCGGCCAGCACAATCTGACCGTGCTCAATGTGGTACCGGTTGTGCCACTCAGCGGCGCGAATACGTCGGATGAAGGCAGCAGCTATTCGTTGACCCTGGGCGCCCTGGTCGACCCGGGCACCGACACGGCCACCCTGTACCGCCTCAACTGGGGCGACGGCAGCGCCGTGCAGGAGTACACACCGGCCGAGTTCGCGGCCCTGCTGGCCGGCGGCGGCGTGGTCAACCATGTGTTCGCCGACGGCGGCAATGGCGGCACCCTGCGCACCATCGTGCTGCAGGTGCTCGACGAGGACGGCACGCACACGGCGGGCACGAAGAGCGTTACCGTGGGCAATGTCGCGCCCATCCTGGTACTGACCGGTGCCGACAACAGCAACGAGGGCATTGGCTACACGCTGAACATTGCCGCCACCGACGCCGGTGGTGCCGGTGACCCGCTGAGCTACAGCATCGACTGGGGTGATGGCTCGCCGGTGCAGAACCTGAGCGCAGGACAACTCGCTGCGCTGAGCGGCAATGTCAATCATGTCTTCGTCGATGATGACGATGGCCCCAACAATGCCAGCGCGCGCAGTATCAGCGCCACCGTCAATGACGGCGACGGTGCGTCGACGAATCAGGTCAAGAACATCGCCGTCCTCAATGTGGCCCCGGCAGCCCCGCTGACCGGCGCCGACAGCGTCGACGAGACCAGTGTCTACACCCTCAATGTGGGTGCGGTGACCGACCCCGGCCCCGACACCCGCACCGGCTACAGCATTGCCTGGGGCGATGGCGCGACGGACAACTTCACCGTCGCTCAGTGGACCGCGGCAGCCGGTGTCTTCACCCACACCTACGCCGATGGTGCAGCCGGTGGCACGGGCCAGACCATCAGCGTCAGCGCCACCGATGAGGACGGCACTTTCGTGCTGGGCAGCAAGAACATCACCGTCAACAATGTCGGCCCGGTGCTGAACATCTCGGGGGCGGCTGGCCTCGACGAGGGGGGTACGTACACGCTGAACATCATCGGCAGCGATGTCGCCGGTGCGGCCGATCCGCTGACCTACAGCATCGACTGGGGCGATGGCTCTGCGCTGCAGAATCTGACCGCAGCCGAGTTGGCCGTCCTGGGCGGCAATGTGGCCCACGTCTATGCCGATGACGACAACGGCCCGAACAACGCCAGCCTGCGTAGCATCAGCGTCACCGTCAATGATGGCGACGGCGGAACGGCCAACCAGGTCAAGGACATCACTGTCAGCAATGTGGCGCCCACCGCGGCGGTCACCGGTGCCGACAGCGTCAACGAGGCCGGCCTCTACACGCTCAACGTCGGCGCGGTGACCGATCCGGGTGCCGATACCCGCAGCGGCTACAGCATTGCCTGGGGCGATGGCTCGACCAGCAACTTCAGCGCCGCGCAATGGGCGGCCGCTGCAGGCAGCTTCACCCACAACTACGCCGATGGCGCAGCTGGTGGCACGGCGCAGACCATCACCGTCAGCGCCACCGATGAAGACGGTACCTTTGTGCTGGGCACGAAGAACCTCACCGTCAACAACGTCGGCCCGACCTTGAACATCTCCGGCGCGGCCGGGGTGAACGAGGGCGGCAGCTACACGCTGAACATCGTCGGCAGCGATGTGGCCGGTGCGGCCGATCCGCTCACCTACAGCATCGACTGGGGCGATGGCTCTGCGCTGCAGAATCTGACGGCTGCCGAATTGGCTGTTCTGGGCGGCAATGTGGCCCACGTCTATGCCGACGATGACGACGGCGCCAACAATGCCAGCCTGCGCAGCATCAGCGTCACTGTCAATGATGGCGATGACGGCTCGGCCAACCAGGTCAAGGACATCACCGTCAGCAACGTTGCACCCACGGCGGCCGTCACAGGGGCCGACAGCGTCAACGAGGCCAGCCTCTACACGCTCAATGTCGGTGCGGTGAGCGATCCGGGAGCAGACACCCGCAGCGGCTACAGCATTGACTGGGGCGATGGCTCGACCAGCAACTTCAGCGCCGCGCAATGGGCGGCAGCGGCGGGTAGTTTCAGCCACAGCTATGCCGATGGCGCAGCCGGTGGCACGGCGCAGACCATCACCGTCAGCGCCACCGACGAAGACGGCACTTTTGTGCTCGGCACGAAGAACCTCACCGTCAACAACGTCGGCCCTGTGCTGAACATCTCCGGCGCCGACAGCCTGAACGAGGGCGGCACCTATACGCTGAACATCGTCGCCAGCGATGCGGCCGGCGCGGCCGACCCGCTGAGCTACAGCATCGACTGGGGCGATGGCTCGGCGCTGCAGAACCTGACGGCGGCCGAACTGGCCCTGCTCGGCGGCAATGTCCAGCATGTGTTTGCCGATGACCAGGACGGCCCGGTCAACAGCACGGCCCGCAACATCAGCGTAACCGCCAACGACGGCGATGGTGGCAGCGCCAACCAGCTCAAGGGCATCAACGTCGACAATGTGGCTCCCATGATCGCGCTGTCCGGCGCGGCCACGGTGCAGGTCGGCCTGGCCTACACACTGAACCTTGGGGCCGTCACCGATCCGGGCACCGACACCGTCACCAGCTATCTGATCGACTGGGGCGACGGCAACACCGAGGCCGTGGCCGCAGGCGGTGACGTCAATCACATCTACGCCACGACGGGCAATCGGACCATCGTCGTCGGCCTGGTTGACGAGGACGGCAGCTGGGCCAATGCCGGCAGCTTGAATGTCGAGGCCGTGGCGGCAACGCCCACCGTATCCTTCGACGCCGGCAGCAATGTCATCCTGTCCGAGGGCGCACTGTTCACCCGTACCGTCAACTTTGGCGACGGCGATGACAACGGCGCACCTGGCTGGACCTACATCGTCGACTATGGCGACGGCACCGTCATCAATGGCAGCACCCCGGTGCGCAGCGTGGATCTCAGCCATGTGTTCGCCGACGGCGTTGCCGACCATGTGGTGAGCCTGACGATTACCGACGTAGCAGGCGAATCGGCCACCGACAGCTTCAACGTCCATGTCGACAACCTGGCGCCCTCCGCGGTGGTCAGCGGTGCCGACAGCGTCAACGAGGCCAGCCTCTACACGCTCAATGTCGGTGCAGTGACCGATCCGGGTGCCGATACCCGCACCGGCTACAGCATTGACTGGGGCGATGGCTCGACCAGCAACTTCACGGTCGCGCAATGGGCGGCAGCAGCCGGCAGCTTCAGCCACAACTATGCCGATGGCGCCGCCGGCGGCACGGCCCAGACCATCACCGTCAGCGCCAGCGACGAAGACGGCATCTTCGTGCTGGGCACCAAGAGCCTCACGGTCAACAACGTCGGCCCGAGCTTGAACATCTCCGGCGCGGCCGGTCTCAACGAGGGCGGCACCTACACGCTGAGCATCGCCGGCAGCGACGCGGCCGGCGCGGCAGATCCGCTGAGCTACAGCATCGATTGGGGTGATGGCTCGGCGCTGCAGAACCTGACGGCGGCCGAGCTGGCCCTGCTGGGCGGCAATGTCCAGCATGTCTATGCCGACGATGACGACGGCGCCAACAACGCCAGCCTGCGCAGCATCAGCGTCACAGTCAATGATGGCGATGGCGGCTCGGCCAACCAGGCCATGGACATCACCGTCAGCAATGTGGCGCCCACGGCGGCCGTCACCGGGGCCGACAGCGTCAACGAGGCCAGCCTCTACACGCTCAATGTCGGCGCGGTGAATGATCCGGGCATGGACAGTCGCAGCAGCTACAGCATTGCCTGGGGCGATGGGGCAACGGACGTCTTCACCGCCGCGCAATGGGCGGCGGCGGCCGGCAGCTTCAGCCACAGCTACGCCGATGGCGCCGCCGGTGGCACGGCGCAGACGATCACCGTCAGCGCCACGGATGAAGACGGCACCTTTGAGCTGGGCAGCAAGAACCTCACCGTCAACAACGTCGCACCGCTGCTGAACATTTCCGGCGTGGACAGCCTCAACGAGGGCGGCAGCTACACCCTGAGCATTGCCGGCAGCGATGCGGCCGGCGCCGCCGACCCGCTGAGCTACAGCATCGACTGGGGTGATGGCTCGGCGCTGCAGAACCTCACGGCCGCCGAACTGGCCGCGCTCGGCGGCAATGTCCAGCATGTCTTCGCCGACGATCAGGATGGCCCGGTCAACAGCACCGCACGCAGTATCAGCGTCACCGTCAATGACGGCGACGGCGGTTCCGCCAACCAGGTCAAGGACATCACCGTCAACAATGTGGCACCGACGATCGCGCTGTCCGGCGCGGCCTCAGCCACCGCGGGCCAGACCTATGCGCTTAACCTCGGCGCGGTCACCGACCCGGGCCAGGACACGGTCAGCAGCTACATCATCGACTGGGGTGATGGCACGACGCAGACCGTGGCCGCAGGCGGCAACGTCAACCATGTGTTCGGCACGGCGGGCAACCGCACGGTGTCGGTCGGCCTGGTGGACGAAGACGGCACCTGGGCCAATGCGGGCAGCGTGCAGGTGGCGGTGGGCGGCGGGCAATCTCAGACAGTGCGAATTGGCGACGCACCCGCGCAGCGGACAGGCGCCGGGCTGGACTGGCAGGTGGCCTGGAGCCACGCCGACATCGACATCGTTCACAAGGCAGATATCACCAACGGTGCCGAGGCCTGGAGCGCCATCAAGTTGACCGGTGCCAGCCCACAACTGCTGTCCGGGCTGGACGGCTACGCCGGCGACCTCGGTGTCAGTGGTCAATCGGTTCTGACCAGCACCGTGCGGCAAGAAGTTGATGGCAAGGAGGGTCTGCGCTTCAACCTGGACCACGAAGCGACCTCAGTGACGATGAACCTGTCGCGCTTCTTCATCAACGACGACGGCACCGTCTTCACCGAGGGTGGTCTGCTGCGCCTGCTGGATGGCAATGGCCAGGTCGTCGGCGAGACGGTATTTGCCGCCAACAGCGCCAGCGGCACGAAGCAGCTCACGCTGTCAGCAGCAGCCGGCTTCGTTGCGGTCGAGTTGATGGCCGGTGGCTACCACGGCACCGAGTTCAACTTCGGCAGCTACGTCAACCCGGTCGGAGGCCTGGGCTCGACGGTCTACACCGATGCCAATGGCGTACAGCATGGCAGTGACTTCCTGGTCGACTGGATCGAATTCCAGTTCGCCCCGATCGGGGTGCCACTGGTCGAGGTACTCCCTTGAACGGGGGGGCCCTAGGGATAGCCCTCAGCCCCTTCCGATATCCGCGATTTCCAATTCAATCAATCACGATCTACCGCCCAACCGGGAGTCCATGATGTACAGCCACTTCTCCAAGCCCGCCTCCAAGCTCCTTGCCGCCGCGATATTGCTGGGTTCGACCCTCTCCAGCCATGCCGCCGAACTGGTGGTCGGCAGTTTCGCTCCCTATCTGGGCGCAACCAATGGCAACGAATCAGACTTCAACGGCGGATCACCGGTGAGTCAGAGCTTTGTGGCCCTGCCCGGCGCGATGCTCGACAAGGTCGTCTGGTGGGGTTACTACAACGACGGTAACGACGACAGCAGCTTCGAAGTGTTTCTGGGCGATAGCGCTGTGTCGCTGGCCGGTAGCTTGACGGTCATACCAGCCGCCAACGGCGTGCAGCAGTACACCCTGGACATCACCGACGCGCCGCTGACCGCCACCAAGATCGCCATCTGGAACAAGAGCGACCTGGTCGAATGGTACTGGCAAGGCACCACCAGCGATCAGCCTCCGGCGAGTCAGGCCTTCAGCCTCCAAGGCTCCCTGGTTCCCGAGCCCGGCACCTGGGCCCTGATGCTCGGCGGTCTGGCACTGTTGCCTGTGCTGCGCCGCCGGCCGGTACACTGAAGCGCATGCGCAGCCCCTGCATACACACGAGCCCGCTCAAACCGTCGGAAACCCCGCCCGCAAGCCTCCAGCCGGACCGCCGGCCGCGCCATGTTCGGATTTGAACGCCCCCCGTTGGACACACCGCTGGGGCGTGCGGTGCAGGTCACCTCGGCCACGCTCAGGCAGGTGGCCTTTTTCAGCTTCTTCATCAATCTGCTGGCCCTGACCTCCTCGGTCTACATGCTGCAGGTCTATGACCGCGTGCTGGCCTCGCGCAGCGGCGCCACCCTGCTCTACCTGACGCTCTTCGCCGCCGCCTGCCTGGCCACCCTGGCGGCCTTGGAAGTGGTGCGCTCGCGCCTGCTGGTGCGCCTGGGCGCGCGGCTGGACGCCCAGCTGTCCGGCCTGGTGTTCTCGGGCACGCTGGCGGCCGGGCGCAGCGGCCAGTCGCTGCGCGACCTCGACAACGTGCGCGGCTTTGCCACCGGCGCCACGATGCTCAGCCTGCTCGACGCCCCCTGGTCGCCCATCTATATCGGCCTGGTCTATCTGCTCCATCCCTGGCTGGGCCATGTGGCGCTGATCGGCGGCATCGTGCTGTTCCTGCTGGGCCTGTGGAACGAGCGCAGCACGCGCGCGCCGCTGGCCGAGGCGGGCAAGGAGATGTCGGCCAGCACCCAGTTCGCCGAGGTCTCGGCACGCAATGCCGAGGTCATCAAGGCCATGGGCATGCTGCCGGCGCTGACCCGGCTGTGGCGCGAGCGGCATGACTTCGGCATTGGCCTGCAGGGCGTGGCCAGCGACCGTGCCGGCAATGTGGCGGCCGTGGCCAAGGCGGTGCGCCTGTTCCTGCAGATCGCCATCCTGGGCGTCGGCGCCTGGCTGGTGATACAGCAGCAGAGTTCGGCCGGGGTGATGATTGCCGCCTCCATCATCATGGGCCGCGGCCTTCAGCCTATCGAGGCGGCGATCGCCGGCTGGCGCGGCTTTCTGCAGGCCCGCGAGGCCTACCGCCGCCTGTCCAGGGACGTGGCCGGCCAGAAGCCCGAACCCGAGGCCATGCCCCTGCCCAAGCCGGCCGGCCTGCTGCTGTTCGATGGCGTGTCGGGCGGCCCGCCCGAGGCGCGGCGGCTGACGGTGCAGGACCTGCGCTTCAAGCTCGAGGCCGGCAAGTGCCTGGGCATCACCGGCCCCAGCGCAGCCGGCAAGTCGACGCTGGCGCGGCTGGCCGTCGGCGTCTGGCGCCCGGCCGTCGGCGTGGTGCGGCTGGACGGCGTCAATATCGCCGACTGGCGGCGCGATGACGTCGGCCCGCACATCGGCTATCTGCCGCAGGACATCGAGCTGTTCCCCGGCACCGTGGCCGACAATATCGCCCGCTTCGGCGCCGTCGACCCGGAGAAGGTGGTCGAGGCCGCCCAGCTGGCCGGTGCCCACACGATGATTCTGGCCCTGCCCCAGGGTTATGAAACCCAGATCGGCGCGGCCGGTGCCAATCTGTCCGGCGGCCAGCGCCAGCGCGTCGGCTTGGCCCGGGCCTTTTACCGCACACCGCCGCTGGTCGTGCTGGACGAACCCACCTCCAACCTCGACGCCGAGGGCGAGAACGCCGTGCGCCAGGCGATGGAGCAGCTGCGTGCGCTGGGCAGCACCGTCATCGTCATCGCCCACCGGCCGGCGCTGCTGGGCGGCACCGACTTCCTGCTGGTGATGCTGAACGGCCAGATCGCCAACTACGGCCCCACCGCCGAGGTGATGCCGCAGATCACCCGCCGCGTAGTGGCAAGACCCGACCCCGCGACCCTCGTCGAATCCTCTGGAGCACGCAATGGCTGACGTCAGCCTTCGCGATCAGGCACTGGCCAGGCTGGTGGTCGGCGACGAGCGCGCCGCCCAGGACGGCCGCCGCTGGAACCTGATCGGTCTGGCCATCATTGCCGGCACGATAGGCGTGTCGGTCGTCTGGTCCACGCTGGCGCCCTTGTCATCTGCCGTGGTCGCCCAGGGCTCGGTCAAGGTCGACACCAGCCGCAAGAAGATCCAGCACTCCGAGGGCGGCGTGGTCAAGAAGATCCTGGTGCAGGACGGCAGCACGGTGAAGGCCGGTGACGTGTTGGTGCAGCTCGACGAAACCCGGGCCGGAGCAGCCCACGGCGTGGTCGTCGGCGGTCGCGACGTGGCCCTGGCCACAGAGGCGCGGCTGAAGGCCGAGCGCGATGAGAAATCCACGATCGAGTTCCCGACCGAGCTGACCCAGCGTGTCGACAACGAACAGGTGGCGCAGATCCTGCGCGCCCAGCAGGCCATGTTTGCCGCGCGGCGCAGCTCGCGGGCCGGCGAACTGGGTATTCTGGACGAGCAGGTGGCCGCGCTGCGCAACGAGATCACCGGCTTCCAGTCGCAGCAGCGCTCGAAGAACGAGCAGATCGAAAGCCTGGAGAACGACCTCAAGGGCCTGATCGATCTCGACAAGCAGGGCATGGTCGAGAAGACCCGGCTGCGCGCCGTCGATCGCGACATCGCCCGGCTCAAGGGCGAACGCGACGAGCTGGTCTCCAAGGTCGCCTCGGGCCGCACCGCCATCAGCGAGCGCGAGCTGAAGAAGTTCCAGGTGCGCCGCGCCTTCCAGGAGGAGGTGGCCAACGAGCTGAAGAAGGTGCAGTCCGAGAACTACGAGCTGATCGAGCGCGCCAGCGCCACCAAGCGCACGCTGGAGCTGACCGAGCTGCGCGCGCCGGTCAGCGGCACCATCACCGAGCTGAAGATACACACGGCCGGTGGCGTGATCGGCCCCGGCGAAGTGGTCATGGAGCTGGTGCCCAGCGATGACCGCCTGGTGCTGGAAGCGCGCGTGCTGCCTGCCGATATCGACCGGGTGATGGTCGGCCAGCAGGCCGGTCTGAAGCTGCATGCCTTCAACCCCCGCACCACGCCCGAGCTCAATGGCAGCGTAACCTACGTGTCCGCCGACGCCGTGCTGGACCCGCGCACCGAGCTGAGCTACTTCACCGTCAAGCTCGATGTGCCCAAGGCGGAGCTGGAGCGCCTGGGCGAGCAGAAGGTGCAGCCCGGCATGCAGGCCGACATCTTCATCCGCACCGGCGAGCGCACCTTCTTCGGCTATCTGCTGCAGCCGCTGATGGACAGCTTCCGCAAGGCCTGGCTGGAGCGCTGAGCACCCGTGACCCACCCCTCGCCTCCTACAGGCCCGCTGGCCGGTCTGCGCATCGTCGAGTTCGCCGGCATCGGCCCCGGGCCGTTCTGCGGCATGTTGCTGGCCGATATGGGCGCCGACGTGATCGTCATCGAACGCGCAGGCACGGCACTGAGTGTGGGCGCTGGCGGCATGCTGAACCGCGGCAAGCGCTCGATCGCCTTGAACCTGAAACTTCCCGCCGACCTGGAGGCCGCCCTGCGGCTGCTGGACCGTGCCGACGGCCTGATCGAGGGCTATCGCCCCGGTGTGATGGAGCGCCTCGGCCTGGGACCGGAGCCGGCGCTGGCGCGCAATCCGCGCCTGGTCTATGGCCGCGTCACCGGTTGGGGCCAGACCGGCCCGCTGGCGCAGGCGGCCGGGCATGACATCAACTATGTCGCGCTGACCGGCGTGCTGAGCCTGTCTGCCCGTGCCGGCACGGCACCGACGATTCCGGCGACGATGATCGGCGACATGGCCGGCGGTGCGCTATTCCTGGCCTTCGGCCTGGTCTGTGCCTTGCTGGAGGCGCGCAGTTCCGGCCGCGGCCAGGTCATCGATGCGGCGATGGTGGACGGCGTGAACACCATGGCCACGCTGATCCACAGCCTGCGCGCGCAAAACTTCTGGCGCGATGCCCCCGAGCAGAACTTCTTTCTGCACAGCTCGCCCTTTTACGACACGTTCGAATGCGCCGATGGCAAGCATCTGAGCCTGGGGGCGATCGAGCCGCAGTTCTATGCCGAGTTGCTGCGGCGCCTGGGTTTCGACGACGTGGACGCCGCGCGCCAGTACCAGCTGCGTGACTGGCCCGGGCTGCGAGCCCGCGTGGCCGAGCGCATCAAGATGCGAACCTGCGACGACTGGTGCGCCGCGCTGGAGGGAACCGACGCCTGCGTGGCCCCGGTGCTGAGCCTGGCCGAAGCGCCGGAGCATCCACACAACCAGGCGCGCGGCAATTTTGTCGAGGTCGATGGGGTGCTGCAGCCAGCGCCCTCACCGCGCTTCTCAAGAACCCCGGCACGCCTGCCTCAATCGCCGCCCGAGCCGGGTGCGCACACGCAGGAGATCCTCAGGGAGCTGGGTCTGGATCGCTGAGCGCAAGGAGCGTTCGGGGCCCTAAAAGCAAAATGGGTCAGAAGCTTTCACTTCTGACCCACTCACTTTTTTGGTGCGGCTGGCAGGAATCGAACCCACGACCCCTTGGTTCGTAGCCAAGT